>CAWHRT010000021.1:0-19333 GCA_963831845.1 uncultured Solirubrobacterales bacterium | reverse complement strand
CGTCGGGAACGACCAGTCCCACCTGCACCAGCTGACCAGTTGGATCGGCACTCTCATCTCAGGCAGCTTTCTGTATGTGATCGCCGCGCTGAACGTCGTGATCCTGATCGGCATCCTGAATGTCTTTCGTGAGATGAAGGCCGGACGCTATGACGAGGCGCAGCTCGAGGCGCAGCTGGCCAAGCGCGGGCTCATGAACCGCTTTCTGGGCCGTCTGACGAAGGCCGTCACCAGGCCGCGGCAGATGTATCCAGTCGGGATGCTGTTCGGTCTCGGGTTCGATACCGCGACCGAGGTATCGCTGCTCGTGCTCGCCGGCGGGGCGGCCGGCGCAGGGTTGCCGTGGTACGCGATCCTCTGCCTGCCGATCCTGTTCGCGGCCGGGATGTCACTGATGGACGCGATCGACGGCTCGTTCATGAACTTCGCCTACGGATGGGCCTTCTCCAACCCGGTCCGCAAGGTCTTCTACAACCTCACGATCACCGGTCTGTCGGTCGCCGTCGCGTTGGTCATCGGCACGATCGAGCTCGGAGGCCTCGTCGCCTCGGAGCTGAACCTGTCAGGGCCGTTCTGGCACCGGTTTGAGAACGTCGATCTCAACCTGGTCGGATTCGCGATCGCCGGGATGTTCATCGCGACCTGGGCGATCGCGGTGACGGTCTGGCGATTTGGACGCATCGAGGAACGCTGGAGCGTTCACCTGACCTCGCTGCCCGGGCGGCGTCAGGGCTAGGAAGGCACAAGCTCCTGCCTGGATGAGACGCGGGTCTTCTCGAACAGGCTTTTGACGTGGTCCTGGACCTGGGTCGCCGCGGAATTTCGATCGCCCCGGGCCTCGCGTGGCCACGTGCTTAACGTCCCACCCGAGGCCTTCGCGGGTCAGCGTGGGACGTTGATCACGCCCCACGTGGCGAACGTCCCACAGTCGCGCCCAGAGCCCTCGATTGGGACGTTGTTCATGTGGGTCGCCCCATCCGCGCACCCGCTCCTGTCCGTCCCAGACCAAGCTCCCGCCGGCACACCGGCACGGCAGCCGTCAGGCCGCTCGTCGACAGCCTCGAAGCCGTTCGGGGTCGTTTCAGTGCGACATATCACGGTTCGGGCCGCCGCCGCGGTCTAGCGTGACGTTCGCAAAAAACAGGGGGGTTGTCACGGTGCGAACGGCCCGTGGTCCGGGGATTCTCTGCGTCGAGGTTCGAGGACGCGCACTGACATCTGAAAGGGGCAGATCCGAAATGCACGCATAGTTCGGCTCGCGGACCTCACGTCTGCGGGAGCGACGGGGCCGAGGCGGCCCCGGTAGGGCAGATCACAGCGCGCTGCGCGATCGGCGGCGCACTACCGCGCGCATGCGCGGTGCAGCCGGTCGCGACGCGTGCCAGAACACGAAAAAGTGAGGAAACGAACAGCAATGAGACGGTTACGAATCGGGCGTGTCGCGATCGCGGCACTCCTCGCCTGTCTGGTGACTGCCACCGGTGCGTACGCGCTGGCGATCGGCCTCCCGTTCAATGGCACCCAGGTCAACAACGATCCCGCCAACGGGATCGACCCGCATCAGGACGCGGGCGTATCTGATGTCGTCGGCGGCTCGCTGGTGGCCGGGGGCCCGCGGGTCCCGTGGGGCACGTTCGAGCAGAAGTCCGGCAGCTCGCAGCAGATCTTCGTGCGGGCGTTCAAGAACGGCCAGTGGGTGACCCAGGGCAAGTCCCTGAACATCAGCGCGAACGTCGAGGCCGAGGCACCCTCGATCGACTTCGCGGGCACGGGCCGCACCGTGCCGTGGGACTCGTGGTATGAGCCGAACGCGGCCTTGGGATCAGAGACACAGATCTTCGCCAGCCGCTTCAATGCAGCGGCTAACGCGTGGGTGCCCGAGGGTCAAGATCGCGGCTCCGGCGCGCCCTCGCTGAACATCCACACCGAAAAAGAGGCCGAGAACCCGTCGGTCGCCGGCGGCGCAACCGTTCCCGGCAACGACCCGGTGCCATGGGTCGCATGGCAGGAGGAGGACGGCAACGTCAAATCGTCCGGAAACCACGACCAGATCTTCGTCTCAAAGGGCGTCAAGCAGGCTGCCCTGAAGAGCCCGTGCACCGGCTTCAAGCCATCATCGGCGAACAGCGTAAGCGCGTTCTGCTGGCAGCAGGTGGGGCTCGATCGACTCGACCCCAACGGGGGATCCTCGGCGACCGGAGACCCGACGCTGAACATCGATCCCAGCCGCGACGGGATCGAGCCCGACATCGCGTTCACCGGACCGACCGACAAGGTCGCGTGGGTGGTCTGGTACGAGGTCGGCGACAGCCACCTCGGGCTGCGCGCCAACGACCAGGTGTTCGCAGCCAAGATCGTCGCCGACACGAACGCCGACGGCGGCTTCCACTGGCAGTCGGTTGGGAGTGGCACCTTGGGCCTGACCAACGTGCTCGACACGTCGAACTCACCGCCGGGCTTTGGTCCGTGCGCCGCGTCGACCAGCGCCGAGGACAAGTGCTCGCTGAACGCCAACGCGCTGCGCGAGGCCGAGGACCCGCGCGTCGCCGCGGGGACGCTGACTCCGGGCAGCGCCACCGTCCCGTGGGTCACGTGGGCGGAGGACACCGGCTCGGGCAAGCACGCGATCTTCGTCGCGCGCCTTGTCGGCGGCGACCACTTCGAGCTGTTCAACGGCGGTCGCCCCGTGTCCCCGGCCAACCGTGATGCCGGCAGCCCGGACATCACGTTCTTCGGCAACGTCCCGTACGTCTCGTGGATCGAGACGCACGGAAGCCGCAAGGTCGGGTTCGTCGGCCACTTCGTCAACGGAGTGTTCGTGTCCGACACGCCGTTCGGGATCAACCTGGCGCCGCGGTTCCGCACCGCGTCGCTGATCGACGCCCGCGTGCCGCTGTCCTCCAGCTGCACCGCCGACCCGTTCACCAACGACGGCTCGGCCTGCCCGATCGCTCAGGTCAACGCTCCGTTCGACCTGTTCACCACCGCCGACAGCCCGCAACGGCTGTTCGGTCAGGCGGTGATCGGCGGGATCAACTGCATCCTGTTCCCGGGATGCCGGCTCTCGCTGACGCCGCAGGGCAACGGCGTGGCCATCAACAGCTCGCTCGGCCAGAGCAACAACGTCGGGATCCTGGTCCAGCGGGTCATCCGGACCAAGCGCGTGCACGGCAAGAAGGTCCTCGTGCTGCGCAAGGTCGGGCGCGTCCCGCTCGGACTCCACCACAAGGGCCGGGTGAAGATCCACTGGGATCTGAAGGTCAACGGCCACCTGCTCAAGGCCGGCCGCTACGCGGTCACGCTGCGTGCGCTCGACAAGCACCGCAACGTGCTCGGCACCACCAAGACGGTGGTCATCGCCGTCAGGCGCTGACCGAGAACCCGTGAGGGTTGGGGGCACCTTTGGGGCCCGGCGCGTGGGCAACGCGCCGGGCCTCTCCCCATTTGGTCAGCGCTGGTGGACCCAGTCGATCACCTCGCCCGGTCGCTGCTCGGGCAGCCAGTGCGCGACCCGTTCGACTCGGCGCACTTCGAGTCGTGGCTGCCCCGCTACGGGGCCGGCGACAAGCCCTCCCGTCACCGGGTCGCGCGCGCCGATCAGCAGCGTTGTCGGCACCTCGAGCACCGCGGCGTCGTAGCGGCCGCGGGCGATCGGCACGACCTCGCGAGTCAGGAACGTGCGGTACATCGCGACCGTCACCCGCGGCGCCAGCCGGTCCGCGAACACGGCCACGTCGGCCTCTGCCAGGCGGTCGCGGCCGCGCCCTGACTGAAGGATCCTGCGGACGATCGCGTCGGCCACGCGTGGCCCGGCCAGCGGCAGGCTGATCGGCCCCTGGTAACCGAGCATCATCGCGATCCGCCGAGCGTCCGGCGGCGTCCAGGGGTGCGGGATGCACATCGCCAGCAGCCGCTCAAACCGGGCCGGCGCCTCGAGCGCTGCGAGCAGCCCCGTCCAGCCGCCCCAGTCGTGGCCCACCCAGGTCACGCGCTCCAACCCGATCGCGTCGAGCAGCGCCAGCAGGTCGAGGGCGAGCTGCCGCTTGTCGTAACCCGATCCCGGCGCCTCGGTCCAGCCGTGACCGCGGAGGTCGGGAGCGACCACCCGGAACTGCTCGGCCAGGGCGGGGATCACCGCGCGCCAGCACCACCAGTTCTGCGGCCAGCCGTGAACCAGCAGCACCGGCGGCGCCTGCTCGGGGCCGGCGATCGCGACGTGCGTGCGCAGCCCACCGGCGTCGACATAGTCGTGACGCACACCGGCAAGCTCGGGAGGATCGCTCACGGCGCGTCGGATCGTATCCAGGCGCCGAGCGACGCCGACGCGCCGGCGGCCATCACCGCCACCGTCATCGGCGCGAATGCCAGGCGCCGACTTCTGATCGACGGATGTGAGCGTCAACGTAGATCGGTCAGGAGACCGACCTGACCGCCTCCGCCAGCCGCTGCACACCGGCCTCGATCGAGCTCTCGTGGACGGTCCCGAATCCGATCAGGAGCGCCGGGAACGGCGCTCGGCGATCGGCCCAGTGGCGGGCGGTCTGCTCGACGTGGACGCCGCGGGCCCCGGCGGCGCGGAGCACCTCGGCCTCGTCCAGCCGTTCGTCGAGCACGACGAACACCTGCAATCCGGCGGGGATCCCGGTGACGCGCGACCCCGGTAGGTGCTTCTCCAACGCGGCCACGAGCGTCTCGCGGCGATCGCGGTAGATCGGGCGGACCCGCCGCAGGTGGCGGGTGAGATCGCCCGCCTCGATGAACCGGGCGAGCGTCCGCTGGCCGATCGCCTCGGTAGCGATGTCATCCTGGAACTTGACCCGCACCAGCTCGCCGAGCAGGTGCTCGGGGACCGCGATCCACCCCAGCCGCAGCGCCGGGCTCAGCGTCTTACTGACCGTCCCGCCGTAGATCACGTGCTCGGGCCCCAGCCCCTGCAGCGCCCCGATCGGCGCGCGGTCATAGCGGAAGTCGGCGTCGTAGTCGTCCTCGATCACCAGCGCGTGCTCGCTCCGCGCCCAGTCGAGCAGTCTCCCCCGGCGTTCGGGCGACAGCGCGACTCCGGTCGGATACGAGTGCGCGGGGGCGACGAGCACCGCGTCGACGTCGCTCTCGGCCAGCCGAGAGACATCGATCCCGTCGCCGTCGACCGGGACCGCAACGGGCTCGATTCCCGATGCCCGGATCTGCGTACGGTGCATCGAGAAGCACGGATTCTCGACGGCGATCCGCCGGGCGCCGCGGGATCGCAGCGCGCGACAGATCAGGGCCAGGCCCTGCGTGAACCCGCCGCACACGATCAACCGCTCCGGCGTGGTTCGCACTGCCCGGACGCGCGCGAGGTAGTCGGCCAGCGCGACGCGGAGCTCGCTCTCGCCCTGGGGCGTCGGGTAGCCCAGGCCGCCGTCGATGTCCGACTGCAGCGCGGCCCGGTAGTGGCGCAGCCAGACCGGCGCCGGGAACGTCCGCGGGTCGGGCAGGCCGCTGTGGAACTGGAACGCGCCGGCACTCCCCTGCCCGCGCGGCCGGCGCGCCCCGAGCCCGGGCTGACCGGCGCGCACCCGGGTTGCCGATCCCCGGCGGGCCTCGACGTAACCCTCGGCGACCAGCTGCGCGTAGGCCTCGACCACGACCGACCGCGACAGCTCCAGCCCTGCCGCGAGCGCGCGCGACGGGGGCAGCGCCGAGCCGGCCGCCAGCCGGCCCTGTTGGATCGCCTCGCGGAGCTGGTGCTCGAGTTGCACCCGAAGCTCGCGCGGGCGGGAGCGATCGAGCTCGAGCGGGAGCTCCAGCTTGAAATCCTGTTCCGCTTCCGGCAAATTGGTCTGCCTAATTGGTGGTGAATTGGACATTGACAGCAACCAATTACAGATTACGGTTGCTGTCCCATGTCGTCAACCAAACAACAGCCATATTCACCAGACACGAGCCGCGTCCAGGAGGGACGGGCCTTGATCCTCGGCGCGCAGGGCGTGCTCGGCGCGCACCTGTCGAGGGAGTTCGCGGCCGCAGGATGGGACGTGATCCCCACCGGACGCAAGCCCGACCCCCGGCCCGAATTCCGGCGGCTCGACCTACGCGAGGGCTGGATGATCGCCGCGGCGATCGCCGATGCGGACGTGGTCGTCAACACCGTTCCCGACGAGAGCACGACCGCCGAGCGGATCGTGCTGCGCGAAGGCGGGATCCTGATCAACGTCTCGGCGCTCCCCGCCACCGCCTCGTGGAAGCTGCGCCGGGAGCGACCGGATCCCAGCGGCATCGTGGTGATGAACGCGGGCATCGCTCCCGGTGTCACCAACCTCGTCGCCGCCGAGCTGCTCGCCGCCCACCCGGAGGCCGACGAGGTGGAGCTCGTGTTCACCGTCTCCTCGGAGGCCACCGTCGGCCGAGCGGGCCGCGAGTTCGCCCATCGCGGGCTGACCTCTGTCGGTCATCACCGGACCACCGTGGTACCCCTCCCCGAGCCGTTCGGGGAGCGCCGCTGCCTCGGCTTCGCCGAGCCGGAGCGAGGCTGGCTCGGGCGCGGTCGCAGACGCCAAGCAGGTGAGCCTGTACCTGTGCGTCGCCGAGGCGGGCATGCAGCGGTCGCTGCTGGCCGCCAACCGTGCGCGGCTGCTGTCGCGACTTCCCCGCAGCGCGCTGCGCTCGCCACCGCTGGACCCCGAGCGCCACTTCCATGAGCCGATCAGGCACTGGGTAGCGGTGTTGTCAGGCGGCGAGCGGATCGCCGCGCGGACCGTTCGCTGCCGCGGTGACTACCGCGCCGCCGCGAGCAGCGCCGTGGCGTTCGCGGCCGCGCTGCGTGACCCAGATCGCGAGCCCCCGCCGCCCGGGGTGTTCGACCCCGAGGAGCTGTTCTCGGCGTTCGGGCTGGCGGATTCGCTCGCGCGGTACGGGATCACCATCTGCGAGGAGGAGGTCTGACCCCGGACCGCCCGGGACCTGTTGTAGGTCTGCGACGGCAGCCAGTCGCGGTGCGAGAACGCGGCACGACGCCCACTCGAGCAGCTCACGCCACCGTGGGACGTTCGCCACGTGGGACGTGATCAACGCCCACAGTCCGCGAAGCCCCGGTGGGACGTTAAGCACGTCGCCACCCGCGATCTAAGGTCCGGTGACCGATTCGGCCTAGGGCCATCCGGCGTGGGGAACGCCGACCCGGGTGGCCACGAGCACGCCGGTGCCCGCTCCGGCCGAGATGTCGGCACCGTGCCACTCCCTGGCCACGATGAACAGCGTCCGGCCGTCGGGGCCGCCGAGCGCGCACGAGAAGCAGCCGCGGTCGAGCTCGATCGTCTCGAGCACCTCGCCGCCCTCGCGCACGCGCACGCAATGACCGTGCGGGACGTCGGCATACCACACCGCTCCCTCGGCGTCGACGCAGACCCCGTCCGGGGCGTCCTCTCCGAGGTCTGCCCACACGCGGCGATTCTCGAGCGCGCCGTCGTCGGCGATCTCGAACGCGGTCAGCCGCCGGCCGTAGGACTCGGCGACGATCAGCGTCGAGTTGTCGGGAGTCACCGCCATCCCATTGGGGAATTCGAGCCCGCCGGCGACCTCTCGCGCCCCGCCGGTCGGGCTCACGAGCGCAACCGTTCCGGGGGCCGGCGCCTCTCCGGCCATCATGTCGAAGCCACCGCCGTTGACGTAGATGTTGCCGCGCCCGTCGACGACGATCTCGTTGTTCGGCGGACGGTCGGAGAGCACGCTCAGGTCTGCGAACACCGACAGCGAGCGGTCGGCCTCCAGCTTCAGCACCGCCCGGCGGCGGGCCGAAACGATCAGCAGCTGTCCGTCCGGCGTCCAATCGATGCAGAACGGGAACGACGGCACCTCGACGATCACCTCGCTGTTGCCGTCGAGGTCGACGGCGTACAGCTTCTCGGCGGCCCAGTCCGAGAACCACAGGCGACCCTCGTGCCAGCGCGGCGACTCACCGAACTCGATGCCGGTCTTCAAGGTGGTCAGGTCGGGCATCGTCTACCTCCGCTCGTGGTTCTCGGACATCCGGCCGCGCGACGATCACGTCTCCGCGTCCTCCTCGCTGACCGCGGTCTTGGGGAGCACGCACGCCAGCACCCCTGCGGCCAGGAACAGGATCGCGACAAACGGCGCCGTATGCGTGAACGCTTCCTTAAGCGGGTGGCTCGCCGCCTGGCCGAAGAAGATCGTCCCGATGATCGCCACGCCGATCGCCCCGCCCAGCTGCTGGGCCGTGTTGAACAACCCGGACGCGCCGCCGGCCGCGTGCGACGGCACCGCCGCCAGCACCACGTTGACCAGCGGGATCACCAGCAGCGCCAACCCGGCGCCCGCGATCACCAGCCCGGGAACCAGCGCCCACGGGCTCGTGCTGGTGCCGACGTGACGGGCGCCGATGTCGACGCCGATGATCCCGGCGGCCATCAGTACCGCCCCGCTGACCAGCACGAGCCTGCCCAAGCGCTGGGCCAGCGGGATCGCGATCGGCGCGAGGATGAAGCTGCCGACGCTGAACGCGATGGCGGTCAGCCCCGCCCGCAGTGGCGAGTAGTGCTGACCGACCTGAACCCACACGGCGAACACCAGGAAGAATCCCTGTAGCCCCGCCGCAAACGCCAGCTGGACCCCGATCCCCGCGGCGAACGCCGGGATCCGGAAGAGGTTGGCGCGCAGCAGCGGAGCCACGTCTCGACGCCGGCGGCGGCCCTCGACGAACCCGAGCGTGACCAGTCCCAGCACGCCGGCCGCGATCAGCGCCCATCCCCACACCGGCCAGCCGAGCCGTCGGCCCTCGAGCAGCGGATACACGATCGCCACCAGCGAGGCGGTCAGCAGCGCCGCGCCCGGCAGGTCGGGACGCCGGGCCGAGCGCTCACGCGTCTCGGGCACGACTCGCGCCGCCGCGACTAGCGACGCCAGGGCGATCGGGACATTGACGAGGAACACCGGCCGCCAGCCCCACCCGAACAGATTCGCCTCGGTCAACGCGCCGCCCAGCAGCAGCCCCACCGCCGAGGCGAACCCGAGCACGGCGCCGTAGATCCCGAACGCTTTCGCCCGCTCCCCGCTGGCGAACATCGCGCGGAACGTGGCCAGCAGCTGCGGCGTCATCGCCGCGGCCGCAGTGCCCTGGACAACTCGGGCGGCGATCAGCTCGGCCGGCGTCTGGGCCAGACCGGCGCCCAGGCTCGCCGCGCCGAACACGGCGATGCCGATCAGGAACACCCGTTTGCGACCGAGCACGTCCCCGAAGCTGCCGGAGACGATCAGCGTCGCCGCGAACGCGAGCATGTACGCCGACACAACCCACTCCAGCTGGGTGGCGCTGGCGCCGAGGTCGTGACGGATCGTCGGCAGCGCGACGTTGACGATCGTCGCATCGATCAGGTCCATCGTCACCGCGACGATCATCACTACGGCCGCGAGCCACCGCATCGGATACGACTGCGCACAACGCGCCGCCGCGACGGTCTCGGTCACTGCATTCATCTGCTGCTCCTTTCAAACGATGGACTAGAAGCGAACGTCGTTCCAGGTACGATGGTCTAGCATAGAACGCTGTTCTAGTCAAACGCCGTTCGATCAGGAGTACGATGTTCCGATGGCCGACGCTCCCGATCCCGAGTCAGAGCTCGCGCCACCTCCGTGGCAGCGGACCCCGCAGCGCTCCTCCCGGCGCCGCCGCGACCCGATCACCCGCGAGGCGATCGTCGACACCGCACTGCGGCTGCTGGACCGTGACGGCCTCGATGGCCTGAGCATGCGCGGGATCGCCGAGGAGCTCGACACCGGGGCGGCGTCGTTGTACTGGCACGTGGGCAGCAAGGACGGGCTGCTCGACCTGGTGTTCGACCGTGTGATCGGCGAGCAGCCGGTTCCCGATCCCGATCCCGAGCACTGGCAGGAGCAGCTCAAGGAGGTCGCCCGCACGCAGCGGGCGACGATCCTGCGTCACCGCGACATCGTCCGGATCTCGCTGGGCCGGATCCCGATGGGGCCCAACGCGCTCCGCTACAGCGAGCGCGTTCTCGCGATCCTCCGTGCCGGCGGGGTTCCCGACGAGCTGGCCGTGGTGGGGCAGCACCTGCTGCTCGCCGCCGTCAACGGGTTCACGCTCGACGAGACGGCGCCGGTCGCCGCCGAAGACGCGGAGACCGATGAACAGGCGCGTGAGGAGACCGAGGACGCGACCAAGATGGTGAGCGACTACATCTCATCGCTCCCCGCCGACCGCTTCCCGAACCTGGTCGCGCTGGCCGACCAGTTCGCGGTGGTCGACGCCGACGTCCGGTTCGAGCTACTGCTCGACCTGTTCGTCGGCGGGTTGGCCAGGCGTGCGGACGCGCTCAAGCGCAGCTGACCCCCGGCGGCGCCCGCGTCTCCGAGACCAGGTAGGCTCGCCGCGGGCTTCAGCTGACGGGGACCGAGATCACCGGGTCAGGAACGACACCAAACGGGGAGCATCCTCGCCGCGCGGGGCGCGCGTGCGTGCAGCGCGCCGCGATCGCGATCGCGACGGCGGCCTGCCTCGCCTGCGGCCTGCTCGCCGCGGCGGCGTCCGGCGCCGCCTCGGGCGCCCCGCCGGCGCGGGCGCCCCGCACCGCCACGACGGCATCCACGCTGCCGGCCCAGATCGCGTTCGGCAGCGGGAGCCGGCGGATCCCCACCTCGTTCTTCGGGCTCTCGCTGGAGTACAAGGAGCTGCGCACCTACGTGAAGTCCGGCGCCCTGTTCCGGCGCATGCTGTCGATCGTCCGCCCCCGCGACGGCAGCCCGATGGTGCTCCGGATCGGCGGCAAGTCGGCCGACCACGTGTGGTGGGGAACGACCGAGAAGCCGCCGCAGTGGGTGACCACGATCGACGAGCAGTGGCTCTCGCGCCTGAGCGGACTGGTCAGCCGGGCCGACCTCAAGGTCGTGCTCGACCTCAACCTGGCCGTTCACTCGCCGACGATGGCCGCACGGTTCGCCAAGGCGGCGGTGCAGGCGCTGCCGAGGTCGTCGGTCGCCGGCTTCGAGGTCGGAAACGAGCCCGACCTCTACTGGCGCCAGCCGTGGCTCGAGAAGCAGCGGATCGCGAGCACCTCGAGCGACGTGCCCCGGCACTGGACCGGCAACTACTCGCCGATCGACTACGCGCGCGACTACGAGGCCTACGCCCGGGCCGTGATGACGGCCGCGCCCGGGATCCCGCTGGGCGGCCCGGAGATCATCTCCTCGAAAGCGGACTGGCTGACTGTTCTGGCCGGCCTGGGGCGGCTGGAGCCCGGGTTTCTGTCGATCCACCGGTACGCGTCGTCCACGTGCCTGCCGCCGAGCTCGTCTCACTATCCGACGATCCCGCTGATGCTCGCCAACGCCTCGTCGGCCGGCGTCGCCAGCAGCACCGAGGGCGCGGTGCAGTTCGCCCACGCGAATCACACCCAGCTGCGGCTGACCGAGATCAACTCGATCAGCTGCGGGGGCAACTCGGGCGTGGCCAACTCGTTCGCGACGGCGTTGTGGGCGCCCGACGTCCTGTTCGAGCTGCTCAACGTCGGCGTCGACGGCGTCAACTGGCACATCCGGCCCTCGACCCTGAACGCCCCGTTCAACCTCGACGAGGGCAAGCTCGTGCCGCTGCCGGAGCTCTACGGCCTGGCGATGTTCGCGCAGATGACGCGCGGCCCGGCGCGGCTGCTGGACACCACCGTGTCGGCCTCGGCCGGCCTGGACCTGAAGGCGTGGACGGTCCGTCGCGGCGCCACGACGAGCGTGCTGCTGATCAACAAGGGCCGGCGCGACGCCCAGGTGACCGTGCCGGCTGCGGGCGGCGGGCACGGGGCCGCGATCGTCCGCCGGCTGCAGGCGCCGCGGATCGGCTCCACCACCGGATTGAGGTTCGCCGGACGCCGGATCGGGACCGACGGCCTCTGGCACGGGCAGGAGAAGGACGAGCGGGTGACCGCGCGCGAGGGCTCGTACCCGGTCACGGTGCCCGCCTACAGCGCAGCCATGGTCACGCTCGGCGGGTGATTAGGCTGAGGCGATGGCGGTCAACGACTTCGACACCAAGCTCGCCGTGGTGGTGCGCGACGACCTTGCTGCCTGGCAGCGGCTGAACGTCTGCGCGTTCCTGATCAGCGGCGTGGTCGCGGCAGCCGGAGAGACCGCGATCGGGGAGGACTATCTCGACGGCGACGGCAACCGCTACCTGCCGTTGCTGGTGCAGCCCGTGGTCGTGCTCGAGGCGGGCGCGGCCAAGCTCAAGACCGTGCGCGACCGCGCCCAGCGGCGCGAGGTGCCGATCGCGCTGTACACGGCGGAGATGTTCGCCACGGGCGACGACTCAGCCAATCGCGCGGCGGTGCGCGCCGTGGCGACGGCTGACCTCGACATCGTCGGGATCGCGCTGCGCGCGCCCCACCGCGACGCCGACGCCGTGTTGCGCGGGCTCGACCGCCACCCGTAGCACTAGAGTCCAGACGACGATGAGCTGGCTCCCCGAAGGCTTCACGGCTCCACCCCGGGTGGAGCTCGCGACCGGCCAACACCTGCGGCCGATCAGGGCCGACGACGTCGCCATCGACTACCCGGCGGTGATGGGCTCCCGAGAGCGGCTGTGGGACAAGTACGGCGACGCCTGGGGGTGGCCGCCCGCCACGATGACGTACGAGGCGGACCGCGAGGACCTCGCCCACCACGAGGCCGAGATCGCCGCCAACCAGACGTTCAACTACGCGATCCTCGACGCGGCCGAGAGCGAGTTGCTCGGGTGCATCTACATCGACCCGCCCGATTCGAGCAGCCCCGAGGGCAGCGACGCGGTCGTGTCGTGGTGGGTGGTGGACCGGATGCTGGGGTCCGAGCTGGAAACGCTCGTCGGCGAGTTCGTGCCGAACTGGCTGACGGACGTCTGGAGCTTTCGGTCAGTCCACTACTTCCCCTGAGCGCGGTCGGCCAGGCTCAGCTCGCGATCGGTGACGATGCCGCTCTGCAGGGCGCTGCGAACGAGCGCCAGGCGCTTCTTGTTCTGGGGCAGGTCGGGGATGTCGAACTTCTCAAACAGCGCACGCAGGTGCAGCTTGACCGCCGCGACCGACAGGTAGAGCTGGTCGGCTAGCTGCTGGTTGGTGGGCGGCGACTCGAACGCCGGGTCGTCACGGAACGGGCGACATAGTGCGATCAGCACCTTGCGCTGCTGCTCTGACAGGTCCGCCGCGCTCACGACCTGGTCGATCGCCACCAGGGTCGTGCGGCGGGCGACGGAGGTCTGGTTGTGCACGGCCACGATCGTGCTGCCGAACCGCAGCATGTCGCCATCGCGCAGCCGGCGGCGTCCGTGGATGCGCTCGCCGTTGACGTAGGTGCCGTTGCGCGACAGCCCGTCGTCGACGACCGCCAGCTCTCCGGCTCGCCGCTCGAGCTCGGCGTGCAGGGTCGAGACGGACGGGTCCCAGGCGATGCTGAGGTCGGCGACCGGGCTGCGCCCGACCGCGAGCTCGTCGCGCTCTGGCGAGAACCGCTGCAGTCGCAGCGCTGCCGTCGGCGTCGCGGTAGGCGAAGAACGGAAGCGCCTCGCGCTGGGCGCGTACCAGCTCCTGCAGCTCGGCGGCCGTGGTCGGCGTGGGTGCGGTCGCCGCGGGTTCGGCCATGCAGGCTTCCTATCCCAACGCCGTCAGGCTGTCAAGCGAGCGCGGCCGCGGCGCAGGCGGCGCATAAGATGCGCCCCCGTGATCGAGGCTGACCCGTGATCAGGGTGCTGGTGATCGGCGCCGCCGGCATGATCGGGCGCAAGCTCGCGCAACGGCTGGCCGCGGACCGGGCGATCGGGGACCAGGGCATCGCTGCCGTGTCGCTCGTCGACGTGGTCGCGCCTCCGTCGCCTGGGCTGTCGGAATCCGAACCCGGGCTCGAGCTGGCCACGGTCGTGGCCGACCTCGCGGACCCCGGCGTCGCCGCCGAGCTCCTGGCGGCCCGCCCCGACGTGATCTTTGACCTCGCGGCGGTCGTCTCCGGCGAGGCCGAGGACGATTTCGAGAAGGGCTACCGCGTCAACCTCGACGCCACCCGGTTGCTGCTGGAGGCGATCCGCACAAACGATCCCGGCTACCGCCCGCGGGTGGTGATCAGCTCTTCGGTTGCGGTGTTCGGGCCGCCGTTCCCGGACGTGATCGGCGATCAACAGCGAACCACGCCGGCGACCAGCTACGGCACGCAGAAGGCGATCGGCGAGCTGCTGTTGTCCGACTACACCCGCAGGGGATTCCTCGACGGGGTCGCGATCCGCCTGCCGACGATCTGCGTCCGCCCCGGCGTCCCGAACCTGGCGGCGTCGGGCTTCTTCTCGAACATCATCCGGGAGCCGCTCAATGGCCGGGAGGCGGTGCTCCCGGTCAGCGACTCCGTCCGGCACTGGTTCGCCTCCCCGCGCGCGGCGGTCCAGTTCCTCGTCCACGCCGCGGCGCTCGACGGCGACGCGATCGGCCTGCCCCGAGCGCTGACGATGCCGGGCATCTCGGCGACCGTGGCGATGCAGATCGAGGCACTGCGCCGAGCCGCGGGCGACGACGCGGTGTCGCTGATCAGGCGCGAGCCGGATGAGCGGATCGCCCGCATCGTCGACGGGTGGCCGCGGGCGTTTGAAACCCGCCGCGCGCTAGCGCTCGGGTTCCGGGCCGAGCGCGACTTCGACGAGATCGTCCGGGTGTACATCGACGACGAGCTCAGCGGCTCGGCCTAGGGATAGCGAACTCTCCCCCTTGGGTATCTAGGCGCGCCCGCGCGCGGGGCGGAAGATGCTCCTTGTGCAAACGGAAACTGCGCTCAGGGACACGGACCGGGGCCGGCGGGCAGACCGCCGGAACCACCTCTCCAATCCAACCCTCGTCCGTGATGTGGGGGCCATCCGGGTCCAATGGACCAGGTCAACCGGTTCGGCGCGGCACGGAGGCGGCGTCGAACCACTCAAGCTGGGTCGATTCCGCCGGGGCGGGCGGCGTCGACTCTCGGGGGAGCCGATCGGCTCGCCGCCGCCGGGGGAAGACCGCGCGAGCCGAGCGGCTGAAAGTGGGGAAACCCACTAGGGCCTCGACGCAGCCGGTGCGGGCACGAACGCCCGCGCCGGCCGCCCGGGGCCCGGGGCCCGCGACACTGCAGGCCAGCCCGACCGCGATTAACAGCCCTCCGGCAGCCGTGGTCAGCGTCCACGACTCTGCCAGCACCAGCGCACCGAGCACGGTGGCCGTGAGCGGCTCGGCCAGGCTCACCGTCCCCGCCGTCCGGGCGGGCACCCGCGCCAGGCCGCGCGCGAACAGCACGTAGGCGCCGGCCGTCACGACCAGCCCGAGCCACGCGGTCAGCAGCAGTCCCGCCGGCGACGCCAGCGCGCCGGCTCCGGTGAATAGAAACGGGGACAGCAGCACGGCACCGATGCTGACCGTGACGGCCAGCACCGGGATCGGGTCGGCGCCGGTGCCCAACAGCCGCTTCACGCACACCGTATAGGCGCCGTAGCAGCCGCCGGCCACGACCGACAAGGCGATCCCGAACGGGTCCGCTCCACCGCCGCCGCCATGCGGGAGCACCACCAGCGCGCATCCGGCGACCGCACACGCGGTGCTGAGCGTCCAGGCGCGCGGGAGCGACTCTCCGCCGAAGCGCCGCGCGAACAGCCCGCAGAATGCCGGCGCGCTGCCCAGCGCGACCAGCGTGCCCAGCGCGACGCCGGTTCGCGCGACGGCGCCGAAGAAGGCTGCCTGGTAGACCGCGGTCGCGAACCCGGCGGTCAGAAGCCACCGCCGCCGGTCGGCCGCGAGCAGCTCGCGCACTCGCAGCCGCCCGGTCACGGCTGCGATCACGACCAGCGCCGCGGCGCCCGAGAGGAGCCTGGCGGCCCCGATCAGCGGCGGGTCGGCGTGGAGCTGAGCGAGCGCCTGCGCGGTCCCGCTCGTGCCCCAGATGACCGACGCCGACAGCAGCGGCAGGATCCCCCACCGGGCGCCGGCGCCAGCGAGCCGGTCAGAACGTGCACTCGTTCCGGACATCGCCCAGAATTTGAGCATAGACGTGGAGATGCGGCGTTCAGTTCGTATGCTGTACGGATGACCAGAGCGTTTACCGAACTTGATGCGGTGGATTGGTCGCTGGTGGGCGAGCTGCAGAACGATGCACGGATCACCAATCGCGATCTGGCCGCCGCCGTGCACGTGTCCCCGTCAACGTCGCTGGAGCGCGTCCGCGCGCTGCGGGCCACGGGAGTGATCCGCGGGTATCACGCGGACATCGACCTCGAGGCGCTGGGCCGGCCCGTGCAGGCGCTGACCGAGGTCACGATCCGGCCCCCGACGCGGGAGAACATCGAGGGGTTTCGCAACTGGGCGGTCGAGCTGCCCGAAGTTATCGGCGTGTTCGTCGTCTCCGGTGCCAACGACTTCCGCCTGCACATCGCGGTCCCCGACACCAACGCCCTGTACGCGTTCGTGATCGACCGCCTGACCGAGCGGCCGGAGGTCGCCGACGTCAACACGTCGGTCGTGTACGAGCACATCCGCCGGACCGTGCTCGAGCCGCTGCACGCCACTGAAGAACGACAACCGTAGGGATGCGACTTGTGTCTCATTAACGGTATAGTTCTCAGAGATGAGATATAACCAAGCCGACCTGCTCATCCACCCGGTCAGGCTGCGGATCGTCCAGTCGTTCTTCGGGGGTCGACGGTTGTCGACCGAGGACCTGGCGGCGGAGCTGCCCGATGTGCCCAAGGCCACCCTCTACCGGCACGTCGGACAACTCGCCGACGCCGGGGTGCTCGCGCTCGTTGCGCAGCGCCCCGCACGCGGCACCCCGCGGCGCATCTACGTCCTGGCGCAGGGCCAGGCGCGGCTGTCGCCGACGGAGATGTCCGAACTGCGCCCCGAAGAGCACCTGCGCTACTTCACGGTGTTCGTAGGGACGCTGCTGGGAGACTTCGCGCGCTATCTCGGAGAGGAGTCCGCCGATCCTGCGGCGGACGGCGTCAGCTACGGGCAGTTCGCCCTCAATCTCTCCGATCAGGAGCTCCACGAGCTCGCGGGACGCATCGGCGCGGCCCTGGCCCCCGTGCTCGACAACGAGCCGACGCCGGAGCGGCGCCGCCGGACCCTGTCCACGGTGATGATGCCGGCGGCTCGAGCGACCCGGGAGGACGAATCGAGATGAAGCGGAGACGCATCTCGCTGGCGCACGGCAACGTGCGGCTGGCGGTCACGGACAGCGGCGAGGCGACGGCGCCGGTTGTGCTGGTGCACGGGCTCGGCGGCAGCCAGCTGGCGTTCAAGCGCGTGGCGGCGCTGCTCGCCGGCCACGCCCGGGTGATCACCTACGACCAGCGCGGCCACGGAGCCTCGGGCGTCAGCGACGACTACTCGTGGGACGCGCTGGTAGGGGATCTCGGTGCCGTGATCGAGCACCTCGAGCTCCGCGACCCGGTGCTGGTCGGGCACTCGCTCGGCGCGGGTGTCGCGCTGTGCGCGGCGGCTGCGACCTCGGACTGCGCCGGGCTGGTCGCGATCGACGGGGCGCTGCCGGTGCGGACCCCGCCTCCCGACTGGGCTCGCGCGCGCCGGGCTGCGCGCAAGCCGTCGATCGTGCTCGCCCGGGCGCTGATGCGCGCGCTGCGCGTCGGGTCAGCGATGTCGATCGACGAGCTGCAGGCGATCGCGGCGGACCTGCTGGGGCGGGCAGATGAGTTCGAGCGCGCGCTGCGTTCGCTGTCGTGCCCGGCCCGGTATCTGCTCGGCTCCCGGGCGGCGCCGGGTCCCGACGGCGGCGCCGCGCTGGAAGCGGCGCGGGCCGCCGCCCGGCGCGTGACCGAGATCGATCCGGCGATCGAGGTGACCTGGCTGGACACCGGCCACGCGATCCCGCGGACGATGCCGGCTGAGGTCGCCGAGGCTGCGATGTCGATGCTCCGTACTCGTGGTGACGGCGCAGCCACGCGCGCGGCGGGCTCTGGGTAACGCCGTCGAAGCCATCCGCACAGCTAGCCTGTCGAGCGTGAGCCCCGTCACCGTGGTGCGGCTGCTCGGGCCGCCAGAGGCCGACGGCGAGTACGTAGTCCTCCGGGGCGGATCCGACGGCGACGCCGCCGAGGAGACCGTTCACTTGCATGACTACGCGCGCGTCTACGGCGTGCCGGGGCTCTACGAGCACGTCGTGCAGGATTTGCTGGGCTGCCGCTCGCCCCAGGTGGTGGCCCAGGGCCTGGCCCGCGCGCTGGACGCGCTGCAGCTTGATCGCGCGACATTGACCGTGCTCGACCTCGGCGCCGGCACGGGGCTGGTCGGCGGGCTCGTGCGCGAGTTGGGCGTCGGGAGCGTGGTCGGACTCGACGCGCTTGACGCCGCGCGCGAGGCGGCGCTGCGCGACCGGCCGGGCGTGTACCGCGACTACCTCGTGGGCGACCTGGCCGATCCGGCGCCGCGGCTGCTCGAGCGGCTGCGCGAGCACGAACTCGGCGGCCTGGTTGCCGCCGGGGCGTTCGGCGGAACGCACGCTCCCGCGTCGGCGCTGGAGACGGCGCTGGGCCTACTGCCGCCCGGCGCTCCGGTCGCGTTCACGATCGACGAGCAGTGGATGCAGACCGACGGGCCCGGCGGGTTTCGCGCCGAGGTCGCCGAGCTGCTGAGCTCGGGCAGGCTCGAGCAGATCGAGCGCTCGCGCTTTCACCACCGCGTGACCACGACCGGCGAGCCCATCCACTACGAGCTGCTGGTCGCCGCTACCGGCCGATAGCGCCGGTGACGGTCCGGCGACGGGCCGTTATCGGCGGTGATCGATTGGTGATCGGCGTCGCCGATCCTGCTCATCGCGTCCTGTACTCCCGAACAAAGGATCGCGATGCACTCCCTGCTTGGAATCGAATACTCCCGCACCCTCGCCGAGGACAAGGACCGGCGGGCGGCGGTGACTGAGACGCGGGCCCGGCGACCGAAGCTCGCGCAGCTGTTCCGGTCGTTTCCCGTGCGCAGGCATCGGGCGAAGGCGTCCACCGTCGCC
Organism: uncultured Solirubrobacterales bacterium; assembly: GCA_963831845.1. Classification (GTDB taxonomy): domain Bacteria; phylum Actinomycetota; class Thermoleophilia; order Solirubrobacterales; family Solirubrobacteraceae; genus Palsa-465. The sequence continues at coordinate 334 of CAWHRT010000021.1, read as the reverse complement.
CGAGGCACGACGTGAGCTGGCGCAACGTGCCGCAGCCTTGGCCAATCTGCCGCCCCCCGCCGACAACGCGGATCGGCTCTCCGACGAGGCCGAGCCTGGGCGCGGTCCGGTGGACGGGATCGTCTACTCGGAGTCCTGGAGCCTCAGGCTGCGTCAGCACCCGCTGAGAGGCCACGATGCCGCGCCGCTGCGCCCGACGCCGGGTGCGGCCAACGGTGCCGCGGCGGTCGTCGATCAGCTCCAGCGCGTCGTTGCTGCCGTGATCGCCGGCTAGCGAATCCGGGCGCTAGCGAGTCGGGTACTCGCCGATGCTCACAGCGATCGCCCAGCGCTC
>CAWHRT010000020.1:0-9912 GCA_963831845.1 uncultured Solirubrobacterales bacterium | reverse complement strand
CCCGCACCGCCAGCAACGACGCTCGGCCCGTGCCGCCCGGGAGCTATCGCACTAGCGCTCGTCGCAACATCTCCGCCCGTGCGGAGGCAGAGGAGAGATCTGGGTGCCCGCGCGCAAACGAGTCACCACGGAACCAACACCCGGAGATCTTCACAACAGCCGACAGCACAGATACGGGCTAGCCGCGATCGTCTGCCTGAGCCGCCCACTCACGACTGCTCCGGTGTCGGCCGCCTGCGATGAGCGCGCTTGCGCTTCGCCGACCAAGCGGAAGCGAACACGGCGACACGAGAGGTCACGTCGTTGGCCTGAGGGTCGAGCGCCGGCGTGCTCGCGGTCATGCGGTCGTTCTAGTACAAGCCGTTGGCGCCCAGAGTCAGCGCGTACCGTAGTGAGAAGGGCCCGGCGTTGACCATCCACGGCCGACCCAGCCATAGGTAGGCGTCGGCCTGCGCGGCGGCGATCCCTCGATCGGCGGCGGTGAGATGCCAGCGGCGGTTTGCCACGTCAGTGGTCGGGGGAATGCCGAGCCGCTGGCAGACCTGCTGGCCCGCGTGACTGCAGCGCGGCGTGTAGTTGGACCTACCGCCGCCGCCGGGGACTGGCCGGCGAGATACGGCGAGCCGTTCTCGTCGGTATTGATCACGAAATGCTTCTCGTGCGCTCCCGCAGCCACCAGGTCTCGATTGATCGCCGCCCCCCACTGCAGCTCCTGATCGGTGGAGCCATATTGGGTGACGTTGAGCGCGAAGCCGCGGGCGTGCCAGATCCCGGAGCGCTCGAGCATCTGCGCGATCGCCGCGGGGTTCTCCCAGCCGTAGGCGCCCGCGTCGATGTACACAGTCGTGTGGGGCAACGCGCTAAAGACCTTGGCACCGTAGGAGACGAGTTGCTCGGGAACGGGAGAAGCTACGCACACCGCAAACGGCAGGTCGGGCTGCAGGATCAGCGCAACTCGTGACGACCCGATACCGGCCGCATAGCTGCGAATCCACCCCTTGTAGCCGGCCTGGTCGGCGCCCGACCAAGACCCCGAGCAGCTCTCCCACGGGTTGAGGCGGAAGACCGCAGCCTGGGTGAGGACGTTGGGATCTCCCTGAGTCGAGTCCTGGATCGATTCCTGCGCAGTCGCCCTGGCGTCGCCGTCCCAGAAGCCGGCCCACACCGCACGTGGTTGCAGCGCGATCTTTCCCAACAGCGCCTTCTGGCGCCCATGAGCAGCCGCGTAGGCGGGCCACACGCCGTCGATCGGCCCCTCGTACACGCCCCACTTCATCCTTGCCAGCGGGTTCCCCTCGGGGACGTGACGCAGCCCGCCATTGGCGGTGCTCGCCCATGCCGGCGCGACGCCGACTATCAGCGTCAAAAGCGCCCACGCCAGGGCAACCCCGGCACGACTCGCCCCAATCATCCGCTGCACAGGCGCCAAGCCTACCGACCCACGCACCCCAGTCACGATCACGTCAGGGGTCGGCGGCAGCATGCCGCTTCATCCCACAGCCACGGCCGCACTCACCCAAGTGCGCCAGCCGCGCCACGCCACACTCGGCGGCCGTGCTCGACGCTCGACGCTCGTCGCGTCGAGGCCTTCCGTACCAGGATCGGCGCGGCCGTTGTCACCGGTTACACAGAAGATGTCGGATGGCTTGACTCGGCCGCAGTGGATCTCATGCTCATGAGTCGCCTCTAACGTCACAGGGGCCGCGTCGACCTCGCGCTGCGCCGCCTCCGCGGTGACGCCGAACCTCTTCTGGATCGCCTCGGCGACTTAACAATGATCAGCAGCATTGATCTCCGCTGGAGTTCATCCTGGCCTATGGATTCAGCTCGCGGAGCGCGATTCGCTGCGGTGATTTCGCCAGGAGGATTGTGCGGGACGCGCTCTAGACGGAAGTTTTCACGGTTGAAATGTTGAATCCCGCGTGGTGGTGCGGGATTCGGGGTGCTGCGGGCTGGTTTGGCTTTGGCTACGTGTGGAGCTTGATGTCGAGCAGGTCGAGGGCGCGGTGTTGGAGGGGGGTGGGTGTGGTCACGCGCGGGAAGGTGTGGTCGCTGGCGCTGGTGCGGATCTGGTTGCGGGAGATGGTGGCGAGGTCGGCGAGCAGGTCGGGGAGGGTGTGGGCGGGGTACTGGTCGGCGGTGCGGGCGCTGCCGGCCTTGGCGCGGGCTGAGGGTGAGCGGGTCGCGGGCTTGACGGGGTCGGTGGGGGCGAGTGGGGTGTCGTCGGTGAACAGCAGCGGCGTCAGGCGTTCTTGGAGTTCGTAGGCGAGGTAGTAGGCGAGCATGCACAGGAACACGTGAGCGCGGACGCGGTCGGCGAGGTGGTGGTGGATGGGGCGGATCTCGATCGTGTCCTTCATCGTTTTGAACGCGTGCTCGGCGAGCTTGAGTTGCTTGTAGGCGCGGACCGCGGCGGGGGCGCCGAGGCGGGTCGCGGGGAGGGTGGTGCGGATCACGTAGAGGCCGTCCAGCGCGGCCTCGGTGGTGATCTGCTCGGTGTTGCGGTGATGGGCGAAGTGGCCGTCGGCGATGGTCAGCGTGAAGTGTTTGGCGACCTTGTACTTGTTGACCACGCGTCCGGCGCGCTGGCCGATCGTGCCGGCGTCCGCGGCGCGGAGGGTTCCGCGGGGGCCGGTGACCATGGCGGCGACCTTGTCGAGCTCGTGCTCGGTCGCGGTCAAGAGCTCGGCGCGTTTGCGGGCGCGCTCGGCGGCGACGGCCGGGTTGCGGCACACCACGAGCCGCTCTGAGGGGAACGCGGTGGAGGTGATCTCGGCCAGGTTGACCTCGTCAAACAGCGAGAGCTGCAACTCACCCGAGTTGATCAGCGAGCGGATCTGCACGGACTTCAGCGCGCTGATGAAGTCCACGCCCTGCTCCTTAAACGCGGCCGCGTGCGCTTGGGTGATCATCCCGCGGTCCCCGACGAAGACGACCCTCTCGATCCCGAAGTCGTGGCGGATCGCCCGGATCGTGTCCGGGACGGTCTGTTGATCCTGGGTTGAGCCCGCGTGGACGCGCACGCCGACGGGGCGGCCGTCCGGGCTGCAGATCAGCCCGTAGTTGACCTGCAGCTTGCCCTTGCGCCCGTCGCGGGAGTACCCCAATGTCGCCAGTGGGCAGCAGCGACCCTCCATGTAGCTCGAGGACAGGTCATAGAGCACGAACCCATCGCCCTCCTCGCCGGTGTCCTTGAGGTGGCGGCGCGCGAGCGTCCGCTGGATCCGGTCCTGGCGGTCAAGCAGCCAATCCATCGCCGCCAACAGCTCGGCCTCGGTCACCTCGCCGAGCTCGAGCTCGTCGGCCAACGTGGTCTGCCCAAAGCGCCGCGTGGCCGACAGCTTCGAGCCCGGCGCGATCAGCCGCTGCACGATCATCGCGACGACCAGGTCACGCTCCCGGCAGCGAGCACGGCCGAGCAGCCGCTCCAGATCCAGGTCGCGCAGCACCCCCAGGACCGCGGCGACGTGGCCGTGGGGCAGCGAGCGGATGATCTCGAAGTCCGCGTCGAGATCGACCAGGCGACGGCCGGCGAGCATCGCGCGGATCGCGTCGATGATCTCGGGCGGGAGGTGCGACAGGTTCCCGAGGTTCTCGTGGCGGACCTTGCCCTGCGCGTCGCGGTAGGAGCGGCGGAGCAGCTGCGAGGCGTACACCACACCGCCCTTCCCTTTCGTCCTGATTGTGGCTACGTGAGCCGAACCACCACGCTTTGCCATTCCAACCACACTATCGCACCCACCGGACAGACTCCAAACATGACTTTGGCTACAACAAACCAGCAAAAGAAAGGCCCGACCCCCACCAACACTGGGGATCGGGCCTCAAACCCTCAAAAACTTCCGTCTAGAGCGAGGGACCAGCTGGCGCAAAGTCGTCGGGTTCAGAAGACCCGACGGTCGCTACGGAGTGTGCAAGCGCGCTTGGGTGCGAGGTGACCAACGATTTGCCTACACGACGGCTGAGAGCCGGTTCTAGGCAAGCCAGGGAATGTGCGCTCGCAAGGCGCACCTGGAGAAGCTTGCACCGCTTCCGAACGGCGCCGCGGCTAGCACCGATTTCAGAGCGCCCTTCGGGTCTGCGGGCGGTCGCATCCGAGGCCGCGACCTCGGTTTATGAGCGGCCCCCAGGGCGTTCCGCAGGATGACGGCCCCCGATGAATCAGGCTGTGAGGTGCTCGCAGTTCGGTGAGTTTCGCTCAGTTTGGTACCCCGTTTGGTACCAGACATTCGCGAACGACAGTTGGTCGCGGTCGCGGCAATCGAATCGAGACAGTGCCGTCGGTCGGACCCGGCGCCGTCGTCGGATTGGGCCGCGGCGGGCGACTTGCGCGTGTTGTCGAGCTAGAAGTTGAAGCCAAACGTGATCGCGTTGTGCACCGGCGGCAGTCCTGAGGCGCTCGGGGGATCCATCGGCACCGGGACGCCGCTGGTCGGTCCCGCGCCGGGGGCGGCGTTGAACGCGAAGCCCCAGCCACCGCCCGGTGACCACGACGCCTGCGGGCCGACCTGGAGCTGAGCGGTGATCGGACCCATCTTGATCGTCAGCTGCACGCCGGCGGCGGCCTGGAAGGTGAATTGGCCCTGCATCGTCCCGCCGCGATCGGAGGTGACGCCGGCGAGCAGTTGCAGGAACGCCTGGGCGCTGATCACGGCGCCGAGAAAGTGGACCTCCCGAGTGCTGATCTGCGGGTTGATTCCACCCAGCCACTGGACCTGGCCGTTGTCGATGTTGACCGACGCCTGCAGGATGTAGACGCCGCGCTGGAGCTGGAGCTGGACCGTCCGGTCAGGAGCGGCCTTGCCAGCCGACCAGCTCCACTGCATGCCTGCCTGGAACTGGAAGGGGTCGGGCGTGTCGGGCGCCGGGTCGGCGGGGACGGTGATCGTGTCAGGTGGCTGCGGGAGCGACTGCAGGATCGCCCGGAAGTCGAACAGCCTCGACGCGACATCCGGCGCCAGCGCGCCGGCGCCAGCAGGCGACCGATAGTCGGAGATGCTCGGTTGCCGGTCGTGGAGATCCGGGAGCGGCGGCAGCTGGCCCGGCCGCGAAAGGCTCGAGCCCAAGCTCGGGAGGGACAGCGTCGGCGGCGGCATGAACTGCGGGTCGAGGTGCAGGCGGGGCGTCGGGCCGAGCAGACTCGGCGTGTCATCGCGAGCGAGCAGCCGCGCCGTCGCGCGGTTGCCGACCGCCCGCTGGAGTCCCAGCACGCGCGCCGCGCGAGCGTCGATCGCGGGAGTTGCCTGCGACGGTGGGCGCTCGGCGGACCGCTCTTCGCCGCCTCGCGAGGGGCGGGCGATCTCGTCACCCTGACTGGCCATCGCCTAACTCTCCCACACGGTCGGGTCGCGTGGTTGACCCATCGTGCTCGGCTCCCGTTGTAGACGACGGCGCAATACTCGGCCCCACGCGTTGCTCCTATGCCCAGCGCCGCCGTGCGGGAGCCGCCAACCCCGACAACAACGACGAGCCTGGAGCGTTACACCACCTCAGACGACTTGACTCTGAGCACGCCCAGGATCACGACCTGATGCCATGGAGGGAGGCCGCGCGGCCCCCGCCTAGAACGGCCGTAGGCCGGCGCCGAGCCCGACAAGCAGGCCGTCGGCCTGTACGGCGGGGCTTGAGGTGAGAAAGAGCACTACGCCGGCCTCGGGCGCGGTGATCGTCGCGACAGTGTCGCCGAATCCGTCGAGCACGCTCCCGAGCCGATCGCCAGCTGCGACCGTGTCACCGACGTCCAGTGCGGACTGCCACCAGCCGGGAGTCGAGGTGCGCAGCCAGAGGAACCGCTCGACCAGCTGCTGGCCCGCGAGCGGCGGCTCCGGCGCGCCGTCAAGCACACCCGCGGCCCGAAGCGTGCCGCGCAGTCCCCGCACGTGGCGCTCGACCTCGACCCGGTCAAGCAGCCCGCGGCCACCGGCCTCGGCGATGAAGCCCGGGATCCCCGCGGCCGCGGCGGCCGCGCTCGTGGTCCCGCCGAGCGTGTCCGTGGTGTCGCACACCACGTAGCGCAGCCCGAACGCCCGGGCCAGCTGCTCCGCGGTCTCGCGCACCGCAGAGTCGTCGTAGAGCGCGAACGGCTCAAGCGCCTCGACCATGTCGCCGCCGTGCAGGTCGATGAGCACATCGCTGCCGGTCACGAACTCCGAGAAGACGTGATGGGCGAGCACCTCGGTGAACGACCCGTTCGCGTCTCCCGGAAAGGAGCGATTGAGGTTTTGACCATCCTCGGGCACGACGAAGGGAGATCGCGCGGTGAACGACGTTGGAGACACGATCGGCACCGCGACAATCGATCCCGCCACCGTCGAGTCGTCGAGCTCACGCATGAACTGCCTGACCGCCGCGATCGAGGAGTACTCACATCCGTGCACCCCAGCGAGCAGGCAGACCCGCGGTCCGTCGCGTGCGCCGACCGCCTCAAACACCGGCCATTCAAGCCCGGCCAGTGCGGAGCTCGGGAAGCGGACGAGGCGGCGGCTGACCACCTCTAGAGTTTCTCAGCCTCCGCGCGCCTCGGCGGCAAGCACGATTCCTGCGACGCGCCCAGGTGAGGGCGCCGAGGTCTTAGTGAACTCGATCGCAGTCGTCCGCCTCGGGATATGTGGATCCGGAAAGCACTCGTCAGCCGAGCGGCTGCCTGCTCAAAACGCCGAGGATCGACTGGTCCCAGCCCGTGTCAAGGTCGCTTGAAATCCGACCCCTTGTCGCCGGTTGAAAACTGCCCCCCTTGGAGGGTTACGCGGCGGGCGTTGCCGCGGCGAGCCCTTAGGGGAGCCGGAGAGGCGCTCGCCGGGCGCGTCGTTCGTTGGGGGTTGCGCGGGCGAGCCAAGGGCGCCGGCGCACTTGGTCGTCACCCAGGTGGTGTGGTTCTTATGCGCGAAGGCCGCCACTCGCTTCGCCGAGGCCGCTGCCACGCGCGTGCCCGGAACAGCGCCGCCCCGCCGGACCGGCGCTCGGTCAGGCTCTCGCGCGGGTCGCCTCGCTTGCGCCGGCAGCTTGTCCGCCAGCCGGCCCTGGCCGCGCAGACGCGCGCGTGCCGGCGCCGCATCGTCGAGCGGAATGCCGCCCGGCGGACGGTCGGAACGAGGGGGGTCGGGCGGTCGCGGCCCATTGCCCCAGCCGTCGCCCGGATGTGGATCCGAAGGACCGGGTCTCGGGCCACCGTGTCGGTAGAGCATGAGCCCGAGGGCGGCCACAACGACCACGATCATGATGCTCCCAAGTCCGGAGATTTGGATGCCGCGCTTCAACCCGGGCGTCTCGAAGAGTGTCGCGCCCATCACGATTCGTGAGCCGGCCCGAACCATGTTGAGTACAAGGTACAGCCCGCGACGAGCGCGTGACGCTCACCACGGAGGGCCGAGCGCCGCCACGGTCCGTTCGGCGTTGGCCATCGCCTCTGGGGCTCCGAGCTCGCCGGTGAGCACTCGAACGATCTCATCGCCGATCCGGTTGCCGACCTCCATCCCGTAATTGGTGACAGGACGCTCGCCGCGAGCGAACCGCCGCGTCTCGACCGTCGTCGACAGGAGCTCGGGTCGGAAGCGGGCAGCGAACGCGGGATCGCGCAGGAGCGAGTCTCTGGCCACCTCGACGAACCCGCTCTTCTGGACGTCATCGAGCATCTGCTCCGGCGCACACAGGAACTTGGCGAGCTCCCACGCGGCGTCCTTCGAGGCGGACCGGGAGGGGATTGCGTACGGAGGGGTGTACAGACCGACGTGGCGCGTCCCGATCGGCCCCACCGGCATCAGCGCCGTCCGAGTGGCCTCGGCCACCGCGCCGCCCTCGTCGTACAGGATCGACGCCTCGTTCGCGGGTTCGATCGTCATCGCCGCGCGGCCGGCGCCATAGCACTCCATGCAATCGATGAAATCCATCGTCGGCGACTCCGGCGGCCCCGCCCGGCGCACGAGATCGACGTAGTGCTCGACGGCGGCGATCAGCTCCGGCGTCGCCAGCGTCGGACGGCCTTCGTCGTCATACCAGCGCGCCCCGAACGACGGCCCCCAGGTCGAGCCGATGATCCAGAAATTGAGTCCGCAGTTCGGCGCGCCGCGAATCGCGATGCCGTAGAAGTTTTCGTTCCCGCCAGCCCGCTCAGCCTCCTGAACGGCGACCGCGGCCGCGGTCAGCTCGTCCAGCGTCTGGGGGACGGCAATCGAGTGCTTCTCGAACAGGTCGGCCCGGTAGATGAGGACGTTGGAGACGAAGCAGTAGGGGAGACCCCAGATCCGGCCGCGGTCCGACAGCGCGTCGATCGCGGCCCGTGGGAAGTCGTCGAGCGAGTAACCGTCGGCCGCGATCAGGTCGTCGATCGGCTCGACGCGCCCGCCGCGAGCCGCCTGGATCAACAGCAAATCGTCGACGCCGACGAGATCGAACGGTGGGTCCTCGCCCGAGAAGCTTCGCTCCATCAGCTCCCACATCTCGGGGATCACTGTCAGCGTGACCTCGACGTCGATCCCGGTCTGCTCGGTGAAGCGCTTCGCGGTGGCGGGGAGGTTCCTGAACACGCCCCAGTCCTCCTGCATCACGCGAACGGTTCTGCTCATCGTGCGTACTCCTCGCTTGTCGATCGGATCCTGACGTCGGCGCGCTCGAACATCTCGGGGCGCAGCGCGAGGCCGAGCCCGGGGCCGGGGGGCGCGGTCACCATGCCGCGCTCGATCACCGGCAGGGCGGTTACGAGGTCGCGGTACCAGCCGTCCCAGAACGCGCGCACGCTCTCCTGCCGGATCGCGTTGGGTAGGTGCAGTGACATGTGCGTCGCCGCCGTGTACACGACCGGTCCGGTGCAGTCGTGCGGGGCCACCGGTCGCTCGTACGCCTCCGCGAGCGCGGCGACCTTGCGCGCGGCGGTGATGCCACCAACCCAGCCGACGTCGAAGATCAAGATCCGCGCGCCGTCGCGGGCGAGCAGATCGCGATAGTCGGCCAGGCCCGCGAGCGTCTCCCCGGCCGCGATCGGAGCGTGGGTGGCGCGCTGGACGTCGGCGTGCGCGTCGGCGCTCGTGACCCGGACCGGATCCTCGATCCAGAACAGGTCGTAGTCAGCCAGGGCGGAGACGATCCGGCACGCGGCAGGCACGTCCCAGAGTGCGTGCAGCTCGACCATCAAATCCATCTCTCGGCCGACGGCGTTGCGGATCCGCCGGATCGGCTCGAGCGCCAGGTCGAGCTCGGCGGTCGAGATGTCGTGACCGAGGGTCGCCTCGGCGTACGGGTCGAACGGCCAGATCTTCATGCCGGTCGTGCCCTCGTCGAGCAGGCTGCGAGCGAGCTCGGCAGGGCTGTGGAGAAACGCGTCGAGGTCCTCGTGGCGCCCGTCCGCGCTCGGCTCGCATAGACCCCAGTTCGCCACCGCCTGGGCTCGGCGCCCGCGGACGTAGCGTTCGCCGGCGCACGTGTTGTAGGTGCGGATCTGCTCACGCGACCGGCCCCCGAGCAGGTCGTGCAACGGCTGCCCGAGCGTCTTCCCGAGGAGGTCCCACAGCGCTATGTCGACCGCCGACGCGGCCCGCATCTCGGCGCCGCTCGAGCCCGAGCCGACGTAACCGCGCAGCGCGGCGGAGTGGCGTTCGATCTGCGATGGGTCCTTGCCCAACAGGTAGTCGGCGACGGCATCGTGGACGTGGGCCTCCACGGCGTCGGCGAAGAAGAACGTCTCTCCGAGCCCGGTGAGCCCCTCCGTGGTGTGGACGAGGACGTGGACCAGGTTGGGAAACTCATCGGTCCGGATGGTGTCGATGCGAGAGATCCTCATTGCGACATCTGGTAGACAGGGCGGCCGTCGGCGCTGCCGACGCTGGTTGCGGCGCCGCCCGCGACCAGCCGCTCGACGTGTCCGTGGATGCTGTACACGAGCTCCGTGGCGACTTCGTCGGACCACGGCGGGTCGAGGCG
>CAWHRT010000019.1:0-275138 GCA_963831845.1 uncultured Solirubrobacterales bacterium | reverse complement strand
CAGCCTCGGAGCCCACCGTTCGACACGTACGCCGGCGGCACGTGCGGCCGCGCGCTCGGCCAGGGCGATGAATGCCCCGACGATCCACACGATCGGGATGAAGAATCCGATCCACAACAGCGATACATGTCCGCCGCGGAACGTCGCCGGGTCAGAGTTGACCCAGCAGCACGCCACGTACAAAAGCGCCAGCAGAATCCAGAGAACGGTCATGAGGTCACGGGCCCTTCGAATCGGTGCCAAGTCGTCGTCGTCAACTCGGGCTCGTCGCGTCTCTGCCGCGATGACGAGGCGGTGACGTTCGGGCCCCAGCATGCCGGACTGTCGCCGCGATTTGGGCGGGTTTCGCCCAACATCACCCGGGTGATTCGGTGAGCTCGAGCAGACCGAGCGCCTCGCGACTACGAGCACGGCGTGAGCGTGACCAACAGTGGGTTGGGGCGAGCGTCGCAGCCGCTCGCCTCGTAGCGCTTCTCGCTCGGCCTCGTCGAGGCGCCGTCAGCGGCTAACGCCAGCGCCAGCCCGAGGTGCGCCGGCGAAGTAGCTCAACAGTCCGCTAGGAATCGCTGTCTTTCGACAGCTTCGCCCGCGCTAGAAGCTGATAGCGGTGGCTGCCTCCGACGGGCACACGTGCTGGCCTGCTTGCACGTCGTCGCACGCTCTGCCACGGTCAGCGCACCATGGGTGACAGAGAGGCGCGGATCGGAACTGCTTTGCGCAGAATGGCCGGGGACCTGGTGGCAGCGCAACGCCGCGTGGCGGATCTGGAACGCGAGAACCGGCGATTGAGGGCACGGCTCGCGATTGTCGAGCGCCCCGAGGATAGGATGCAGTCGTCCCGCTCCCCTACACGGGAGGCCAGCCGAACCTGAGTGTTCCACGAAAACGAACCGCTGGCGCAGCTACGACAAGATGCCTGCTCTAGGCCACGCCGTGCGGGTTGGTGTTGTCAGGCCGGCCGTTGACGCTCGTCTGATCTGTGTGGGTTGGGCGAGAAGGAGTATGTCGTCGGCGTGGAGCAGGGGGTTGATATCCGACGGCTGGTCCTGGTCGAGCAGTACTCCCAGCGGCAGGTCGCGAAGTCGCGTGGGTTGGCGTGTGACACTGGGTTCGCTGGCCTCAGGGGATGGATATCGATGGCGAGGGGACTTTGGGCGCGAATGGCTGTATCTGTTTGCGGCCGGGGCCGACGACCCCCCAGCTCGACTCGGGCACTTCGTTCCATGCGCCGGCGAAGTCACCCAGGGGCTCGGAGGCGATCAATCGTGCGTCATCGGAGAACTGTTGGAGCTCTGGCCGGTCGGGATAGAGCTGTCGCAGTGCGGGCACGTTGGTGGTGTAGAAGAGCGTGCGCGATTTGTGTTCGCTGGAGTACCGGAACGCCCAGATGCTCTCGCCGTCGGTGGTGGCGACGGTGCCCTGGAATGGGTGCGGGACCGCGTGTCGATCGGCGACGTCTTCGATGAGACCGATTGCTTGCTCGACGGCGGCCGGCGGATCGTCCTGGAGGCCGAACGTGAGTGCGAGATAGAACAGCACTTCGGTGTCGGCCTGGCCCTTGATCTCGGGGTACAGGGAAGGGTCGACGGCGAGGATCAGGTCGCGTTTGATCGCGGCGAACTCGTTGATGTAGCCGTTGTGCATGAACAGCCAATGGTCGTGGCGGAAGGGGTGGCAGTTGGTCTGTTGCACGGCGCTGCCGATCGCCGCTCGGATATGGGTGAAGAACAGCGGCGAGCTGATGTGCCCGGCGAGCTCTAGGAGATTGCTGTCGTTCCACGCCGGTTCGGTGCTATGGAAGACGCCCGGCGTTTCGGGGGCGCCGTACCAGCCGACGCCGAAGCCGTCGCCGTTGGTCGTCTCGGCCCCGAGTCGCGAGTGCAGGCTCTGGTCAACCAATGAGTGGGTTCCGCTGTAGAGGACCTCCTTCATCAGGATCGGCGAGCCGGAGTATGCGAGCCAGCGGCACATTGGCCGCTCCTTTCTGTCGGTTTCTGAGCTGTGTGGCCGTTTCGTGCGTCAGTCGTGCTGTGCGAGCGCGGAGCGAGGAACCGGGCAGCGAGGCTTATGACCAGGTGGTCGAGCCGTGGGTTGAGGGTGACGAACCGGCGCTGACGTTCGGCCCCATTGGTGTCCGCGAGGTGCTGCACCCGATCCAGCACACCACCGCAACCGAGCCTCACCGCGGCCTCCCGACAGTCGGTCAGCAGGGAGTCGAGTGCCTCTCGTAGCGGCACCAGACAACCTGCCTCCGCGTCGATCAGCCGAGCGTCCATCCCGTCTCGCGCGGCCAGGAAGCGATTCTCGGCGAGAACCTCCGGGCTTGGCACGACCGATGGAGGCGCTTCCTCGAGCTCCAGACACGCCAGCGACTGAATCAACGCGACCAGAGGAGTGACATCTCGGGTCTGCGACTGTGCGTCCATTACACGTACCTCGACGGTCCCGAGCGCGGGTTGCAGTCGCACGTCCCACCACAGGAAGCTTGGGTCGGGTATCGCCCCGTATGCGATCAGCGGGTCGATCGACTTGACGTAGTCGGCGTAGTCGGCGAAACACGGCGGTAGGCCTGCCCGGGGGAATGCCTGGAAGATCAATGTACGGGCGGACGCGAACCCGCTGTCGCGCCCACGCCAGAACGGAGAATTGGCCGAGAGCGCAAGCAGAACCGGGAGGTGTCGGCGGCTCGAGACCTCTGTCTCGGCCCCGACGGTCAGTGGATGCGTGCCCGCGGCGGCGACACTCAATCCCATCTCGCCCAACTCATACGCGAGCTGGTTGCGCAGCGACGCCAGCTCTGCCACAACCCCGTGCACATCCGAGTGGATGCCGGTCGCGAGCTCGATCACCGCCGCATGTGTCTCGGGGAATGCACGCGCCGAGAGCCCGTCCGAGAGCTGCTCAAGAACGCGGTCGCTCGACTGGGCCAACGACCAGTCAGTCGGGTCCAGGAGCATCACCTCCTCCTCGACCCCGAGCGAATACCGCTGCCCCAACTCGTCGTTCCACCGCGCCCACAAGGGCCAGGCCGCACGTGGCCGACCGCCGGACCCGCCCACTCGGTGGGGATCCGAGCCGTGGTACGGCCCACGGTCTAGCCCCACCGGGCCTCCACGCCGCCATTGCGCGGATCGGCGGTCGTGACACACGGCTCCGCTTCGGCGAGGTCGATCATGTGCTCCATCTCCACGGCTGCCCTTTCCTCGTCGGCAAGGGCAACTATGAACGCGCGGTAGCGCGCGCTGTGATCGCGGCACTCGGCGGCAACCCAGGCGTTCCATGCGCGGGTGACGCGCTGTGCCGACCGCCGCCACTGCATGAACTGCTCTGTCTGGCGAAGCGTCTTTTCGTCGGTCCCCGCGTCGCTGATATCAGCGACGCGGGGGGTCTCGCCCGCAGGTTTGTGCCTTCTTGAACGGAAGAGCACGTCTTCGCTCCGAGGTGGTAGCGATGCCGATTCCGTGTACTTAGTCCGCGCTGGAGATCCGCTTCCCGTACGCGATCAGACCGTAGATCGCGAGGATGTCGAGCGTGAAGATCGACAGCGACCAGAACGGGTATGCCGGCATCATCAGCAGTTGCACAATCGCATTGGCGGCGAGCACGACCACGCCGACCCAGCGCGAGAATTGGTTCTTGAGAAACACGCCGCAGCCGACGCCCCACTCGACCACGCCAATGCACAAGACTACCCAGCCCCAGGTGTTCAGGCTGCCGGCGATGTAGTGGGTGTTGGCCACGAAAAAGTGCGCGTTGCCGATCGCGGCGAGACCCTCGATGAAGTTCAGCGTGCCGAGCATCAGCAACAGCGTGCCCGCAAACACGACCCAGCCATAGCCGCGGTCGTCGTCTACGGCGTAGGCGTCGTAGTCCGCTGCGACTCGGGTTTGGGAAGCTCCTTCAACAGCCACTTTGCCTCCTTTGAGGTGCGGTAGGGAGTTCGCCGTGGAACCGGCCTCTAGGTCACGGATGGCGCGTACCTCCACGGATCCTCCGAGTGATTGACTGCGACATCATCACCGTCGCTCTCCTTCATGTGAAGGACGTGGCGGAGTGTTCACCCGGGTGATTGACGCTCACCCGGGTGATTGGACCGCGGCGTCGCAGTGAGGTTCACAGGCTGCTTCAGCAGAGATGCTCGAAGGCGACGCGAGCGACGGCCTGTCGCGGGAGACGCTCGAGAGGACCGAATCACCCGGGTGATCCTCCGTCCAAACGGCCCAACTCGCCGCATTCGTCGGGCATGCTGGCCGGCATGTCAGCGCATCGCTACCGCATCGTCGTCGAAGGAGAACTCGGACCCGGTGCGTCGTCGGGCTTCCAGGGAATGACGGCCTCCGTACGGAACGGCACGACGGACATGACAAGGCCGAGGATCGACTCCTCGCTGCCCCAGAGGTTTGTGGGCCAGGCGTAATCGGTGGACCGGTTGCTCGTACCGCCGCGGTAGCGGGTACGGCAGCGGTTGTGACACGCGGAGTTCGCCGCCGTGGAGACTGGCGTGAGGACCGCCGCGATGACCGCCAAGACCGGCGCCAAGCGCGGCGTCCCTTCCGCACACGGCAGCGGCGGCCCTGACCGGCGTTCGAGCGCGGGACCGCCCGCGTGAAGTGGCCGCGCTCGGGGACGAGGTGGTTGCGCCCGGACCGCGACGCGTTGCGCCGGGACGCAGTCGCGGGGATCCCGGGCGCGATCGCGAGCGTTCCAGACGGGATGGCGTCTGCCGTACTTGTCGGCGTCAACCCCGTCTACGGGCTGTACGCCAGTATGGCCGGACCGATTGGGGGCGGGGTGGCGGTCAGCACCCGGCTAATGGTGGTCACCACCACCACGGCCGCCGCGCTCGCCGCCGGCTCGACGTTGGGCGCCTTCTCGGGGGCCGATCGTCCCGAGGCGCTGTTCATGCTGTCCGTCCTGGCGGGGTTGATGATGATCGCGGCGGGCATTTTGCGCTGGGGGCGCTTCACGCGCTTTGTGTCGGTGTCCGTGCTGACCGGGTTCCTGAGCGGCGTGGCAATTAACATCGTCCTGGGCCAGCTCGGTGACCTGCTCGGCTCATCGCAGAAGGGCAGCCCAGCGGTGGTCAAGGCCTGGAACGTCATCAGCCACCCGGGAGACATGTCGCTGACAGCAGCGGCGGTGGGCGTTTCAGCACTGGTACTGATGGCGGTGTTGAGCCGGACGCGGATCGCTTCCGTCGCTTCGTTGGTGGCGCTGGCCGTACCGACGGTGGTGTCGCTTGGCGCCGGCAACCTGATCCGAGTCCAGGACTCGGGGATGATCCCCAGCGGTGTCCCCACGCCGCACATTCCACATCTGTCACTGCTCACCTCACTTGATCTGATAGCCGGGGCGGCGGCCGTCGCGGTGATCGTGCTGGTCCAGGGGACCGGCGTGGCGGAGGCAGCGCCCAACCCCGACGGCTCACAATCGGATCCAAACCGTGACTTCATCGGACAGGGAATCGGCAATGTCGCCTCAGGATTCTTTCGAGGCCAGCCGGTCGGCGGCTCGGTAAGCCAGACCGCGCTCAACGTCGCGGCGGGTGCACGCAGCCGATGGGCTTCCATCTTCTCTGGGTTGTGGATGCTGCTGATCCTGGTCGCGTTCTCCGGGGTGGTTGGGAAGATCCCGATCACGACGCTCGCCGCGGTGTTGATTTTCGCCGCGATCAGCTCGCTCCGGATCGGGCGGGTGGACACGGTGCTGCGCACCGGGTTGCCGTCGCAGGTCGCCTTCGCGGCGACGTTCGCGGCGACGCTGCTCCTCCCGGTGCCCGCGGCGGTCGGCATCGGCGTCGCGCTCTCGCTGCTGCTCCAGCTCAATCAGGAAGCTGTCGATCTGACCGTGGTGGCGCTCACGCCGGGCGATCACCGGTCTCTCGTGGAAGCCCCGGTTCCAACGACGCTTCCCAGCCACCGGGTCACGCTTCTGGACGTATACGGCAGCCTGCTGTTCGCAGGCGCCCGAACGCTGCAAGCGCTGCTCCCGGACCCGGCTGAGGCCGAGCTGCCGGTAGTGGTATTGAGGCTACGCGGCCGGACGGCGCTGGGCGCCACCGCGTTGATCGTCCTCGCCGAGTACGCGCAGCGGCTGCGCTCGACGGGCGGGCACCTGTTCCTCAGCGGGGTGGAACCCGACCTCATCGACCAGCTGCGGAGGTCTCACCGCGTCGACCTCCGCGACGCCGTGACCGTGGTCCCCGCCTCCAAGACAATTCTGAAGTCAACCCAGCAGGCTTACGACGACGCCCAAGCTTGGCTCGCCATCCACGCCAGCTAGCCCCGATCAGCGGTGGATGATCTGCACTGCTCGTGAATTCGTATGGTCCAGCCGCAAATCGCGCGAGCCAGCATTTCCGCGGCCCAATGGGTCGCCCGCCTCTCCGAAGCCAAGCGCCAAGGCAGCCTCGAGGCCGAGCTGCGGCGGCTGTCGTTCATCTCGCTGATCGTCGTCGACGAGGTCGGATACATCCCGTTTGACCCCGGGCCGCCAACCTCATGTTCAGCCTAGTCTCAAACCGCTACGAGCGCGCCTCGATGATCGTCACCAGCAACAAGCCATTCTCTGCGTGGGGTGAGATCTTCGGCGACGACATGGCCGCTACCGCGATGATCGACCGGCTAATCCACCACTCCGAGATCCTCTCGCTCAAGGGCGACAGCTACCGGCTGCGCGGCAAAGACCTCGACCCGCGCCCCGCCCGCCCCGCCGGCTGACGCTAAAGCCAACCGAGCGACAGCCCACGCGGCGTTGCGCTCCTAGAGAAGCAACAGGATCCGGGCTAGGCTCCCGGGCGATGGCTCGAACCTGGCTGCAGATCAAGGTCGAGCTGCTCGGCGGCGGCGGAGACGACTGCGACCCGCCACCCGGGCGCGTGTTCATCGTCGGACCCGCGCACACCTTCGAACAGCTCGCGCACGCGATCAACGCTGGGTTCGCACGCTGGGACCTCTCGCACCTGCATCAGTTCGAGCTCGCCGACCGGCGGCTGATCGGCTACCCCGATGACAGCTACGAACCCGACGTCGTCTGGCACGACCACGCCAAGCTCAAAGTCGCACGCGAGGTCAAACCCGGCGAAGAGTTCGAATACGTCTTCGATCTCGGCGACGACTGGCAACACCGGTGCACCGTCTCCGACACCAAGGTCGACCCGATCGAGGAATACGGAATCGTCCCGCCCGGCCCAGTCGCGATCTTCGGATGGGGATCGATCCCCGACCAATACCGCCGCGACTCAGAACCCGACACCGAGCAACCCGGCTAACACGAACCGCCCGGCGGCATTCCGCTCCGCTCGCCTACGGCTCGCAAATCGCCCAGAACCCGGACGTCCACCGGACAGCCGTACGCGGTCACTCGAGCCCGTCGACCTATGCCCAAGCTCGGCGCGTGCCCGGCAGCGCCGACGCGGTTAAGTGCACGATGTCCGAACGCAATAGTCGATGAACCAGAGACCCGCTGTCACGAAAAGGTCGCTCTGTTCGTGTCGATGCGGTCCCTACCCGTCGCTGTCGGCCGAGCCGAACATCGGCGGGCGGTCAAGCTGCGCTGCCTGCTCGAGGTAGTCAGCCACTAGAGCGTCGAGCTCGGCTTTGCTCTCAAGGCCTCGCTCGATGAGGTACGCGCGGCCGCCGTCTGGTGGTTGGTGTGGGAGCTGTGCATGGCCCCGCGGAGGGCGGGCCGGCGACGGGCCGGAACCCGACCGCGAGGGAGGGCGCGCCAGCGAGCCCGAAGGGCTTGAGGGCCCGTTCGCCGGTCCGCCAACGTGCGGGTCTGCCAGCACCCACACCGGCGAGCGCCGGGGTCGGCCCGGGTCAGGAACTGGGCGGGTGAGAAGGGAGCGCCGCCCGGAGGGCGGCGTGGAGCGGATCATTCGCCGGCGCGTCGCCGCTATGCGATCAGCAGCTGCGGACACGCTCGGGGTGTATGCCGGTTAGCCCCCCGTCACCGGCACGCATCACCGAACCGGGCTTGGGGCACACCCCTCCGCCGCTTGGCAGCGAAGTGCCTGCTCAGGGCAATGAGCCTGTCGGTGGGGGTTCCCTTCCGTACGCAGCATCCGCTTGGCGTGGTGGTCAACCGGCCCTCGGTGTGGCCTGACCGATGATTTTTCCGCGCCGTGCTGGTCTGTACGCCGAAATGCCGACTCATGGGAGGCTGACGCCATGCGGAAACTGACCTTTGGCATGAACCTGAGCCTGGACGGCTACATCGCCGCGCCCGGCGACGACCTGGGCTGGAGCGTGCCGAGCGACGAGCTGTTCCAGTGGTGGTCTGACCGGGTGGGGGCGACGGGCCTGGCGCTGTACGGGCGCAAACTGTGGGAGACGATGAGCTCCCACTGGCCGACCGCCGACCAGCAGCCGGGCGCCACACCGGCGGAGATCGAGTTCGCCCGCCGCTGGCAGGACATGCCGAAGGTGGTGTTCTCCTCGACGATCAGCACGGTCGACTGGAACACCCGCCTGGTCACCGGCGACGCCGTCACCGAGATCACCCGGCTCAAGGCCGACGACGGCGGCCCCATCGACATCGGCGGCGCCACACTCGCCGCGGCGGCCATGCGGGCCGGGCTGATCGACGAGTACGTGCTGGCCACCGCACCGGTCTTGGTGGGCAGCGGCACTCCGTTCTTCACGGACCTGGACAACTGGGTGAACCTGACCCTGGTGGAGACCCGGACGTTTCCCGACGGCGTGGTCCTGACGAGGTACGAGACCAAGCGCTAAGTGCCCGAGCTCGGATCCGCGCGGACTCCGGTCCAAGGATCTCGTGGCGCTGTGTTCCGAGGCGATCGTGATACCCCTGCCGGATCACAGGCCATGTATGTAAGGGATCCGCTTACGGGACGTCGCCGACGTCACGCGCGCAGCTCGACGTAGCCGCTGTAGGTGGCGCCGGCGGCGCGCGCCCATTGCGCTGCGCGGGCTTGGTGGATTGCACAGGCGCATCATCCCCGAGGCGCTCGGCATCGGCACAGCCCACGCACGCAAACGCGTCCTCGCGTTCGCCGACGACCACCAAATCACCGTCGCCGACCTCACCACAGGCGAAGTCGTCTCAATCCACCTGATCGAGCCAGACAAGACCTACTGGCGCAACCAACAGAAAGAACCCGGCCGCTGGCCGAGGCCCCAAAAACGAGACCTATGACGCGACTCATCCGAGACACATGTCCCGACTCATCACATAGCGGAGAGGGAGGGATTCGAACCCTCGATGGACGGAACCGCCCATACCGGTTTTCGAGACCGGCGCATTCAACCGCTCTGCCACCTCTCCGGTTGAGCCGCAGAGGTTAGCCCGCGCGCCCCGCCCGGACCGCCTCGGCCCCGGCTAGCTCCGTCGGGGAGCAAAGAACGACCGCAACAGGTCGGCCGACTCCTCGGCCAGGAGGCCGCTCTCGACCTGGGGCCGATGGTTGAGCCGGGGCTCGCCGAGCACGTCGAACACGCTCCCGGCGGCGCCGGCCTTGGGGTCGGTGGCCCCGAACACCACCCGGGGGATCCGGGCCAGGACGATCGCCCCGGCGCACATCGCGCACGGCTCGAGCGTGACGTACATGACGGCGTCGAGCACGCGCCAGCTGCCGACGGCGCGGGCGGCCTCGCGCAGGGCGATCATCTCGGCGTGAGCGGTCGGGTCGGCGCGGACCTCGCGCTCGTTGTGGCCGGTGCCGATCACCTCGCCGTCCTTGACGACGACCGCTCCGATCGGCACGTCGTCGTGCTCGAGCGCCCGGGACGCCTCGCGCAGCGCGAGGCGCATGAAGTACTCATCGCGGGGGAAGAACCGGCTCACGCGGGATGTCATCGTCTGTATGGGCGATAACGTTGGGGATAGGGCAGGGCAACTATCGCGCTTCGGCGCTGTCTTAAGCCTCGGGGGCGTTCCGAGGTAGGACCGCAAAACTTGATCTCGATTCCATCACCATTGCGCCTTCGGGCGGCCTTCGTGGCCGTGATCGCCGTGCTCGCGGCTGCGGCGCTTGCGCCGAAGATCGCTCGGGCGGCCGATTATGTGCCCGGGCAGGTCGTCGTCGGCTACTCCGCCGGGCCGACCGCGACCGTGGCCGCCGACGCGACCAGGCGGATGGGCATGCGCCGGGTCGGCTCCGCCGCCACCCCGCAGGCGCACGTGCTGCAGGTCCCGCGCGGCCAGACGGTGCCCGCCGCGGTCTCGCGCCTGCGCCACCAGCCCGGCGTCGCCTACGCCGTCCCCAACTACATCGCCCACGTCGCGGGCTCCTGGATCCCCGACGATCGCGGCCGCGGCAGCACGGCCGGCGGCTGGCAGGCGATGCAGTGGAACTTCCTGCCGGCCAGCGGCGTCAACGCGCCGGCAGCGTGGGCGAACCTGCTCGCCGACCACCGCCCCGGCGGCCGCGGCGTCGTGGTCGCGGTCCTCGACACCGGCGTGGCCTACCGCAACTGGCACCAGTTCCACGAGTCGCCCGACTTCGCCGACACGAAGTTCGTCGACCCCTACGACTTCGTCGCCCGCAACGCGTTCCCGCTCGACCGCGAGGGCCACGGCACGTTCGTCGCCGGGACCGTCGCCGAGTCGACCAACAACGGCTCGGGCTGACCGGCCTCGCCTACGGCGCGTCGATCATGCCGGTGCGCGTGCTCGACGGCGACGGGACCGGCGACGCGTCCACGATCGCCGAGGGGATCCGCTACGCCGTCACCCACCACGCGCAGGTGATCAACCTCAGCCTCGAGTTCGACCCGTCGATCAACCAGGGCGACATCCCCGACATCCTCAGCGCGATCCGCTACGCGCACAGCCACGGCGTCGTGGTCGTCGCCGCCTCGGGCAACGAGGGCATCGGCCGCGTCGCCTACCCGGCCCGCGCCCAGCCGGTGATCTCGGTCGGCGCGACCACCCGCGACCGCTGCCTGGCCGACTACTCCAACGGCGGCTCGCGGCTGTCGCTGGTCGCTCCCGGCGGTGGCGAGGACTCGACGTTCATCAACGACCCGAACTGCCACCCCGGCCGCAGCCTCCCCAACATCTTCCAGATGACGTTCCCCAACCCGCACAAGCCCGGGAGCTTCGGCTACCCGCGCGGCTGGTACGGCACCTCGATGGCCACGCCGCACGTGTCCGCGATCGCCGCGCTGGTGATCGCGAGCGGCGTGCTCGGGCCGCACCCGTCGCCCGACCGGATCCTCAAGCGCCTCGAGCAGACCGCCACCCCGCTGGGCGGCTCCAAGCCGAACACGGACTACGGATACGGGCTCGTCAACGCCGGGGCGGCGACCGCGCCGATCCCGGCGGCCGCCGCGGCACCAGCCTAGGTCGTCCGGACGATCAGCACCGAGCAGGGCGCGTGGTGCGAGATCTTGTTGGGGACCGAGCCGAGCAGGAACCGCTTGGCGCCGGTCATCCCCTTGTTGCCGACCACGATCAGGTCCGCGCGCTGCTCCTCGGCGACGTCGAGGATCGCGTCGGCGGCATCGCCCTGGCGGGCGAACGTCTCGACCGTCGGACACGCCCGCGCCGGCCGCCCGCGTCCGCGCCGCGTCCAGCAGCGCGAGCACGTCCTCGCGCGGGTTGACCATCCATTCGAGGTCCTTGGGCACCTCGACCTGCTGGTTGCGCAGCCGCTGATCGGACACCGGCTCGTAGGCGCTGACGATGCACAGCCGCGCGCCGAGCGCTGAGCGAGCTCGATCGCCTGGCGCAGCGCCATGCTCGCCATGTCCGAGCCGTCCGTGCCCGCCACGATCGACTGAACATCAGCGCGCTCCCATCGTCAGACGAGCTTCGTGATCGCGATCACGATCCCCGCGGCAACGCACACGACGATCGCGACCTGAGTCCAGATCCACAGCCGAGGCATCGCTCTATTGTGAGCGACATGCCCGATCCGCTGAGTCCCGCGCTGAAAGCGGTCAGCGACGCGGTGCTCGCGGTGGCCTCCAAGCTGTCGGTGGACGAGGTGCTGCAGCGCCTCGTCGACTCCGCGCGCGAGCTCGCCGGAGCCCACTACGCGGCGCTCGGGATCCCCGACGGCGACGGCGGCTTCCGCCGCTTCCTGGTGTCCGGGATGAGCGACGAGCTGATCGCCGAGATGGGACCACTGCCGCGGACCCACGGGATGCTCGGCGCGATGCTGACCGCCGCCGCGCCCTACCGGACCGACGACATCCACGACGACCCACGGTTCCGCGGCTGGTGGCCCACGCAGCATCCCGACATGCGCTCGTTCCTGGGCGTGCCGATCGTCTCGGCGGGCGAGATCATCGGCGCCTTCTACCTGACCGAAAAGCGAGGCGCGGCCGCCTTCACCGAGGAGGATCAGGCGCTGATCGAGCTGCTCGCCTCGCACGCCGCGATCGCGATCACCAACGCGCGCCTGTACGAGCAGAGCCGCGAGCTGTCGGTCGTGTCCGAGCGCAACCGGCTGGCGCTCGAGCTGCACGACGTGGTCAGCCAGAAGCTGTTCAGCCTGATGCTCACCGCCGAGGCCGCCGGCGCCCAGCTCGACTCTGACCCGGCGGCGGCGCGCGTCCAGCTGGACCGGCTGCGAGCGCTCGCGCGCGAGGCGCTCGACGAGCTGCGGTCGCTGATCCTCGGTCTGCGCCCGCCCGAGCTCGAGCGCGACGGGCTCGAGGGAGCCCTGCGCAAGGAGCTCGAGATGCTCGCCCGGATCCACGGGGTGGCGATCGAGCTCGACGTCGACGGTGTCCTCGCCACGGCCAACGGCGACGCCGGCGAGCGCGACTTCGCGATCCTGCGCATCGCCCACGAGGCGCTCCACAACGCCGTCCAGCACGCCCGCGCCAAGCACGTCACCGTGCGGCTGATCGTGCTCGGCGACCGGTGACGGTCGAGGTCTCAGACGACGGCATCGGCTTTGACCCCGACGGCGCCGAGGTGCGCTCCCGCCACCTGGGGCTGACGTCGATGGAGGAGCGAGCGCGGGAGCTGGGCGGGCGGCTCGAGATCCACTCCTCGCCGGGGAACGGCACCACGGTCTCGCTCGAGGTGACGGCGTTGGCTGAGACGATCCGGGTGCTGCTGGTCGACGACCACGCGGTCGTCCGTGAGGGCTTGCGCGCGTTCCTGCAGCTGCAGGACGGCCTCGAGATCGTCGGCGAGGCGGGCGACGGGGCCGAGGCGGTGCTGGAGGCCGAGCGCCTGGCGCCGGACGTGATCCTGATGGACCTGGTGATGCCGGGGCTCGACGGGGTCGGCGCGATGCGCGAGCTGCGCGGGCGCGCTCCCGACAGCAAGGTGATCGTGCTCACCAGCTTCCTCGAGGACGACCGCCTGCTTCCGGCGATCCAGGCCGGCGCCGCCGGCTACCTGCTCAAGAACGTCGAGCCGGCCGCGCTCGCGCAGGCGATCCGCGCGGCACACGCGGGCGGCCAGGCGATCATCGATCCGACGGTCGCCGATCGCCTGGTGCACGCGATCGCCGACGAATCGCGGCCTCGCATCCAGGAGCCCGAGCGGCTGACCCGGCGCGAGCGCGATGTGCTGGAGCTGATCGCGCGCGGACGCTCGAACAAGCGGATCGCGTTCGAGCTCGGGATCTCGGAGAAGACCGTCAAGACCCACGTCGGCCACGTGCTGGCCAAGCTCGGGGTCACCGACCGGACCCAGGCCGCGCTGCTGGCCGTGCAGGAGGGCCTCGTCGGCGACGCTCGGTCCTAGGTCCTAGGTCCAATTGTCACTGGTAACTGCGACCGGACCGCGCCTACGGTCGGGGGCATGCCAACAGCGATCATCACCGGCGCCTCACGTGGCCTCGGCCTGGCGCTCGCGCGCACCCTCGCCGCTCGCGGCTGGGGGCTCGTGCTCGATGCGCGCGGCACGGCCGACCTCGAGCGGGTCGCACGCGAGCTCGGCGCCCTCACCGAAGTAGTCGCGGTCCCCGGCGACGTCGCCGACGAGTGGCACCGCGGCGCGCTCGTCGAAGCGGCGGGCGACCAGCTCGACCTGCTCGTCAACAACGCCAGCGTGCTCGGCCCGAGCCCTCAGCCGGCGCTGTCGCACTACCCGCTCGATGAGCTGCAGCGCGTCTACGGCGTCAACGTCCTCGCCCCGCTCGCCCTGGCCCAGCTTGCGCTGCCGCGCCTGCCCGACGGCGGCTGCATCATCAACGTGACCTCCGATGCCGCGATCGAGCCGTACGAGGGGTGGGGCGGCTACGGCTCCTCCAAGGCGGCGCTGGAGCAGATCTCGGCGATCCTCGCCGCCGAGCAGCCCGCGCTGCGCGTCTACGCCGTTGACCCGGGCGACATGCGCACCCGGATGCATCAGGAGGCGTTCCCGGGCGAGGACATCTCCGACCGACCGCCGCCGGAGGAGAGCGTCCCGGGCCTGCTGGCGCTGGTCGAGGGCGCGCTGCCCAGTGGCCGCTACCGCGCCCGGGAGCTGGCGGCGCGCGCCGGGGAGGCAATGCGCGCATGAGCGCCTACGCATTCGCGCTTCCGGAGCGCCTGGAGGCGCGCGAGCCGCCCGAGGAACGCGGGCTGGCGCGCGACCAGGTCCGCCTGCTCGTGGCCAGGCGCGGCCAGGAGTCGATCGAGCACGAGCGCTTCGACCGGCTCGAGCGGCTGCTCGATCCCGGTGACCTGCTGGTCGTCAACGTCTCGGCGACGATCCCGGCCGCGATCGGGGCTTGGCGACAGACCGGCCAGCCGGCCAGGCTCCACTTCGCGATGCCGGCGCCGCAGCTGGCCGACGGCTGGTGGATCGTCGAGCTGCGGACCTCGGACGGCGGCGCGCCGGTGCGCGCGAGCGCGCCCGAGCAGCTGGAGCTCGACGGCGGTGGCGTCGTCGAGCTGGTCGCCCCGTACGCGTCGGGCGCCCGGCTCAGCCTCGCGCGGTTCGGCGGCCCCGGTTCGGTGGTGGACCATCTCCACCGCCACGGACAACCGATCCGCTACGGCTACGTGCCCGCCCGCTGGCCGCTCGGTGCCTACCAGAACGTGTACGCGACGACGCCCGGCAGCGCCGAGATGGCGAGTGCCGGACGGCCGTTCAGCCACCGGCTGCTCACCCGGCTGGCCGCGCGCGGGATTCTGATCGCGCCGGTCACGCTGCACGCCGGCGTGTCGTCGCCCGAGCGCCACGAGCCGCCGCTGCCCGAGCGCTTCGAGGTACCGGCGCAGACCGCGCGGCTGATCAACGCGGTCCGCGGCTGGGGCGGGCGCGTGGTCGCGGTCGGCACGACCGTGGTCCGGGCGCTCGAGTCGGTGGCCGCACCCGACGGCTCGATCGAGCCGGGTGGCGGCTGGACGAGCCTGGTGATCACGCCGCAGCGCGGGTTGTGGCTCGTCGACGGGCTGATCACCGGCTGGCACGAGCCCGAGGCGTCGCACCTCGACATGCTCGAGGCGTCGGCCGGGCCGAGTCTGCTGGCCCGGTCCTACGACGCGGCGCTCGATGCCGGCTATCTGTGGCACGAGTTCGGCGACAGCCACCTCGTGCTCCCCTGACCGCCGCCGCGCGCGGTCAGTGCATGGCCCCGGGCTCGACGTCTGACAGCAGCGCGATCGCACGCGGATCGCGGCCGTCTTCGAGCAGCACCGCGCCTCCCGGCCAGTAGGGATGCTGCGGCGCCGCACGGTGCAGCAGCAGCGGTTCGTACGTCCACGATCCGGTGTTGGCGATCCGCGGGCGCCCGCCGGTTCCGTGCCACTGCACGGGTCGGTCCCGGTCCAGCGGCCCCAGCCGGTGCACGTGACCGAACAGCACCCAGTCGGCGTCGATCCCGAGGTTGCGGACCACCCGGACCAGCGCCGGGATGCTGGCGCGGCGCATCTGGAGGCCGAGCACGGAGGCGAGCAGCGGCGCCATCCGCCGGTCGAACAGGTGCTTGGGCACGGCCGGCATCGTGGCGGCGCGCATCAGCTCGGCGAGGTCCTCGACCAGCGTCGCCAGCGGCCGCGGCAGCCGTCGCGTCAGCCGCGCCTCCAGCCGGGTCACCGACGGCCCGCCGGCGCGCTCGTAGTCGACCGGCTTGGAGCCCTCGCGGGGAACCCGGCCGAGCAGCCCGCGCGCGATCCCGAACGCGGACACCGGCAGCAGGTGCCGGTCGAGATAGTGGCCGTGGGTCGCGAACACCCGGTCGGTCAGCCACACGCCCGGGTAGTGGACGCGGACGCTCGCCGGGGACAGCCACGAGGTGACGTGGCCGAGCAGCGGCGTGGCGTCGAGCGGGACCGCGGCGTCGGTCGCCAGGCCCGTTCCCTGGGACCGAATCCACGCGCTGACCAGCTGACGGTCGTGATTGCCGGGCACGAGGATCACCTCGCGCCGGTCGCCGATCCGGCTGCCGATCGCCTCGAGCACCGGCCGCGCCACCTCCATCGCCTCCGCCGTCCGGCCCTCCAGCAGCTCGACCGAATCGCCGAGCAGCACCAGCCGGTCGATTCCGTCGAGCGCCGCGAGCAGCCGGCGCAGCGGCTCGGGCCGGGTGAGCACGCCGTTCTGCAGGCGCGCGCCCAGGTGCAGGTCGGAGATGACCAGCGTGCGCACGCCGCGCCACGTTAGCGGCGCGGCGGGCACGCGGGTCGAGCTGTTATGACCCGAGGAGGCTGTTCAGCCTCGTTGAGTTGAGCCAGCCGCCCGCGAGGGTGCGGCTGGACCGGTCCGCTTCGTTGGCTGGGCGTAGGCGCTGGGCGGCGGATGGCAGGCGAAATCGGGTGCATAACGTCCCACTCGAGCGCTCCGGGCGCCACCGTGGGACGTTCGCCACGTGGGAGGTGATCAACGCCCCACGCTGACCCGCGAAGGCCTCGATTGGGACGTTGAGCACGTCGGCCGCGCGGGCCGCGGGCCGCGGGCGCGGGCCGCGGGCGATCGGGGCCCGGGCGACCGATTCGCCCTCGGGGTCCCGACCAGTGCGCGACCAAAGGAACTGGAGCTAAGCCACGTAGATCGGCGAGGCGAAGTCGATCCGCGCGCCGCGCGGAAGCACCAGCACCGGGCAGCCGGCGTCCTCGATCTCGTTCTGCGCCTGCGAGCTCAGCATCACGCGGCCCTCGGGGGCCTCGGCGCGGGAGCCGACGACCAGCAGGTCGACCTGGTGCTCGTCGCGGGATACGACCGCGTCAAAGCGGTCGGCCAGGTGGCGGGCGGTCTCGATCGTGGCGTCGTCGCCAGGGGTGGCGAGCACGCCGATCCGGTGGACCTGCGCGTCACGGTTGCTGCGGTAGTTCGCCGGAGCGATTGCGACGGCGGCGGTGCCGCCCTCGAGCAGCGTCCAGGCGGACTTCTGAGGCGCCACGTGGCCGGCGGCGGTGCGGTAGTCGGAGCCGAACACGACGATGTCGGCCTCCTCCTGCTCGGCGAGCCACCTGAGGCCCTCGCCGGTCGAGGCGCTGACGATGATCCGGCGGTCGACGTCGAGGTCGTCGAGCCAGCGGGCGCCGCGTTCGAGCAGCCGCTCGGCGTCGTGCTCCTCGAGCTCCTCGCGGGCGTGCTCGACCTGGGTCGTGTGGCGAACGTAGGCGAGCGTCAGCTCCGATCCCGCCGACGCGAGCAACCGTCCGAGCATCAGCGCGTCGT
This sequence comes from uncultured Solirubrobacterales bacterium, assembly GCA_963831845.1. Taxonomy (GTDB): domain Bacteria; phylum Actinomycetota; class Thermoleophilia; order Solirubrobacterales; family Solirubrobacteraceae; genus Palsa-465. The sequence continues at coordinate 257,600 of CAWHRT010000019.1, read as the reverse complement.
GGTCGTTGAGAGTGTCGTCGTAGGAGATGATCGTCGTGGCTGCCATCCGCGAGCTCCAGTCCTCGGGTTCCGGTTTCGGTCCAGTTCGCGGTGAGGATCGCACTCGCCTTGTATCAGCCCTAATGAAGTTCCTCATGTGTGCGATAAGCTGTGCTGATGCTGAACGTCGGCCGCCTCAAGGTGCTGACCGAGGTCATCAACCGAGGCTCGTTCTCGGGCGCCGCCGAGTCGCTTTCCTACACCCAGTCCGCCGTCTCGCAGGCGATCGCGCGGCTGGAGGAGGAGACCGGGACCACGCTCGTGGTCAGAGACCGCACCGGCGTCCGCCCGACCGCGGCCGGCTCGACCCTGGTCGAGCACGCCGAGACGATCTTCGCTCAGATCGAGGCGGCCGAGACTGAGCTTGCGGCGGTGCTCGGCGTCCGCACCGGGCGCCTGCGCATGGCCTCGTTCCCGTCGGCGGGCGCGACGCTGATGCCGCTCGCGATCGCGACGTTTCGCGAGCGTCATCCCGACGTCACGCTGACGCTCGCCGAGGGCGAGCCGGAGGAGATCGCCCCGCGGCTTCGCGCCGGTGAGTTCGATCTCGCGCTGCTGTTCGGGTTCCCCGGCGTCAGGGAGCGGCCGACGGCGGGCGTGCGCAGCGTGAGCCTGTTTGACGACCCGATGCACGTGGCGCTGCCGGCGGCGCATCCGCTGGTCGCCAAGGACGAGCTGACGCTGGCGGACCTGCGCGACCAGGACTGGGTCCAGACGTCGGCCTCCAGCCCCTGCGCCCGTCACGTGGTGCGGTCGTGCCTCGCCGCCGGCTTTGAGCCCAACGTGACGTTCGAGAGCGACGATTACGAGACCGTCCAGGGCCTGGTCGCCGCCGGCGTCGGAGTGGCGCTGATCCCGCGGCTGGCGCTACGGCGCGTGCGCTTCGGGATCGTCGTCCGCGAGCTGGCTCCGCAGAGCCCGACGCGCAAGATCATGGCCGCGACCGTCGGCGGCGCCGGCGTGGCGCCGGCGGCCAAGACGATGCTGCGCGTGCTGACCGAGGTGGCCGAGCGCTACGCAGACGCGCCCGAGGAGGCGCTCGAGCCCGGGGTGATCGCCGCCTCACGCCGGTGAGCTGACGATCACGAACCACTCGCCGGCGTGCAGGACGGTCCCGCCGCCGAGCTCGCCGGCGAGCGCGTCGGCGTCGAAGTACCGCTTGTAGACCTGCAAACGCGGAGCCGTCATTCAGCACTCGCCGCTGCCACTCCTCGGGATCGTGGTCGGGCCGCAGCGCCGAGTCGACGACGACCAGCTCGCGGGCGACACGTCGCGCCTCGGTGAGGAAGCGCTCGCGATCGGCGCCCTCCAGGTGACCGTAGAAGTGGCCCGTGAACAACCGGGCGAACGCGCCGTCGGCGAACGGCAGCGCCAGCGCGTCGCCCTGCACGAGCGTTGCCTCCGGGACCCGCTCGCCGGCGATCTCGAGCATCCGCTCGCTCTGATCCAGCGCCGCGACCTCGCCGCGCAGGTGCCGGGTGAGAAAGCCGGTCCCGCAGGCGACGTCGAGCGTGCGCGCGGGCGGCAGCCGAGCGACCGCGCGCTCGAGCGCGGCGACCTCCTCCTCCCAGCCCGGCCGGTCGCGCTCCGCGAAGCGGCCGAGACCCAGGTACCACTCGTCGTATTCCGGGGCGCGGGTGTCGTAGTACTGCTTCATCCCGACTCCGATGGTTGCACGCCGGCTGGTTGACTGACGCCGTGCGGCCGAGGACTCCACCGAGGTTCGACGAGGACGCCGAGCGCTACGACCGCGTCCGGCCGTCGTATCCAGCGCAGCTGGTCGACGACGTGATCGCGCTCGCCGCAGCTCAGCGAGCGTGGTCGGGCACTCGAGGTCGGCGCCGGGACCGGGAAGGCGACGGTCATGTTCGCCGACCGCGGCGTCACCGTGCACGCGCTCGAGCCCAGCCCGGCGATGGCACGGATCGCTCGCCGGAACTGTCGGCGCCACCCGAGCGTCACGTTCGAGGAGACCGGCTTCGAACGCTGGCGGCCGCGCCGGGCCGCCGCTTCGAGCTGGTGTTCTCGGCGCAGGCCTGGCACTGGGTCGCGCCCAGCGTCCGCTGCGCCCGCGCGCGCGAGGCGCTGCTCGACGGCGGCCTGCTCGCCGTGTTCTGGAGCCGTCCCGACTGGGAGCACTGCGAGCTGCGCGACCGGATGCGCGCGGCCTATGCGCGGGCCGGAGCGGACCTGGGCTCCGATCCCGGGCCGCTTCACCCCGGCAGCGAAATCGCCCCCGACCGCTACGAGGACTGGGACGCCGAGATCGCATCCGCCCGCGGTCTCGCCGACGCCGAGGTCCGCCACTATGAGTCCAGCTCGCGGTACACGACCGACGGCTACCTCGAGCTGTTGCGCATCAGCCGCGATCACGCCGGGCTCCCGGACTCAGACCGGGAAGCGCTGCTGACCGCGGTCGGTCAGGTGATCGACGACGAAGGTGGCTCGTTTGCGATGAACTATGTGACCAAGCTGTGCCTCGCGCGGGCGAGGGGAGCCACGATCCAGAGAGACGGCGAACAATGAGCGACGACGGAATCGTCCGCGGCGACGACGGCGTCGCCCGCTGCTGGTGGGGCGCGTCGACCCTCGACTACCGGGCCTACCACGACACCGAATGGGGGTTCCCGGTCGACGACGACATCCGGCTGTTCGAGAAGCTGTGCCTGGAGTCGTTTCAGTCGGGGCTGTCGTGGCTGACAATCCTGCGCAAGCGCGAGGCGTTCCGCCGCGCGTTCAAGGGCTTTGACTTCGAGCGGGTCGCGCGGTTTCGCTCCCGGGACATCGAGCGGCTGATGAGCGACGCGTCGATCGTCCGCAACCGGGCGAAGATCGAGGCGACGATCAACAACGCCAAGCGCGCGGTCGAACTGGTCGAGGCCGAGGGTTCGCTGGCCCACTACCTGTGGGGCTTTGAGCCCGACGGGCGGCCCGAGCGGCTGGACCGCGCCGCATTGGCCGAGCTCGGGCGCTCGCCCGAATCGACCGCGCTGGCGAAGGAGCTCAAGCGCCGGGGCTGGAGCTTCGTCGGTCCGACCACCGTGTACGCGTTCATGCAGGCCATGGGGCTGGTCAACGACCACCTGATCGGCTGCGCCGCCGGCGACGCCGTGGCCAAGCAACGCAAGCGTTTCAAGCGCCCCTAGCCCGGCCGCCGCGGCATCAACCATCTACCCTGTTTGGGCGATGTCGGTCGACACCCCCGAACAGCTCAAGGGCCTGCGGCGTGCCGGCCGCGTCGTCGCGGCAGCGCTCCAGATGCTCAAGGACGCAGTCGCGCCCGGGGTGAGCACCGGTGAGCTCGACCGGATCGCGGCCGGCTTCTTCGCCACGCACGGCGCCCGCTCGGGCCCGATCCTGACCTATGACTATCCGGGGTCGATCTGCATCAGCGTCGACGAGCAGGTGGTCCATGGGGTGCCGGGCAAGCGGGTGCTCGAGCCCGGTGAGCTGGTGTCACTCGACGTCGCGGCCGAAGTCGGCGGATACCACGCGGATGCCGCGATCACGGTCCCGGTCGGATCCGTCGACGAGCAGCGCCGCAACCTGATCGATGCCACCCGCGCGGCGCTGGCCGCCGGAATCAGCCACGCCCAGCCCGGAGTCACGCTCGCCGACGTTGGAGCGGCGGTCGAACGCACCACCGAGGCGCACGGCTTTCAAGTATTCCGCGAGCTCACCGGTCACGGGATCGGCCGGGCGATGCACGAGAACCCGACCGTGTTCAACTGGGCCGCGCCGCAAGCCACGCGCGTGCTCGAGCCCGGCCTGGTGATCACGATCGAGCCGATGATCGCCGCCGGCGGCACCCGGCTGCTGCTCGAGCGCGACGGTTGGACGGTGCGTACCGCCGACCGTTCACCGTCGGCGCACGAGGAGCACACGATCATGATCTCCGAGGGCGGCCCGGTCGTGCTCACCGCCGCCTGACGCGCCGGACGCCTCGACAAAGTCACCCCTACTTCGGGGCCAGCCGGTAGACGGGGCCATTGAGCGAGACCGCGTACACGCGACCGCGGGAGTCCTGCCCGAACGACGACATCTCGCTCACCGACAGGCCGGTCGCACGATCGTCGGAGGCCTGCCCGCGGCTCAGCTTGACCGAGCGGATCCCGGGCTTGCACAGGTCCCCGTACACGTAGCGCCCGTATAGCGACAGCGACGGATCGCGCACCACGTAGCCGCCGATGATCGCGCAGTTGCCGTCGCTGTGGAGGGTGACCAGCACGGGGCGGATCGCCCCGGGGGCGTTGCCGGGCTTGTTGCGGCGGTCGCCCTCGAACACGCTCCACCCATAGTTGGCGCCGGCGCCGGTGCCGTGCGCTTGAAAGTCGATCTCCTCCTCCTGGTCCTGGCCGACGTCGGCGATCACCAGGTCGCCGGTCTTACGGTCGAACGAGAACCGCCACGGGTTGCGGAAGCCGTAGGCCCAGATCTCGGGCCGTTTTCCGCGCTTGCCCACGAACGGGTTGCCCTTGGGGATCGAGTAGCCGCCGTTGGGGCCGGGGATGATGCGGATGATCTTGCCGTCCAGCACCGAGTTGTTCTGGCCGAAGTTCATCGGGTCGCCCTCGCTGCCGCCGTCGCCGATTCCGAAGTACAGATCGCCGTCTGGCCCGAACTGGAGTTGCCCGCCGTTGTGGTTGGCGTAGGGATGGGCGACGGTGATGACGGTCCGGCCGCTAGCCGGGTCGGCGACGTCGGGGTTGTGGCCAGAGCGGCGGTACTGGGCCACGCGCACATCGTTGTTGGAGATCGTGTAGGAGACGTAGAAGCGACCGCTGCGGGCGTAGTCGGGAGCGAACACCAGCCCCAGCAGACCCTGTTCCTGGCCGGTCGAGGTCACGAGCTTGGTGATGTTCAGAAACGGCCGGGATCGGGCGTGACCGTTGACCACGACGACGATCTGCCCGGTCTTCTGGACCACGAACACGCGGTGGGAGTCGCCCGGCGCACTCGCCAGGTACACGGGCTGGTTGAACTTGCCGATCTGGACGAGCTTCACGCCCTTGGCAGCCGCCCGGGCGGGCGCCGATCCGGTGTCGCCCGCGGTCGCGGTCCCGGCGGTGCCGGTGTCCGACCCGCCCTGGGTGGACGGCGAGGAGGAGTGCGATCCGCACGCGGCGATCGCGGCGCCCGCGCCCAGGACCGCGGCAGTCACCGCAAACGACCGGCCAACGCGCGCCACCATGGGGCCCAGGACCTGCACCCGAAAACAGTCTAGAGAGCCTCTGGGGGCGCCCGCGCAGGTATCTTCCGTAGCGACGTAGAGGGGCCCGCACAGTGCGCCATGCACCGCCGACGGAGGAGACGGACAGATGGCTTCACCGACTCGTGAAGACGCCCAGCTGCTGATGCAGATCGTCCAGTGGGGGACGACGCTGGGGATCCAGGACGCGATGCCCGAGCTGTTCTCCGACGACTTCGATCCGCACACAGCCGACGCGATCGAGCACGAGGCGGTGCGGACGATCCTGATGTTCGGCGAGACGATCGCGACGCTGACCAAGCGGGACCTGCTGAGCACCGAGCTGGTGACGGACTGGCTGTGGGTGGAGGGGCTGTGGTCGCGCGTGGAGCCCGCGGCGCTGAGCGTGCGCGAGCGCTTCGGCGAGCCGCGGCTGTATGAGAACTTCGAGGCGCTGGCGAAGAATTCGAGCAAGAGTGTCCCCTGACGCCGGGCTCGCTCGTCTCAGGGCTGACAACCTTTTCTCCCCCAGGAGGTCACGATGAAGTACGCGCTGTTGATCTACGAGAAGCCGGGCTCGATGGACGGGGTCGACGAGGACGACTACAAGTCGATCTACGCCGAGTACATGGCGCTTTCGGAGGACTCGCGGTGCGTCGGCGGCGCCCAGCTGCAACCGATCCAGACCGCCACGACCGTGCGCGTGCAGAACGGCAGCGCGCTCACCACTGACGGCCCGTTCGCCGACACCAAGGAGGTGTTCGGCGGCTACTACGTGTTTGATGCCGACAACCTCGACGAGGCGCTCGAGCTCGCGGCGCGCGTGCCCGCCGCTCGGTACGGCGGCGCGGTCGAGGTCCGACCGCTGATCGAGCGCGAGCGCTAGCGCTCGCCGCCCCGGCCGAGTCGGAGGCCCCGGCGCTGATCGATCAGGTATTCCGGGATGAGTGGGGGCGCGTCCTAGCGCACCTGATCGGCTTCCTCGGCGACTTCGAGCTCGCCGAGGAGGCCGCCCAGGACGCGTTCGCGATCGCCGCCGAGCGCTGGCCCCGGGACGGCGCGCCCGACAACCCGGGCGCCTGGCTGGTGGCCACCGCCCGCAACCGCGCGATCGACCGGATCCGCCGCCGGCGCGCGCTCGCCGCGAAGCTGTCGGCGCTCCCGGTGCCAGAGGCGGCCGAGGACGAGATGGATGACACGTTGATCAAAGACGAGCGGCTGGAGCTGATCTTCACCTGCTGTCACCCGGCGCTGTCGACCGAAGCCCAGGTGGCGCTGACGTTGAGGGCGCTCGGCGGCCTCTCCACCGAGCGGATCGCCCGTGCGTTCCTGGTGCCGGAGGAGACGATGAAGCGCCGGCTCTCCCGGGCCAAAGCCAAGATCAAGGCGACCGGGATCCCGTTCGCGGTGCCGGCCGAGCACCTGCTCCCCGACCGCCTGGGAGCGGTGCTGGCGGTCATCTACCTGATCTACAACGAGGGCTACGGCGGGCGCGTCGACCTCGCCGCCGAGGCGATCCGGCTGGGCCTGGTGCTGTCGAGCCTGATGCCCGACGAGCCCGAAGCCCACGGGCTGCTGGCGCTGATGATGCTCCACCATGCGCGCCGCCGCGCCCGCTTCGCCTCCGGAGAGGTGGTGCTGCTCGCCGATCAGGACCGATCGTTGTGGGACGTCGCCGAGCTGGCTCGCGGGCAGGAGCGGCTCGACCGAGCGATCGCGCTGCGCGGGCGCGGCCAGTACGTGCTGCAGGCGGCCATCGCCTCGCTGCAGGCCGAGCAGCCGATCGACTGGCCGCACGTCGCCGCGCTCTACGCCCAGCTGTCCGAGCTCACCGGCTCGCCGGTGGTCGAGCTCAACCGCGCGGTCGCCGTGGCCGAATCCGGCTCGACCGAGCGCGCGCTCGAGTTGGTGGCCGGCCTCGAGCTGGACAGCTATCCGTACCTGCACTCGACGCGGGCCGAGCTGCTGCGGCGCCTCGGGCGCGTCGAGGAGGCGCGGGCGGCGTACGAGCGCGCGCTCGAGCTGACGGCCTCCGAGCCCGAGCGCCGGTTCCTGAGCGCGGCGGCTCGCGGAGCTGTGATATAGCCTGCGCGCCGTGACTCGGATCGGCTGGATCGGGACCGGCGTGATGGGCTCATCGATGGCAGGGCATCTGGTCGATGCCGGCCACGAGGTGTCGGTGTTCAACCGCACCCGCGAACGCGCGTCGTCGGTGCTCGAGAAGGGGGCGACCTGGCGCGACTCCCCGACCGACGTCGCCCGCGACTCCGAGGTCGTGTTCCTGATGCTGGGTTACCCGGTCGACGTGCGCGAGACCGTGCTCGGCGAGCAGGGAATCCTCGAGGTGATGGAGTCGGGCTCGCTGCTGGTCGACATGACCACGAGCGAGCCGGCGCTGGCAGTGGAGATCCACGAGGCCGCGGCCACCAAGGCGGATCGACTCGCTCGACGCCCCGGTGTCCGGCGGCGACGTCGGAGCCCGCAACGCCTCGCTGGTGATCATGGTCGGCGGCTCGCCGGACGGCTACGCGCGGGCCGAGCCGCTGTTCTCGGCGCTGGGCAAGAGCACATTGCTGGGCCAGGCCGGCTCCGGCCAGCACACGAAGATGGTCAACCAGATCGCGATCGCAGCGGGGATGATCGCGATGTGCGAGGCGCTCCTGTACGCGCACCGGGCCGGCCTGGACCTCGAGCAGACGATCGAGACGATCAAGGGCGGCGCCGCGGGTTCCTGGTCGTTGGCGAACTACGGCCCGCGGATCCTCCGCGGCGATCTCGAGCCCGGCTTCAAGGTCGATCACTTCGTCAAGGACCTCGGGATCGCGCTGGCCGAGGCGCGGCGGATGAAGCTGTCGCTCCCCGGGACCGCGCTGGCCGAGGAGCTCTACATCGCAGCCCAGGGGCAGGGGCTCGGCCAGAAGGGCACGCACTCGCTGTCGCTCGCGCTCGGGCGGGTCTCCGGCGGCGACTGGCCCGCCGACGCGGCCGCGTAAGGGTCGTAGGTCCTAAGCTCAGCCTCGCGGCCGAGGCGCACGAGACACTAAAGAGGAGAGACGCGATGGGACAGCCCGTTGTCCACTTCGAGGTGATCGGCAAGGACCCCGACAAGCTGCGCGAGTACTACACGCAGCTGTTCGGGTGGGAGTTCGGCAGCCCGATCGGGCCGACCGACTACACGGTCGTCGAGCGCTACACCAACCCGGCCGGCATCGGGATCGGCGGCGGCGTCGGCGGCGTGCCCGAGGGCTACGCCGGCCACGTCACGTTCTACGTCGAAGTTCCGGACGTCGCGGCGACGCTCGCTCAGGCGGAGTCGCTCGGCGGCCGGCGGCTGATGGGTCCCGACCAAGTCCCGGGCGGCCCCGAGATCGGGCTGATGACCGATCCCGGCGGCCATGTTGTGGGAGTGGTCTCGGCCGGGTAGAGGGCGGTCGTCGCCGGGCTCCGCATCTAGTCGCCTGCGTCAAATATCACAGCGGTTCGGGCCAGGATCGGTCACCGTGAACCCCAGGAGCCGGGGCACTCAAAGGGGGATCCGATGGCGACCGCCAACCAGCTTGCTTTCGATACGGGTACCGACGCGTTCAACGCGCGCGACTTCGACAGGCTCGCCGAATCGCTAGCCGACGATGTCGTGTTCCAGGCGCCCGGGGGCGTGTGGGGTGAGGGCAAGGAGGACTGCATCCGCTTTCACCGCAACCTGTTCGATGCGTTTCCCGATGCGTACCTGGATGTCCACGACGTCCACCTTGCCGAAGATGTCGCGGTCGAGGAGGGGACGCTCACCGGCACGCACGACGGCGTCGCGCGCACCGGCCGCTCGGTGGCGCTCGGCTACGTCCGGGTGACCCGTCAGCGCGACGGCAAGAACGTGTCGATGAGCCTGATGCTCGACCGCCTGGGGATGCTCGAACAGCTCGGGCTGATCCCGAACGAGCAGGGCCAGCCATGACTCCGTTCGCCGCGCAGCTGCGCTCGCTCCGGATCCTGTTCCTGGTCACCGCGCACAACGGCCTCAGCCAGCGCGCCGAGATCGCGCTCGCAGAGCTCGGCCACGAGGTGACCGTCGCGGTCGTCGACGGCGCCGCCGAGATGGAGGCCGCGGTCGCGGCCGATCCGCCCGACCTGATCGTGTGCCCGTTCCTGAAGCGGCTGATACCGGAGTCGGTGTGGTCGCGCCACCGCTGCCTGATCGTGCACCCGGGACCGGTCGGCGACCGCGGTCCCTCCTCGCTGGACTGGGCGATCGAGCTCGCGATGGACGAGTGGGGAGTGACGGTGCTGGAGGCCAACGGCGTGCTCGATGCGGGGTCGGTGTGGGCGGCCCGCGGGTTCCCGATGCGCCCGGGGGCCAAGAGCAGCATCTACCGCCACGAGGTCCGCCGCGCCGCGCTCGACGCGCTGCTCGAGGCGGTCGGAGTGATCGCTGCGGGCGGCGAGCGGCCCGACGCACCGCCGGTGGAATATCCCGAGACCGGCCACGCGCGGCCACTGATGCGCCAGGAAGTGCGCGCGATCGACTGGAGCGTGGACGGCTCCGATGCCGTGGTGCGTAAGGTCCGCGCCGCCGACGGGCATCCCGGGGTGCTCGACGAGATCTGCGGCGTCCCGTTTCACCTGTTCGGCGCCCACCACGAGCGGGCCCTGCGGGGCGCTCCCGGCGAGATCGTCGCCCGACGCACCGGCGCGATCTGCCGTGCCACCGTCGACGGCGCCGTGTGGATCACTCACCTGCGCCAAGCGGACGCCGGCGACGAAGGCGAGGGTCACATCAAGCTCCCCGCCACGCGGGCGCTCGAGCTCGCCGGGGTGAGCGTCGACGCGCCGGAGGTGGCGGCAGCGGCGCGCGGGTCGTTGCCAGCCGGCCACACGTACCGCGAGATCTCCTACGAGGAGCGCGGCGACGTCGGATACCTGCGATTCGACTTCTACAACGGCGCGATGAGCACCGATCAGTGCCTCCGGCTGCGCGAGGCGTTCCGTGAGGCTCGGTCGCGCCCGCAGACGAAGGCGATCGTGCTGATGGGCGGCACCGACTGCTTCTCCAACGGCATCCACCTGAATGTGATCGAGGCCGCCGCGGACCCGGCAGCGGAGTCCTGGCGCAACCTGACCGCGATCGACGACCTCGCGCAGGAGATCATCGAGACCGGTTCGCACGTGGTGATCTCGGCGCTTGCGGGCGACGCCGGCGCGGGCGGCGTGCCGCTGGCGCTCGCGGCCGATCACGTGGTCGCCCGCGAGGACGTCGTGCTCAACCCCTACTACGGGCACATGGGCGGGCTGTACGGCTCGGAGTACTGGACCTACGTGCTGCCGCGCAGGGTCGGCGATGAGATGACCGCGCGGCTGACCGGGCCGCCCTACGAGGCGCTCGGTGCCCACCAGGCGGTGGGGATCGGGCTGCTCGACGCCGCCTTCGGGGCCAGCGTCGAGGAGTTCGAGGCCGGGGTGCGGACGTTCGCGGACCGGATCCTTAGCGCGCGCGGGTTTGACCGGCTGCTCGACTGCAAGCGGGCCCGCAGGGCTCACGACGAGCTGGTCAAGCCGCTCCAGGACTATCGCCGGGAAGAGCTGGAGCGCTCGCACCGGTGCTTCTTCGGGCCCGATCGCAGCTACCACCACGCTCGGAGTCGCTTCGTCCACAAGCTGCCGCCGGCCGCCGCACCGCCGGCGCGCTTGGTCGAACAGGCCGCGTAGCGCCCTGAGGCTGTGGGACACTCGCGCGCATGCGCAAGCGCGCGTCGCGAGCCCAGAGCGAACTGCTGCTGGTCGGCAGCCTGCCCGCTGACTCCACCGAATCGGCGCTGCGGGCCGGCGGCGAGCTGTTCGGCGATCTCGTGTTCGCGCTCCCCGACGGGGAGACCGGCCCGCGGCGGGCGTGGGTGGGCTATGAGCGCGAGGCGCTGGTGCGCCCCAACCCCGACGTCGAGACCGTGTCCGAGACCGAGTCGCCGACCGGGATCCCGCGGCACGCGTACGAGACGCCGGTGTTTCGGATCCGCGACGGCGTCACCGAGCTGCACTGGGACACGTGGCCGCGGATCGACGATGCGATCGCTTCCTACGCGGTGTTTCGCTCGCTGCGCGACGCCGGCGTGATCGGCGACAGCCTGCGCTTCCAGATCGGGCTGCCGTTCCCGTCGAGCGCGCTCAACGCGTTCAAGGCCGACTTCGCCGCCGACTACCCGGTGGCCGAGCGCGCGATCGAGGATCTGTTCGCCCGCGAGCTGCGGCGGCTGCTCGAGGCGATCCCGCCCGAGGACCTGGCGCTCCAGTGGGACCTCGCGTACGAGGTCCTCGACCTCGAGGGCGTGCTGGCCTGGACCACCGACGGCGCGTGGGAGCGCTTCGCCGGCCCGGTCGGCCGCCTGACCCGCCAGATCCCCGAGCAGGTGCCGGTCGGCTATCACCTCTGCTACGGCACGTTTCCGGAGTGGCCGATGTTCGAGGCCCGCGACATCGGCCTGCTGGTGCGGATGGCCAACTACGCGGTCGCCAACTCGGGCCGGACGGTCGACTGGCTGCACCTGGCCGGTCCGCGCTATCTGCGCAGCGAGGACGACCGCTTCTTCGAGCCGCTGGCGGACCTCGAGCTGGGCGACACCTGGGTGTACCTGGGGATCGTGCTGCCGCTGGACGGCCTCACCGGCCTGCGGCGCCGGCACGCGACCGCGTCCAGGTACCTGCCGGATTTCGGGGTGGCGATGTACTGCGGGTTCGGCCGCCAGCCCGGAGCCGACGAGATGGAGACGATGCGCGAGCATGCCCGCGTCGTCCGCGCCCTCCGGGGCTAGTCGGCACGAGCGCTCGCTCGTCGCGGCTACGCTGCCGGTGAGCCGCCGAACCGCGTGCACAACGTCCCACTGAAGTGCTCTGGGCGCCACCGTGGGACGTTGGCCACGTGGGGCGTGATCAACGTCCCAGGCTAACCCGCGACAGCCTCGCGTGGGACGTTGAGCATGTCGCCGACCGATCCTCGTCGACTGGACCGCCCGCCGGCTCCTCCTACACTCAGACACATGGCAAACGGATTCGTGACCAAGACGATCGGCCGTTCGGTCAACAAGGTCCCCGGTCTGCGCCGCGTGCCGGTGCTGAAGCTGCTGGCCGCGGCCGAGGTCGCGATGATCGCCCGCGATCACATGATGCTGCTCACCCGCGAGGACCGCCGGCGGCTGATCGAGCTGGTCCGGATCGCACGCGGGCGCCGTCGCAACCTGTCGGAGTCCGAGAGCCAGGAGCTCGAGGATCTGGTCGCCAAGCTCGAGCCCCGGAGTCTGTTCGGCGACGCCGCCGACAAGCTGTCGCCGCTGCCGCTGCCGAAGCGGCTGACCCACGGCCCGCGCCGGCGCCGCTGATCGCGGGCATGCACGACGCCGACATCGTCGCGGAGTTCACCCAGCAGGCCGAGACGTTCAACGACAGCGCGACCGCGCGATCCGAGGAGATCCTCGAACGGTTGATCGCGCTCGCGCAACCCGGCTCCGACGAGCGGTGGCTCGAGGCCGCATGCGGCCCGGGGATCATCAGCCGCCGGCTCGCCCCGCTCGTCGGCGAGATCGTCGGCGTCGACATGACCCCGGCGATGATCGAGGTCGCCCGGCGCGACACCGAGCGGGCGGGCATCGCCAACGCCACCTTCGCGCTCGGCGACGCCACCGACCTCGACTTCCCGCAGTCAAGCTTCGACGGCGCGATCTCGCGCTTCTCGATCCACCACATCCCGGCCCCGGGGCGCGTGTTCGAGCAGCTCGCGCGCGTCGTCGCGCCCGGCGGGCGGGTAGTGCTCGCCGACCACCTCGCCGATCGCGATCCGGACGCGCTCACCTGGACTCAGGAGCTCGAGCGGCTCCGTGACCCGTCGCACTGGCTCTGCCTGACGGCGGAGCGGCTCCGGGAGCTCGGCGAGCGCGCGGGGCTCACGCTCGAACAGGAGCAGGTGGTGCCGCTGGAGCTCGACTTCGACGACTGGCTCGAGCGCGGCTCCGGTGGTCCTGCCTCTGGCGCGGTGATCGAGCGCCAGCTCGGAGAGCGCCCGCCAGCCACCGAGTGCTTCGCGGTGAGCCGGCGCGACGGCGCCCGCGTGCTCGAGCTGCGCCTGTGGCTGAGCGCCTGGCGTCGGTGAACAGGCGGTGCGCGGTCGCGGTGTCGCTGGCGGTGCTGCTCGCCACGCCGAGCGTCGCTGTGGGCGCTGTGGGCAAGCTCCGGTTCGGAATCGATCCTGAGGTCGCGGGCAGCGCCGGCTCTACGCAGAACCCGTCCAAGCCCGTAAGCGAGGCGCGGACGCTGCGCGCGCTCCGCGCGCTGCGGCCTCCCGGCAAGCAGCTGGTGCTCCGTGTCAACCGGCTGTTCGAATCAGATGGCGAGGCCGGCATCCGCCGCTTCAAGCGGATCATCGACCGCTACACGCGCCAGGGCTTCGACACCGAGCTACAGGTCCGCTACCACCCCTCCGCCGCCCAGCGCGGCGACATCGGGGCGTGGACGCGGTACGTGCGACGCGTGGTCGACGTGTTCGGATCAAACCGGCACCTGCTGGCGATGACGATCACCAACGAGGTCAACCTGGCGATCTCGCCCAACACCTCCGACGGGGCCTTCCCCAGGGCCGAGCAGGCGTTGGTCCGTGGGATCATCGCCGCCCACCGAGAGGCGGTCAGGCGTGGATACGACCAGTTGCGGTTCGGCTTCACGTTCGCCTACCGGTTCGATCCGGCCACAGACGCGGCGATGTTCGCCGGCCTGCGCCGCGGCGGCGCGGAGTTCCGGCGCGCGCTGGGGTTCGTGGGCGTGGACTACTACCCCGAGCTGGTGCCCGGCAGGGCGGCGCCGATCGCCGCCGCCACCACGCAGATGATGGCCACCATGCGGCGGCGCTTCATGCCCCTGGGCGGTCTGGGACGCAACGTCCCGCTGTGGATCACCGAGAGCGGCTATGACACCACGCCGGGCACGGTCACCCCGCGGCAGCAGCGGCGCGCGCTGGTGGCGATCGTCGACGCCGTCCGGGCCGGCGCGAACACGTTCGGCGTCACCGATTACCGCTGGTTCAACCTCCGCGACAACCTCTCGAGCACCCGGGCGTTCAGCGAGACGAGCGGGCTGCTCACCGATGCCTACCGGCGCAAGCCGGCGTTCGCTGCCTACCGCTCGCTGATTGCCCGCTACGGCGTCGGCCGCTGAGCGGCCGGCTCAGCCGCTGACGATCTCGAGCACGCGGTCGACGTCGCGCTCGTCGTTGTAGACGTGCCAGGACGTGCGCAGGCGGCCGCCGCGGACCGCCGCGACGATCCCCGCGCGGGTGAGGCGCTCGTCGGCGCCGGGCAGGTCGGCGGTGACGATCGCGCTGTCGGCCGGCTCCATCCCGACACCGGCGCGGAAGCGGTTGGCCAGCGCCAGGTCGTGGGCGTGGATCTGCTCGATCCCGATCTGCTCGATCAGCTCGAGCGCCGGCAGCGTGCCCACCCATGAGAACCAGGCGGGCGACACGTCCAGCCGCCGCGCCGCCGAGGCCAGCCGCAGCGGCGGGCCGAAGTAGCTCGCGTGGACGTCCTCGCCGGCATACCAGCCGGCGCTGTGGGGCACGGCGCCGTCGAGCATGCGGTCCGACACGGTGATGAACGCGGTGCCGCGCGGAGACATCAGCCACTTGTAGGCGGTGCAGGCCAACGCGTCGAACCGGCCGGCGTCCAGCGGCAGCCAGCCGAGCCCCTGGGTGGCGTCGCAGATCGTCAGCGCGCCGCTGGCCGTCGCGGCGGCGACGATCGCGTCCAGGTCGGCGACCTCGCCGGTGCTCATCTGCACCGCGCTGAACGCGACCGCGTCGACGTCGTCGTCGATCGCGTCGACGAACTGAGCGGTCGGCACCGTGCGGACGTCCAGGCGCCGCTGGACCAGCAGCGGGAACAGCGTCGAGGTGAACTCGACGTCGGGGACGATCACGCGCGCGCCGTCGGGCAGCGCCGTGACCACCGAGCCGATCAGCTCCGAGACCGTCGAGCCGACCGCCACCCGGTCGACATCGACGCCGACCAGGCGCGCGAATACCGCGCGGGAGTCCTCGGTGGCCTGTCCCCAGTGCTCCCAGCTCGTGCGTCCGCTGTGCCAGTCGTCCAGCGCGGCCTGGAGCGCCTCCCACGCGGGCTGCGGCGGCAACCCGTACGTCGCCGTGTTGCAGTACACGCCGGCGGGCTGCCACAGGTCCTTGGCGTCGGAGATCTTCATCGGGGCCATTGCACCACAGCCGCGGGGCGAGGCGCTGCTTCGGGCGCCGGAGCACTAGCTTTCCGTGACGATGTTCGACCACGTCACGATCCGCGTTGCAGACCGCGCCGCGTCCGAGCGCTTCTTCGACTCGGTGCTCGAGCCGCTGGGAATCGACACCAGCTACCGGACTAACGCATTCACCGAGTGGCAGGACTTCATGGTCGCTCAGGAGAGGGAGGAGCACCCGGCCACTCGTGGGCTGCACATCGCGTTCGCCGCGCCCTCGCGCGACCAGGTCGACGCGTTCTGGCGCGCCGGCGTCGAAGCCGGCTTCGGCGACGACGGCCCGCCCGGACCGCGCCCCCAGTACCGCCCCGACTACTACGCGGCGTTCGTCCGCGACCCCAACGGCAATAGCATCGAGGCCGTCCACTACGACGCCCGCCGTCGCCGCGATCAGGTCATCGATCACCTGTGGATTCACGTCGCCGACCTCACGGCATCCAGGCGCTTCTACGTCCTAGCGGGGACCGCAGCCGGCTTCGGAGTGCAGCGCGAGGACCCCGGGCGCGTGATGTTCGGCGGTTCTGATCCCGGTGCCTCGTTCTCGCTGGTCGCCGGGCCGCCGACCGCCAACCTCCACGTCGCGTTCCCGGGCGACGACGACGCGATCCGGCGGTTCTTTGAGGAGGAGACGGCAGCGGGGTATCGGGGCAACGGCAAGCCCGGCGAGCGAGCCCGCTACCACCCCGGCTACTACGCTGCTTACGTGCTCGATCCCGACGGCAACAACATCGAGGTGGTCAACCATCACCGCGACTGAGAAGCAGCTGCGAGCTCTGTACGACGCATTCAACGCCCGCGACGTCGAGGGCGTCCTGGCGGCGTGCAGCGACGACGTCGACTGGCCCAACGCATGGGAGGGAGGGCGGCTGCACGGCAAGGACGCGGTCCGCGACTACTGGTCGCGCCAGTGGGCCGCGATCGACCCGCGGGTCGACCCGATCTCGATCACCGAGCGCGCCGACGGCTCGATCGCGGTCGACGTCCATCAGGTCGTCCGCAACCTCGACGGCGAGCAGGTGGCCGACAACCGGGTGATCCACGCGTACACATTCGCCGACGGGCTGGTGTCGCGCATGGACGTCGAGGAGCCTGGCTAGCGGCATCCATCCGGCGACGCGACGACCGGCCGCGGCGGTGACCAGACCGCTACTGCGACAGCTGATCCGCCGCCGCCCTGACCGCCTCGCCCGCAGCCTGGAGTCGCTGCCCCAGCCGGAACTTCGGTCCCGACATGTTCACCGCGGCGATGATCCGGCCCGAGAAGTCCCGGATCGGCGCCGCCGCGGCGACCAGGCCGGGCTCGAACTCCTCGGCGACGAGCGCATAGCCCTGCTTGCGGGCGGTGCGGATCCGGCGGTACAGGCCCTTGGCATCGCGGGGCGCCTTGGGGCCGAGCTTCGGAAACCGCTCGTCGCCGAGCAGCGCCTCGAGCGCCGGCAGGTCGTAGTCGAGCAGCAGCGCGCGGCCCGAGGAGGTGCACGCCGCGGGCACCGTCCGTCCGGCCCAGCCGCTGGCGCGAATCGTGGACGAGGGACCCTCCGACAGCACGGTCAGCACCTGGTCGCCACGGAGCACCGACAGATGCGCGGTCTCGCCGAACTCGGCCACCAGCCGGGCGAGCACGGTGGGGGCGAGCGCGGTCAGCCGGGGCAGGCCCGAGCGCGCGGCCAGCGCGAACAGCCGCCATCCCAGGCGGTAGGCGCGGGTGTCGGGATCCCGGTCGACCAGACCGCTCTCGGCGAGCGCGGCGAGCGCGCGCGACACCTGGCTCTTCTCCTGGCCGACGATCTGCGCGATCCGCACTACCCCGAGCCCCTCCTGCGTGACCGCCTCGTCGGTCCCCAGGGCCAGCAGGATCTCGACGCCGCGCTTCAGGCTCGATGCTCTCTGCACAACCATCGTTGGTAGCGTGCCATCGATGCTCGGCCCGCGCAATCACCAGGGTCTTCCGGGCTGAGCGTTGCGGGTCGGCCTCGCCCAGATCGACAGCGCGCTCGGCGACCTCGAACACAACCTGCGACGCGCTGGTGAGGCGATCCGCGAGGCGGTGACCCGGTGGGGCGGATCTCGTCGTGTTCCCGGAGCTGCACCTGAGCGGATACGCGATCGGAGCCACCGACCGGGATGTCGCGCTCGAGCCGCATGACCCTCGGCTGGTCGAACTCGCTCGCACGGCAGGTTCGAGCTCGGTCGTGCTCGGGTTTCCCGAACTTGGGCGGGGCGGCCGCGTCTATAACAGCGCCGCGTTCTTGGAGGGCGACGGGCTCGGCCACCTGCACCGCAAGCTGTACCTGCCCACCTACGGCGGCTTCGAGGAGCGCAAGCACTTCAGCGCGGGCACCGCGATGCGGGCGTTCGACACCGGGTTGGGGCGGATGGCGCTGCTGATCTGCAACGACGCGTGGCAGCCGGCGCTCGCGTTCGTGGCCTGCCAGGACGGCGCCGAGGTGCTGCTGATCCCCGCCGACAGCGCCCACAGCGACGCTCGGCAGCTCGACGTGCGCAGCTACTGGCGCGACATCACATCGCTCTACGCGCGGCTGTTTCAGTGCTACGTGGTGTTCGTCAATCGCGTCGGCGACGAGCAGGGCCTGAGCTTCTGGGGCGGATCGCACATCGTCGATCCCCGCGGCCGGATCCTGTGCGAGTGCCCCGAGGACTCCGAGTGCGTCGTCGTCAGCGACCCGCTCGACTCGGTCGCCGTCCGCGAGCGCCGGCGCGCGCTGCCGCTGACCCGCGACGCGCGTCTGGCGCTGCTGCGCCGCGAGCTGACTCGGCTGATCGACGAGGGCGGCGACCTCTGAACGCGACCGCCCGGAACCTCAGAGGTTCTTGGCGTACGCGCGGTTGTGGTCCAGCAGCAGCTTGTCGGTGCCCAGGTACACGTGCTTGGACATGTCCGGGCTGTAGCGGCTGGCGGGCGCCGTGCGTCCGAGCGCCTCGACCATGCTCCGGATGTGGTGCGCCCCGGCCCCGCAGCACACGCCTAGGTAATTGACGCCCAGCGCGTAGGCGGAGCGGGCGAACTCGGCGATCTCGTAGCGGTTGCAGGTGAACGGATCGAGCGCGGTCGGGAACGGCCGGTCGCTCGGCAGGCAGTCACAGCCCGGGTCGCGCAGTGACTGGAAGCTCGGCTGCTCGGGGGTGGTGCGGAAGGGAACGGGCAAGGCCGCGACGTGGCCGTCGACGGTCGCCCGGATCCGCTGCACCAGCGGCAGCATCGTGGCGGGGCCGCGGGCGCAGTTGAGCCCGACCACGTCGGCGCCCGCGTCGGCCAGACGCCGGCACGCCTCCTCGGGTGTCCAGCCCTCACGCGTGTGACCGTCGGAATGGATCGTGAGCATCATCACCGAGGGCAGCCCGGCCGCCCGGATCGTCTCGAGCGCGAGCAGCGCCTCCTCTCCCCACGAAAACGTCTCCCCGACGACGTAGTCGATGCCGCCCTCCGCGATCCAGCCGACCTGCTCCTCGAACATCGCGCGGACGGCCAGGCGCGACTCCGCGGTCGGGGGAGTACGCGTTGGTGTTGCAGAGATCGCCGGCGGCGAGCGTGTCGGTCCGGCGGGCGACGTCGACGGCCAGCGCGATCGCGTCGCGGTTCAGCGGCTCGAGCAGGTCCTCCTTGGCGATCATCCGCAGCTTCTCGCGGTGCCCGTAGTACGTGAACGCCAGCACGACATCGGAGCCCGCGTGAACGAACTCTTCGTGCAGGCCCCGCACCAGTTCGGGGTGCTCGAGCACGATCTCCGGCACAAACGCTCCGGCCTGCAGATACCCGCGCCGCTCGAACTCGAACAGGTAACCCTCCGCACAGACCACGGGTCCCTCGTCGAGCCTTGCCAGCAAACCCGTGGTCGCGCCGTGATCGCTCATCTCAACGCTCCTGTGTGTATCGCACTGCCAACTCCAGATGGTTATACAGCAACAGTTTCCCGCCCCAACGCGGGTGTTGGCGGCGCACGAAATGTTGAGTTGCGGTTGTGCCCACGCTGGGTAGACTCCGAAAGTGCGCGGGACCGCAACGTCTGTTGGCTATGAGGCAACTGAAGGCGGGTGTCTGATCCCTTGTCGGGTTTGAGCCCCAACAAGCAGGCCGAGGCGGTTCGTAGGGCGGTCGGGGAGGTCGAGAATCACCTGATCGACGAGTTGCGGTCCGAGCGAATCGGCCGGCGCGAGTTCATGCGGCGCGGAACCGCGCTGGGAATGTCGATCTCGGCCCTGGGGGTGGTGATCGCCGGCTGTGCCCGGCCCGACGTGACCAAGGTCTCGCCGCCCCAAACCCAGGCGCCCAAGCCCGGCGGAACGATCCGCGCGGGGATCGTGGCCCCGGCCGCGGCGATCGACCCGGTCAAGATCTCCGACGAGGGCGGGCTCGCGGTGCTCGGGATGAACGGCCAGTTCCTGGTGTTCTCGGACCGGAAGCTGGCCCTGCATCCGCAGATCGCGACCGGCTGGAAGCCCAACCACGACGGGAGCGTGTGGACGTTCAAGATCCGCCAGGGGGTGCGGTTCGACGACGGCTCGCCGATGACCACGCAGGACGTGGCCGCGACGTTCAACCGGCTCGCCGACCCCAAGGTCGGGTCCAATGCGCTGTCGACGTTCGCCGGCGTCCTGTCGAAGGGCAACACCGAGGTGCTCGACGGCGAGACGGTGCGCTTCAAGCTCGACGCTCCCAACGGGAACTTCCCGCACATCGTCAGTTCCGACAACTACAACGCGATCATCATCCCGCGCAGCTACGACGGGAACTGGCAGAAGACGTTCATCGGGACTGGGCCGTGGAAGATGAAGAGCTTCACGCCCGAGGTCGGCGTCACGTACGTGCGCAACCCTTACTACTGGGGCCGCAAGACGGTGGCCGACACCTCCGAGCTGAAGTTCTACGCCCAGGAGCAGGCGGCGGTGCTCGGGCTGCAGGGCAACCAGGTCGACGTGCTGCCGCACTTCTCGGTGGCCGGCGGTCGCGCCCTGCTCACCGACCCGTCGATCCGCACCACGCAATTTCACTCCGCGGCCTACCGCGAGATCCATCTGCGCTGCGATAAGGAGCCGTTCACCGACAAGCGCGTGCGCCAGGCGATGGCGCTGCTCGCCGACCGCCGCGGGATGGTCCAGGGCCTGCTGGCCACCAAGTCCGACTACGGCAACGACAGCCCGTTCGCGCCGATCTACCCATCGACGGACAAGTCGGTCGCGCAGCGCCAGCGCGACGTCAACAAGGCCAAGCAGCTGCTGGAGGCCGCCGGTCATCCGCATGGCTTCTCGGTCCCGCTCAACACCTCCAACGACTTCGAGCTGCCCGACCTGGCGCAGGTACTTCAGGACAACGTCGCGGTCGCGGGAGTCAAGCTGAAGATCACGATCAGCGACCTGGGCACCTACTACGGCAGCTCCACGTTCGGGACCTCGCCCTGGCTCGACTCGGTGGTCGGGATCACCGACTACGGCCACCGCGGCGTGCCCAACGTGACGCTGAAGGCGACGCTGACCAAGAAGGGATCCTGGAACGCCGCCCACTTCCGCAGCAGCCAGTACGACAAGCTCGTCGCCGACTACATCGCCGCGCTCGACCTGCAGTCCCAGCGCCGCTACGCGCGCCAGATCCAGGAGCTGCTGCTCGACGAGTCGCCGCTGGTCATCCCGTACTTCTATTACTTCCTCACCGGGGCTCACAACAAGGTCTCGGGCGAATACTCGACCGCGATGGGCCAGGTCGACCTCAGCCGAGCGGGGCTCGTCTGATGGGGCGCTTCGTCGGCAAGCGGGTCGCGCTCGGCCTGATCACGCTGGTGCTGCTGAGCCTCCTCGTGTTCTTCGGCTCCCAGGTGCTGCCCGGCGACGTGGGGCGGCGCGTGCTCGGCCCGTTCGCGACGCCGGCGGCGGTCGCCTCGCTCAACCACCAGCTCGGGACCGATCGCCCCGTCACGACCCAGTACTGGGACTGGGTCAGCGGCTTCGTCCACGGCGACCTGGGCACGTCGGTGGCCACCAAGGAGTCGGTCGGCAGCATCGTCTGGCCGGCGCTGCTGAACTCGGCCAAGCTCGCATTACTCGCATTCATCATGGTCGTGCCGCTGGGAATCGCCGGCGGCGTGTTCGCGGCGCTCCGGGAGGGGCACATCAGCGACAGGGTGATATCGATCGGGGGGCTGTCGGCGACGGTCGTGCCCGAGTTCGTGTGGGCGGTCGTGGTGATCCTCGTGTTCGCGCTCTGGATCCGGATCCTCCCGGCCACGGCGCAAGCGCCGCCCGGGTCGGGCTTCTTCACCCAGGTCGAGTATCTGATCCTGCCCGCGCTGTGCCTGGTGTTCGTGCTGTTCGGGTACATCGCGCGGATGGCCCGGGCGGGGACGATTGAGGTGCTCGACTCCGACTACACGCGCACCGCGATCATCAAGGGCCTGCCGTACCGCACGGTGGTCCTCAAGCACGTGCTGCGCAACTCGCTGCTGCCGACGATCGCCGTCGTCGCGACCCAGGCCGGGCTACCTGATCGGCGGCCTGGTCGCGATCGAGCTGGTCTTCAACTACCAGGGGATCGGCCAGGCGCTGTTCCGCGCGGCCCAGCAGAAGGACTTCCCGGTGCTGCAGAGCGCGGTGCTGGTCGTCGGGATCGTCTACCTGGTCGCGACGCTGCTCGCCGACATCGCCTACTCGCTGCTGAACCCGCGGATCCGCTACGGAGGTGAGGGGTGACCACCCAGCCCGTCGCCTCGGGAGCTCAGGGCGCGGTCGGCGTCGACGCGCAGTCCGAACCGGGCGGCGCGCCGACGAGGCCAAGCTTGCCCGCCGCCAGCGCCTGACGCTGCTGATCCACTCAAAGACGTTCATCGCCGGGATCGTGATCATCGGCTTCTGGGTGATCTGCGCGATCTTCGGCTACCTGATCGCGCCGTATGACCCGCTCAAGACCGACCCGATCAACGCGCTGCTGGCGCCCAGCTGGTCGCACCCGTTCGGGACCGACACGCTCGGCCGTGACGTCCTCTCGCGGGTGATCGTCGGCGCGCGCGACATCCTGATCGTGGCGCCGCTGGCGACGCTGCTGGGGACCGTGCTGGGAACCGCCCTGGGCCTGATCACCGGCTACTTCCGCGGGCCTGTCGACGACATCCTCAGCCGCGTGATCGACACGTTCCTGGCGGTCCCGCGTGGTCATCGTGGGGCTGCTCGCGCTGGTCGCGCTGGGCCCGTCGAAGTTCACCGTGATCGCCGTGATCGGGATCGTGTTCACGCCGGTGATCGCGCGCACCGTGCGCGCTGCCGTGCTGTCCGAGCGCGAGCTCGAGTACGTCGCCGCGGCCCGCCTGCGCAACGACAGCACCCGCTACATCCTGTTCGCCGAGATCCTGCCCAACGTGATGGGGCCGATGATCGTCGAGTTCACCGTGCGCCTCGGCTACGCGATCTTCACGCTGGCCACGCTGAGCTTCCTGGGCTTCGGGATCCAGCCGCCGGCGCCCGACTGGGGCCTTCAGATCTACCAGCACTACGGGCTGATCAGCGGTGGCTACTGGTGGCCGGTGGTCTTCCCGGCGCTGGCGATCGCCTGCCTGGTGGTGGGCGTGAACCTGGTCTCCGACGGCATCAGCCAGGTGTTCGAGCGATGACCGGCGCGGCCGCGGTGGCAGCCCCAGGCAGAGCGCGGGACCGCCCCGGCGCTCGAGCTCGACGACCTCGGGGTCGACTACCGCGTGCGCGGGATCTGGCGCAGGTGCTGCGGGGCGTGAGCTTCCAGATCGCCCAGGGCGAGTCCTACGGACTCGTGGGCGAGTCCGGTTGCGGCAAGTCGACCGCGGCGTTCGCGGCCGTGCGCTACCTGCCGCGCAACGGGCGCGTGTCCGGCGGCGGGATCACGCTCAGCGGGGAGGACCTGCTGGCGATGACCGACGAGCAGGTGCGCGAGCTGCGGATCAAGACCGTGTCGATGGTCTACCAGAACCCCGGCGGCGCGCTGAACCCGTCGATCAAGATCGGCGAGCAGGTCGCCGAGGTCTACCGGCTGATGGGCGTCTCCGACGATGCGGCCACCGGCCGCGCCCACGAGATGCTCGGCAAGGTTCAGATCGCCGACCCCGACCCGGGTGATGGAGCGCTACCCGCACCAGCTGTCGGGCGGGATGAAGCAGCGCGTGGTGATCGCGATGGCGCTCGCCAGCGACCCGACGCTGCTGATCCTCGACGAGCCGACGACCGGGCTCGACGCGACCGTCGAGGGCGAGGTCCTGGACCTCGTCAGCGCGCTGCGCAGCCGAGTTCCAGACCGTCTGCTGTTCATCAGCCACAACCTCGGCGTGATCGGGAAGATGTGCGACCGCATGGGCGTGCTGTACGCCGGGCGGCTGGTCGAGCAGGGCAACGTCCAGGACGTGTTCGACAACCCGCGCCACCCGTACACGGTCGGGCTGCTGCGCTGCATCCCGCGCGGGGGCGTGCGCAAGGACCAGGAGCGGCTGGACACGATCGCGGGGTTCCCGCCGGCGCTTGGCGCCGATCTCCCCGGTTGCGTGTTCGCCGAGCGGTGCGGGCTGTCGGAGGAGATCTGCCACCAGCAGGAGCCGCCGATGCACGACCTCGGCGGCGGCCACGGGGCCCGCTGCCACTTCCACGAGCGAGCGCACGAGCTGCCACGGGTGACCCAGCCGGTCCCGGTCCAGAAATCCAATGGCGACGGCGACGGCGACGCCGGCAAGGACGTGGTGCCGGTGCTGCGCGCTCGCAACGTCGGGAAGACCTTCCACCAGGAGGGCCAGGCCGTCCATGCGCTGGCCGACATCGAGTTCGCGCTGGACCCGGGCGAGACGCTCGGGCTGGTCGGCGAGTCCGGGAGCGGCAAGACCACGCTGGCACGCACGTTGCTCGGCCTGACCGGCGCTGACGAGGGATCGGTCGTCGAGCTCGACGGCAAGCCGCTGGCGTCGATCATCGCCAAACGCAACGACGAGCAGGTGCGCGCGCTCCAGATCGTCTTCCAGAACCCGGATTCGGCGCTCAACCGCCGCTTCTCGATTCACCGGATCATCGGGCGCGCGCTGACCACGCTGATCGGGCTCACCGGCGAGCAGCGCGAGACGCGGCTGCGCGAGCTGGCGCATTCGGTGCGCTTCGACATACGACTGATAGGCGCGCGCCCCGCGCAGCTCTCGGGAGGTCTCAAGCAGCGCGTCGCGATCGCGCGCGCGTTCGCCGGCGACCCCCAGGTCGTCGTCTGCGACGAGCCGACCTCGGCGCTCGACGTGTCGGTCCAGGCGGCGATCCTCAACCTGCTGGTCGAGCTGCAGGCCGACAAGGGCGTCTCGTACCTGTTCATCTCGCACGACCTCGGAGTGGTCCGGTATCTGTCCGACCGGATCGCGGTCCTGTACCTCGGTCGGCTGATGGAGCTCGGCGCCGCCGAGACCGTGTTCGCACCGCCCCAGCACCCGTACACCGAGGCGCTGCTGTCGGCGGTCCCGACCGCCGAGGGCACCGAGCGCGAGCGCATCCGGCTGCAGGGCGAGATCCCGAGCGCGGCCGAGCCGCCCACCGGTTGTGTGTTCCACACGCGCTGCCCGCGCTACCTGGGGTCGATCTGCGAGGAGCAGGAGCCGCCGCTCGAGGAGGTCGAGCCCGGGCACTTCATGCGCTGTCACATCCCCGTCGGCGAGCTGCGCGAGCTCCAGAAGACACCGCCCCCGCCGCGGTCCGCCAACGGCGCGAGCGCCGAATCGCAGCCCGAGCCACAGTCCGGGTCACAACCCGCGCCGGAGCCCGCCCCGGCGCCCAGGAGACAAACCCGAGCGAGTAGCGCGGTCGAGGGGTGCTAACGCCCCACTCGAGGCGTTCGCGGGTCAGCTTGGGGCGTTGATCACGTCCCACGTGGCCAACGCCCCACGGTCGCGCCCAGAGCGCTCGGGTGGGACGTTGTCACGCGATTTCGCCCGCCAACGTCCTCCGGTCCCAGAGCTAGCAGCCGACCTCAGCGAGCAGATCAAACACGTCGCGCCCCGCGGTCACCGGTTGCGAAGCTCTCACAGTCAGGACTCAACGTGCATGGTGACAGCACTCAGCTCGGTGACTTGACTCACCTCGGGCTGGCACGTTCCGTCGCTGCACAGCTCGAAGCCCGGGGTCGTCCATCCGCGTCGGGCGAGCAGGCCGTACAGCATGCAGCCCACGCACAGGCCGAGCGCTGACTCCATCCACATCAGCGTCAGGCACGTCAGGCAGATCGTCCGCGGCAGTAGGCCGCGGATGCCGATGTTGGTGATCACGGTCATCGCCAGCGCCATCATCATGCCGAGCGTCCACGCGAACCGCTTGGGTTGCGCCGACACCCAGTCCGGCGGGCGCCAGGCGGCCACCGCGCGCGCGACCACGCCGACCGGGCTGAAGCGCAATCCGACCGTCACCCGCATCACGAAGTCGAACAAGAACAGGCTCGCCGCCGCCTGGAGCGGCACGTACTGCTTACCGAAGTAGGCGTAGCTGAACGCCACCGCGCCGATCACCATCGTCAGTCCGGCGGCGGCGCGAACCTCGTTCTCATTGACGAGCGTGGGCCAACTCAGTCTCATGTCGTCGCTTGTGGTGTTCGTCTGAGCTGCGCTCCCGCCTCGGCCGGGAGCGGGAACCAACGGATCCGCTCGAACTCCGGGCCGAGCGGCGTGTCGGGCGCCGTCGCGACCGGTGGCACCGCCTCGACCGCGCGCACGATCAACCGCGCCTCCGTCAGGTGCGCAGCGAGAATCCGATCCGGCTCGCCGGTCACGCGCGGGGCGCGGGCATCGGCCAGGGTGGGCGCCGGACCGCAGTCGCGGTGCTGCCACAGGCCGCTGGCGGGGTCGAAGCGGTACAGCGGCAACAGCTTCCAGGCATGGTCCGCGAGCAGATGGACCGCCTCGAGGACGTATCGGAACACGGCCTCGCTGATGAAGTAGTTGAAGCCGAGCCGGACGAACCCTAGCTTGGCGCCGAGCTGTCCGCGCTCGCATTCGGCGCTCATCCGCGCCGACCAGTCGGGGTCGACTCGGTACAGGCGATGGAGATACGGGCCGGCGCAGAAGCAGCCGCTGCGCGCCTGGATCCCGAACAGGTCGCTCAGCAGCGCGACGACGAAGTTGCAGTGCAGCAGCCGAGGGGGATGGCGCAGTCCGAGCGAAACGATCGGTAGCCGCTCGGTCGCGGTGTTGCCGAGGATCTCGATGTTCGGGTTCGCGCCCCAGGATGCGAGCGCACGGTCGGCGAAGTCGTGCTCGCGGCGGCGGATCTCGTCGGTGCCGATCTGCTGCTTGAGCGCGAACACGAGCCCGGCCCGGATCGACTCCACGATCGCCGGGGTGCCGCCCTCCTCGCGCAGCACCGGATCGGGGTCGTAGGTGTGACTGTCCGGGGTGACGAACAGGACGGTCCCGCCGCCTGGCCTCGCGGGAACGTGGTTACGCAGCAGCGCGCGCTTGACGACCAGCACACCGGGGGTGCCCGGTCCGCCGACGAACTTGTGCGGGGAGAGGAACACCGCGTGCTTGCCGGCCATGTCGATCGGCAGGTACGGTCCGGCGGTCGCGTAGTCCCAGCACGACAGGGCGCCGTGGTCTCCGAGCGCGCGCGACACGGCGGTGACGTCGGTGATGATCCCGGTGACGTTGGAGGCGGCCGAGAAGCTGCCGATCTTCAGCGGACGGTCTGCGTGACGTCGCAGCTCGCGCTCGAGGTGGCCGACGTCGATACGACCGTCGGGGGACTCGCTGATCGTGACCACGTCGGCGATCGACTCGCGCCAGACCAGCTCGTTGGAGTGGTGCTCGTAGGGACCGATGAACACCACCGGGCGCTCGCACGGGGCAGGCGCCAGCAGACGGATCAGCGTGTCGATTGCGGCGGTCGAGCCCGAGCCGCAGAACAGCACGATGTCCTCGGGGCCCCCACCGACCGCGCGGTGGATGACCCGGCGGGCGTCCTCGCGCAGCGCGGTCGAATGCCGCCCGGTGGCGGACGCCTCGGTGTGGGTGTTGGCGTACAGCGGCAGCACGCGCTCGCGGATGTAGTCCTCGATGAACGACAGCGCCCGGCCCGACGCCGTGTAGTCGGCGTACACCAGCCGGCGGGGACCGAATGGCCCGTCCAACAGCACGTCGTCGCCGATCACCGCCTGGCGGACCGACTCCACCGGATCGACGCCGGCTTGGTAGTCGGTCGCAGCGGCCGAGCGCAACATGGCCCTCACGTGAGCACCTCGCGCAACGGCTTGCCGGCCGCCCGGTGCAGCTCGTCGGCGACGGCGCGGGTGAGCGACCGCAGCTCCGGGCCGGCCGCCGCGTGAACCGTGCTCAACGCCGATTCGAACGCGCGGACGTCGTCGTGTTCGATCCGCGGTCGCGGCGACTCGACCAGCCTCGCCGCGCGCGCGACCGCCGTGTCCACCCGGTCGCGAACTCGCGGCAGACCGGAGTACAGCGCCACCAGCTCGAGGGCGACGGGGCGGAGGCGCTCCAGCCAGTCGCGCCCGGCGGCCGTGGATGCGACCTCCTCGACCACGAACCGGCGCACGCGCCTGACCTGCTCGGCGGTCAGGGTTGCGGTCATCTCACCTTCCGTGCCCAGGGGGCGAAGACGCACTCGCGCAACTGGCGCTTCAGTTGCGGTCGCCTCTGGGTCAGGGCGGCCAGGCGCGGGCCGACACTCCGGTAGACGGCGCTCAGCGCCCGCATCGCGCTGCGGCCGCGCGCGCCGGGCGTGAGGTGGCGATCGCGCCACTCCCGGAGCGCGGTCACGTCGGGGTGGTCAGGGTCGCCGTAGACCGCGGTCGCCACGAAGCACGGGGTGAGGTCGAGCAGGGACGCCAGCGTGAGAACGCGTGCCTATGTGTGACTGGCACACCGCGCAGAACGGCAGCTCGACCAGGTTCATCCGACACAGCGCCTGGGGACGCCAGATGTTGCAGTGGTAGTGGTTGCCGCCCTCGAACGCGCCGACCGTGTCGAGCGGCAGCGCGCTGATCTGGGGGTCGCACTTCGTGCAGTCGGCGTTTGACGTTGTGGGGATCGGGGTCGCCGGGTCGACGAAGCTCGCCCACTTCAACGTGAATATGTCGTTGGTCACGTTCGGCTCGATCGGCTCGCCATTGACGTTGGGCCAGACGTCCTGCGACGTCTCGCCCGAATCGCAGCCCTGTAGGTAGGCGTACTCGTCGGCGAGGCCGAAGGCCGCGTGGCCGAGCTCGTGCAGCGCGGTGTCGTTCACGAACGTCGGATCCAGCGAGGCTGCGCCGACTCCACCCCGAGTCGCGCCGCCGTAGCTGGTGCTGTTGACGAGCACCAGCAGCGCGTCCCACTCCGGGAATTGGGTGTTCGCGGCCTTGATCGCAATACTCTCGTCGACGGTCAGGGCTCGGTCGATGCCTCCCGAGCCGAAGGTTGCGTCGAAGTACGTGTCGACGGTCACCCCGCTCCCACCGTCGTTGTCGGCGCCCGATTCGTCGGACTCGACGTCGAGGCGGATCACGTTGACCTTCTCCCAGTTGAGCGGGCCCGTCAGGTGCGTCTCGAGGAACGAGGCGAAGTCGTCGACGGCGGTCGCGAACGCGGTCTGCTCGGACGAGGTGAAGCCGTCGCCGGCGATGAGCAGGCACCACTTGTCCTCGTCGGGACCGTTGTCGACGATCTTGGTCGTGCCCAGCACGGTGCCGTCGGCGGTCCCCCATCAGGGTCGCTCCGCGCTGGTTCGCAACAGCTCGCGCCACCGCGCCGGCCCGGGCCCGGCCCGCAGGCCGGGCTGCTCGAGCCGCACCGCGGGCCCGGCGCTCACCACCACGATCGCGCCGGACTCCGGAGCCGGCACGACCACGCTGAACGTCCCGCTCGGCGGGACGTATGGGACCCGCCACAGCCCGCGCTGCGCCGAGCGCGCCTCGAGCGTCTGCGGGATCGGGTCGTGCAGCAGGCGGCGAAACGACACGGTGCCACTCAGCGTGCGCAGCTCGAGCACGATCGCGGCCGCCGGCGGCTCGCCGACCCGCTCGTCGGACGGCTGCGGCGGCGAGCGCCGCGGCGTCAGATCGACGAGCCGCAGTCCGTCGTCGTCGTAGCGAAACGTCATGCGAACCGACCGGACCCCCATCGCTGAGCGATCGTAGGGTCGGCCCACCCCGACTGCACCGGGAGGATCCCTAGTGGCTAAGTCCGGCGAGGAAATCGTCCGGTACGATATAACGGTCGTTATAGAGTTAGACCGTTATCTACGGAGGGTTCATGAGCGTTTACTCGATCTGGGAGTCACGGTTTCCCGCGGGGTCGGTCGAGGAGGGCGTTGCGGTCACGAAGGCGATCTGGCGGGACATGCTGTCCTTCGACGGCTACCTCGAGCATCAGCTGATCGAGGATCTCGACGAGCCGGGTCACCTGCTCGTGGTCAGCCGCTGGAGCAGCCGCGAGGCCGCCGACGCGGCGCTCAGCTACCGCACGCATCCGAACGCCCGGCGGGTCAACGAACTGGTCAGTGAGCCGCGGCGTCGCACCCTCGGCGCCCCGGTGTGACCGACGCGCCGCTCGTCGTCGCGCTCGCCAACGCGCGGGCCGCGCGGCGCCCCGCATACTCGCGCACCGGCGTGCAGCGCGACGAGCTGGCGGACGCGGCCTCCGCGAGCGAGCTGCTCGAGCCGCTGTTGGGGGTGCCGGTGCCCGCGCGTGATCTGGCGGCTGTGCGCGCAGCGCAGCGGGCGATCGTCGCGATCGTCGACGCGATCACCGACGGCCGCGATCCGCCTCTGGAGGATCTCAACAGGCTCGCCGAACGCGAGCCTGCGGTGTTAACGCTCGAATTCGATCCCGACCGGCGGATGCACACCGCGCTCCGGGCCACGCGAGCGTCGGCCGCTGCGGTGCTGCTCGTCGCGGTGATCGGAGAGCTCGGCGAGCTGGACCCGTCCCGGCTTCGCCGCTGCGCGCGTCCGGAGTGCACGCTCGTGTTCTACGACACCACTCGCTCAGGCACCCAGCGGTGGCACGCGGACAACCCGTGCGGGCGCCAACAGCGCCAACAGCGCCACAGACTTAGATCGGCCCCGGCCGGCGAGCCGAGCTTGTAGCATCGCCTCGGGGTGCTCAGGGGCGACGCGCTGCACAGACGTCTTGCCAGCCAGCTGGCCGTTGTCGTATGTGCGGCTCTGGCGCTCGCCGCCACGGATGCCTCGGCGGCCCCGATGCGCGCGCCGAACCCGCCCCAGCGTCGGGTGGTGCTGCTGGGCCTGCCCCAGCGCGGTAACCCGAGCAGGTTCGCCACTCAGGTTTCCAACCCGTCGTCGCCGCTGTACCGCAGGTTCCTGTCGCTGCGTCAATACGACCAACGGTTCGCGTCCGGCAGCGCCGCCCGCCGCCGCGTCCTGCGCTACCTCGCCGCTCAGCGTGGCGTGATGAGCGTTCAGGTGGGTGGCGACAAGTCGGTGATCCTGGCCGTCGTGGCCCCACGGGCGGGGCAGCGGATCTTTTGTGCCAGGGGCGCGGCGCAGCCGACGAGTGGCCTGTGCAAGCCGCGGGCCATACGCAGGTTCGTGCGCCAGATTTCGGTCGGAGAGGTCTACCAGCTGACCACCGGCTCCCAGCGCGCCGCTGCCCGTGGTTCAGAGCAGGCCAATGCCGCCGCCGCTCAGAGCTGTGCGGCCGCGACCAAGAACGGCGAGTTCACGCCGCCGCAGCTGTCCACCGCCTACGGAGTCAACCCGCTGCGCTCGCGGCGCCTCACCGGCGCCGGAGTGCGGGTGGCGACGCTGAGCTCGCAGGAGGTCGACACCTCTGGCTTTCAGACCTGGGGGCGGTGCTTTCATCTTCGAGCTCCGGTCGTCCGTCAATTCGCGATGCCGGGGGCGAGTCGCGACACCGCGACGGCACCGGAGGAGACCGTGCTGGACATCGAGGCGCTCGCCTCGCTGGCGCCCGGCCTCCAGCGGATCACTCCGATCTTCGTGCCGCTCGACCAGAGCTTCACCAACTCGTTCCCGCTGTTCATGTTCGGGGCGCTGGACCCTTCGCGCCAGGGCGGACGGCTGCCGGACATCCTCTCGATCAGCGACGGCGTGTGCGAGAGCCGCTTCACCCGCGACCAGCTGGCGCTTGGTGAGCGTCTGCTGGCCGAAGCCGCGGCGTTGGGAATCACCACGCTGGCCGCGTCCGGGGACCTCGGTTTCCAGGGCTGCTTCATCAACAGGCCCGGATCGCTGTTCCCGAGCAGCTCACCCTTCACCACCAGCGTCGGCGGCACCTCGCTGACGCTGACGCCCGGCAACCAGATCGCCAGTCAGGTCGTGTGGTCGACGTTCGCCACCGAACCCGAGCAGGGCGTCGGCACCGGCGGTGGTCCCAGCAGGGTCTGGGGGCGCCCGAGCTTCCAGCGGGCTCCGGGCATCGGCCACCAGCTTCAGCGGGGTAAGCCCACCCGACTCGCCCCTGACATCGGCGCGATGGCTTCGTTCACACCCGGCCTTGCCGTGTTCGACAAGGACGGCGGCGGCTGGGGGATCGGCGGGGGAACAAGTGCCGCGACGCCGCTCGAGGCAGCGATCGTCGCGCTGGTCCTCCAGCAGGAGCGCACGGCCGGGCGCCCGCGCCTGGGCTCACTGCCGCCGCTGCTCTACCAGCTGGCGCGCGGGCCCGACTACCACTCGATCTTCTTCGACATCACGAGCGGAACCAGTTCGCGCCACCCCAAGTCGGCGCTCGGGAAGTCGCCGGCCGGCGGTGCCGCGCAGCCGGGGTATGACCTCGCAACCGGGCTCGGCTCACTGAATGCGTCGGCGTTCGCGGGTGCCGTGGCGGCGCTCGCAGCTAGGCCCGAAGCAGTGAGCGCGCGGGCGAGCTCGGCCCGCCCGGAGATCCCGAGCCTGCGATAGATGCTGGTCAGGCTCGCCGAGGCGCTTTCACGGTCCGACCGGGCGTGACGACGGGCCCGCAGGGGGGTCGAGCCGTAATTTTTGGGGGTTCGGTTTGGGGGTCGCCACGATGCGCCGGGGGCGTCATGGCCGGATGCTGTTGATGGTGAGCAGCATGACGGCCCACATCACGATCGATGTCAGCGTCGACGATCAGGAGATCCGCGGCCGGATCAGCTGTGGAGCGGGTCAGAGCCGCCAGTTCTCCGGGTGGCTGGCGCTGATCAGCGCCCTCGACGACCTGCTCGACGAGGCCGCCGGCCGACGACAGCGACGGATCAGGACACTAGGTCGAGATCATCTTCTTCTCGACGCCAACCCCCGAGGCGACGGCGCGCTCGTACTCGAGCGGAACCGTGGCCGAGTCCTGCAGCGCGATGCCGGTCGAGTCGAACACGGTGATGTCGTCGTCCGAGGTCCGGCCGGGCTTTTTCCCGGCCACGACCTCGCCGATCTCGCCGGCGATGTCGTCCTCGGTGATCACGCCGGTCGACAGGGGCACGTTGATCTCACCGTCGGTGCGGCACTGGCGGATATCGTCGACGAACACCCGCGCGCGTTTGAGGATCGACGACTCGAGCTCCTGATCGCCGGTCTTGTCTGCGCCGACCGCGGCGATGTGCATGCCCGGCATGATCCACTCATCGAGCACGATCGGCCCCCGCGCCGGCGTCACGGTCACGACCACGTCGGCGCCGCGGACCACCTCGGCCAGGTCGCGCGAGCCCTTCAGTGCAAAGTCGTAGTGCGGCTGGTGCCGGGACACGAACTCCGACAGCGTCGTCTCCGACCGGCTCCAGATTCGGGCCTCATCCCAGTCGAAGACCGTGGCGCAGGTCGCCAGCGTGCCCTCTGCCATGTGGCCGGCGCCGACGATCGCGAGCACCTTCGAGTCCGGCCGGGCCAGCCACTTCGCCGACGTCGCGCCGGCCGCCCCCGTCCGCATCACCGTGTGGTGGCTGCCGTCGCAGATTGCCAGCGGGAAGCCCGTCTCCGGATGCGTGTAGATCAGGATCGAGAACACGGTCGGAAGCCCGAACCGCTCCCGGTTGCGCTCGCGGATCGACACCCACTTGCACGCCGCCGCTTCGGGCTCCTCGATGTACGACGGCATCGCCTCCCATTCGCCCGGGTACTTCTCGAGCACGATGTGACCCTTCGGCTCCATGAAGAACCGGCCCTCCCCGTGCATCCGGTAGGCCTGCTCGCAGCACTCCACGTACTCGGCCGGGGCGACGAGTCCCATCATGTCCGTCCTGCCGAGGATCAGCGTCTTGCGGCTGGGCCAGTTCTGCTCGGTCATGCGCTTTCTCGCTCCCTGTCGAACGTCGAGGCGAGCGGATCCTATTGGCCGGCCACCAGCGAGATAACCGTGTCGCCCTGGCGGATCGTCGGCCGGTCAGCATCGGTAGCCGCGCTCAGGCCACCACCGGAACCGATCACGAACAGCACGCTGGCATCGGCCCGGAACTCGGCTCCATTGCCGTGCTCCACAGTCGTTCGCTGCAGCCGCGCACCATCCGCCAGCCGCCGGGTGAGCTCGGCGAGGGTCAGATGCTCGGAGCCGAGGATGTCGTGGCCGGTCGTGGGAGGCAGCAGGTCGGGCTCGTCCGGGTCCGGCGCGATCCGGTAGACGTGCCCATGACCGAGGTCGGCGCGCAGTTCAGGCGCCGCGAGCGCGTTGAAGTCGTCGCTGCGGGAGAGCAGCAGGGCGTCGGTGATCTCCTCCAATTCGGCCTCGCGGTTCAGCGAGTCGACCAGGATGCGCCCGCGGGCGGCTTCCAGCCCGGCTGCGTGTGCGGCCTCCTGCGCGGCCGCCGGGCCGGCCCACAGACGGACGCCGACCCCCGCATCCTTGAGCGCGCTCCCGATCGCGCGCGCGGGGTCATGGCCACCGACGATCAGCACGAGCGTCCGGTGCGCGCCGGCGACGCCGAGCCGCCGGGCCACGAGCGGTCCGGTGAGCCCGTAGACGACGACGGTCCCGAAGATCACCACGAACACGATCGGCAGGATCTTGTTGGCGCCCTGGATGTGAGCACTCGCGAGCTCGAGCCCGAACGCGGACGCGGTCGAGCCGGCGACGATCCCGCGGGGTGCCATCCAGGCGACGAAGGCCCGCTCGCGGTTGTCGAGCTTCGATCCCCAGGCGCTGAGCGCGACCACCGCGGGGCGGATCACCAGGATCATGATCGCCACCAGCACGAGCGAGCCGGCCAACACGTGCCTGACGTCGCTCGGCGACACCGAGGCCGCGATCAGCACGAACAGCACCCCGATCAGGAGCGCCACCAGGGTCTCGTGGAACTCGACAGCGTCGGCCACGTCGATCGATCGCTGATTGGCCAGGAACGCACCCATCAACAGCGTGGCCAGGAAGCCGGTGTCGTCGCGGATCAGGTCGGCCGCCACCAGCGCCGCGACCGTCAGCGCCAGCATCACGGGGATCACCTGTCGCGGCGCCAACCGCTGCACCCGGGGCAGCAGCGCCCACAGGATCCCGGCGCCGATCGCCCCGACGGCGGCGCCGACGACGATGCTGAGGATCATCGCCCCGGGGTGCCAGCCGTTCGATCCCCCGGTCCGCGCGACCTGGAAGACGACCACGCCGAGCAGCGCTCCCAGCGGATCGATCAGCACGCCCTCCCATTTCAGGACCGACCGGACGTCGCGCATCGGGCGGATGTGGGCGAGCAGCGGAAGCACGACCGTCGGGCCCGAGACCACCAGGATCGCGCCGATCAGGAGCGGCACGTCCGAGCCGAGGCCGCTGAACAGCAGCGCGGTCGCGCCCGCCACGGCGAGCCAGGTCAGCACCAGGCCGACCGACACCAGCCGGATCACGACCGTCCTGATCCTCGGCGTCACGTCACGAAACGAGAGCCTGAGCCCCGCCTCGAACAGGATCACCCCGACGGCGACCGACACGAACGGCTGGAACAACGACCCCAGCAGGTCGCTGGGATGTACGTCATCGGTCAAGATGCCGGCGATGAACCCGACCGGCAGCAGTACGACGATCGCCGGCAGCCGCAGGCTCTTGGCGACGAGCTGTGAGCCGACCGCGAGCACCAGGACGAGCCCGATCCCGAGGAGCAGAGAGTTGGTCGACACCGCGAGCGTCAGGGTACGAGCGTGCCCCTCCCCGAGCTTCACCCGGTTCAGATGACGATCCTGGTGGTCGGAGCCGGGTCGACCGGCGGCTACTTCGGCATGCGGCTGGCCCAAGCCGGTCGGGATGTCACCTTCCTGGTCCGCCCGCGGCGCGCCGAGGTCCTGCGCGAGCGTGGCCTGCGGCTCATCGACGCGGGTGGCGAGGAGCGCATCGACCCGCGCCTCGTGACCGCGAGCGAGCTCGACCGGCCGTTCGACATCGTGCTGCTCTCGGTCAAGGCGATGGCGCTCCAGCAGGCGCTCGACGACCTGACGCCGGCGGTCGGCCCAAGCACCAGGATCATCCCCTTCCTGAACGGGATCGCGCACCTCGACGAGCTCAACCGCCGGTTCGGGGAGTCGGTGACGCTCACGGGCGTGGTCGTGGTCCCGATCCAGCTGAGCGACGCCGGCGACATCGTCAAGCTCGCTCCCGTCGCCACGATGGCGATTGGCCAGCAGGATCGAGGCGTCTCCTCGCGCCTTCGAGCGGTCGCCGAAGAGCTCTCAGTCCCGGGATTCGATCTGAGTCTGTCCGCCGACGGTGTCGCCGCCATGTGGCACAAGTGGGTGTTCCTCTCCACCGTCGCGGCGCTGACCTGCCTGATGCGCGGCACCGTGGGCGACGTCGTCGCCTGCCCGGGAGGCGCCGAGCTGGGTCCGGCGATCCTGTCAGAGGCCGCGGCGGTGTCGGCCGCCGCCGGCTATCCGGTGCCGGCGGAGGCGCTCGCGTCGACCACGGCGACGGTCACCGAGGCCGGTTCGACGGCCACCGCGTCGTTGTATCGGGACGTCAGGGACGGCAACCGCACCGAGGTCGAGCAGGTCCTGGGGGACCTGGTCTCGCGGGCGCGCGTCATGGGCGTGGCGACCCCTCTGCTCGATCTGGCGACCCTGCAGCTGCGGGTCTACGAGCATCGCCGCGACGCCGAGCAGGCGAGGCCCGCAGGATGATCCGATTGGCGGCCGTGCTCCGCGGCCTGCGGGACAACGGGGAGGTCAGTCCGC
The DNA here is from genome assembly GCA_963831845.1 of uncultured Solirubrobacterales bacterium. Taxonomy (GTDB): domain Bacteria; phylum Actinomycetota; class Thermoleophilia; order Solirubrobacterales; family Solirubrobacteraceae; genus Palsa-465. Next base: position 221,034 of record CAWHRT010000019.1, on the reverse strand, counting down.
GAACCTGGACGGGAGATCAGCCACAAGATCTCGTGACGACCGCATACGGGGCCATGGATCGTCCTGGACATAAGAAAACCCCGCCTCTAGCGGGGCTTTCCTGACGCGCCCGGAGAGATTCGAACTCCCGACCTTCGGTTCCGTAGACCGACGCTCTATCCAGCTGAGCTACGGGCGCTGAGGTCGACCTATCCTAGCGGCCTGGGCGGGGACGGCTTCAGTCGCGGGCGGGCAGTTGAGATGGCCCCACGGCTTCGGCAAGCCACCTCACCAGCGGCCGGCAAGCCTCGAACTGCGCCCGGATTCGCTCGTCGCAGGCGGGCTCGTGCAGCCACGGCTCCAGCGGATGCCGACACGAGACCGTCATGCGCTTCAGCCGCAGCCGGTCCAGCCGCGGATGGTCCTGGGGGTAGCCGCGGGGCGCGCGCTTGAGCTCGGGCTCGATCAGCGCCAGGCCGGCTGACTCGGCGGACGACACGCCGCGTTCGAACCCCTTGCCCCGGCGGCCGTCGTTGATCGCCGCCCGGAAGCGCTCGAGCTGGTCGCGCGCGGGGCGGACGATCCCGGCGGCGACCATTAGGCCGTCGAGCGACAGGTGGAAGTAGTAGCCCCCTGTCTCCTTGTAGCCGAACGCGACCGCAATGTGCTCCTTCAGCGGCGGCCCTGGCCGGTAGCGCCGGTTGTTGTACGGGCGGAAGTAGTGGGGCTCACCGAAGCCCGACAGCCGCTCGGCCGTCGCGCGCGTCGGGCGCATCAGGTCCTCGTCGTAGCGGCTGCGGTTGGCTTTGAACCAGTCGCCGTCGTTGTTGTCCTCGAGCTCGCGCAGAAACTCGAGCGCTGCGGGCGGCCACACCCGGCCAGCGTACCGCCGCCGACTCAGCCCAGCGTGGCCACCGCGGCCTCTTCCTCTGGGTCGTAGTACCGGGCGACCGTGAAGCCGATCAAGATCGGGACGTGGACGGCGAAGATCGCCAGCGACAGCGTCAGCACGACCAGCGGACCGCCGCGAAGGTGGTTGTGCAGAAACGCGTACTCGATCAACCCGGCGGTGACCACGTACGCCAGCAGCGACCACTTGGCGACCGCGAAGAACCGCTCCCAGGGGAATCCCTTGACCCGGTACAGCAGGAACATGTTCAGCGCCAGCAGACCTGCCGACAGCACCAGCAGCACTACCGCCGGGCCCAGCGGGACATGATCGGGCAGGTGCGCTGAGAGGTAGATCCCGCCGGCGACGATCAGCGCCAGCGAGGTCATCCCGATCTGCGTGACGGGCGGAAGCTTGCGCTCGCTCATCCCGACCCCAGCTTGGTCATGATCACCAGCGTCGCGACCTGCATCAGGCCCAGCACGCCGGCCGAGTAGACGAAGCGCTTCATCAGCCGCTCGATCACCTCGGGGTTTGGGCGCGGCTTCTTGAGCTCGATCAGCACGGCGATGTTCGCGGGCTCGAGCAACCCGAGCGCGATCACCGACATCACTCCGACCACGATCATGCTGGCCACGACCCAGCCGTGATCGGGGTGGACGGTCAGGTTCGTGCCCAGCAGCGTCGACAGCTGCCAGCCGGCCGCGAGCGTGAGCGTGACCACGACCGGCATGATCACCACGATCTTCGGCATCAGCCTGGTCGTGAGTTCGACGCGCGCGGGGATCGACATCCGGCCGATGATCGGCCCCAGCACGAGGCCGAGGAACAGGTCGATGATCGTCCACGCGGCGCCGCCGGCGACGTGGAGGAACTCGAGCGGCCACAGTTTGTTGGCGGCGATCGCGGCGATCAGCGCGGCCGCGGCGATCGCGGCCAGGATCAGTCCCACGCGGGGGACGATCTCGAAGTCCGGGCGTGCGATCGGCGGGCCGGCAGCAGCCGGCGCTTGCCCCTGCGCCCCGGACCGAGGTAGAGCTACATCGGTCATGCGCGGATCGTAACGGACCGGCGGCCCTGCACAGGCGGGATTCCGGTCGATCTAGGAGGCGCCTGGCCTATGAGGCGGAGGGGGCGGGATTCGAACCCGCGGTCCGCTTGCACGGACTCTGGTTTTCAAGACCAGCGCATTCGACCACTCTGCCACCCCTCCGAGGGTTGCCCGTCGATGCTAGCCCCTGATCAAGCTCTAAACTGGCCCCAGCCCCACGGGAGAGGTGGCCGAGTGGCTGAAGGCACTCGCCTGCTAAGCGAGTATGGGGTTCACACTCCTTCGCGGGTTCGAATCCCGCCCTCTCCGTTCTCGAATCCCGGCCCGCCGCGGTCGGATCACATGGTTAACGCCCCACACGACCGTTTCGCGGCCGACCTTGGGGCGTTGATCACGTCAGGCGCGGCAAACGTCCCAGACTGCCGCCGGAAGGGCTCGAGTGGGGCGTTGGCCGGTCGGGGTTCTTACTTGTTGCTCGGGGCGGTCCCGAACACGTGGTCCCAGAACGGCGCGCTGACTCCGTAGCCGCGCTCGTGGTTCTGGAAGTGGTGGCGCATGTGCAGCTCGCGCAGGCGCTTGCCGAGCGCCGTCTTCGGGCGGTGATGGTGCACGTGGTAGTGCAGCATGTCGTAGAACAGGTAGCCGCTGAGGAAACCGGCGCCGAACGGGAGGAATCCGGGGGTGCCGATCACCAGGTAGAAGACGTAGACGAACAGCGCCGCCAGCGGGATGCTCACCGACGGGGGCATCACCAGGCGCATCGGGTCGTTGGGGTGGTCGTGATGCACGCCGTGGATGATCCAGTGCAGCCGCGCTCCGATCCCGTGCTCGGGCTCGAAGTGGAACACGATCCGGTGCAGCCAGTACTCGGTCAGCGTCCAGAACAGGTAGCCGCCGATCAGCCACAGCGGCGTCGCCCAGCCCGCCCCTTGGATGATCCCGTAGACCACGCCGAACGCGATCGCCGGCCCGAACAGGATCGGCGGCACCGCTGGGTGCACGCGCGACAGCTTGTCGAGCAAGTCGGAGTCGAACATCCGCGGCGAGGCCTTGAGAACCTCGCTGCGGCTCAGCCCATCCAAATCCTCTGCCGAACGCGACGTCACGCCTTAAAGATAGCTCGCCAGAGCCCGGTGTCGAGGCCGCCGCGCTGCGCCGGCGCCCCGGTGCGATGCTTGAGCGATCGCCCGCGACCAGCTCCCGAATGCCCCGTGGTGGACCGTCCGCCGGGCCCAGAACCGCAAGCCCGCGACGTACCGCTGCCCGTTCTGCGGCGACCGGCTGCCGTCGCTCAGCGAGCACATGCTGATCGCCCCCGAGGGCGACACCTCCCGGCGCCGCCACGCCCACACGCGGTGCGTGCTCGACGCCCGCCGACGGGGCCGGCTGCCCACCCGCGACGAGTGGCTGCGCGACACCGGCCAGCTTCCGCCGAGCCTGCGCAGCCGCGCGTCCGCCGCGCTCACCCGACTGCTCAAGAGGTAGCCTCCGGGCGCGATGGCGCGCGACCTCAGACTCGGCCTCAACATCGGCTACTGGGCCGGCGGGCCGCCGCCGGGCGCGGCCGAGACCGTGCAGGAGGCCGACAGGCTCGGCTTCGACTCGATCTGGACCGCCGAGGCCTACGGCTCCGACGCGCTGATCCCGCTGGCCTGGTGGGGCGCCAACACGCGCCAGATCAGGCTCGGCACGGGGATCGTGCAGATCTCCGCGCGGACGCCGGCGGCGACCGCGATGGCGGCGATGACGCTCGATTACCTCTCGGGCGGCCGGCTGATCCTCGGGCTCGGCGTCTCGGGGCCGCAGGTGGTCGAGGGCTGGTACGGCCAGCCGTTCGCCAAGCCGCTCGCGCGCATGCGCGAGTACATCTCGGTTCTACGCGACATCTGGGCGCGCGAGGCGCCGGTCACCAACCCGGGACCCCACTACCCGCTGCCGCTCCCGGACGGCACCGGCCTGGCCAAGCCGCTCAAGTCCAGCCTCCGCCCACTCCGAGAAGACATCCCGATCTATCTGGCGGCCGAGGGCCCCAAGAACATCGCGATGGGGGCGGAGCTGTGCGACGGGTGGCTGGCGCTGTTCTACTCGCCCTACCACGACGACTTCTACCGCGACGCGCTCGACGCGGGCTTCGGCCGTCCCGGAGCTCGCCGGACCCCGGACGAGTTCGACGTCGCCGCGACCGTGCCGCTGATCGTCACCGACGACATCGAGTCGGCCGCCGATGCACTCAGGCCGATGTACGCCCTCTACTTCGGCGGGATGGGCGCCCGCGACACCAACTTCCACGCCAACGTGGCGATCCGGATGGGCTACGAGGCCGAGGTGGCCAGGATCCAGGACCTATACCTGTCCGGCAACAAGCAGGAGGCCGCCGCCGCGGTTCCGACCAAGCTCGTCGAGCAGCTGACGCTGATCGGGCGCAAGGACAAGATCCGCCACGACCTCGAAGCCTGGCGCGACTCGATCGTGACCACGCTGTTGATCGGCGGCGACCCGCAGACGCTGCGAACCGCCGCCGAGCTCGTCCTCGGTTAGCGCCGACCGACCCGACCTAGGCGTCGTGGTACAGCGCGAACTCCCACGGGTGTGGCCGCATCCGGATCGCGTCGACCTCGGCCTCGCGCTTGTAGCTGATGTAGGCGTTGATCAGCCCTTCGGTGAACACGTCGCCATGCACCAGGAATTCGTGGTCGGCCTCGAGCGCGTCGAGGCTCGCCTCCAGTGACGACGGCACCGTCGCGAGCTTCTCGATCTGCTCGTCGGGCAGCTCGTAGATATCGGTGTCGAGCGGCTCGCCCGGGTCCAGCTGGCGCTTGATCCCGTCCAGGCCGGCCAGCATCAGCGCGCTGAACGCCAGGTACGGGTTCGCGGTCGGGTCCGGCGAGCGGAACTCGACCCGCTTGGTCTTGGGCGCCTCGTGGTACATCGGCACGCGGACGCACGCGGACCGGTTCCGGGCCGAGTACACGAGGATCACCGGCGCCTCATACCCCGGCACCAGCCGGCGGTAGGAGTTCGTGGTCGGCGCGCAGAACGCCAGTAACGCCGCTGCGTGGGCCAGCAACCCACCGATGTAGTGCTTGGCCAGGTCGCTCAGGTGCGCGTAGCCGTCGGGCCCGTACATCAGCGGCTCGTCGTCCTTCCACAGCGACTGGTGCACGTGCATGCCCGATCCGTTCTCCTCGAAGATCGGCTTGGGCATGAACGTTGCGGTCTTGCCGGCGGCCGCCGCGGTGTTCTTGACCACGTACTTGTAGATCATCATCTGGTCGGCCATCTGCAACAGCGGCTGGAACCGCATGTCGATCTCGCCCTGGCCGCCGGAGGACACCTCGTGGTGGTGGAACTCGCAGCGGATCCCCAGCGCCTCCATCGTCGCGACCATGTCGCTGCGGAGGTTGGCCAGTGAGTCGGCGGGCGGCACCGGGAAGTAGCCCTCCTTCTGGCGCAGCTTGTAGGCCAGGTTGGGTCCGGTGCCCGCCGGGCTCCCGGTGTTCCAGAAGCCCTCCGCGGAGTCGATCTCATAGAACGCACGGTGCTCGACCTGCTCGTAGGCGATGTGGTCGAACACGAAGAACTCGGCCTCGGGCCCGAAGTAGGCGACGTCGGCGATGCCCGACTGCGACAGGTGGCGCTCGGCCTTCTGGGCGACGAACCGGGGGTCGCGCGCGTAGGGCTCACCGAGCACCGGGTCGGCCACCGAGCAGATCAGCGACAGCGTCGGCCGCGTGTAGTACGGGTCGATGAATGCCGTGCCGGGGTCGGGGATCAGGAGCATGTCGGACTCGTGGATCTCCTGGAACCCGCGGATCGACGAGCCGTCGAACCCGAGCCCGGTGACGAAGTCGTCGCTGTCGAGCGCGCGCAACGGCAGCGTCATGTGCTGCCAGGTTCCCGGCAGGTCGATGAACTTCAGGTCGACCATCTCGACGTTGCGCTCCTCGGCGAATTCGAGCACCTCGGATGCCGAGCTCGCGCCCGCCGCGGTCGCTGTCTGTGCGCTTTCTGTCAGTGACACGGTTGCTTGGTCCTCCTACTGATGTGATTGTCCCGACCCGGTAGGCCGGGCGCAAGCTGGCGTGAGGTCTATCTGAAACGGCGTCGACCGGGGGGCGAATACGTCCGCCTCCCCGGTCTTCTGCCGCCGGCCCAACACCAACTCAGCTCTCCCTCGGCGCCACCTCAGGCAGACGACGGCACCGTATGACCTGCCTCCGGCGCGACCTCGGGTACCCCGCTGGGGAACCCGAGCGATGGCACGTCGGAGGGGTACACCTCGTGGCCATGCACGGCGGTGTCGCCGATCTCCATGTCCTCCTTCGACATCCGCAGGTTGACGAACAGGCCCACCACCTTGAGCAGGATGAACGTCACCGCCGCCGACCAGACGATCACCCAGGCCGCGGCCAGCACCTGCCATTTCAACAACGTCAGGTTGCCGTGGATCAGACCCGGTGCGCTACCGGTCGCGACCAGCCCGTTCTTAGAGGTCGTGTAGAAGACCGCCATGTTCGGGTCGGCGAAGATCCCGGTCAGGATCCCGCCCATCAGACCGGCGAACCCGTGGGTGTAGATCACGCCGAGCGTGTCGTCGACGTTGCGGAACGGTCGCAGCCGGCTCAGGTAGTTGAGGGCGAAGTAGACCAGCGTCGAGGCGATCACCCCGATCGCGATCGCGCCCCAGCCGTTCACGTATCCGGCGGCCGGCGTAATCGCCACCAGTCCGGTGATGATCCCGTTGACCCCGCCGATCATGCTTGGCTTGCGCCCGGTGATGTAGTCCCAGCCGATCCAGATCATGAACGCGACCGCGGTGCATACGTTGGTGTTCAGGATCGCGGCGGAGGCCGACATGTTCGACGCGTAGGGGTCGCCGCCGTTGAACCCGTTCCACCCGAGCCACAGCAGACCGGCGCCGACCGCGACCATCGCGAGGTTGTTGGGCGCGTCGACCTCACGGTCGCGCTGCAACCTCGGCCCGATCACCGCCGCAGCGACGAATCCCGACACTCCGGCCGCGAGGTGGATCACGTAGCCGCCCGAGTAGTCGAGCGCCCCGTGGTGGCCGAAGAAGCCGCCGCCCCAGATCAGGAACGCGTTGACCACGTACACAAACGTGATCCACAGGGCCACGAACGGGATCCAGGCCTTGAAGTTGACCCGCCCGAGCACCGACCCGAGCATCAGGATCGGCGTGATCCCGGCGAACACGAACTGGAAATAGACCAGCGTGGATTTCGGGAAGGCCTGACTACCCAGCAGCGGGATATTGCCCTGGCCCTGCAGCTCCTTGTGGCTGAGCACAGGTCCCGGCTTGCCGATGAAGTTCCCGAAGAACCCGTGGTGCGACACCCCATGGAACGGCGAGCCGAAGCCCATCTTGAATGCGTAGAGCACCCAGATGATCAGCACTACGGAGAAGGCAGCGAACGCGAGCATCATGCTGTTGATCGACCAGCGCTTCTGCATAACGCCGCCGTAAAGCACGACGAGTCCCGGGATGCTCATCAGGCCGACCAGCGTCGCCGCGGTCATCTGCCAAGAGGTATCTCCCGGGTTTAGCCATGTTGGCGCTTCGACTGGCATGCATCTCCTTCTTTTTCGTTGACACCGGCCCGCGAACGCGAGCGGCTCGCTCAGCCGGTCGGCCAAGTGAGCACAAGGGTGTCCCGACCCCCGCACCACCAGCCATATCCGCGAGGCCAGCGATTCACATAACCCCACTGGCCATATGGATAAGACGGCGCCGTATGCAGGGAAAAAGCCCGCTCGGACCACGAGCGGCCGCCGCACCGAAATCTCGCAATTAGCGTGCTTGCAGGCCGCCGGCTCAGGCGGCGCTGGGCACCGCCGGCACCGGCAGACCGGCCTTGCGGCAGGCGTCGGCGAGCGCGCGCCGGAACGCGACGTTGGAGGTCCCGGAGTCGCCGGGAGTGCTGCACAGCGCGCGGGCGTCGGCCCCGCACCGGTACAGCTCCGAGCCGCCGATCACGGTGGCCGCACTGACGTCGATACAGCCGTTGCGCGACTGCTTCTGGACGCTGGTGAACGCAACCACGACCGCGATCGCGATCACCGCCACAAGGCCGAGCACAGACCCGAGGATCCACTTCTCGCGCGAGCCGAGCGCCCGCGGCTGGGAGATCTGCTGGTAGTGGCCGGCGGGGAGCATCGCGAGAGTCTAGGCTGGCCTTACCGGGCCCTGATGATCGTTCACGTGAGCGCGGACGTGCCGGTGGGGAGGACCAGCACGCTCCCCCGCGCGGAGTCGAGCGCCGACCGCGTAGCGCCGCTGAGCGCGATCCGTCCGTCCGTACTTCCGTCCTGGGAACCGACCACGGTCAGATCGACCGGTCCGTTGCTCGACCCGGCGACGGTGGCGCCGAGGCGCGCCGCCAGCGCCTCGGCCGTGCGCCGGGCGCCCGCATCCGATTCCGCGGCGACTACGCCGATCGACCGGATCGCCGCGTCGGTCTGGGTCCGCAGACCGGCGGGCGCCACCGCGATCGCGATCGGCCCGCCCTCGAGCAGGTTCTGGGCCGAGGTGCCGGGCTCGGCGTGCCCGGGTGGGGTCCGGTAGTCCGAACCGAACACGATCACCGATGCGCGCTCGGTTGCGGCCAGCTTGGCCAGGCCCTCGGGCGTCGACGGGCTGATCACCACGTGCTGGGCCGCGCCGGGGTCGCCGAGCAGCGCGGCGCCCTGCTCCAAGCGGCGGCGAGCGTCGTGCTCGGCGAGCTCCTCGCGGCGCAGGTCGAACTCCGGCGCATGGCGCACGTACGCGAGCGCGATCGTGGCTCCGGCCTGCGCGAGCAGGCTGGCGAGAGCGATCGCGTCGTCATCGTTGGGCGTCCCGTCGTAGGAGACGATGATGTCGGCGCTCATCGGGTCACGGATGCTCCGCGAGCGTGCCCCGTGCGGCATTGGCCACATGGACAATGATCCGCCGACGTGGCTGTCCAGGCGGAACGAGCGACCTCGTGTGCCACGATCGGAGTCGTGGAGCAACGCAGTTGCGGCTAGGCGCGGCCCTCAGGTGGCTGCTGGTCCTGGGAGCCACCGCCGCGGTCCGCCGGCACGGCGGGACACCGGCCGACTACCTTGGGCTCGCCGCCGCCTCTGCGGCCAGCTGGGTCGGGGTGCCCGGACCGGGAGAGTCGGTGCTGATCGCGGCCGGCGTGCTCGCCGCCAAGCACAGGCTCGACTTGGCGACGGTGCTCGTCGTCGCCTGGGCGGCGGCGACGCTGGGCGGGATCGCGGGCTGGCTGATCGGCCGCCATGGTGGCCGCACGGTGATGACCGTGCGCGGGCCGCTGCACCACTTCCGCCTCGGTGCGGTTAAACGCGGCGACGAGGTGTTCACGCGCTTCCCGGTGGTGGCGATCCTGCTGACCCCGTCGTGGGTGGCGGGCATGCACCGCGGGCACCCGTGGATCTACCAGGCGATCAATGCGGTCAGCGCCGCCGCTTGGGCGCTCGGGATCGGGCTGGCGGCGTACTTCGTCGGACCGAGCGTGATCGACTTCGTCGACGACGTCGGCGTGTTCACCACGGTCGGGCTGGTGGTGCTGATCGCCGTTGTGGTCGTGATCGAGCTTCGCCGGCGAAAGCGGCGCCGTGCGCGAGAGGCCCTGCCGCTGGGCTCCGAGCCACGGCCACCGGCTCCGGAATCGGGCCCGGAGCCCGAGCCCTAAAAGACCCGCGCCGCTAGAGCTGGAGTCCCTGCCAGGACATCGGCTTGAACGGCACCACCGGCTGGCCGACGCTGAGCTGGATCACGTTGTGGGGCCGCAGCGGGATCTCGCGCGGGTTCTTGGTCCACAGCTTGCCGTTGACGACGGCCGTGACCCTGCCCTTGGCGGTGCCGACCTGGTTGGGGCTGAGCGGCTGGTGCCACTCGTCGAAGAAGTCCCCGAGCGTGTAGATCCGCTCGGTCGGCGACTCGACGTGGATCACGCCGTCGGGGGCGTGGGTGTGCAGCCAGTAGATGCACTGGCCGCCCTGGGCGACCGGACCCTCCGAGGTCTGGATCACGGTCGAGCCCGGGATTCCGATGCCGCCGGGGAGCGCCCGTGGCTGGCCGTTGACGTAGATCGTGAGGTGCGCGTGGATGTGGTAGGCGAGCTGCTCGGTGGGGCCGCACCGGATCCCGTTGACCGTGCCGGTCTGGGTGGTGTCGGCGGGCGCGATGTCGGAGCCACTCTGGATCGGCACGCCCTCGAACCCGATCTGGGTCTGGCCGCTGGACGACCCCGAGTCTCCGCCGGAGCTGGCCGCGGCGGCCGAGCTCGAGCTCGACGACTTGCTGGAGCCGCAGGCGGCGAGCGCCAGCGAGGCCGCGACGAGCATCAGCACGGTGAGGGCGCGCACACGCATCGGACGAGAAGGTAGCGGGCGCGTGACCCCGGCGTCTCAGCTCCAGCTCGACGGGAACGCCACCTCAGCTATGGGCGGCGGTTCCGAGCGGGTCCCCCGACCCGCTCGGAACCGAACCGCGAATCGTCCTAATGGACGTTTTGGCGGACCGAGCGCAGCCGATTCGCTCGACCCGTTGCCCCCAACTGCTGGTCCCCCATTGGACCCCACGTGTTGATCGCCCCAGCCCTAAGCCTGTGCGAAGAACTGCGTGCGCGCGGCGTTTGCCCCCCGGCGTTCCGTGCCGTGTTCTCGTCGCGCGTAACCAATGCGATCACCATTCCGCTACTGAAGGTACGCCCCGTTGGGCACCCTGGACTGCGACATTTCTCACATCGACAGGTTCCGTTGTCAGAATCCCTGCAATGAGTGTGGTGGAGACCCCGTTCCTGCGGCAGCTGGGCCCCACCGACGCGGAAGCCCTGATGGGGTTGATCCGGCGCCGGTCGGCCCGCAAGTCACAGCAGATCCTCCGCGCGGGCGCCGCCGGGGACGACGTCGTCGTGGTGCTAGACGGCCACGTGAAGCTGGTCGCCTACGGCGCCGATCGGCGCGAGGTGGTGCTGGCGATCCGCGGACCCGGCGAGCTGATCGGCGAGATGGCCGCTCTGGCCGGCCAGCGGCGCACCGCGACTGTGGTCGCCGTCGACGACGTCGAAGTCGGCTACCTGGGCGCCGACGAGCTCAAGGGGTTCCTGGCCGAGCATCCCGACGTCGCACTGGTGCTGATCCGGATGCTCGTCCGCCGGCTGTCGGAGGCCGACCGCGACCGGGTCGACCTGGCCACCCAGGACAGCGTCGGGATGGTCGCCAAGCGCCTGGTCGAGCTCGCCACCGAGCATGGCAAGCCGGTCGACGAGGGCACGCTGATCGAGTTCTCGCTGACCCAGGACGAGCTCGCCAGCTGGACCGGAGCCACCCGCGAGACGGTCTCCCGGGCGTTGCGGCTGATGCGGCGGGTCGGCTGGATCGCCACCGACCACCGCTCGATCACGGTGATCGACCTGACCGCGCTGCGCGAACGCTGCGGCGACGCCGCCGTCCCGCGCTGAACCCGGCGCCCGCGGACCGCGGACCGCGGCCCACGGACCCACGGACCCACGGCTAATCGTCGACAAGCCAGCCGTGCTCGCCCTGGATCTCCTTGGGGCTGCCGCTGATCGCGCGCGACGCCTGCATCCCCGACGTGACCGCGGCCTCGACACTGCCGCCGTCGATCCCGTTCTTCGTCCAGTCGCCGGCGAGCTTGAGGTTGTGAAAGCCCGACTTGTCGGCCGCGAGGCGATGCCGGACCGACCCGGCTCGGGTCATCACGTAGCGCTCGGTCGGCTGGAAGTTGGCGCGCAGGAACTGGCAGTCCAGCCGCGACTCGCCCTGCTCGTCGTTGACAGCGCACAGGGCCGACCAGTCAAAGCGCCCGTCGGCGCCGACCAGCTCGGGCCACACGGGCTTGACGTCGTTCTGGAGGAACCCGAGCGCGTTCTCGCGGACACGGGCGTCGGCCTGCTCCTGGGTGTCGACGCCGTCGTGCTCGATCACCCCGCACAGGTACGCGACCTCGCGCGGGCGATCGCGGCCGCTCCAGCGCTCGAAGCGCAGTAGCTGCGACATGTTCGAGTAGGTGTCGGCCCGGTCGGCGTAGGAGGTCGTGATCGCGGACTGAAACGGCCAGCCGCACTGATCCGCCGTCTGCGTCAGCCACAGCTGGATGCCCTCGGTCATGACCGTGTCGGAGTGGTCGAGCATCCGCTTGAAGCGCCCGTTGGCCGCCGCCAGCTCGCCGCAAATCTGCGGTAGACCGCCGACCGAGATCCCGAGCACGATCTCGTCGAAGTCCTCGCCGGCCCGGAGCGTGATCGGCTCCAGGTCCAGCGGATTGCACACGTTCTCGAAGTTGATCCCGTCGCGCCTGATCTGCTCGCCGTTCTGGAGCTGCTCCCAGACCGGCTCGCTCGGCCAGCAGCGCAACCCGTCGACGAGCACGATCGGGTCGTAGCTGTGGTTGCGCAGTCGCACCTGCGGCTGCACCTCGATCGTGGCCACCGAGCGGCCGTCCTCGGAAACGCCGAGGTTCGTGACCTGGTGGAAGAACCGGAAGCGCACCCCCCGCCGCCGCAACACGTCATACAGCGGGGTGAACACGGCGTCGCCCATCCCGGCCTGCATCTTCCACAGGATCGCGCCCTTGTACTCGAACCCGATCCGGATCATCGCCTGCAGGGCCTTGCCCGCGGCCAGGTCCGGACGCTGCTTGTCGCCGTCGCGGTAGGCGAACACGAGGTCGTAGAGGGCCTTGATCACCGCGGCGTGCTCGAGCGTCACCTGCTCGGCGCCGTGACGCCGCAGCCACGCCCACAGGTCCTCGCGGTTGAGGTCGCCGAAGCCCTCGGTGAGCACGTCGTCGGCGATCAGGCCGGCGATCGTCGTGATTCCCAGGTCGAGCATGATCGCGAACCGGCGGACCTGATCGTGGTCGAGCCACGGCCCGAACACGACCTTGAACACGAGGTGCTTGAGCTGGGCCAGCAACGACTCGACGTGCTGTCCCAGCCGCCGGGCGGCCGAACCCTCGCGCGCCGCCGCGTCCGCATATGCGGTGGTCGCTCGGGCCAGCTGGCGCAGCAGTTGCGAGACCGACGCGTGCTCGAGGCGATGACCGATGCCGGTTGGCATCTCCGCCGGGCCGCTGGCGCCGACGCGTCCGCGGGTGGCGGTCGCGGCGCCGCTGCGCGCGGTCTCGAGGCGAAGCAGCTGGAACTCGGACAGCAGCAAGTCGAACAGGCCCTCGAAGAAGTCGCGCGGGGACACGTCGTGATCTGCGCCCGGGATCTCGTCGTTGGGGTCCAGGTGCAGGTGCCAGGGCGTCCAGCGGTCGCGCCAGCTCTCGAACAGGACGATGTCGTTGCACTTCTTGAAGGCCGCGTCCCAGGTCCGGATCGGGTAGGACTCGGGCGGGCTCCACTCCTCGTAGCAGCGCTGGATCATGTCGAAGGCGTTGGCGTAGAAGCCGAACCACACGTGCAGCCCGTGCTCCTCGATCCGGGAGTCCGGACCCCGTCCGCTCGCACACTTTCCGCCCAGGCGCCAGCCGGGCTGGTAGACGGTCACGTCGTAGCGGCCGCGCAGGTGCGGCTGGGTGAGCTCGAACGCGGTGGTCATCGCGCCCATCCCGCCCCCGAGCACGGCGACCTTGGTCCTGCCCCCGTCCGGCGGTGTCACTACCTACTCGCCCCGTCCCAGAGCACGCGCCCGCCGCCGACGTTGAAGTCCATCTCGACGCTGTAGGCCAGACCGAGCGACTGGCTCTCGAGCCCGAGCTCGGTGATCACCGGGTGGCTGTCAAGCTGGTGCACGGTCAGCTGGTGCTCGAGCGGGACCGGCCGCGCGCTGAGCTTGGTGACCTCGTAATCGGCCTGGGTGACCTGCTGGAAGGAGGCGAGCAGGCCATCCTGCACGCTGCGCATCTGCTTGAGGAACACGTTGGGGAGCCGGTTGGTGATGACGTCCGAGAGCAGGCTCTCGGCGATCTCGAAGTCGCCGATCACGTCGGAGTCGTCCAGCAGCCGGCCGGCCGCGTCCCGCGCTACGTCCACGAGCGAATCCAGCTCGGCCTCGGCGCCGTCCTCGGGGGATTCGTTCTGGACGACCTCGAGCAGCGGGTGGCCCCAGTCGGCGACGCTGCCGGGCGAATAGTCCAGGCCGAACACCGACAGCTTCCACGTCTGCGGGCTCTGGCCGTCGCCGGGGAACTCGGGCATCCCGCCGCTCTTGGGATAGCCGAACAGCTCGCGCCCGGTGGCCAGCGACATCGGGTTGGACAGCCACAGGTAGGGCACGAACATCGCGAAGCGCTCCTGTCGGCTGCCGGGGTCGCGAAGCGCCACCGGGATCCAGACCGCCACCTGCGGCTCGGCGACGCCCCCGCGCTGGTCATACGGCGGGGTCTGGGAGACGACCTTGGCGATCTTTCCCCAGGTGAGCATCAGGTAGTCGCTCAACGGCCGTGCCCGGACCGCGCCGCCGGTCGGCTGGGCGAACACCTTGTCGCACAGCTGCGCGATCCGCTCGGCGTCGGCCTCGGCCCAGAAGCCCCACAGGCTGGTGTTCATCGAAGTGAACGGGGCCGGCGGCGTCATCAGCGCGCCGTAATCGACGTACTCCGGCCCGCCGGCGGTGCCCGCCGGGGTGCCGCCCGATGCGGGCGCGGGGCGGTCGTGGCGTTGCTCGTCGCCCGCTCCGGCCACGACCTTGGCCAACCCGCGGAGCCCCCAACTGGTTGCCTCCAGGCCGAACGCCAAGCCTTTCGCGATCGGTCCCCTCATGCCGTCTCTGACTCTATTCGCTCGAGCAACTCGACGGCCTGACGCTCGATCCCGGCGCACCCCAGGTCGCGCGCGGTGCCGAGTGTCTGGTCGACCAGCCGCGCCGCCCGTGCCGGCTCCCCGCCCCGCTCGAGCAACAGCCGGGCGATGTCCAGCCGCGTCCGCGCCAGCCAGATCGGCGCGCCCATCTGCTCGTGGCGCTCGGAGGCCCGCACCAGCTCCTGCTCGGAGTCGTCGTAGCGTCCCAGCACCCGGTCGAGGTTCCCGAGCAGCCGCTCGACCAGGCCCCAGGTAGTGGCGCTGTTGAACGCGACGTGCTCGCGCCACGGGGCCAGCAGCCGGTGGAGCTTGGCCGCGGCGTCGCGGTCACCCAGGTTCCCGCAGGCCTCGGCGTAGATCGCGATCCCGGCCAGCCAGTTGGAGTCGTAGTCGATCTCGGAGAACTCGGTGGCGGAGTCCACCCCCAGGACTTCGAGCGCCTCGTCGCGCATCCCCGCCTCCGAGCGCGCCAGCGTAAGTGCGCCGCGGAATGCCGGGATCCCGGGGTTGGCCTCGACCTGCTGGGCGATCAGCGGCTCGAGCTCGTGCAGCCGGCCCTGCTCGAAGCGGATGTTGATCAGCTGCCCGGCGTAGAACGCGAGCGCCTCGGGCTGCTCGCTCTCCGACGCGATCCGCCAGGCGTCCTCGGCCGACCGCTCGGACTCGTCGAGCAGCCCGTGCATCAGCGCCTGGGTGCTGCGGTCATAGGCGGCCAGCCAGCTCGAGGTCGGCTGGCGCAGCCGCGCCGCCAGCTCGGACTCGCGGGAGACGAGCGCGGCCGCGAGGTCGAGGTTGCCGGCCTCGACGGCGGCGGCGGCCTTCCAGTGCAGACCCGCGAATACGGCGAGCGGGTCGCCCAGTTCCTCGGCGATCGCCAGCTCGCGGTCGGTGTCGTCGATCCGTTCGGCGAGCGTCTCCGGCGTCCAGATCGTGATGAAGCGCGCGCCGAGGACCTTGGCGAGCGTGTCGGGGTCGCCCAGACGCGTCGCGATCGAGACGCTATCGTCGCTGAGCGCCTTGCGCCGCTCCCAGTCGCCGGAGTAGGTGAGCTCGGAGGACAGCGTCGCCAGTAGCCTCGCCCGCTCGGCGCTGTCGTGATCTCCGATCGCGTCCAGCGCGGCCTCGAGCATCGCCACCCGCTCGGCGTCGACGATCCCGGTCTCGCTGACGAATCCGCGGGTGTTCGCCAGCACCGCGCGCACCAGACGCTCCGTGTCCCGCATCTGCGCGGCGCGCTCGGAGGCTTCCAGCAATGTGGCCCGGAACGAGGCGTCGCCGCTCTGCTGCTCGGCGATTCCGTGGCCGATCAGCAGGTCGCACAGCAGCGCGTCGCCGTCGCCGTCCTCGAGCTCCGATTTGGCCGACTCGTGCAGCGCCAGCGCGTGCTCGAACCAGCGGGTGGCCTCCTGCGGCGCGAGCTGGTCGAGCGCGTGCTCGCCCGCCTCGCGGGCGTACTGGACCGCGCGCGAGGCGGTCACGATCGGCACGCCGGCGAGCGCGTGGTAGGCGAACTCGCCGCGCCGCTGCCCGCGGGCCTCGGCGCCGAGCAGCTGTTCGAGCCCGTCGAGCGCGCGGCGATGCAGCCGCCGGCGGCTGCCTCCGCCCAGCTGCTCGTACAGCGAGGGCGGGATCAGCGGGTGCACGAAGCTGTAGCGCATCCCGATCCCGGGCACCTCGGCGATCAGCGCGGCCTCGGTCGCCTCGTCGAGTACGTCGATCAGCTGCTCCTCGTTGGAGCCGAGCATCCGCGCCAGCAGCTCGACGTCGAACTCGCGGCCGATCACGGCGGCGGCGCACAGGACCTGCTCGGAGCGTTCGCCCATGCTCGTAACGCGCCTGGCGATCGCGTCGCGCACGCTGGGCGGGATCTCGAGCGCCGAGCGGTCGGCCGCGTCGCCGCGCTCGACCGCCGAGGCGACGCCGCCGGCCTCCTTGAGGCTGCGGACGATCTCGCCGAGAAAGAACGGATTGCCGCTGGTGGCCTCGCCGAGTGCCTGCACGAACTCGACGCCGGTCGGGGCGAGCGTCTCGTTGGCCACCTCCTGGGCCATCGTCACGCAGTCGGCGGGCTCGAGCCCGGTCAGCTCGACGCGATCGACGCCGGGCTGGCGCTGCAGCTCGGACAGCAGCTCCCACAGCGGGCTTCCCCGCAACACCTCGGTCGAGCGATACGTGCCGACGACCAGCGCGGGCATCTGGGGATACACCAGCAGGTACTTGAGCATCAGCAGCGTCGGCCCGTCGGCCCAGTGCAGGTCGTCGAGCATCAGCACCAGCGGGCGCTGCACTGCGGCCGTGTGCAGCAGCCCGGCGACCGCGGCGAACATCACGTGCCGGTTGTCCGAGCGCGACTGTCCGGCGGACGCCTGTGGCGTCGCGAACCCGCCCAGCTCGGGGACCAGGCGCGCGAGCTCGCGCCCGTATTGGGCGCGGTGCTGGGCCAACAGCTCCTGCGGGGCAAAGCGCGCGAAGTGCGTCAGGATCTCCACGAACGGCTGGTAAGGGACGCCGAGCTCGGGGTCGCAGCGGCCGCACAGCACGGTGGCTCCCGACTCGTGCAGGTGCGCGGCGACCTCGGCCGCGAGGCGGGTCTTGCCGATTCCGGGCTCGCCGACGATGAACAGCGTCCGCGGCTCGCGGTTGCGGACGTGGTCGAACGCCGACGTGCAGCGGTGAAGCTCGGCCCGCCTTCCCACGAGCTCGCCCTCGGCGAGGCGGACCGCAAGCGCAGGAAGCGGGATCTGGAAGCTCTCCGGGGTCTCGATCTGCACGGTGCCGGCGACGGCCGACGAGGCGCTCGGACAGCAGCGCATGAACCTCCCAGCGGCCCGGCACGCCGCGGAGCTCGTGCACCCCGTGACGGGCGAACTCCAGCTGATCGTCGTCGAGCAGGCCCAGCGAGGCGCTGGACACGAGCACCTGACTGCCGTGCGCGAGCTCGCCGACGCGCGCGGCGACGTGCACGGCCATCCCGGCCAGCCGGTCGCCCAGCAGCTCGCACTCGCCGGAGTGCACGCCGGCCCGCAGCTGGACGCCGAGCCCGGCGGTGGCGAGGCACAGCTCCTCGGCGCAGCCGACCGCCGGTCCAGGTGAGTCGAACGCGATCAGGAAGCCGTCGCCGCGGTCGGCGAGGATCCGGCCGCCGGCGGAATCCACTCGGTCGTACACGATCGCGTCGTGCTGCTCCAGCAACTCGCGCCAGCGGCGATCCCCGAGCCTGGCGATGTTCTCCGTCGACCGGACGATGTCCGTGATCAGCAACGTCTGATGCTTGCGCCCGGCAGCCGGATGGGCCTCACTGGTCATCCAGTGTTGGAAGCTAACGGACGAGCGCATCACTCGTCATCGAATCAGCGGCTTGCGGAAGCGCTCGGGCGCGAGCGCCCGGCTCAGACGGCGGTCACGCAGCGACGTGAAGCTCGGTGGCCGCACGAGGGAGGTAGGCCAGCAGCCTGTTGCGGACGCCCGGGATCGCGGCGCACAGCCGACCGATGCCGTACGCGCTGAACGTGAGCACGCGCATCGGCGAAGTGGCGATCACGCTGTACTCCTGCGGGTTCAGCTCCATCGGGTCGATCTCCCCGAAGCAGTCGCCCGTTCCCAGCGTTCCGACGCGGCAGCCGCCCTGCCGGATCTCGGCGGTGCCGGCGCGGATCACGAAGAACGTCCCGAGCAGGCGACCCTCGTGGACCAGCACCGAACCTGACGGGACCTGTACGTCGAGAGCCGGGCCGGCGAGCGAGCGGACGTCCATCGCGCGGACCGGGGCGAAAACTTCCATTGGATCTGGCGTCGTGTGCATGCGCTGAGCCTAAGTGGGCGGGTGCGCCGGCCCCTGCGACATTTCTCACACCGACGCGCGCCGCGGGCTGCGGGCGTCGTGGACCGCTCAGTGCTCGGGCATCGGCGGCGGGGCGCTGCGGTAGCTCGGAGGGGTCTCCGACATCCGTACCGGGTTGCGGGTGAGGCTGACCTCGCCGCCGTCGTCGCGCGCCAGCGACACGGTGGGGTCGAGTCCCAGCGACCGGGCCAGCTCGAACGCCTGGCCGATGTCGTTGACCACGCCCGCGGGGACGCGGGCCTCGGTCAGCCGGGTCGCCCATTCGCGCGCCGGGCGCCGCCGCAGCGCCGCCAGCAGCGCCTCTCGCAACGCGTCGCGGTGCTCGACGCGGTCGCCGTTGGTCGCAAACCGGGACTCGGACGCCAGCTCCGGGACGCCGAGCACCTCGCACAGCGCGCCGAACTGGCGGTCGTTGCCCACCGCCAGCACCATCTCGCCGTCGCCGGTCTCCAGCAACTCGTAGGGAGCGATGCTGGGGTGCGCGTTCCCCATCCGCTGCGGGACGACGCCGGCGATCGTGTACGCCGAGCCCTGGTTGACCAGCGCGCCGAGCAGCGCCGACAGCAGGCTGACCTCGATCAGCTGGCCCTGGCCGGTGGCGTCCCGGTGCCGGGCGGCGGCGAGGATCCCGACGGTGGAGAACAGCCCGGCGAGCACGTCGACCAGCGCGACCCCCACCTTCTGCGGCTCTCCGTCGGGCGTGCCGGTGATGCTCATCAGACCGCCGAGCGCCTGCACCAGCAGGTCGTAGCCGGGCAGCAGCGCGCCGGCGCCGCTGCCGAAGCCGGTGATCGAGCAGTAGATCAGCTCGGGCCGGGACGGCCGCAGCTGCTCATAGCCGAGACCGAGCCGGTCCATCACGCCCGGGCGGAAGTTCTCGACGAGCACGTCGGACTCCAGCGCCAGCGCGTGGGCCCGCTCGAGGTCGGCGTCGAGCGTCAGGTCGAGCGCGATCGTCCGCTTGTTGCGGTTGACCGACTGGAAGTAGGTGGCCTGTCCACGATCGTCGTAGGGCGGACCCCAGCTGCGGGTCTCGTCGCCGACGCCGGGCCGCTCGACCTTGGTCACCTCCGCCCCGAAATCGGCGAGCATCATCGTCGCGAACGGCCCGGCCAGGACCCTCGAAAAGTCCAAGACGCGGAGGCCGGCAAGCGCTTCGCTCATCGGCCTAGTGTCGCGTTTGGGAGCGTTCGGGTGCCACGCCGCGCCCAGCCGCGGCGGGCGGCGGGGTCAGCTCACTTCGCGCAGGCGGCCGCTCTCCACCTCGTAGACGAACCCGCGGATCGACTCCTTGTGGGGGACGAACGGCGACGCCTTGATCCGCGCGATCGACTGGCGCACGTCGGCGTCGAGATCGGAGAACGCCTCCGCGGCCCACGACGGCCTGATCCCGGTCTCCTGCTCGATCGCGGACTTGAAGTCGGCGTCGGAGAACGTGAGCATCCCGCAGTCGGTGTGGTGGATCAGGA
The DNA here is from genome assembly GCA_963831845.1 of uncultured Solirubrobacterales bacterium. Taxonomy (GTDB): domain Bacteria; phylum Actinomycetota; class Thermoleophilia; order Solirubrobacterales; family Solirubrobacteraceae; genus Palsa-465. The sequence goes on along the minus strand of CAWHRT010000019.1, from coordinate 201,026 downwards.
TGATCTCCTCGGTGCCGAGCAGCCGCTGAGAGATCGCCAGCGAACGGATCGCGTCATCGGAGATCACGCCGCCGGCGTTGCGGATTACGTGGGCGTCGCCCTCGGACAGCCCGAGCGCCCCGTACACGTTGAGCCGGGCGTCCATGCAAGCCACCACCGCGGTCTTGCGGCCGGGGGGCATCGGCAGCTCGCCCTTGTCGAACGAGGCGACGTACGCCTCGTTGGCCGACAGCATCTGATCGGTCTCGCTCATCTGGACTTCCTTTCCGGCCTGCAGGGGGATTACGGTCGAGTAAGGCCGTCAGCTGAGCGACGGCTCTGCTCGCAGCTCCTGCTCGAGCGTGAGCGACTCGCGTTGGAGCTCGCCACCGTCACCGACACGGTAGACGCCGGTGCGCGTCAGCGGGGGTGAGTATGCGTGGATCGTGACCGCCGGCGCGCTCCCGGCGTGCATCACGCGGTGGATTGCCACCGGCGGCACGGTGAAGCTCGAGCCCGCCTCGATCACCCGGCTGAGCGGGCCCGAGCCGAGGCGCATCCGGTCTTCACGGACGGCGCCGGAGATCACCGCGATCGCGGCGGCCGACAGATCGTGGTCGTGAAACCCGGTGTCCTGGTCTTCACTCCAGCAGATGACCCAAGCGTTGACATCGGCGTCGTCCCAGATCTGCTCGTACACGCGCATGTCTTCGGCGTGGCGGACGTGGTGCTCCCAGCGCTCCCGCTGGGCCACCAGCGAGGCCACGAACCGGTCGAGCTCGCGCGGCCCCAGGCTCATACCGAGGCCCTCGTCCGCGTCAGCAGCCGCGCCGCGTTCTCCTGCAATGGGAGCTCGCGACCGGTGCGAAGCGGCTCGAGCACGGGGCGGTCGGAGCCGTACACGAGCTGCTCGGGACCCACCCGCCGGGCGATTGCCTCGACCGCGGCCGGGCCGTAGCTGGAGGTGTCGTAGAACACGCGCGGGTCACGCAGGTCGATCGCCGGGCCGCCTCGGGTGTCGAGGCGCTCGCTGAGCAGCGGCGCGGCGCCGGCGAGCATCGAGAACACCACCACGAGCCCCGGGTGCCGGGACCGGCCGAGCGCGGCGAACGCCAGCCAGGCCGCCTGCATCTGGGCGACGTAGGTGGTCAGCGCCGGCCACCAGGCGGGCTCGCCGGCCACCGCTTCGCCCGTGTCGGCGTCGCGCCCCGGGCCCGGGTGCACGAACAGCGGCGCGCCGCGGGACTCGATCCGCTCGAGCACCGGCCCGAGCGCGTCGAGCGCGCCCGCTCCCGCGAGCGCGCCGGCCGGCAGCGACAGGCCGACGCAGCCCCGCGCGAGCAGCCGGTCGACGTCGCCCGGCGTCGGCCGGTCGACCGCCAGCGGCCCCCAGCCCGAAAATCGCTCGCCCAGCGAGTCGACGCCGGCCAGGTGGGCGTCGATCAGCTCAAGCGCCGTGTCGCGATCGAGCGCCTCGACCCCGATCGGACTCGAGAGCGCGATCACCGCCCGGTCGAGCCCGTCCGCGTCGACGGCCGCGGCGCGGCGCTCGGGCGTCTGGCGGTCGATATCGATCTCGTACGGAGCCTCCCGGGCGGCGCGCAGCACCACACGGCCGCCGGCGCGGTCGATCCGCGGCAGCCGGTCGCGGGCCGCCAGCGCCTCGATCAGCGTCTCGGTCCAGACGTGCTGGTGCAGGTCGACGCGCATTGAGGCGCCCGTGGTGACGAGCCAGCCGTCGCGGTGCGCGGAGCGCTCGACTGAGAGGAGGTCGGCGAGCAAACTGCACTAAATATATCGAATTAGTGCCACGCGCGCAGCGATGAGTTTTCATGGGCGCGGCGGTCTGTTTGGAGATCAGCCGTGCAACAACCTACGACGATCACGTTCGGCATCCGCGGACCGATCGCGCGTGCGGACCTCCCGGGTCTGTGCGATCGCGTCTGCAGGCTGCTCACCGAGAGTCGCCCCGAGGTCGCGTTCTGCGACGTAGACGGCATCGCCTCCGACGCCGTCGCGGTCGATGCGCTGGCGCGGCTGCAGCTCGCGGCGTTCCGCCATGGCTGCAAGGTCAGGCTGCAGGGATCCTCGCCGCAGCTGCGTCAGCTGGTCGAGTTCATGGGGCTGAACGACGTGCTGACCGACTGACGACGTGATCGCCAGGCCGTGGTCAGTCCAGCCGCGGCGGCAGCCCGAACAGCGGAAAGATCTGCTCGGTGCTGAGGAAGAACGTGAACTCGGCGGCCTTCCCGTCGACGAAGTCGATGACCTGCAGCGCCCACGGGTCATAGCCGCTGCCGGAGTCGCTGGGCTTGTACTGACCGAAGGCGATCGAGCCGTTGGCCAGCTTGGTCGGCACGAGCTTGGAGTTCTTGCAGGCGATCCCGGGGCCGAACCACCACGAGATGACGTCGTCGCGCCCGCTCATCCACAGGTCGTACGGCGGCATCGACTGGATCGCGTCCTCGCGGATCAGCGACGTCAGCGCGTCCATGTCGTAGGCCTCGAAGGCCTCCACGTAGCGTGCCAGGAGGTCGCGGTCGGGCTCGTCGATCTGCGACGGCTCGATGTCGGAGGAGCTCAGCTCGCTGGACTCGATCGTCGCGCGGGCGCGCTGCAGCGCGCTGTTGACCGACGCCACGCTGGTGTCGAGCAGCTCGGCGGCCTCGCTGGCCTTCCAGCGGAGCACCTCGCACAGGATCAGGACGGCCCGCTGGCGGGGCGGGAGGTGCTGCAGCGCGGCCACGAACGCGAGCCGCATCGTCTCCTTGGCCACGGCCGCCTCGGCCGGGTCGTCCTCAGCCGCCGCGTCGGTCGGGATCGGCTCGATCCAGGTGACCTCGGGCAGCGAGTTCAGGTTGGCCGGCTCGGGGGCGCCCGCGCCCCCGAGATCCATCGGGCGGGCGCGACGGTTGCGGCCGTTGAGCATGTCGAAGCAGACGTTGGTGGCGATCCGGTACAGCCACGAGCGCAGCGCGGCGCGCTGCTGGAACCGGTCGAGCCCGCGCCAGGCGCGCAGCATCGTCTCCTGGACGGCGTCCTCGGCCTCGAACGGCGAGGCGAGCATCCGGTAGCAGTACCGGGTGAGCTCGGTACGGTGCTGCTCGAGCTGGCGCTCCAGCTGGTTAGGCGCGATCGTCGCCGACGGGTCCGGCATCAGACTCATCGTACGAAAGACCGCCTCCGGCCGTAGAACTCATCGGTGAGGCGCGAAACTTCCCCGCGGGGCGCCTCGTTGCACCATCAGCAATAGTGCCGGGGCACAACGCCCGTGCAGATCGCGCTGTTCATCACCTGCGTCAACGACACGCTGTTCCCCGAGGCGGGACGCGCAACCGTCCGGGTGCTGGAGCGCCTCGGGCACCGCGTGGAGTTCCCCGAGCAGCAGACCTGCTGCGGCCAGATGCACGCCAACTCGGGATACGAGGACGAGGCGCTGCCGCTGGTGACGCGGTTCGTGCGGACGTTCTCGCCCGACCGGTTCGACGCGGTGGTGAGCCCGTCAGGCTCGTGCGTGGCGATGGTCCGTCACCACTACGCCCGCCTGGCGGGTCGATCCGGCGACGCCGGGCTCCAGGACGCCGTGACCGCGCTGACGCCGCGCGTGTTCGAGCTGTCGGAGTTCCTGCACTCCGAGCTCGGCGTCGTCGATGTCGGCGCCTACTACCCTCACCGCGTCGCCTATCACCCCAGCTGCCACTCGCTGCGGATGCTGCATGCCACCGACGCGCCGCTGGAGCTGTTGAGCCGGGTTCGCGGGATCGACCTGGTGGAGCTACCCGAGGCGCAGTCGTGCTGCGGCTTCGGCGGCACGTTCGCGGTCAAGAACGCCGACACGTCGGCCGCGATGCTCGCCGACAAGATCCGCGCGGTCCTCGACACCGGCGCCGAGGTCTGCACGGCGCTCGACAGTTCGTGCCTGATGCACATCGGCGGTGGGCTGTCGCGCCAGCGCACCGGGGTGCGCACGGTCCATTTCGCGGAGATCCTGGCCACCGGAGACGACCTCCGGGAGGGCCACCAGTGAAGGGATTCCCGGAGGCTGCCCGGCACGAGCTGCGCAACGCGCAGCTCCGCCACAACCTCCGCCACGCCACCCACTCGATCCGCGACAAGCGCGCCGGCGCGGTGTCCGAGGTCGACGACTGGGAGCAGCTGCGCGAGGCCGGGCGCCGGATCAAGACGCAGGCGATCCGGCACCTCGACACCCACCTCGAGACGCTCGAGCGCAGCGTCGCCGCCGGGGGCGGCGTGGTCCACTGGGCGGCCGACGCCGCCGAGGCCAATCGCATCGTCACCGGGCTGGTGCAGGCCGCCGGCGCCTCGGAGGTCGTCAAGGTCAAGTCGATCGCGACCGACGAGATCGGCCTCGGCCACGCGCTCGAGGCCAGCGGCATCGCGTCGCAGGAGACCGACCTGGCGGAGCTGATCATCCAGTTGGCGCACGACAGCCCCTCCCACATCCTGGTGCCGGCGATCCACTTCAACCGGGCCGAGATCCGAGCGCTGTTCCGTCGCGAGCTCCCCGGCACCGAAGCGCTGACCGACGACCCGGAGGCGCTGTGCGAGGCCGCCCGGCGGTTCCTGCGCGACAAGTTCCTGTCCGCCACGGTCGCGATCAGCGGCGCCAACTTCGCCGTCGCCGAGACCGGGACCGTGGTCGTGCTCGAGTCCGAGGGCAACGGCCGCATGTGCACGACGCTGCCGCGGACGCTGATCACCGTGATGGGGATCGAGAAGGTGCTGCCGAGGTTCGAGGACCTCGGGGTGATGCTGCAGCTGCTGCCGCGTTCCTCGACGGCCGAGCGGATGAACCCCTACACCTCGTTGTGGACCGGTGTCACCCCGGCGACGGGCCCCAGGAGTTCCACCTGGTGCTGCTCGATGCCGGACGGACCGACACGCTCGCGGATTCGGTCGGTCGCGACGCGCTGCACTGCATCCGCTGCTCGGCATGTCTGAACGTGTGCCCGGTGTACGAGCGGACCGGCGGCCACGCCTATGAGTCGCCGTACCCGGGCCCGATCGGGGCGATCCTGACTCCGCAGCTGCAGGGGTTGCGCGGCGGCACGTCGCTGCCGTGGGCGTCGTCGCTGTGCGGGGCCTGCTACGAGGTCTGCCCGGTCAAGATCGACATCCCCAGCATCCTCGTGCACCTGCGCGGACGTGTGGTCCGCGAGCGTCCCGAGGCCACGCCGGCGACCGAGCGCGCGGCGATGCGGACGATGGCCTCGGTACTCGGCAACCGGCGGCGCTACGAGCTGGCCCAGAAGGCGGCGCGCGCCGGTGCCTGGCCGCTATCGAGAGACGGGCGGATCGAGCGGAGGTTGCCGGGACCGCTGGCCGGCTGGACCGCGGTCCGCGACCTGCCCGCTCCGCCCAAGCAGACGTTCCGGGAATGGTGGCGCGAGCGCGGCGGGGGCTCCGGGGCGTGAGCTCGCGGGAGCTGATCCTGGGGCGGATCCGCTCGGCGCTGGCCGACGTGCCGGCGGACGAGGCGGCGGCGTGGACGCGGACCGGGGACCTGGACCCAGCGGCCGCGTACGCGCTCGGCGCCGAGGGCGACCGCGAAGTGTTGCTGAGCCTGTTCGCGCAACGGTGCGGCGACTACCGGGCCACGGTCACGCGCTGCGCCGACGAACCCGAGTCGATCGCGACCGCGGTGGGTGCGGCGTGCGCTCGCCAGGCGGCCCGGGCGGTGGTGATCCCGTCCGACCTCCCCCGCGGGTGGCTGCCCATCGAGCTCGAGGCCAGAGCCGACGACTCCCCGCCGCTGCCGCTGCCCGAGCTGGACGGGGTCGACGGGGTGGTCACCGGCTGCGCGCTGGCGATCGCGGTCACGGGGACGATCGCGCTCGACTCCGGGCCCGGCCAGGGACGCCGGGCGCTGACGCTGGTGCCCGACCTGCACGTGTGCGTGGTGCGCGGCGAGCAGGTCGTCTACGGCGTGGTCAATGCCGTGGCGGCGCTGGGCGCCGCCGTGCGCCGGTCGGGGGCCCCGCTGACGCTGATCTCGGGCCCTTCGGCGACCTCGGACATCGAGCTCGAGCGGGTCGAGGGGGTCCACGGGCCGCGGCGGCTCGAGGTCGTGCTCGCGGGTTAGCGGCCGGGGCCGTGGACGGCCAGCCGGCGGATCGCGCCCTCGATCACGGTCGCGGACTGGGCGACGGTCTCGTAGTCGACGTTGTCGGGGACGTCGGTGCGCCAGTGGTAGTTGGCCGGCAGCTTCATGTCGTCGAACGACGCGACCAGCACGCTGGGATAGCCGGCGCGCAGGCCGGCGAGCGCGTCGGAGCCGAACGACAGCCAGTGCTCGCGGATCATCTCGATGCCGGCGTCGTGGGCAGCCTGCTCGATCGTGTACTTCAACGCGATGTCGTACTCGAGCCGCTCGAGCATCCCCTCGCCCTCGACGAGCAGCAGGTACGGCGAGCCGACGGCGTCGATCGCGATCACGTACGTGGAACCGTCCGGGAACGAGGCCCGGTGGCGACGCAGGAACGCCTGCGAGCCCTCCTCGAAGGACTCCTCCGATCCGGCGGACAGGAACACGACGCGCGCGTCGTCGGGTGGGTTCTGGGATAGCGCCCGGGCGAGGGCGATCAGCGCGGCGACGCCGCTGAGGTTGTCGTTGGCGCCGTCGACGACCTCGGAGCGGGCGATGTCGGCGAACGCGGCCGCCGACCCCAGCGAGAACACCGCCCCCAGCCGCCGCGATCCGAGCGCGACCAGGATCGGGCCGGCCAGTACCAGGTACATGATCCGCGGCCACGCCCGCAGCCGGGCGATCGTCTTGGGGAAACGGCGGCCCAGCGCGTACGTCACGGTGGGGTCGAAGATCGCCCCCGAATGGGCCGCGTCGTGGTGGGCGATCAGCACAACGCAGGTGTGCGCGTCGCGCGATCCGAGCTCGCCGACGACGTTGGTGGTCCGCCGGCGGCGCGCGAACCGCCTGGTCCAGACGCCGCGCAGCAGCGCCAGTTCGTCCCAGATCCCCAGCGCCGCCAGCGCGCCGACGAGCAGCCGTGTGAGCCGGCCGCCGAGCAGCGCCGCCAAGCCAGAGGCGAGCGACAGCAGCCCGAGCGGCCACCAGTAACCGCCGTGGGCGGGCTCGCGCTCGAGCCGGACCTCGTTGAGGCCGGCTTCCCCGAGCCGAGCCGCGATCCATTCGGCGGCCCGGAGCTCGCCCTCGCTCGCCGACGGCCGCTTCCAGCCCGCCAGTGTGCGGACGATCTCCTCGAGCTCGGTTGTCGCCGCCGGGGGGTCGGCTGGGGTCAGCGTCTGGCCGCTCATCGTGCGGGAATCCTGATCGATCCCGCCGCGCGGCGCGTGGCCGCCGCCTCAGGTGGCGCGACGGACCCCGCCGGAAGCCCGCCGCCGTGCGGATTTGGCCTCCTGCCCGCAGTCGCTCATCGAGCACCAGCGGCGGTTGCCGCGCTTGGTGGCGTCGAGGAAGAACAAGCGGGGGCGGCGGGGCCGCTCGGGGGCGCCGGCGGCCCCGCCTTGACTCCCGCTACGTCCCCGGCGCTCCGTTGCGCAGCCGGTCGGTGGCGGCTCGATCGAGCTCCAGCGCGTCGGTGATCACGACGCCGTAGAGCTCGAGGGCCTGGTCACGCGAGACCAGCTCGTTGCGGACGTCCTCGAGTACGCTTTGGGGGTCACGCTTGGACGGGTTGCCCCAGCCGCCGCCGCCGCCGCTCTCGAACACGAACGACTCGCCGGGCCTGAAGCCGACGTTGCCGAGCATCTGGGGGTGCCAGTTGCCGTCGTCGTCGATGCCACCGATCGTCTCGAGCGTGCCGTCGGTGGTCCTGCGGAGCTGGCGCTGCCGGGACGCGTGGCCGCCGCCGTTGACGCCGGGCGAACCCTCGCGGGTGCTTGACGTCTCCATCGTGATGATCTGGCCGCGGCCGAGAAACTCGACCTCGAGCTTGACCCCGCAGCCGCCGCGGTGCTCGCCGGGGCCGGCCGAGTCGGTGATCATCTCGTAGGAGTTGTATCTGACCGGGAACAGCAGCTCGGCGGTCTCGGCGGGCAGGTTCTGGCAGTTGCCGAGCGGGTCCATGGTTACGTGCATGCCGTCGTTGAACGGAGTCCCGCCCCAGCCCCCGGCCGGCAGGTCCGAGAGCACGTACAGCTCGCCGGTCTCCGGGTCGGCGGCGCTGGCCAGGAACCAGTTGCACTCCGAGCACGTCGGTGCGATCACCTGGTCCGGGATCGCCTTGGACAGCGCCTCCCAGATCGCGGCGGTGATCTTCGACGAGGTCGCGGTCGTGCAGCCGAACGTTGGCGCCGGCCAGGACGGATTCAGCCACGTCCTCTCGGCGGATGTCGAGGTCGATCTGGCGATACAAGCCCGCGTTGGGCGGCGCGTCCGGGTTCAGGAAGAACTTCAGCGAGTAGTAGATCGCCGACGCTGTGTTGGCGTACGGCGAGTTGATCGGCCCGACCGTCACCGGATCGCTCCCGCTCAGGTCGACCGTGATCCGGTCGCCGCGCACGACGAGCTTCACTCGCACGTACACCGGGTCGTCGGAGAACCCGTCGCTGTCGACGTAGTCGCTGCCCTCGTAGTCGCCGTCGGGGATCCGCTCGATCGCGGCGGCGGTCATCCGCTGCGTGTAGTCGAGCACCTCGCGCATTCCCTCCTTGACCACGTCCGCGCCGTACTTGTCCGCCAGCCGCACCATCTCGTCGCGCCCGGCGCGCAGGGCTCCGATCTGCGCCTGGATGTCGCCCTCGACGTACTGCGGCGTGCGCGTGCAGTTCTTGATGATCGCGACGAGCTCGTCGTTGAGCTTGCCGGCGCTGTACAGCATCAGCGGAGGCAGCCGCAGGCCCTCGCCTCCGATGTGGGTGTCGAGGTTGCCGCCGACGTCGGTCCAGTGCGCGCGGCTGACCGCGATCGCCAGCAGCTCGTCGTCGTAGAACATCGGCATTGTCATTGTCACGTCGGGCGTGTGCGTGCCGCCCGTGGTACGGATCGTTGAGGATCACGATGTCGCCCGGTTCCAGCTCCGCCACCGGGAACCGCTGCAGCGACGCGGCGGCCGAGAAATGCATCGCGGCGATGTGCACCGGGCAGTTCGCCGTCTGGCCGATCAGCTCGCCGTCCGGATCGAAGATCGCGTTGGAGTAGTCGACCATGTCGTAGATGATCGGAGAGAACGACGCCTTCTGAAGCACCTGGCTCATGCGCTCGGGCGCGTACTCGAACGAGCGACGCAGGACCTCGAACGTGATCGGATCCAGGCGCTGGCCGGGCTTGGTCGCTGGCGCGTCATGCTGCCTTCTCCCCGTCGCTGGTGGTGATCATCACGTTGTGGAAGCGGTCGGCCACCGCGACCGACCCGGGCGGCAGCACGATCACCCCGTCGGGCTGTTCGATGATCGCCGGGCCGGCGATCCGGGCGTCGGCCGCCAGCCGGGCCACGTCGTGGACGTCGACCTCGTAGTGCTGTCCGTCGAAGTACGTCGAGCGCCGCTGCTTGATCGAGTCGCCGTCGCCGACGCCGCGGCCGATCGCGGAGGCGAGCTCCTCGGTGGTCGGCCGGTCGCCCCGGCCGGTCCCGGTCACGCGCAGCGTCACGAACGCGACCGCGAAGTCGCTGGAGGAAACGCCGTACTCGCGCTCGTGCTCGGCGTTGAACGCACGGGCGATCTCCTCGAGGTCGCTGTGCCCGAGTGCTCCGCCCGACACCGGCGTGTTGACCTCGTAAGACTGGCCGACGTAGCGCATCATCGCGCTGCGCTCGAGCTCGATCTCGTCGGCGGGTACGCCGTCGGCCTCGAGCAGCCCACGGACCTTGCCCTCGAGCTCTGCGTAGGCGCGCATCAGCTCGGCGGGGTCGGCCTCGTCGACCGGCGCGTAGAACGTCGCCTCGAGGTCGTGGCGGACGTCCATCGTGGTTGCGCCGAACGCGCACGCCACCCCGGCGAACGGCGGCACCAGCACTCGGTCGATCCCGACCGAGCGCGCGATTTGGTAGGCGTGCAGGCCGCCGGCGCCGCCAAACGCGACCATCACGTGGTCCCGGGGATCGCGTCCCCGGTCGACCGACACCGAGCGGATCGCCATCGCCATGTTCTCGCTGACGATCTCCGCGATCCCCTCCGCGCACTCGAGCGTGGTCATCCCCAGCGGCTCGGCCACGGTCTCGATCGCCTTCGTGGCCGCGTCGAGGTCGAGCTCGAGCTTGCCGCCCAGCGTTGGATCGATCCGGCCCAGCACGAGGTTGGCGTCGGTCACCGTCGGGCGAGTGCCGCCGCGCCCGTAGCACGCCGGTCCGGGGTCGGCGCCCGCGCTCTGCGGGCCCACCCGCAAGGAGCCCCCGTCGTCGATCCAGGCGATCGAACCGCCGCCCGCGCCGATGCTGCGGATGTCGAGCATCGGCGTGATCACCGGGCGCTCCCATTCGATCTCGACCTCGTCGGTGACCAGCCCGACGCCGTCCTCGAGCAGCGTCGCCTCGAAGCTGGTGCCGCCGACGTCGGTGACGATCAGGCTGCGGGCGTCGAGCAGCGCGCTCAGGTAGCTGCCCGCGGCCACGCCGCCGGCCGGACCCGAGGCGATCAGCTCCTCCGGGCGCTCCCGCGCGGTGTCGGCGCTCATCATCCCGCCGTTGCTCTTGACGATGAACAGCGGCGCGGTGGAGCCGGCGTCGGCCAGCTTGCGCTCGAGGTTGGTCACGTAGTCGCCGACCACCGGCAGCAGCGCCGCGCGCAGCGTGGTGGTGACGAACCTCCCGAGCTCGCGGACCTTCGGCCGGGTTTCGGACGAGATCGCCACCTCCGCATCCGGGATTGCCTCCAGCAGCAGCTCGCGCATCTCACGCTCGTGGCGGCCGTCGCGGTAGGCGTTGATGAACGCGATCGCGATGTTGCGGGTTCCCAGCGCGGCGATCTCGGCGGCCACGCGCGCGGCCTCCTCGCGATCGAGCGCGACGACCGTCGAGCCGTCCGCGCCGAGCTTCTCGGTGACGGTGAAGCGGCGGCTGCGGCGAACCAGTGGAGGCGGCTTGACCTGGTAGGGGTCATACAGGTGCCGGCGGCGCTGGCGGCCGATCTCGAGCACGTCGCGAAAGCCCTTGGTCGTGATCAGCGCCGGCTCGGGATAGCTGCGTTCGAGCAGCGCGTTGGTGGCGATCGTGGTCCCGTGGATCACAGTGCTGATCGTGGCCGGATCGACGCCGGCGCTGGCGATCGCGTCCATCACCCCGATCGACGGATCCTGGGGCGTCGTCAGCACCTTGGCCTCGCGGATCTGCTCGGAGGCCTCGGCTCGCGTGTCCCACGCGAACAGGTCGGTGAAGGTGCCGCCGATATCGATGCCCACATGGATCATCTGGTCGTCTCCCTCCGCTGCGGGTCGCGACGGCCGCCCGCCTGCGCCTCGCCGGTGAGTTGTGCATGTATAGCCCTGCCGCGGCGGCGCACACAACTCAGCTGCAATATGAACTTGAACGAACCCCTAGTACGTCGGTATGAAGTGCGGTATGGCCATCACGATTCGAGAGCTGATTGCGATCCCCGCGCTGCGCACCTGGATCGACGCCGGCGACGCGGGACTGGATCGGGAGGTGGCGTGGGCGCACGTGTGCGAGCTGCGCGATCCGACCGAGTGGCTCGGCGAAGGCGATCTGCTGCTGACGACCGGACTGGGAATCCCCGGGTCGCCCGAGGAGCAGCACTCCTACCTGCAGCGGCTCGCCGGTGCCGGGCTCAGCGGAATCTCGATCGGCGACCGGATGTATGCGCCGCCGTTGGGCCCCGAGGTGCGCGCGCTCGCCGACGAGCTCGCGTTCCCTCTGCTCGCGACCGCTTACGAGGTTCCGTTCAACGCGGTCGTCAAGACCGTGGCCGAGGCCAACCGCAGTGAGGAGCATGCCCGCGTGCTTGACACGCTGAGGCTTTACGAGACCGTGCGTCACGTGGCGATCAGCGCTTCGGGGGCGGACCTGGTGGCCAGGCTCGAGCAGATCGTCAACTGCGAGCTGACGCTGCTCGACACCGACAGCGGCCTCGGGTTGATCCCCGGCTCGCGCGAGCCCGACCCGCGGATCGCCGCCGCGGTCCGGGAGGCTCGCGACCGCCGTGCGGAGCCGATGCCGGCGGTGCTGCGTCTGGACGTGGCAGCCGGCCAGGTGATGGCGGTGGCGGTCCCGGCGTCGCGGCCGGCGACGATGATCGTGCTCCCGCGCGCCGAGCCGCCCCCGGACCTCGGGGTCCTGCGCGACGTCGCGGCGGTGGTCGGGCTCGAGCTCGAGCGCGAGGCGGCCGAACGCGAGCGCCGGCGCCACCGCGGCGCTGAGGTGCTCGCCGGCCTGCTCGACGGGCGGCTCACGCCCGAGATCGCAAGTCAGCTGCTGTCCGAGCACGGGCTCGATGCCGAGCCGCGCGTGATCGCCGCCTGCCGGACCGAGCCGGCGAGCGCGTCGGACGCCGATCTGCACGTGCGCCTCGAGCAGCGAGGGGTGGCGCACCTGCTGCTGCGCCGGCCTCCGCAGCTGCTCGTGATGCTCAGCGACACGCCGGCCGCGATCGGCGCGCTGCGCGAGGAGGCCGACCCGAGCACGCTCGTCGGCCTCAGTGGGCCGCTCGGGCGGCCGAGTCGCGTCGCCGACGCCGAGCGCGAGGCGCGCTGGGCGCTCGCGGCCGGCGGCGAGGACGGCCGCGGCGTCGTGCGCTACGGCGAGGACGTGGCCTCGTTCTTCCTTCCGCGCGGGCTCAGCGAGGCCGAACGCGCCGTCGCCCACGTGCTCGGCGACCTGCTCGACTACGACCGCGCGCACCACTCCGACCTGGTCAACTCGCTGCGGGTGTTCCTCGGCCACAACCGCTCCTGGAAGGACGCCGCCGCCGCCCTCCAGGTGCACAAGCAGACGCTGGTCTACCGGATGCGGCGCGTCGAGCAGCTGACCGGTCGCCACCTCGACGACACCGGCGACGTCGCCGAGCTGTGGTTTGCGCTGAAGGCGGCCGACGTGGCCTCCCCGTCCCCGACCCCGCGGCCGGGATGAGGTCATACGCACGTACGAAATGGTGCGACCGAGTTGTTAGTGCAGACGGATTGTGCGCAAGACATGCAGTCCCGACAATCGCCCGGCGCTGACCGTGAGCGCACATGAGTGTGGAGGACGTATGACGACAGCCGCGCCGACCGAGCGCAAACCAGAAGCTGACCGCGCGACGGCCGGCACCGGTCGCTGTGGCTGCGCGAGGTCCTGCCCGACGGCCCGTCGCTGCCGCCGCTGCAGGGCGCGGCGCGGGCGGACGTGGCGATCGCCGGCGGCGGCTTCGTGGGGCTGTGGAGCGCGATCCGGATCAAGCAGGCCGACCCCGCCTGCGACGTGGTCGTGCTCGAGCAGGACATCTGCGGCGGCGGCGCCTCGGGCCGCAACGGCGGCATGGTGCTGAGCTGGTGGCCGAAACTCGCCAGCCTGGTCAGCCTCTGTGGCGACGAGCAGGCGGTCCGGCTCGGGCGCGCCTCGGAGGCCGCGATCGACGAGTTGCGGAGCTTCTGCGAGGCCCACGAGATCGACTGCGACTTCCGCCGCGGCGGCCTGCTGTGGACCGCGACGACGCCGGCCCAGACCGGCGCGTGGGACGCGGTGGTGTCGCTCACCCAGCGCCTCGGGGTCGACGCGTTCGAGCGGCTGGGGCCGGCCGAGGTGGCGCGCCGGTCGGGGTCGCCCACCCACCTGGCCGGCGTGTTCGAGCGCAGGGCCGCGACCGTGCAGCCGGCCGCGCTGGCCCGGGGGCTGCGGCGCGTCGCGCTCGAGCTCGGGGTGCGGATCTTCGAGCACACGTGCGTGACCGGCTTCACCCGGGAGCGGCCACTGGCGATCCGCACCGACGGCGGCGGGCTGCTCGCGGCCGAGAAGCTGATCGTGGCGATGAATGCCTGGGCGGCGAACCTGCCCGAGCTCCGGCGCTCGCTCGTCGTCGTCTCCAGCGACATCGTCGCCACCGCTCCGATCCCCGAGCGGCTGCGCGAGATCGGCTGGGACGGCGGCGAGGGCATCACCGACTCGCAGATGATGGTCAACTACTACCGCACCACCCGAGACGGCCGGATCGCCTTCGGGAAGGGCACGGCCGGGCTGGCGTACGGGGCCCGGATCTCCGAGGACTTCGATCGCAGCGCCAGGCGCAGCACGATGGTCACCGCCGAGTTCCGCCGCGCCTACCCGAAGCTCGCCGACGTCCCGATCGAGCACGACTGGGGCGGTCCGATCGACCGCACCACGAACAGCGTCCCGATCCTCGGGCACCTCGGCGGCCGCGAGCACATCCTGTACGGCGTCGGGTGGAGCGGCAACGGCGTCGGACCCAGCGTGGTCGGCGGCAAGGTACTGGCCAGCCTGGCGCTGGGCCGCCGCGACGAGTGGTCTGAGAACCGGCTGATCGACCGCACCTGGGAGCGGTTTCCGCCCGAGCCCGTGCGCTATCTCGGCGGGCAGGTGGTGCGCGAGGCGGTGATCCGCAAGGAGCGGGCCGAGCGCTCGCGGCGGCAGCCCAGCCAGATCGCGGTCCGCCTGGCCAAGCTGGCGCCGGCCGGGCTCGAGGACAAGGGGTAGGCGGCCGATTGGGCTAGAGCTCGTGGCCGGCCCGCAGCCAGGCGGCGTAGTCGGCGACGGCCTCGGGCACCGGGAAGCGCGGCTCGTAGCCGGTGTCGGCCCGCAGCCGCGCGATGTCGACGGAGACGGCGTGGCCGGGCCCGCCCGGGTCATGGCCGGGGAGCAGGGCGGCGTCGACGTCCGCGAGCTGTTCGCGGATCACCGCGGCGAGCTCCCCGTTGGCGGTGGCCGGCCGCTGCCGACGTTGTAGGTGCGATGGCGCAGCGATGCCGCGGTGGCGAGCAGCGCCAGCGCCCGGCCGCAGTCGCGGACGTAGCAGAGGTCGATCGCGTCATCCGCGTACGGGGTGCGCTGGGGCGGCTCGAACGCCGGTTGCTCCCCGCGGACGGCGGCATGGACCAGCGTCGGCGCGGCGATGAACCGCGAGCGGCTGCGCCCCCGCGGACCCCAGATCGCGGCCAGCCGCGCGTTCACGACCTCGACGCCGAGGCGCTCGCCGGTTACCTCGCCGAGCAGCTCGCCGGCCTTCTTGGAGGCGGCCACCGGGTTGCCGCCCGCGGTCATCGGCAGCGGGGCGTCCTCGCGTAGCGCACGCATGTCCTCGAGGCCGCCGTACACGCCGATCGAGCTCGCGACGACGACCCGGCGCGCGCCCCAGGCCGCCGCCGCCTCGAGCACGTTCAACAGGCCATCCACCCCGGCCCGGAGCTCACCGACGATCCCGTTGGCGCCGATCGCCGGCGCGGCGAGGTGGACGATCGCGGCGATCGAGTGGCGCTCGCCGATCGCCAGCAGAGCGGCGCGGTCGGTGATGTCCACGGGTGGTTCGTGCCTCCGGCTCGCGATCACGCATGTCGACCCCAGCTCCACGAGCGAGTCGACCGTGTGGGAGCCGATGAACCCGAGCCCCCCGGTGACCAGCACCGCGCCGGTCACCACGGGACCCGGCCGTGCTGGTCTGAGAACGTGCCGGTCGGCCCGGAGCCGTCGAGCTCGGCCATCGCCACAATCACGTTCGCGCCCTCCTCGACGGGCTGGGTGCCGTTGTGGCCGTTGAGGTCGGTGGCCGTGTAGCCGGGGTCGACCGCGTTGATGCGGATCCTCGGGAACGCCTTGGCGTACTGCGAGGTCAGCATGTTCACGGCCGTCTTCGACGACGGGTAGGTGAGGCCGATCAACGTCGATTCGAACCGTTCGGGGTCAGACGTCACCGCCAGCGAGCCCATGCCACTGGAGACGTTGACGATCACGGGGTTGGCCGAGCGGTCGAGCAGCGCCAGGAACGCGCGGGTGACCCGGACGATCCCGAACACGTTGGTGTCGAACACGCGGCGCATGTCGTCGCCGGTCGTGTCGGCGGGCGGGACATGGCCGCCGGTGATGCCCGCGTTGTTGATCAGCACGTCGAGGCGGCCGCTGTCCGTGGCGACTTGCGCCGCGGCAGCCGCGACGCTGTCCTCGTCGGTGACGTCCAGCTGGACAAATCGGGCGCCCAGCTCCTGCGCGACCCCGCGACCGCGGGCCTCGTCGCGCCCGGCCAGCCACACGTCGTGGCCGTCGGCCAGCAGCCGCCGCGCGGTCTCGCGCCCGAGGCCCTTGTTTGCTCCGGTGATGAGTGTCGTCGTCATGCTCCGATCGTCGGGCGCGGCCCGCGCGGCCACAAGGGGACGGGCGTCCCTAGGACTCGCAGGCCCACCCTCGCGGCCCGGGCGTGCGCGATCATTCGAGGGGTGACCGTCGCCCAAGAGGAGCTCGCCGGCTGTATTCGCTCGTGGCGGGAGCGGCTGAGCCCGGCCGAGGCCGGCCTGCCCGCCGGAAGCCAGCGGCGCGTGTCCGGGCTGCGCCGCGAAGAGGTCGCCCAGCTGGCCGGGGTGTCGGTTGACTACCTGGCCCGGCTCGAGCAGGGCCGCGCGCAGCGCCCCTCGCCGTCGGTCCTCGGAGCGCTCGCCCGCGCGCTACGCCTGTCCGACGCCGAGCGCTCGCACCTGTTCCGCCTCGCGGGTCATGCCGAGCCGGCGCCGGGGACGATCGACCGGCACATCAGCCCGAGCCTGCACCGGCTGCTCGATCGGCTATCGGACACTCCGGTGATGGTGGTCGACGCAGCGGGCGAGATCGTCGCCGCCAATGCGCTGGCCGCGGCGTTGGTCGGAGACCTGTCCGGCGCCTCGCGGCGAGAGCGCACGCTCGCGTGGCGTCACTTCAGCGGGATGCCGTCGCGGATCGTGCGGACCGAGGAACAGCAGGCCCACGCCGAGGCCGGGATGGTCGGCGAGCTGCGCGACGCGCTGTCCCGGTATCCGTCCGACGAGCAGCTGAGCTCGCTGATCGAGGACCTGCGGGCGGTGAGCCCGCGGTTCGCGGAGCTGTGGGAGCAGCGCCCGGTGGCGCGCATGCCCTCCCGGCACAAGACGTTCCTGCATCCCGAGATCGGCGAGGTCACGCTGGACTGCGACGCGCTCGCGGTCCAGGGGAGCGACCTCAGCGTGATCGTGTACACGGCCCCGGCGGGCTCGCGCGACGCCGACTCGCTGGCACTGCTCGGCGCGATCGGCCTGCAGGCGTTCTCGGTCTAGCGGTCGCGAGTCACTGGCGCCAGGAACCCGCCAGGCACCGGGAAGTTCGTTCCACTGGGCGCGCCGTTGGCATCGCGGGGAACGTTCTTCCCGCTGAGCGGGAACTTCGTTCCCCGCGGCGATCGGCACGCGCCGAGAGGAACGAACTTCCCGGGCGAAACGTCACATACGGCCTCTCCGACTCGTCGCGTGTGACGTTTCGCTCGCTCAGCGAGCGCTTCGTTACATCGGGCGGGGCGGCGGCGCCGCGTGTGACGTTTCGCCCGCCCGACTGGACCTGGGCGCCCCGACAAAGGGCCCCCGAGGCCGGCTCCAGCTCCTCCCGCGCCGGCTACACCGCCGCGCGCGAGCCGCGCAGAAAGTGCTCGACCGAGTCGGCCAGCAGCTCGTCGAGCTGCTCGGGCGTGACGATCCCGCTCGAGACCAGCGAGGCGATCCCCTGGATCGTCGCGAACAGGACCAGCCCCACGCGCTCAGGGTCGCCGGACTCCAGGACGCCCTCGGCCTGCCCCTGGAGGATCAGCTCGAACATCACCGAGAACGCGCGGTCGGCGACCTCGTGGTGGGGCCACTCCTCGTTCTGGTGCTTGCCCGCGAACATCAGCTCGAGCAGCGCGGCGTCCTCCACCGCGAAGTGGACGTAGGCCGTGGCGGCCGCCTGCAGGCGAGCGCGAAAGTCCTCGCCGGCGGCGTCGATCGCGGCCCGCAACTCGGCACCGATGCGCTCGAACCCGGACTGGGCGAGCGCGTCGAGCAGCGCCTGGCGATCGGCGAAGTGGCGGCGCGGCGCGCCGTGGCTGACGCCGATCTCGCGCGCGAGCTCGCGCAGCGACAGATCCTCGACGCCCCGCTCGCGCACCGTCAGCTCGGCCTGCTCGAGCAGAGCCGCGCGGAGGTTGCCGTGGTGGTAGGGGCGCGAGGGCACCGTCCTGCAGGTTAGCGATGTTGACGTTGACATCTTTGTGGGCATCGTCTACATTGTTGTCCATGACTACTTTCTCCACCTCAGACATCCCTGACATGACCGGACGGACCACGATCATCACCGGCGCCAACAGCGGCATCGGCCGGGCCGCGGCGCAGGCGCTCGCCGGCGCCGGAGCCCACGTCGTGCTCGCCGTGCGCGACGTCGACAAGGGCGCGGCCGCGGCGGCGGCGATGCCCGGCGAGACCGAGGTCCGCCGGCTCGACCTGGCCAACCTGGCGTCGATTCACGAGTTCGCCGACGCCTGGAGCGGCGACGTCGACCTGCTGATCAACAACGCCGGCGTGATGGTGCCGCCGCTGACCCGCACCGCCGACGGCTTCGAGCTCCAGTTCGGGACCAACCACCTCGGGCACTTCGCGCTCACCAACCTGCTGCTCGACAACGTCACCGGCCGGGTGGTGACCGTCTCCTCGACCGGGCACCGCGTCGGCGCGATCGACTTCAACGACCTCAACTGGGAGCGCAAGCCCTACAAGGCGTGGCGCGCCTACGGCCAGTCCAAGCTGGCCAACCTCCTGTTCACCTCCGAGCTGCAGCGCCGGCTCCAGAACGCCGGCTCGCCGGTGCTCGCCACCGCGGCGCACCCCGGCTACGCCGCGACGAATCTCCAGTTCCACAGTCAGCGACGGTCACTCGACCTGATCAGCCGGATCGGCAACCGGTTCCTGGCCCAGGACGAGGACGGCGGCGCGCTCCCGACGCTGTACGCGGCGGTGGCCGACGTTCCCGGCGACAGCTTCGCCGGCCCCGGCGGGTTCATGCAGCAGCGCGGCGCGCCGAAGCTCGTCGACCGCTCGCAAGCCGCCAAGGACGCGGGCGTGGCGCGGCACCTGTGGGACGTGTCCGAGGAGCTGACCGGCGTGCGGTTCCCGCTGCCCGGGGTCGCCGCGGCGGCGTAAGCGTCAGCTGACCCGCAGCCGGTCGGCCGTCCGGTCACCGGCGGCCGGCCACGCCCGGGCTGAGCCGAGCACCTCGATCCACACCTGCCTGGCCGGGCTCGAGGTCGAGCTCGCCCGGGATCGCGCGCCAGCAGCGTGAGGTCGGGGTCGCCGGCGCGTCCAGCCGCAGCCGGGCAAGCGCGTCGTGGCCGTGGTAATGGACCTCGACGACGCCGGCCGTGACGCCCTCGTCGGTCGCGTGAAGCGCAGCGTGAGCTGCTCGGGCCGTAACAGCACGCGCGCAGGGCCGTCGGACGGAGCCTCGCCGCCGGCGTCGGATCGGGATCGCCCCCAGCGCGCAGTGGGCGACCCCGGCGGTCACGTGCGCGGTCAGGATGTTGGCCTCGCCGATCGCCTCGGCGGTGCCGACGTCGGGGGGGTCACGGTAGAGCTCGCGGGGCTCGGCCACGGCTCGCACCCGGCCGTCGGCCAGCAGCGCGACCTTGCCGGCGAGCGCCAGCGCCTCGTCCTGGTCGTGGGTGACGAGCACCGCCGTCGTGCCGGTCTCGCCGAGGATCCTGGCCACGTCGCGGCGCAGGTCCCCGCGCAGCGAGGCGTCGAGCGCGCTGAACGGCTCGTCGAGCAGCACCACCCGCGGGCCGATCGCCAGCGCCCGGGCGAGCGCCACGCGTTGCTGCTGGCCGCCCGAGAGCTCGTGCGGGTAGCGCCGGCGGAGGTCCTGCAAGCCCGGTCAGCTCGAGCAGGTGATCGGCGCCCGAGCGCTCGCGTCGCGACAGCCCGAAGCCGATGTTGCCGGCCACGGTCAGGTGCGGGAACAGCGCTCCCTCCTGCGCGACGTAGCCGACGCCGCGATGCTGGGCGGCGACCGTTCGCCGTCCGTCGTCGACGACCTGACCGCCGATGCTGATCGAGCCGCCGTCGAGGCGCTCGAACCCGGCGATCAGCCGCAGCAGCGTCGTCTTGCCGCTGCCCGACGCGCCCAGCACGGCGGTGATCGAGCCGTGGGCGACGGCCAGGTCGACGCCCTGGAGGACCTCGGTGTCGCCGAAGCGCTTGGACGCTCCGTGCAGCTCGATCGCGCTCATCGCGAGCCTCCCGAGTGGCGCTCGCGGTCGAACCACAGGCCGAGCAGCGCCCCGGGGACGACTGCCAATCCCACCATCACCAGCGCGTACGGTGCCGCGGCGCCGTACGACGCATTCTCCTGGAACGCCCAGAACTGCGTAGACAGCGTCTGCACGCCGATCGGCGCCAGCACCAGCGTCGCGGTCAGCTCGGTCGCCGCGGTCAGGAACACCAGGCAGAAGCCGGCGAGCAGCCCCGGCGCGAGCAGCGGCAGCGTCACGCGCGCGAACACCGAGATCGGCCCGCGCCCGAGCGAGCGCCCGACCTCGGGCAGGCGCGGCGGGATCTGGGCCACCGAGGCCCTGAGGCAGACCAGCGCGAGCGGGAAGTTGAGGATCGCGTAGGCGATCACCAGCAGCGTGCTGGTCTGGTAGAGCCCGAAGGCGTACCGGGTGGCGAAGAACACCAGGCTGAGCGCGATCACGACGCCGGGCAGCGCCTTGGTCACGTAGGTGCTGCGCTCGAGCGCGGTGCGAGCCGCACTGCGTCGCCGGAACGTCAGCATCGCCACTGGGATCGCGGCCACGACCGCAATCAGAGCGCCCCACGCGGCGTACATCACGGTCGAGCCCAGCGCCGCGCCGACGGTCGCAGTGGCGGGGAGCGTGGTGTGCTGGCTGGACGTCATCCAGTAGACGATCGTTCCGATCGGCACGCCGACGCCGAGCGCGACGAGCCCGCCCAGCCCGAGATAAGCCGGAACGGTCATTCGCCCGAGCGCGAGCGGCCGCGGGGAACGGCGCGGCACGCTGGTGGCGATCGCCCGGCGCGGGACCAGTTGCTCGGCGAACAGCGCCAGCAGCCCGAGCGCGACCAGCGGGATCGAGAGCGCGCCGGCGGCCGCGGCGTCGAACTGGAACTCGCTGAAGATCTCGGTGGTGAACGTCTGAAAGCGCAGGATCTCGAACGCCCCGTACTCGGAGATCACGGTCAGCATCGCCAGGATCGCCCCGCCGAGCACCGCCGGCCCGACGAGCGGCAGCGTGACCCGCGCGAACGTGGCCAGGCGGCCTACCCCAAGTCCGCGGGCGGTCTCCTCGAGCGCCGGATCGGCCCGGCGCAGCGCCGCCGCCACCGGCAGGTAGACGAGCGGATAGGTCCCGAGCGTCATCACGATCGTGGCGCCGAGCAGCGGCGCGATCCGCGGCGCGACCGAGTGCCAGGCGTAGCCGACGACGAAATCCGGAATCGCCACCGGGAGCACGAGCAGCACGGTCCACACCCGCCGCCCCCGGAGCGCCGTGCGCTCGGTCAGCCACGCTGCGCCGGTGCCGATCACCGCTGCCAGCGCGGACACGGCCGCGCACAGCGCGACCGTGTGCTCGAGCAGCATCAGCGAGCGCTGCCGGAACAGCGCGCGGTGGATCTCGCCCCACCCGGTGCTGCGCACGTCGAGCACCACCAGCACCAGCGGCGCCAGCAGCGCCGCGGCGATGACCACGCTCGCGACCACCACCGGCCAGCCGCGGCCGGATCGGCGGCGGAGCCGACCCGGCCACGTTGCGGCGAGGTGGTGGTCATGTACCGCGCCCCATCAGCTCAGATCAGCCCCGCCTGCTGGAGGAGCTCCTGGGCGTCGATCCCGGTTCCGATCTGGGCGGGCGTGATCGGGTTCGGCTGGTACTTGGCGAACGGGGGCAGCGCCGGGTTGGGCGCCACGCCCTTGGCCAGCGGGTACTCGAAGCTGGTGCTGTCGGCCAGCACTCGCTGCCCGGCGGCGCTGGTCATGAACGCCAGGAACTTCTGGGCGGCCGCCTGGTTCCCCGAGGACTTGAGGATCGCGGCGCCGGAGATGTCCTCCACGTAGCCCGGGTCGCGCGGAGCGAACAGCGACAGCTTGGCGTGGAAGTTGCCCGCGCCCATCTCGTCGCGCAGCCGGTAGAAGTAGTAGTGGTTGATCAGGCCCATGTCGGCGTCGCCCTTGCTGACGTCGGAGACGAGCGTCTCGTTGTCGGGGGTGTGATCGTCGGAGCCGGCGTTGGACTTGATCGCCTTCAGCCAGTTCAGAGCCGCGTCCTTGCCTTTGGCGTGTTCGATCGAGGTGACGATCGGCCAGAAGTCGGTCTCGCCGGGCGCCAGCTCGAGCTTGCCCTTGTACTTCGGATCGGCGAGATCCATCACCGACTTGGGCATCTGCGCCGCCGAGATCTTGTCGGGGTTGTAGATCATCACGCTGAAGCGGCCCGACACACCGAGCCAGTTGCCGTTGGTCGCGCTGTCGGCGGCGGGGACGTCGGCGAGCGTCGAGGCGTTGACCTTCGCCAGCAGCCCGCGATCGTCGAGCTGCTGGAGCCAGTTGGAGTTCTCGGTGTAGAAGACGTCGGCGGGCGAGCGGCTGCCCTCCTGCTCGATCTGCGCGGTCAGCACCGACTCGTCGTCGCTCTTGACGCGGACCTTGATCCCGGTCTGCGGCGGTGAACGCCTTGACCAGCGCGGTGGTGGTCTCCTCGTGCTGGGCGTTGTAGAGCGTCAGCGTCTGACTCGATCCCGACGGATCGCCGGACCCGCCCGCGCCCGTTGACGACGAGCTGCCGCTGGAGCCGCCGCAGGCGGATATCGCCAGGGCGGCGGAGCAGGTCAGCGCCGCCGCGGCCGGCGCCAGGCGCCACGAGCGCTGCTTGGGCAGGGGTCTCCTACGGATCACGGCTGGTCCTCCGATCGTGGGTGCGTCTGTCGGCATTGCTCGCGTTAGGGCGCCCTAACGAGTTTGGGTAGCCTAATACAGACGCCGCCTTCGCCGTCGAAGTTCCCGAGGGCCGGCCATTTCGAGAGCCCGCGCGAGCGGGATCTAGACGCCGGGCCTAGCCGCCGGGTTCGCTGAGCTCGTCGTGCTCGGGGAGCACGTCGGTCTCGTCGCCGACCGAGGCGCCGAGCCGCTCGGCGACCGTGGTCAGCTCGCGGACGGCGTCACGGATGTCGTCACGATCGGCCTTGTGCTCGACGGCGATCCGCAGCGCGGCGATCTCTCGCGCCAGGTACTCCGCATCGGCGAGAGCTCGGGAGTTCATCTCGCGGTCGCGCTCGGTCTCGGCCTTGTCGCGATCCGCCTGGCGGTTCTGGGCGAGCAGGATCAGCGGCGCCGCGTACGCGGCCTGAGTGGAGAAACCCAGGTTCAACAGGATGAACGGGTACGGGTCGAACCGGAGCGCGACCGCGGCCACGTTGACCGCGATCCATACGATCACGACGGCGGTCTGGATCACCAGGTAGCGGCCGGTGCCGAGGTGACGCGCGATGCCCTCGGCGAAGCGACCGAACGCATCGGGGTCGTACTGCGGCCCACCGGGGGTGCCGCGCGGCTTGGAGAGATCGTCGCGGCGTGCCATCTACCCATTGTCCTCTGCGTCGCTGACCCGCCACCCGACGGGCAGCAGGCGATCGATCACGTCGTCGACGGTCACCGCGCCGACTAGGCGCCCCTGCTGGTCGAGCACCGCGATCGCGATCACGTCGTAGGCCGCGAGCAGCTCGGCGACCTTGCGGTCTGAGGCGTTCACGCTGATCGTCTGGGGCTCCTCGTCCAGGCAGCGGGCGAGCACCTTGGACGGCGCCTCACGCAGCAGCCGCTGGAAGTGGGCGACGCCGAGGAACCGGCCGGTGGGAGTCTCCGTCGGGGGCTGGCAGACGAACACCTGTGTGGCCAATGGCACCGGCAGGTCGTGATCGCGCATCCGCGCCAGCGCCTCGGCGACGGTGGCCTGCGGGCCGAGCACCACCGGCTCGGGGGTCATCAGACCGCCGGCCGTGTCGGGGTCGTAGGTCAACAGGCGGCGAACCGGCTCGGCCTCCTCGGGGTCCATCGCCCCGAGCAGCTCGTCGCGGCGCATCGCCGAGAACTCGCCGAGCAGGTCGGCGGCGTCGTCGGCCTCCATCTCGTCGAGGGCGCGGGCGGCCTTGTCGAGGTCGAGGTCCTCGACGATCCGGACCTGCTCGTCCTCGGACAGCTCCTCGAGCAGGTCCGCGAGGCGATCGTCCTCGAGCGCCGCGGCGAGAACTCGCCGCCGCGAGATCGGGAGCTTGCGGATCGCCTCGGCCATCTCGACCGGGTGCAGCTGACCGATCGCCGCGGCTTGCCGGGACGCGGGCGGCTCGTCGGCGAACAGCTCGCGCGCCTCGCTCCAGTCGACGATCTCGGGCGGCCGGCGCCGCGGGGGCAGCCCACCGCCGCCGAGTGCGACCGTGGCCAGCTCCCAGCTGTAAGGCTCGGGCGCGGGCGTGATCCCGACGTCGGTGACCTTCCGCCCGCGCAGCTGGCGGCGCATCAGTTCGCCGACGGCGAGCATCTCGCCGGGGCGCAGCTGGAACTGGCGGAGGTTGATCGCCCCGCGCCGCAGGCGGACGCCGTCGACCTCGATCTCGGCCACCCGGCCCGCGCCGACGAACACCCGGCGGCGCTGGACCGCGACCACGAAGCCGTTCACGCGCGGTGGCGCGCCGCCGCCCGAGGGCGTGAGCACGGCGTCGACCATGTGGCCGATCTCGGCGCCGTCGGCGCCGACCAGCGGCAGCCGCACGAGGCGCGAGACATATACGAGACGTTCAGCCATGGCCGCATTGTGCCCCGTTTGCCGCCCCGGATTCAGGCCCGACAGGGGTGTTTCAGGCGCCGGCCCCGCGCAGCCGAGCGCGCCATTGCCGAAAACCGTCGGCGAGCCCGCGCCGGCCGTCTGCATCGAGCCGCGCGATGTGGTCGTCGAGATAGTGCCGGTAGAGCGCGGGCAGGCCAGCCTCGAGCAGCGCGCGGGCCTCAGCGTCATCGGCCCAGGGGCGCCGCCGCCAGCCCAGCGCGGCTGCGACCAGCGCGGTGCTCGGGACCCCGGGTTGCTCGAGATAGTGGGCCACCGCGGCGTCGTTGGTGCCGACCTCGCCGGTGGCGGCGGTGTACAGGAACCGGACCGGGAACAGCACCAGCTTGGTCACGCGGCGCGGACCTTCGGCGACGAGCGGTCCGGGGTGCCGGATCTCCTCGATCGAGTCTTCACTCGCCGAGCTCAGCGAGCCGAGCTGCCGGCTCGCGGCGCCGTCGCGGTTGCGCGGGATCCCGGCCAGGAAATCCAGCGCGAACTCCGCGCCGGTGACGAGCAGCTCGCGGCGGTCGGGCCGGGGGAGCCCTTGGCGGACGTCGTCGCCGTACAGCAGCCGGCCGTTTTCGAGCAGGTCGAGCCGATCCAGCGGCGGGAAGCGGCCGCCTTCGGCGCGGCCGCCGAGCGTCGCCGGGGTACCCCAGAACACCGACAGCCGCCGGTGGAGCTCTGAGCCCCTAGCCCGCTCGGCCTCAGCGATCCCCTGGATCGTGTCGGCATCGCCGCCGGCGACCGGGTCGGCGAGGATCAGGCCCAGGTCGATGTCGCTGACCAGCGGGCTGAACCCGCCGTGGGCGAGGCTGCCGAGCGCGTAGGAGGCCAGCAGCCGCTGGCCGAGCGTGTCCCGGTAGGACTCCGCCGCCTGATTGAGCACCGCTTCGCCGTCCACGCGGGCAAACTACCCCGCCCGCCCGAGCGCTGCGACGCGACACCAGGCGCTAACGCAACTCTCAGGAAATTCCCAGGAACCGGGCCGATAATCCGCCCCGATGGTCGAGGAGCAGGAGCAGCTCCGTGTGCTGGTCGTCGACGACGAGCCCAACATCGTCGACGTCGTGTCGATGGCGCTGCGCCACAACGGCTTCGACGTCGACGCCGCGGAGACCGGCGCCGGGGCGATCACCCGCGTCAGGGAGTGGCGCCCGCATGTGCTGGTGCTCGACGTGATGCTCCCCGACATGGACGGCTTCGAGGTCGCCCGGCGGCTGACCACCGAGCACTCGGGCATGCCGATCCTGTTCCTGAGCGCGCGCGACTCGGCCTCAGACCGCGTCCGCGGGCTGACCACCGGCGGCGACGACTACGTCACCAAGCCGTTCAGCCTCGAGGAGCTGGTCGCGCGGCTGCGCAACCTGCTGCGCCGCTCGGGGGCGCTGCACGCACTGTCCGGAAGCCTCGTGTTCGCCGACCTCGAGCTCGACGAGGAGACCCGCGAGGTCACGCGCGGGGGCCGGCCGATTGAGCTGACCGCCACCGAGTACCGGCTGCTCCGCTACCTGATGCTCAACCCGCGAAGGGTGTTGACCCGGGCGCAGCTGCTCGACCACGTGTGGAGCTATGACTTCTCGGGCGACGCCCGCGTGCTCGAGACCTACATGAGCTACCTGCGCAAGAAGGTCGACAACGGCGTGGTGCCGCTGCTGCACACGGTGCGGGGCGTCGGCTACGCGCTGCGGCTACCGAGGGAGTGACGATGTCGCTGCGGACGAGGTTGCTGACCGGCGTGTTCCTGCTGGTGTCGGTCGCGCTGGTCGTCGCCGCCGCCGCGATCTACGCTCAGCAGCGCTCGTTCCTCTATAACCGGCTCGACCAGCGCGTGATCGCCGCCGCGACGCCGATCTCCTATCAGCTGGGCGTCGACGCCCGCCGCCTGCGGCGACCCGCGGGCAAGGGATCGTCCGAGGACGAGCGCCAGGCCGCCTCGCCATTCGGCAAGGGCCTGGCGGGCTTCCTGCCGTCGGGCACCTATGGCGCGCTGGTCGACGCGCGAGGCCGGATCCTGCGCGGCCCGGTGACGGTCTCAAACGGCGAGCAGAAGCTGCCGGCGCCGGCGTTCCCGAAGAAGTTCCGCCTGTCGCATGCCGACCAGAACCCGGAGGTGTTCACGGTCGACTCCGAGCGCGGGAAGCACGTCCGCTACCGGGTCGCGGCGCTGCCGCTCGACTCCGGGGCCGGCACGGTGATCGCCGCGCTTCCGCTCGAAGAGGTCGACGACACGCTGCACGACCTGGTGATCGTCGAGGCGCTCGTGGTGGGGACGCTGATGATCGCGCTGACCGCGCTGGGCTGGGTCGTGATCAGGATCGGGCTGCGGCCGCTCGGCCAGATGGAGCGGGTCGCGCGCGAGATCGCCGACGGCGACCTATCGCGCCGGGTCAGGCCGGCCACTTCCCGCACCGAAATCGGGCGCCTCGGCCTGTCGCTGAACAAGATGCTGGTGCGGATCGAGGAGGCGTTCGCCGACCGGGCGCGCAGCGAGGACCGGCGCAAGCGGTTCCTGGCGGATGCCTCCCACGAATTGCGCACGCCACTGGCGTCGTTGCGCGGCTACGCGGAGCTGTTCCGGCTCGGTCCCGCGCAGGATCCGGTGGCGCTCACCCGGGCGATGGCGCGGATCGAGGCCGAGGCAGCGAGGATGGGCACGCTGGTCGAGGACCTGCTGGTGCTGGCGCGCCTGGACGAGCTGCCCGAGGTCGAGCGGGTGCCGGTCGACCTCAACGAGCTGTGCGCCCACGCCGCGGCCGATGCCCGCGCTGTCGCCCCCGACCGGCGGATCGCGTTTCACCCGCCGGGCGTGGTCACGGCCACCGGCGATCCCGACGCGCTGCGCCAGGTGCTGGCCAACCTGACGCGCAACGCGCTGATCCACACGCCCGACGGGACGCCGGTCGAGATCGGCCTGCGGTGCACGGAAGGCCGGGCGGTGATCGAGGTCCGCGACCACGGGCCGGGGCTGGCGCAGGACGTCGGCGAGCGAGTGTTTGACCGCTTCTGGCGCGACGGGGCGGGTCGCACCCGCGGTCGCGGCGGCGCCGGTCTGGGGCTGGCGATCGTGCGCGAGATCGTCGAGGCCCACCACGGCACCGTCACCGCCGCCAACCACCCCGAGGGCGGCGCGGTGTTCACGGTGACGCTGCCCGGTGCGTTCTCAGCAGATTCTCAGGCGATTCCCGGGATCGGCTCAGGTAGGACTCGCATATTGAGCGGGTGACCGCGCTTCGCAACGCGCCAGACCTCGCCGCAGAGCTCGATCGGCTCACCGACTACGACCTCCTCGCCGCCCGCGCGATCGTCGCCCGCCACGGTCACGACTCGATCTCGCCGTTCATCCTGCGCCCCGACAAGACGTTCCAGTTCGGCGCCGGCGCGGTGCTCGCCTACCGGGTGATCGGCCAGACCGCGGTCGTGTCCGGCGACCCGGTCGGACCCGACGCCGCGGTCCCCCGGCTGCTCGCGGGCTTCATCGAGTTCGCCCACGCCTGCGGATGGCGCGTGGTCCTGTGGGCCGCGTCGGCTCGGCATCTGCCCAGCTACCAGCGCCTCGGGCTGCGAGCGGTGCGCGTGGGCGAGGAGGCGGTCGTCGACCCGGCCGCGTTCACGCTGGTCGGGCGCCCGGTGCGCAAGCTGCGCCAGTCCGTCCACCGCGTGGAGCGCCGCGGATGGAAGATCGAAGCCTGCGACGGGCGCGAGCTCGACGCCCGCCAGTGGTGGGAGATGGACGAGGTCGAGACAGCCTGGCGGTCGCAGCGCAGCCGGATGCTCGGGTTCGCGATGGGCATGGGCGAGTTCGGCTGGTCCGCCGAAGACGACGACCTGTACATGCTGGCGCGCTCGCCGGAGGGCGAGCTCGGGGCGGTGATGCACTTCATCTCGCATTGCGGAAAGCTCTCGCTGGACACGATGCGCCGGGTCGGCGAGACCCCGAACGGCCTCAACGAGGCGCTCGTGTGCCGCGCGCTGGAGGTCGCTCGGGAGCGGAGGATTCCCGAAGTCAGTCTGAACTACGCCGGGCTCGCCCACCTGGTCCGCCAGCCGCCGTCCGGCGGTCCCGCCAAGCGCCTGGCCACCCGGCTCGCGCTGAGGCTGCTGTCGCGGCGCTTCCAGATGCAGCGGCTGGTGACGTTCAACGACAAGTTCTCGCCCGAGTGGCGGCCGCGGTATCTGGTGTTCGAGTCGCGCTGCCGGCTGCCTGGGGCCGTGCTCCGGGTGCTCCAAGCGGAGGGCTACCTCAGCCTCGGCGACCGGGGGTAGGTGCCTCTGCTGCTGATCGTCAGACGCGTCATCTCAATCGTGGTCGCGCTGACGCTGATGGGGCTCGGCCTCGCCGGCGCCTACAGCTACGCGCAGTCCTACTCACGCCACCGCGGGTTCGCGACCGTGGTCAAGATCCCCCGCGCCGGCACGGGGAGGCTGCTCAACACGAACTTCTACTCGCCGGCGCTGCACCGACGGGCCTACTACCTGACGTATCTGCCGCCCGGGTACACGCCCCACAAGCGGTACCCGGTGCTGTACCTGCTCCACGGCTCGCCGGGACGTCCGCAGGTGTTCATCAACATCGCCAACCTGGACGTCCGCTTGGACAACCAGCTCAGCGAGCACCACCTCCAGCCGATGATCATGGTGTTCCCCGACGGGCGGATCGGCGGCAGCACCTATTCGGACTCCGAGTGGGCCAACACCTCGTCGGGCGCGTACGACAGCTACGTCGTCAACGTGGTCAGCAACGTCGACCACCGGTTCTCGACGCTGGCCGACCGCCAGGACCGCGTGATCGGCGGGTTCTCCGCCGGTGCTTACGGGGCGATCAACGTGGCGCTGCACCACCTGCAGACGTTCGGCTCGGTCGAGGTGTGGTCGGGCTATTTCGTGCAGACCCGCACGGGCGTGTTCGCGCACGCCAACCGGGCCGAGCTCGACGACAACAGCCCGCTGCACTACATCGCAGGCCTGCATCGCACGATCGCCGCCAACCCCGTGCGGGTCTACATGTTCGTGGGACGCGACGACGGGTCCAGCGCCCAGATCGTGCCGATGGCGCGCGCGCTCCGGCGGGCCGGCGCCACCGTCGCCTATGCGATCTACCCCGGAGGCCACGACTGGCAGGTCTGGTACCCGCGCCTGAACCAGATGCTGATGCTCGCCTCCCACGACTTCGCCACGCCGCTGCCGGGGGCTCACGTGCGGGCCCGCAGACGCGCCGCCGCCGCGGCCCGCTCGCCCCGGCACCGGCGTCGGGCGCGGGCGCAGCCGGTGCTGGCCCCACCCGTGGTCCAGGCGCAAGCCCCGGCTCGCCACCACCACCACCAGACGCTGGTCGCGGCGCTGCTGCTGGCGCTGCTGTCCTCGGCGGCGATCAACCTCGGATTCCTGCTCCAGCACCGGGGTCTGGCGGACCGCGCCGGCGACGACGTCCCGCTGCTGCGAGCGATGCTGGGCAGCCGGACCTGGATCGCCGGCCAGGCGATCGGCTGGACCGGCTTCGTGGCACAGCTGGTGGCGGTCGCGCTGGCCCCGCTGTCGGTGGTGCAGGCGTTCGCGGCCGGCGGCCTTGCGGTCTCGCTGCCGGTGGCCGCGCGGGCGTTCGGCTATCCGATCACTCGACGCCAGCTGCTGGCGATCCTGCTGATCGGAGTCGGCTTGGCGTCGCTCCCGATCGCGCTGCACTCCCACAGCCACCTGCACGCTCGCACCCTGGTCGAAGTCTGGCTCGTCGCGCTTCCGGTCGCGGCCGCGCTCGGCCTGGCGGGCCGGCCGTCGGCCCGCGCGATCGCCGCCGGAATGTTCTACGGCGCGGCAGACGCGGCGATCAAGGCGGCGTCGATCGCGTGGCATGGCCATGTGGCTTCGCTCCTGTCGGGGTGGACCGTGCTGGCCGCGGTGGCCACGTTCTGCGGCTTCGTCTGCTTCCAGGCAGCCCTGCGCCGGGGTGGCGCGGTCGCCTCGATCTCGCTGATGAACGTGTTCGCGGCGCTGGTCGCGCTGGTCCTCGGCGTGGTGGCGTTCGGCGAGTCGTTGGGCACCACGCCGGCGGCGAGCATCGCCCACCTGCTGGCGATCGCGGTCGTGCTCGCCTGCGTGCCGGTGCTCGCCACCGGCCAGGAACAGATCGCCACCGGCCAGGAACAGATCGCCGACGGCCAAGACGACGGCACCGCGGGGGTCGTGACGCCCGAATCGCGAGCGGTGAGCCGGCGGCACGGCTCGGTTGGCGCTCACGCTGCGCCGGACGGCGCTGGGGATCGCGGCGATCGCGAGCCTGCTGGTGTCGGTGCTCGTCGGCGCCGGGCTGCTGTACGGGCTCAGAGGCCTGGGCTGGCTGGCGGCCGGGCCGGGGATCCGCGATGCGTTGCCGCTGCTCCAGCTACCCGGCTTCGACGGCCAACCGCTCGCCCGCGTCCTCGTAGCGTTCCTGGCGGCCGGCGCGGTGTTCGGAGCCACCCTGATCCGCACGGCCCCGACGCGCCGGGCCGCGGTCGCGGGCGTGGCCGGGCTGCTGGTATTGCTCGTGGCGTCCGACGCCGCGTTCGCTGTGACCCACAACCTCCGCTTCGGCCCGATCCTGTGGCAGCGGGCGCCCACGATCGGTTGCTGGGTGCAGGCACTCGCGCTCGCGATCGGGGCGGCGATCCCGCGCTCGCCGGCGAGCCTGCGCGTGCCGCGTCGCAACCGGGTGTCCGGCAGCCCGATCGCGATACCCGGGAAGCCGGCGTAAAGCTCACAGAAGTAGGGCATACTTACGCCGCTTTGTTTGGCTGGAAGGTGCCGGCGGGGGCTCGCCGTCGTGTCGCAACGCGGGCAATCGCCGTGGTGTGGCTGCTGGCCGCGTTGGCGATCCTGCCAGCCCAGGCCTCCGCGGCCCCGCCGCGCAACGCGCCGCTGCCGAGCGGCTTCTTCGGGATCGCCGCCGGCGCCGATCTGCTCGACGGCAGCGTCAACCTCGCCGGCCAGCTGTCGCTGATGCGCGGCGCCGGCACCGAGAGCATCCGCTTTCCGATCTACTGGAGCGCCGCCCAGCCGTACCGGAGCTGGCGCGACGTGCCCTCGCCGGTGCGCGGACAGTTCGTCGACGCCGGCGGCCGGCCGACAGCGTTCGCGCAGCTCGACCGGCAGATCCTGGCGTTCGCGAGCCACGGGCTGCAGATGCTCCCGGTGATCCTGCAGGCGCCGGGGTGGGCGCGGGTCGATCCGGCGAAGCTGTGGTCACCGCCGGCGCGGCCGCAGGCGTACGCCGCGTTCGTCGGCGCGGTCGTCCGGCGCTACGGGACCCGGGGCACGTTCTGGGTGGCGCATCCGCGGCTGGCCCGGTTGGCGCCGCGCTGGTGGCAGATCTGGAACGAGCCGGCCGGCGGAGACACACCCGAGGGGCAGACGTTGTTCTGGGACGGACCCAAGCCTTACGAGCCGCGGTACCTCGCGATGGTCCGCCGAGCGCGCCGGGCGGCGCGCGCCGCCGATCCCCAGGCCCGGATCGTGCTGGCCGGGCTGTTCGGCGACAGCTGGGACGCGCTCTCCAGCCTGTACGCCCATGGGGCCAGAGGACTGTTCGACGCGGTTGCGGTGCACCCGTACGCGGATACGCCGGCACACGTGCTGACGATCCTCCGCAAGGTCCGCCGCGTGCTCACAACCGAGCGTCAGCCGCGGCTCCCGCTGCTGGTCACCGAGACGGGGTGGACGTCCTCGCGGGGGCTCGTCGCTCCCGGCAACGGCGCGATCCAGTCGACCACGGCCGGGCAGGCGGGCAACCTGGCCGCCGAGTACTCGCTGCTGGTCGCCCACCGCCGGGCGTTGAACCTGCGGGCGATCTTCTGGTACACGTGGCTCGGCGCCGAACCGAGCTCGGACCCGTTCGAGTACTCCGGGCTGCTGGCCCTGACGCCGGACGGCCGGGTGCGGCCCAAGCCGGCGCTGCGCAGCTATCGAGCGGACGCTGGCACGCCTGGAGCGCTGAGACTCTGCGGCGACCTGCTCGCACAGCGTCGCGAACGTCTCCAGCAGCGGCGGGCAGTGGCGCTCGTTCCAGGCCAGCACCAGCTCCGACGGGCTGATGTCGGTCACCGGCAGCATCGTCACGTCGCCGCGGTCGAAGATCGGCGCGTTGCCGGCCGCAAGCAGGCAGATGCCGATGCCGCTGGTCACCGCCTCGTAGGTCTCCTCGGTGTCGTTGATCTCGGCCTCGATCCGCACGGGGTGCCCGTCACGGTCCTCGAGAGCGAGCCAGTAATCGCGCAGCGGACCGGCGCTCCGGGGCAGCGCCAGGAACGGCTCGTCGCGCAGATCGCCGATCGAGACCGCGTCTTGCGCCGCCAGCCGGTGATCGTTGGGCAGGGCCACGAGCCGCGGTTCGCGCGCGATCGTCACCCACCGGTACGGTGGCGCCGGCAGCGGCAGCCACACGAACGCCGCGTCGGTGCTGCGGTCGGCGAGCCCCGCGGTCCGGTCGCTCCACGCGACCTGGCGCAGCTCGAGCTCGACGTCGGGGCAGCTCGAGACCATCATCGCCCGGACCTTCGGCAGCAGCCCCCGGCCGGGACTGGTGTGCATGCCGATCACCAGCGTGCAGTCGGCGGCCTTGGACAGCGATCGCTTCGCCCGCTCCCAGCTGGCCACCATCTCCTCGGCGTAGGGCACGAGCTCGTTGCCGGCCCGGGTCAGGCGGACGCTCCCGGGGCCGCGATCGAATAGCGACACACGGAGCTGGCGCTCGAGCGCCCGGATCTGCTTGGACAGCGCCGGCTGGCTGATGTAGAGCGCCTCGGCGGCCCGGGTGAAGCTGAGTTCGTGCGCGACCGCGAGGAAGTAGCGCAGGTCGCGGACGTGGACGTCCATAGCCATCGGTTATACCCGACTCGTCCTGGCGTGGCGTCGAGTCCGGCTAC
The DNA here is from genome assembly GCA_963831845.1 of uncultured Solirubrobacterales bacterium. Classification (GTDB taxonomy): domain Bacteria; phylum Actinomycetota; class Thermoleophilia; order Solirubrobacterales; family Solirubrobacteraceae; genus Palsa-465. The sequence goes on along the minus strand of CAWHRT010000019.1, from coordinate 167,415 downwards.
GTTCGCTGACATCGCGTTGACAACGCTCGCCGACCCGATATAGGGCGGAGCCGCCGGTCGCCCTCAGCGGCCATCCTCCCGCCGCTCGGGATCGGCGTGTCGAATACACACTGAGGCGGTCCGACTATTGTCTTCTCCGTCGCGAAGGATCACCAGATGAGTCGCGACTGCCGCGCAGGGCGTGCCGGTTTGAGCGAGGCCACAGGTTCGGTCGATTACCGTGAAGGCGTCCGCGGACACGCTCCTTGTATTAGCGATGTGGTCGACCTGGTCCTCTCACGACCAGACGATGCGGTTGTCTCCATCCGCCACGGCGTCGGTGACCCCTACGCGCTCACCGAAGTGTTCATCAACGAGGAACCACGATTCGCCACCGAATGAAGCGAACCATGAACCCGATCTCCGATCTCGAAGAGTGGCGCGCGGGTGACCGAAGCGTTCCTACGGCGGGCCGCCGCCACCAGCCGCCTTAGCCGGGTCTCAGCGCACTAACCACGCACCGGGGAGCGAAGGGATATGACGGTTTTGCGCGAGTGGTGGCAGCGATTCCTCGACTGGCGTGGAGCTAGGCGTCAGCGATACGTTGAGAAGCAGGCAGCGAAGCGCCACGATGTCGGCGAGGCGTACGCCGAGCTATATAGGGATCCGCGCAGCGGAGGGGGAGGGCCGTAGGCGCAGTCGGCAATCCCGGACAACTTCGGCCGTCCGGAGAGTGCTCCTCTGATCGGAGAAACGGCAGTCTGCGGTGCGCGAAGGTTCAGAAATATTCCCCGAGGTCGGTCCGACCCTTCGCTGCTGCTTCTAGCCCCGGAGCGACAGTGGAGATTGGACGCGGCGTCTCACCACTGGACAAGGAGATTGGCGGCCGTTCGAGGCGGTCGGGACTATTTACGCAGCAGGCACCGGCCCGCAGAGCCGTCACCGGACTATGCCGCTCTACGGCTGGTGTCTCGGGTCAAACGTGCGGTCCCAGCCGCAACTCGACTTGTGGACGTCGTTGTACTCGATCAAATCGCTGCGGCCCACCGCGACGGCAGTCGTCAGGGCTCCGGTCCTGGTCTGACCCGGCACGCGCAGCTGCCGGCGATAATTCTGGGTGGCGACCCGCTGGGCGTGCCGGAGCGCGCTCTCGCAGGATTTGGACGCTCCGCAACCAGCGACCATTGGGACCACCACCAGAACTATCAATGCCCGTAGCCGCAACGCCTCTCGGCATCGAGACTACCATCAGGTACCGCGCCCTGGGCTCGGAAACTCGGTGCCATCTCCCCGCCCGGTGCTGGTCGAGCTGGTTCTTTCGGAATGATCGAGGAGCGACAGCACAGCCTGTTCCACGAGCAGGCCATCATCGCTCGGCGGCGAGCGCGTGCCGCATGGTCGCGCCCTGCGGTTGCATGTCACCTTGTTTGGATGATGCGACACCGGGTTCTCCTCGCAAAGGTTGCGCCCTGAATTGCCCGGCAACCGGAAGGATCGCAATGACCGACCCATCGTCCGAAACCCCCGTCCTTGACACGCTCGCGGCAATAACCGCTGAATCGGTCGCGCGGTGCACGCTGGACCCCAACTCGCTCCTTGCCGTGCGCATCGCCGCCTTGGCGGCCGTCGACGCGCCGGCTGCCTCCTATCTCATGCATGTTGGGCCGGCGATGGACGCGGGCCTTACGGTTGACCAAATCCAGAACATCCTCATCGGCATAGCCCCGGTTATCGGCACGCCGCGGACCCTGGCCGCTGCGCTGAAGATCACCGAGGCGCTGGGCATCGCCATCGTCGCGCTTGAGGAGCTCGAAGCCGAGCAGGGAGAGGAGTAGCGCACGGCGGCCATCGCGGCCTCACAACTCATCGGCCCGCTTTGAGTGCCGCTTGGATCGACGAGCGACAGCGTCGCAGCCAGCGTTCTCGCAGGAAGCGGGACAGCTGATTATGCTGATCGCGGATGAACGTTCCCGTCGGACCGGTGATCATCGCTTACGACCGTTCAGCCGCGGCGCGCGAGGCGATCACCAAAGCGGCCGTGCTCATGCGCTCATGCCGGTTTCTTGTGGTCACCGTGTGGGAGGAGGGTCTCGCATACGCGGCAATGGCCCCGACGATGCAGCCGGACGCTTACGCAATGACGCCGGCCGTCGACCCTGAAACCGCACGAGACCTCGACCGCAGCCTGCACGCGTACGCCGAGCAGGTCTCCGGTGAAGGGGCCGATCTTGCCCGGTCGCTCGGGCTCGATGCAGAGCCACTCGCCTTGCCCGATGCTGGTGGCGTGTCCGCCACGATCCTGGACGCGGCTCGTGAGCACCACGCCTCGGCCATCATCGTCGGCTCGCGCGGCCTGAGCGGTCTCCGAGCGCGGCTGGAAGGTAGTTCATCCAGGGGAATCTTGAAGCATGCGTCGTGCCCAGTCTTCGTCGCGCACGCGCCCGACGAACGCGACTGAGGGTCTTCGCGCGTCGGCCCGATTCTGTGGGCCGTGTAGCGCTCGGCGGTCCGGGGGCACCGTTATCGCGGCGAGGCTGCTGCCTAGATCGAGACACAGCACTCTGTTGTGCCCTGAGGTCTGACGCCTCCGCTCCTGCTTCTAGCCCGGAGGGAGCGAACCCACGCGTCGGCCCGCTTCCAAGTAGGCGAGCATCGGCGTGTGATGAGGGTAGAAGGGGGCGCCCCCGCAACGGTGGCGAGAAGCAGATGTAGCTCGTGCGCTACCGCGAGGCGTTGGTGATCGACGATGCGTACTCGGCAAAGTGACGACCGCCGTTGTCATAGAGCCAATCGCCGCCTACGCCCGAGCCGCCTCGAACACAGACCATGAGCGAGACACCACGAGACTTGGGCGCCTGCGCTGCAACCAAACCCGCGCTCCCGCCCGATCACACCTGCGTCCTCCCACAGACGGAGGGTATCCGTGGCCCGCTGTTCGCAGCACCCTCACGGTCTCGGCGAGAGCAACACAGCGCTCGGAGTGTGACAGCGCGGCCGGGATTCCTGAGTCCGCCGACCCTTGGGGTAGGTCGGCAGCCATGGCTCCGTCCGTGTCCCCGAACTGTCGGTCGATCGACTGGCTGGTGCACTCGGACGGCGCGGGGCCTGCCGGGTATTCTGGTGCAAGTGGACCGACCGCGGCCGCCGGCCAGGCGGGCGGTCACCGTCCGGCACTGGCGTGTGTACACAGGGTCGTATGGTGGCGCGTGCATGACTGTCGCTCGCACGCGAGTTGCCGAGGGTCGGTTCGTTTCAGATGACGGCTTTCACGGCCGGTGGACGCATGTTCAGTGGAGAGGCAGTCGCTGCGGGTTAGCAGCGTTTAGCCGCTTTATCCTTAGCCGGGCAGGGCCATTATGAGGTCGCTCGCCAGTCAAAGTGGTTTGCTCCCGTGCGGAGTGGCAGTAGCGGCTGGCGTCACAACGGACTTCGAGAATTTCGAGCTTGGGTTCGTTAACCGACAGTCTGCGGCCGGGCGGCTGCCGGGTATGAGCCGGAGGCCGCATGAGCGTCTTCGGGTCCAGGCGGCCTGACGCCAAGAAGATTTCGCTGTTTTTCCCCGCGCGCACTGCGGAAGCGTAGACTCGGCCCCACCTAGGGGACCGGAATGCCACTACGTGGAGGTGTAGTGATGAGGAAGCTCGATCGTGGTCCGCTGATGGCGCGCACGAAGTGGTTTGTCGCCGCGGCGAGTGCCTCGATAATTGTTGGTGTGACCTTGCTGGCAGCGGGCGGAGACGCATCAACGAGCGCTCGTCCCGCGGCGAAGGCGAACGCTCCTACCTTCGTGCCCACTTGCGTCCAGCGGAAGGGACCGAAGGAAAGCATCGGCGATCTCAACATCAAGCGCAATGCATGTGCCAAGGGCCAGAAGCCTCTGAAGCTCGCTCTGTTCCCAATCTCGGGCGCTCAAGGTCCGGCCGGCCCCCAGGGACCTCCGGGACCAGGAGGCCCTCTTGGCCCCTCGGGCCCCTCCGGCCCCTCCGGCCCCTCCGGCAGCGGCGGTTCGACTGCTGGCGAGTACGCCGTGGCCAACGTGTTCGTGAGTCGAGGAAACGCTGCGCCGAGGGTTTGGGCGACCTACTCGGCGGCAATGGGCTCACCGATCGGTACCACCGCGGGAGGACAGTTTCGCTTCACGTGTTCACCTGCACAGGCGCCCTGCAAGGTCTCGATTGCCGCTGCTGTGCTGTCTAAAACGACCGGCTCGGCCGATGTCTACGCCAGGGTCTTGATCTTCAAGGAGGACCCCGATGCGCCTGAGGCCTACTGCGAGTACGCGGACGGTGCGACCAACGACGCTACTCCGGCCGTAATTTCGCGAGTCCCTCTGAACACTTCCGTTCAGGCAGTCAATGACCCACTCGACATGGGGATTGGGGGATCGCTGGACTGTGGCTCCGGTCAGACGTATAGCCCGGTTGTGAAGGCAATCTGGGTGCCAAGCGGAGCTAACGGCAATGCGCAATATGACGTCTTCACAACGTTCGCGTTCAAGTAACCGCGACGGACGTGTGACGATCCGAGGTGGAGCGCCGTGGGAGCGGTTTAGATCATCGTCCCACGGCGCGGTGAGCTCATCGCCATGGGCATGATGGTCGTCTATGTGCTGAACCTCAGCGCGGTCCCATCGCGGCTCGGACGTAGGAGGTTCGGATCCAGCCGAATGGGCCCCCGAATCCGCATTGATCACTTCGCTTACACAAGCAGCAGGATGCCCGCCGCGAGGCTCCGACGATGAGGCCTCCGGGTCAGCCCGGGCCGAGCACACCCATCTCTCGCGCGGGTGAAGGTGCTAAGAGCTCGACGGACTGGAGGCGGTGAAATCATCAAATAGCTACTGGTTTCGCTGACGTCCCGACTTGCCGCAACTTGCAAGAGTCGCCAGGCGGCGCACACAATTACGCGTGCGCGTTCTACCTATGCGCCGTCCCGCCGCGAAAGCGATCACCGCCAACGCGTCCAGTGCAAGCTTCGAGCACGAAACGGTCAGACACCTGATGTACCGCAATCTCTGCCCCGCTTCAGTGAACTTGGCTAGGCGCAGCCCTGCGCCTATCTCGAGATAAACGCTTGAATCGCCCTCCTCCTCCCGTAGAGGGGTCCGCGCTAAGAACTCGCGAAAGCAGGGCTCCCGCCGCATGCGTCCGTTGGAACATCAGCCGGCCTTGATCGCGAGATCGGCCGAGGATCAGCTTTTGCGATCCGCCTCGCCCTCGGCGACCTTTAGCGCCGCCTCTGCCAGCGCGTACCCCTGATCGCCGATCGCCCGCAGTTGCGCGGCGAGCGCACGCATCGGGTACGGGTTGTCGTCGGCAGCCATCGCCGCGCGCGTCAGCGCGGCTTCTCGAACGAACTGCGAGACGCTGGAGCCCTGGCGCTTGGCCGCCTCCTGGATCAGCTCCATCCCATCGCGGGTGAAGCTGATCGTGGTCCGGGTCATGGGCATGGCGAAGAGTTCGCGAAGAGCTTCTCAAGGTGCCGTCTGCTAGCGCCGATGCTAGCGCTAGTGACAGCGCGGATGCTATCAGGTACGAAGCCAGGGAACGGCCGCCCCTCCTGTACGCACGAAAGGACCCACCACCATGACGAGCCTCCACGGAGCCAGGACCGCGCTCACGCTGCTGGCCGACATCGCGGATCCTAAGGCAATCGACGCCACCGAACGGACTCTCCGGGTTCTGGTCGAGCACCCGCCCGACGACGATCCCGCCGGGTCGGAGCGCTTCCGCGATGCTCTGGCGGAGCTCCGGATCGCCCGACAGCCCTGCGACCCCGACTTCGAGACCGACCGAGTGGAGGCCCTCACCGCCGCATAGGAAGCCCCGGATGGTGACGAGAGAGCTTCTGAAAGAAAGAGGCTCGCCATGCTAGCACGCTCGCTAGCACCCGTGATCGGGATCGTGGCGGCCCGAGTGGGCGACGATCCCAACACGCTGTTACGGACCTACGGCACATCCTGCCCCACAGCGACAGCGCCGCAGCCACCGTCGTGGCCGGACTGATCGATTCCGTTGACAAACCGTTGACAGAGGAGCCTGGTCGAGGCGGCATGACGGCCGTGGTTATCGACGATGCTGGCGCTGGCCTCTCGTCCTCACCATAGCCATCGGTTATACCAACGGGTCTTGGACAGGGCGGAGGTCCGCGTGCAAGATCAATGGCGCGATGCGAGCTCTGGTCCACGATCCCGCCGCCCCACACGGGCTGCGCCTCGGCGACGCCCCCGATCCGCAGCTCGGACCCTCCCAGGCGCTCGTCCAAGTGTCGGCGATCTCGCTGAACTTCGGCGAGGTTGCGTTCCTGGCCGACCACGCCGAGCCCGGAGACGTGTCGGGCTGGGATGCCGCCGGGACCGTGGTCACCGCGGCCGCCGACGGCTCCGGTCCCCCGTCCGGTGCTCGGGTGGTCACGTTCGGTTGGTCGGGAGCCTGGGCGCGGCTGCGCGCGGTCGACGCCGGCGAGCTGGCGGTACTGCCCGACGAGGTGGGATTCGCGGAGGCAGCGGCGCTACCGGTCGCGGCGGTGACGGCGCTGCGGGCGATCCGTGGGCTCGGCTCGGTGCTCGGTGCGACGGTGCTGATCAGCGGCGCCTCGGGCGGCGTCGGGCGCTTCGCCGTGCAGCTCGCGTCTCGTGCGGGCGCGCGCGTGGTGGCGTCCGTCGGCAGCCCGGCGCGCGGGGAGGGCCTGGCCGAGCTCGGCGCCGACCAGGTCGTGGTCGGGCTCGACGGCGTCGCGGGCCCCATCGAGTTCGCGATCGACACCGTCGGCGGCCAGGTGCTCGCCGAGATCCTCGGCCTGCTGGCCCCGGGCGGCCACGCGATGAGCGTCGGGATGGCCTCGCTTCAGCCGACCACGGTCGACTTCGAACGCCTGCGCAACGCGGCGGGCGGATCGCGGGTCGAGGCGTTCTCGGTCGGCCCCAACTTCGGACCGGACCTCGCCTACCTGGTGTCGCTGCTGGCCGCCGGCGAACTCGACCCCCAGATCGGATGGCGCGGGCCCTGGGATCGCGTCGACCAGGCCGTTGAGGCGCTGCGCTCACGGCGAGTCACCGGCAAGGCGGTACTGGAGGTACGGCCGTGAGCCTCGTCGGGCAGCGGGTCGTGGTGTCGGCATCGTCGGGCTCGCCCGGACGGTTGCTCGATCAGGACCTCGCCGCCGCGCGAACGTTCGTCGACGGCAAGCTGCTCGGGAGCTGGACCTGCGCGCGCTACGCCGCGCCGCTGATCCCGGCGGGCGGATCGATCCGCCCCGGCTACACCGACAGCGAGATGTGGTCGGGCCTATCGGACGCCGAGCGCGACGATCTTCGCGACCGCGTCGCCGAAGCGATGCCGGTCGGGCGGATCGGCACGCCAGAGGACATCGCGCACGCCGCGCTCTTCCTGATGACCAGCCGTCAGACCACCGGCGCGGTGCTCGAGGTCAGCGGCGGCGAGACGCTCGTGGAAAGGTTGGACTGATGATTCTCGTGACCGGAGCGACGGGCAACGTCGGGTCGGAGGTCGTGACCGCGCTGGCGACGCGAGGCGCCCCGGTTCGAGCGCTGGTTCGCGACGGGTCCGCACAGCGGCTGCCCGAAGGCGTCCAGTCGGTCAAGGGCGACCTCGAGCACCCGGAGTCGCTGACCCCGGCCCTGGACGGGGTGCGAGCGGCGTTCCTGCTGGGCGGGTTCGGCGACATGCCCGGACTGCTCAGGCGGATCGCGGACGCCGGCGTCGAGCAGGTGGTGCTGCTCACCTCGCGATGCGTGATCGGCGGCCGGCCCGACAACGCGATCACCCGCATGTGGCTGGATTCCGAGGCGGCGGTACGCGACGCTCCGGTGGCCTGGACGTTCCTGCACCCGAGCGGATACCAGTCAAACGCGCTGCGATGGCTGCCGCAACTCCGCCGCGGCCACGTGATCCGCGCCCCGTGGCCTGACGTCCCGGTCGCGGTGATCGACCCGGCCGACATCGCCGCGGTCGCGGCCACCGTGCTCGCCGACGGCGGCCACGAGCGGACCGCGCTGGAGCTGTCCGGGCCCGAGCCGCTGACGCCGGGGGAGCAGATCGCGATCCTCGCCGGGACGCTCGATCGCCCGCTGCGCTACGAGCGGCAGACCGACGAGCAGGCGCGTGCCGAGATGGAGGCCGACACACCCGCGCCCTACATCGACGCGTTCTTCCGCTTCTACTCCGAGGGCGAGTTCGACGACTCGCGGGTCGTCGACACGGTCGCGCGCATCACCGACCGGCCCGCGCGCCGCTTCGAGCAGTGGGCCCGCGCCCACGCCGGCGCGTTCGCTTAAACGGCTGCGCCGCCCCGGCGCGAAGCCAGGGCGGCGCTCGCAGTCCCCACCAGGGGGCTTTCCGCCGCGCTCAGCCGGTGCTCTTATAGGCGGCGGTTACGAGTGCGATCACGTATCCCCCGAACGCGATCGCAAGTGCCTTGATCGTCTGAGGAGTCTGGTTCGGGTTCAGCACGTAGGTGACCGCCACTGCGGAGGCCACGACCGCGTAGGCCCAGATCCCAAACGTCTTCGGCCAGCTGGCCGACTGCGGGTTGCTGGCGTCCAGCGACAGCGCTTGCCATACCCGGGCCAGCGCGAGCTGCTTGCCGGACGCTCGCTCGAGCTCGTGGTTCAGCGCGGCGTTGGTCGTGCTCTGGTCGGAGGTCGTCCCCACCTCCAGCGCGAACGCTGAGCCGAGCACGCCCGCCAGCGCGGCCGCGGCCGAAACCATCGTCGCGTCGAATCGCGGCGGCGCGGACTTCGCCGAGAAGATCTCGACGATGAAGTAGGCGTACAGGCCGCCAAACGTGAGGATCGCGCCGTACAGCATCAGGCCCTTGAGTACCGACAGCCCGGCGATCTTCGAAGCGACGCTAGCGGCGGGGGGAGCCGAGCTGACGGTCAGATCGGTCATGTCCAGCAGAGCGAGCTGCGGGCCGTCTGATACATACGCCGACTCGGCCGCCTGCCCGTGTCCGGGCCGGCGCCGTGGAGCAGCCGGCCGTGATCGAGCGCGATGTGCCGCTCGGCGGCCTTCAACAGCGCCTCGTCGGAGTCGCCGTGAAGGCCGATCCCGCACTCGCAGTAGACGACTCGTGACGCTGTCTCGGTGGTGGTCATCGGTTCCCCTCCCGATTCCGGTGGATGTGATTCGCAGACCGCAGCCACGGTAAGGGCGGACGGGGGCCGGTCGACGCGACATTGCTCACACCGGCGGTGGTGGCGTCGATCGGTTAGCGGTCAGTGATCGATTGTTGACCTCCGCCCCGGATCGTTTGCGCTGCGATGAGCGATCCGGCACGAGTGGTGAAGTCGATGCGGTCCGCGGCGGACGGCGATCAGCGGGGCTGGGACGCGCTGGTGGATGAGTTCGGCGCGATGATCAGGGGTGTCGCTCGCTCGTATCGGCTCAGCGACGTCGATGCGGCCGACGTGACCCAGGCGACGTGGCTGGCGCTGGTCGAGCACGTCACCCGGATCAACGATCCCGCGCGGGTCGCCGGCTGGCTGGCCACGACCGCCCGCCGCGAGGCGGTCCGCGTGGTCCGCGACGGCAAGCGGCGGGTCCCATTGCGTGACGACGTCCCCGAATTGGAGTCGACCGACGCGCCTCTGGGGGACGCGCTGATCCGAAGCGAACGCGACCGGGCTCTGTGGCACGGCTTCGCGCAGCTACGGCCGAGCGACCAGGAGCTGCTGAAGCTCACGATGGCCGACCCGCGTCCGGCTTACGAGGACATATCCGTCGCGCTGGAGATGCCGGTCGGAAGCATCGGACCGACGCGGCAGCGGGCGCTCGAGCGGCTGCGCCGAGAGCTCGATCGCCAGGGAAGCCTGAGCCTGCTGGCCGCGTAATTGGAGTAGGAGATGTTCGACGAGCCGACAGTCACTAACCGGGGAAGTGGGGTTTTCAGATGATCGTCACCAAGACCAAGTCGTCGCGGGCTTGTGCCCGCGCTCGGGGCAACGGCGGGGCGAGGCCTTGCGGTCACGTTCGCCACGTCGGTATCTGCGCCGTGTGCCAACGCGCGCAGCTCGCCAGGTGGAGCGCGCAGGTGGCCGACGCGCTGGAGGCGCGAGGTCGCCACGACGCACGAATTAGCCTGATCGGCTGACGCCACGCCCTTGGTGACGGGCAGGACGCCTGTTACCGTGTGGGCGTGGCGGCCGGCATGGCGTTGGGGATTCTCGGGCCGCTGGAGGTTCGGCTCGAGGACGGTGAGCCCGCCGCGCTGGGCGGACACCGGCAGCGGGCGTTGCTGGCGATTCTGATCCTGCACGCCAACGAGGTCGTCTCCACCGATCGCCTGATCGACCAGCTGTGGGGAGAACACCCGCCCGCGACCGCGGTGCACACAGTCAGAGTGTTCGTGTCGCGCCTGCGGCGCGCGCTCGGCCCGGCCGGCGCCCGTCTGGTCACCCGGCCACCGGGGTACGTGATCGAGGTCGGCGTCGACGAGGTCGACGCGGATCGCTCCGAGCGCCTGTTCGCGAGCGCCAGGGCGGCGCTGGCCGACGGCGAGCCGCGGGAGGCGGAAGCGCTGCTGCGCGACGCCGAGCGGTTGTGGCGAGGACCGCCGCTGGCCGACTTCACCTACGAGCCGTTCGCGCAGGCCACGATCGCGAGACTCGAAGAGGTCCGGATCGGCTGCCGCGAGCAGTTGATCGAGGCCGAGCTGGCGCTGGGGCGCCATGCGGACGTCGTCGGCGAGCTCGAGGCACTCGTGCGCGAGCACCCGTTTCGCGAGCGCCCGCGCGGCCAACTGATGCTGGCCCTGTACCGGTCCGGCCGCCAGGCCGATGCGCTCGATGCCTTCCAGCAGGCGCGGCACACGCTGGTCGAGGAGCTCGCGGTCGAGCCCAGCGAGGCCCTGCGCGACCTCGAACAGGCGATCCTGCGCCAGGACCCGTCGCTGGCGGCGCCGTCACAGCCGGTGCAGGAGCCGGCGGCCAACGCCGGGAGCTCGCAAGACCGTGCGGCCGAGCCGGCCCGGGCCACCACCGACGGCGCCGCCGCGGCCGCGTTCGCCAGCACCGTCCGTAAGACAGCGACCGTGCTCGTGGTCAGGCTCGCCGCCGCGGGCGCCACCGATCCCGAGCGCGCGCGCTCGCTGATCGCGGCCGCGCGCGGCGACGTCGAGCGGGTCGTCGCTCAGCACGGGGGCATGTTCATCTCCGGCCTGGGCGGCGAGGTGGTTGGGATCTTCGGGGTCCCGGTGACCAAGGAGGACGACGCGCTGCGGGCGGTTCGCGCCGCGCACGAGCTGCGCGCGGCGGTGGCGACGATCGAGTCCGGCGAGCTGACTGTGCGGATCGGGCTCGACACCGGGGAGGTGGTGGCCGACGCGCCCAACGACGTGTTCGGCGAGCCACTCGGCGAGGCCGTCGCGTTCGCGCTGGTTGCAGCCAACGGCGACGTGCTGCTGTCGGACGCCACGCGCCGGCTCGCCGCGGAAGCAATCCGGATCGAGCCGGCGCTCGACGGAGCGGCGTGGCGCCTGGTTGACCTGATCGACGAGGCCCCGGGCATCCGGCGCTCGGCGACCCCGATGGTCAGCCGCGAGCAGGAGCTGTCGGCGGCGCAGGCGACGTTCGCGCTTGCGGTTGCGTCGGGCGAGCCGCGGGTGCTGACGGTGGTCGGCGATGCCGGGATCGGGAAGTCCCGCCTGGCCGCCGAGCTCGTGCACAAGCTCGGCGACCAGGCAACGGTGCTCTCCGGTCACTGCCTCTCCTACGGGGAGGGAGCGGCGTTCTGGCCGATCCGCGAAGCTCTGGCCGAGGCCGCTCGTGGGGACACCCGCGATGCGGTTCGCGGGCTGCTCGACGACTCCGACGACGCCGAGCTGGTGGCCGACGTCGTCTCGGCGGCGCTTGGACTGGCCCCCGGCGAGACCGGCGGCGAGCAGGTGCCATGGGCGTTCCGGCGGCTGCTGGAGCAGCTCGCCCGGCAGCGGCCGGTGGTGCTCGTGATCGAGGATTCGCACTGGGCCGAGGAGCCGCTGCTCGATCTCGTCGACTACCTGATCGACTGGCTCACGGCCCCGGTGCTGATCCTCTGCCTAGGCCGTCCGGAGCTGCTGGAGCTCCGCCCCGCGTGGGGCGGCGGTCGCGTCCGCGTGAGCTCGCTGGTGCTGGCGCCGCTCGACGACGAAGCGTCGTCGCTGCTGCTGGCACATCAGCTTGGCGAGCGGTCGTTGAGCATCGCCGAGCGAGCCCGGATCCTGCAGGCGGCCGAGGGCAACCCGCTGTTCGTGGAGCAGCTGCTGGCGATGGCCGCGGAGAACCCGTGGTGGGATCATGAGCGCGACATCCCGGCCACGGTCCAGAGCCTGCTGGCGGCGCGGCTCGATCGCCTTGGGCCGGGCGAGCGGGCGTTCATCGAGCGAGCGGCGGTGATCGGACGGGAGTTCTGGCCCGGAGCGGTGCTCGAGCTGCTCCCGGAGGCGGCGCGCCCGTCGGCCGCCCAGCACCTGCGCACGCTGGTGCGCCGCGGCCTGATCCAGCCCGACCGCAGCTCGCTGGCCGGCGAGGATCAGCTGCGCTTCCATCACATCCTGATCCGCGACGTCGCCTACCGCAGCACCCCGAAGGCGCTGCGCAGCGAGCTGCACGAACAGTTTGCCGGCTGGGTCTCGCAACGAGGCGAGGGATTCGACGAGTTCCTCGGCTTCCACCTCGAGCAGGCAGTCCAGTACCGGCGCGAACTCGGCCGGCCCGACGACGACACCATGCCGCTGGCCTCGCGAGCCGGCGAGCACCTGGCGATCGCCGGCCGGCGCGCGCTGTCGCGGGGTGACCCGAACGCCGGCGCGCGGTTACTGGCCAGATCCGCCGACCAGTTCGGGTTCAGCGGCGACCGGCGGCCGGACGTGCTGCTCGAGCTGGGCAGCGCGCTCAGCGAGAGCGGTGACTTCCGGGGCGCCGAGGGGGTGTTGCAGACATCGCTTCAGCAGGCCCGAGCGGCCGGGGCCGAGTCGACCAGCGCCCGCGTGCTGATCGAGCTGTCCTACCAGCGCGCGCTCGTAGACCCGACGGCGGGAGTCGACGGGATGCTCGACGTCGCCGAGCGCGCGATCGAGGTGTTCGAGCGCGAGCGCGACGACGGCGGCCTCGCGCGCGCGTGGATGCACGTGGCCGAGGTGCACTGGACGCGCTCGAGGTGCGCCGAGATGGAGGAGGTGCTGGAGCGGGCGCTCACGCACGCCGAACGCGCGGGCGAGCGCCGCCAGCGCTCGCGGATCCTGGGTGACCTCGCGCGCGCGACCGTGATCGGCCCGCGCTCGGTCGGCGACGGAATCGATCGCTGCAACCGGATCCTCGAGCGCGCCGACGACGACGTGCCGCTCCGGGCGGTCGCGGAGACGATGCTCGCCGTGCTCGAGGCGATGTCCGGTCGCTTCGACGACGCCCGCGAGCGCTGGCAGTCGAGCATGGGCCGACTCGAAGCCGTCGGGCTCAGCGTCACGGTCGCGATCCTGCAGATGTATCGCGTCTTCGTGGAGCTGCTGGCCGGGACCCCGGGTCGCGCGACGCAGTCGGTCACCGAGGCCTACGCGGTGCTCGAGCGGACCGGCGAACGGCGCCGGCTCGCGACCACCGCGGCGCTGTTGGGGCGACTGCTGTACGCGCAGGGCAGCTTCGAGGAGTCAGACCGCTACAGCCGGATCGCCGAGGAGGGGGCATCGCGCGACGACGTCGTCACCCAGGTCTTGTGGCGAGGCACACGCGGGAAGCTGCTGGCACGCGGCGGCGAGCCGAGCGCGGGTGACGAGCTGGTCTCGAGCGCGGTCACGATGGCCGCCGAGACCGACTTCCTGATGCTCCACGGCGACGTCCTGTGCGACCGCGCCGAGGTGCTCGCCGCTGCCGGAGCGCCGGAGCCGGCGGCGGCCGACCTCGAGCGGGCGATTGCGCTGTACGAGCGCAAGGGCAACGCCGTGTCCGCGGACGCTGCCGGGCGCTCGCTGGCGACGGTCACCGCGGCGGCGACCAGGGGCTGAAGCTCAGCTCCAGCGGCGATCTGCCCGGTCCCCTCGGACCGCAGCCGTTGATCGCGATCACGCCCTCCTGCACGCCGTCGAGGCCGAGGCGCGCTTCGATGTCGCGCCCGTTGATCGCGATCGTCACGTAAGCACCGAGGTCGAGGTCGTCGCTGACCAGGTACAGCGTCTGTGACAGGTGCGCGGCGTCCATCAGGATGCCCGGGTAAGCCTTCTGGTGTCGGCGGTACTTCCAGTGGTTGCGATAGAAGCGGGCGGTCAGCACGAACGAGACCGCGGCCGTGCCGAAGTAGCTCTGACCGCACATGAAACCGGTGGCGAGTTCGCGCGCCTCGTCGGCCTCCAGCCGGCACAGCGGCTCCAGCGAGTGGTCGCCGACGCTGTAGTGGTAGATCCCGGGGTCGACCCCGTCGACGTTGCAGACGATCGGATACGCCTCGATCGGGTGCAGCCCGCCGCCCGACGGGCTGGTCCGCTTGATGCAGTCGACGCCGGCCGCGGTGTGGGCGTAGCCATGGCAGCCGAACACATAGAGCAGCACGGAGTCGAGCTGCTGCAGCGTCATCGGGGCGCCCGGGTCGAACACGCGGGTGGTCCGGCGGGCGGTGAGCGTTCGGTACAACGGGCCGTCGCGCGCCGTGCCCGGCAGCCGCAGCGATTCGCCCGAGCGGGCCGGCGCGAACGGTGGCGGCGCGGGGCCATGCTCGGAGCCGAACTCCTCGGCCGCCGCCACCGAACGGGTCGCCAGATGTGACTCGTCCTCGCCGGTGTCGCGGATGTCGAGCGAGGTCCACTGGGTCATGTAGTGGAACAGCGCCGCGTACAGGTTCCACTCGCTGGCCGACAGCGCCTCGTCGCGGTGGCGCACGGCGGCCAGCTCGGGATCGTCGGCATCGCTGATCAGCAGGGCCTTGCGGGTGAGGCTGTCAATCGCGGGTCGGTTGCGGCCGTCGGTAGCGCTCCAGGAATCGGCCGGCACCGAGCGCAGGACTCCGAGCTCGCCGGCTTGCAGCACGTGGTGCTCGCCGGTCAGGGCGGCCAGCGCGATCACCCTGGCCGGCCCGGAAGGCTCCGGCACCTCCGCGCGCAGCAGCGCGTCCACGTCCAGCGGGTAGTCGTCCTCCAGGTAGAAGAACGCGTACGGCGTTCGCCTGACCCTGGCCACCTCGGCTAGTGGGCTCCGCATGACCGGTGGAACGTTTCGGCGGGGTCCACTAGCGGTTGGTCCCGAACGTGCCGAGCGTGCCGAGGGTGCCCAGTGTCCCGAGCGTGGACAGCCAGCTGGCCGCATCCGGGGCCCCGTAGGGCGAGATCATGCGCTGCGCGTCGCGGCGCAGCGCGTCGAGCACCCGCTGGTACTCGGCCTTGGACGGGAGCTTCGACGGCGCCTCCAGCCCTGCGTCTGCCGGAATCTTGAAGTCGGCGAACTTGGCCTTCGGATTTGCCTTGAACTGCCGCCGGAAGGCGTTGTCGGTGGCCAGCTTGTCGATCAGGTCGATAATGGCGTCGAGCGTGGGTTCGGGTGGCGCGGCACCCGCGAGCGTCTCAAGGATCAGGTCGACCTCGCGGCGCACCGACTCGCCGTATGCCTTGGTCTCCTGGCCGGGAGTGCCGCGACCACGGCGCCCACCGGGCCGGTCACTGACGCCGGGGCGCGAGGCGGTCGGTCGCGAATCGACCAGCGCCCGCGAGAACGTCGGGGCGACGGGCTCGACCCTCAGCGCCTTGATCTCTAGCGCGCTGGGCTTCACCGGCTTCGGGGCGCCCGACCTAGCGGGCTGGGCGAACGCCTGAAACACCCGGTTCTCGGGCGGACGCGTGTACCAGCTGATGTATCCGCCCTGGAGCAGCTGGCGCGGCAGCGTGACCGCGCCGGTGAAGCTGTAGCGCCCGCCCGGCACCTCGGCCAGGTCGTAGTAGTCCGGCGTGACGAAGTCCGATACCTCAACGCCGTTGATCTCATACGTGACGTGTTGGCACGGGTCAGAGACCTCGACCAGGTAGTCGACCTCACCCTGTCGGGGATCCAGCGAAGGTCCGGCGACCGTCCGCTTCCCCCAGGGGTCACAGAGCAGCTCGACCAGCTCGTGGCTGGCCCGCGTCCACCAGTCGTCTCCGTACTGGATCAGCGCCAGCGGCTGACCGGTCGAGCCCAGGTGAAACCCGTGCTCGGCTGCCGGGATGTTCTCCACGATCACGACCGCGGTACTGCTGGGAGGCACATCGTCGAGCGATCGAAACGCCGACACCGATCCCGACACGCCCCACAGGGGGTTGAGATCGCGCGCGACCTGCGTCTGCAGGGCGGCCGCGACGTGCAGCAGCTCCCGCGTGTCGACGAGATCGCTCGAGTAGGGGACCAGGGCGACAGGCGTATGCAGCATCCGGACTTCCCTCCGGTCGTTTACCGGGACGACACGCGCCCCCCAATCTCGGCCCGCACGCTAAAGCGTGTCCGCCGAAGCCGCCTTTCCCCGCTTTGGTCGCACGCTACATCCGGGGCTCCAGACAAGTCAAGGAGCGCCTGGACGGTCTACGCTCCACTGTGATGACAGTGCAGACGGAGCGCACTAGCGCCGTCGCCGATTCGGACTCCGCCGCCAAGGGGCCGCTGTGGGAGACGGCTCAGACGGCGACCGATTATTGGAACGATTCATGTTCGATCGAGGAGCTGACCTACGCGATCGAGCGCGGGGCGGTCGGCGCCACCAGTAATCCGACGATCGTCGGCCAGGTGCTCAAGCAGGAGATGCACCTTTGGCGTGCCCGGATCGGCGAGATCATCACCGAGAATCCGACCTGGACCGAGGACGATGTGGCCTGGCGGCTGATCGAGGAGATGGCGGTCTGCGCCTCAAAGCTGCTGCTGGGAGTGTTCGAGCGCGAGGGCGGGCTCAAGGGCCGGCTGTCGATCCAGACCAACCCGAAGTTCTACCGTGACGCCGCGCGGATCACCGAGCAGCTGATGCGCTTTCACTCCCTCGCCGAGAACATGCAGGTCAAGGTCCCGGCGACCCACGCCGGGATCCAGGCGATCGAGGACGCCACCGCGGCGGGCGTCAGCATCAACGCGACCGTGTGCTTCACCGTTCCCCAGTCGATCGCCGTGGCCGAGGCCGTGGAGCGCGGGCTGACCCGCCGCGAGCAGGCCGGCGAAGACACCTCGACGATGTCGCCGGTGTGCACGATCATGGTCGGCCGGCTGGACGACTGGATGCAGGCGCTGGCCAACCGCGACGGGATCGTGACCGACCCGGGCGCGCTGCACTGGGCCGGCGTCGCCTGCTTCAAGCACGCCTATGCGATCTACAACGAGCGGGGCTACCGGGCGCGGCTGCTGGCGGCCGCCTACCGGCATCACCTGCACTGGTCGGAGCTGATCGGCGGCGACATCGTGCTGACGATCCCCTACGCCTGGCAGCGGCAGTTCAACGCATCCGAGATCGAGGTGGTGCCGCGGATCGACAACCCGATCCCCGACGGTGTCGTCGACCAGCTCTACGACCGCTTCCCCGACTTCCGGCGAGCGTACGACGCCGACGGGATGAGCCCGGAGGAGTTCGACTCCTACGGTGCCACGGTGAGGACGCTCCGGGGGTTCATCGCCTCCTATCAGGACCTCGTCGCGCTGATCCGGGACTTCATGCTCCCGAACCCCGACATCAAGTAGCGCGCGGCCTCCGCGGGGCGTTCACAGCGCGAGCCGGAGCGGGGCCTCGATCAGCGCCTGCACGTCGGCGAGGAACCGGGCGGCGTCGGCGCCGTAGAGGATCCGGTGGTCGCTCGTCAGCGTCAGCGTGACCAGCGTGCGGTCGACGATCTCGCCCTCGCTGCGCACCAGCACCTGCCGGGCGGCCCCGACGCCGAGGATCGCCGCCTGCGGCGGGTTGATCACCGGGCGGATCGCGGTCATCCCGTACATGCCGAGGTTCGAGACCGTGAACGTGGCGCCGGAGAGCTCGGGCGGCGTGATCTTTCCCGCGCGCACCCGCTCGGCGAGCTCGCGGGTGTCGCGCGCGATCGCGCCGAGCGACTTGGTGTCGGCGTCGTACACGGTGGGGACGATCAGCGCGTCGTCGGCGGCGACCGCGAAGCCGACGTTGACCCGGGCGTGCAGCTCGAAGCGGCCGTCGGCGTAGGAGGCGTTGACGCGCGGGTGGCGGCGCAGCGCCAACGCGCAGGCCTTGACCACCAGGTCGTTGATCGACGGGACCGGGTCGTCGCCGGCCACGTCCTTGAGCCCGGCGCGGATCGCGAGCGCCGCGTCCATCGCGGCCTCGGTCTGGACCTCGAACGACGGGATCGTCGCGTTCGCCTCGCCATCCGCTGCGCGATCACCTGCTGCACGCGGGTGGGGGTCTGGATCTCGGCCTCGCCTCGGGCGCCGGGCGCGCTGACGGCCGGGGCGGCCGGAGGCGGAGCGGCTGAGGGAGGTGCGGCCGGGACCGTCGACGGTTGCTGGACTCCGGCCGCGGCGAGCACGTCGGCCCGGGTGATCCGCCCCCTCGGGCCGGTTCCCTCCAGGTCCGCCAGGTCGACCTGGTGCTGCGACGCGACGCGCCGGGCCAGCGGCGTGGCCTGCGATGCCGTGGCGACGGTCACCGTCGGGGCGCCGGCGCCGGGCTCTCCACCTCGGGCGCGGGCTCGCGACCGTTGTGCTCGTGACCGTTGCGCTCGGGTGCGCTCGACCGTTCCGACGCCGCGCCGATCCGGGCGATGACGGCGCCGACCGAGTGGCTGCTGCCCTCGTCGGCGACGATCTCGAGCGTCCCCTCGTGCTCGGAGGCGTAGGTCATCGTCGCCTTGTCGGTCTCGATCTCGACGAGATCCTCGCCGGCGGCCACGTCGTCGCCGTCTGACTTGAGCCACGTGAGGATCGTCCCCTCCTCCATCGAGTCCGACAGCCTCGGCATCGTGATCTCGGTCATGCGCTGGAACTCCTCGAGCAGGTCGAGGGCCGCGCCGACGATCGTGTCGGCGTCGATGCCGAAGTAGCGGTAGAGGTCGTCGACGTCGCCCGACTGGCCGAAGTCGCTGACGCCGAGGCACGCGATCGGGGCGCCGCGGATCGCGGCCAGGAAGCTCAGCGTGTGCGGGTGGCCGTCGAGCACGGTGACGATCGGCGTGGCCCGGTCGGCCGGGAACAGCTCGTCGAGGATCGCGTCGTCGGCCCGTTGCCGCCGCCAGACCGCGCCGGGCCTGGAGCGCGCGGAAGACCAGGTCGGCCGAGGTCAGGCAGACGACGTCGCAGCCGATCCCCGCCTGCTCGAGCTCGTCGGCGGCGGCGATCGCCTCCGGCACGACCGCGCCGACCGCGACGACGGTGACCCGGGGCGGCGGAAGCGGCGCGGAGCCGGTAGCCGCCGGCCAGCACCTGGCGCCGGCGGCGCTCGCGCTCGTCCGGATCGGTCGGCGTGTCCGCGAGCGCCTGGTCGATCGGGCGCGTGGTCAGGCGGAAGTACGACGAGGTCCCGCCGGCTCGGCCGAGCCGCGACAGCGCGTGCAGCAGCGTCCACTCCAGGTCCTGGCCGAACGCGGGCTCCCAGGCGATGCAGCGCGGCTGCTCGAGCCCGACCGACGGCGTGATGATCGACTGGTGCGCGCCGCCCTCGGGGGCCAGCGTGACCCCGGACGGCGTGCCGACAGGATCGACTGCGCGCCGGCGTACATGCCGAACGACCACGGCTCGAGCGCGCGGTTGACGAACGGGTCATAGAGCGTCCCGATCGGCAGCAGCGGCTCCCCGTCGCGCGACCAGGTCGCGCCGAGCTCGCCGAGCAGGCCGACGAGGTTGCCCTCGGCGATCCCGAGCTCGATGTGCTGGCCGTGCTCGGACTCGCGCCAGCGGACCAGCGTGTCTGTGTCGTCGGCGAACCAGTCGATCCGCTCGCCCAGGTGCCAGACCCCGACGCGGTTGATCCAGCCGCCGAGGTTCGTCGACGACGCGACGTCGGGGCTGACCGTGACCACGCGGCCGGCGACGTCGGGCGCGCCGTGGGCGAGGTCGACGAAGAAGCGCCCGAACGCCTGCTGGGTCGACGCCCGGCCGGAGTGCTCGCGCCCGAGCGCCGCCGGAACCGGCGGCGGATCGGTCGCCCGCACCTCGGGCCGCTCGAGCCGCTGGGCGGTGGCTCGGCACAGCTCGGCTCCGGGGGTCCCGGGCGCAAGCGTCGCCCAGGGATCCGACGGGTCGGCGCCGAGCTCGGCGGCGAGCTGCTCCCACTGCTCGTCGCTGAGCAGCGCCGAGTGGTTGCCGGGATGGCCCTCGGTCGCCAGGCGCCACGCCTTGATCGTGTAGGCGAAGACCACCGACGGGCGGTCGCTGACGCTGTCGGCCGTGGCGAACGCCTCGAGCAGCTCGCCGAGGTCGTGGCCGCCGAGATCGCGGATCGCCCGCAGCAGCTCGTCGTCGTCGAGCTCGGCGATCAGCTTGGTCAGCTCGCGCGAGCCGCGGCCGCTGCCGGGCAGGCGCTCGCGCAGCTCGTCGGCGTCTGAGCGCAGCAGCCGCTGGTACTCCTCGTTGGGCATCGAGTCGATCCGCCGCGCAGGCCTCGCCGCCGTCGCGCGCGAACAGCTCGTGCAGCCAGCGGCCGTACTTGACCGTGATCGTCTGCCAGCCGGCCGCCTCGAACATCGACTCCAGCCGCTCGGCGGCGATGTCGGGCACGATCCGGTCGAGCGACTGCCGGTTGAGGTCGACGATCCACAGCACCTCGCCGAGGCGCGCGACCGCCGGGTCGACGATCGCCTCCCAGAACGCGCCCTCGTCGAGCTCGGCGTCGCCGAGCAGCGCGACCTGGCGTCCGCCCTGGGGGACCTCGAAGTGGCCGGCGACGTAGCGGTGAGCGAGCGCGCTCCAGATCGTCGCGGTCGCGCCGATCCCGACCGAGCCGGTCGAGAAGTCGGCCGGGATCGGATCCTTCAGCCGGCTCGGGATAGCTCTGCAGCCCGCCGAACTCGCGCAGCGTCGTCAGGTACTTGCCGTCGAGCTCGCCGAGCAGGTACTCGATCGCGTGCAGCACCGGCGAGGCGTGCGGCTTGACCGACACCCGGTCGGCGGCGCGCAGGTGCTCGAACCACAGCGCCGTCATGATCGAGACCATCGACGCCGACGACGCCTGGTGGCCGCCCACCTTCACGCCCGACGGCGTCTTGCGGACCCGGTTGGCGTGATGGATGATCGACGTCGCCAGCCACAGCACGCGGTCCTGGACCTCGGTCAGCGTGGCCAGCGATGTGGCCCGATTCTCGACGGCCGTCACGCGCGCATTTTCTCCGCGTTTGCGGTGCCAGATCCAGCCGCCATGATGGTCAGTCCGATATCACGCTAAATCTTTGCGTGCATGGGCGCTAGACGATAAGATCGTTCGCGTGCCGCGCAAAGATCTCGATCAGCTCGACGAGCGGATCCTCGAGCTGCTCGTCCAGGACGGCCGGCGCTCGGCCAGCGAGATCGGGCGCCTGGTCAGCCTCTCTCCCGCCGCGACCAAGCGCCGGATCGACCGGCTCGAGCAGATCGGCTACATCCGCGGCTACACCGCGATCCTCGACCACCGGCTGCTCGGCGAACAGCTCGAGGCGTTCTCGGAGCTCCGCTTCGCTCCCGGCACCCAGGTCGACGACATCGACACCGCCGTCGCCGACCTCCCCGAGCTGGTCGAGTCGTTCACGCTCGCCGGCGACCCCGACGCGCTCATCCGCCTCCGCGTCACCGACGTCGACCACCTCAAGCGCGTGATCGACCACGTTCGCCGCGGTCGGCCCGGCGGAGCGCAGATCCTCGGCACCAAGACGCTGATCGTGCTCGGGAGCCGCACCGGGCCGTCCGGCACCCAGAGCTAGAACCGGTACTTGTCAGCTCAAAGGTTGGATATCGTGTGCCGGCGATGAGGGGCCCGCGATGGATGTTGCCGGTGCTGGCGGGATGCCTGTTCGCGGCGTCGGCGGCGCTCGCGGGCACGGCTCAGGCCAAGGCCGACGCCTGCACGTCTGCGCTGGGCCACGCCGCCGTCCGCGGACCTGCCGGCGCGACCGCCTGGCGCGCGGCGCTGGAGGCAAGGACACCGGTCCTCGACCACCTGCCCGGTTCCAAGATCCGCATCTCCCGCTGGATCAGCCCCAGCGACGCTCCGTGGCTGCTCGTCGTCGGGCGCGCGAGGGCCGCCGACGGGCGCTGCTGGGCCCAGGTCCGGCTCCCGTGGCGTCCGAACGGAGCGGCGGGCTGGATCAACGTCAACAACGTCGTGCTGGCGCAGACGCACTGGCGGATCGTGGTGTCCCGCGCCCGCCGCACGCTGACCCTGTGGCACTCGGGTAAGAGCGTCCGGACCGTCTCCGTCGTGGTCGGGAAGCCGAGCACCCCGACCCCGACCGGGTTGTTCGCGATCGTGTGGGCGGTGCCCTGGCACGCCGACGACTTCCTGGGCAGCTGGGTGCTGACGCTGACCGGCCACAGCGACGTGCTCCAGGAGTTCGACGGCGGCGACGGGACCGTGGGGATTCATGGTCGCGGCGGCACCAGTCTGCTTGACCCCTTGGGGTCCGCGGCCAGCCACGGCTGCATCCGCCTGGCCAACGACACGATTGACTGGCTGGTCAAGACCGTCGGCCGCGGACGGCTGTCGGGGACGCCCGTCGAGATCAGCTGAACCCGGGACATTCGTAGGCCGTTGGTATCAGCGGAGCGCCGGCGGCCTCTGACAGGCGTATGGGCACGCCGAAGGCTCGAGGGAGCTTCCTGCAATGGTTCAAGCGTGAGTTGACGCCGGGTGACCTGGTCACCGCGGTGTCGGTGATCATCGCCGGCCTCGGCGTCCTGTTCGCGTTCCTGCAATTTCGCGATGCGCTGTCTCAGGAGGCCCACGCGAGCCAGCAGGCGGCCCGGCAGAACCAGGAGATCGCGCGCCAGGACGAAGACAACGCGCCGTTTCTGATCCCGGCGACGCCGCCCGCGGAGCGAGGCTTCGTGAAGACTGCCGATCTGAACTTCGGCCACGTGACCAAGCGCGCCGATCGTCTCTACGTCGCCCCTCCCAACCCGCACGCCGGCGTCTTCAAGGCCCGAATGGTGATCCCGCTCCAGAACGGCGGCACGGGGATCGCGCTGATCTACGGAAGACCGGCGTTTGTCTCCGGGTGCGACGTCGCCCGGGAGCTTGCGCCGCGGTTGGCGATCCCTGCGGGAACCTATGTTGTGCGGAGCGGCGAAGCCGACCAGTTCGGGTTCTTCCAGCCTTCGATCCGCGGCGGACGTCTGCCGGACGGCGGCTGGTATTCGTTTGACTACAACCGCTGGGGCGAGAGTCGGGCGGCGCGTCCGCGCGGCCGTGGTCCGGCCTACACGCCGTTCGGCTACGAGCGCAACATCAACGTGATTGTCTGGTACTCGGACGGAGCGCGGAGCAAGCTGCGCTGGAGCTGCGCCGAATACATCTACGCCGGGGTCGGACGTGGAGGACTGGAGTATGCCGTCACCGGACAGACGTTCGGCGATGAGGGGAGGCCGCCGGTCTGAAGGCGGAAGGGGCTATGGATGGGCACGGCTGGGCTCGAACCAGCGACCTCTCGCGTGTGAAGCGAGCGCTCTCCCACTGAGCTACGCGCCCGGGTCGGCGTGATTTTACGCGGCCGCGGGCCAGAGGATTGATCTAGAGCCGGACGAGGTTGTCCATCCGCACGCCGCGAGTGACGCCACGCAGGTCGATGAACAGCGAGCTGCGCTCGGCCAGCGCCGCGTAGTCGACGTCTGGGTGGGCGGTGATCAGCACGACCGCGTCGGCCTCGTCCACGAACGGCTCGAGCGGGACGCTCTCCAGGCCCAGCTGCGGGAGCGAGGGCACGTAGGAGTCGTGGTAGTTGACGATCCCGCCGCGCTGCTTGAGCTCCTCCATGATCCGCAGCGAGGGGGATTCGCGGATGTCGCCGACGCCGCCCTTGTAGCTGGCCCCGAGGATCAGGATCTGGGAGCTCTTGACGGGCTTGGTCACGTCGTTGAGCGCGCGCTCGATCCGTTCGACGCAGTGGTAGGGCATCTGCTGGTTGACCTTGCCCGCGAGCTCGATGAACTCGGTGGCCATGTGGAACTCACGGGCGCGCCAGGTGAGATAGAAGGGGTCGACCGGCAGGCAGTGGCCGCCCATGCCCGGGCCGGGCTCAAACCGCATGAACCCGTAGGGCTTGGTCGAGGCGGCGTCGACCACCTCCCACATGTCGATGCCCATCCGGTCGGACAGCATCGCCAGCTCGTTGACCAGCGCGATGTTGACCGAGCGGAAGATGTTCTCCAGCAGCTTGGTCATCTCGGCGACCTCGGGGGTGGACACCGGGATCACGTAGTCGCACACGCGTTGGTACAGCGCGACGGCGCGCTCGGTGCACTCCGGCGTAATCCCGCCGACCACCTTGGGCGTGTTGCGCATCGTGTAGTCGGTGCGCCCCGGGTCGACGCGCTCGGGGGAGAACGCGACGTTGAGGCCCACCCCGACCCGCAGACCCCGGTGCTCGAGCAGCGGCACCAGCTGCTCGCGCGTGGTCCCGGGATACGTGGTCGACTCCAGCACGACCAGCTGTCCGCGCTGGATCACGTGGCCGAGCGCCTCGCCGGCAGCGACCAGCGGGCCCAGGTCGGGCTCGCGGTTGGCCGTCAGCGGCGTCGGCACGCAGATCAGAACCGCGTCGGTCCGGGCCAGCGGCGCATAGTGCGTTGACGGCTCGATCGAGCTCAACACCGCCTGCAGGCGCTCCGAGGGGACGTCCTCGATGTAGGAGCGGCCGGCCTCGATCGCCGACACCTTGCGCTCGTCGACGTCGACGGCGACGACCACGTCGCCGGCCTCCGCGAACGAGACGACCAGCGGCAAGCCAACGTACCCGAGCCCGATCACGCCGATGCGCATGACGTGACCCTATCGAGGTGCGCACCGCGAGTTCGCCAACCCCGGCCCCGTTGATCTCGTGTGAAGGGCGTCGTTGTCATCCCGGATCCCAGGTCCGGGGGGGATCCGCCACGGTCGAGCAGCCTCGACGCACTGGCCCACGTCGCCAACCGCCCGATCGCCGATCACGTACTCGACGCGCTGGCCGCGGCCGGTGCCGACGAGGTGATCGTCGCCTCCTCCGCCGAGCGCGCGACCGAGGTGCGGGCGTCGTTGGAGCCCAGCGAGGGCTCCGGCGGGCCGGCGCTCAGGTACGTGGCCCGGGGCTCGCAGGTCGACGTCGAGGGCGCGCTGCGGATGGCCGCGCCGCTGGTCGACGGCTCCCCGTGCATCGTGCACTACGGCAGCGGGCTGCTGGGCGAGCCGCTGGAGCAGCTGGTGGGCCGCGTGCCCGGGGCCTGGCCGGACGTGATCTTGATGATGCACGCGGGGGACCCGAACACCCGGACGCTGCGGATGGCGCCGTTCGACGGCCTGTCGTCGATGCCCGGCGAGCTCGCAGACGGCGCGCTCGGCGTGGCCGGGGTGTGCCTGTTCGGCGCCGACGGGCTGGCCCGGGCGAGCGCCGCCGCGTGGCCCACCGATCAGGAATGTGACTTCAGGAATGTGGCCGACCGGCTCGCGCAGCAGGGCGGCAGCTGGGACTCGATGCGGGTCAACGGCTGGCGCGAGTATGGCGGCGATCCGCTCGACCTGCTCGAGCTCAACCGGCTCGCACTGGACCGGCTCGAGAACGACCCGATCCAACCCGGCAGCCAGGGCAACCGGATCGAGGGCCGCGTCCGGATCCACCCGCGCGCCACCGTGCGCTCCAGCGTGATCGTCGGGCCGACAGTGATCGGGCGCGACGCGCACGTCTCGGAGGCCTACATCGGCCCCTACACCTCGATCGGCGCCGGCGCGGTCATCGAGGGCGTCGAGATCGAGCGCTCGATCGTCGACGTGGGCGCATCGATCACGCACGTGGGCGGACGCCTTGTGTCGAGCGTGATCGGCCGCGACGCCCGCGTCTGCCGCGACTTCTCGCTGCCCCGGGCGCTGCGCCTGCGGATCGGCCCGGGCGCCGAAGTCGCGCTCTGCTGAGTCGGGCGAATCGGTCGCCCGGGCCCCGGGGCCGGCGACGTGCTTAACGCCCCAATCGAGGCCTTCGCGGATCAGCGTGGGACGTTGATCACGTCCCACGTGACGAACGTCCCACGGTGGCGCCCAGAGCGCTCGAGTGGGACGTTGTACACGCGGTTTCGCCCACGCACGCTGCTCACAGCCACAAGCAGCTAGAACACCACCGTGCGGTTCTCGACGACGATCACGCGATCGTCGAGGTGGCGGGCCACCGCCCGCGCCAGCACCACCCGCTCGACGTCGCGGCCGATCGCCGCCAGCTCCTGGGGATCCTCGCGGTGCGAGACCCGCATCACGTCCTGCTCGATGATCGGCCCCTCGTCGAGCTCCTCGGTGACGTAGTGCGCGGTCGCTCCGATCAGCTTGACGCCCCGCTGGTAGGCACGGGCGTACGGATCGGCGCCCGCGAACGCCGGCAAAAACGAGTGGTGGATGTTGATCACCGGCGCATCGACGCCGTCCAGGAACCCGGGGGAGAGGATCTGCATGTAGCGCGCCAGCACGACCAGGTCGACCTCTCCGGCGAGCAGCTCCAGCTGCGCGCGCTCGGCCTCGGACTTCGTGTCCCGCGAGACCGGGATGTGGTGGTAGGGGACTCCGAACGCCGCGACCTCCTGATCGAGGTCGGGGTGGTTTGAGACCACCGCGACGACGTCCATCGCCAGCTCCCCGCGGCGCCAGCGCCAGAGCAGGTCGAGCAGGCAGTGGTCATAGCGCGAGGTGAACAACGCCACGCGCTTGTGCTGGCCCGCGTTGGTCACACGCCAGCGCATGTCGAACCGCTCGGCGATCGGCGCGAGCTGCTCGCGGAGCTCGTCCATGCCGGACTCGAGCCCCTCGAGGTGGAACTCCATCCGCAGGAAGAAGCTCCCGCCCTCCGGATCGGTCGAGTGCTGATCGGAGGCGATGATGTTCGCGCCGGCGTCGGCGAGCGCGGTCGAGAGCGCCGCGATGATCCCGTGACCATCGCGGCAGGAGACGATCAGGCGTCCTACGTCTCGACTGGCCGGCACCGTGGCCGGAGACCCTATCTGGCCGGCGGCGGCTAAGCCGAGAGACGGCCCAGCGCGAACGCCGCGAACTGCTGCCCGAGACCGCACGGAGCGGTGATGTGCAGCACCTGGCCGCCCGGCACGGGCACGTACACCATCTGCGAGCCGAGCTTGCCGCACAGCCCGTGGCGCCCCTTGACCGTGATCTCGTGGCGCCTGGTCATGTGCTTGGTGGCCTGCGAGAGGCTTGAGGATTCGAGCGCCAGCGTGATGTCGCGGTTGGCGCCCTTGGCGCCCTGAAGCTTGTAGACGCAGGTCGGCCCGAGCGGTGCCTCGGTGGTGCCTGAGATCGCGCCATCGGTGATCGTCTTAGCCTCGGACAGGCTGACGAGCTTGCACGGGTTCGGCAACGTGATCGCCGGGTTGTGGTCGTCGTTGGTGGCGGGGTTGATCGTCGGCCCGCTGCACGTGGTGGCCCTTGCTCACCGCGCCCTGCTTGGCGTGCGAGGCGTGGGAGCCCGAGCTCGAGCCGCCCGACTCCGAGGTGGCGCCCGACTCCGAGGCGGCCGCGCTCTGCGCCTGGGCGACGCCCGTGTCGAGGTTGCTCGACACCGCGGTCTTCTGCGGGTGCGACGCCGGCGCCGCCGGCCTGGGTAGACGAGTCAGACGACGAAGAGCCGCCGCATCCGACGAGCGCGATCGAGACGGCGCCAACCGCCACTGCGCCCGCAAGCTTGGTGATCCACACGTGTTGCTCCATTCGTTTGCTCATCGCGTCGCGACCCTCACCGAACAACGGCTCGGCGTGGCCCGAACTCGCGGATCGCGATCAGGTGCCCGGCGCGAACAGCACGTCGACCCAGTAGTTGGTCGCGTTGAAGCTGTTCGTGCGGGAAGTCCTGGGATCCGGCGTACACGCCGTTGGGCATCGTGCTGTTCGCGGGCGCGGTCAGCGGTCCGTTCGTCACCGCCGAGGCGAAGGCCTGCGAGTTGTACGAGTAGTGGCCGTTCGGGGCGAAGTAGCCGGCCACGTACGTGGTCCCGGCGGTCACCGCCACGGGCTGGCTGAACGTCACGGTCTGCCAGCCGGAGCTCGACTCGTTGGCCGCGGTCGAGTTGGCGGTGGCGAGCTGCTGCCCGCCGGACGTCCACAGGCTGACCACGTGGGTGCCGGTGTTGGCCGCCGCCTTGTAGAACCGGATCCCGGTGATGTTGCCCGACACGCTCGGGGTGAAGTTCACGCCGACCTCGGTCGCGCTGTTGTCGCCGCTGTCGACGTTGGCCGGCTTGGCCAGGTCGAACAGCGTGTTGTTCGGCGTGACCGCGGAGGTGGCCGGCGAATCGGTCGACCCGATCGCGTTGGTGGCGGTGACCTTGAACGTGTAGCTGGTCCCGTTGGTCAGCCCGGTCACGGTCGCGCTGGTCGCGTTGGCCCCGACCGGGACCGGAGTCCCGGCGTTGCCGCCGGTCGACGGGGTCACGGTGTAGCCCGTGATCGCGCTGCCGCCGTCGTCGTTGGGCGCGCTCCAGTCGACCTCGGCCTCGCCGCCGGCCGGCACCGCCGACACGTTGGTCGGTGCCGTCGGGGCGGATGCGCCCTGCGGGGTGACCGCGTTTGAGTGCGCCGACTCCGGACCGTTGCCGTTGACGTTGGCGCCCTTGACGGTGAACGTGTAGGACGTGCCCGGGGTGAGCCCCTTGACGGTGGCCGTCGTCGCCGGCGGCGTGCCGTTGATCGTGGTCGGGGTCTGGGCGGCCGAGCCGATGTACGGCGTGACGATGTAGGACGTCGGGGCGCCGCCGCTCGTCGGTGCCGTCCACGAGACCGTGGTCGAGGCCAGGCCGGCCGTGGCCGTCACGTTGGTCGGGGCGCCCGGGGTCGAGGTCGGCAGGAACATCACGTCGACCCAGTAGTTCGCAGCGTTGAAGCTGTTGTTCGGGAAGTCGTTCTGGCCTGTAGTACATGTACACGCCGTTGCCGCCGCTGCTGGCGCTCGACGGAGCGGTCAGCGGGCCGTTGGTGACGGCGGAGCTGAACGCGCTGCCGGTGAACGAGTAGTGGCCGTTGGGCGCGAAGTAGGAGGCCACGTAGGTCGTCCCGGCGGTGATGCTCACGGGCTGGCTGAACTGGACGCTCTGCCACCCCGAGGCCGACTCGCTGCTGAACGTCGCCGACGCGAGCAGCTGGCCGCTGGCGCTCCACAGGTCACCGACGTGGGTGCCGGTGTTGGTGCGACGCCTTGTAGAAGCGGATGCCCGTGACCTGGCCCGACAGCGACGCGGTGAACTTGACGCCGAGGTTGACCCCGGAGGTGTCGCCGCTGTCGATCGTGGCCGGCGTCCCGAAGTCCAACAGCGTCGCGGCGGGGGTCACGGCCGCGGACTTGGCCGACTCGGTCGAGCCGACGCCGTTGACCGCGGTCACCGTGAACGTGTAGCTGGCGCCGTTGGTCAGGCCGGTCACGGTCGCCGTGGTCTTGTCGGCGCCCACGCTGACCGCGGTCTGCGCGGTGGTGCCGAGGTACGGCGTGATCTTGTAGCCGGTGATGCTGCTGCCGCCGTCGTCGGTCGGGTCGGTCCAGTTGACCTGGGCCTGGCCGCCGGCCGTGGCCGCAGCGACGCCCGTGGGAGCGGTCGGCGCGGTGGCGCCGGTCGGCGTGACCGAGTTGGTGTGGCCGGACTCCGGCCCTGAGCCGTTGGCGTTGGTCGCGTGCACGCGTGAACGTGTAGGCGGTGCCCGGCGTCAGGTTGCGGACGTTGGCGGTCGTCGCCGGCGGCGTGCCGTTGACGGTCGTCGTCGTCTGCGCGGTCGAGCCGATGTACGGGGTGACCACGTAGGAGGTCGGCTGGCCGCCGGACGACGGAGCCGTCCAGGTCACGGTCGCCCCGGCCTTGGCGGCCGTGGCGGTCACGCCCGACACCGCGCCCGGAGCCGGCGTCGGGATGAACAGGACGTCGACCCAGTAGTTGGCGCCGTTGCCGCTGTTGGTCGGGAACGCCGGCTGGCGCCGTCGTAGGCGTACACGCCGTTGGGCGAGGTGCCGTTGCCGAGCGCGGTGCAGCGGGCCGTTGGTGACGGCCGAGCTGAGGCCCGCCGCTGGTGTACGAGTAGTGCCCGTTGGGCGCGAAGTAGGACGCGACGTAGGTGGTCCCGGCGTTGATCGTGACCGGCTGGCTGAAGCTGACGGTCTGCCAGCCGGAGGCCGACTCGTTGGTGAACGTCGCCGACGCGAGCAGCTGGCCGCTGGCGCTCCACAGGTCGCCGACGTGGGTGCCGGTGTTGGTGGTCGCCTTGTAGAAGCGGATGCCGGTGATCAGGCCCTGAACGCTGGGCGTGAACTTGACGCCGAAGTTGACGTCGCCGGCGTCCAGGCTGTCGACCATCGCCGGCGTGCGCCAGGTCGAAGATCGTGTCGCTGGGCGAGATCGCCGCGGAGTGCGCGGACTCGGTCGAGCCGATCGCGTTGGTGGCAGTCACCGTGAACGTGTAGGTGGTGCCGTTGGTCAGGCCGGTGACCGACGCGCTGGTCTTGTCGGCGCCGACGCTGACGGGCGTCTGCGCGGTGGTGCCGATGTACGGCGTGACCTTGTAGCCGGTGATCGGGCTGCCGCCGTCGTCGCTGGGGTCGGTCCAGTTGACCACGGCCGAGCCCGATGCGGCGCTGGCGCCGATGTTCGTGGGCGCGGTGGGCGCCGACTTGGCCTGCGGCGTGACCGCGTTGGACTGAGCCGAGACCGCGCCGTTGCCGGTCGGGTTGGACGCCTGCACCGTGAACGTGTAGGACGCGCCCGGGGTCAGGCCCGAGATCGTGGTGTTGGTGGCGGGCGGCGTGCCGTTGATCGTCGTCGGCGTCTGCGCCGTCGAGCCGATGAACGGGGTGATCTTGTAGGAGGTCACCGGGCCGCCGCTGCTGGGCGCGGTCCAGTTGATCGTCGCCGAGCCCTTGCCGGCCGTGGCCGTGACGTTGGTCGCCTGGCCGGGCGCGGTCGTCGGCGCGAACATCACGTCGACCCAGTAGTTGGCCGCTTGGAACGTCTGCGTCGGGAACGTGCTCGACGAGGCGTAGGCGAACACGCCGTTGCCGCCGGGTGGCGTTGTTGTTCAGCGCGTGCAGCGGGCGCCGCGTCGAGGCTGGCTCCGCCCAGCGGCGTCGGCGCCGGGTTGGGGTAGAAGTAGTCGTCGGTGGCGGCGTAGTGGCCGACCGGTGCGTAGTAGCCGGCGACATAGGTGGTGTTCGGGAGGATCGACACCGGGCTGGAGAACGTGACGGTCTGCCATCCGGTGGAGCTCTCGTTGGTGAACGTGGCCGACGCCAGCAGCGTGCCGTCGCGAGCTCCACAGGCTGCCGATGTGGGTGCCGGTGTTGGTCGCCGACTTGTAGTAGCGGATGCCGCTGACCTGGCCGAAGGCGTCGGACTTGAACTTGACGCCGACCTCGATGCCGGTGCCGTCGTCCGGCGTCCGCGGTCGCCGGAGTCACGTTGGTGCCCCACAGCGAGCACGGGCAGTCGACGTTGACGGTCGTGCCGGCGCCGGGCGTGGCGATGTTGCCGCTGTCGTCGGTCGCGCGGACCTTGATCGTGGTCGAGGGCGAGCCGTGGGCGATCCACGTGTAGGTCCAGCTGACCGTCGTGGCCGCCTGGCCGGTCATCGTCGCCGGGTGCCAGGTCGAGCCGCCGTCGGTCGAGACCTCGACGCCCGCGACGACGCCGCCGCCGGTGTCGGTCGAGCTGCCCGAGATCGTGACCTTGCTGCCGTCGGTCAGATGCTGCGCCGGCGGTCGGCGAGCTGATCGTCGACGTCGGCGCGGTCGTGTCGGTCGACGCGGTCGCGGAGTGCAGCCCGGTGATCAGCGTCTGCGGCTGCACGCCCATGTCGGCGAACAGGTTGACCGTCGCCTGCTGCATGTTCTGGTCCTGCGGGGATGTTCTCCGGGTTCGTCGTCGTCGAGACCCCAGGCCCACTGGACCGTGCCGGCGCCGAACACCAGCGCGCCGCTGGGCGCGCGGTACAGGGTGAGGTTGTGCGTCGCGGTGCCGCCGTCCTGCGTGGTGCTGCCGTAGTCGGTGAACAGCTGCAGCCCGCTCGCGGTGGTCGACGAGAGGTCGAACAGACCGGCCGGCCGGAAGCCGTTGTCGGCGTCGACGTCCCACTCGTAGCCGAGCGTGTCCGTGGCCAGCGACAGCGTCTGCGTCGAGCCGAGGCTCGCCGCGGCGGTATTGCGCCAGAATCGCAGCTTGCGCGTACTTGCCGGGCACCGTGATCGTCGCCGTCCCCGCGTTGACCCAGAACTCCTGGCCGGTGAGCGCGTTCTCGGGTTGCCGCCGTCGGCGGGCGGGCTGAAGCGCGGGTCCGCCCAGGTGCCGGTCCAGACCGTCGGATCCAGCGGATCGACCGGGGCGGTCGAAGTGCGTCTCCTTGTAGGTGACCAGCGTGCGGTAGGAGGTGTTGGAGCCGTCGATGCTGTTCTCCCAGCGGGTCTTCCAGAACACCTCGTTGCCGCTGAAGAACGCCAGGTTGACGCCGGCGGCGCGGGCCGCCTCGACGTTCTTGCGCTGCTGGCCCGACCAGTACTCGTCGTGGCCGGAGGAGATGAAGACCTTGTGGTTCAGCAGCAGGTTGCCGCTGCGGTCGGTGTCGGCCTCGGCGATGTAGCTGACGTCGTAGCCGTTGCGCTCGAGGAACCGGATCATCGGGTACTCGGCGTAGTACGGATTCGCGATGCCGCCGTCGTCGGTGAACGTGAACGGGCGGTTGTAGGAGACCTTGTAGGCGGCCTTGTAGGCCAGCGGGTTACCGGGCGGGCAGGCCACCGTGCACTGGTACAGGCTGTTGCCGCCGTAGGTGTTGTAGGCCTCCCACGTGGCGTCGGAGGTCTGCACGACGATCGCCGAGTGGCTCGCGTCGTTGCGCACCACGAACGGGATCTGGCTGTCGGCCGCCGGCGTCGTCGTCGCGGACCAGGTGCGCGATGTAGAGACCGGAGACCGCGTCGCTGGGCACCGCCCAGGACGCCGACACCGACCAGTTGCCGCAGTCGACCAGCCCGGTCGTGTTCGTGGTGTCGGTCTTGCACGCCGGCTGCGTCTGCGGGAGCGTCGCCGTCGGCTTCATCGCCGACACGATCTTGCGAGCGCCGTCGCCGCCGTAGTAGCCCAGCCGCAGGATGTCGATGTGGTAGTTGCGTCGACGGGGTGTTGATCTTGAACTGGATCGTCTGCCCGGCGTTGACGCTCATCTGCGTCGCGAAGCCCTGAATCGACGGATCGCCGTTGCCGTCGATCTGCCAGTCGGTCTCCGGGTCGCCCGGAAGCGCGTTCTCGCACGCGATCTGGTTCGGGCCGGCGGGGCAGGACGAGAACGCGTCCGCCGCGCGGGACACCCCCGGGGTGGCCAGCAGGACCGCCGCGGTCAGGACCGCGGCTGCCGAGCAGCACGAGTCGCCAGCGGCGTCCCGGCATACCGTCAGTTACAGGACGCACTTCGCCAACGCTCATGAGAATCTCCATGTCGTATGAACGCGGGCCGGGAGTCCTTACTCGCGCGCAGGCGAGTATGAGAAAAGTAGTTCCTGCTCGGCGCGGCTCGTAGCTCCCGGATCCAATCGATCGGTTTCCCGGGCCCGCTCGCGCCCGTGCGCGGGATTAATCCCGCCGAATCCCGTTGGAGCCCGGCGAAAGGAGTCGACGGCTGCGCCCGTTCTATTGGCGAGCAAATGTCGAGAAGGAGATCGCATTGATCAACCTCGCTGTAGTGGGCTACGGCTACTGGGGCCCCAACATCGTTCGTAACGTGATGGAACGCGCCGAGCTCTCCATGTGGGGACTTTGCGAGCTAGATCCCGACCGGAGCGCGAAGTTCAGCAACCGCTACCCCGGCGTGCACACGTGCGCCGACTTCGACGAGATGCTGGCCGACCCGGCGGTGGACGCCGTCTCGATCGCCACGCCGCCGTCGACGCACTTTCCGCTCGTGCGCAAGGCGCTCGAGGCCGGCAAGCACGTGCTGGTCGAGAAGCCGCTGGCCACGACCGCGGCGCACGCGCAGGAGCTCGTGGAGCTGGCCGACCGCAGCGGCCTGGTGCTGATGCCCGGTCACACGTTCCTGTACAGCCCGCCGGTCAACAAGGTGCGCGACCTGATCGCGTCCGGCGAGCTGGGCGAGGTCTACTTCGTGACCTCGTCGCGGATGAACCTCGGCATCTACCAGGCCGACGGGGTGGTCAAGGACCTCGCTCCGCACGACCTGTCGATCCTCCTGTACTGGCTCAACGAGCCGATCGTGGAGGTCGCCACCTCGGCGCGCAGCGTGATCGAGCCGGGCGTGCCCACGACCGCGTTCATCACGCTCACGTTCGCCAGCGGCACCACCGCCAACGTCCAGATCTCCTGGCTGGCGCCGCGCAAGGTGCGCGAAATGATCATCGTCGGCAGCCGCAAGATGGTGCAGTACGACGACGCGGCGATGGACGAGACCGTCCGCATCTACGACCGCGGCATGGAGCTGTCGGACCCCGAGAACTTCGGCGAGTATCAGCTCACCTACCGCAGCGGCGACATGATCGCCCCGCGGCTGGAGGCGGCCGAGCCGCTGGGCATGGAGCTCGCGGACTTCGCCCAGGCGATCGAGACCGGCTCCACGCCGCGCTCGCACGCGCAGCTCGGGCTCGAGATCGTGCTCGCGCTGGAGGCGGCCAACGAGTCGCTGCTGCGCGGCGGACAGCCCGTGGCCGTCAACCGTGCCCTGGAGCCCGCGACCACGTAGGTCATGGAACCCGAAGGCTCCCACGAGAAGTCTCTGCTGAGCAGGGCCTCCGGGGCTTACGTCTGGAGCTTTGCCAACACGATGCTCGGGCGTCTCGGAACGCTCGGGATCGGGATCGCGCTGGCGCGGCTGCTCGGGCCCAAGGAGTTCGGGACCTACGCGGTCGCGCTGATCGCGCTGATGGCCGTGCTCAGCTTCAACGAGCTCGGCGTCAGCCTGGCGATCGTCCGGTGGCCGGGCAAGCCTCAGGCGATCGCCCCGACCGTGACGACGATCTCGCTGGTGGCGAGCACGATTATCGCCCTGGTCACGTTCGCGCTGGCGGGCCCGTTCTCGTCGGCGATGGGCGAGCCGAGCGCCACCCCAGTGGTGCAGGTCCTGGGATTGACGGTGATCCTCAGTGGCTTGGTCGCATCGCCGGCGGCGCTGATGGAACGCGAGTTCAAGCAGCACACCCGGATGCTGATCGACCAGGTCACGGTGTGGGTCGGGGCGCTGACCTCGATCGGACTGGCGGTCGCCGGCTCGGGGGCGATGAGCCTGGCGATCGGCCGGCTGGCGGGTGCTGGGATCGGGGCGATCCTGTTCGTGACGCTGTCGCCGGAGCCCTACCGGATCGGCGCTGGACCGCGAGCAGGTCCGGCCGCTGCTGAAGTTCGGCCTCCCACTGGCGGGAGCCAGCGTGGTCGTGTTCGCGATCGGCTTCGCCGACCAGATCGTCGTCGGCAAGATGCTCGGGCCGACGATGCTCGGCTTCTACGTGCTCGCCTTCAACCTCTCACAGTGGCCGATCATGGTGTTCTCGCAGCCGCTGCGAAACGTCGCACCGGCCACGTTCTCGCGCCTGCAGCATGAGCCCGAGGCGATGCGCAGCGCGTTCCGGGGCCTGGTCGGGCTGCTGGCCGCGGTCGCGTTCCCGGTCTGCCTGCTGCTGTCGGGCGCCGCCGGGCCGATCATCGGCACCGTCTACGGCTCCGCCTGGGCGCCCGCCGCGGCCGTGCTCGCCTGGCTCGGAGTGCTGGCCGCGTTCAAGATCCTTTATGAGCTCGCCTACGACTACCTCGTCGTGATCGGAGCCTCGCGCGCGATTCTTGCGCTCCAGATCGTCACGCTGGCGTCGCTGATCCCGGCGGTGATCGCCGGCGTCATGATCGCCGGCATCACCGGCGCCGCGGCCGCTCAGGTCGCCGTCGCCGCGGGCGTGATGCTGCCGCTGTACGTGTTCCTGTTCGCGCGGGCCGGGTTCCACCCGCGCCGGCTGCTGGGGCGGATCTGGCTGCCGGTGGTGATCGCCGCGAGCGTTGGGCTGAGCGCGCTCGGGATCAGCGAGGTGCTGCCGTCGAACCTGCCCGCATGCATCCTCGCCGGCGTCGTCACGGTGGTCGCGCTCGCCGGGCTGATCTTCCGCGACCGCGACGAGCTCAGCCGGCTGCGCGGCGGCAACTGGGTCGCGTCCTGAGACGACATCATGACCGTCGCGCTCCCAGATCCACAGCGGCTGCACACGCACTACGACGAGTTCAGCGGGCTGGTGGCCACCGCTCGGGACCACCTGCGGCGCGGCCGGCTCGAGGCCGCCGCCGCGTACGCGCAGATGGCCGGTCACTACGCGTGGATGAACCACACGGGGACGTTCGCGAGCCCCGAGCTCGAGGCGCTGCTGGCGGCGCTGGGCGCGAGCCTGCGCCAGGCGCCGCAGCGCTCGGCCCGCCGGTCGCCGCCCCGCGAGGTGCTGCACGTCGTCACCCAGTGCTACGGGACCGGCGGCTCGACGCAGGCGATCGCGTGCTGGATCGAGCAGGACTCAGAGCGCCACCATCGCGTCTGCATCACCCGCCAGCGCGGGGCGCCGCCACCGGACAAGATCCGCGCGCCACTGGTCTGTGACGCCGACTTGATCCGGCTCGACACCGAGCGGGGAGGCCTGATCGAGCGCGCCGCGAGGCTGCGCGCGCTGGCCACCGAGGCCGACGTCGTCGTCCTGCACCCGCATCCGTACGACGTCGTGCCGGTGATCGCGTTCTCGGGCGCCGAGGGGCTACCGCCGGTCATCTACGTCGACCACTGCGACCACGTGTTCTGGCTGGGGACGAACATCTCGAGCGTGGTCATGCACATGCGCGACAGCGGCCGACGGCTGGCCGCGGCGCGCCGCGGACTCGATCCGGCGCGCTCGGCCGTGGTGGCGCGGCCGCTGCGGCCCGCCGGGCGGACCACCAGCCGCGAGGAGGCCAAGCGGGCGCTCGGCCTCGACCCCGACAGCGTGCTGCTGGTCACCGCTGCCGACGGGACCAAGTACCGGCCGGTGAGCTCGCCGAGCTTCCTCGAACTGGTCGTGCCCGTGCTGGAGCGCCATCCGAACGCAATCCTGCACGCCGCCGGGCCGTCGCCCGAGGGCGAGTGGCAGCGGGCCTCCGAGCGGACCGGCGGGCGGCTGCGAGCGCTGGGGATGATCCCCGACGTCAGGCAGCTGCAGTCGGCCGCCGACGTGTACCTCGACTCGTATCCGTTCTCGTCGCTGACGTCGCTGCTGGAGGCCGGGAGCCTCGGGGTGCCGGCGATCACCTATCGGGGCCACCCGGAGGACTGCGGCGTGCTCGGCGCCGACACGCGCGGCGTCGACGAGCACATGCTGACCGCTTCTGACCCCGCCGAGTTCGAGCGCGCGCTCGCCGGCCTGATCGCCGACCCGCGCCGCCGCGAGCAGCTCGGCGAGGACACCGAGCGCGCGATCCGCGACACCCACACCGGCGATGGCTGGCTGCGCTCGGTCGAGGAGCTGTACGCGGTTCGCCGCGGCGGCGCCGCCGCCGGCGCCGGGCGGTCCGGTCGTGCGCGGCGACGGCAGGCTGGACTTGCTGGTCGACATGGTGATGACCCAGACCGGCTTTGCCCAGGGCGTCCCGGGCGCCACCCGCGACCACCTGGCGCTGCTCCCGGCTCGCGATCGGCTCGCGGCGTGGGCCAGGCTGACCCGCAACGGCGCGCGGCCGCCCCACGGCAACGTCGTGCCGGAGTGGTTGCTGGCGCGCGCCTGGCGCTACCGCCAGCTGGCCCGTCAGGCCGGTCAGCTCGCCGGCCGGGCCGCCTGATCCGCCGTCCGCCGGGCTTCGCCGTCCAGCCGGCTGCTACCTAGCCCCGCAGCAGATCGAGCGCGCGCATCCCCACCGGCGTGGCCTGTGGCCCCAGCCACTGCGCGGGGATCATCGCCGGCGTCGCCCCGATCAGCATCCAGTAGCCGGTTGACGTCCGGTAGCCCAGGATCCGGCGCTCGGCCGGCAGCTGCTCGGCGAGCGTCCGGAGGTCGCCGAGCTCGAGGTTGGTGATCAGCACCGGGCCGGTCGCCGCCCGAATCGGTCGACTGCCGCGGGCACGCCGGCGCACCGGGGCTGAGGTCACGAGCACCGGCCGGCCGAGCCGCGTCAGCGCCAGCGGCCCCGGCCGCTCGTCGGCGAACGAGCCGTAGCGGTCGGCGTTGACGACCAGCAGCGGCGTCTCGGCGGGCACGCGCGCGATCAGGTCGTCGACGTCGAGCCGGATGTCGGCGAGCACGCACGGGCTGCCGCCGGCGGCGCGGCGGCCGGCGATCGCGTCGCGCGACTCGATCAGCCACCGGAAGCGCCAGCGGTGCTCGTCGAGCACGGTGACGCGATCGCGCGGGCGCGGCGGACCTCCGACCTGCCCCTGGGGGGTCATCACCGGCATCCCGTCGGGGTAGCGCTCGGCGAGCGCGGCGTAGGCCACCTCGAGCCGGTCCAGGTTGACCGTCAGGCTGTTGTGGGTCAGCGGGATGTCGGCGACGCACACCCGCCGCCCCCCGGCACGCGTCCGCAGCCCGTACTCGACCGCGTATGCGTGCCAGGCCAGCTCGGGGTCCTCGGCCAGCGGCTCCCGCTGCAGCGCGGCGCGCGCGACGATGAACAGCACCTCGTCGACGCAGTCGACCGCGGCCGGCTCGGCCACTGGCTCCCCGAGCAGGAACACGCGGTCGCGGACGCGCCCGAGGTAGCGCTCGTCGGCGGTCGGTCCGATCGCGCCCAGCAACCCGATCGCGTCGTCGGCGGCGAGCATCCCCGCGGCCTCCTCGAGCGCGGCCACCGAGTGCAGGTAGACGTCCTGGTGGACGAACACGACGTGGTCGTGGGCGGCCTGGGCGGCGCCATGGTTGAGCGCGGCGCCGGCGCTCGCGAACGCCCCGCCGGTGTTGTCGATCGGCAGGTACTCCGAGTCCGGCGCCTCGGCGCGATGGGCCTCGAACGAGCGGTCCAGGCAGTCGCGGCGGACGTCGGGGTCGTTGAACACCGTGACGATCGACACTGGTGTTCGCCGGCTCCCCACGATCCGCAGCCTAGTCGCTCAGCGTCGGGTCCGGCCGGGCTGCGCCGGGGCCTAGGACTGGGCGCCGACGAGCGCGGGCGTCTCGGCGGCGATCAGCGGCGCTGGCTCGGCCGCCACTGTCGGCGCGGGCTCGGCCGTGGGCCGCCGCCGGTCCTTGCGCTCCAGGAACGGGCGCTCGATGTAGCGGTAAGAGAGCATCACGACGACCGCGGTGATCGCGATCGCGGCCAGCTTCGCGGTCCAATGGCCCAGGCCCCAGCGGGTATCGATCGCCACGAAGATCGGGAAGTGCCACAGGTACAGTCCGTAGGAGCGCTTGCCCACCCCGGTCATGAAGCGGGTACCGAGCGGAGCGGTCACCGGCGTCGCGGCGCGTAGGCAAGCGTAGATCACGGTGCAGGTGAGGATCGAGAGCAGCGGCCAGCCGATGATGAAGTTGACGTTCTCCGACGTGCCGGTGATCGTCAGCATCGCCAGCAGACCCAGCCCGGCGACGACGCCGGCGATCGACACGGGGCTGAAGGCGCGGACCTTGGGCAGCGCTCCGGAGAGGCTCGGCGTGGCTACGAAGATCGCCAGCAGCGCGCCGATCAGCAGCTCGACCGCCCGTGTCGGGGTGGCGTTGGAGGCGATCCGGGGCGGGGCGCCAATCACGGCCAGGCCAACGACCAGCAGCCACGACAGCGCCACCAGCCCGGCGACAGCGGCCAGCAGCGAGCGACCGTTCCAGCCCAGGCGGCGCAGCAGCAAATACAGCAGCGCCGGCCACACCAAGTAGAACTGCTCCTCGATCGACAGCGACCAGGTGTGCCCGAGCATCCCGAGTCCGGTTCCGGTCAGGCCGGCGGCCCAGTTGGCCATGTACACGCTGCTGACCGCGGCCCCCTTGAACGTCCCGCCATAGCTTCCGGTGAATTCGAGCAGCACGCAGAAGATCAAGACCGCGAAGTACGCGGGCAGCAGCCGCAGCGCCCGGCGGCGGTAGAAGTCGGCGAAGTTGAAGCGCCCTTCCGGCTTGTTGCGCGACAGCAGGATCGACGTGATCAGAAAGCCGCTGAGCACGAAGAAGATGTCGACGCCGATGTCGCCGTTGCCGAAACCGCCGATCCTGGCGTGGAACAGCAGTACGGCGCCGGCGGCGACGGCCCGGATCCCGTCGAGCGCCTGGACGTGGCCGAGACGACGACCCGTAATTGGGTGGTCGTTGGCGGGAATCTAAGCGCTCCTGAGGTCGGAGTCGTCGCCGTCCTGCGGGGCCTGCTCGCCCGCGGGCCTGGCGGCGACCAGCGACGGGTAGTCGGGCTCGAGCCAATCGTCGCCCCAGGCGCCGTCGTTCTTGGCGGCCGGCGCCTGCCGGGGAGCGGTCTCGCCGCCCTCCTCGACGCCGAGGTCGTCGGCGATCCCGAACGGCAGGTCCTCCTTGACCCAAGCCTCGCGCTCGTCGGCGGCGCGCCAGTTGCGGATCAGCGCGACGACGCCGAGGATCGCGAAGCAGCCAAGGACGAACACGACGATCATCGCGATCACGGCGATGATCTTGCTCGGGCCCTGGGAAACCGTGTGCGCCTGCGAGACGCCGAGCCCGTTGACCTGGAGGCGCTGGGCGTCGGGGATCCGCTCGGCGGCGGCCTTCGTGCTGAGGTAGTTGCGCAGCCCGACCACGGCCCCGTTGGCGAGCTTGGTGGCCGTGGCGGCGTCCTGCGCCTGAGCCTGGACCTGGATGATCGGCAGCGCGTCCTGCGTGTTGTCGGTCAGCACCTGGGTGGTGAGCACGGGCGCGTTGGGGTCCTTCGGGCTCGCGGGCGTGGTCACCGGCTGGTTGGTGCCGCCGGACTTGGCGACTCCCACGATGTCAGCCGGATTCAGCCCGGCGGCCTGGGCGATCTCCGCCTTGACGTCGCCGTCGACCATCACGCTGGCGAGCACATTCGCGCGCACGCCGAGGGTGTCGGAGCCCTTCGGCGCCACGTCGACCACCGCCGAGCTGGGCGTGTCGACGAGGATGCTCGTCGTGGCCACACCGACGCTGTGCTGGCGAGGCTTCGGCGGGAACGTGGCCTGGTACATGATCAACAGGCCGACGAGCAGGGCAACGATGCCGACGCCCAGGACGAGCGTACGGCGGCGCCAGAGCTCGCGGAGAATCGTGACTGTGTCCATCAGCTGATCTACCTATTCCGTTCGCTTGACCCGACATCCGGGGCGGATCGTCGATCCCTTCCTTCCTGGCACTAACGCGGGGCCGCCCGAGCTTCTTTTGCCTCTGGGCCCACTCAGCGATTCCCCGCGGCGCGTAAGAGGGGCGCCGGCCAGGCCGTTTATGCGGTGATGCAGAAGCGATCGATCAACTTGACGTTCCACGGCATCGGCGAGCCGCCGCGAGCGCTCGATCCGGGCGAGGAGAACGTGTGGGTGGCCCACGACCGGTTCGTGGCGCTGCTGGACTCCGTCGCCGGCCGCGAGGACGTGCGGATCACGTTCGACGACGGCAACGCCTCCGACGTCGAGCAGGCGCTGCCGGCACTGCGTCGATCGCGAGCTGGACGCGACCTTCTTCGTCGTCGCCGGCCGCCTCGGCGAGCCGACGTTCCTGGACGCGAGCGGGGTCCGCGAGCTGGCCGCCGCCGGGATGGGGATCGGCTGCCACGGGATGCGTCATCGCCCGTGGCGAGGCCTCGGCGAGACCGAGCTGCGCGAGGAGCACGTCGAGGCCAAGGCGATGCTCGAGCAGATCGTGGAGCGGCCGGTGACCGAGGCGGCGTGCCCGTTCGGCTCCTATGACCGCCGCGTGCTCCGGTCCCTGCGCGGCTCGGGCTACCGTCGCGTCTACACCAGCGACCGCGGCACGACCGGCCCCGAGGACTTCCTCCAGGCGCGCAACACGGTCGGTCCCGACGACCGGCCGGAGCTGCTCGCCGAGATCGCGTCGCTCGAGCGCACGCCGGCCAGGCGCGCGAAGCT
The DNA here is from genome assembly GCA_963831845.1 of uncultured Solirubrobacterales bacterium. GTDB lineage: Bacteria > Actinomycetota > Thermoleophilia > Solirubrobacterales > Solirubrobacteraceae > Palsa-465. The sequence continues at coordinate 125,326 of CAWHRT010000019.1, read as the reverse complement.
GGCGGTGAAGCGGTGGCGGTGACGGCCCCCGCCGAGCAGCGGACCGAGGTTCGCCCGATCGGCCGCCGACGACGTCGGCGCGGTGGCCGAGTTCCTGCACGAGCACCTCAACCAGAGGGTGTCCACGGGCGCATGGGCGCGCTCGGTTCGAGGTCCCGTGGGACGACGACCGCCCCAACGCCGGGTTCATGCTGCTCGCCGGCGAGAAGGTCGTCGGTGCTCACCTGGCGTTCTACTCGGAGCGGACGATCGACGGGCGGACCGAGCGCTTCTGCAACCTCGGCGCCTGGTGCGTGCTCGAGCAGTACCGCCTCAACGGGCTGAAGCTGCTGACCTCGCTGCTGGCCCAGGAGGGCTACCACTTCACCGACCTGTCCCCGAGCGGCAACGTCATCGGTCTGAACAAGCGGCTCGGGTTCCAGTTCCTGGACACGACGACCGCGCTGGTTCCGAACCTGCCGTGGCCCTCGGTGCCCGGGCGCTGCCGGATCATCTCCGACCCCGAGGGGATCAGCGCCCGGCTGAGCGGTGCCGAGCTCCAGATCTACCGCGATCACGTCGGCGACCGCCGCGGCCCGTCACCTGCTCCTGACCCGCGGCGACGAGCAGTGCTACGTGATCTTCCGTAAGGACCGGCGCAAGGGCCTGCCGGTGTTCGCGACGATCCTGTACGCGAGCGATCCCGAGCTGCTGATCGAGCTGATCCGTCCCGCTCGGCCGCCACCTGCTGCTGCGTCACGGAGCGGCCGCCACGCTGCTCGAGCGCGCGGTCGTCCCGAGCCGGCCGTGGCTGTCGTTCGACGTCGCACAACCCGCGCGCGCAAGATGTTCAGGAGCTCGACGCTCGAGCCGGCGCAGATCGACTACCTGTACAGCGAGCTCGAGTGCGTTTCGTGGTAAGCGCGCCGCAACCCCGAGAAAAGAGAGAACGCACGATGCACTCCCAGCTTCACCAGATCGTCACCGACATGGCGGACCGGCGAGGCGACGCTCCGGCGCTGACGTTCAAGGACGAGACGGTTACCTACGCCGAGCTCGCCGAGCGGGCGACGCGGTTCGCCGCCGGCCTGCAGGAACTCGGCCTGACTCGCGGCGACCGGGTGGCGATCGCGCTGGACAAGCGAATCGAGACGGTCGTCTCGGTGGTCGGCACCTCGGTGGCGGGCGGCGCGTTCGTGCCGGTCAACCCGGTGCTGAAGGCCGGGCAGGTCGGCCACATCCTGCGCGACTGCAGCGTGCGCGTGCTGGTCACGACCGCGCAGCGCCTGGCGCTGCTGCGCGAGGAGCTCGCCGACAGCGCCGTGGAGCACGTCGTCCTGGTCGACAAAGTGCCCGAGGATGCGGGTCCCGACCTCCACGACTGGCAGTCGTTCGGTGCCGGGGCCGAAGTCGTCGCGCCCGAGGCGATCGACGTCGACATGGCCGCGATCTTCTACACGTCGGGCAGCACCGGCAAGCCGAAGGGCGTCGTGCTCTCGCACCGCAACCTGCTCACCGGCGGCGCCAGCGTCAGCCAGTACCTGGAGAACCACGGCGACGACGTGATCCTGGCCGCGCTGCCGCTCAGCTTCGACGCCGGCTTCAGCCAGCTGACCACGGCGTTCACGGTCGGCGCGCACGTCGTGCTGGTCAACTACCTGCTGCCCGCGCGACGTCGTCCGGCTGTGCGCCAAGCACGAGGTCACGGGGCTGACCTGCGTGCCGCCGCTGTGGATCCAGCTCACCGAGCAGGAGTGGCCGGCGGAGGCGACGCGCTCGCTGCGCTACTTCGCCAACACCGGCGGCCGCATGCCGCGGGCGACCCTGACCAAGCTGCGCGAGATCTTCCCCGCAGGCCAAGCCGTATCTGATGTACGGGCTGACCGAGGCGTTCCGCTCGACCTACCTCGACCCGGCCGAGGTCGACCGCCGGCCGGACTCGATCGGCAAGGCGATCCCGAACGCCGAGATCCTTGTGGTCCGGCCCGACGGGACGCGCTGCGAGCCCGGCGAGGAGGGCGAGCTCGTCCACCGCGGCGCGCTCGTGGCGCTGGGCTACTGGAACGATCCCGAGCGGACCGCGGTGCGGTTCAAGCCGGCCCCGGGCCAGGACCCCTCGATCCCCAACGTGGAGCTGGCGGTGTGGTCCGGCGACCTCGTCAGGGCCGACGACGAGGGCTTCCTGTACTTCGTCGGGCGCAACGACGAGATGATCAAGACGTCCGGCTACCGGGTCAGCCCGACCGAGATCGAGGAGGTCGCCTACAGCACCGGCCTGGTCCGCGACGCGGTCGCGCTCGGCGTCGAGGACCCGCGGCTGGGCCAGCGGATCGTGCTGGTGGCCAGCCCGGCCAACGGCGAGCTCGACCGCGGACAGGTGCTGGCGGCGCTCAAACAGCAGCTGCCCAGCTACATGGTCCCCAGCGACGTGGTGATCCGCTCCGAGCTGCCGCGCTCTCCGAACAACAAGTTCGACCGCAACCTGCTGCGCCAGGAGCTGGCGGCATGAGCGAGGCCGCGGTCACCGACCGCCGCTCGAGCGCCGCGTCGACTGCGACAGCGTCGGCGGGATCCCGCTGGACCGGCTCGCCGATCGGGTCGGGGGGACGCCGTTCTTCGCCTACGACCGCCGGCTGCTGACCGAGCGCATCGATCTGCTGCGGGCGACGCTGCCGCCGGGATCGACCTCAGTTACGCGGTCAAGGCCAACCCGATGCCCGCGGTGGTACAGCACCTCAGCGGGCTGGTCGACTCCTTCGACGTGGCCTCCGCGGCCGAGATGCTGGTCGCGCTCGACACGCCGATGCCGTCCGATCACGTCAGCTTCGCCGGCCCGGGCAAGACGCCGGCCGAGCTCACGCAGGCGATCGCGGCGGGCGTGACGATCGAGATGGAGTCAGAGACCGAGGCCGAGCGCGTGGCGATGATCGGCGCGCAACTGGGGATCCGGCCGCGCGTCGCGGTCCGCGTCAACCCCGACTTCCAGGTCAAGGGTTCCGGCATGCGGATGGGCGGCGGGCCGCAGCAGTTCGGCGTCGACGCCGAGCTGGTGCCGGCGCTGCTGGCCCGGCTCGCCGAGTTCGACGTCGAGTTCCTCGGCTTTCACATCTTCGCCGGGTCGCAGAACCTCAACGCCGAGATCCTGTGCGAAGCGCAGCGCAAGACCGTAGAGCTGGCGCTCGCACTGGCCGACTCCGCGCCGGCGCCGGTCCGCTACCTGAACCTCGGCGGCGGCTTCGGGATCCCGTACTTCGACCGCGACGACCCGCTGGACCTCGGGGCGGTCGGCGAGAACCTCGCAGCGGCTGCTCGGCGACCAGATCCGGCCCAGCCTGCCGGACGCGCGCGTCGTGATCGAGCTCGGCCGCTACATCGTCGGCGAGTGCGGGTTCTACGTGACCCGCGTGGTCGACCGCAAGGAGTCGCGCGGTAAGACCTTCCTGGTCGTCGACGGTGGCCTGCACCATCAGCTGGCCGCGTCGGGCAACTTCGGCCAGGTGATCCGCCGCAACTACCCGGTCGCGATCGGCAACCGGACCGGCGACCAGGACACCGAGACCGTCAGCGTCGTCGGCTGCCTGTGCACGCCGCTGGACCTGCTCGCCGACGGAGCATCGCTCCCGCACGCCGAGATCGGCGACCTGGTCGTGTTGTTCCAGGCGGGCGCCTACGGCCTGACCGCCAGCCCAACCGCATTTCTGAGCCATCCGGCGCCGATCGAGGTGCTGGTATGAACCACCGTTGAAACGAGAGGAACCAATGGAACTGAGTAGCGCCGTAGCCCTGCAGGACGTCAAGGCGGTCGTCGTCGAGACGCTGGGCGTGGAGGATCGCGCCGACACGCTCGACGCCGACACGCCGCTGAGCACCCTGCCCGAGCTCGACTCGATGGCCGTGCTCGAGCTGCTGGTCGAGCTGGAGCGCCGCTTCGACATCGTCGTCGACGGCGACGATGTGACGGCCGACGTGTTCGAGACGCTGGGCAGCCTGACCGCGTTCGTGGACAGCCAGCTCCCGCTGATCCGATGACCACCGCGCTCGTCATCGTCGCCGTCCTGATCGGCCTGCCCGGTCTGATCGCGGCCGCGCACCTGGCGCTGATCGCGGTGGGGTCGCTGTTCTACCGCGAGGACCGGCATGCCAATGAGCCGATCCGGTTTCTGGTGCTGGTGCCCGCCCACAACGAGGAGCGCGTGATCCACCGCTGCCTGGAGGCGATCGCGGCCGACCGGCGCGCGGCCGACAGCGTGCTGGTGGTGGCCGACCGCTGCACCGACGGCACCGCCGAGATCGCTCGCTCCTACGGCGCGCTGGTGCTCGAGCGCGGCGCCGACGACGAGCCGGGCCGCGCCGCCGCGCGACAGGCGGGGCTCGAGCGCGCCCGCGAGCTCGAATGGGACGCGGTGCTGATGCTCGACGCCGACTCGGTGATCGAGCCGGGCTTCTTCGCCGCCTGCGAGCGCGCGATGGCCGGCGGGACGCCGGCGGTCCAGGCGCGCAGCGAGAGCGGCCACGGCCGCTCGCTGGCGCAGGAGGCGTCGCTGGCGGCGTTCACGCTGCAGGGGATCACGATCCCCCGCGGGCGCGACGCGCTCGGGCTGTCGGTCCGCCTGCGCGGCACCGGCATGGCGATCCGGCGCGACGCTTGCGCTGGCACACCGGTTCCGCGCGCCGGCCTCCGAGGATCTGTTCTTCACGCTCGACCTGATGCTCGACGGCGTGCGCTGCCGTCACGTCGACGCAGGCTCGGCTGCGCTCGGAGGGCGCCAGCGACTGGGGCACGTTGAGCGGTCAGAAGGTCCGCTACGAGGCCGGTCGGATGTCGGCGGCGCGCACCTATGTTCCCCGCCTGATGCGGCGGGCGCTGCACGATCGCGACGCCTCGTGGCTCGAGGCGGCTGTGTTCCTGGCCTCGCCGCCGTTCGCTCTGGGCGCGCTGTTACTGGTGCTGGCGGCTGCGATCGCGGCGGTCGCCGGAGCGTGGATCGTCGCCGCCGTGTTCGCCGGTGGCGTCGTCGCGCTCGCGCTGACGCTCGTCACCGGGCTGGTCCAGGCCCGCGTCGGCATGCGCACCTGGCTGGCGCTGCTCGCGGCCCCCTGGTACGTGTGCTTCAAGGCGGTCGTGCAGCTGCGCGCCGTCGTCAGCCTGCTGCGCCGCGATCGCGTCTACGGGCCGACCGCCCGCGCCTGAGTCCCACCCGCGATGCGGGTCGCGCCGCGGTAGCTGCGCGCGGCACGGTGGGCACGCGCGTACACCGCTGTTCCATTCGACCTGATTTCTGCGCGTTTGGGCGAAGTGCGTTACCCTGTCGCCCGCGTCGCGGCACGCGTACAGCAACCACTCCTCACGCTGCCGTGGCGCTTGCCCCCAAACCCGTAGGAGGAACGATGGACCGGTCGCCCAAAGCGCTCCATCGCGCTTTCGCACATCCACGCTCGTACTCCACTCGCCGTCGTATGCTCACGGCGACGCTCGCCGCCGGGATCGTGGTCCTGGCGGGACTGATGACCACGCGCTCTAGCGCGGTCGCAGCCGGTTGTAACTACAACGCCTCACCGTCCTCTTTTTCATCCGCGGTCTCCGCCGCCGCGCCGGGCCAGACAGTCTGCCTGACCAGCGGTGACTACGGCAGCTGGCGAGGAACGAATAAGGCGATCACCGTGCAGGCGGCCGCCGGCGCTGCGCCCACGATGCAGATCAGCTTCGGGTCCGGCGCCAGCTCGTTCACGCTCAGCGGCATGCACGGGATGGGCGGATCGGTCAGTGGCGGTACCAGCAACGTCACGGTCGAGAACAGCGTGTTCTCCTCCGAGCTGAGCGTCGACGGGGCGGTCAGCGGCATCGTGATCAACCACAACGACTTCTCGTATCCGGTGCAGTCAACCAATGGTGGGCCGAACGCAAAGATCTTCGCTCGACTACCAGCGGCGGCTCGCCCGGCTCGGCGGTCACGGTCGAAAACAACGTGATCGAAAACGGAGACCTCGACGGCATGAACATCGTCGGTGGCTCGGGGGTGTTGATTATCGGCAACGTGATCGCGAACCTGTGCGACCGCGGCGTCAACCACACCGACGACATCCAGTTCGAGGGCGGCAGTCAGATCCGGGTCGCCAACAACTACGTCTACGAGGCCCAGAACTGCCCCACGCAGGGGATCACCGCCTACGACGGGAACACCCATGGCCTGATGATCGACGACAACGTCGTCGACATCCCGCGCGACTGGGGGATCGAGCTGTACTCCGACAACGGCAGCACGGTCGTGCACAACACGGTCGTGTGGCACCCCAACTCCTACTCGGAGTTCAACACCCCGACAGGCCAGATCGACATCGACCGTAAGAGCCAGGACCCGACCGGGTCGGGCACCCAGGTCTACGACAACATCGCGACGGTCGACTTCACCAACGGCTCGACCGGCACCGCGCATAACAACGTCAGCGGCCAGCGGGCGGTCTACGTCGGCCCGACGAACACGTGGGCCGGCTTCAAGCTCGCCGCGAACTCGCCGGTCGGGCTCAAGGCGGCCTCGGACGGACTCGACGACGGGATCCGGGTCACGGTGCCGCCGAACACCCCGCCCCCCAGCACGGGGTCGAGCGCGCCGGGCGGCAAGAAGAACTCGCCGTCCAAGGGCGGCGGCGGCAACGGCGGCGGGGCCAAGCGGGCCGCCGGCGGCCTGGCCGTCACCGGCTTCCACTTCTCGCCCGCCTCGTTCCATGCGCTGGCGGGCCACGCCGCCCGCAACCGGCGCCACGGACGCGGGACCGCGATCATGTTCCACCTGTCGCGCAAGGCCACGGTCAAGATCGCGATCGTCCGTGCGCTCCGCGGACGGCAGGCCGGCGGACGCTGCGTCAAGCCCAAGCGGTCGCTGCGCAAGCACCCGGGCTGCATTCGCTACAAGCGAACGGGCACCCTGGTCTACAAGCTCAAGGGCGGTAACCGGGCGATCCCCTACCGGGGTCGGATGCACGGCCATCGGCTCAAGCGCGGCACCTACCTGGCGACGGTCGTCGCGTCAACCGGCAAGCGCCACAGCAAGCTGCGCGCCGCGACGTTCAGGGTGCTGTAGCGGAGGCCGCTCGCCGAGGCGACGTCTCTGAGGTGCGCCGCGCGCAGGGCCCGGGCGGGAACCCCGACCCAGACCTCGTGCGCGGGCACCGAGGAGGTCACCACGGCGCCCATCCCGACGACCGCGCCGGCGCCGACCGTGATGCCCTCGCGGACCAGCGCGCCGGAGCCGACATAGGCGCCGGGCTCGATCGTCACGCCGCCGGCGAGCCTCACGCCCGCCCCGAACGTCGCGCCGTCGCCGACCACGTCGTCGTGCGTGAACACGACGGCCGGCATCACCGCGACGTGTGAGCCGAGCTGGATGTCGGCGGTCAGCACGGTGGCGGCATGCAGCACCGAGCCGGGGCCGATCGTCGCCGACTCGGGGACGACCGCGGTCGGGTGGATCAGGGTGGCGTAGCGTTCGGCCGGCAGCGACAGCCGCGCCACCAGACCGAGTCGGCGCAGCGGATCAGACGGCGAGGCCACGCAGGCGGCGACGAGCGCGTCGGCGTGCTCGTGCACCGCCTCCGATGGTCCCAGCACCGGGACGCCGTGGATCTCCGAGCCGTGCCGGCTCGCGTCGTCGTCGAGGAACCCGCGCAGCTCCCAGTCCGGCGAGACCCGGTTGATCGCCCGCACGAGCTCCAGCGTCTCGCGGGCGAAGCCGCCGGCCCCGACCAGCAGGAGCGGCGTCGGGCTCACGCCGCCAGTGCGGTTACGTGCGAGGCCAGCCGGTCGATGACGTAGTCCTGCTGCTCGTCGGTGAGCCCCGGGAACAGCGGCAGCATCAGCGCGTCGCGGGTCGCCGCCATCGTGTGCGGGAAGGATCGCAGAGCTGCCGGCGTAGGACTGCTCGGTGTGGATCGCCATCACGCCGCGGCGGGTGGCGATGCCGTCGTCGAGCATGGCCTGCATCAGCTCGGCGCGTCCGATCCGGGCGGCCGGCGTGATCCGCACCGCGTAGGACTGCCAGGTGCGCTGCGCGTAGTCCGGCTCATACGGAGGCTCGATCCCGGGAACGCGGGCGAGCGCCTCGCTGTAGCGCGCTGCCTGCCGGGTGCGCTGCGGCCAGGATCTCGTCGAGCAGCTCCAGCTGGCACAGCCCGAGCGTCGCCTGCATGTCGGTCATGCGGGCGTTCCAGCCGCGCTCCGGGTAGGACTCGATCACGACGTTGCGGGCCCCGTGGCGCGCCAGGTCAGAGACGTCCATCGCGTGCTGGCGAAGCTGCCGCAGGCGCTCGGCGACGGCGGGGTCGTGAACCGCGATCATCCCGCCCTCGCCGGTGGTGATCACCTTGCGAGGGTGCAGCGAGAAGCAGGCCAGCGGGCCGAGCGAGCCGATCGGCCGCGACTTGTAGGTGGCGCCGATGGCGCACGCCGCGTCCTCGACCAGCGCCAGCCCGTGCTCGCGCGCGAGCTCCAGGAACGGGTCCATGTCGGCCGGGAGGCCGAGCTGGTGCACCGGCATGATCGCCTTCGTGCGGGGCGTGATCGCCCGCTCGGCCGCGACCGGGTCGAGGTTGTAGGTCCGCGGGTCGACGTCGGCGAACACCGGCGTCGCGCCGTTCTGCCACACCGAGTTGGCGGTGGCGATGAACGACAGCGACGGCACGATCACCTCGTCGCCCGGGCCGACGCCCGAGACGTACAGCGCGAGCTGCAGCGCCGTCGTGCAGTTGGTCGTCGCCACCGCCTCGGGCGCGCCCACCGCGAGCGGCGAACGCAGCCTCGAACTCGCGCACGCGCGGCCCCTGGGAGACCCAGCCCGTGGCGATCGTCTCGGCGACCGCGGCGCCCTCGTCGCCCCGGAAGTAGGGGCGCGTGAACGGGACCTCCATCACGCGGCCCTCGCCAGACCTTGCACCGGCTCGGCCGGCGCGCCCGCGAGCTCTGACTTCCACCAGTCCACCAGCCGCGTGAGCCCTTCCTCGAGGTCGACCTCGGCCTCGAAGCCGAGCAGCTCGCGCGCCTTGGAGGTGTCGGCCAAGCGGCGGGAGACCTTGTTGACCGAACGCTCGGGGCCGAACTCGACCGACAGGTCGGAGCCCATCACGTTCAGCATCATCTCGGCGAGCTCCAGCAGGCTGGTCTCGACGCCGCAGGCGATGTTGAAGGCCTCGTCGGTGACGTCGGACTGGGCGGCCAGCAGGTTCGCCCGGGCCACGTCGCCGATGTAGACGAAGTCCATCGTCTGCTTGCCGCTGCCGAGGATCAGCGGCGGCTGTCCGGCGGAGATCCGCTCCATCCACCGGACCAGCACCTCGGTGTAGACGCCGTGCACGTCCATGCGCGGGCCGTAGACGTTGAAGTAGCGCAGCGCCACGTAGTCGAGCCCGTTGAGCGAGTGCATGCTCTTCAGCAGGCCCTCGTTGTACACCTTGGCGGCGCCGTAGAGGGTGTCGTTGGCGTACGGGTGATGGGACTCGTTGGTCGGGAACTCCTCGGCCAGGCCGTACACCGACGCCGACGACGACGCGATCACGCGGCGCACGCCGGCCTCGATGGCCGCCTCGAACACGTCGTAGCTGCCGTCGACCAGGACCTCGTGCGCAAGCCGCGGCTCCTCCGCGCACTGCGTGATGCGGATCGCCGCGAGGTGGAAGACGATGTCGATGCCGGACATCAGCTCGCGCACGCAGCTCGCGGTCGCAGATGTCGCCCTCGACCAGCCGCACCGGCCCGTTGGCCAGCGCCCAGCCGAGGTTCTCGCGGCGGCCGCGAACGAGATTGTCGAGCACGATGATCTCGTCGGCCCCCGCGATCACCAGCTCGTCGGTGACGTTGCTGCCGATCGCTCCGGCACCGCCGGTCACCAGCACCCTGCCCAGGTCGCTCACAGCTGCTCCTTGTCCATGCTCGAGTTGTCGTTGTAGGTCATAGGAGTTCCCCTAAGTTCGAAGTTCGTGTCTGAAAATGCAACGTCCACGGGGCCCGCGATCTTGCGGGCGCCGGGCTCACCAGCCCAGGGCGCGGTCTTCGCGGAGCGTGCGCTTGGCGCCGGCGATCGCCGGCCCGATCAGCATGCACACCCACCACAGGCCGAACACCACGATCGCCGTGATCGCCATCTTCTTCTTGCCGCCGCCACCGGCGACGGCGTGCGCGTCGATCGGACCCACGGTCGAGAACGTCAGGCCCTGCAGCGTCGCTGTGTCCTTGGGCGAGGCGCCGGCCTGCAACGTGCCGACCGCGGCCTGAGCGAGGCGCACGGCGCCGGCGCGGTCCGGAGCCGCGGTCTGGATCGTGATGATCGGAAGTGTGTCGTCGGTGCCGACGCTGACCGCGTAGGGCTTGGCGGTGCTGTCGGCCGCCTTGGCCGCCGCCGTGGGCAATGGCGCGAGCACCGTCGGCCCGGCGAGCTCGGTGTCGCTCACCGACAGCTGGGCCGCCGGGACGCCGGCCTTGGCCGCCAGCACACGCTGTGACTGGTCGGTGGCGAGCTGCATGGCCAGCAGCGTGGCCCGCCAGGACAGCGTGTCGCCGCCCTTGGGCGCGCCCGTGACCAGCGATGAGTCGGGCGTGTCGACGACCACGCGGGTCTTGGCCGTGCCGCCCGCCTCGGCCGGCTTGTGGCCCAGCTTGTAGCCCGCGGCGATCGCCACCACCAGGCCGAGCGCAAGGACCATCCGGCGGCGGGTCAGCAGCCGGCGCGCTATCGCCATGCCCGCGCCTGGATTGCTCCGTTGGACCGGCTCGTCGGCCACGGCCGCCGAGCGCCAGCCGCGCCTGATCCGTGAGATGAACAGCGAGGCCGCGCAGGCGATCGCGAACGTCAGCAGGAACACCACGATCGCGACCTGGAAGTCGATGCCCTTGTTGATCACCTTGCCGCTGGCGCTACCGAGCTGCAGCAGGCGGATCTGGTCCCGGGACGGGGTCTGCTGGGTGGTGGCCAGCTGCCCGAGATACTGGCGCAGGGCCACGACCGAGCCGTTGGCGAGCGCCGCCGCGGTGGTCGCGTCGGGCGCCTGCGCGTAGATGTCGAGGACCGGGACCGTCGGGTTGGCCTCGATGCTGAGCTTGTACTGCTTGGTGGACCTGGCGATGTCCGAGACGCTCGGCTGCGGCCCGGTGCCGACCGCCGCCCGCGGCTGCTTGGGCGTCAGCGGCGGGGCGATCTGGAGGGCGTCGACGGGGACGTGGGCCTGGGTCGCGATCGCCGCGCGCACCGGCCCGTTGGCCATCACGTTGCCCAGCAGCACCGCGCGCTGCGTGAGCGCCTGGAAGTCATAGGTGTTCTGGCGCAGGTCGAGCACCGCGGACTTCGGCGTGTCAACGACCACGTGAGTAGTGGCGGTCGCCATCTTCAGGTCCCTCGAGTGCAAGCCGGGCGGAACCAGGCTGATGCTGGACGACGCTCCACACCGCGCACCACGAGCGCGAGCGCCGCGCTCGCCGCCAGCCACGGCTTCAGCTGCCACATCGTCCACATGCGCTTTCCGAGCTTCATCGTTCGATCAACGCCCCGGGAGCAGCGGCTCTTGCGCGAGCGATGTCGGCGCGAGGTCGGGATCGTCGAGCTTGAGCCGCGGCGGGACGGGATCCGGGTCCGGGCTCCGTGCCACGGCGTCGTCGCAGAACCACGGCCTCGAGCCCGGCCATGTACAGGAATATGTAGGCGGCATGGGGGAACGAGAGCTCGTCGAACAGCAATGTGAGCACAAGAAAGCCGACCGCGACCGATGCCCCGATCAGCGCGACCTGCGCATCGGTCGGGTCGCGCGACGCGATCGGCCTTCGCGCCACAGCGACGACCGCGATCGGGACCAGCAGGAACGCAAGCAGCCCCACCACGCCGCCCTCGATCGTCCGCATGAGGATCTCAGAGTCGAGCGTCCGGTAGACGCCGTGGTCGTAGCTGCCCCAGCCGCGTCCGAGCGCCAGGTGGGTGAGGATGTCCGGGCGCACGGCGTCGTAGTCAGACGTCCGGTCTGAGACGGTCGGCACCGCGGTCGCGTCTGACCGCGTGAACTGCCTCACTGTCGAGCCGATCGCACCCGGTGAGATCGAAGTGACCACGACCAGCAGCACCAGGAACAGCGGGTGCCAGCTTGAGCAGCTCGCGCCGGCGGAAGTACGCGAGCGTGAGGACGACTCGCGACGGGTGCGATCAGAGCGCTCTTACGGTAGGTGGCCAACGTCGCTGCGACCAGGATGCAGATCGCGAAGCCATAGATCAGCCGCTGGCGCCAGCGATCGGCTTGCATCACCCGCACCAGCCCGATCGGTAGCGCCATCGTCAGCATCGCCACGGCTTCGAGCCGGACCACCGCCGAGCCCCGGACCAGGCCCCGGCCGGTGGCGTCAACACGTCGCCGTCGAGTGCGCCGTTGAGCTCGAACGGGCCCGAGAAGAGCTTTCCCGACCAGATTCCAGAACACGTTCTGATTGGTCCGGTACTCGAGGATCATCCCCAGCGCGACGATCACCGCCAGCACCAACGTGTAGGTCAAGAAGGGGCGGACCTCGCTGCGCCGCACTCCGCTGGCCACGACCACGAATAGAGACACGTAAGAAACGATCAGCGGCAACTTCTTCAGCGACAGCTGCAGCTCGAGCGTGTGGTTGAGGTACTGGGCGTCGGTGACCACGCTGAGGAACGCAGTGGCCAGCAGCCCGGCGAGCGCCACGTGAATCCACGTCATCTTCAGCCGCGGAGCTCTTCGGCCGCCAGCCGCCATCGCCAACAGCCACACGACCACCAAGAACGGCAGCACTAGGCGGTCGAGCCTCAGCTCGACCGGCAGCGAGGCGTTGAGCTGGATGTTGTCGAACGGCGTCAGCCAGATGACGGCCAGGAACAACGCGATCATCCACGGCAGCGGCCGCCTGGTGTGCGGCCAGCTGTCGCGATCCTCGGCCGGGTCGGCCGACACGAGCTCGGGGAGCGGATCGGAGAACGACTCCGGTACGAACAGCGGCTCCTCGTCGGGCCCGTCGGAGCGCCGGCCCCGGCGCCGCCTGATCAGCCAGCCGACCGCGAGCAGCGCGCCGACCATTGTCCCGAACACGGTCACGAACGTGAGCATCGCGACGATCAGCTGTGGCCCCGCCGTTGGCGATCCCGCCGCGGGCGGGCCCGAGTGGCAGCACCTGCGGCAGCGGCGTGGTCGAGCCCTGCGCGTGCGCGAGTGTCTGCAGGTAGCTGGTCAGCGCGACCGGCGCGGCGTTGGCCAGGCACTCGGCGGCGGCGACCGTCGGCGCCTCGGTGTAGATGTCGATGATCGGCTGCGTCTGGCGGCTCTGCATCTCGACGCGATAGGTGGCGTTGGAGGCCTCGATGTCGGAGGCGCGCTGCTCGCCGTCGGGCTGAGTGAGCTCGTCGGGGACGTTGGCGGTGCTCCGGCCTAGCCCCGAGATCTGGCCGGCCGGCAGTCCGCAGCGCGCGGCCATGCGGTCGAGCACCGGCGGGCTAATGATCACGCGACCCATCAGCTCGGCGCGCTTGGTGAAGCGTCACCGGGTCGTCGGGAGGCTGCCCGCGCCCGTGCGCGACCGACGGCATCGAGGCTGGTAGGTCGACGCTGAGCTCGCTGGTCGCGGTTGCCTCCTGGAGGTTGTGAAGCCTCGGCTTGGGCGGGAAGCCAGCGATGATGCCGCTGTTGATTACCGCGCAGAGGAGCGCGAGCACGGCGCTGAGCCCTACCACCGCGAGCAGCCGTCGCCTGCGTGCGAGTCTGTCGGTCGCCATCGTCGAGACCAACGCTCCGGGTGCGCTCAGACTTGCTCAGTGCGGTGTTGGCCCTCGATCAACGCTTCGCATCGCGCATCTCGCACCTCGCGTGTAACAACGGACGGGTTCTGAACGGTCTGCCGCAAACCTCGTGAAAGCTCTTCGGTGTCTGCGGGCGTTCTTAGCTACATGAGAGTCGCGACCGCACGTCAGCAGAGCGCACCCGCCCCGACACCGGTGGCGACGTGCGTGATCGGAGCCGACGAGCCCGCACGCAAGCGCTTCGCCCGCGTGCTGGTCGAGGCCGGCTTCCGCGTCGGCGGTGGCGCGCCGTCCGAGCAGACGAGCTCTGATCCTGCTGCTGCTCAGCGACGCGACCGACGGCGAGCGTGTCGGGATCGTGCGTCGCCTGGCCGAGGAGCACGCCGATGCCCTGATCCTGATGGTCGTCTCGGCTGACGCCTCCAACGCGTCGCTGCGCCGCGCGCTGCTCGCTGGCGCGTCCGGGATCGTGCTCGACGACGATCTCGAGCGGACGCTGGTGCCCACCGCTCGCGCGATGCTCGCCGGACAGCTGACCGTGCCCACCGCGCTCGGCCGCCAGATCGCCCCGCGGCCGCTATCGCACCGCGAGAAGCAGATCCTCGCGCTGGTGATGGCCGGCCGCACCAACCGGGAGATCGCCGACAAGCTCTATCTGGCCGAGAGCACCGTCAAGACGCACCTCTCCTCGGCCTTCCGCAAGCTCGACGCGCGTTCGCGGTCGGAAGCGGTGACCAGGATCATGGACCCCGAGAGTGGCTACGGAGCCACGATTCTCGAGCTCGCCAATGACGGCGCTATCGCTGCCGGCTGACGGTCTCGCGCCACAGGCGGAGCTCTCCGCCCCAGACCTGAGCATCGTCGTCGTGACCCACAACGGGCGCGAGCTCGCGCTCGAGACCCTGGAGTCGGCGATGGCGAGCCTCGGCGGCGTCTCGGTGGAGTGGGTGATCGTCGACAGCGGTTCGTCGGACGACACTCCGGCCGCGATCGAGGCCCGCTGGCCCGAGATCGAGGTCATGCGGCTACCTAACGTCGGCTTCGCTGCGGCCAACAACGCCGGCTTCGCCGTCGCCCGCGGCCGTTATCTGCTCGCGCTCAACCCCGACACGGTGGTGCGTTGGGGCCGCTTCCGGGCGCTCGTCGACGCGATGGACGAGCGTCCGCGGATCGGCGCTGCGAGCGTGATCCAGGAGGAGGCCGACGGCAGTCTGCAGAGCATCCGCCGCGACCCGACCGTGACGCCGAGCGCTGTCGGAGGCGCTGTTGCTGCGCAAGCTCCCGGGCTGCGATCACCTGCAGGAGCGCGAGCTCGACCAGGGCGCCTACGGCGAGGAGCGCGGAGCCGACTGGCTGGTTGGCGCGGTGCTGATCCTCCGGCGCGAGGCGGCCGAGGCCGTCGGCGGCTTCGACGAGCGCTTCTTCATGTACTCCGAGGAGGCAGACCTGTGCCGCCGTGTCCGCGAGGCCGGCTGGGAGGTCCGTCACTTACCGGTGATGCGCATCCTCCACTACGGAGGCAAGCCCAACCCGCGGCTGGCGGCCCAGGCGTCGTTCTCGCGCATGGAGTACGCCGCCAAGCACTTCGGCCGCCTCGAGGCGCTGATCTACCGCGCGTGCTCGCCCTGCACCACTCGGTGCGCATCGCCGGGATGGCGCTGCGGCCGGGCGCCCGCGAGCGACGGACGCACGAGCTACGCGCATTGAAGGTCGTGTTGGGGCTCGCCGAGCCGCCCTTCGCGAGGCCGGATGGCATGAGCGCGCATGGCGCGTAAGCCCAGTGCCGACCGGACCGTTCTTCTGGTGGAGACCGCCGCCGCCAGCGGCAGTCGCCGGCCTGGACAAGCGAACTTCCGTGCAATCGTGACAGGAGCGCCGAAATGATCGGGACCGTGACAGTGGCCCTAGTGAGGGGACGATAAGTTGACTACGCTGCTGGTCGCCTCTACTGGCGGTCACCTGAAGCAACTGCACCGTCTGCACCGCTCGCTGGTGGGGATCGACGGACCTTTTCGCTGGGCTACATTCGACCACCCTCAGAGCCGGTCACTGCTCGCGGGCGAGCCGGTGGATTTTGTGCGACCGATCGGCGGCCGGGATCTTCGCAACGTGCTGCGTAACGTTCCGGCAGCCACTGACATCTTGCGTCGCCACCGGGTCGACACAATCGTTAGCACCGGGGCGGCGATCGCGGTCCCGTTCTTCACCGTTGGCCGTGCTCGCGGGCTCAGCTGCCACTACATCGAGAGCGCCGCTCGCAGTGACGGACCCTCCATGACGGCGGGCCTGATCAGCAAGCTTCCGGGGGTCAATCTGTACGCGCAGTACCCGGCCTGGGCCCGGGGCAGGTGGCACTACCGCGGCGCGGTGTTCGACTCCTTTGTGGCAGACGATTCGCCTTGGCCGGCACCCTCACGATTGCAAAAAGTGGTGGTAGTGCTGGGGACGTTCAAGGACTACAGCTTCGACCGGCTCGTGCGGCGGTTGCTGACGATCCTGCCGGCCAACGCCGAAGTGTTGTGGCAGACCGGCGACACCGACGTTCGCGGATTGGGCATCGCCGGCCACCACTCGATTCCGGAACACGAACTCACGAGCGCGATCCGGGAGGCTGACGTCTTAGTGTCCCACGCAGGGGTGGGGACCGCGCTCGCCGCTCTCGAGGTCGGCAAGTGCCCGGTCCTGGTGCCGCGCCGCGTGGCTTACACAGAGCACGTCGACGATCACCAGATCCAGATTGCCAAGGAACTTCGTACGCGGGGCCTCGCCCTGTCGGTAGAGGCGGATGAACTGACGCTCGACCATCTGGTGGAGGCCGCGAGCAGGCGGGTAGCGACGGTCCCTGTAAGTCCTCCGTTTATCACGGTTGGAGCCTCCGCATCTGCCCCGGCCGCTGTTCCCGGGTTCCTTGACGAGATGCGTCCAGCCGCGTAAGTCTCGCTGCGCTTGATCCGTTGCTCTGACGTACAGGGGGACCGGAGTAAGGCGTTGTCAGATGGACCCAGCAGTTCCTCCAATCGACCTCACGATCGTGGTCGTAAATTGGAACGCCTGCGCCTACCTGCGTGGGTGCCTTCGCTCGATCATCGAGCAGACACGCGAATCCTCGTTCGAGATCGTAGTCGTCGACAACAATTCGACCGACGGCTCTCAGGCGATGCTGGCGGAGGAGTTCCCGGATGTGATCGGGATCCTCAACCGGGACAACCAGGGTTTCGCTGCGGCCAACAACAAGGGTCTGAGCGTGGCGCGCGGCCGTTACGTGCTGCTGATCAACCCGGACACACTGGTGCTGGACGGGGCGATCGACGAGTGCGTGGCGCATGCCGATGAGCTAAGCGGCCAGCGGATCGGGGTCCTGGGGTGTCAGGTGTGGGAGGACGCCGACACGATCCAGAAGACCTGCTTTCGCTTCCCCTCGCCGCTCAACATCCTGCTGGACATGCTGACGTGCACGTCGCGCTTTCCGCGGGCGCGATTCCTGGGCCGCTCGGAGATGGGTTCGTGGAATCGCTGCGACGAGCGTGAGGTCGACGTCGTGTCGGGCGTGTTCATGCTGGTCCGGCGCGAGGCCCTGGATGACGTTGGGCCGATGGACGACCGGTACTTCATGTACGCCGAGGAGGCGGACTGGTGTTACCGGTTCTGGGCGCGTGGCTGGCGCTGCCTGTTCACCCCGAGGGCGCGGATCATGCACCTCGAGGGCGGCGGGCGCAGCACCCAGCGCAGCGCCGTGGTGAGCGCGAACATGTATCTGCAGCTGCAGAAGAGCCTGTTGCGCTTTAACCGTAAGAACCGCGGTCTCCTCGACTGGGCGCTGGCACAGGCGGTCTACGCCGTGCTAATGCCGATTCGAGCCGCCGTGTTCGCAGTGCTCGCGCTCGTGGGGCAGCGCGAAGACCGGCGCGTGAAGTTGCTGCAGGCGGTGACCGCTACGCGCTACCACCTATTGAGAATCGAGCCCCACCCATGAACTCACACCCTCCCATCTCAGTGTCAGCAGCGTACCCGGTGGTGACCGGCGACCTTCGGCGCAGCCAGGACCTCCACCTGGAAGTGTTCAACTCTTTCGAAGTCGCCGAGGCGGTGGCGCCGCAGTGGGGCCGGCTGATCGAGCAGCTGCACGGATCGCTGTACATGACGTTCGGCTGGTGCCGGGTGTGGTGGCGTCACTACGGTCGCGGACGGGCGCTGCGGCTGTGCCTGGTGCGCGCCGGTGGTGAGCTCGTCGGAGTGCTTCCGTTCTTCATCGACCGGTTGCGAGGACCGCTCGGCGTCACCCGGGTGGCGAAGCTGGTCGGCTCCGACTGCACGCTCGCGCTCGTGGAGGCGCCCGTGGCGGCGGACGTGGCCGAGCAGTCTTATGCGCTCGCGTTCAGGCAGCTGATGTGCCACGACACCGTGGACATGGTGCACGTGGGCCCGAGTCCGGCCACGGGCGCACAACTGCCCGCGATCCGGTCGGCAGCGGTGAGCTGCTCGCGCTTCGCGCTCACGCTGAGAGACCAGGACGCGGGCTCGCACACCGTGTTCGAGCTGCCCGACGGCTTCGACGCCTACCTGAAGGACGTCAGCCGCAACGGCCGCACCAACTACCGGCGCAACCTGAACAAGCTGAACAAGGCATTCGATTTCGAGGTCGACGTCGTGCGCGACGGATCCGAGCTCGAGTGCGAGTTCGACGCGTTCATCGCCATGCACCAGGTCCAGTGGAGGGCGATCAACAAGCTCGGCCACTTCGACGACTGGCCCGGATCCCGAGAGTTCTCCCGCGATCTCGTGCGGACGCTGGCCGCGGAGGGGCGCGTCAGGCTGATCCGGCTGGTCGCCGACGGCGAGCCGGTCGCGTACTACTGGTGCTTCGGGATGGACGGCACCTTCTACTGGCGGCTGTCTGGGCGACGGCGCGGCGAGCGCTGGGACCAGTTCGCGCTGGGACGCGTCGGACTGATGAAGATGCTCGAGACGGCGGCGGCGGAGGGAGCCACCAAGGTCGAGGCCGGCACCGGGCGTTACGAGTACAAGGAAAAGCTCAACGCGAGCACGCTGCCGCTGCGCTCGTTCGCGCTGTGCGCGAGCCGCCGTACGTCGCGTCTGAAGGCCCGACTCGAGCTGGCCCAAGGGGACGCCCTGGACCTCGCGTTCTACAAGCTGTGGTTCCTGCGGATCGCCCCGCGCGCACGGGGTCTGCGCGGCCCCCTGATGCCTCGCTTCGACGGGCCGCTGCGGTGCAGCTGGATGCGCCGGCGCTTTTAGAAACAATCGACCGGACACGTGCTTGGGGGTGTCCGCGGCGTCGCTGATATGCGGATGCTTTTAGTGGCGCACCTCTAAATTTTGGTCTGTTGGGGCTTAGACGGGTGGGGAGGTGGGAAGACTGCCCACTCGCGCCCCGTGCGCACAGCAACCACATAGCCGACATCACCTATCGTGGGAGGGACCGGATGCGGCACGTAAGTAGGGTCGTCTTGGCCTGCCTGTTGACGACCGCTGCCGGCTTTGCCGGCACGTCTTTCGCAGCAACAGCCTCAAGCAGCGCCGCAGTACTCGTCGGTGACCAGACGGTGCAATCAGCCCCTGGCACCGCATCCTCGGGCTCCGCCGACGCGTTCGCGTTCTCGGCCGGAGCCAGCGGGACCGCCAGCTCGATCAGCGTGTATCTCGACGGTCAGAACCGCGCGACCACGCTGCGGGTCGGGCTGTACGCCGACAGCGGCGGTCACCCCGGGACACTGCTCGCGGCGGGCTCGACGAGCTCGCCCGACGCCGGAGCATGGAACACGCTGTCGATCGCCCAGACAACCGTCAACGCGCAATCCACGTATTGGATCGCCGTGCTGGGAACCGGAGGGACACTGTACTTCCGTGAGGGCAGCGGTGGGTCGTGTCGCAGTGAGAGCTCGGCCTCTGGGCGCCTGCGGTCGCTGCCGTCGTCGTGGCGGCAGGGGACGGCGGGTACCGCGTGTCCGATTTCGGCGTACGCCAGCGATAGCGCGAGCGGCGGCGGCTCTGGGGGCGGTGGTACCGGGGGTGGCGGCACCGGCGGCGGGACGTCGCCGGACCCGACGGCGGCGTTCACTTATTCTCCGGCCGCTCCGACGGCCGGGCAGGCCGTGCACTTCGACGCCTCGGCATCCACCTGCGCGGCGACACCGTGCACCTACAGCTGGTCCGACCTGCCTCCGTCCGGGGGCGTGTACCCGCTTGGGACCGGAACCGGATTCGACTTCACCTTCCAGGTGGTCGGCACGAAGTACGTGACGCTCACGGTCACCGACGCGCAGGGCCAAGCGGCGACGATCGAGCACAACGTCGCCGTGACCACCGGCCAGACGCAGACGCTGCCACCGGTGAATACGGCGGCGCCGTCGATCAGCGGCACCGCCCAGCAGGGTCAGACGCTGCGGACCTCCGACGGCTCGTGGAGCAACGGGGCTACCGGTATCGGCTACGCATGGCAGGACTGCAACAGCTCCGGCGGCGCCTGTGCGGCGATCGCCGGCGCGAGCTCGGCGAGCTACACGCTGTCCGCGGCCGACGTGGGTCACACGATCCGCGCGGTCGTGACCGCGACCAACGCCGGCGGCACCACGACGGCCACCTCGCCGGCGACCGCGGTCGTCACCGCGACGACGACGACGCCCCGCCGCCTCCGCCTCCGCCTCCGCCTCCGCCGGGTGACTGCGATCTCAGCGCGACGCCGTCGACATTCGCCTCGCAGGTGTCGGCCGCCGCGACCGGGCAGACGGTCTGCCTGGCCACCGGCAGCTACGGCACCTGGACGGGGACCGGCAAGGCGATCACGATCGCGGCCGCCAGCGGCGCGTCGCCGTCGATGAAGGTCAGTCTCGGATCGGGAGACTCCGGGTTCACGCTCGACGGACTCGTGGGAATGGGTGGGACGATCAACTCCGGCGCCACGAACGTCACGATCCAGAACAGCACGTTCAGCTCGCAGCTTGACATCGAGGGTGCGACTACGAACGTGGTAATCAACGACAACGACTTCACCTATCCGGTGCAGTCCAGCACCAGCGGGCCCAACTCGAAGATCTTCCTCGAGCACCAGCGGGAGCTCGGCGGGCTCGGCGGTCACGATCGAGCACAACGACATCGAGAACGGCGATCTGGACGGTGTCCACATCGGTGGCGGCTCCGGCGCCCTGATCCTGTCAAACCGCTTCGAGAATCTGTGCGACCGAGGGGTCAACCACACCGACAACCTCCAGTTCGAGGGCGGCAGCGCGATCCGGATCGCCGGCAACTATGTCTACGACGCCCAGAGCTGCGCGACCCAGGGGATCACGTCATACGACGGTGGAACCAACGGGGTCCTGATCGAGGACAACGTCGTCGACGTCCCGCGCGACTGGGGGATCGAGCTGTATTCGGACAGCAGCAGCATCGTCCGCCACAACACGGTGGTGTGGCACGACAGCAGCTACTCGGAGTTCAACTCCGGAACCGGCGACATCGACATCGACCGCAAGACCCAGGACCCGGCCGGAACGGGCACGCACGTGTACGACAACGTCGCCAACGTGAGCTTCGCCAACGGATCGACCGGCACCGCGGATCACAACACCAACCCATCCACGGTCAGCTACGTCGGCGGTGCGCCCGGACCGAACTCGGTGTACACCGACCTGTTCCTGGCGCCGGGCTCGGCCGGCGCCGGAGCGGCCTCCGACGGCCTCGACACGGGGATCCGCCACTCGGTCTCGTGATCAGCCGGGAATCCGGGCGCCCGCGTTAGCGCCGTCGGGCGCCGCCTTCAGACCGACGCCGGAGTCCTGGGCCAGCCTGAAGCCGGCCCAGGACGTCGGCGGTCCGACGTACTTGGCTGCATCGCCGGAGACGTTGCCCTGCTGTGTGCCGGTGGAGCCGTTGGCGAACTGGACGGTGCCGATGTTGTAGTCGACCTGGGTGCCCGTGCCGACGGGACCTCCGGGCTTGCGGTCGATGTCGATCAGGCCGGTGCCGTTGTGGAACTCGGAGTAGGTGGTGGGGTGCCAGACGACCGTGTTGTGCCGCACGATGCTGTCCTTGTCTGAGTACAGCTCGATCCCCCAGTCGCGCGGTATGTCGATCACGTTGTCCTCGATCACGACGCCGACGGTGCCGCCGTCGAAACTGGTGATCCCCTGGGTCGGGCAGTGCTGGGTCTCGTACAGGTAGTTGCCCGCGATCCGCAGGTGGGTTCCGCTCTCGAGCTGGATGTCGTCGGTGTGGTTGACGCCGCGGTCGCACAGGTTCTCGATCCGGTTGCCCAGGATGAGTTCGCCCGAGCCGCCGCCGACATGGATGCCGTCGAGGTCTCCGTTGGCGATCGTGTTGCGCGCGACCCTGACGGCCGCGCCCGGCGAGCTGCCCGTCGTGTTGAGAAGGATCTTCGAGTTCACGCCGCTGGCCACGGACTTCACCGGGTAGGTGAAGTCGTTGCTTTCGATCACGATGTGCCGCACCGCACCCTCGACGTCGAGTTGGGTGGCGAACTTGCTGTTACGGATCGTGACGTCTGAGGCCCCGCTGTCGATCGTCCCGCCCATGCCCGTGATCCCGTCGAGCGTGAAGCCGCTGGCTCCGGAGCCGAGCGTGAGCGTCATCTTCGGGGTGGCCCTCGGCGCCGCCTTGATTGTGACCGCCTTGTCGGCGCCCGCCCACATTCCGTAGTCGCCGGTGGCCAGGCAGATCGTCTGGCCGACCGCGGCCGACGTTATGCGCTCGTCCAGGGTCGACGGCGTGGCGTTGAGGTCGCAGTCCGCAGTCGCGGACTTGTGCGCCTGATTGCCGCTCTGGGAGTGGGAGGCGGACTTGGAGCCGCCGCACCCCGCGAGCGCGAGCGAGGCGACGGCAACGATCCCGAGACGTCTGATGTGGGGCACGAAGGTGGACGGAGCTTCGGTGGCGATGGGCCAATTACGGATGGGCGCCGGGCGGACGGCGAGGATGAGATTCGGATGAATCCGTGCCTTGCCGCCGGTCGACACGCCAACCTGTGGGTAGGAAACCCGCTGTGTCGATCATCGTCAACACCCGATGCTGCTAATCGCGCTGGCACTGCTGGCGGCGGCGTGGGTCGCCGTGGCGATCACGATCCTGGGGATCTGCCGTGGTGCAGCCGCAGGCGACCGGGCGCTGGCGGCGATGCGAACGGCGGCGTTCGAGCGAGATCTCTCGCGTCTGGTGCCGCTCGCCTGACCGCCGAGCCCGCCGAGCCCTAGACATTCCCGCGGCGCAGGACGTGGCGCACGGTGTGCAGCAGGATCTTGACGTCGAGCCACAGCGACCAGTTGGCGACGTACACGTAGTCGAGCTCGACCATCTCCTGCATCGGCACGCGGCTGCCCAGGACCTGCCACGGTCCGGTCATCCCCGGCGTCAGGTGCAGCCGGCTGCGGTCCAGCCCGAGCACCAGCGCGTCCTCGTCGGTGACCAGCGGCCGCGGGCCGACCAGGCTCATCTCGCCGCGCATCACGTTGAACAGCTGAGGCAGCTCGTCGAGCGACGTCTTGCGCAGGATGCTCCCGACCCTGGTCACCCGGGGGTCGCGGCTGATCTTGAACATCCCGTCGCCGACCTCGTTGAGCGCGCGGAGGCGCTCCTTCTGCTCCTCGGCGTCGACGACCATCGAGCGGAACTTGAAGATCTTGAACTGCTGACCGTCGCGGCCGACGCGGATCTGGCGGAAGAACACCGGGCCCTTGGAGTCCAGGCGGAGCGCCACGGCGATCGCAGCGATCACCGGCCCGACCGCGACCAGGCCGATCGTGGTGACGATCAGGTCGAACACGCGCTTGAGCAGCCGCGAGGAGCGCGTCAGACCGAACGGCCGGACGTCGAGGATCGTCATCCCGTCGATGTCCTCGAACTCGACCGTCGAGCCGACGACCTCGAGCATCCGCGGGAGCAGGCTCACCTGCACGCCGGCCGATTTGGCCAGGCGGATCAGCTCGGTGATGTCAGCCTCGCTGCTGCCCGGCGCGACGATGATGCGGTCGACGTTGAGGTCGTCTACCAGCCGGCGTACGCCCTCGGGACCGTCGAGCTGGTCGACCTCGTTGGCCTCCAGCGGCAGCGTCGCGGCGACCACGGCACGCGCGCCGCTGCTACCGAGCTTGTCGCGGATCCGCAGCGCCCGATCGGGATCGCCGATCACCAGGCAGCGCTCGATCGCGGACATGCGGCCGGCGAGCCAGCGGGCGAACATCCGCCCGCCGACGATCGCCACGAAGGTGAACAGCCACAGGCCCGCGATCTGAGCGCTGCCCAGGTGCCCCTCGAGCACCGTGGGCGAAGGATCGTCACCGCGAGCGCATACAGGCCCGCCAGCTGCAGGATCACCGGCGCCTCGTCGAGCGTCGACCGCAGCAGGCGCACCTGTTCGCGGTCGTACAGCCCGCCGATCTTGAACAGCAGGATCAGCACCGGTATCCCGAACAGGGTCACCAGCCTGGGCTGGTCGTGACCCAGCACGGTCAACACCAGCACGAGCGCCGCAGCAGCGGTCAGCACATCCGCCGCGCATAGCAACCGTCGGCGTAGTGCCTCTCGCTGCCGCGGCGACGTGACGGCATGATCGGGGCTTTCAACGAGCCCGAACTGTCGCGAGGGAAGTGCAACCAGCCCACGCGCCGCAACCGCACCGTCGGAGTTGCCCACGTCCTGCCCGGTGATCGACGGGTCGTGAATCGTGAGCCTGGTAGCGAGTCGTGGTGTCATGTCCCCTCGCGGCTCCAGACGATTCCGTCCGTCTCTCGCTGGGCCGCTACCTAGCAACGGCGAATCGCCGACGGGATTTCGCCGGGGTGCGGAGGATCGTTCGAATCTCCACCCTCTCGACGTGACCCGCGCACCGCGCGTGCAGCCTGCTGGTTCGCCCGCGGTGCGGGACGTTCCGGCGCGACTCGAGAGACCGTCCGCGAGCTGCTGCTAGCGGACGGCGACCGGGACCGTGGACGGCGAGACCATCCGCGCGGTGTCGGTGACGCTGACCACGAGCTCGAGCTTCAGCGAGCGCCGGGCGACGTGGCCACGCGTGCGATTGAACCTTCGCACGGTCGCGATACGCTTGATCAGCGACTTGTCTTCGACGAGCGCGCGCGGGAGGATCGCGACCGACAGCGAGCGCGCGGGCTTGCGCAGCGTGAAGCTGAGCGTCCCGTGGCGCAACGCCAGGATGTAGCTCCCCGGCCGCCCGGCCTTCACGCCGGCCCGGACGGTCTTCAGGCTGCGGGCGAAATGCACGTCCACGCGGCAAGCGCGACCGCGAACGAGTTGATCGGCAGCGCGCGCGGGCCTGAGGTCAGCCGCAGTCCGACCCGCGGCTTGCCCAGGGCGAGGCCCGAGAGCGAGACGTGAGACAGCCTCGGGCTCGCGCTCGCGCCCACGGCGCGGGGCCCGCTGATGATCTGCGTCGGCGACGACGGCGACGACGGCGACGTCGACGCCGGTCGCCCGGGCGCCCGGTCGCCGCGGCGCCCGGGGAGCCCGGAGCGGGCGAGCCGTGCCCGAGCTGCCAACGCTCGGCGGCGGCGCCACCAGCGCCTCGTAGGTGGTCAGCACCTCGGCTCCGCTGAGCGCCCGGCTCCACACCTCGGCGCATCGACCGCGCCGCTGAAGTCGAGACCGGAGCAGCCTGCGTAGTGACCGAGGTAGAGGTCATTGTCGGCAAAGTCGTAGTCGATGGGGCCCGACAGCGATGAGCCGGAGCCAACCTGCACGCCATCGACATACAGCCGCACCGCATGACCGTCGTACGTGCCCACGACGAAATGCCATTTGCCGTCCCACACGCGGGCGCCAGCATCTGGCGAGCGACGTAAATGCGTCACCGTCCTGCCGGGAAACGTAAAAGGACAGTCCGCGATTCGCGCCCGTATAGAGGCCGTACGACGCGGCGCTACACCGTTGTGCGCCCTTGGCGACGATGTACGCGAACGCCCCAACTGGCTTGGATGCCTTCAGCCACGCCGTGATCGTTACCTGCGTAGCGGGCTCGAGTGATGCGCTGTCGGGGATGCGCACTCGGCCGGTTGCCCCGTCGAAGCTGAGCGCTGTGCCCGAGAAGCCGGAGGTCCACTTTGTGCCGCCCGTGATCGTGCCGTTGTTGCCGTGGCCCGAGAAGTCGTGCACCACCGAGCCCGAACCCTCGTCCAGCGGCCAGGATCCTGCTAGGCCCACGGCCGCGCCGGCCTGGGGCGCGGTGAACAAGGCGATCATAAACACCAGCAAGAGCGGTGCTTTCTTCATACGGCTACTCCCTGCTCTCCGGACGTTCAGGCCGGTTCCCCCACGGCCCGGTCTGCTAAGCGATTGTGAGACTTAACGGTCTCCGAGCGTCGGCTTCTTACGGCCTGCGGCAGGGCACCTGCACCGCGCCCGTGACGCCGCGCTCGTACGTCCACGAGAACTGCTTCAGCGTCACGACGTAGCAGCGCACCCACTGGGGGCTGGTCAGCCGCACCCGCCAGTCGCCGGTGGCCGCTCGGAGCCGAGCACCGCGACCGAGCACTGTCCCTCGCAGTTGTCCTGCTGGCCACGACGTGATCAGTATCTGGTGGGCATCGCTCTCGAGCGATGTCGGCCGGCGGCAGTGGCGGCGACGACAGCACTAGCGAGACGAACGCGACGGTGGCAATCAGCGCGCCGATGAACGACGCCGCGAGGATCCGCCGGACGCCGGCTCGGCGCCGCCGCGACGGGGGTCGCGGCGGCGCCGACCGGCTGTACTTCTACTGCTTGACCTCCTGCCCTCAACTCCCGGGCCAGGCCGACAGCCGCCCGAGCACGCGGTGCAGCCCGGCCAGCAGCGTGTAGTCGGCCTTGACCTCGAGCGGCGAGAACGCGCGGCTCCACACCGTCGGCTCGTCGATCGAACCCGTGAAGTCGGTGTTCGCGCAGCCGTCGTAGTGGCCGAAGAACAGATCATTACCATCAGGCAGCCCGTATCCCACGGGTCCGCTCATCGCGGTGCCGTTGCCGATCTGCTTGCCGTCGACATACAGATGCACGGACTTTCCGTCGTAGGTGCCGACGATCAGGTGCCAGTCGCCATCCCACACGCCGGTGCCGGCGTCCGGCGACAGGGCGTAGGACATGCCCCCGTTCTGCGACGCGTAGAACATCAGCCCGCCGTTGATGCCCGTGTAGAACGCGTACGACGCCGCGTTGCACCCGGAGGCGCCCTTGGCCACGAGGTACTTGAACTCGCCTCCGGGGTCGTTCGACTTGACCCAGGCGGTCACGGTCACTGCCGAGGACGGCTCCAGCGAGCTGCTGTCCGGAACGTCGACCCGGGAGCTGCCGTTGAAGCTCAGCGCCGACCCGAAGTAACCCGGGGCGTGCGTGGCGCCTCCGGAGACGGTGCCGTCGTTGTTGTTCTGCGAGCTGTCGTTCGCGACGGTCGCAGAGCTGTCATCGAAGCGCCACCAGCCGTCCAGCGTGCTTGCCTTCGCAGCGGCCGGCGCTGCGGCGATGAGAGCCGTCATGGCTCCCAGGATCGCCACTCTCTTTTTCATCTGTTCCTCCAGCGAAAGTGAGAGCTCACCTTGCGGTGAGCTCTCGGTTGATCTGAGCGGTTGCTGTATTGCCTCCGTGCGTACTCTCTCCATCCCTGACCGCTCGTCGGCTGGGCGACCGCCGTCTTACATAGCCGCATCCCGCGGCTGCAGCGACGGTCGTCCGCCTAGGTGAGCACTACGCTGCCGCGAGTTGACGCGTCCGCGTGCACGGCGTCGACTCCAGGCGCTGAAGCTCGCGCTGCAAAGCACGTCGTCCGCGATGGTGCAGGCCGTGAATCGAGCCCTCGCTGCGCTCCATGCGGTCGGCGATCTCACCCGGCGTGAGGCCGACCACGTGGCGCAGAAGCACCACCTGGCGCTGCTCGTCCGGCAACGTCGCCAGGGCCTCGCGGACGGTCTCCGCGTGGTCGAGGTCGGTGCCGCACATCGCGTTGGGGTCGAGCACCTCCTCGGTCGGCAGCATCCGGTTGGCGCGCAGATGGTCGATCGCCACGTTGCGAGCCAGCCGCAGCAGCCAAGCGAAGAACGGGACGCCCCGGTCGTCGTACTTGTGAAGTGAGGTCATCAGCTTCGCGAACACGTGCTGGGTCACATCCTCGGCCTCGTGATCGTCGCGGACGATCGAGCGCACGTATCCGTAAACGTTGTGTGAGTAACTGACGTACAGGAACCGCAGCGCGTCCTGGTCGCCCTCCTTGGCCCGAGCCACTGCCAGGCGCGTCTTGTTCCTCGTCTCCGGCGACTCGTCGAGCGCCGTGCTGCTCCTGAACCCGATCGTCCCAGGAGCCATCGACAATGCTTCATTGATCACTGTTTGCCCTTCGGTTGCAGGTTTGATCCTTGACCCGCGTCCGAGTTGTGTCCGCGCGCGTTCCCCCACGCGGACACTGCCCCGTACTTCGCTGGCCCTCGCGAGTGCCTTCTGTTGGCTCTCGCATTCTCCGACGCGATGAGTATCGGCAGGGCCCAGAGTGAGGTCAATGAACGCAATGGCCCATTGCCCCGTTCAAGCGTCTGAACGCCGATTTAGTCCTTGAGGGACTTCGCGCCGGCGCTCAAGCAGGTATCACAGGGCCCTGGAACGGCGCTCCGACATTTGCACGGCCTCGGCCACTAAAGCTCTACACCGGCTTCTGCCGATGAGGTATCGTTCGATGCGCACGGAGTTCGCAAGCCCTTGGGGGGCAACATAGTGGGGTTTCAGACGGTGGTGGCGGCCGTCGGTGGCTTTCTCGGTCCGGGCGACGGGGATCGGGGCCATCGTGGTCGGTGACAGGCTGGCGTTGACCAGCGGCGTTCAGTCTTTGCTCGCGCGCGGGCGCGGGAATCGAACCGCGGCGCTGGCCGAGCCGATCCGGTCCGCCGGCGCCGCGCCGAGGTGGATCATCTTCGCGGTGCTCGCGTCCGCCGGTGTGCTGGCGTTCGCGTTCGTGCATCCGCTCAGCTACGACATCCCGACGCTGCGTGCGACCGTCGAGACGGCGATCACGCTGATGGCGCTGACCGGCGCGTGGCTGATGCGCGCGAGGTTCACGCAGACCGCTCGCGTCAGGGATCTGCTGCGGCTGGCCGCGCTGCTGCTGCTGGCGCTGGTCGAGTTCTGCGCCAACGCGCTTCCGTCGGCGCTCGGCCTGCACGGCAGCGGCCAGTTCGGCGCCACCCGCGTGCTCGGAGACCTGATCGTGGCGGCCGTGTTCGCGGCGGCGGCGCTCACCCCGACGGACCGGATCGTGACCGATCGTCGCGGCTGGATCGCGACGACGGGGGCGCTGTGTCTTGGCGTGTTGGGCGTCACCGAACTGCTCGGGCTGGCGTTGCGCGACAAGCTCGTGCTCGCCGCCGGGCATCCGGTGTTCGGGCTCGACGCCGCGGCGTCCCGACCGCTGACCTGCGTGATCGTGGTCCTCACCGCACTGCTGCTGGCCTACGCCGCGCTGGCGCCGGCCGGCCGCCGCGGGTTCTCGCTGTCGACCGCCGGGACCCTGATCGCGTGCGGGCTGCTGCTGCTGGTGGCCACGCGCCTCTACTACTTCGCGCTTCCCTCGAGCTCGCCTCAGTGGGTGTCCCCGCGTGAAGGGCTGCGCCTGGTCGCGGTGGCGCTGCTGGCGGCCGGAGCGGTCAGCCAGGAGCTGCAGATGCGCGCGCGGTCGGCGCGGGCAGCGGCGCTCGCCGAGCGTCGCCGCGTGGCCCAGGACCTTCACGACGGGATCGCCCAGGATCTCGCGTTGATCGTCGCGCACGGAGCCCAGATGGCCGGGGAGCTCGGCGACGAGCATCCGCTCACGGTTGCCGCCAGGCGGGCTCTGGCGGTGTCTCGGGGGACGATCAGCGAGCTGTCGGACATGAGCGCGACGAACGCCGACGAGGCCCTGGAGGCGGTGGCGCTCGAGCTGCGCGACCGCTTCGGGATCGCGATCACGGTCTACGCTCATCCCGATGCCCGGATCCAGCCTGAGGCGACAGAACACGTGACCCGGATCGCCCGCGAGGCGATCGCCAACGCAGCGCGCCACGGACAGGCGGACAATGTAGTCGTGTCGCTGCGACCGGCCACCGAGGGCGTGTCACTGAGCGTCCGCGACGACGGGCGGGGAATCTCGTGCTCGCCCGGCGGCGAGACCCCGGAGGGATTCGGTCTGCGGAGCATGCGCGACCGCGCCGCCGCCCTCGGTGGCTGCCTAACGGTGCGCCCGCGGCGCAGCGGCGGCACCGAGCTCGAGGTGCTGCTGCCGTGACCTACGAGGTGCAGGTGTTGATCGCCGACCACGCCGCCACTCGGCTCGGGATCAAGATGGCGCTCGGCGACAGCGTTTCGATCTGCGCCGAGGCCGACGACGCCGAGCAGGCGATCCGGGCGGCCAAGCGACTGCAACCTGACATCTGCCTGGTCGGCCGCGATGTCGCCGGCCGCGGGCTGTCCGCGATCCGCGGCATCTGTCGCGCTGCTCCCAACGCCGCCGTAGTGGTGCTGGCCGACGTCCGTGTCGTCGACGACATGCTCGACGCGGTACGCGCCGGCGCGATCGGGTACGTGCCCGGACCGCTCGACGGTGCCCACCTGCGCCGGATCATCGACGCGGTTGTCGCCGGTGAGGCGGTGATCCCGCGGTCGCTGGTCCTCGAGCTGCTGCTGGAGCTGCGTTCGGGGGGGTCCGGCGGCGACGCCCTCACCGGGCGCGAGTCGCAGGTGCTGGGGATGCTCCGCCGCGGACAGAGCACCGCGGCGATCGCCGAGCGCCTCCGGATCGCCCCGGTCACGGTCCGCCGGCACGTGTCCGAGCTCGTTCGCAAGCTGGGCGTCGAGGACCGCTCAGAGCTTGTCGCCGGCGACGCTTGGGGCCAGGGAAGCCCAATCGTCAACGGCCATGGAAACGGCCGCGAATCGGCCGCCGCCGCGCAGGGCGGTTCGGGGCACGAATCCTGAACGCTCACTGGGCCGTTCGGCTCATTGTGGTCGCGGTGGCGCGGCGTCACCATTCCGCGGATTCACTTCACGGATGAACACGCATCAGAGGCAAGGGGAATGTCGGATCACGTTCGCGCGGCCACCGAGGCAAGCTGCGACGCACTGCTCGCGATCGAGCTGCTGGAGGCAGCCGATGGCCCCGACCGGAGCGTCCAAGACCGCCGCCACCTCAGCCAGGCGGCCGCGTCGCTGCGCCGGGCGCTCGCCGAGCTGCGCCTGGCCTCGACAGATCCGCCCGGGGTGCTGACACTCGGGTTCGTGCTCGGGACCGACCGGGTCAAGGTGCGCCGCAACGACGCCGGCGGTCACTCCAGGCCGCTGCGGACCGCGTAGATCGCGGCCTGGATCCGGCTGGATAGCCCCAGCTTGGCGAGGATGCTCGACACGTGGTTCTTGGCGGTTCGGGGGCTGATCCCCAGCTCGTCGGCGATGTCGGCGTTGTCCATGCCCCGCGCGATTCGGCGCAGCACCTCGAGCTCGCGGGGCGACAGCTGGGCGAGCGCCTCGTGATCGGGGCCGTCGTCGGTTATGGTCGAGCCCGCGTTGCGAATCCGGCTCAGCACGACCTCGGCCGCTCGCGGCGACAGCCAGGACGAGCCGCCGGCCGCGGCTCTGACCGCGGCCACGACCTCGTTGATCGGCGTGTCCTTGGCCAGGAACCCGGAGGCGCCCGCGCGCATCGCCGCCGACACCGCGGCGTCCTCGGACACGGCGGTCAGCGCGAGCACGCGCATCGACGGGTCGCGCTGCGTGATCGTGAACGTCGCCTCGGCGCCCTCGACGTCGGGCATCCGCAGGTCCATCAGCACCACGTCGGGCTGCAGCTCGCCGGCCAGGCGAATGCCCATGCGGCCGCCTGAGGCCTGCGCCACGATCTCGATGTCGGGCTGGGCTCCGAGCAGCGAAGCCAATCCCGTCCGAAACAGGTCGTGATCGTCGACCACGAGCACGCGGATAGGAACCCCGTTGGTCCGGCCGTCGTTCATGCTTCCTTTGACACTTCGCAATGCCCCCTTCCCCGGCGCACGCGGGCGCCGAGCGATGCTCAAAGCATCTGTTCCCGTCTTCTATCGGCGCAAACCTTCAGGTCCTTGAGCAATTCCTGCAATTGATTTGCCTGGCGAAAGCCGCGCGGCGCCGACCACGTTGTCTCGATAAAGGACTACGAAAAGGGCAGGGTTCATGGCATCGGCAGTAAGTGTGCGGCGACCGGCCGCGGTTAGGTTCGTCGCGCTCGACCGACAGCACGAGCGCCTAGAGAGCGATCTGCAGGCGGCCTTCATGCGGCTGCTCGGCTCGAGCGCGTTCACGCTCGGAGCCGAGGTCGAGCGCTTCGAGCAGGAGTTCGCCGACTACTGCGACGTATCGCACTGCGTCGGCGTGTCGTCCGGGACCTCCGCGCTGATGCTGATGCTGAAGGCCCACGGGATCGGCCCGGGCGACGAGGTGATCGTCCCCGGCCACACGTTCATCGCCTCGGCGCTGGCGATCGCCCACGTCGGCGCGACCCCGGTGCTGTGCGACGTCGACGAGGGCACCGGACTGATCGACCCCGACGCGGCGCGCGCCGCGGTCGGGCGCAACACCGCTGCCGTGCTCGCCGTCCACCTGTACGGCCAGAGCTGCGACATGGCCGCGATCAACGAGTTCGCGAAGCCCAACGGGCTGCTGGTGTTCGAGGACGCCGCCCAGGCCCACGGCGCCCGCTACCGCGGTGAGCGCGTCGGCTCGCTCGGCTCGGCGGCCGCGTTCTCGTTCTACCCCACCAAGAACCTCGGCGCGCTTGGCGACGGCGGCGCGGTCTGCACCGACGACGAGGACATCGCCGCGCGGGTCCGGCGGCTGCGCAACCTCGGCCAGAAGGCCAAGGGCGAGCACGTCGAGCTCGGCTACAACGAGCGGCTCGACGGCCTCCAGGCGGCGTTGCTGCGGGTCAAGCTCGAGTACCTGGACGAGTGGAACGCCGCCCGGCGCTCACACGCCGCACGCTACCGCGGGCTGCTCCCGGCCGAGGCTCGGCTGCTGGAGGAAGGCGCCGACAGCCCGTGCATCTACCACCTGTTCCCGGCCCGGTTTCGAGGACCGCGACGCGGTCGGCGCCGTGCTGCGCGAGCAGGCAATCGACTCGGCGGTGCACTACGCGCCGGCGATCCATGGCCACCAGGCCTGGAGCGAGTACCCGATCCATCACGGCGAGCTGCCGGTGTCGGAGGCGTGGGCGGCCCAGGAGCTGTCGTTGCCGATGCATCCCGACCTGCGCCCGGACGAGATCGAGCGGGTCGCGGCGGCGGTCGCCGACGCGGTCGCCTAGCCTCGCGAGACCAGCTGCTTCAGGCGGTCGGGTCGCGGTCGACGGTCCGGACCACCCGGGCCGGATTGCCGACGACCACGGAGTCGGCGGGCACGTCCTTGGTGACGACCGCGCCGGCTCCGACCATCGCCCGCTCGCCGACGGTGACGCCCGGCAGGATCACCGCGCCGGCGCCGATCGAGGCGCCCGCGCGGAGCGTCGTGACCGCGCCGTCGAACGGCTGGCGGCTGCGCGGGAACGGATCGTTGGTGAACGTCGCCTGAGGGCCGATGAAGACGTCGTCCTCGACCCGGAGGCCGTCCCACAGGAACACGCCCGACTTGAGCGTCACGCGGTCGCCGACGACCACGTCGCTCTCGACGAACGTGTGGTCGCAGATGTTGCAGTCGGCGCCGATCACCGCGCCGGGCATCACGTGCGCGAACGCCCAGATCCGCGTGCCG
The DNA here is from genome assembly GCA_963831845.1 of uncultured Solirubrobacterales bacterium. Lineage (GTDB taxonomy): Bacteria > Actinomycetota > Thermoleophilia > Solirubrobacterales > Solirubrobacteraceae > Palsa-465. The sequence continues at coordinate 91,826 of CAWHRT010000019.1, read as the reverse complement.
GAGCCGATCGAGTCGGTTTCGACCAGGGCGTGGTCGTGGATGAACGGGGCATCGGGCATCTGCCGATCGGATTGTGCCTTGTGCCGGCGGTCGCTGTCGATAGGATCATCAGTAGACCGTGCTAGGCGGGGTGCTAGCGGTGCCCTGTACCCGCAATCCGCTCTAGCGGGGCTGAATCCCCTCCCGAGGGGCCCAGGTCCCGGGGTCAGCGCCCTGCCCGTGGCGTTGATGGTTCGGTCCCGTGACGATGGAGACCCGTGAACCAGGTCAGGTCCGGAAGGAAGCAGCCTTAAGCGGTCACCTCTAGGCGTTGCGGGAGCGCCGGACCGGAGCCATGAGGCTGCGGCAGCACCCTGGGAACCGGCTTCGAAGGAGGGTGCACGGTCTGTTTTCTTCTCCGGTCCGGTCCGCGGTGTCCGGTCCGGCGGCGCGCGGCGCCGGTCGCGGGCGGGCGCGGCGCGCTGCGCGAGGCGGCGCGGCGCGCTGCGCAAGGCGGGAAAAACGTTCCACTCGACGAACTCCCGACGCCGAATGCAACGAACTTCCCGCTCAGCGGGCATAACGTTCCACTCGATGACTGGGCCGCGCCGAAGGGAACGAACTTCCCGGTGCTCGTGGCGCTTGCAGACGTCGCTCCGGTGCGCCCGAGCACCTGTCTAGACTCGATTCGAAGTGTCGACTGGACCCTCGCTCTACCGCCGCCATCGCCCCCGGACGTTCGCCGACGTAGTCGGCCAGGAGCACGTCGTCCGGACGCTGTCCAACGCCGTCGAGCAGGGCAAGGTCCACCACGCCTACCTGTTCGTCGGCTCCCGCGGGACGGGCAAGACGAGCATGGCCAAGATCCTGGCCGCGTGCCTGAACTGCGTCAACGGGCCGACGATCACGCCGTGCGGCAAGTGCGACTCGTGCGTGTCGATCGCCAGCGCCACCTCGCTCGACGTGATCGAGATGGACGCCGCATCCAACAACTCCGTCGACGACATCCGCGACCTGCGCGAGAAGGTCGCCTACGCGCCGGTCTCCGGACGCCACAAGGTCTACATCCTCGACGAGGCCCACATGCTCTCGCCGCAGGCCTGGAACGCGTTCCTGAAGACGCTCGAGGAGCCGCCGCCGCGGACGATCTTCGTGCTGGCCACGACCGAGGCGCAGAAGGTGCTGCCGACGGTCGTCGACCGCTGCCACCGGTTCGACTTCGGCCGGCCCACCGTCGAGCAGGTGGTCGCCGTGCTCGACCGCGTCGCCCAGGAGGAGACGATCGAGATCGAGCCGGCCGCGCTGGCGCTGGTCGCCCGCCACGCCACCGGCAGCTTCCGCGACGCGCTCGGCACGCTCGAGCAGCTGGTCACCTACTCCGGCGGCGAGAAGATCGACTCCCCGGCCGTGCTCTCGGTGCTCGGGATCGCCGACGCCGAGCAGTTGTTCGCCGCCGTCGACGCGATCGTCGCCCACGACCCAGCGGCAGCGCTGCGGGCGGCCGCCGCGCTGTCGGAGTCCGGCCGCGACCCGGGCCAGGTGCTCCGCGACCTCGAGGTCCACGGGCGCGAGCTGCTGACCGTGCAGGTGCTGGGCGAGCTCCCGCTCGAGCTGCGGGTGACCGCCGAGCGCGACCGCCGGCTGGTGGAGCAGGCGCGGGCGCTGCCCAAGACCGACGCGATCCGGCTGCTCGACCTCGTCTCCGAGGCGCTCGGGGCGACCGCCGACGGCGCCCAGGCGCGAATCCAGCTCGAGCTCGTGCTGATCAAGGCCGCGGCCCCCGAGATGGACCCGTCGACGTCGGCGCTGCTGGCCCGGATCGAGCGGCTCGAGGAGAGCCTCCGCGCCGGGGCGCCCACGCCCCCGGTGGCCGCGCCGCCGCCGGCCGACCCGAGCCCTCGCCGAACCCCAGACGGTCGCGCCCGAACCCCAGACGGTCGCGCCCGGGCCCGCGACGCCGGCCGCGACTCCTGAGCCGCCCGCCCCGGCCCCCAAGCCCCCAGCGCCGAGCACCGCACTCGGGCTCGAGACCGCGGTCAGCTCCTGGCCGGCGGTCCTCGACCTCGTGCGCGGGGAGAACCCGATGCTCGCGGGCGCGCTGGCGGCGGCCCGCCCGGTGGCGGTCGCAGAGCGCGAGCTGACGCTGGCGTTCCCCGGCGGCGCCTCGTTTCTCAAGCGCAAGGCCGAGCAGGACGACTACCGGCGCGTCGCGGCCGAGGCGCTGAAGACGGTCACCGGCCACAAGATGGCGTTCCGCTACGAGCTGCGCGACGACGAGCCGGAGCCGGAGCCGACCGGCGAGCCGGCGCTCACCGGAGAAGAGCTCGTGCGACGCTTCATGGAGGAGTTCGACGCAGAGGAACTCGACGTAAATGCCGACAGGAGCGAGGCCTAGATGCCCCAACCGAACATGCAGCAATTGCTCAAGCAGGCTCAGAAGATGCAGCAGGACATGCTGGAGGCGCAGGAGTCGCTCAAGGACGAGGTGGTCGAGGCCTCGGCCGGCGGTGGAATGGTCACCGTCCAGGTGACCGGAGATCTCAACGTCAAGTCGATCAAGATCGATCCTCAGGCGGTCGACCCCGAGGACGTCGAGCTGCTCCAGGACATGGTCCTGGCGGCGGTCAACGAGGCGCTGCGCTCGGCGCAGGAGCTGGCCGAGTCCAAGCTCGGCGGGATCGCCGGCGGGCTCGGCGGCCTGGGCCTCCCCGGCCTCTAAAGAGCACCGCACGTCGTGTACGCACCGCCGGTACAGCGGTTGATCACCGAGCTGTCCAAGCTCCCGGGCGTCGGCGGCCGCACCGCCCAGCGCCTGGCCTTCCATCTGCTCCGGGCCGAATGACGCCGACGCGTTCGCGCTCGCCGACGCGATCCGCGAGGTCAAGGAGCGGATCGGCCTGTGCGAGGTCTGCTTCAACCTGGCCGACGGCCCGCGCTGCCGGATCTGCGCCGACGAGCGCCGGGACACCGACGTGATCTGCGTGGTCGAGGAGCCCTCCGACGTGATCTCGATCGAGCGCACCCACGAGTTCCGCGGGCGCTACCACGTGCTCGGCGGAGCGCTGTCGCCGATCGACGGGGTCGACCCCGAGGACCTCAAGATCTCCGAGCTGTACGAGCGCACCATCGGCGGCGAGGTCCAGGAGGTCGTGATCGCGACCAACCCGACCACGACCGGCGAGGCCACGGCGCTGCACCTGGCCGCCGGGCTGCGCGAGCGCGCCCCTGAGATCCGCGTCACCCGCCTGGCCAGCGGGCTGCCGGTCGGAGCCGACCTGGAGTACGCCGACGAGCTCACGCTGGGCCGCGCGCTCGCGGGCCGCAGGGCGGTGTAACCGGCCGGTGGACGACCGCTAGTGCCAGAGACAGTCGTGATGAAGTTCGGCGGCACCTCCGTCGCCGACGCCGAGCGCCTCAAGCGCGCCGCCCAGCGGATCGTCGCCCAGCGCGAGCACGGCAAGCGCGTCGTGGCCGTGCTGTCGGCCCGCGGCAAGACCACCGACGAGCTGATCGCGATGGCCGAGGAGGTCTCGCCGCTGCCCGACCGCCGCGAGATGGACATGCTGCTGTCGACCGGCGAGCGGATCTCGTGCGCGCTGTGCGCGATGGCGATCAACGACCTCGGTCACCGCGCGATCTCGCTGACCGGCTCCCAGGCCGGGATCGTCACCGACACCTCGCACACCAAGGCCCGGATCCTCGACGTCCGCGCCGACCGGATCCGGCAGGCACTGGGCGAGGACCAGATCGTGCTCGTCGCCGGGTTCCAGGGCGTCTCGACCAGCCGCGACGTGACCACGCTGGGCCGCGGCGGCTCCGACACGACCGCGGTCGCGCTGGCGGCGGCGATCGGCGCCGAGGTGTGCGAGATCTACACCGATGTCGCCGGCGTGTTCACGGCCGACCCGCGGGTCGTCCCGGACGCGCGGCGGCTGCCGGTGGTGAGCTTTGAGGAGATGCTCGAGATGGCCTCGTCCGGGGCCAAGGTCCTGCAGCTGCGCGCGGTCGAGTACGCCCGTAACCACGGGGTCAGGATCCACTGCCGATCGAGCTTTGACTCGCGTCCCGGTACCTTTGTCCTCGGAGAAGACGAGACGATGGAACGCCCGCTTGTGACAGCCGTAACCCACTCCACCGAGGAGGCCCGGATCACGCTGCTGGGCGTCCCCGACCGTCCCGGCGCCGCCGCCAAGATCTTCGGCGCGCTCGCCACCGCGGGCTGCAGCATCGACACGATCATCCAGAACGAGCCGATCGAGGACGGGCGCATGGCGGAGGTGTCGTTCACGGTCACCAAGGAAGATCTCTCAGACGCCCAGGTCGCGCTGTCGACGGTCGCGAGCGACCTGGGTCTGACCAAGATCGACACCGATCAGCAGATCGGCAAGGTGTCGATCGTCGGCGCGGGGATGCGCTCGCACCCCGGCGTCGCGGCGAAGGTTTTCCAGACGCTCGCCGAACAGGACATCAACATCGAGATGATCTCCACCTCCCCGATCAAGATCTCGTGCGTGATCCGTTCGGAGTCCGTGCCCCAGGCGGTCCGCGCTCTGCACGCCGCGTTCGATCTCGGCGCCGGCGGCGTCGAGCCCGAAGGGGGCCCGCGATGAACGCCGGGCTGCGGGTCGCGGTCGTCGGCGCCACCGGCGCGGTCGGGACCACGATGCTCGAGCTGCTGCGCCGCCGCGAGTTCCCGGCGTCGGAGATCGTCCCGTTCGCCTCCGAGCGCTCCCGGGGCCGCGAGCTCGACGGCAGGCCGGTGCGAGTACTCGACGACGGCGAGATCGACGGCTTCGACATCGCGCTGTTCTCCGCGGGCGCGACCCGCTCGCGCGAGTGGGCGCCGCGGTTCGTCGAGGCCGGTGCCACGGTGATCGACAACTCCTCGGCGTTCCGGCGCGATCCGGAGATCCCGCTGGTGGTGTCGGAGGTCAACCCGCACGCGCTCGACGCCCACCGCGGGCTGATCGCCAATCCGAACTGCTCGACGATGCAGCTGATGGTCGCGGTCGCGCCGATCCACCGCGCGGTCGGGATCGAGCGGATGATCGTCTCCACCTATCAGTCGGTCTCGGGCACCGGGATGGCCGCCGTCGACGAGCTCGAGGCCCAGGCTCACGCCTCGCTGCACGGCGTCGAGGCTCCGCCGCCGCAGATCTACCCCGAGCCGATCGCGTTCAACGTGATCGGCGCCGCCGGCAACTTCGCCGAGGGCGACGACCACACCGACGAAGAGCGCAAGATGATGTTCGAGACGCGCAAGATCCTCGAGGACGAGTCGATCGGCGTCGCCGTCACCTGCGTGCGGGTGCCGGTGAGGACCGGCCACTCGGAGGCCGTCAACATCCAGACCCGCGAGCCGCTGTCGGCACAGGACGCCACCGAGCTGCTCGCCGGCGCGCCCGGGCTGGTGCTCGAGAACGTGCCCACGCCGCTGCGCGCCACCGGCCGCGACGAGGTGTTCGTCGGCCGTATCCGGCGCGATCACTCCCATCCCCGGGCGCTGGGGATGTTCGTCGTCGGCGACAACCTGCGCAAGGGCGCCGCCACCAACGCGGTCCAGATCGCGGAGCTGCTGGTCAGAAACCGCGAGGCCGCGGGCGTTGGCTGACGAGCTCTATGAGCTGATGCGCTCCGCGCCGTCGACGCGCTATTTCACCGACGAGACGATCGACCCCGAGGTGTTGCGGCGGGTGCTCGACAACGCCCGCTTTGCCCCCAGCGGCGGCAACCGGCAGGGATGGAAGGTGATCGTCGTCACCGACCCCGACAAGCGCCGTCGGATGCGCGAGCTCTACGAGCCGCCGTGGGACGCCTACATGGTGCAGACCGGGGGACGCGCGGCACTCGACGCCGGCGAGCGCAGTGGGCTGGCGCCCGGTCGGCTGCGGATGCTCGCGGGCGCCGACGAGTTCGCCCGGACATTCGACCTCGTGCCGGTGCACCTGGTGATCTGTGTCGAGCTGAGCGCGCTGGCGATCGTCGACAGCTCGCTGGATCGCCCGAGCATCGTCGGCGGGGCATCGGTCTACCCGTTCGTGCAGAACGTCCTGCTCGGTCTGCGGGCCGAGGGTCTCGGCGCGGCGTTCACGACGCTGCTGACCCCGGCCGAGGAGGACGTGCGCGAGCTGCTCGAGATCCCCGACGGGGTCGTGCTCGCCGGCCACATCTCGGTCGGGCATCGCGCGGACCCGTGGCCGAAGCAGCTGGCGCGCAAGCCGGTGAGCGAGTTCGCGTTCGCCGAGCGCTACGGCGAGGCCTGGTAGCGGTCGCTCAGCGGCGCGCGCGGAGATCGCGCCTGGTCCGCACCCCGAGCTTGCGGTAGATCCGCCGCGCGTGCGTGCGGACCGTTTCGATGCTGACGTGAAGCGTCTCGGCGATCTCGGCGTTGGAGCGGCCATGCTGGAGCAGCTCCATCACCTCGGCTTCGCGCCGGGTGAGCAGGTCCGGGCCGACCAGGTCGGCCGGGTCCACCCCGGCGGGCGGAAGCACGTGCAGCCCCCGGGAGGCGAGATGGATGGCATGCAGCACGTCGCGTGCCTCGGTGCTCTTGGCCAGACACGCTGTCGCGCCGAACGCGAGCATCTGGCGGCACTCCGATGGCGTCGGGCGGTTGGCGAGCACCACCAGCCGAGTGCCGGTGAAGTCGCGGTGCAGGTCGCGCAGCTCGATCGCGCTGGTCAGCGAGCCGAAGTTGAGCAGCGCCACGTCCGGGTGATACGTCGACAGCGCGGACGCGAGCTGGTCGTGCGGAACGCCGTCCGCGACGAGGTTGAGGCTCTCGTCTTCGTTGATCAGCGCGCGTAGTCCGTGGGCCACGATGTCCTCGAACTGGGCCACGGCCACGCGGACTGCTGTGTGATTGATCGTCAAGTGCCGCTACGAGCGTCCGTTCCGCGAGCAGAGAGCTTATCGGCAGTTTTCGCAAAAGGGGTGACGTGGGTATCACCCTTTCCGCTACTCAAGATCACCCTGGGTTCCCCCCCACCAGGGGACGACAACGGAGCCCCGCTCCGCGACTATGTGCCCACGAACTTGAAGTGGGGGACGCGCAGGGGCCCCGGGAAAGCAATCCCACGGGGACGACGACAGGGGTAGGGCAAGGGCGAGGCTTCGAGCCTCGCCCCTTGTCCTTAAGCGGCGGTCACTCGTCCTTCGGAGGGACGGCCTGCTTGAGCCGTGCCTGCGCGTCGGCCAGGCGGCGCTTGGTCTCGCCCTGCCCCTTGGCCTCGCCCTGCCCCGTTGGCTGCGCACGCGCGACCGGGGCGGGCGCGGCGGCGTCAGGAGCCGCCGCGGCGCCAGGCTCGGGCTTTTGCCACCGCGAGACCAACCGCCGCAGCCGGGGTCGCACTAGTGGACCGCCCAGCCTGCTAGGCGGCCGCTCCTGCGACCACCGACGTCGACCAGTCGATCACCGACGTCGGGCGGACGATGTGCTTGCTCATCCCGAGCTCCTTGGGCGAGAGCCCGAGCGCCAGCCCGACGAGCTGCGGGAGGTGGAGCACTGGCAGGCCGAGCTCGCGCCCGACCGCCTTCGCGGCGGCCGGCTGCTGCAGGTCGAGGTTCAGGTGGCACAGCGGGCACGGGACCACCAGGCAGTCGGCGTCGGCGTCGATCGCGTCGCCGAGGTGGCGACCGGCCTGCGTCAGCGAGGCCTTCTTGTTCATCGTGATGATCGGGAAGCCACAGCACTTGTAGACGCCCGCGTAGTCGATCACCGTGCCGCCGAGGGCCTCGATCACCATGTGCAGATAACGGTCGCGCGGGTGCTCCTCGTCGACGCCGAGCCGGTCGACCGGGCGGATGATGTAGCAGCCGTAGAACGGGCCGACGCGCAGGTCGGTGAGGGGACGCTTGACGCGCGACTTGCAGCTCGTCGAGCCCCATCTCCTCGACCAGCAGCCAGAGGAAGTTCTTATTGCTGAGGCCCTTCTCGTAGCGGAGGCCTTCCTCGGTCAGGTTCGCGTTGATCTGCTCGCGGTACTCGGTGTTGGCGTCGAGGCGCTGCTGGCACTCCGACTGCGCGCCCTGGCAGGTCGAGCAGATGTTCATCATCAGCTCTCCGTCGGTCTGCTGGGCCAGCGCGAACGTGCGCGCGTTCAGCGTGTCGGCCAGCTCCTGGTTGTGCTCGGCGATCACGCCGGCGCCGCAGCACGCGGCCCGGTCGAGCTCGATCAGCTCGATGTCGAGCAGCGGCGCGACTGCGGCCATCGATCCGTGCAGCTCCGGCGTGAACCCGCGGCTCACGCAGCCGGGCCAGTAGGCCACTCTCATACTGTCTCGCTTTCCTTCGTGGAGGTCTCGGGGGTCTCGCCCTCCGGCTCGTCCTCGAATCCCGAGACGTACAGATTCAGCTCGTTGCGGCGCTCGCGCCCCTCGACCTCGTCGAAGATCCGCTTGACCTCTTTGGGCGCCTTGTGCGGGTGACCCAGCGCCTTGGCGGGCGTCATCTTCCCGCGCGACATCGCGACCGCCGCCGTCGGCAGCCCGCTCATCAGCTCGGGCACGGCGCGCGGGTGGAACTTGCCGCCGTAGGAGTCGGCGAGCAGGTCAGCCTCCTGGAGCAGCCCGTTGCGCCGGATGTTCTGGACGAACGCGTTCTCGTGGCGGTGGCCGTTGTTGCGGTCCTCGATCTTCTCATCGCTCCCGGCGACACGGCGCAGGCGCATGATCTGACTCATCGGATCGACGCCCTTGGGACAGGCGTCGATGCAGTTGAAGCAGTGCGTGCAGTCGTAGATCCCGTGTTCATCCTCGGACAGGTCCTTGAGGCGCTCATAGTGCTCGGCGTCGCGGGGGTCGCCGACGAACCGGTAGGCCTTGGCCAGCGCCGCCGGCCCGGTGAACAACGGGTCGATCTCCATCGACAGGCAGTCGGACACGCACGCGCCGCACTGGATGCAGGCCATCGTCTGGGTGACGTCGACCATGTTCTCGTGGGGAACGATGTACTCGCGCTCGGGCACCGGCTCCTTATTGATCAGCCACGGGGTGACCCGCTGGATCTTCTTCCAGTGGACGGCGTCCATGTCCACGATCAGGTCGCGGATCACCGGCATGTTGCCCATCGGCTCAACCGTGATCAGCTGGCCCGGCCGTTCCTCGCCGTCCTCGGGCGGCGGATTCCAGCCGGCGCCGTGCTCCCGCTTGACGGCCTCCTCGAGGTGGGTGTTGCAGGCCAGCCCGGGCTTGCCGTTCATCCGCACTCCGCAGGAGCCGCAGATCGCCTGCTGGCATGAGCAGCGGATCCCGATCGAGCCGTCCTTCTCGTCCTTGATCGCGAGGATCGCGTCGAGCACTGACTGGGTGCCCGGCATCTCCACGGTGTGCTCGTCCCAGTGGGCCCCATCCACCGATCCCGGGTCATAGCGGCGAATCCTCAGCGTGTACTCGGGCATCAGTCCAGCTCCTTGGCCATCGGGGTCAGTACGTCCTCTCCTCCGGCTGCCAGCGGGTGATCGTCACCTCGGAATAGCTGATCTCGGGAACGTCCGAGCCATTCTCGGAGATGTCGATGTGCTTGAGCCACTCGGCGTCGTTGCGGTCCGGGAAATCGGTCCGGAACTGGGCGCCGCGGGACTCCTTGCGCTCGATCGAGGCGACCACGATCGCCTCGGCCACGTCGAGCATGTAGCCCAACTCGATCGCGCCGATCACGTCCTGGTTGAACACCGACCCGTGGTCGTCGATCACCGCGTGGGGGGCCTCATCCTTGAGCCGTCGCACGATCTCGTGGGCCTTGGCGAGCCCGTCCGCATCCCGGAACACGGCGACGTACTCGTTCATCGTGTCGCCGAGCTCGGACTTGATCGCGGCCACGCGGCGGCCGCCCGTGTCGCGGTTCATGATCGCCGCGATCGCCTTCTCGGCGTCGATGATCTGGGTGTTGGGCGTCGTCGGCATCGGCATCTGCAGCGCCTGGTGGGCGGCGTGCGCGCCCGAGCGGCGCCCGAAGATCAGCGTGTCGAGCAGCGAGTTGGCCCCGAGCCGGTTGCCGCCGTGGACCGAGACGCAGGCGACCTCGCCGGCCGCGTACAGGCCGGGAATCGTGGTCAGTCCGTCGACGTCGGTCTTGACGCCGCCCATGATGTAGTGCTGCCCGGGCCGGATGTGGATCGGCTCGCGGGTGATGTCCGTTCCGGCGAAGTCTCTCCCAATATTGACGATTTCCCTCAGGGCCTCGAGCGTGCGGCGGCGCGGCACCTTGGTGATGTCGAGCGCGACCGTGCCGTCCGGGAAGCCCCGGCCCTCGTTGATCTCGGTCTGCTCCGCGCGCGACACCACGTCGCGCGAGGCCAGGTCGAGCTTGTTCGGCGCGTACTTCTCCATGAAGCGCTCGCCCTCGGCGTTGAGCAGCCAGGCGCCCTCGCCGCGGGCTCCCTCGGTGATCAGCAGGCCGTTGCCGGCAAGCGTGGTTGGGTGGTACTGGACCATCTCCATGTCCATCAGCCGCGCGCCGATCCGGTAGGCCTGGGCGATCCCGTCGCCGGTGACGATTAGGCCGTTGGTGGTCGGCTTGTACGCCTGGCCGGCCCCGCCCGAGGCAAGGATCGTCGCCTTGGCGTTGAACACCTCCATGTGGCCGTCGCGCAGGTTGCGGCACACCGCCCCGACGCAACGGCCCTCGGCGTCCTGCAGCAGCCCGGTGGTGAACCACTCCTCGTAGCGGTCCACCTGCTCGGCGTGCTTCATCAACTGCTCGTAGAGCACGTGCAGGATTGCGTGGCCGGTGATGTCGGCGACGTAGTAGGTGCGGGCGGCGGAGGCGCCGCCGAACGCGCGCGTGCCGAGGTGGCCGGTCTCGTTGCGGTGGAACGTGACACCGGCGTGTTCGAGCCACAGGATCTCGTCGGGCGCCTCGCGGCACATGATCTCGATCGCGTCCTGGTCGCCAAGGTAGTCGGACCCCTTGACGGTGTCGAACGCGTGCGACTCCCAGGTGTCCTCGGGATTCAGTGCCGCGTTGATCCCGCCGGCGGCGGCCACCGAGTGGGAGCGGACCGGGTGGACCTTGGAGACGATCGCCACCGACGCTCCGGTCTGGGCAGCTGCCACGGCGGCTCGTTGGCCAGCGAGGCCGGCGCCGATGATCAGAACGTCGTGGGAGGGCACGTACTCCGATTCTATTTACGCGCGATGTCGGCCGCGTCCTCGCCCGCGGCGACTGGTGTTCGCGGGCGCCCGGAGGCTAGGGAGTAGTGGCCGGCCCGAACGCCGACTGCAGCGCGCGGCGGACCTGCTCGATCGTGACGACGCCGCGCAGCACGCCCTCGCCGTCGACGGCCATCAGCGCGCCCAGTCGTCCCAGCGACTCCGACGAGAGCACCTCGGTGAGCGGGCGGTTCTCGTGGATCCGCCAGCTCGCGGCGCTTTCTGACTCGAGCACGGCTCCGACGGTCAGCCACCCTTCGCCGCCGTCGATCGCGCTCTGCAGTCGCTCCTGGCGGGCGATCCCAAGGAACCGGCCGTCGGCGTCGATCACCGGGAACCACGACCAGCGGTAGCGCAGGAAATACTCGTCGAGTGCCTGGGTCACCGGGGTGTCGGACGGGATCGCCACCGGCTGCGTGTCCATGATGTCGGCCACCCGGACGCCCTCGATCGCCTCCGTGAGGTCGGTCTGCACCAGCGCTCCCCGCGCCGACTGCCCGAGCAGGAACGCCATCGCGATCAGCCACAGGCCGGTGAACGCGGCCTCGGCGAACATCAGCCAGACGCCCACGCCCGCGAGCAGGATCGCGAACGCCTGCCCGAGCTTGGCGGCGATGCGCGTGCCCGTGCGCTTCTCGCCGGTGACGCGCCAGATGACCGACCTGGCGATGCGGCCGCCGTCGAGCGGGAACGCCGGGACGAGGTTGAACACCAGCAGCAGGATGTTCCAGAACAGGAGCCAGCTCAGCGACAGCAGCACCGGCGTGATCTCGACCTCGCCGTCCAGCGCGGCCGCGTGGACCAGGCGGTTAGGGCCGACGATCGCCAGGTCGACTACCAGGCAAACCACCACGAACGCAAACGTCGCCAACGGTCCGGCCACCGCGATCCTGAAGTCCTCGCCGGGGGTGGAGGCATCGCGGCTCATCTGGGTGAGCCCACCGAACAGGAACAGGTCGATCCGTTCCACCTCGATCCCCTCGCGGCGAGCGACCAGCGCGTGGCCGAGCTCGTGCACGATCAGCGACCCGAACAGGATCAGCACGGTGACCACCGTGGTCAGGTAGGCGACGCTGTCGGAGCTGTGCAGCGCGTTGCGGAACGCGCCCGACAGCCAGAAGATCATCAGGAACAGGACGAGGAACCAGCTGCGGTCCACCCCGATCCGGAACCCGAACAGGGTCGCCAGCTTGATCGAACCAGAACGGCCGAACATGCTGCAATAGTCGCACAGGCGCCCGACCGGGTCCGTAGGAAGAATTAACGTGGTGATTGGACGGTCGCCCAGCGCCGCGGGGCGGCCCGACAAGCCCGCAGTAATTTTCCTGCGGGCCCTTAGCCTCAGGGTTTTCGGGCGCGTCACGACGAGGAGCCGAAAATGACCGATGGGATTACACAGCTACGTGAGCATCTGGCAACGCTCACGGACCTGCGCGTCGTCAACGCGCTGGTCGAATGGGACCAGCAGACGATGATGCCCCCACGCGGGGTGGAGGCCCGCGCGGCCTCGCTGGCGACGCTCGGGCGCCTGACGCACGACATGTTCATTTCCGACCAGACCGGACGGCTGCTCGACGCTGCCACCGGCGACCTCGACGGGTACTCCCAGGAGTCCGACGAGGCGTCGCTGGTGCGGGTGGCCACGCGCCGGTGGGAGAAGGCGCGGCGCGTGCCCGGCGAGCTGACTGCCGAGCTCGCCCACGCGGGATCGATCGGCCAGGAGGCGTGGGTGAAGGCGCGCGCGGACTCCGACTTTCAGTCGTTCGTGCCCTACCTGGAACGCAACCTCGAGCTCGCCCGGCGTTACGTGGACTGCTTCGACGGATTCGACTGCGCCTACGACGCGCTGCTCGACGACTACGAGCCCGGCGTGCGGACGACGCAGGTGGCCGCCCTGTTCGACGAGCTCAAGGCCCAGCTGCGGCCGATGATCGCCACGCTGGCCGACAACGCCGACCGCGTCGACGACTCGCCGCTGCACGGAAGCTTTCCCGTCGACCGCCAGCGCCGGCTCGCTGCCGCGGTCGTCGAGCGGATGGGCTTTGACCGTGACAGCTGGCGGATGGACGACGCCGTCCACCCGTTCGCGACCGGGTTGGGCTCACACGACGTGCGGATCACCACCCGGTGGGATGAGACCTTCTTCCCGTCGTCGCTGTACGGCGCCATGCACGAGTGCGGGCACGGGCTCTACGAGGCGGGGATCGCCGACGCTCTGCAGCGCACTCCGCTGGGGCACGGTGAGTCGCTGGCGATCCACGAGTCACAGAGCAGGATGTGGGAGAACATGGTCGGCCGCGGTCGCGCGTTCAGCGGCGTGCTAGCCGGAACGGTGTCGGAGATTCTCGGCGACTCGGTCGGGTCGCTCGACGCCGACGTCCTGTACCGCGCCGTCAACCGGGTGCATCCGTCCTACATCCGCGTCGAGGCCGACGAGGTCACGTACGGCATGCACATCATCCTGCGCTTCGAGCTCGAGCAGGACCTGATCGAGGGGCGAGTGAGGGTGTCCGAGCTGCCCGAGGTCTGGAACTCGCGCTTCAAGGACTACTTCGGCCTCGACGTCCCCAACGACACACTCGGCGTGCTTCAGGACGTCCACTGGTCGGCGGGCTTGATCGGTTACTTCTCGACGTACGCGCTCGGCAACCTGATCGCGGGCCAGCTGTGGGACAAGGCGCACTCCGACGTCCCGGACCTCGACGACCAGATCGCGGCCGGCGAGCTGTCCGGGCTGCGCGAGTGGCTGCGCGAGAACGTGCATCGCCACGGAGCCAAGTTCTCGAGCGCCGAGCTGCTCGAGCGGGTCGTGGGCGCTCCGATCGCCGTCGCCCCGTTCGTCGGCTACCTGAAGGTCAAGCTCGGCGACGTCTACGGGCTCGAACTCTAGGGACCGCCAGTGGCCGCCCGCGGACGGGCATCCGCCGCGGGGCCCTCCGCCTATAGCATCGTCGCCTGGCGGATGGGGAGACAGCCGCCGGTCAAGGTAACCCCACGGAGATGAACAAGTGACTGACACCCCCAAAGTAGTCGCCGTCACCGGCGCCGCCGGCCAGATCGGCTACGCGATCCTGTTCCGCATCGCGAGCGGCCAGCTGCTCGGTCCGGACACGCCCGTGAAGCTGTCGCTGCTCGAGATCCCCGACGCGCTGCGGGCGGTCGAGGGCACCGCGATGGAGCTGGTCGACTGTGCGTTCCCGCTGTTGAGCGGGATCGAGGTCAGCGACGACCCCAACAAGGCGTTCGACGGCGCCAACGTGGCCGTCCTGGTCGGCGCCCGCCCGCGCAGCAAGGGGATGGAGCGCAGCGACCTGCTCGAGGCCAACGGCGGCATCTTCAAGCCCCAGGGCAAGGCGCTCAACGACCACGCCGCGTCGGACATCAAGGTTCTGGTGGTCGGTAACCCCGCCAACACGAACTGCCTGATCGCCAAGAGCAACGCGCCAGACATCCCCGCCGAGCGGTTCACCGCGATGACCCGGCTCGACCACAACCGCGCGATCGGCCAGATCGCATCCAAGACCGGCGCGGCTGTCAAGGACATCACCAACATGACGATCTGGGGCAACCACTCGACCACCCAGTACCCCGACATCTTCCAGGCGAAGGTCGCCGGTGAGAGCGTGGCGGAGAAGATCAACGACCAGCAGTGGCTGGAGAACGACTTCATCCCCACGGTTCAGAAGCGCGGCGCCGCGGTGATCGAGGCTCGCGGCGCGTCCAGTGCCGCCTCGGCTGCCAACGCCGCGGTCGACCACGTGCACGACTGGGTGCTCGGCACCCCGTCCGGTGACTGGGTGTCGATGGCGATCCCCTCCGACGGCTCCTACGGCCTCGAGGAGGGTCTGATCTCCAGCTTCCCGGTGACCTGCTCCAACGGCAACTACGAGATCGTTCAGGGCCTCGAGCTGAGCGACTTCTCGAAGTCACGCATCGACGTGACTGTCAAGGAGCTAGCCGAAGAGCGCGAAGCGGTCAAGGGCTTGGGGCTTATCTAAAGCGCCCGGGCCACTGGCTGAGAGAAGCTGGTGGCTCGCTGAGAGAGCCGTGGAGGAACGCTCCCCGACTCCTTGCGGAACGCGGGAGTCGGGGAGTGGCCTCTAGGGCTCGTGACTAAGACGAAGCCGGGTGCCAGCCCTGACCGTCGCGTCGCACCTGGCCATCGCTGACCAGCTTCGGCATCACGCGGTAGAGGTAGTTCGGCTCGATCCCCATCGCCGTAGCGATCTCGGGGATGGTGATTCCGGGCTTGCCGCGAACCAGCTCAAGCGCCTGGTTCGCGCGGGTGTTACCCCCACGGCGACCGCGCGGCCTTCCTGGCCCGCGCGTTGCACGTCGTCTTCTGGGAGCTGCTGCTGGTGCGGCGTTGCGCGGACGTCCTGGTCCACGCCGGCCGCTGCCGATGAGCGCTGAGCGGGCCGCCTCAAGCTTGGCGACCTCATCCTTGAGCTCGAGCAGCCGCTCGTCGATTTCCTTCACGGTTGTGTCGACAAAACCGGCCAACGCACTCTTCCTTTGCGGTAGTGAACGAGTATTGGCTACCCAAAGATACAGGTAGTCACTGGGGTGAGGTTAGCCGCGTTCGGCCAGTGCCTTCAGGCGAGCCAGTGAACTCTTGGCCTCGCGCTCGGACGCGCCGCCGACGATCACCCTGCTGGCGACCGTTCCCAACTTGCCGCCTGGGACCGCGAACTCGTTTATGTACTCGAAGCGAGTAGGCCCCTCGGGGTCTCCCGATAGCTCATAGCGGATACGCGCGCGAGAGCCGGCGGGGCCGCGACCGACCCACTCGGCGTGGCTCGGCACCTTGACGTCAACCAGCATCCAGTGAACGTGGAAGGACACACCGCGCATGTGCAGCGTCTGCCCCATCGTCGAGCCCTTGGTCATCCGGCGGGAGGACACCTCGCCGAGCGAGCGGTGGATCGTGACCCAGTCCTCGAGCTGGTAGGGGTCCATAACGATGTCCCACACGCGTCGCACCGGCGCGTGGATGTCGATCTTGACGTGGACGGTGCTCATCGGCGCGACGGGACACTAACGGGCCGCTCACCTGGCGGCCAGCGGCTCGTCTGCCTCCCACTCGCGCAGGGCATGCTCGATCGCCGAGTCCAGTGAGTGCAGCCGAACCCCGAACACCTCCGCGGCGCTGTCGCCGGACACCAGCAGGTCGCCCTCGAGGCTCTCCATCAGCGGGCCGATCAGCTCGTGTCGCTCGCCGGCGATCAAGGCCGAGATCCGGCTGGCGATCGGGGTGAGGGTTAACGGTCCGAGCGCGACCGTCGGACGCGCCAGCAGCATGTGATCGCGGATCAGCTCGATCAGCTGTCCGTAGGAGACAGTGTCGGGGCCGCCCACGTCGAACGAGCGCCCGCACACGCCGTCGGCCGTGGCGGCGCGAGCCAGCATCTCGACCACGTCGCGCTCGTCGACCGGGTTGGTTCGGTTAGCGCGCCACGCCGGAATCGCCAACACCGGCATCCGCTCGACCAGCTTCACCAGGAATCGAAACGAACGTGACCCCGCGCCGATCACGATCGACGCCCGCAGCGCCACCGAGCACGCCGACGAGGCCAACAGGATGTTCTCCACCTCGAGCCGGCTGGCGAGGTGATCGGACACCGGACCGCCCTCGGGGATCAGGCCGCCGAGGTACACGATCCGCCGCACCCCGGCTGCCTCCGCCGCGCGCGCGAAGTTCTCCGCGGACCGCCGCTCGCGCTCCCCGAACGCTCCGTCGGGTGAGGGCTCCATCGAGTGGATCAGGTAGTAGGCGACGTCGACATCGTCCAGCGCACGCTCGAGCCCGTCACCCGAGACGGCGTCACCGGTGGCCAGCTCGACGCCCGGCACCGACGCCGACGGCCGGCGGGTGAGGCCGCGGACCTCGTGCCGATCGCGGAGCAGGCGCGCGGCCAGGCGCGACCCGACGTACCCGGTCACGCCGGTGACGAGTGCCCTCATCCCGGCGCCGACGCCCAGGGGGCTGGGCACACGAAGCTGGGGTCGAGGCCCTGCGCGCGGGGGGCTCCGGCCAGCGCGAGCCCGCGGTCGAGCTCCTCGAGCAGGATCTCCAGCACCCGCCGCGCGCCCTCGGCGCCACCGACCGCGAGCCCCCAGATCAATGGCCGGCCGACGAGCACCGCCCGGGCGCCCAGCGCCAGCGCCTTGATCACGTCGGTGCCGCGGCGGATACCACCGTCGACCAGGACGTCGAGGCGGTCGCCCACCGCCTCGGCGACCGCCGCCAGCGCGTCGGCACCCGACAGCACGGTGTCGAGCTGACGGCCGCCGTGGTTGGAGACGATCACGCCGCGGGCACCGTGCTCGGCGGCCAGCCGCGCATCGTCGGGCGTCAGTAGTCCCTTGACCAGCACCGGCAGTGGGCTGTCGGCGGCCAGCTGCCCGATGTCGTCCCAGGTCAGCTCCGGATCGATCAGGGCGGAGAAGTCCGCGGGCGTCATCGTCACGTCGCCCTTCGCCGAGACGGGCAGCGCGCGAACGGGAGAAAGCTCGCTCCCGCTGCGCAGGTCACGCTCGCGGAACCCGCGAACCGGAACGTCGGCGGTGACGACCAGCGCCTCGAAGGAGTGCTCGACAGCCTGCGCCACCAGCTCGCGGCTGACGCCGCGATCGCGGAACACGTACAGCTGAAACCAGCGCGAGGCGTCCGGCGCGCCGTGGGCCAGGTCGGGGATGCCGGTGGTGGCCAGCGTCGACAGGCACATAGTCGTCCCGGTCGCCACCGCGGCCGCGGCCATCGCCAGCTCGCCGTCGGGATGGGCGAGCTTCTGGTAGGCCATCGGGGCGATGATCACGGGGTGCGGTCGCCGCCGTCCGAGCAGGGTCACGCCCGGATCGCGCTCGCCGACGCCGACCAGCATCCGCGGCCGCAGGGCGATCCGGCCCCACGCCGCGACGTTGTCGCGCATCGTGATCTCGTCGGCCGCGCCGCCCGAGAAGTAGCCGTGCGCGACCGCGTCCAGCAGGCCGTCCGCGGCCGCCTCGTAATCGGCGAGCGAGATCAGCGGGAAGCTGCGGTCGGGCATCGCGACAAAGCTACGGAAAATGCGGGACTAACCTTCGCGCTCGAGAATTCTCCCGCAGTTTGCAGGTATTTCTGAGACCTGTGAACTTCTTGCGTTTTCCGGGAATCGTCGTTGCACGGGGGGTGGAAGATCCGCTTTGATGAACGCGTCGGTCGGAAGCAAAGTCAAGACGTACGGGGACGAGGTCCGTCATGCCGAATGCGCGCAAAGGGGCAGCTGCCGCGAGCTGCGAGAGTTGTTATTTCCGTCAGAACCTGCTGTGCGCGGTGTCCGACAGCGGCCCTTGTGCGACCTTCCGTCCCAACCATCCGGAGGGGCTGCGCCCACCCAGTCAGCTGCGGTTCGTGTTCCGGCAGGAGCGCCGACTCCAGGTGGCGTGGGCATTCCCGTCGGCCAACGAGCAGGTCTCGCTGCACGCCTAGCGGTAGTTCCTGACGACGGCTCGGGCGGCGACGTGCTTAACGTCCCAATCGAGGCGTTCGCGGGTTGGCTTGGGACGTTGATCACGTCCCACGTGGCGAACGTCCCGCTAACGCGCCCGAAGCGCTCGAGTGGGACGTTGTGCACGCGGTTTCGCCCGCACAGCGGCTTCGCAGCGGACCACTCAAGCCGGGGGCGCACTGATACGCGGGCGCGTCCTATATGTTTAGGCTCATGTTCTGGCCGCTGGCCGGCGGATTCATCGCCTTCATCCTGGTCGCCGTTCTGCTCGGCTGGATCCTGGACCCCTCGCGCCGCCGCGACGCCGACGGCCACTAAGCACCAATCAGGCTCGCGCCGGCACTCGTTCGCGCGCCTCGCTGCGCCGGGCGATCCACTCGGCTCCGGGCGTGTCGCTGAGTCCGTGGGCGAGGATCGAGCAGAACACGGTCAGCGCCGCGATGTTGAAGATCCGCGAGCCGGCGGCGATGCGGTCGTTGAGCACCAGCAGCGAGAACGTCATCGTGGCGACCCCCTTGGGCCCGAACCACGACATGAACGCGCGCGTCGCCGTGTCGGTCGAGGTGCCGGCCAGCGCGGTGAAGACCGCGACCGGCCGGGCGATCAGCAACGTCACGGCCACGATTCCGACCGCGGCCCACCCGTCGGTGAACAGTCCGTGGATCGTCAGCAGCGACCCGAACACCACGAAGATCCCGAGCTTGACGATCTCGACCAGGTCGGCGGCGCGTTGGGCGAAGTAGCTGCGGATGTCGGGGCGGCGGATGCCGAGCGTGATCGCCGCCACGTACACCGCGATCAGCCCGTTGCCGTGCGGCGGCAGCACCGCCACTCCGTAGGTCGCGAACGCGGCCCCGAGCGCGTACAGCGACTTCTGGTAGGCGGGGATGCCCTCGCCGAGCCCGTGCTCGCGCGGCATCAGCAGCGACGCCACGAACCCCACCACCAGGCCCGAGGCGAACCCGATCGTGACGTCTTCCAGCAGGAACCGCCACCACACGAAGCCGCCGTTGTCGGCCTGCAGCGCCGCCGCGAACGTGAGCACGGCCGGCAGCGCGAGGCCGTCGTTGAGCCCGGACTCGAGGTTGAGCGAGTGGCGGATGATCCGCGGCACCCGCGGGTTGGTGACGACGCTGGTCGACAGCACCGGGTCGGTGGGCGACAGCAGCGCCCCGACGAGGAAGCTCTCGGTCCAGGTGAGGCCCACCAACAGCTTGGTGGCCAGCGCGACGATCACCGCGGTCAGCGGCATCGCGAGCGCGAGCTTGCGGAACGGCAGGTGCCAGTGCGACTGCAGCATCTCGGACTCGACCTCGAGGCCGTCGCGGAACAGGATCACGATCAGCGCCACCGTGGCCAGGTCACCGACGAACTCCGAGTGGGCGTTGAAGTGCAGGACGTCGAGGCCGCCCTCGCCGAGCACGAACCCGGCCAGCACGAACAGCGCGGTCAGCGACAGCGCGCTGCGGTGAGCGACCCCAGACAGCAGCGCGCCGCCGACCAGCAGGCACCCGAAGACCAGCAGCGATACCTGGAAATCGGTGGCGGCGGCGGGCACGAGCATTTGCAGATGCGCGGCCGCCACCCGGCTAGAGTGACACACCGAGTGTCCCGTTAGAGGCGACCGGGCCAGATAGGAGGCGCGTGGAGATCACCGTGCTCGGCAAATCCCCGTCCTGGTCGGATGCGGACGGGGCGTGCAGCGGGTACCTGGTGCAGGAGGGGGATTTCAGGCTGCTGTTGGACTGCGGCAACGGCGTGTTCTCGAAGCTGCGCTGCGTGACCGACTACGTCGACGTCGACGCGGTGCTGATCAGCCACCTGCATGCCGACCACTTCCTCGACCTGATGCCGTTCAGCTGCGCGCTCACCTACGCGCCGCGCCAGCAGCCGGTGCCGGTGGCGGGCTGGCCCGGGACCAGCGATCCGGCGCGCCCTGACCTGTACGCCCCGGCGGGAGCCGCGGAGGTGTTCCGCCGGGTGTCGGGCGCGTGGGGGATGGAGGACCTGATCGAGCGGGCGTTCTCGCTGCGCGAGTACGCCCCCGCCGACGAGCTCGCGATCGGCCCGTTCACGGCCCGCCTGTGCGAGGTGCCCCACTACATCACGACGTTTGCGATCGAGTTGACCGCCGAGGGCCGTCGGCTGACCTACAGCGCCGACTGCGCTCCCAACGACAACCTGGTCCGGTTCGCGCGCGATACCGACCTGCTGCTGATCGAGGCCGCGCTGCCGCGGCCCGAGCGCACCGGGGTGCGCGGCCACCTCACCCCCGCGGAGGCCGGCGACCACGGCCGCCGCGCCGGCGCCCGTCGGCTGGTGCTGACCCACTTCTCCGACGAGCTCGACGCCGACTGGGCCCGCGAGGAGGCGGTCGGCGCCTACGGGGCGGATGTCGAGCTGGCTCGCGAGGGAGCCGTTTACACGCTCTGAGTGCAGGTAATCTGAACCCGACATGTCCGAACGAGACCTGTTTGCCAACTTCGACCGGATGCGCCGGGAGATGGACGAGCTGTTCGGCGACGTGTTCGAGCGCACCGGACTGTCCCGCCGCCGCGGTGGCTTCTCGCCGCCGGTCGACGTGGCCTACACGTCCGATCCGCCGCGGGCGATCGTCACCGCCGAGCTGGCCGGCGTCGAGATCGACGGCCTCGACCTCGAGATCCAGGGCCGCAAGCTGATCCTCTCGGGTCGCCGCGGTCCCGCCGAGGAGGGCGAGGTCTACCAGCAGGTCGAGATCGAGCGCGGCAGCTTCCGTCGGATCGTCGAGCTGGCCGCGGACGTCAGCGCCGAGCAGGCCAAGGCCAACTACGAGGACGGAATGCTGCGCGTCGAGCTGCCGCTGGTGGCCAGCCAGACCCGCTCGCACGCCGTCCCGATCGAGCCGGCAGAGAAGCAGTGATCGAGATCGGGGCTCCCAGCCGCGGACCCCGCGACGTGGAAGTCAGCGGCACCCCGCAGGTGCCACAGAGCGTCGGCGTGCTCCCGCTGCGGGACACGGTCACGTTCCCCGACATGCTGATCCCGCTGAACGTCGGCCAGCAGCGGAGTATCGAGCTGATCAACGACGTGCTGCGCGGCGATCGCTCGATCGTGATGGTCGCCAGCCGCAACCCCGAGGTCGAGGCGCCCGGCCCCGAGGACCTGTATTCGGTGGGCGTGCTCGGCGTCGTGGCGAGGATGATCCGGGTGCCCGACGGCACCTTGCGCGTGCTGATCCAGGGCGGCCAGCGGGTGCGGATCGAGGCCTGGCTGGCCGACGACCCGTATCTGGTCGCGCAGGTCACCGAGCTGCCCGATGTGCTCAACCAGTCGCCCGAGCTCGTGGCACTGATGCGCAACGTCCAGCAGACGTTCACCGACATCGTCGAGCAGGTCCCGTACCTGCCCGAGGAGCTGCAGGTGATGGTGGCCAACGTCGACGACCCGAGCACGCTGGCCCACCTGATCGCGGGCGCGCTGCGGCTGAAGACCGACGAGAAGCAGGCGCTGCTCGAGGAGGTCGACGTCGCCAAGCGGCTGCGGCGGCTGTCGGAGATCCTCGCCCAGGAGCTCGAGGTCGTGGCGATCGGTTCGCGGATCCAGTCCCAGGTCCAGTCCGAGCTCGACAAGGGTCAGCGCGAGTACTTCCTGCGCCAGCAGCTCAAGGCGATCCAGGAGGAGCTCGGCGAGGCCGACGAGATTCAGGCGGAGATCACCGAGCTGCGCGAGCAGCTGAGCGCGATCGAGCTGCCCGAGGCGGTCCGCAAGCAGGTCGACCGCGAGCTGGCCAGGCTCGAGCGGCTGCAGCCGGCGATGGCCGAGTACGGCGTCGTGCGCGGCTATCTGGAGTGGATCGCGGCGCTGCCGTGGGACAAGTCGACCGAGGACAACCTCGACCTTCAGCACGCGCGCAAGGTGCTCGACGAGGACCACTACGACATCGACCAGGTCAAGGACCGGATCCTCGAGTTCCTGGCCGTGCGAAGGCTGAAGGCAGACGCTCGAGGTTCGATCCTGTGCTTCGTGGGACCGCCCGGGGTGGGGAAGACGTCGCTGGGGCGGTCGATCGCGCGGGCGCTGGGGCGCAAGTTTGAGCGGATCAGCGTCGGCGGCGTGCGTGACGAGGCCGAGATCCGCGGCCACCGCCGGACCTACATCGGCGCGATGCCCGGGACGATCATCCGGGCGATGCGGGACGCCGGCGCCAACAACCCGCTGCTGATGATCGACGAGATCGACAAGATGGGCGCGGACTTCCGCGGCGACCCCTCGAGCGCGATGCTCGAGGTGCTCGACCCCGAGCAGAACCAGTCGTTTCGCGACCACTATCTCGACCTACCGTTCGACCTGTCGTCGGTGATCTTCGTGACCACGGCGAACACGCTCGACACGATCCCCGGGCCGTTGCGCGATCGCATGGAGGTGATCCAGCTGGCCGGCTACACCGAGTCGGAGAAGCTCGAGATCGCCAAGCGATATCTGGTCCCGCGCCAGATCGAGCGAAACGGCCTCTCCAAGAGCCGGATCGCGTTCACCGACCCCGCGCTGCGGGTGGCGATCGTCGACTACACGCGCGAGGCCGGCGTGCGCCAGCTCGAGCGCGAGATCGGCACCGCCTGCCGCAAGGTGGCCTTCCAGATCGCGGAAGGATCGGTGACCCGCAAGGTGACGGTCACCGAGCCCCGGATCCGCGAGCTGCTGGGCAAGCGCCGGTTCTTCTCCGAGACCCGCGTGCGCACGAGTCGACCTGGGGTCGCGACGGGGCTGGCCTGGACGCCGGCCGGGGGCGACGTGCTGTTCGTCGAAGCCACCGCGATGCCCGGCAAGGGTCGCCTGACGATCACCGGGCAGCTCGGGGAGGTGATGCGGGAGTCCGTGGAGGCCGCCTTGTCCTACGTACGCAGCAACGCCGACGAGCTGTTCCCCGAGCTCGACGACAACTGGTTCGGTGCGCACGACATCCACGTGCATGTGCCCGCCGGCGCGATCCCCAAGGACGGCCCCAGCGCCGGGATCGCGATCACCACCGCGCTCGTCTCGCTGTTGTCGGGCCGGCTGGTCCGCAGCGACGTGGCGATGACCGGCGAGATCACGCTGACCGGGCAGGTGCTGCCGATCGGTGGGCTCAAGGAGAAGGCGCTCGCCGCCCAGCGCAACCGGATCCGGACCGTGATCGCCCCGGCGCTCAACGAGCAGGACATCGATGAGATCCCCGCGCACCTGCGCAAGGACATCGGGTTCAGGTTCGTGTCCGAGATCAGCGAGGTGCTCGAGGCGGCGCTGCAACGCCGACGGGCGCCGCGGCGGTCCGCCGCGTCGCGCCGCAACGGGCAGCCGCGCTCGGCATAATCGCGTCCCGCCCGCTGCCGCCTGCAGGCCCCCCGAAGGGCACATTTGCTGGGTTTGCAGGTTCACATTGCGTATGCTGGGCGGTCACGAGTCCAAGAACCCTGGGAGAGCAATGCCAGCACGTTCAAAGAAGTTAGGGCCGGTGCCAATCAATGTCGCCGAAAGCGCGGCCGTCGCCAAGGCCAAGCCTTACGTCCAGCGGTTCATCGAGGACGAGGAGTTGCGTAACAACTTCCGCGCCGCCATCGACTCGGGCCGGAGCGCGTACGGCCGGCTGACGAACGGCAAGGCAGCCCACAAGGCGCTGCTCGACGACAAGAAGCTTCAGGGAGACCTGCGCGACGCCGTCGTGTCGCTGCGCGACGCGACCGTCGCCCTGAACGAGCCTCCCAAGCCAAGAAGCGCCGCCTAGGGCGCAAGCTGCTGATCGTCGTCCTGGCCGCCGGACTCGCGCTCGCGCTCAGCGAGACGCTGCGGTCGAAGGTGCTCGACGCGCTGTTCGGGGCCGAGGAGGAGTTCGAGTACACGCCTCCGCCGCCCCCGGCCTCGTCGCAGCCTGCGGCGCCGGTCAGTGCCGCGTAGCCGCGCGGCCAGCGGACGCTTTCCAGAGGCGCCTGTGAGGGCGCCTCTGATCGTTGTGGGGAGACCGGTCGCTGACGAGCTCCGGCGTTCGGGCGGGCCGCGGCATTAGACTTGCCGCCGTGGAGGCAGCTGCCGCACACGAGGTTCCGCACCCGCGCGAGCTGGCCTCCGACAAGGCCGCTCGGATCGTAGAGGCGATGCGCGTCAGCGTCGCGGCGCGCGGCATCGCCGGCTCGACGTTCGATCACGTGGCGCGCGAGGCCGGCGTCTCGCGGGGGTTGCTGCACTATTACTTCGGCACCAAGGAGCAGTTGTTGGTCGAGGTCGTCCGCCGCGAGTGCGATGTCCGCCTCGACCGTCTGGAGGAGTCGATCGTCGGCGCCGAGAGTGCCGAGGGCGTGCTGGAGGCGCTGGTCCGGAGCTTCGAGGATTTCCTCGGGGCCGGCCCGGCCACGGCGACGATGTTCTACGAGATGCTGACGCTGGCCCAGCGCAACGCCGAGATCGCAGCCGAGCTCGCGCAGCTGGGGCGGCGGATGCGCGAGCACCTCGCCGGCGTGCTGAGAGCCAAGACCGACGCGGGCGTGGTGGCGCTGCGAGCCGACCCGGTCGAGGTCGCCGCGTTCCTGTTCATGATCGCCGACGGGATCATCGTGCGGCGGCTCTCAGAGCCCGAGTTCGACATCACGCCCGTGATGACGCAGGCGGCCCTGACCGCCCGCGCGCTGCTCAGCTGACTGCGCCGGATCATCCTCATCGCCGCGGTCGCCGTCGTACTGGCCGTGCTGGTCGCCGCGCAGCTCGCGCTCCCCGGGATCGCCGCCCAGCGGGTGCGCGACCGGCTGGGCAAGTCCGGCGACGTCTTGTCGGTGCAGGTGCACGCGTTCCCGGCGATCAAGCTGCTGTGGCACCACGCCGATCGCGTCGTGATCCGGCTCGGGCGCTACCAGTCGGCCGTCGGTTCGCTGGACAGCACGCTCGATGACACCAGTGGCATCGGCTCGCTCGACGCCTCGGCGACCGAGTTTCACGCCGGGCTGCTGACGCTCCGGGACGCTGCCCTGCGCAAGCGCGGCGATCGCTTGACCGGGACCGGGCGCGTGAACGAGGCCGATCTGCGCGCGGCGATCCCGATCCTGAGCTCGGTTTCGCCGGTGGCGTCGTCGGGCGGGCAGCTGACGCTCCGCGGCACCGCAACCGTGCTCGGCGTGACCGCCAGCGTCGACGCCGACGTGCGCGCCCAGGACGGCCGGCTGGTGGTCGTGCCCGACGTGCCGTTCGGAGCGCTGGCCACGGTCACCGTGTTCGATGATCCCCACGTCGAGGTCGACCGGGTCGCAGCGAGCGCCGCGCCGGGTGGCTTCAGGGTCACCGCCACTGGCCGCCTGCACTAGCCGCAGGCGAGGCGGCGAACCGGCGAGGCGGGGACGGCCGCTCGGTAACATCGCACCGGCAGTGACGGATCCGCGGGCAGCCGGCGACCTCACGCGCCGTGCATTGCTGGGCACCGCGGCCGCGGCGGGCGCCGCGTCGCTGGCGTTCCCGGCTGACGGCCTCGCGTCGGCGCTGACGGTTCCCACCGGGATCTCGAGCCGCTGGGTGGGCTCGATCGACCGCCGCGCGGCGACGATCGCGGCCCCCGGCCGCTTCGCGCTGGTGGGGGTGCAGTGGATCGGACCGCGCGCAGCTCGGATCGAGCTGCGTACGCGCCGGCCCGACGGCGAGTGGGGGCGCTGGGCCCTGGCCTCGATCCTCGGCCACGGCCCCGATCTCGGGCATGGCGCCGCCGCCGACCCCGGCGCCGACCGCGGCGCCGCCGCGCGCGCCCGCTCGCTGTACGGCGAGGCGATCTGGACCGGGCCGGCCGACGGCGTGCAGCTGCGCGCCGACCGGGTGGTCGACGGCGTCCGTCTGCACTTCGTCAGTGCGCCGGTGGCTTCGCCGGCGACGGCGGCCGCCGCGCTGCCCCGGGCCCGGCCGGTGCTCGACGCCGGCCCGGGTCAGCCGCCGGTCATCGCCCGGTCGGCCTGGGCCCGCGGTCAGGCGCCTCCCCGGTTCCCGGCTGCGTACGGGTACATCAAGCTCGCGTTCGTCCACCACACCGACACTCCCAACGGCTACTCGCGCGCCGAGGTGCCGGCGATGCTCATGTCGATCTATCGCTTCCACCGCTACGTCCGCGGCTGGAACGACATCGGCTACAACTTCGCGATCGACCTGTTCGGGCGGATCTGGGAGGCCCGCGCAGGCGGCATCGACGAGGCCGTGATCGGCGCCCAGGCGGGCGCCTACAACACGGTCTCCACCGGCGTGGCGGTGCTCGGGACGTTTCAGGACGTGGTTCCCTCGCCGGCGGCGATCGCCGCGCTCGAGCGCCTGCTGGCCTGGAAGCTATCGCTGCACGGCATCCCCGTCCGCGGGCACGTGACCGTCGAGGTCGACCCCGCCGACGCGTCGTTCACTCCGTTTGCCCCCGGGGCGCACGTGTCGCTGCCCCGGATCGCCGGCCACCGCGACGGCGACGCCACCGGCTGCCCCGGCGACGCGTTCTACGCGCGGCTGCCGTCGATCCGCGCGCGCGTGTCGGCGCTTGCGGGCTCGCCGGCGAAGCTCACGCTTGCCGCCGACCCGGCGGCGCTCGTCGCCGGCACACAGGTGACGCTGTCCGGGCGACTTCGCCGGCTGGCCGGCCCCGCGATCCCGAGCGCCCAGCTGGAGCTCCAGGCCGTGACCCCGCGCGGGGCGACCACGCTGCAGGCCGCGACCACCGGAGCCGACGGCTCCTGGAGCGCGACGCTCGCGCCGGCCACGAGCGTGGTGCTGCGCGCGCTGCACCGCGCGCCCCCGGCGTCGGCCTCCGATGTGGTCCTGATCGAGGTCGCGCCGGCGATCACACTGAGCGTCGTCTCGACCTCGCCGCTGCGCGTGACCGGGACCGTGTCGCCGGGCAAGCCGGTGACGATCGATCTGTACGCGCGCGCTCCGGGCGGCCGCCAGCGCCTGCTCACCAGCAAGCGTGTCGCTGCCGTCGGTGGGCGCTTCACCGCTCAGCTGCGCACGCGCCACCACGGCCCGGTGCGGCTGATCGCGCGGACCGCCGCCGACGCCGGCAACGCCGCCGGCGAGTCAGCGCCCGTCGAGCTGGCGATCTAGCGGCCCGACACTAGGCGAACAGCCGCGGAGCCCGCACGAGCAGCCGCAGCTTCCCACGCGCGCGGATCTTGCCGGTGGCCACGGCACGCAACGGGTCGGTGCGGCCCGAGATCAGATCGAGCCAGCTCTCCAGCCGGCAGCGGAAGGTGAGATCGGGGTGCGGCGCGCGCCCCGGGGTGGCCGCGGTCGAGCCGTTGTCGACCCGCACGTACCAGGGCTCGGCGTCGGTGAATTCCCACTGGATCGTCGCGCCCTGGGCGGCCGTGGTGTCGAGCTGGCGGCTGATCCCGTCGAACAGCAGCCTCGTCGCCTCCGGGTTGGGCTTGACCTGCTCGTGCGGCGCTCCGAGGTAGCCGGCGCGGAGCATCGTCAGCGCGCGCTGCGCGCGCTCGCGCGGGGGAATGTCGAACGCCAGGCCGAGCCGCATCCGCCGCGGCTCAAGGCCGGCAGCGCGCAGCCGCGCGTCCATCGCGTCGACGCCCTGGGCGAAGACGTCCTCGAGCGTGAACCCGAACGAGGTCACGTACCGCTCGTCCCACCCCGGCGGCACGAACACGGCGGCGGTGTAGGGCAGGATCTCCCGCAGCAGCTCGGCGATCGCCTCCTCGCAGTCGGGGTCCTCGCGGACGAGGTCGGCGATCAGCTTGACACCGAACGCGATGTGGCGCTGCTCGTCGCGGGCGACGTGGCCGATGCCCTCCCGCAACCCAGGGAGCAGCTGGCGCTCGGTCAGAGACTCCTCGATGAAGTGCTGCCCAGGCTGCGCCAGCGAGGCCTCGATCACGACGTGGTAGAGCGTGATCGCCTGCGCCAGCTTCGGCTTGGAGCGGTCGCGGCGCAGCTCGTCGGCCATCTTGTCGAGCCGGCCGAACACCTTGCGAAAGCCCCAGGTGAGCCGCGGCTGCGTGGCCGCCAGCGACGCCGCGGTGTCGGGGCCGGTCTCGGCGACCTCGCGCATGAAGCGCGAGAACAGGATCGCGTGGCGGGCCTCGTCGGCCTGCTGGGTGGCGAGGAAGTACTTCTGCTCCTCTCGCGGGGCGGCGTCGATGTAGGGCGAGAGGTTGTCGGCGACTGAGTCCTCGCCGTGGAAGAACATCGAGTACGTCCACAGCGCGGCGCGGCGCTCGAGGTCGGTGAACGTGTTGCGCCAGTGGTCGCGGTCGGTGGCGAAGTCGAGCTCGCTAGCCCGCCAGTTCTCCTTCTCCCAACGCGAGTAGAGATTCTCGTACGAGATCTGGTCTGCGGCGATTGTGGGTGCCATGGCCTCTGGGGTCGCGGGAATTCCTACACAGGTGTAGTTTCGCATGAAACGGCGCCCGTGTGGGGCTGAATCGACCGAGCGGCT
The DNA here is from genome assembly GCA_963831845.1 of uncultured Solirubrobacterales bacterium. GTDB lineage: Bacteria > Actinomycetota > Thermoleophilia > Solirubrobacterales > Solirubrobacteraceae > Palsa-465. The sequence continues at coordinate 62,795 of CAWHRT010000019.1, read as the reverse complement.
AGGCGGCGAGCTTGGGCGACTGCCACGGCGCCCGCAGGCGCCGCTCGATCTCGTCGGCGAGCTCGGCGATCGGGATCCGGACCTGCTCGAGGCTGTCGCGGTCGCGCAGCGTCACCGTGCGGTCCTCGAGCGACTGGTGGTCGATCGTGACCGCCCACGGCGTGCCGATCTCGTCCTGGCGCCGGTAGCGGCGGCCGATCGCGCCACCCTCGTCGTACTCGGCCTGGACGCGCTCGCGCAGCTCGCGGTAGACCTCGTGGGCGAGCTCGGGCTGGCCGTCCTTGCGGACCAGGGGAAGCACCGCGACCTTGACCGGGGCCAGCACCGGGTGCAGCCGCAGCACGGTCCGCTGCTCGCCCTCGATCTCGTCCTCGTCGTAGGCGTCGACCATGAACGCCAGCATCGCCCGGTCGGCTCCGGCGGCCGGCTCGATCACGTGCGGGACGTAGCGCTCCTTGGTCGCCGAGTCGACGTACTCGAGCTTCTGGCCGGAGTACTCGGCGTGTTGAGTGAGGTCGAAGTTGCCGCGGTTGGCGATCCCCTCGAGCTCGGACCAGCCGATCGGGAACAGGTACTCCACGTCGCTGGTGCCGCTCGAGTAGTGCGACAGCTCGTCGGCGTCGTGGGCGCGCAGGCGCAGGTGGTCGGGGCGCAGCCCCAGATGCAGGTACCAGTTCACCCGCTGGTCGAGCCAATGCTCGAACCACTGCTGGGCCTCGTCAGGGGGCACGAAGAACTCCATCTCCATCTGCTCGAACTCGCGGGTGCGGAAGATGAAGTTCCCCGGGGTGATCTCGTTGCGGAAGCTCTTGCCGATCTGGGCGATCCCGAACGGCGGCTTCTTACGGGAGAACTGGAGGTAGTTCTTGAAGTTCAGGAAGATTCCCTGGGCGGTCTCCGGGCGCAGGTAGACGGTCGAGCCTTCCTCCTTGACCGGTCCGATCGTGGTCTCGAACATCAGGTTGAAGTCGCGCGCCTCGGTCAGATCGCACTCGGGCGTCTCGCCGGGGTGCTTGGACGGCTTGCGCCCGCAGGCCAGCTGGTCGAGGTGGTCGGCGCGGAAGCGCAGCTTGCAGGTGCGGCAGTCGACCAGCGGATCGGTGAACCCGGCCAGGTGCCCGCTGGCCTGCCACGTCATCGGGTGCTGGATGATCGCCGAGTCCAGGGCGACGATGTCGTCGCGCTCCTGGAGCATCGCCCGCCACCACTGGTTCTTGACGTTGTTCTTCAACAGCACGCCGTAGTGGCCGTAGTCGTAGCTCGACCCGAGCCCGCCGTAGATCTCGCTGCTGGGGAACACGAAACCGCGCCGCTTGCTCAGCGACACGATCTTGTCCATCGTCACCACGTCCTTGGAGGGCACGGCGCCGATGGTACTCGGGCCCCCAGGTCGTCTCCTCTTGGCACTCTCGGCTTGAGAGTGCCAAGCTACGAAGCTATACTTGGTGAAGCGATGCCGATCTACGAGTACAGGTGTCAGCGCGGCCACAAGTTCGAGGTCATGCAGCGTATGTCCGACGATCCGGTCGTCTCCTGTGAAACATGCGAGGCGCCGGTCGAGCGGGTCTTCCACCCGGTGGCCGTCCACTTCAAGGGCAAGGGCTTCTACAACACCGACTACGGCACGCGCCGCCGCTCGCGCGAGATGCGCGAGGCCGCCGAGAGCGGCAGCAAGGACGGCGCCTCGGAGTCCAAGAGCGACTCCAAGTCGGACTCCAAGTCCGAGTCCAAGTCCGAGTCCAAGAGCAAGGCCGGCTCGGCCTCCGGGTCCAGCTCGGACTCCGCCTCGAAGTCCAAGAAGTCCGACTAGCGGCGCTAGCGCCCCATCAGCCGGTCGACCGCGCGGTTGACCGCCGGCTGGGAGACCGTCAGCGCGTCGCCGCCGCCCGGGAGCACCTCCGAGCCCGTCGGCTTGAGCACCTCGGTCGGCGCCGAGCCGCCGATCTCGGCGGCGGCGAACAGGCTCAGCATCGTGAAGCCGCCCATGTCGGTCCGCACCGTCTGGGGCGCCGTCCACGACACCCAGGGGAGCCGGAAGAAGGTCGACGGCGACGTCAGCTGGGACTTGATCGAGTTCAGGATCTGCTGCTGGCGCTTCTCGCGGGTGAGGTCGTTCTCGGACGGGTTGCAGCGGTTCTCGCGCGTGCGGGCGAGCGTCAGCGCCTGGGTCCCTGAGAGGTGGTGGGTGCCCGGCTTGAGGTTCAGCGTGAACCCGCCGTTCTTGACACCGCCGCTGATCTCCGAGCAGATCCGCGGGGTCTTGATCGTGATCCCACCGAGCGCGTCGATGAACTTCGGGAAGTTCGCCAGGTTGACGATGATCAGGTGGTTGATCTTCACGCCGGTCATCTGCTCGACGGTCTTGATCGTCAGCGCGGGACCGCCGAACGCGTACGCGGCGTTGATCTTGTTGACGCCGTGGCCCGGGATCTCCGTCGCGGTGTCACGCGGGATCGACAGCCGGCGCGAGGTCCCGCCGCCGACCCGCCACAGCATCAGCGTGTCCGAGCGGCTGCCGGCGTCGTTGCGGTTGGCTCCCGGCTCCTTGGATCCCTTGGGGCGCTGGTCGGTGCCGATCACGAGGATCGTGTCCGTCGAGGTCAGCATGTTGCCCCCGGAGCTCAGCGCCCGCTTGGCCGAGGCCGGCACCTTGCCGCGCTCGATCTGGGCGCTGACCAGGAACAGCACCAGCGACACCAGCAACCACGCCACCACCGCCAGCGCGAGGTACAGCAGCCCCTTCTTCCAGGTGAAACCGCCGAACCGGCGGCGCCGCTCTGGGCTGGCGCCGTTGCGGTCTGAACCGGGCCGGTCGGGAGGCCCGAAGCCGAGCTCTTCCTCGCCTCGAAGGCGCGCCTTGAGGCCCCGCGGAGCGGCGCGATAGAGCTTGTACGGGCGCTGTTCGAGGTCGTTGGGCATCTGCGCATATAGTGACGTCATGCCGGGCCGGCGGACCATCGGCGTCGACATGGGCGGGACCAAACTGCTCGCCGGCGCGGTCGACACGGGGCTCTCCGTGCACTACCGCGCGCAGCGGACACTCACTGGTCTCGATCAGTCTGCCGTGCTCGACATCGCTGTCCAAGCGGTGCAAGAGGTCCGCCAGGAAGCCGGTGACGAGATCGCCGCCGTCGGCTTCGGGATCCCCTGCCTGATGGATCAGCGTACCGGGCGCGGCGTCGTGGCCGTGAACCTGCCGCTCGCCGACATCCCGTTCGGGGCGATCATGGCCGAGCGGCTCGGGCTGCCGGTGTTCGTCGACAACGACGCGAACCTGGCGGCGCTGGCCGAGCACCGCGCGGGAGCCGCGCGGGGCGCCGACGAGGCGTTGCTGCTGACGATCGGCACCGGGATCGGCGGCGGCATGATCCTCCGCGGCGAGCTCTACCACGGGGCGATCGGCGCGGCGGGTGAGCTCGGGCACGTGGTGATCGACAAGGACGGGCCGCCATGCCAGGGCAACTGCCCCAACCACGGCTGCGTCGAGGCGTTGGCCTCCGGGACGGCACTGGCCCGGGAGGCGCTGCGGCTGGCCCGCGAGCGCCCGCAGTCCGGGCTCGGGCGGGCGCTGTCGGAGGGCCGCGAGCTGGCCGGGCCGCTCGTCACCGAGCTGGCCCACGACGGCGACGAGACCGCGATCGAGGTGCTCGACCTGATCGGCACCAACCTGGGCGTCGCGCTGGCCAGCTTCGTGAACATCTTCAACCCCGAGGTGATCGTGATCGGCGGCGGCGTGATCGCGGCCGGCGAGCTGCTGCTGGAGCCGGCCCGCCGGGAGGTCGCCAGGCGCGCGCTGCCGCCGTCGCGCGACGAAGTCAGGATCGTGGCCGCCCAGTTCGGCGTCGAGGCGGGCATGGTCGGCGCGGCCGCGCTGGCGTTCGACGGGCTGCGCGAGCGGGCGGCTTCCGGATGAGCAGCGGGCGGCTGATCGTCTGCCCGACTCCGATCGGGAACCTCGAGGACGTCACGCTGCGCGTGCTGGCGGCGCTGCGCGAGGCCACCGTGGTCGCCTGCGAGGACACCCGCCGCACCCGGGTGCTGCTCGACCGCTACGGGGTCAGCGCGCGCCTGGTCAGCTACCACGAGCACAACGAGCAGGAGCGTGCGGTCGAGCTGGTGGCGCGGATGCGGGAGGGAGCCGTCGTCGCGCTCGTGTCCGACGCCGGGATGCCGCTCGTGTCCGACCCCGGCTTCGTGCTGGTGCGCGCGTGCGTCGCCGCCGGGCTCGCGGTCGAGGTGCTGCCGGGCCCGTCGGCGGCGCTGGCGGCGCTCGTGGCCAGCGCGTTGCCCGCGCAGCGGTGGCGCTTCGCCGGGTTCCTGCCGCGCAAGCGCTCGGAGCTGATCGAGGCGTTCTCCTCGCCCGAGACGCTGGTCGCGTTCGAGTCGCCGCGCCGGGTGGCCTCGTCGCTGGCCGTGCTCGCCGAGACCGACCCCGAGCGGCCGGTCGCGGTCTGCCGCGAGCTGACCAAGATCCACGAGGAGGTCGTCCGGGGAACCGCCGGCGAGCTGGCCGAGCGCTACCGAGACGCACCCGCCCAGGGCGAGGTCGTGCTCGTCGTCGGTGCCGCCCCGGACCGCGCCGGGGACCTCGGCCCGGCGCTGCAGCGCCGTGCGGCGGCTGGTCGACGCCGGCGCCAAGCCGCGCCCGGCGGCCTCGGTGGTCGCCGAGCTCACCGGCCACAGCGCCAACGCGCTGTACCGGGCGCTGACCTCCGAGTAGCGGCCGCCGGGCATGGAGGCCCGGCGGAACGGCGTCGCGGCGACGGCCCGCTCGGCATCCATGCCTCGCTTCATGGCCTGCCGCGAAATCATCCGGAGGACGCCGAGCGAAGCGAGGCCCCAATAAAGTCAGGGGTAGAACATGTCCTTCTACATCACCACGCCGATCTACTACGTCAACGCGCAGCCGCACCTCGGCCACGCGTACACGACGATCGCCGCCGACGTGCTCGCGCGCCACATGCGCCAGCGCGGCGAGGACGTGTTCTTCCTGACCGGCACCGACGAGCACGGCGAGCCGGTCGCCGACGCCGCCCGCGCGCTGGGGCTCGAGCCCAAGGAGCTGGCCGACCGCAACGCCGAGCAGTTCAAGGCGCTGGCGCCGCAGCTCGACGCCTCCAACGACTTCTTCATCCGCACCTCCGACGAGCAGCACAAGCTCAAGGTCCAGGAGGTGCTCCAGCGCGTGCACGACAACGGCTACACCTACAAGGGCATCTACGAGGGCTGGTACTGCCCGCGGTGCGCGGACTTCAAGGTCGAGAACGAGATCCTCGAGGGCAACCGCTGCCCGATCCACGAGATCGTGCTCGAGCGCGAGCAGGAGGAGAACTGGTTCTTCCGGCTGTCGACGTTCCAGGAGCCGCTCGAGCGGCTGTACGCCGAGCACCCCGACTTCGTGATGCCGTCGCATCACTTCAACGAGGCGCGCGTCGTTCATCGCCTCGGGGCTGCAGGACGTCTCGCTGTCGCGCGGCCCGGCTGAAGTGGGGCGTGCAGGTGCCGTGGGATCCCGAGCCACGTCTTCTACGTGTGGTTCGACGCGCTGCTCAACTACTACACGGCGCTGCGCTACGCGCGCCCGGGCGAGGACCTGACCGATCGCTTCTGGCCGGCGACCTACCACCTGATCGGCAAGGACATCCTCAAGTTCCACACGGTGTTCTGGCCGGCGATGCTGATGGCGGCCGACCTCGCGGTGCCCGAGCACGTGTTCGTCCACGGGTTCCTGCTCGGCGCCGACGGGCGCAAGATGAGCAAGTCGCTGGGCAACGTGCTCGACCCGTTCGAGGTCATGGACGAGTTCGGGACCGACGCGCTGCGCTTCTACCTGATGCGCGACGTCGCCTTCGGCGGCGACGGCGCGGTCGGGATGGACGCGGTCGAGACCCGGTACGAGACCGAGCTCGCCAACGAGTACGGCAACCTCGCCAGCCGCACGATCGCGATGGTCCTGCGCTACCGCGACGGCGTCGTCCCGGCGGTGGCCACCGACCCGGCGCTGCGGGCGGACTTCGAGGGGCTCGCGCGGCGAGGTCGCCGCGCTGCTCGACCGCGCCGAGGCGACCCAGGCGCTCGAGCTGATCTGGCAGCGCGTGCGGCGGCTGAACCGCTACGTCGAGGAGCGCGCGCCGTGGCAGCTGGCGCGCGACCCCGACGCGCCGAGCAGCTCGATCGGACGCTGGCCTCGCTGGCCGAGGGCGTGCGTGCGCTCAGCGTGCTGCTGCACCCGTACATGCCGGCGAGCACGGTGCGCCTGCTCGACGCGCTCGGCGCCGGCGACCTGGACTACGCCAGCGCGAGTTCGGCGAGCGGCCCGCGACCGCCCGGTGACCGCGCTCGAGCCGCTGTTCCCGAAGCGCTGACGCCCGTGATCGACAGCCACACGCACCTGGACTTCTGCGAGCCGCCGAACGCCGAGCTGGTCGCAGCGCGCCTCGGAGGCCGGGGTCACGCGGATCGTCACGGTCGGGACCGACGGCGCGACCTGCCGGGCGGCGCTGGCGGCGGCCGAGGACTTCCCCCAGGTGTACGCGGCGATCGGGCGCCACCCCAACGAGGCGACCGGGTTCGACGACGCCGACCTCGCCGAGCTCGAGGCGCTCGCCGCGCATCCCAAGTGCGTGGCGATCGGCGAGACCGGCCTGGACTTCTACCGCGACTACGCGCCCCGCGAGGATCAGGAGCGCGCGTTCGAGGCCCAGATCGAGCTCGCGCGCGAGACCGGCAAGCCGCTGGTGATCCACACCCGCGCCGCCGACGACGACACGCTGGCGACGCTGAGCTCCCGCGCGCAGGGGGTGACGGTGATCCTGCACTGCTTCTCGATGAGCGACCGGATCGACGAGTGCCTCGCCCACGACGACTGGTGGATCTCGTTCGCCGGCAACGTCACCTACCCCAGGGCGCAGGACCTGCGGCTGGCCGCGCTCAGCGTCCCCGCCGAGCGGCTGCTGGTCGAGACCGACGCCCCGTACCTGGCGCCGCAGGTGGTGCGTGGCAAGCCCAACGAGCCCGCCAACGTGGTCCACACGGCGCGGGCGCTGGCGGTCGAGCGCCGGGTGGTCTACGAGCGAGTTCGACGCGCGATCGCCGCGCAACGCCGCCGCGGTGTTCGGATGGTAGGCGCGCGGCGATCCCGCGCGCTCGGCCAGAACTTCCTCGTCGACCGCAACATCCTCGACGTGATCGAGCGCCTGGCCGAGCTCGACGGCGACGACGTCGTGCTCGAGATCGGCGGCGGGCTCGGGGTGCTGTCGCAACGGCTGGCCGCGCGCGCCGCGCACCTGCACGTGGTCGAGGTCGACCGGCGCCTCGAGCAGCCGCTGCGCCGACGCGCTCAGCGCTTTCGCCAACGTCACGCTGCACATGGCCGATGCGCTCGAGCTCGACCTCGCCGGGCTCGAGCCCGAGCCGACCAAGGTGATCGCGAACCTGCCCTACGGGATCGCCGCGACCGTGATCCTGCGCACCGTCGAGGAGCTGCCGACGCGTCGGCAGCTGGGTGGTGATGGTCCAGCGCGAGGTGGGGGAGCGGCTCGCCGCCGCTCCCGGCAACGCCCGCGTACGGCGTCCCGTCGGTGCTCGCGCAGCTCGCGTGCGAGGTCAAGGTGCTGCGGCCGGTCGCGCGGACGGTGTTCCGCCCGGTCCCGAACGTCGACTCGGTGCTGGTCGGGCTGCGGCGGGTCGGGCCGCCGGCGGACCCGGACGCTCCGGCGGCTGGTCCACGACGCGTTCGCGCACCGCCGCAAGGCGCTGGCGGGATCGCTGGCGCTGGCGCCCGGAGCGCCCGCCGGCATTCGTGAGCGGGCGCGGGCGGCGCTCGTCGCGATCGGGCAGCCCCCCGACGAGCGCGCCGAGCGGCTGTCGCCGGCGGAGTTCACCGAGCTGGCCCGAGGCTGCGCGGTTGAGGCTGACGGCGCGGGCCCCGGCGAAGGTCAACCTCTGCCTGCTGCTCGGAGGTCTCCGCGACGACGGCCGCCACGAGCTCGTGACCGTGTTCGAGTCGGTCTCGCTGTACGACGAGCTCGAGCTGTCGGTGCGCGACGGCGAGGCCGCCGTCGACGAGGTCGTGTGCCCGGGCGTCGAGGGCCCGAACCTGGTCGGCGCGGCGCTGGCCGCCCTGCGCGCGCGGGGTGGGACGGACCGCCGGTGCGGATCGAGGTGCGCAAGCGGATCCCGGTGGCCGCGGGGATGGGCGGCGGCTCGGCGGACGCCGCCGCGACGCTCCGGCTTGCCGCGGCGCTGACGCCGCCCCCGGACGGTGCGGTCGAGGCGGTTGCCGCCGAGCTCGGCGCCGACGTCCCGGGCCAGCTGGCGCCGGGCGTCTCGATCGGGACCGGCGCCGGCGAGGTCGTGCGAGCGGTTGCGGCGCTCGAGCCGCACGCGCTGGTGATCGTCCCGCTCCCGTTCGGCCTGTCCACCGCCGGAGGTCTACCGGGAGGCCGACCGGCTCGGTCTCCCGCGGGCCGAGACGAGCTTGCTGGAGCCCTCCGGCGTGCTCACACGGCAGCTGAGCCGCCGCGGAGCCGGCTCGCTCGGCGAGCTGGCCGTCAACGACCTCGAGCCCGCCGCGATCTCGCTGTGTCCGGAGATCGCCGGCGCGCTGGACGCCGTGCGCGAGGCCGGCGCCGAGCGGGCGTTCGTGTGCGGCTCGGGGCCGACGGTGGCGGGGCTGTTCGCTGGGAACGGCTCAGGTGCCCGCGCCGAGGCCGCGGCCGCGGCGCTCGTGCGCCGCTACCCTGGGGCCTGCGCCGCGGTGCCGGTGGACGCGAACTTCGGTCTCCCGCAGTTTGCGTAGAGGCGGTCCGCGCTCGCCGTCGAAATTCGTCGCAACCTCGGGCACAATTCGCATTCACCGATGAGCAACGAGACGATCACCTACGTCGTCGGCGCCGGATTGGGCGTCCTCGGCCTGATCGCGTTCGCGATGCTCGTCGTCGTCCCGGCGATCACCTCGTATCGCCGGCCGATGGAGCGCGTCGCGGTGGTGGTTCTCTCGCTGTACGTGCTGGCCGCGCTGGTCGGGCGTCGGCGTGCTCGCCGGCGCGCTGGTCGTGCTCGAGTGGCCGCGGTTCTTCTGACGCGCGACACTGGTCCACGTGGAGACCACGCACATGCCTGAAAGCACGCCGCGCCGCCCGACGGCTCCGGCCGCACCCCGACTTCGCCGCGCTCGCGGAGATCACCGACGCGGTCGAGGCCGGCGCCGGGCTGCCCGGAGATCCTGCGCGTGGCCGCGCGCGTGCTCGACGCGAGCCTGGTGCTGATCGACCGCTCGGCCGCCGTGCTCGCGGTGGCCGCGCGCTCGCCGGCCGACGAGCGGTCGCTGATGCGCGACGCCGACGACGTCACCACGATCGAGCTCAAGGTCGCCGAGGCGGAGGTCGGGCGGCTGCGGATGCGCGCCCGCGATCACCAGCCCGACGCCACGATGCTGCGGCTGGTCAGCACCCTGATCGCGTCCGAAGTCGAGCGCGTCCGCGCGCCGGAGCGCGCCTCCGAGGAGGCGGCGACCGGATTTCAGCGGGCCGTGCTCGAAGGGCGGATCCACGACCGCGACGACCTGCTCGCCCGCGGCAAGGAGCTCGGCACCGACCTCGCGTCCGGCGGCAGCGTGGTCGTCGTGCGCGGCCATCCGCGCAGCGCCCGCGAGGACGACTGGCGTCGCCGGCTGCTGGCGGTCGCCACGCGCGGGGCGCGGTCGATCGCTCCCGGCGCGATCGGCTCGCCCACCGCGCAGGACGCCGGTGAGATCGTGCTGCTGGTTCCCGATCCCGACGGCGACACCGGCCGGCGGGTGGCCGCCGCGATCCGCCGCGAGCTCGAGTCCGGCCTGCCGGGATTCGCGTTCGCGATCGGCCGCAGCCGGCACGCCGACGATCCGCTCCTGCTCCAGCGCGCCCGCAACGAGGCGCTGCTCGCCGCCAACGTCGTCGAGGGCGACCCCGAGAACTCCGAGCTGGCGTTCGACGAGACCGGCACCTACCAGCTGCTGCTGCCGCACATGAGCGACCCGGCCGAGCTCAAGCGCTTCTACAGCGACACGATCCGACCGCTCGTCGCCTACGACGAGCAGTACGAGACCGACCTGCTCGGCACGCTGTCGACGTTCCTCGACTGCGACGCGAACGTCAACGCCACCGCGGCGCGCCTGTTCACCCACCGCCACACGATCCGCTACCGGTTCGAGCGCGTGCGCGAGCTGACCGGGCTCGACGTGTCCTCGACCGACGGCCGCGAGAAGCTGTCGCTGGGGCTGAAGGCGATGCGGGTGCTCGGGCATCGCCGCGCCCGGGCGGGCCGGCCACCGAGCCCGGCGCCGAGGGCGGCCGCGTCCCGCGCTAGCTGCTACCGCGTCGAGCGCGGCCTCACGGCGGCGGCGACGAGCTCGCCGGCGACCTCGAGCGGTTCGGTGCTGCGCTGCGCTCGCGCGAGCACGAACGCGCCCTCGAGCGCGTCTGATCATCGCGATCGTCAGCTCGCGGGCCCGCTCGGGCGACAGGCCGGCGTCCTCGTACAGCGCCGTGCCGGCCTGCACCCAGCTGTCGAACACGTCGGCGCACGCCTGCCTCAGCGTCTCGCTGGTGCTCGACACCTCGAGCGCCACGGTCGCGATCGGGCACGCGTCCTCGTAGTCGGTCTCCCGCAGGTGCTCGGCGGCCGCGGCGAAGAACGTGCGCACGCCGGTGACCGGGTCCGGGGCGGGGCCGAACACCGCCGGGATCAGCAGCTCGTACATCTTTCCCGACAGGCGAATCGCCTCGGCCCCGAGCTGCTCCTTGCCGCCGGGAAAGAAGTGGTAGAGCGAGCCGAACGGCGCCTGGGCCTCGGTCACGATCTGCTTGACCCCCGTCGCCGAGTAGCCCTGACGGCGAAACAGCTCGGCGCTGGTCTCGAGGATCCGGTCCCGTGTATCAGTCATCTCGTGTAGTCTAGCTCTCGCTAGAGCGATCAATCTAGAAGGAGGCGACGATGCTCTCGTGGCTCGGAATGCGATTCGTGTCCTACCTGCTGGCGCGGCTCAGCGCGGGAGACCTCCGGGTGTTACTGAGGTTCGACGCCCCCGACGTGGAGATGACGTTCCCGGGCGACAGCTCGTTCGCCGGGGTCGTGCGAGGCCGCGACGCACACGAGCGGTGGCTGCGCAGGTTCGTCGCGCTCGGCATCCAGATCTCGGCCGACGAGGTCGTGCTCGGTGGCTTTCCCTGCAATCAGACGTTGTGCGTGCGCGGCACGGACTCCATGTGGTCCGGCGGCGAGCTCGTGTACAAGAACCGCTACGTGATCTGGGGCCACCTGAGGTGGGGCCGGATCAAGCGCTACGAGGTCTACGAGGACACCCAGCAGACCGCGAAGTTCGACGCCTGGCTGGCCGCCAACAAGCCGGCGCTCGCCGTCGCCGCCTGATGCCCGCCGTCCAGGTCTCGGCCGGCACGATCGAGTACGCCGACACCGGCGGCGAAGGCCCGCCGTTCGTGTTGCTGCACGGGCTGGCGATGGACGGCGCGGTCTGGCGCGACGTGGTCGCGCGTCTGGACGGCGGGACGCGTTGCGTGATGCCCACGCTCCCGTTCGGGGCGCACAAGCTGCCGATGCGTCCCGACGCCGACCTGTCGCTGCGGGGGGTCGGGCGGATCGTGGCCGAGCTGCTGGACGCGCTCGACCTAGACGACGTGACCCTGTGCTTCAACGACTGGGGCGGCGCCCAGGTGATGGTCGCCGACGGGCTGATGCGGCGCGTCGGGCGGCTGGCGCTGGTCGCCTGCGAGGCGTTCGATAACTACCCGCCCGGGATCGCCGGTCGGCTGGCGGCGATTTCGGCCAGGATGCCCGGCGGGATCGCGATGATGCGGCGCTCGCTGATGGTCCGCCCGTTGCGTGAGCTCCCGTTCACGTTCGGACGACATGTCCAAGCGCGGCGTGCCCGACGCGCTGATGCGCGAGTGGCTGGCCCCGATGGCCAGCGGCGAGATCCGGCGCGACCTTGCCAAGTACGCCGGCGACTCGCGCCGCGGCCGCCGCGACATGCTGGCCGCGACGCCGGCGCTGGGCTCGTTTCACCGGCCGGTGCTGGTGGTGTGGGCGAGCGAGGACAAGCTGATGCCGCGCGAGCACGGCCCGCGGCTGGCGGAGGCGTTCCCTGACGGCCGGCTGGTGGAGATCGACGACAGCTACACGCTGGTGCCGATCGATCAGCCCGCCGTGCTCGCCGAGCAGCTGCGGGCGTTCGCGGCCGCCTGAGCGCGGCGGCGCCCCGCCGGGCGCGGCGCGGTCGAGCGAGTACCATCGCGCGCCATGTCGATCGCGATCATCACCGGCTCGGGTACCCATGCGCTGCCGGGATTCGAGGGCGGCGAGTCGGTCTCGGTCCAGACCCCGTACGGGGCCGCCGCGGTCACCCGCGGCCGGTTCGCGGGCGTCGACGCACTGCACGTGTCGCGCCACGGCGCCGATCACGTCCGCCTTTCAAACCACGTCACCCACCGCGCCAACATCTGGGCGCTGAAGGAGCTCGGCGCCACCACGCGTGATCGCCTGCACCGCGTGCGGCGCGATCGACCCGACGCTCGAGCTCGGGTCGCTGGTCGTGTTCGACGATCTGCACTTCATCTCCAACCGCCTCCCCGACGGCTCGCTGTGCACGTTCTTCGACCGAGCCCGGCGACCCCGAGCGAGCGCACTGGATCCTCCACGGCGGGCCGTTCTCGCCAGACGTGCGCCGGGCGTTGCTGGACGGCGCCGCGCAGACCGGGCATGCCGTGCGCGACGGCGGCGCCTACGGGCACGTCGACGGCCCGCGCTTCAACACCCCGGCCGAGATCGCACAGCTGGCCGCCTGCGGCGTCGTCGCGGTCAGCCAGACCGCCGGACCGGAGACCGTCCTGTGCGGCGAGCTCGAGCTGCCGTTCGGGCTGATCGGCTTCGTCACCGACTACGCCAACGAGGTCAAGCCCGGCGATCCCACCCCGGTGGCCCGGCTGATCGAGCTGATGGGCCACAGCACCCGCGCGTTCGCCGACGTGCTCGAGCGCGCGGTCGCCGACCTGGCCACGCGCACCCCGGCCGCCGTCGGCACCGTCTACCGGTTCGAGCAGGGATGAGCGACGCCGGGCCCGCGGTCCTGATCATGGCGCGGGCGCCGCGCCGTGGCGAGGTGCGCCGAGCGCTCGAGCCGGTGCTCGGCCAGGACGGCTGCGTCGCGCTGCAGTCCTCGCTGATCGCGCAGACCGCGAGCTGGGCCGCGCAGGTGGCTCCAGATGCGGTGCACGTCGCCCACGACCCGCCCGACGGCGGGCGCGAGCTGCGCGCGCTGGTCGGCGCGACCGCGTCGCTGTTTCCCCAGAACGGGGACGGGATCGCCGGTCGGCTCGCCGACGCCGCCGCGCGGGTGTTCTCGCGTAAGAACGGCCCGCTGCTGATCGTCTGGCCCGACCTCCCGCGGCTGCGGCCCGAGCATGCCGCGGCCGCGCTCGACGACCTCGAGTCGGGTTGCGACGCGGTGCTCGGGCCGGTGATCGACGGCGGCCTGTACATGCTGGGGATCCCGCGCCCCCAGCCGAAGCTGTTCGCGCTGCCCGAGCAGTCGTGGCGCAGCCCCGACGTGATGATGCTCGGCCTCGCCGCCGCGCGCGACGCCGGTCTCGACATCGGGATCCTCAGGGCCGAGCGCGCCCTGCACCGCCCGCCCGACGTCCGCGCCGCGCTGGCCGACCCGCTGCTGCCCGACGACATCGGGCGGATCTTGCGGCGAGGCGCCTGAGCAGCCACTCGCCCATCGGATAACGTGAAGACGCTGTCGGTTTACGACTGGGGAGTGGTGTAATTGGCAGCACAGGAGATTTTGGTTCTCCCGGCCCAGGTTCGAACCCTGGCTCCCCAGCTGGCCAGGTCCGATCTGAGCATGGTCGGGACACGAGATGCAGCGGGGGCGGTCGAGGTCTACCTGGAGTACCGCGCGCCGATGGAGGCCCAGGCGGTGATCGACTACCTGGCGCGCCGCGCGATCCCCGGCGTCGAGGAGCTCGTCGACGGCAGCTACCGCCGCAGCCTGGCGCTCGGGCACGGCTCGGGGGTCGCCGAGTTCGCCGCCGCCGCCGGCGGCGTCCGGGCCCGCTACCGGCTGCAGGATGAGCGCGACCTGGACGCGGCGGTGTCGCGCTCGCGCGTGTTGTTCGACCTCGAGCGCGACCCGGAAACGGTGCTGACCGCGCTCGGCGACGCGCCGCTGATCGGGCCGTCGGTGCGCGCGACTCCGGGGCGCCGGGTCCCGGGGCACGTCGACGCCCACGAGATCGCCGTCCGGGCGGTGCTCGGCCAGCAGGTGTCGTTGTCGGGGGCGGCCACGCTCGCCGGCCGGCTGGTGGCCGAGTACGGCGAGACGCTGGCCGAGCCGGTCGGCGCCGTCACCCACCTGTTCCCGAGCGCCGCGGCGCTCGCCGGGGCCGATCCCGAGCGGCTGCCGATGCCGGGGTCGCGGCGCCGGGCGCTGCTGGGGCTGACGGCGGCGCTCGCCTCCGGGGAGGTGTCGATCGGGAGTGGCGCCGATCCGGTGAAGGCGCGCGCGCAGCTGCTCGACCTGCCCGGGATCGGTCCCTGGACGGCCGACTACGTCGCGCTGCGCGCGCTGCGCGACCCCGACGCGTTCCTGGCCGGCGACCTCGGCGTCAGGCGTGCGCTCGAGGCCCTGGGCGAGGACGGCAGCCCCCGCAACGCTGCTCGGATCGCCGAGAGCTGGCGCCCGTTCCGGGCGTACGCGCTGATGCACCTGTGGGCGAGCCTGTCGCCCGCGACGGGCGCCTGAGTCGCGACTACGGTGATTTAGTCAGTAGTCTCCTCCGTCCACTCTACGTAATAACTACGGATGAGGACCGTCTCCGGCGTGCCGACGATGAACGTGGTTGCTGTAAGAGTCGGTTTCCGCCCACGAACGGAGACCGGGAGACAGAACGGTTTTAGGCCGTAGTCACCTGACCGACAAGCGATCAGCGCCGGCGATGCAGGGTGGGGGCCCTTTTGTCGCCGGCGCTGGTCGAACCTTTACCATCACCGCGTGACCCAGCCCGTCGTCGTCATCATCGCCGCCGGACAGGGCACCCGGATGCGTTCGGACACGCCGAAGCTGCTGCATCCGCTGTGCGGGCGCCCGATGATCGCCTGGCCAGTGGCCGCCGCCCGCGAAGCCGGCGCGTCGAAGGTGGTCGTCGTCGACAACCCCCAGCGGCGGCTCGAGAGCGTGCTCGACGACGATGTCGCGATCGCGATCCAGGAGCAGCCGCGCGGGACGGCCGACGCGGTCCGGGCGGGATCCGAGGGGTTCGCGGCCGGCCAGACCGTGGTCGTGCTCAACGGCGACGTGCCGCTGATCACCCCCGAGACGATCAGGGCGCTGGCGCAGGCCCACGAGCACAGCGGCGCAGCGGGCACGATCGCCACCGCGGTGCTCGACGACCCCACCGGCTACGGCCGCGTGATCCGGGCGCCCGACGGAACCGTCGAGCGCGTCGTCGAGACCAAGGCGCCCGGCGACGCGACCGAGCTCGAGCTCCACATCCGCGAGGTCAACACCGGCGTGTTCGCGTTCGACGGCGACGCGCTGCTGGCGGCGCTGGCCGAGGTCCGCAGCGACAACGCCCAGGGCGAGCTGTACCTCCCCGACGTGCTCCCGGTGCTGCGCGCACACGAGCGCACGGTCGGCGCGTATCAGATCACCGACCACGAGCAGATGCTCGGGATCAACGACCGGGTGGCGCTGGCCCAGGTCGCGGCGCTCGCCCAGACCCGGATCCAGGACCGGCTGATGCTGTCCGGCGTGACGATCGTCAACCCGGCCGCGACCACGATCGACGTCGGCGTGCAGATCGGCCAGGACTCCGTGATCGCTCCGTTCTGCGGCCTCCACGGCGCGACCTCGATCGGCCCCGGGGCGACGATCGGCCCGCTCAGCACGCTGATCGACGCGCGCGTCGGCGCCGAGGCAACCGTGCTGCAGTCCCACGTCCACGGCGCCGAGATCGGCGACCGGGTCAGCGTCGGCCCGTTCTCCTACCTGCGCCCGGGCACGGTTCTGCGCGCCGGCTCCAAGGCCGGAGCGTTTGTGGAGATCAAGAACTCGGACGTCGGTGACGGCGCCAAGGTCCCGCACCTCTCCTACATCGGCGACACCGACATCGGCGAGCGCACGAACATCGGCGCCGGCACGATCACCGCCAACTACGACGGCACGCGCAAGCACCGCACCGAGATCGGCGCCCACGCGTTCGTCAGCGTCGACACGATGTTCGTCGCGCCGGTCAGCGTCGGCGACGGCGCCTACACCGGCGCCGGCTCGGTGATCACGCACGACGTCCCGCCCGGTGCGCTCGGCGTCGCCCGCGCCCGCCAACGCAACATCGACGGCTACGCCGATCGTCGCAACGAGCGGGATGCGGGGGAGCGCGCGGAGGCCGCCGGCGGTAACAATGTGGATACTGGCGCGCAGAGCGGCCGCGGCGACACGCCCGCGAGCTCCTCGTCTGACTAGGTCGCGCCCCTGAACCGTCACCGCCCCGACGTAAACTCGACTCGACATGAGTGCGCTGGAGACCTTTGTGACTCCGAACGAGCTGCGGCTCGAAGCCAACAAGCGAGCGGTGATCGTGTCCGGCCGGGCGAACCCCGGTCTGGCGGCGAGGATCTCCTCGAAGCTCGGCGTCGACCTCGGCGGGATGACGCTGAAGACGTTCACCAACGGCGAGGTCTACTGCCGCTTTGAGGAATCGGTCCGCGGCTGCGACGTGTTCATCGTCCAGCCCACCTGCGGGAACGCCGCCACCGGCTTGAGCGCCAACGACGCGCTGATGGAGCTGCTGGTGATGATCGACGCCGCCGTCGGCGGCTCGGCGCACCGGGTGATCGCGGTGACACCGTGGTACGGCTACTCGCGCCAGGACAAGAAGTCCGCTCCCCGCGAGCCGATCAGCGCGCGCCTGGTGGCCCGGATGCTCGAGTCCGCCGGGATCGACCGGATCCTCACGATGGACCTCCATCAGGGCCAGATCCAGGGGTTCTTCCAGAAGCCCTGCGACCACATGACCGCGCTGTTCATGCTCACCCAGTACTTCAGCGACCTCGGCCTCGAGGACCTCGTGGTGGTCGCCCCGGACGCCGGCCGGGTGAAGCTGAACAAGCGGTTCGCCTCGCGGATCGGCGCCGACCTGGCGATCCTCAACAAGGAGCGTCCCGCCCAGCAGGTCGCGGAGATCGGCTACGTGATCGGCGACGTCGCGGGCAAGACCGCGGTGCTCGTCGACGACATCATCGACACCGCCGGCACGCTCAAGGCGGCCGCCCAGACCGTCCACAACGCCGGCGCCCGCCGGGTGTACGCGGCGGCCACGCACGGGGTGTTCTCCGGCGACGCCTGGGAGAACCTCGCGGCCGCTCGGTTCGAGCAGGTCGTGGTGACCGACACGATCCCGCTGCCGCCGGGAGCCCCCGACAACGTCCGCGTGCTCTCTTGCGCTGATCTGCTGACCAACTCGATCCGCCAGATCTTCACCGACGGCTCGGTCAGCGACGTGTTCGGCGGCGAGAACCAGCTGTTCTAGTGACGCGGGTCACGAGACACCGGGCGGAAAGCGCCGTCCGCTGACTCCCGACCGCGACAGCAGTACCCAGAGCGCCCGCGCCGCCAGGTTGATGGACCTGCTGGGGCTCACCGAGGACGAGCTGTGTGAGGTGCTCGGGGTCGATCCGCTGACGCTGCTGTCCGGTCAGCTCGACCACCGCGCCGAGCTGCCGATCCTGCTCGACCTGCTGGAGGAGCCCGCCGAGCAGGCCGGCCCCTCGGTGCTCAAGCGCTGGGTCCGCGCCCCGGGTCCCGCGGGACGGCCGATCGACGCGCTGCTGGCGCGCGACTTCGGCGCGTTCGAGGACGCGATCGCGGCGCTCGCCGCAGCGCGGCTTCGTGCTGCGGCGCGGGGTCTAGTCGAGGCGCGGTCTCGTGGGCGAGCCGTTCACGCACAGGCTGCGTGTCCGCTTTCACGAGTGCGACGTCCAGGGCGTGGTGTTCAACGCGCACTACCTGACCTACATCGACATCGCGATCACCGAGCTGTGGCGGGCGGCGCTGGGCAGCTACGAGGCGATGCTCGACCGCGGCGTCGACATCGTCGTCGCCGACGCCCACCTGCGCTTCCACGGCGGCGGTCGGTTTGACCAGGAGCTGACGGTCGAGCTGGCGATCACGCAGATGGGCACGACGAGCATCGTCAGCGACAACCGGATCGCCTACGGCGACAACACGCTGGTGCAGGCCACGATGGTCCACGTCACCGTCGACCGGGCGACGATGACCAAGACCCCGATCCCGGATTGGCTGCGCGAGGCGCTGAGCCCGTGGCTGGTTGCGGCGGGCGACGAGTCCCCGCACGACGCCCGCGAGCGTCACTAGTCGGGGTCGAGCGGGTCGGGGCGCTGCTCCCCGGGCCAGACGCCCGTCAGGTACTCCCACGCCTTGGCCCCGTAGCGGTCCACGAGCGCCGCGACGCCGGCGATCGTCGCCGCCTCGAGCGCCGCCGCGCCCACGACCTTGCGGGCGCTCGCCTCGGACGTGGTCGGCTTCGGCGGCTCGGAGTCGTCGAGCTGCATCCACACGCTCTTGAACACGCTCTGGCCGAGCTTGGCTCCGATCAGGCCCATGATCAGCGCGAACGGCTTGTAGAGGATCTTCATCCGAAACGGCAGCCTACC
The DNA here is from genome assembly GCA_963831845.1 of uncultured Solirubrobacterales bacterium. Lineage (GTDB taxonomy): Bacteria > Actinomycetota > Thermoleophilia > Solirubrobacterales > Solirubrobacteraceae > Palsa-465. The sequence continues at coordinate 44,063 of CAWHRT010000019.1, read as the reverse complement.
CCGCGTGTAACGCCGGTGCAGCGCGCTGCCGCCTGCGGTTGTGAGTAAATGGTGAACGGCAAACGGACGTTTCGGAGGTGCGAGATGGCGTTCGAGGAACACGGAGAGGCTCGGAGGGATTCGGCGGAGCAGCTCCTGCGGCGCGCGTTGCTCGACGACTCGTCCTCGGTGGCCGTCTCGTTGCGGGTCGGCGGCCTGCCGGTGTCGGAGGCGATGACCGTGATCTTCCACGGCCGCCGCGATCTCGGCACGCTTCAGACCTACGTCACCCGCGGCAGCCGCGGGGCCGGCACGACGGTCGCCGCCAGCGAGCTGCTCCGCGTCCCCTGCGACCTCGACCTGGGCGACGCCGAGGACCGCGACGAGGCCGCGCAACTGTATCTGGAGCAGGCCACCACGCTGCGCGACGCACTGGTCGGCGCCGACGTCGTGCTCGACGTGTGGCGCGAGCCGCTGGGCCAGATCTCGGGCAACGCGGTCACGGTCGACTACTCGGTCGAGCTGCCGGTGCGGCTTCCGGCGGCGCGGCTGATGCCGACCGCGCTGGTCGCGTCCGACGCCCAGCTGGTGGTGACGCCGGTGTGCAGCGCGCGGACGCTGGCCGAGGGTCGGCCGCCGATGGGGATCGCCTGCGCCCAGCAGGACCTCACGCGCGTGTACCCCCTCGCCGACGACCCCGAGCGCTGCGTCGAGGACTTCCTCAACGTCGCCGCCGATCACGCCCGGGCGCTGGCGCACCGGCTCGACCACCAGGAGGCCTCGGTCGAGCGGTTCCTCGAGCTCAGCGACTCGCCGCCCGCGCCCGAGGTCTGAGGCGCGGGCCCGGGGCGTGTGCCGGAGGCCGGCCGGCACCGTCTGGTTAGCTTGGCCCGATGCGCCGCCCGTACGTGCTGCTGATCATCGGCGTGGTCGTGCTCGTGTTCCTCGTGATCAGCGCGCTGCTGGCCCGGGTGTTCAGCGCCGACGGCGCCGAGCGGACCGCGATCACCTCGCTGCTGGACGCCGAGGCCAAGGGCGACCCCGGCGCGGTCGCCGCTCAGATCCGGGACTGCTCGGCCAGCGCCTCCTGCCGCGCCCGCGCGGCGGCCAACGCGAAGGCGCTCGGGCGCCCCGGCGGCGTCTCGATCCTCACGCTCCAGTCGTCGGCCGGGTTTTCGCTGACCAGCACCGAGGGGACCGCCCGGGTGGCGTGGCGGATCGGCTCGTCGCTGCCGATCGTCCAGTGCGTGCGGGTCCGCCGGGCCGGCAACGCGCTCAGCGGCCTGCACATCCAGCTGCTCGAGGTCAGCCCGCGGATCAAGAGCGATACCGCGTGCCCGACGAAGTTCTAGCTGTGGCGGGGGCCGGTCAGCCCGCGCGGACCGGGCGCCGGGTCGGCTCGCGGGCGGGACGGCGCTGGCGCTGCTTGTGATGGTCGGCCAGCCGCGAGTGGTCGCGCAGCCGGACGCGTGCCTGGACGGCATCGGGGAGCGGGATGCCGCCGCGCGGTGAGTCGGGCGACTTCGGCGGGCGCTTCGGACCCCAGCCACCGCCGTCGTCGGAGCCGGAGTCGGGCTTCGGCGGCAGGTTGGGTCCTTCTCGCAGCGCGGGAATGATTAACACCGCGACACACACCAAGCCCAGAAGGTGCATTCCGGCGATCATCAGCATCAGCTGAGCCTCGCCCGACATAACGCGTAAAGCGTAGCGCCTGGATCGGGCCGGCGCCACCGGTCGTCAAGCCCGTATGGCCCGCCGCCGCTGGCCTTCACGGCCCGCTCGCGCCGCGCTCGCTACCATCGCTTGCCGACCATGGCAACCACAGAGACCACAGGACTGACCGTTGAGGCCCGTGAGCCCGACGGCTCGCGCAGCGCTCGCCGTCTGCGGCGCGAGGGCAAGGTGCTCGGAGTCGTGTACGGCGGCGGCCAGGACCCGGTCGCCTTCCAGGTCGACGCGCGGACGCTGCGCCAGGCACTCGCCCACAGCGGCGCACTGATCGACCTCACGATCGAGGGCTCCGGCTCGACCCCGGTTGTCGTCAAGGAGCACGACCGGCACCCGGTCACCGGCGCCACCGTCCATCTCGACCTCCTCCGGGTGCGCCTCGATGTGGCGATCCAGGCGACCGTGGTCCTGGACCTGCTCGGCGTCGACGACGCCCCCGGCGTCAAGGAGGGCGGCGTGCTCGAGCAGGTCACGCGCGAGCTGACGATCGAGGCGTTGCCGACCGAGATTCCCGACTCGCTCGAGCACGAGGTGGCCGAGATGCAGATCGGCGACACGATCACGCTCGACGCGCTGACTGCGCCGGCCGGCGTGAAGCTGGTCGACGACCCCGAGACCGTGATCGCGACGCTCAGCCCGCCGCGGCTCCAGCTCGAGGAAGAGCCGGAGATCGAGGAGGAGACCGAGCTCGTCGCCGAGGGCGAAGCCGGCGAGGGCGCGGCCGCCGAGCCCGCCGGGGCGGCGAGGACGAAGCCGGCGACGGCGAGTAGCGCCCGGCCGTGCCATTTCCAGGTCGTCGGGGAGCTCCCGTCGACTGGCTGATCGTCGGGCTCGGCAACCCCGGCAGCGAGTACGCCGGCACCCGCCACAACATCGGCTTCGAGGTCGCCAACCTGCTGGCGGCGCGCTGGGAGCTGCCCAAGCCCAAGTCCCGCTACCGTGGGCTGCTGACCGAGGGCCGCACCGGTCCGGGCGGGCCGCGGGTCGCGATCCTGTTGCCCCAGACCTACATGAACGACGCCGGCAAGTCGGTCGGTCCGGCGCGCGGAGAGCTCAAGCTCGAGCTCGACCGGGTGCTGGTGCTCCACGACGAGATCGACCTTCCGTTTGGCGAGATCCGGGTGCGCACCGGCGGCGGCCTGGCCGGGCACAACGGGCTGAAGTCCTTGCGCCAGGGCCTTGGCTCGCCGGATTTCGGACGCGTGCGGATCGGCGTCGGGCGCCCCGACACGACCGATCCCGACCTGGTCGCGGCCTACGTCCTGGGGCGGTTCCGCGAGCCTCGCGCCGAGGTGCAGGAGCTGACCGAGCGGGCCGCCGACGCGGCCGAGCGTGTGGTCCTGGGCGAGCCCCCACCTTCCTAGACTGAGTAAGAGGTGCTGCGCTCTCTTCTCGCCCATGCCGATGACGATCCACAGACCGCCGCGCTGGCGCGCGACGGCGGCGTCGGCTTCGTCTCGCAATCGCTGCGCCCGTATCTGATCGCGGCGCTGCTGGAGCGCGATCCGGGCCGTCCGGCGATCGTCGTCGCCGGCGACGACCGCGCCGCCCGAGATCTCGCCGCCGGGCTGCGGTCGTGGCTTGACCCGCGCACCGTCCGCTACTACCCGAGCCGCGGCGTCACCTACGAGTCGCATCTGGCGCCGCCGCCGCACCTCGTGGGCTTGCGGATCGCAGCGCTCGACGCGCTGCTGGAGACCGGCGATGACGCGGCTCCCGTGGTCGTGGTCAGCGCCGTGGCGCTGTCGGAGAAGGTTCCCGACCCAGCGTTGCGACCGCACGCGTTCACGCTGAAGGCGGGCGAGCTGATGGACCTCGAGGAGACCGCGCGCGATCTGGTCGCGGCCGGCTACGAACGGATCGACCAGGTCGAGGACCGCGGGCAGTTCGCGATCCGCGGTGGCCTGCTCGACGTGTTCCCGGCGACCGAGGACCGGGCGGTCAGAGTCGACCTGTTCGGCGACGAGATCGAGTCGCTGCGGTGGTTCTCGACGTTCACCCAGCGTTCGCTGGGCGACGCCGAACTGGTCGAGATCGCGCCCGCGGCCGAGCTCGCCGAGGAACACCGCGAGCTGGCCGAGATCGCAGCGCTCGAGGACGAGGCCGACCGCCCGGACATCGCCGAACTGCTCCCGGTCGAGGACTTCCACCCGTTCCTGGAGCTGGCTCCGGCCGACGCGAGCGTGCTGATCTCAGGCGAGGAGGAAGTGGCGCCGGCGCTGGCCGACCACTGGCAGGACGTGTGCGCCGCGTTCCACGACACCGATGCCCACCACCTGTACGTCAGTCCCGATGAGATCTCACCAGTGCTCGAGCAGCGCGCCCGGATCCGGCTGTCGAGCATCGACCAGGATCAGCGGTTCACGTTCCGCGCCCAGACGGCCGACGTGGCCGCGCGCGGGGTCAAAGAGGCCGAGCCCGAGCTCGAGAAGCTGACCCGGTCGGGCTACCGGACGGTCGTCACGTTCGCTCGCCGCGGCGAGGGCGAGCGTGCCGCCTACAACCTCGGGCGGCTGAAGGTCAGCTGGCTGGAGAGCTCGGGCAACGGCGCCGCGCCCGCGCCGCTGACGTTCGCCCACGCCCGGCTGCAGGTGGGCTTCATCGCGCCGCAGTTCCATCTTGCGGTGATCCCCGAGCACCGGCTGTTCCGCCGGCGCCGCGCGCCCGAGCGCCCCGACCGGGCCCGCCGGCGCGGGGTGCTGCGCAGCTTCACCGACCTGCGCACCGGCGACATCGTGGTTCACGAGGACCACGGGGTGGCGCGGTTCGCCGGCTTTGACACCAAGACGGTCGCCGGGGTCACGCGCGACTACCTGTATCTCGAGTACGCGGGCTCTGACCGGGTGTTCGTCCCCGTCGACCAGCTGGCCAAGATCAGTCGCTTCGTCGGCGCCGGCGGCACCCACCCGCCGCTGTCCAAGCTCGGCGGCAACCGCTGGGACACGATCAAGGCCCGGGCCCGGCGCGCTGCCCAGGAGCTCGCCGGCGAGCTGCTCAACCTGTACGCGGAGCGCAAGCGCCGCGAGGGCCACGCGTTCCCGCCCGATACCGACTGGCAGCGCGAGTTCGAGGACGCGTTCCCGTTCACCGAGACCCCCGACCAGCGCGACGCGATCGAGTTCGTCAAGGCCGACATGGAGGCGCCGCGGCCGATGGACCGCCTGATCTGCGGCGACGTCGGCTACGGCAAGACCGAGGTCGCGCTGCGGGCGGCGTTCAAGTCCGTGCAGGACGGCAAGCAGGTGATGCTGCTGGTGCCGACCACGATCCTCGCCCAGCAGCACTTCGGGACGTTCACCGAGCGTCTCAAGGACTATCCGATCACGATCGAGCACGTGTCGCGGTTCCGCCCGGCGGCCGAGCAGCGCGAGTCGGTGGCGCGCTTTGCCGAGGGCAAGGTCGACATTCTGATCGGGACCCATCGGCTGCTGTCGCGGGACGTTCGCGCTAAGGACCTGGGGCTGCTGATCGTCGACGAGGAGCAGCGCTTCGGGGTCAAGCAGAAGGAGCTGTTGCGGCAGCTGAAGCTGCGCGTCGACGTGATCTCGATGAGCGCGACCCCGATCCCGCGGACGCTGCAGATGTCGATGGCCGGCGTGCGCGACATCAGCGTGATCGAGACCCCGCCCGAGGGCCGGCGCCCGGTCAAGACCTACGTGGGCGAGTACGACGAGGAGTTGGTCAAGCAGGCGCTGCAGCGCGAGCACCGGCGCGGCGGGCAGGGCTTCTTCCTCCACAACCGGGTGGAGACGATCGACGAGACCGCCGAGCGGTTGCGGGGGCTGTGCCCGGAGATGCGCTTCGAGGTCGCCCACGGCCAGCTCGAGGAGAAGGAGCTCGAGCAGCGGATGCTGTCGTTCCTGCGCGGAGACGCCGACATCCTCGTCTGCACCAGCATCATCGAGTCGGGGATCGACATCCCCCAGGCCAACACGCTGATCGTCGAGCGCGCCGACGCGTTCGGGCTGGCCCAGCTCTACCAGATCCGCGGGCGGGTGGGACGCTCGCGCGAGCGCGCTTACGCGTACCTGCTGTATCCGAGCGCAGCCGCGCTGACCCCCGATGCCGCCCAGCGGCTGTCGGCGCTGTCTGACTACACCGAGCTCGGCGCCGGCTTCAAGATCGCGATGCGCGACCTCGAGATCCGCGGCGCCGGCAACCTGCTCGGCGACGAGCAGTCCGGGCACGTGGCCGCGCTCGGTTTCGAGCTGTACATGCAGATGCTCGACGAGGCGGTTGCGGCGGCCGACGGCGACGCGTTCGAGGACGACTGGGAGCCGGTTCGGCTCGACGTCAACGTCGACGCGTACGTGCCGTCTGACTACATCCCCTACGAGCAGGCGAAGGTCGAGGTGCACCGCCGGATCGCCGCCTCCCGCGAGGTGGCCGACCTGGTGGTCCTGCGCGAGGAGCTCGAGGACCGCTTCGGCGACGTGCCCGACCCGCTGCGCAACCTGATCGCGCTCCAGCAGGCGCGGATCAAGCTCGGGCAGGCCGGCGCGCGCGCGGTCACGTTCCGCAACGGGCGGCTGGCGGTGACCCCGATCGAGCTCGACTCCGTGCGGGCCAAGAAGCTCCGCTCCGAGATCCCCGAGGCGCTGTACGAATCGGGCAAGTCGCAGCTGTCGGTGCGGGTGCCCGAGGACCCGGCGAAGCGGTTCCCGGCGGTGGTCAAGGCCGCGGACGTGCTGCTCGCGGTCACCCGCGAAGCGGCCTAGCCGTCGGCCGCGGCCCGCGGACGGGGCCGCCCTGCCGGGAAGTTCGTTCCTTTCGCCGCCGTGATCCGGTCGCGGGGAACGAAGTTCCCGCTATCCGGGAACTTTGTTCCTCTCGAGGACCGGTGAGCGCCGAGGGGAACGAACTTCCCGCTCGCCGGATCGGGAGAATGCGCGGCCGCATGCCTCACTACGACCTAAACCACCGGGTCGCGCTGATCACCGGCGGTGCCCGCGGGATCGGGCTCGCGACTGCGCGCGCGCTCACGGCCCGCGGCGCCCGGGTGGCGCTCGTCGACCTCGACTCCGACGAGCTGCAGAGCGCTGCCGCGCACCTCGGCCCGGAGACGCTCGCGATTCCCGCCGACGTCACCGACACAGCAGCGATCGCCGCGGCCGTGACCCGCGCCGCGGAGCACTTCGGCGCCGTCGACCTGCTGATCGCCAACGCCGGGATCGCGCCGATGCCGGCCACCGCCCGCACGATGGACCCGGACGAGTTCGAGCGGGTGGTCGAGGTCAACCTGCTCGGCGTCTACCGCACGGTCCGTGCCGGCCTCGAGCAGGTGATCGAGCGCCGCGGGCAGGTGGTGCTGGTCTCGAGCGTGTACGCGTTCCTCAACGGCATGGTCCTGACCCCGTACGCGGTCGCCAAGGCCGGCGTCGAGCAGCTGGGGCGGGCGCTGCGGATCGAGCTCGCGCCGCACGGGGCGTCGGCCACCGTCGCCTACTTCGGGTTCGTCGACACCGGGATGGTCCAGCGGATCCTGGACGACCCCTCGGCCGCAGCAGCGCGACGAGCTGCTGCCCGCGTTCATCCGGCGGCGGATCACCGCGGAGGCCGCTGCGGACGCGGTCGCGCAGGCGATCGAGCGCCGGCGCGCCCGGGTGGTCGCGCCTCGCTACTGGGCCGCGATATCCACGCTCCGGGGCGTCGTCAACCCCGCGCTCGACTACCTGTCGGCGCACGACAAGCGCGTAATCGCCATGATCCGGAACTCCGAAGCCGAGGCCCGCACCCCCGAAGGCGGCTGACCGTTTGCTTTCGAAGAGTTCGTGAAATACCAACGGGGTGGGGAAATCAGGCCGCTACCATCACCCGCTGGTTATGACGAAAGCACTGAAGACACTAATGGCGCTCGCCGCCGTCGGGATCGCGGCCGTTCTGCTCGCCGCGTGCGGCTCGAGCAGCAGCAGCAGCAACTCGATCCCCGACAACTCGGTCGCCGACGTGGCCGGAAACCCGATCAGCACGCAGGCCTTCAACCACTGGATGTTCGTCGCGGCCAAGTCGCAGGCGGCCCAGAGCCCCGGCCAGCCGGTGATCGTCCCCACCGACCCGCCACAGTTCACCAAGTGCATCGCCGACGTCAAGCAGGCCGTGCCGAGCCTCGCCAAGCAGAGCGACAAGACCCTGCGCGGCGACTGCCAGCAGCTGTTCACGTCGCTGTCGGGCCAGGTCATGGACTTCCTGATCAAGTCCTACTGGTACCAGGCCGACGCCCACCGTCTGGGCATGTCGGTCACCAACGCCCAGGTCCAGAAGGCCTACAACCAGGCCAAGCAGCAGGCGTACCCGACGGCCTCGGCGTTCAACAACTTCCTCAGCCAGACCGGCTTCACCGTGCCGGACCTGATGTACCGCTTCCGCGTCAGCCAGCTGTTCCAGAAGCTCGCGGCGAAGCACACCACGAAGGTCACCCCGGCCACGATCCAGACCTACTACAACAGCCACAAGACGCAGTTCGGAAAGCCCGAGACGCGCGACATCCGGATCGTGCTGACCAAGACCCAGGCGCAGGCCGAGGCGGCCAAGCAGGCGCTGAGCAAGGGCCAGAGCTGGACCGTGGTCGCCAAGAAGTACTCGACCGACCCGCAGACCAAGAACAAGGGCGGTCAGCTCACCGGCGTGACCCAGGGCCAGGAGGACAAGGCGCTCGACACGGCGGCATTCGCCGCCAAGACCAACAAGGTCTTGGGCCCGGTCAAGGGACAGTTCGGCTACTACGTGTTCGAGGTCACCAAGATCACGAAGGGCAGCCAGCAGTCGCTCCAGCAGGCCACGCCCGTCATCCAGCAGACGCTGACCAGCCAGCAGCAGACCAACGCGCAGACCGCGGTCGACAACACGGCCAAGAAGCAGTGGCTGACCCAGACCAAGTGCCGCAGCAGCTACGCGATGGCCGACTGCGCCGGCTACAAGGCGCCCAAGACCTCCACGACCACGACGCCCGGCGCCGCTACCGCTCCGAGCACGTCTTCGACGCCGGGAACCTCCAGCACCGGGTGAGCTCCTCGTGAGCTCGGGTGCGGGTGGTGGCGCGAAGCCGTCGTATGAGGCGCTCGCGCAGCTGGACGCGATCACGCGGCGGCTGCGCGAGGAGTGCCCCTGGGACCGCGAGCAGAACGAGCGCACGATCGTCCCGCACACGGTCGAGGAGGCCTACGAGCTGGCCGACGCGGCCAACCGGGGCGACGACTCGAAGCTGATCGACGAGCTCGGCGACGTCCTGTTCCAGGTCCACTTCCTGTCGCTGCTGCTCGAGGAGCGCGGGGCCGGCGACCTGGCCGAGGTGGCCGAGCACGTCACCGCCAAGCTGATCCGCCGCCACCCGCACGTGTTCGGCGACGTCGACGCCTCGACCGCGCCGGAGGTGCTGCGCAACTGGGACCGGATCAAGCAGGACGAGCCCGACCGCGAGCCGGGGATCTTCGGCGAGGTCCCCGAGAACCTGCCCTCGCCGCTGTACGCGCGCAAGGTACAGCGCCGCGCCGCCTCCACCGGGTTTGACTTCCCCGGGATCGAGGGGCCGCTGCAGGCCGTGCGCGAGGAGTTGGCCGAGCTCGAGCAGGCCGACACCCCCGAGCAGCGCTTCTCCGAGCTCGGAGATCTGCTGTTCTCGGTGATCAACGTGGCCCGCAAGCTGCACGTCGATCCGGAGCTCGCGTTGCGCTCGTCGGCCGACCGCTTCCGGGCGCGGGTCAGCGCGGCCAGCGATCTAGCCGCATCTCAGGGCCGAAGCTGGAACGATCTCGGGCCGGATGAGCAGATCATCTATTACGCCCAAGCTCGCCTGAGCGAAGGAGATCTGGAAAATCAATGAGCCAGATAGAGCACGTGCATGCCCGGCAGATCCTCGACAGCCGCGGCAACCCGACGGTCGAAGTGGAGCTGAGCCTGCGCTCCGGCGCTTGGGGGCGGGCCGCGGTCCCGTCCGGGGCCTCGACCGGCGAGTTCGAGGCCACCGAGCTGCGCGACGGCGGCTCTGACTGGATGGGCAAGGGCGTGACCCGGGCGGTCGAGAACGTCAACGGCGAGATCGCCACGGCGGTCCGCGGGCAGGACGCCTCCAGCCAGGCGGCGCTCGACCGGATGCTGATCACGCTCGACGGGACCCCGAACAAGTCCCGGCTCGGCGCCAACGCGATCCTCGCGGTATCGCTGGCCGCCGCCCACGCCGCCGCCGCCGAGGAGCGGCTGCCGCTGTGGCGCTACCTGGGCGGGGAGACCGCGCACATCCTGCCCACGCCGATGATGAACGTGCTCAACGGCGGCGCTCACGCCGACAACAAGGTCGACTTCCAGGAGTTCATGATCGTGCCGGTCGGCGGGCGCACGTTCGGCGACGCGCTGAAGATGGGCGCGGAGGTGTTCCACCACCTCAAGCAGACGCTGAAGTCCCGCGGGATGGCCACGTCGGTCGGCGACGAGGGCGGCTTCGCCCCCGACCTAAGCTCCAACGACGAGGCGCTCGACGTGCTGATGGAGGCGATCGGGGCCGCCGGCTACGTGCCCGGCGACCAGGTTGCGATCGCGCTCGATCCGGCCGTTTCCGAGCTGTACCACGACGAGGCCTACGTGCTCGAGCACGAGGGCCGCACGCTCACCGCCGACGAGCTCACCGGCTACTGGGAGGACCTCGCCGGCCGCTACCCGATCGTCTCGATCGAGGACGGGATGGACGAGGAGGACTGGGACGGCTGGGCGACCCTGACCCAGCGGATGGGCGACCGCATGCAGCTGGTCGGCGACGACCTGTTCGTGACCAACACCGAGCGCCTGCGCCGGGGGATCGACACCGGCGTGGCCAATTCGATCCTGATCAAGGTCAACCAGATCGGGACGCTGTCGGAGACGCTGGCGGCGATCCGGATGGCCCGCGAGGCCGGCTACACGGCGGTGATCTCGCACCGCTCGGGCGAGACCGAGGACGTCACGATCGCCGATCTGGCGGTGGCGACCGGCACCGGGCAGATCAAGACCGGGGCGCCGTCGCGAACCGACCGCGCCGCGAAGTACAACCAGCTGCTGCGGATCGAGGAGGTGCTCGGCCCCGACGCCGAGTACACGGGCCGGTCGGCGTTCCGCTCGTGACGGCGGGCGCGCGGCGCGCCCTGCAGCGGGGCTTGCAGCAGGAAGGAGGCGGTGCGCAGCGAACGAAGGGCGCAGGAGATGCCGTCAGCTCGCTCCGCAACCGCAGCAGCTCCTCGCACGCGCACGCGGTCGTCGTCGAGCCGGCGCCGCCGCAGCTCCCGCAGCACGCCGTTGCGCCGGGTCCGCTGGGATCGGCTCGGCCGGGTCGGGTTGCTGGTCGTGCTGATGATTGTCGGCGGGTTGTACGTCAAGCAGGCGCTGGCGTATCTGTCGGCGCGCAGCCAGGCCCACCAGCAGGAATCGATCGTCGGCGGCCTCAAGCGCGAGAACACGGCGCTGACCAAGCAGCAGGCCTCCCTGCGCAGCTCCGCGACCGTCCAGCGCGAAGCGCGGGCGCTCGGCATGGTGCGCGTGGGGGAGCGCCCCTACGTGATCACCGGGCTGCCCAGCCGCTGATCGACGACCGCCGCCCCGGCGCGCCCGAGACCGGGAGGGGTGGATGAGCCTGCGCTTCGAGGAGGTGATCGGCCTGTGGCGCGAGGGCGAGCGCCGGCTGTCGCTCGCCGAGCCGGCCGACGGGCCCGCGCTGAGGCGGGTGACCGACGCGATCGTGGTCGAGTTGCGGCGGCGCCTGGGTGGCACGTTCACCGCGCAGGAGCTCGTCGACGTGTACGCCGAGCAGGGGACCGACTGGTGCTTTGACATCGCCACCCGGGTGGCGCCGAACGACCCGGCCGCGTGGGACATGACGACGGTCGCGAACGCGGCGTTCGCGCGGTACCTGCGCGAGGCCAGCGACTACGCCGGCGGCCGGCGGATCCTCGGCGACGACGGCTAGTTGACCTCGAGTGTCCCGGGCCTCGAGCGGCGACCTGCTTAACGTCCCACTGGAGGCCTTGGCGGGTCAGCTTGGGACGTTGATCACGCCCTACGTGGCGAACGGCCCACACTCGCGCCCAGCGCGCTCGAGTGGGACGTTGTACATGCGGTTCGCCCGCGGGTCCTACAGCTAGTCGCCGTTGCCGTCGTCGGAGTTGTCGTCGGCCTCGTCGGCCTCGTCGGCGCCGGCTCGGCGGATCACGATCTGGTCCTCCTCGATCACGACCTCGACCGGCCGGTGCCCGGCCCAGTACTCGGCGTAGATCGGATCGTCCTGGACCGCCGGGTCGAGCCACAGGCCGTAGCCCTCGTCGCCGTGGTCGAACGTCGCCTCGAGCGTGGTCGGTGCCTTGCGGCGAGCGCGGCGCCCACCCCGGCGGCCGCGCCGGCGCTTGGGGCGATCGCCTTCGTCCTCGTCGTCTGAGTCTTCGTCCTCGTCCTCGGAGCGAGCGGCCTCGGCGGCGTCGAGCTCCGCCGCGATCAGCGCGTCGTCCTCGGCCCGCAGATCGATCTCGTCGTCGAAGTCCGCGGCGGCCCCGTTGGGCTCCTCGCCGGTGACCAAGCCCTGCTCGCGCTTGAACGCCTGAATCTGCTGAACGGTGACCTCGAGCTGGTGCGCGATCCACGCGTCGGTGCGTCCCTGGCGCACCCAGGCGCGGATCCGATTGAGCTCGGGACGGAGAGAGCGACGTGCCATGAAGGACCGGAGACTAGTAAATGCAGGGGCAAGAGCGCCCCGTCAGGAGCATCGGCAGCGCTTGTGCACCCCTAATGCCACCCGCTATGCTGGCCATCGGGCGAACGCGGTTACGCGGTAGGAAGGGACAGCGAATCGAGTTTGTCTCGTTTACGACCAGGCGAGCAGGGAGGCATCTTCCGATGTTGGTACTCACCCGCAAGTCGAATCAAAGCATCATGATCGGCGACGACATCGAGGTTTCGGTGCTCGCGATCATGGGCGAGAAGGTTCGAATCGGTATCCAGGCCCCCCGCGACATCCCAGTGTTCCGCAAGGAGGTCTACCTCGAGATCCAGCAGGAGCGGATGGGCTCGGGCAAGGGCGTGCGGGAAGAGGTCGACGCGGCGCTGCGCGGGTTGGGAGACCCGAGCTAGCAATTCGCTGGTTTCGCACACGCTCCGGCTCACCAGGTTCCGGCGGCGCGGGCGCCACACAGGGCAGGCCTGCTATCCGAGCAGGTAATAGAGGGTCTCGAACATCGCGACCGTGACGATCACCGCCGTCGCGATCAGGGTCAGCACGAGTAGCCAGTAGCGGACCGAGCTGCGCTTGGTCTCGCGGACATGTTCGCGCTTGCGTGAGCGCAGAACGGCCCTGCGTCGCAGGGACTCCCTGCGGCTGCGGTCCCGTAGGGCTTCGTGCCGAAATTCTTGCTCGAGCTGAGCAAGACTCTGGCGCATCTTCATCGCCATCGCGGCGAGCCTACCAAGCTCGGCGGCCCGAGGTTATGTCGAGTCCGCGGCCTCGCCGTGGCGGCCGCGAGGGGGTGCGTCAGTGCACCGCCTGGCGCTCGTAAACCTGCACGAAATGCAGGTAGTTGTCGGCGATCTGGCTGGCCGCGGCCTCGCGCGAGAGGTCGCCGGAGAGGAAGCTCTTCAGCGCGTCCCACCAGATCGAGCGGCCGATCGCGAACCCGATGAAGCCGTCCACCGGAGCGGCCTTCTGGAGCCACTCCTCGACCTTCTGAGTGGAGGCGCCGCGGCCCAGCAGGATGCAGACCACGCCCTCGCGGCCCGGGCCCGAGCGGGCCTGGTCGGCGAGCATCGCGGCGTCGGACTGCTCGTCGACGCCCTCGATCTTCCACACGTCGACCTCGCAGCCGGCCTGCTGGTAGGTCTCGATCGCGCGGCGCATCAGCTGCGGGCGAAGCTCGGCGTCGTAGCGCTCGCTGTCGCCGCCGACCTTGTCGAGCTGCTCCTGTGTGGCGGGGACGAGCAGCTCGAACATGAACTTGCGGCCGTTGTCGTGGAGCCAGTCGGCCAGGCGCTTGAGCCGGACGATCTGTTCCTGGTTCATCTCGGCGTCGCCCTCGACGTTGTGGCGGACCAGGACCTTGGAGAAGTTGGGGTCGAACTTCTCGATGTGGGCGGGGAAGTCGTCGCCGTACTGAAAGTCGAACTCGTCCTGGCCGGACTTCTCGACCGGCATCGCCAGCTTCAGGCCGTGCTCATGGGCCCGCTCGGGGATGTCGGAGCCGAACTGCTCGTCGACCAGCACGCCGGTGGCCTCGGCCTCGACGCCCCGGGATACGGCGTCCAGCATGCCCTCGAAGATCAGGCGCTTGGCGTCGGCGATCGTCTCGATCTGCTCCGGCGTCGGGTCACCCTCGATCCCGAACATCTTCTTCTGGAACGACCCACGATGGTCGAACGCGAGGACGTAGAGCTTGCCGCCGTCATATCCAAGTGCCATCTGGTCGTCCCTTTCGCTGATCCGATTCGTCTAGGTCAAGTCTAGGCCGCTCAACGCCCGCTGCAAAGGCCGCGGATGCGGGGCATCAGGTTTCGAGCTACCCACTAGTCTGCGCGCCGTGGAGCACCGGTTCACAGGGCCCGCGTACACGATCGGCATCGAGGAGGAGATGATGATTCTCGACGCCGAGTCGCTGGAGCTCGTCAACGCGGTCGAGAGCATGCTCGAGTCCGCGCCGTCGGGCGAGATCAAGCCCGAGCTGATGGAGTCCGTGCTCGAGGTCTCGACCGACCCGTGCGCGAACACGACCGAGGCCGGCGAGCAGCTGCGAGCGCTGCGCGGCCAGGTGGCTGCGACCGCCGCCGCCAAGGGGATGGCGATCGGGTCGGCCGGCACGCACCCGTTCGCGATGTGGGAGGACCAGCGGATCGTCGCTCGCTCGCGCTACCGGGACCTGATCTCGGCGCTGCGGTTCGTGGCCCGTCAGGAGCTGATCTTCGGCATGCACGTCCATGTCGGAATCGACGACCCCGACAAGGCGATCCACGTCGCCAACGGCATGCGCGTGCACATCCCGCTGCTGCTCGGGCTGTCGGCCAACTCGCCGTTCTGGCGCGCGGACTTGACCGGCCTGGCCTCGACCCGGGTGCCGATCTTCCGGGCGTTCCCGCGTACCGGGATACCCCCGACGTACGACGACTGGGAGGACTACGAGCGCCGGATCGAGTTCATGCTGAAGGCCAAGGTGATCGAGGACTACACGTTCCTGTGGCCCGACGTGCGGCCGCATCCGATGTTCGGGACCGTCGAGGTCCGGGTGATGGACTCCCAGACCCGGATCGAGCACACGCTCGGGCTGGCCGCGCTGGTCCAGGCGCTGGCCCGCGAGCTGTCCGAGCACTACGAGGCGGGGACGCCGCTGTCGCGCTACCCGTTCGAGATGCTCGACGAGAACAAGTGGCTGGCCGCCCGCCACGGGCTCGACGGCGAGCTCGTCGACCTGCCGACCTACGAGCGGGTGCCCACCCGGGAGCTGGCGCGGCGCCTGATCGACCGGATCCGCGATCACTGCGTGGATCTTGGATCGCTGCACGAGCTGGAGGCCGTCGAGGACCTCCTCGAGCGGGGCAACGGAGCCGCCCGGCAGGTCGTCGTCTACGAGGCCAACCACGACCTGCGCGAGGTGATGGCGGAGATCGTCGCCGCCACGCGGGTCTAGAGCCCCTCCGGACTGCCCGGAACTGACGCAAAACCCACAGGCAATGGCAATCTGCGCTTTGGCGCCGTTCTACAATCGACCGTTGTGAGCACCGGCGGCCCGGACCTGTTCGTGATTTGCAAGAGCTGCGGGTCCGAGGTGAGCCCGTACATCACGGAATGTCCCTACTGCGGCAACCGTCTGCGCAAGCGGGCCCCGAAGCTCGATCGCGACGGCCGAGTGGCCGAGAAGCGCCGCCGCAAGCGGCCGCCGACCCCCTCGCTGCCGCGCCTGCGCCGGGGAGAGATCCCCGGGATCCGCCCCGAGCTTCGGCCCTACGCGACGATGGCGCTGGTGATCGCCTCACTGGCCGGGTGCCTGGTGTGGCGCACGAGCCTGGTGACGCTCGACCAGGTCGCGGTGTTCGGCAAGCTTTCCGGCGACTGGTGGCGCGTGGTGACCGCCACGTTCACCTACGACAACACCGGCTACGCGTTCGCCACGTTGTTCACGATCGCCCTGTACGGATGGCTGATCGAGCGCCGCCACGGGCCCGCGACCGTGCTGGTGCTGTTCGCGATCGGCGGGATCGGCGGCATCGCCGCCTCGGCGGTCGTGTACGACTTCCCATTCGTGCTGGGCGCCAACGGCGCCGCGCTGGCGCTGCTGATCGCCTGGGCGATCCCCGATCTGCTGGCGCTACGGTCGGGCGAGGAGATCGACGGCGACATGCTGGGGACGGCCGCGCTCGCGCTCGTGGTGGGACTGATGCCACTCGTGGTCAAGGAGGCCAGCTGGGTCGCCGACGGGGTCGGGGTGCTCACCGGCCTGCTGTTGGGCATCCCGCTGGCGCGGATGCTGGCGCGCTGACGCGCCTGCGGCCGCTCACACGACGCTGATCGAGCCGGCCGGGCCGTCGACCAGGCGCCCGACGACCGAGCCGGGGATCGCCTCCGCGCGGTCGGGAGCGACCGCGGCGAGCAGACCGCCGGACGTCATCGCGTCGCACACCAGCCACCGGCGCGCCTCGGGCACATCATCGGCGAACGTCGAGAACTCCTCGGCATGGGCGCGGTTGCGGCGGGTGCCACCGGCGACCGCCTGAGCGGGGTCGGCCAGCAGCTCGAGCACGCCCGCGATGGCCGGCACCGACTCGGCCCGCACCTCGGCCGCGACGCCGCTGGCCAGCGCCAGCTCGTGCAGGTGGCCGAGCAGCCCGAAGCCGGTCACGTCGGTCATCCCACGGACGCCGGCGGCGCGGGCGGCGAGCGAGGCGTCGCGGTTGAGCGTGGTCATCACCTCGATCGCGGCGGCCAGCGGGGCGTCCTCGACGCCGCGCTTGAGCGCGGTCGAGACCGCGCCGGAGCCGAGCGGCTTGGTCAGCACGAGTGCGTCGCCGGCCCGGCCCCCGGCGTTGGTGAGCACCTCGTCGGGGCGGACGATCCCGGTCACGGCGAGGCCGTACTTGGGCTCGGCGTCGTCGATCGAATGGCCACCGACGATCGCCACCCCAGCCTCGGCCGCGACCGCTGCGCCGCCGCGGAGGATCTCCACCAGCAGCTCGCCGCCGAGCTCATCCAGGGAGAACGCCACCAGGTTCAGCGCGCTGATCGGGGTCGCGCCCATCGCGTAGACGTCCGACAGCGCGTTGGTGGCCGCGATCCGGCCGAAGTCGAACGGGTCGTCGACGATCGGCGTGAAGAAGTCGACCGTGCTGACGATCGCCAGGTCGTCGCTGACGCGGTACACGCCGGCGTCGTCGCTGGTGTCGAAGCCGACGAGGACGTTGGGATTGGGTGGGTGCGGAATTCCCGCGAGCAGCGGGCCGATCGCGGCGGCCGACAACTTGCAGCCGCAGCCGGCGCCGTGGGATAGCGATGTCAGGGCAATGGCCACGTACGTATGATGCTGCACGCGAGTGGTCGACCGCACCTACACCGATGCAGAGCTCGATGCTGCGATCGCGGCGATCAGTGAGCCGCAACGCCTGCGGGCCGCCCAAGAGCTGGTCACGAGGGTCGCGCCCGCGCTCCAGCGAGTGCTCGGGCTGGCGCTCGAGGAGGGGGGCTGGTTCGACCTGGGCCACGCCCAGGCGGTCGCGGAGGCCGCTGGCCAGGAGGACCCCGGGGAGCGCCTGCGGGAGGTCGAGACGCTGCTCGCCGAAGAGACCCGCCTGGGCATGCTCGTGGGGGTCGCCGTGGGGTTCCAGCTGGCGCGAGAGCTCGGCCTTGCGCCCGGCGACATGAACGAAACCCAACAGGAGGATCGATGACGATGGAAGTTCGGTTTCTTGGCCACGCGTGCTTCACGCTGTCCGACGGCGGCAGCACGACGGTGCTGATCGACCCGTTCCTGAGCGACAACCCCAAGGGCGCGATCGCGGCCGAGGACGTGGACGCAACCACGATCCTGCTCACCCACGGGCACCACGACCACCTGGGCGACACCGTCGCGATCGCCAAGCGCACCGGAGCCACCGTCGTGGCGATCACGGAGATCGCGGGCGAGCTCGGGCAGGAGGGCGTGGACGTCCGCGACCCGAACCTCGGCGGGACCGAGAAGTTCGACTGGGGCACGGTCAAGCTCGTGCCGGCGCTGCACACCTCGACCACGCCCAAGGGCACGGTCAGCCCGCCGGCCGGCCTGCTGATCCAGTTCGAGGACACGGTCGTCTACCACCTCGGCGACACCTGCCTGTTCTCCGACCTGCAGTTGGTCGGCAAGCGCACGCCGATCGACATCGCGCTGATGTGCATCGGCGGGCATTACACGATGGACCGCACCGACGCGGTCGAGGCGGCCTCGCTGATCGGCGCCAAGACCGTGATCCCCTGCCACTACAACACGTTCCCGGCAATCGAGACCGACGCGGAGGCGTTCAAGTCCGACGTCGAGTCGGCGACCGGCTCCAATGTCGTGATCCTCGAGTCCGGCGACAGCCACACGACGTGACCCACGCGATCGTCCTCATCCAAGCCGAGCGATCGGCGCTCGCGACCCTGGGCGGCGAGCTTGCCGACATCCAGGGGGTGGCCGAGGCGTACTCGGTCACCGGCGAGTGGGACTTCGTGGTGATGTTGCGGCTGCGCGAGCATCAGCAACTTGCGCAGGTGGTCACCGGCAGCATCTCGCAGCTCAGCGGCGTCGTGCGGACCTCGACGATGGTCGCGTTCGAGGTCTACTCGCGACACGACCTCGAGGCGCTGTTCTCGGTCGGTCAGTGAGCGCCCGAGCGCGCTGAGCGCCCGGCCTGAGCCACCGTCAGCGCGCGGTCGAAGGCCTGTTCCATCGCGTCGTACGTGTAGGCGGCGACGGCCTGCCTGGCGGCTTCCCCGAGCCGCGAGCGCAGCGTCGCGTCGGCGAGCAGGCGGTCGGCCGCGAGCGCCAGCGCCCGTGCGTCGCCCGGCGGCACGACCACGCCGGTGCGCTCGTCCTGGACGAGCCCTCCCGCGACCGCGCCCACCGACGAGGTGGCGATCACAGGGCGTCCCTGGTGCATGGCCTCGTTGCAGAC
Organism: uncultured Solirubrobacterales bacterium; assembly: GCA_963831845.1. Taxonomy (GTDB): domain Bacteria; phylum Actinomycetota; class Thermoleophilia; order Solirubrobacterales; family Solirubrobacteraceae; genus Palsa-465. The sequence continues at coordinate 25,244 of CAWHRT010000019.1, read as the reverse complement.
CAGGCCCCAGGGCTCCCGGAAGCGCGGCGTCGGAATCGAGGGCACCAGCGTCAGCTCGGCGGCCGCGTAGGCGACGGGCAGCTCCTGGCGCGGGAGCGCGCCCAGCTGCCGCGCGCCGGGCGTCGCCGCCGCTCGGGCGGCCAGCGGCCCGTCGCCGATCAGCACCAGCGTGGCGTCGGCTCGCACCTGTGGCCAGGCGCCGATCAGGACCTCGATGCCCTTCTCGGTTACGAGCCGGCCCGTGTACAGCGCGAGCGGGCCCGGGCCGAGCTCGTACCGGGCCCGGAATGCGGCGATCTCCTCGTCGCTGACGGCGCGTCCGAACAGCTCGGCCTCGACCGATTGCGGGGCCACGAACACGTCGTCGTCGCGGCCGCGGATGCGGGCCACGAACCGCCGGACGTGTTCGCCGTAGGCGATCACGGCGTCGGCATCGCGGTAGATGTGCCGGATCATCGGCAGCGCCGCCGCGTGGGCCACTGAGCGGGGCTGTGACCACACCGACGCCCACAGGATGAACGGCCGCCGAAAGCGCCTGGCGCCGATGTAGGCGGCCGGGAGGATCGCGCCGCCCGCGACCGGCGCGATCACGGCGTCATAACCGCGCCCGACGTCCAGGGCCTCGGAGACGCCGTTGAGCCGGCGGGCCGGAAACGGGGCTTCCGCGAGCTGGCGGTCCAGGTCGCTGAACCAGGCCGGCACGTACCGCTCGCCCCCGCCGAAGCACAGGACCTCGACGCCGCGGTGGTCGGCCAGGCGCTCGAACAGGGGCATCCGGTAGCCGGTCAGATATGTGGTCAGCAGCGCGGTCGCCACGCCCACAGGCTACGTCGGGGCGGTCTGGCGCCGCCCTATGCTGGGGGCGATGAGGCGACCGATCACGATCTGCGCGGCGCTGGCCGCGGCGGCGGCGATCGCCGGCTGCGGGGGCTCCAAGCCGTCCTCGAGCAGCTCCAGCTCCACGACTTCCACTGCCCCGACCAGCTCGAGCGCCACCACGACCGCGAGCACACAGACCTCGACTTCGCCGACGGCGACGGCTGAGACGTCTCCCCCGACGACCAGCACCCGGGTCACGACCCCCAAGCCCCAGACCACGACCGGTTCGGGGTCCGGCGGGGTCTCGCCCCAGCCGTCGGCCGGCGGCGGATCGCATGGGACCAAGGTCAAGAAGCCCGCCGGCGGCTCCGCCGACGCGCGCGTCCCGGCCACGTTCACGATCTCTCGCAGCGGTTCGGTCAGCCCGCCGACGGTCTCGGTCCCCGCGTTCCTGGCGATCTCGCTAACGGTCGTCTCGGGCGACGGCAAGCACCACCAGGTGCGCGTCCTCACGCTCGCGCCACACGTACTGAACGTCCCGGCAGGCGGACGGGCGTCGACCCTGATCGGAGGCCTGAAGGCCGGCGACTACACCGTCCAGATCGACGGCAAGCCGCGCGCCAAGCTCGTGATCGGCGGCGAGCCGGGGCCCTAGGGTCGCTAGGCGATCCGCGAGCCGACCGTGGCGTTGCGGTCGGGCCGCAGCAGCACCACGTCGAGCTCGGGATCGAGCGCGCCGAGCACCAGCACCTCGGAGCGGACGGGGCCGATCTGGCGCGGCGGGAAGTTCACGACCGCGACGACCAGCGTTCCCTCCAGCTCCTCGCGCGAATAGTGCGCGACCCGGGCCGAGGAGCGCTTCAGGCCGAGCTCGGGGCCGAAGTCGATCGTCAGCTTCCAGGCGGGCTTGCGAGCCTCGGGGAAGTCCTCGACCGAGACCACCCGGCCGACGCGCATGTCGACGGCCTGGAAGTGATCGATGTCGATCTGGTCGGGCTCGGCCACTACCAGTAGTGGCGCCAGTGGCGCCAGTGGCGCGTCGACGACGCCGCTGCTCTGGGGGTCCCGGTGAAGGTCTTGCTGATCGTGGCCGGGGCGCCGCCGGTCGATCCCGTGGCGCCGGCGGGCGGCGTCGTGGTCGTGGTCGGCGCCGTGGTCGTGGTCGGCGCCGGTGGCGTGGTCGTGTCGGTCGGGGGCGTCGTCGTCGTCGGCGGCGTGTGGCCGGCGGCGGGCTCGCGGCCGTGGGGGTCGTCGGCGTCGGCGTGCGGCGCGGTCGTCGGCGGCGCGGTGGTCGTCAGCGTGGGCGTCGTCGGCTGCGCCGGGGGCGGCAGCACCGTCGGGTCGGTCTCCGTCTGAGTCTTGCCGCCGGCGGGCGGGGCCGGAGTAGTGGTGGTGGGCGTCGTGGTGGTGGTCGGGTCCTTGGCGGCGGTCGGATCGGCCGCCTTGCCCGGGGTCTTGTCGGCCGTCGTCTGGGTCTTCGGGTCCGTCTTGGGCCCGATCTGGGCGGCGTCGCCCGGCTTGGCCGTCGCCTTGGCGGCGTGCAGCTTCTTGGGCTTGGGCACGATCTGCTCGACCGTGCTCCGGTAGGTCGGCGTCCGCGACGTGGTGTGCGTCAACGGCGCGGTCTTGTGGATGACCGCCGGGGCGGCGGGAGCGACCGCGTGATGGGGCACGGCGGCGAGCTTGGAGTGCCGGGCCGGCTGCTGGGAGACCTCGACCGCTCCGGCGGTGACCAGTCCCGCCACCGCCAGGCCGGCGGCCGCCTTGGTGGCGATCGCGCCGATTCCGGCCGAGACGACCCCGCCCGCGCCACCCATCGCCGCGGTCGCGCCGGCGCCGGCTGCGGCCGTCGACCCAACCGCTGCCGCCTGCCCGGCGGCGCCGGTGGCCGTGGCCCCTGACCCGGACGCGGCCGAGTGGCCGAGATGGACGATCACAAGCTTTTTCAGCAGCACCATCGGGCCGATCGGCAGCAGGGCCGCCAGCGCCTTGTTGGTCTGCTTGAGCTGGCCGCGGAAGACGGTGCAGCGCTTGCAGGTGCGCAGGTGGCGGCGGACCAGCGAGGTGGGACGTCGGCGCAGGCCCTCGGCCACCTCGCCGAGCTCGATCCGGACCTCGTCGCAGGACAGCAGCCGCGCCTCGGCGGCCTCCGCCAGCGAGACCCGCGCCCGAACGAGCAGCGACTTGACGCTCGAGACGGTGGTCTCCATCGCCTCGGCGATCTGCTCGTAGGAGAGCGCGTCCATCTCGCGTAGCACCAGCGCCGTCCGCTGGGTCTCGGGAAGCTCGTGGATGTCGCCGACCAGCATCCTGAATTCCTCGCGGTCGTGGACCTTGTCGGCAGTGGTGGCGCCGTTGTCGGAAAGGTGGACGTCCATCGAGTCGACGCCGACCGCCTGCGCGCGCCGCAGGTGGTTGAGGCTGCGGTTGCGCGCGATCCGATACAGCCACGGCCGCACGTTGATCGGCCGGTCGTCGGCCTGGATCGCGTTGAAGGCGGCGGCGAACACCTCCTGGAGGACGTCCTCGGCGTCCTCGCGGGACCCCAGCAGGTGGCGACAGAACGAGAGCAGCCGCGTGTGGTAGCGCGACACGAGCACCTCGAACGCGTGGCTGTTGCCCTTGCGGACGTAGGCGATCAGCCGCTCGTCCGACTGCAGCCTGAGCAGCGGGCTGCGCCCGTGCAGCCCGATAGAGCCGGAGTATCTGAGTGTCGAGACTTCCACCGGTTCGAGGTCCGAGGGTCCTCCTCGGTCGCTGTGACACGGTAGCAGCGCGTTAGTTGCGGTCCGCCGGGTCGCCGAGCGTCCGAAGAACGCTCTGAAAACTGGAGTTTTGACTAGGGACGGCCGACGGACGCCCACCGTGCGGTGGTGATACCCGGGGAGGGACTCGAACCCTCATGCCGCTAGGGCAGTCGCTCTTAAGGCGACCGTGTCTCAACCAATTCCACCACCCGGGCGAGTAGGGAAGACGCTACCGCCTGGGCGGCGCTCAGGCCACCGCGCGAGCCGAGCCGGTGGCCCGGTCGCAGGCGCAGGCCAGGCGGTCGAGCACGAATCCGGCCAGCTCGGCGTCGCCGGCGATCGACAGACCGGCGAGGTCGCGGTCGGGCGAGAACGCCGCGACCCAGGCGCTGCGGTCGCCGCGAACGCGCGCATCGGCGCGCTCGGCCTCGGCCTCCTCGAGCGTCACCAGCCCTTCGGCCAGCGTGAGCGCGTAGGCCGGCATCGGGCCTTCGTCGTCCTGCGCTCCGGTGACCACGAACTCGACGATGCCGTTGGCGCCGTTACCCCGGATCAGGCCCGGCGCCAGCCTGAAGATCGCTCCGAGATCGATCGACTCCGAGCCCCGCGGTGAGCTCCACGCCCACTCGTAGCCCCACCGCGCCAGCTCGCCGAGCACCGGCATCAGGTCGCGAGCGCGCTCGGTGAGCGCGTAGTCCACGCGCGGAGGCACCTCGCGGTAGCGCTTGCGGGTCAGCATCCCGTCGGCGACCATCCGGTTCAGCCGCGAGCGCAGCTGCTCGGTCGAGATCCCCGGGAGCACCCGTTGCAGCTCGACGAACCGCCTCGGTCCGGCGGCCAGGTCGCGGACGATCAACAGCGTCCATTTGTCGCCGACTAGATCAAGCGCGCGCGCATCCGGGGACCACTGGTCATACGGATGACGCTTGCGCGGCGGTACTTGAGAAATGGGGACCCGCCTTGGACGAAGGACAGACCGGGGTAAGCAGCTCAGTTTAACGCCGGACGCGGACCGCTGCGGGTACGGCTTTCGGCTGGACGCACGCCAGTTCTAGGGGCGATGGTCGTTCTTTAGGAACAATGGGTGAGTTGATCGTCCTGAAGGACTGGCACCGCGAGCGCGCCCGGACGCTGGCGGGGACGATGCCCGCGTTCTTCTTCGATCCCTCGTGCCCGTTCTCGTACCTCGCCGCCGAGCGGATCGAGCGGATGCTCGGTGAGGTGCATTGGGTGCCGACGGCGGCCGCGTCGCTGCACGCGCCGGGCCCGCCGCTGCAGGTTCCGTTGCACGACGCGCTGAACCGCGATCCGCTCGACCAGACCCGGATCGTGATGGCCCGCGCCGAGCATCAGGCGCTGACGCTGCGGCTGCCGCTGGTGTGGCCCGACCGCTTCCCGGCCGGCTCGCCGGCCGCGCTGCGGGTGGCCGCCCACGCCGCCGAGGCCGGTGCGGCCGCCCGGTTCGCGCTCGCCGCCGCCAGGCTGTCGTTCTGCGGCGGGTTCGATCTCGAGGAGCGTGCCGTGCTGGCGGACGCGGCCAAGGCCGCCGAGCTCGACGTCGACGAGGCCCTGGCGGCCGCGGTGAACCCGGCCCTGGACGGGCCGATCCACAGCACCGCGCGCGGGCTCAGGGCTCATGGGGTCCGGTCGCTGCCGGCGATCCGCGTGGGGCGGAGGCTGATCTCGGGCGAGCGGATGCTCGAGGAGGCGGCGCCGCCGCCGCGCCCGAACCGGCGTCCCGCGGCCGGCTGAATTCGCCCGACCGCGGGCGACCACTGGCAGGGACCGCCCCGCCGCGCGCGAACAAGGCCCCGATGGGCGCCACCAACGCTGATCGCCGCCTGCTCGCACGGCGGTTCGAGCTCCGCCGGCCGCGGTTGCTCAGCGGCCGCGAGATCGCCTCGGGCGCGCACCGCTTCTGGCGGCTGGCGTGGGACACCAACGTCACCGGGATGTCGGCGATGCTCGCCTACAACATGCTGCTGGGGGTAGTCCCGGTGGCGCTGCTGGGGCTGTTCGTGGCCGGCCAGGTGCTGTCGAGCGCGGCCGTGCAGCAGAGCGTCCTGTCGGACCTGCGCCACGTGTTCCCCGGCGCGGCCGAGCACACGCTGAACTCGCTGCTCTCAGAGATCCGCAGCTCGACGACCAGCACCGGGGTGCTGGCGCTGATCGCCAGCCTGTGGCTGGGGTCGTCGTTCTGGGGCGCGCTCGACACCGCGTTCAGCCGGATCTACCGCTGCCGCGCCCGCAACTGGCTCGAGCAGAAGCGCTTCTCGCTGGCGATGCTCGGGGTGGTGCTGGTGTTCATGGTCGCGACCGTGGTCGTGCCGACGCTGCAGAGCATCCTCGACGCGGGCGCCTCTGACCTGCCGTTCGACCTGTCCCACGTCGCCGTCCTCGTGTACCTGATCTCGCTGGCGATCACCGTGATGCTGCTATTCGGATGTCTGATGGTGATCTACCTGCGGGTGCCCAACCAGCGAGTCCCCTGGCGGGCCGCCTGGCCGGGGGCGCTGGGCGCGACGATCGCGATCTGGGTGGTCGACAACGCGTTCCCCGCGTACCTGTCGCACATCTCCACGATCGCCCGGTTCGGGACCACGATCGTGTTCGTGCTGATCACGCTCGCCTGGTTCTACCTGCTGGCGCTGATCATCCTCGGCGGCGCCGTGGTCAACGCGCTCGCGCTCGGACGCGGCCGACCCGGCTGACGGGTCCGCCGGCAGCGGTCCTGTTAGCGTCGTGCGCGCATGGCGACCGACGCGAGCCCAACCACCCGGTTGCACGGCGGGCGGCTGATCGCCCAGCGGCTGCGAGCGCACGGCGTCAGCAGGCTGTTCACGCTGTCGGGCGGCCACCTGTTCTCGCTCTACGACGGCTGCCGGGCCGAGGGGATCGAGCTGGTCGATGTCCGCCACGAGCAGTCGGCGGCATTCGCCGCCGAAGGGTGGGCGAAGGTCACGCGCACGATCGGCGTGTGCGCGCTGACCGCCGGGCCGGGCGTGACCAACGGGATGAGCGCGATCGCCTCGGCGGCCCAGAACCACTCGCCGCTGCTCGTGCTGGGCGGGCGGGCGCCGCAATTCCGCTGGGGCCAGGGGTCGCTGCAGGAGCTCGACCATCTGCCGTTCGTCCGCCCGCTGACCAAGCTCGCCGCCACCGCACACGAGACCGCCGAGATCCCGGGCCTGGTCGACGAGGCGATCCGCACCGCGCTGGCCCCGCGCTCGGGACCGACGTTCCTGGACTTCCCGCTCGACGTGGTGTTCAGCGAGGCCGAGGCGACTGAGCCCGAGCCGGTGGCACCCCCGCCCCAGCCGGCAGCTGACGCGAGCGCGATCGAGCGCGCCGCGGCGCTCCTGCGTGACGCCGAGCGCCCCGCGATCATGGCCGGGACCGGGCTGTACTGGGGCCACGGGGAGGACGCGCTGCGTACGCTCGCCGAGCAGTTGCGGATCCCGGTGTTCCTCAACGGGCTCGCCCGCGGATGCGTCGCCGCCGACCACGAGCTGTTCTTCTCGCGCGCGCGAGGCACGGGGCTGGCCGGCGCCGACGTCGCGCTGGTGATCGGCGTGCCGCTCGACTTCCGGCTCGGCTTCGGCGCGGCGTTTGCCCCCGAGGCGGAGATCGTCGCGATCGATGTGGCCGAGCCCGAGCGCGACCACCCGCGGCCGGTCGCCGCCGAGCTGTACGGGTCGCTGCCGGCGACGCTCGAGGCGCTGTGCGCCGCCGCCGGCGCCCCGAGCGACGAGACGGGCGCCGAGCGTGAGCGCTGGCTCGAGACGCTGTGGACCGACGAGGACGAGCGGCGAGCGGCCGAGATCGCCGAGCGCGAGGACCCGCGCGCGCCGCTTCACCCGGTGCGCGTGTACGCCGAGCTCGGCGAGCTGCTCGACCGGGACGCGGTCGTCGTCGGCGACGGCGGCGACTTCGTCAGCTACGCCGGACGGCTGGTGGACTCATACCTGCCCGGCTGCTGGCTCGATCCCGGGCCGTTCGGGTGCCTTGGCTCCGGCCCCGGCTACGCGATCGCCGCCAAGCTCGCCCGCCCCGACAAGCAGGTGGTGCTGCTGCAGGGCGACGGCGCGTTCGGCTTCTCGGCGATGGAGTTCGACACGATGGCCCGCCACGGGATCCCGGTCGTCGCGGTGATGGGCAACAACGGCATCTGGGCCCTCGAAAAGCATCCGATGGAGTTCCTGTACGGGTACTCGGTCGCGGCCGACCTGCGTCCGGGGACACGCTACGACGAGGTCGTGCGGGCGCTCGGATGCCACGGCGAGCTGGTGTCCGAGCCCGCGCAGCTGCGGCCCGCGCTCGAGCGCGCGTTGCAGTCGGGCAAGCCAGCGCTGGTGAACGTCCTCACCGACCCGTCGGTTGCGTACCCCCGGCGCTCGAACCTGGCCTGAGCCCGAAACGAAAACCGCCCGCTAACTCAGCGGGCGGCTTCCGATCCAGGTTTGGCCCAATCGGGACGGGCAGGGGTACGTGCCAGAAAGGGCCGATTAGATTGGTCCGGACGGCGGGAGGCGCCGATGTCTGCGGCTTCGCCCGAACCTATGTTGGAAACCAGTCAAACTGGCTCCACGGCCAATCATTCTCCGAAGCAAACACCGGGACAATCGAACATTCGTCCAGTTCCTCAGTTACCTGAGTGGACGTTCATACGATGCGAGATTTCTGAGACCGTAATCACGCCGCTGTATAGGCCGGAAAGTAGCCTATCGGGCGCTCGACTACTCCAATTCAGCGATTCTTTAGCCACGTGACCAGACGGAGCTCGGGCCGCTCCCGTTCGGCCCGAGCCCGCCTCGACGTCACTTGATCGTGTACTCGTACGGCACCGCGACGACCTCGCCGCCGATGTCCAGCTGGAGGCCGAACACGTCGACGTAGAGCGTCCCGCGCACGACCTTGCCGGACCTGCCCGACGGGGTGATCGTGAGCGTCATCGTGCCCTCCTGACCGGGCTGCAGCGTCAGCGGCGTGAAGTCGGCCGCGTTCGGGTCGACCGTCTGCTGCCAGATGTCGCCGGTCGAGGAGCTCGTGTTCGTGTCGAACCCGAGCGTGTGGGCGATCATCGCGGTGCTGACCGTGCCCTTGGCCGCTCCGGTGTCGCCGAACGGCCCGACGGTCGTGGGCGCGATGTCCCACAGCCCCGGCGTCGCCGCCCTGGTGGCGAACGTCGCCGCGGCGGAGTTGCCGCTGCTGATCGCCGGCAGGTCGGGGTCGCCGAACCCGAAGTCGAACGTGACCGGCTCGCTCGCCTGCGCGACCGCGTCGATCCTGTTCGTCTGGGTGGGCACGAGGTACAGCGGAGGCGTCGTCCCCGCCGGGAGCGGGAACTCGATGCCGGCGTCCGGGGTGATCGACAGCAGCGAGAACGCCTGGCGCTGCGGCGTGCGCGGATCCAGGAACAGGTCCTGGATGCCGACGCCGTTGTTCTTGACCGTGACCGTCACGGTCCTGGACTTGCCGGCGGCGATCCGCTTGCCGGCGTTGTTGGGCAGGCCTGTGATCGTCACCGGCGGGGCCGCGAACGTCACCCGTCCGGAGTACGCCGAGGACAGCACCTGGCCACCGGCCGGGTTGACCACGTCGACCACGAACCGCCACAGGCCCGGCTGCGGCGACGGCGCGTAGACCTGCAGCGCGTTGGTGAACTGCGCCCTGCCGTTGGCCGGGTTGACGTGGATGTTGTCGCCCGCCGTGACCGTCTGGCCGTTGGGCCCGACCAGGCTGGCGAAGATCTGCGTGTCCGGGTTGTTCTGGAAGCTCAGCGCCACGCTCAGCTCCGGCTTGCCCGCGGGCACGTTGAAGTCGAACGTGTTGATCTGTCCGGGCTGGAAGCGCCGTTGCGCCCGTTACCTCCGATCAGGGTGCCGGCGAAATCGCCGCCCTTGTTGTTGAGCTTGACCTGCGAGCGCAGCAAGACCGGGACGATCGTGGTCCCGGCGCCGCTGTTGAGCTCGAGATCCTGGCTGGAGTCACCGGCCGCGCTGGGCAGCTTGACGTTCACCTGGAACGTCTTGCTCCTGCCCGGCGCGATCGACTGCGACGACGGCGACAGGGAGTCGACCGAGCCGAAGTCCTGCGTGAGCATCTGCCAGTTGACCTGCCCCGAGAACGTGCCGTCGCGGAGGAAGATGATCGCGGTCCACTGACCTCCGACCGGGTTGGCCACGTCGACCTCGCCGTGGTTGCCGTCGCCCTGTGGACGGGTGTAGGCGGCGAAGTTGCCGTTCGGGTCGATCAGCGCCATCCCGACGCGGGCCGCCGGGCCGTTCCACCCGTCGAACGCCTGCAACCTGTCGGTGCCGGGTTTGATCGTGAACTTGAACGTCTCGGACGGACGCGCCGAGCCGAACTGGTCGACGAACGTCGGGCTGGCCGTCGTCAGGTTGACCGAGCCGGTCAGGTTGTCGCACCGTCTTGGCGATCTGACGAGCCTGGGCGTGGACGATCTGGGTGGTCGCGCCGAGGTTGGTGACCTTCACCGACCGCGTGGCGGTGGTGCCGGCCGTCTGGCTGATGTCGAGCTGGGTCGGGCCCACCAGCAGGTGGTTGCCGTTGGCGCTCGACGGGGCGTTGCCGACCGCCCGCGCCGCCTGGACCGCGGCGAGCGTGTTCATCTCGCCCGAGCCCTCCTCGAAGCTGGGGGCGCGGAGGTCGGTCGCGGTGCTGGTCAGCAGCTGACGGACCAGCGCCGGCGACGGGGTCGCGCCGCCGTGGCTGCCCCGGTAGGCCTGGATGATCAGGGCCGCCCCGCCGGCGATCAGCGGCGCCGACTCACTGGTGCCGCCGAAGCTCTCGAGGTCGGTCGGGGCGTTCTTGAAGTCCACGCAACCCTGGTACATCGCGGTGTTCTTCGAGCACACCGCCCAGTTGGCCTCGCCCGGCGCCACCAGGTCGAGCACCCGGCCGCCCTGGGTGAAGCCGGCCGACTCGATCGAGGAGATGTTGTCGCTCAGCCAGCCCTTGGCGAACTGGAACCCGTACTGGGTGCCCTGCGCGTAGTTGCGGAACGTCGTGCTGGCACCGGCGGCGATCACCGACGGGTCGCTCGACGCCGAGCTGGGGCTCGACTCGACGCCCGAGTCGCCCGTGCTCTCGACGACTGTGGCTCCGGCCGCGACCGCCTGCTGGTTGAACTGACGGGTCAGGTCCTGGGTGCTATCGGGGATCGGGTACCCGCCGAACGACTCACTGAACACGTTGGGGTGATCGTGGGTCAGCGCGTAGTCCAGACCCTCGAGGATCGTCGAGTTGAACGCGGAGTCGGCGTCGCCGAACACCTTCATCGCGACCATCGAGGCGCCGGGGGCGACCCCGCGGACGGTGATGTTGCAACCCGCCGGCAGCGGGTGCGCCGGGTTCACGAACTGCGAGATGTCGTGCACGACGGTGCCCTGAGCGGCGATTGAGCTCGCGTCACCGAACGCCTCCAGGCTGTTGGTCGGCGCGTTCAGGCCGTCGCCGCTGAAGTCCTGGTAGTCGGTGATCACATGGCTGCCGTCCGGACGGATGAAGTCGGGGTTGTTGATGTCCAGACCGTCGGCGAAGAACGCGACCGTCACGCCGGCGCCGGTCGCGAGGTTCTGGGCCTGCGGCGTGCTCGGGTCATCGAACGCGGTGTGCGTCGTCTGCAGCGCTTCGGGTTCGAGCAGCGGCTTGGACGGGTCGGCCGGGCACAGCTGCTGGCCGTTGGGCGTGGACGGGCCGGCGGCCCCGGCGGCGCGCGGCGCCTTCGAGGCTCCGGCGACGGCGGGCGCGCCGATCGGACCGGGCAGCTTCACGACCGTGTCGGGGATCACCTGCTTGACCGCCGAGTCGCGGGACAGGGCGGTGCGCTCGTTCGCCGACACCTTCGCGGCGAACGCGTTGAGCGCGTGGTACTGCCGGTACACGCTTCCGCCGGCATGCTTGACCTGGGTCATGATCCGGGCGTTGCCGACCTTCTCGGCGCGGATCCGGGTCCCGACCTTGCGCTTGGTGGCCGGGACCGCGTTGTACTGGTTCTTCAGGATCACGATCACCCGCGACGACGTCGTGCGCGTCGCCGGCAGGGCCTTCCTGACGGTCAATCCTCGGTGTCCGCCCGTTGCGAACGGTCCGGCCCGATGCGTGGCTCGCGCCATCGCAACTCCGAGACCCACAAGGACAAACGCCAGCAAAGCCGTCGCTCCCACCAGCAGCGGCCGTCGACTCAGCAATCGCACCTTTGCTCCTCCATATCTGCGCTGCAAAGCGCTATCTCCACCTCGCTCCCGCCGGCCAGCGGGCGGCCCCCTTATACCCAGGTGCCGACCGCGCCCAAACCCCCAATCGGAGGCGGATCAGAGGCCCAGCGCGGCGCCGCGGAGGATGTCGTGCTCGGACACCTCAACCGCGTGCAGGCCGAACAGCTCCATCACCTCGTCGAGGATCAGCGCGCCGGCGACGATCGTGGGGGCCCGGCCCGGGTCAAGGCCGCGCACCTGCTCGCGCTCGGCCAGCGGCAGCGCCGCCAGCCGATCGCGCAGGCGTCCGATCTCGGCGGCGTCGAGCACGAACCCGTGCACCTTGTCGGGGTCGTAGGGCTCGAGCTCCTGTGCGATCGCCGCGAGCTGGGTGGCCGTGCCGGCGACGGCGATCCCGCGCTGGGCGACCCGGTGCTCCTGCGGGACCCCGTCGCGGATGATCGCGCGGACGTCCTCCGACAGCGCGGTCATCTCGGCTGCGGTCGGCGGGTCGCTGTGGAGGTGACGCTCGGACTGCCGGACGACGCCGGCCTGGGTCGACTTGTGGAACGAGATCTGCTGAGCCGCACCGACGACGAGCTCGGTCGAGCCGCCGCCGATATCGATCACCACCGTCGGCGTGCGGTCCTCGGGGTCGCGCTCGCTGGTCGCGCCCAGGAACGTGAACTCGGCCTCCTGGTCACCGGTCAGGACGTGGGCCTCGAGTCCGTAGCGGTCGCTGACGCTATCGGCGAACTCCCGGCCGTTGGCGGCGTCGCGGACCGCGCTGGTCAGCACCGCAACCGCCCGGTCGGGCCGCTCGCGCTCGATCGGCGCGCGGAACTGCTCGAGCGTGTCGTACACGCGCTGCATCGCCTCGTCGGCCAGCCGCCCGGCGGAGTCGACGCCCTGCCCCAGGCGGGTCACATTCGAGCGTCGTTCGGGCTCGGCGATGACGCGCCCGTCCTCGATCTCGGCGATCAGCAGCCGCGTGGAGTTCGTGCCGATGTCAACGACTGCGATCTTCATCGGCCGTGGAGCCTAATCGGCCGGGGCTGGCCGTGTCGGCTATCGGCAAGCCGTCGGCTAGCGAGACACTAGTGACCGGTGGCCAGGACCTCGCGGTCGCCCACGAGCTCTCCGTCTCCGGTCGACACGCGCGGGAGCCCGAACAAAGCGATCACGGCGCCGGTGGCCGCGAACAGCCCTGAGATCAGGAACGCGAGCTGGAAGCCGCTGGTCAGCGCCGCGTGCATCGCCTGCACGCTGCCCGAGGCCGCGTGGCTCAGGTCGGAGTTGGTTCGCGAGGCGGCCAGCGCGGCCAGGATCGCCAGGCCGAGCGCGCCGCCGAACAGCCGCGAGGTGTTGACGAGCCCCGAGGCCAGGCCGGCCTCTTCGTGGTCGACGCCCGCGACCGCGGCGATCGTCACCGGAACGAACGCCAGTCCGAGCCCGATCGCGACCAGCAGCGAGGGCGCGAGGATGTCGCCGAGGTAGGTGCCGGTCGGGGACAGCTGCGTGAACAACAGCAGCCCCACCGCCAACAGCGCCATGCCGCCGACGAGCAGCGGCTTGGCGCCCACGCGCGTGACTGCCCGGGAGACGATCGTCGTGGTGGCGACGATGCACAAGGTCATCGGCAGGAACGCGAGCCCCGCACGGATCGGCGAGTAGTCGCGGACCTGCTGTAGGTACAGCGACAGGAAGAACCACATCGCGAACACGGACGCGCCGAGCAGCAGCACGACCACGTTGGCCGCGCTCAGCGTGCGCGAGGAGTAGATCCGCAAGGGCATCAGCGGCTGGGAGGCGACCCGGCCCTCGATCGCGACGAACGTGGCGAGCAGGACCAGGCCCGCCGTCAGCAGCCCGAGCGTCGGAAGCGATCCCCAACCGGTGACGTCGGTGCGGACGATGCCGAGCACCAGCACCGACAGGCCGAGCGTGGCGGTCAGCGCGCCCGCCAGGTCGAAGCTGCGCGAACGCTCGAGGCTGCGGCTCTCGGCGATCATCCGCTGGGCGCACAGCGCGGCGATCAGTCCGATCGGGACGTTGATGAACAGGATCCAGCGCCAGCCGAGGAGGTCGGTGATGATGCCGCCGAGCAGCACCCCGGCGGCGCCGCCGGCGCCACCCATCGCGCCCCAGATGCCGACCGCGCGGTTGCGCGCGGCACCCTCGGCGAAGGTCGTGGTCAGGATCGACAGGGAGGCGGGGGCGATCACAGCGCCGCCGAGCCCCTGGATCCCGCGCGCCGCGATCAGCACGCCCTGCGAGTCGGCCAGCCCCCCCACCAGCGACGCGGCCGAAAACAGAACCAGCCCGCTGACGAACACGCGGCGTCGGCCCAGCAGGTCAGCGGCGCGGCCTCCCAGCAGCAGAAAGCCCGCGAACGTCACCGTGTAGGCGTTGACCACCCACTGCAGGTCCTGCTCGGTGAAGCCGAGGTGGTCGCGAATCGACGGCAACGCCACGTTCACCACGGACACGTCCAGCACCACCATGAACTGCGCCAGGCACGCGAGGACCAGCGTGGCGCGGAGATGCGGACGGTGCGGAGCGGACGTAACGCTTGCCATTGGCCTCCAGAAGCTCGACTACGATGGACTCATCCGAACGTAGCAGAGGTTCGATGACCGTCGTACAATGGAGGAGATGGGAACAGTGACCGAGAGCAGCGCCGCCGCCGTCGTTGGCACGGCCGAGCCGCTCCCGCACCCGGAGCGCGACGCGATCGAGCTGACCGCCGTGCTCCAGGCCCTCAGCGATCCGATGCGACTGATCGTCGTGGTCGCGCTCTCCAGTGGCGAGGAGCGAACCTGTAAGAGCATCGACCTGCCGGTCGTCAAGTCCACCTGCACGCACCACTTCCGAGTGCTGCGCGAGGCCGGCGTGATCCGGCAGCGCCACGAGGGGACGTCGCGGATGAACTCGCTGCGGCGCGCCGACCTGGAGGCTCGCTTTCCGGGCCTGCTCGACGCGGTACTCGCGGCCTCGCAGGACTAAGTCCCACGCTCGCGCTGACGTTCGACAACCTCGGCGAGGCGAGCGAGCTCGAGCGCGGGACCTGGCCCGCGGACGCTCCCGTCGGCCGGCACCGGTCGGTGACCGAGGCGCTTCCGCGGCTGCTCGACGAGCTCGACGTCCGAGGGCTGGTCGCGACGTTCTTCGTCGAGGCGATCAACTGCGAACTGAATCCCGATGCCGTTCGTCAGATCGCCGCGCGCGGTCACGAGCTCGGGATGCACGGCTGGCGCCACGAGTCCTGGGCCGGTCTCGCGGCTGATCGTGAGCGGTCGCTGATCCAGCGGGGAGTGTCCGCCTTCTCCGAGCTCGATGTCCGGGTCACCGGGTTCCGGCCACCCGGGGGAGGGCTCAACCCCGCATCGCCTGAGCTGCTGCGCGAGGCCGGCCTGCGCTGGTGCTCGCCCGAGGGCGGGCGCTTCGAGGAACGCGACGGGCTCGCGTACGTCCCGTTTCAGTGGGAGCTGGTCGACGCCTATCACCTGATGGACGAGTTCGCCGAGCTCCGCGCGTCGCGCGGCGACCCGCGGCCGCCCCTGAATCCGGCGGAGGCTGAGCATCGACTACTCGAGCGGCTCGACGGCGGCGGCATGCAGACGCTGATCCTGCACCCGTTTCTGATGCTCGAGCCCGCCTGGTGGGGGTCGGTCCGGCGGCTGCTGACGCGGATCGCCGACAGCGGTATGTCCGTGGCGCCGGGCGGGGCGGTGGCCGCGGCGATCGCGGGCTAGGCCCTCGCGCCGGCGGGCTAGACCCTCGCGCCGGCGATCTGCGCTCCCTCCGCGAGCGAGCGCATCTTGGCCCAGCAGATGTCGGGATCGATCGCGCCGAACCCAGCCCAGGTGCCAAACCCGCAGTCGGTGCCGGCGATGACCCGCTCGGGGCCGACGATCTCGGCGTAGGTGAGGAGCCGCTGGGCGACGAGCTCGGGGTGCTCGATGTAGTTGGTGGTCGAGTCGAGCACGCCCGGGGCGAGCACCTTGTCGTCTGGGATCGCGGCGTCGCGCCAGGTCGCCCAGTCGTGCGCATGGCGGGGATTGGCGGCTTCGAACAGCAGCGTGGCCGGCTTCGCCCGCAAGATCACGTCGACGATCTTGGGCAGGTCGATGTCGAGGTGGTGCGGTCCCTCGTAGTTGCCCCAGCAGATGTGCAGGCGGACGCGGTCGGCGGGAATCTCGCGCAGCGCCCGGTTGATCGCCTCGACGTGGCGCTCGGCGCTGCGCACGAACTCCGCGTCGGAGCGGTCGCGGTACATGATGTGGCGGCCCATCGCCAGATCGGGGGCGTCGATCTGCAGCTGCACGCCGGCGGCGACGATCGCCTCGTACTCGTGCTTCATCGCCTCGCCGATCGCGTCGAGGTAGTCGTCGAGCGTGTCGTAGTACTCGTTGGGCTGAAACAGCGCGATGATCCCCGGGGAGGGAGCATTCATGAACGCCCCGGCAACCGGCTGGCCATCGGTGGCGGCCTTCAGGTGGGCGAGGTCGCGCTGCAGCGGCTCGGGGTGCTCGTAGGTGATCGGCCCGCGGCAGATCGGGCGCAGGTACCTGGCGCTCCCGCCGGCCTGGGCGAGCCGGTCGCGGAACCGTGGGTAGGCGTCGAGATCGGCCGGCGTGGCCCGCGGCACGTCCCCGACCTCGAAGCCGCTCAGCCGGTGGCGGATGTAGGTCGCGTAGCCGATCTTGCTCATCTCGCCGTCGGAGACGAGGTCGATCCCGGCGTCGACCTGATGACGCACCCGGTCGGCGACCGCGTCGCCGATCACGCGCTCGAAGCGCTCGGGGTCGACGTGCTCGCCGCGGTCGTCGGCGAACACGACGTCGACGACGTCCTGCGGCCGGGGCAGGCTGCCGACGTGGGTGGTGAGAATTCGGGTGCCGTTGCTCATCGCGCTCCTGTCGCGGCTTAAGAAGCCCTTTGCGGGCGCAAGTATGATCGGCGCGCTACGCGGATCGCAAGGAGAGGAGCAGCACCAACATGCCGAACCCAGGCTACGTCCACGGCACGCATCACCTGACCTTCTGTGTCGGCGGCGCGCAGGAGGACTACGACTTCCACGTCCGGCTGCTGGGCCTGAAGAGCGTCAAGAAGACGGTGCTGTTCGACGGCGAGATCCCGATCTATCACCTGTACTACGGCAACCGCCTCGGCGACGCCAGCACGCTGCTGACCGCGTTCCCCTACCGGCAGGCCGGCTGGATGGGCAAGCGCGGGACCAACCAGATGAAGACGCTGCTGCTGTCGGTGCCGGTCGAGTCGATCGGCTTCTGGTCGGACCGCCTCAGCGACGCCGGCGTCGAGACCACTCGCTCGGAGCTGTTCGGTACCGAGCGCCTGAACTTCCAGCACCCGTGTGGCATCCACTACGCGATCGTCGGCGATCCTGAGCCCGACTCGCGCGAGCCCTACTCCGCCGAGGGCGTTCCCACCGAGCACGCGATCCGCGGCGCGTACGGGACGACCACCTCGGTGCGCGAGCCCGAGCCGCAGACGTTCTTCCTGACCGAGGGGCTGAACGCCCAGCTGCTGTCCTCGGAGGGAGCCAACCACCAGTTCCAGTTCGGCGACGACACCGGCCACGGCCGCTACCTCGAGCTCGTCGAGGAGCCCGACCTGCCCCAGGGCACCTGGCACTTCGGCGAAGGCACGATCCACCACCACGCGCTTGACGCGGGCACCGCGGAGAACCAGGCGATCGTCAAGGACTACATCGTCGGGCTCGGCTTCACCGACGTGTCCGACGTCAAGGACCGTGGCTACTTCTTCTCGGTCTACATGCGCAGCCCGGGCGGCGCACTGATCGAGCTCGCCTACGGAACGCCGCAGGGCTTCCTGATCGACGAGGCCGCGGACGAGCTCGGCACCCACATGTGCATCCCGCCGCACTGGGAGGACCGGCGCAGCGAGATCTCGCAGCTGGAGCCGATCGAGACCGTCGAGATCGTGGTCGGGTAGGGGTGACTTTGGCGGCCACGTGGCCGCCAAAGTCGGGCCCCCAGGCTGTGTCCTCTCAGGCGGCGACGGGCTCGCCGGCAGGAGCGGCGACGGGCCGCGGGCTGGAGAATTCGAGCACGTCGTCCTGCACCGAGCCGAGCTTCAGCGTGAGCACGTCGAGCGCGTAGTTCTGATACAGCCGCCAGGGCTTGCGCGATCCCTGCTGCGGGAAGTGCTCGATCGATCGCTGGACGTAGCCCGAGGTCAGGTCCATGAACGGCAGCGAGGTCACCGACTCGTCGCGCTGGTGCGGGACCGCCTGGCGGTGGCCGTTGGCATCCATGTGTTGGAGGATGCGCGTGACGTACTTGCAGGTGAGGTCGGCCTTGAGCGTCCAGGAGGCGTTGGTGTAGCCGAACGCGAACGCGAAGTTCGGCACGCCGCTGAGCATCATGCCCTTGTAGACCATCCGGTCACGGATCGCGACCGGGTCGCCGTCGACCTCGAGCTCGACGCCGCCGATCGCGAGCATGTTCAGCCCGGTAGCGGTGACGACCAGGTCGGCGTCCAGCTTCGAGCCGGACTCGAGCTCGATCCCGGACTCGGTGAACGTCTTGATCCGGTCGGTGACGATCGACACGCTGCCGTTCGAGATCGCCTGGAACAGGTCGCCGTCGGGGACCAGACACAGGCGCTGGTCCCACGGGTTGTAGGCAGGGGTGAAGTGGGCGTCGACGTCGTACCCGGCCGGCAACTGCTGCTCGAGCAGCTTGCGAAACAGTTTCTTCATCGTCTTCGGCCGCCGGCGGCTGAGCTGGAACAGCAGGATCGTCGCGAACACGTTCTTCCACCGGGTGAGCGCGTACGCGGCACGGGCTCCGAGCACCCGGCGGGCCGCCGTCAGCACCGGGTCCTCGACCGGGAGCGACAGCACGTAGCTGGGCGAGCGCTGCAGCATCGTCACGTGGCCGGCCTCGGGGGCCAGTGCCGGCACCAGCGTGACCGCGGTGGCGCCGCTACCGATGACGACGACGCGCTTGCCCGCGTAGTCGACGTTGTCGGTCCAGAACTGGGGGTGGACGATCTGGCCTCCGAAGCGCTCGACCCCGGGGAACTGCGGCGTGTAGCCCTCGTCGTATCGGTAGTAGCCGGTGCACATGAACAGAAAGCCGCAGGTCACACGCACGGCCTCGCCGGTGTCCGAGCGCTCGGCGTCGACCGTCCAGGTTGCGTCGGCGCTTGACCACTGCGCGCGTGTGACTCGGTGGTGGAAGCGGATCTTGCGGTCGATCCCGTAGGCCTGCGCGGTGTCGCGGACGTAGCTCAGGATCGAGGTACCGTCGCCGATCGACTTGTCGTTGCGCCACGGGCGGAACGAGTACCCGAGCGTGTACATGTCGGAGTCCGAGCGGACGCCCGGATAGCGGAACAGGTCCCAGGTCCCGCCGATGGTGTCGCGCGCCTCGAAGATCGTGTAGCTCTTGCCCGGGAGGTAGCGCTGCAAGTGATAGCCGGCGTCGACTCCCGATAGTCCGGCGCCGACGATCAGCACATCGACGTGCTCGGTCATCTCGTCATCTGGCCCCTCTGTGAACACCCGTGTACACGAAAGATTGAGGTTACCGGTCGGGCTGGGGCGTTGTGTGGGATTGGTCCGCTGATCATTAGTGTTCGCCGCGATGAACATCAACGAACTCAGCACAAGCAAGAACACCCTCGGCCCTGGGGAGTGGTTCACGGGAACCGTGTGGATGGAGCAGCTCGGGATCGTCCCGACGCCCAGCCCGACCAAGGTCATCAGGGTCACGTTCGCGCCCGGAGCGCGGACCGCGTGGCACACGCATCCGCTCGGCCAGGTACTGCACATCGTCGACGGCGTCGCCCGCATCGGCCGCGACGGCGAGCCGGTCCGCGAGCTCCATCCCGGCGATAGCGTCCAGTTCGAGCCGGGGGAGCGCCACTGGCACGGCGCCGGGCCGCACCGGCTGATGAGCCACATCGCGGTCCAGGCGATCGATCAGGCGGTCGGGACCGAGACCCAGTGGCAGGAGCACGTCGACGACGCCGCCTACGGCGGGAGCTAGCTGATCACCGCTCGGTCCTCGTCAGACGTCGGCCGGCCGGTCAGAATCGCGCTGCTGGGCTGCGGGACGCTCGCCGAGATCCTGGCCGACCACATCTACCCAAGCGTCCGGGAGGCGGTCGAGGTCGTCGCGGCCGTCGACGTCGCGCCCGAGCGGGCGCGGAGGATCGCAGAGCGGCTCGGCGCGCGGCCCTTCGGCACGCTGGCCGAGGCGTGCGCGTCCGGCGACGTCGAGGCGGTCGACATCCGGCTTCCCCACCACCTGCATCTCGAGGGGGCGCGGCTGTCCGCCGAGGCCGGACTGCCCTTCCTGGTGGAGAAGCCGCTGGCCGAGCGGATCGGCGCCGCGCTCGAGATCGAGGCGATCGCCCGCTCGATCGGCCCGAGCTGCGGCGTGGCCGAGAACTATGCGTTCCTGGCGCCGGTGATCGCCGCCCGCGAGCTCTTGGCCGCGGGTCAGATCGGGACGCTGCTGACATGTCAGGCCACGCGCGTGTTCGAGCTCGGCGAAGAGTGGCGGCGCGACGGGTGGCGCCTGGGGGCGGGCGGCGCCGCGGGAGCCCAGGGCGTGATCGTCGATCAGGCCACGCATGTCGCTCGGCTGGTGCGCACCGTGGTCGGCGAGCCGGCCGAGCTGCACGCGTTCGCGAGCAGCCGGCGCGAGGGCTGGGCGGGTCCCGACGCGGCTGCCGTGAGCTGCCGGTTCGAGTCCGGGGTGGTCGGGACGCTGAGCCTCTGCTGGGCCTCGCCAACGCCCGCCGCGCCCGACCGCACTCCCGAGCTGAGGCTGTTCGGATCTGCCGGCAGCATCGACGTGTACATCAGCTATCAGGGCCACGGCGGCGGCGCCGTCCTGCAGCGGATCGGTGCCGCCGACTCGTGGCACGCGACCGGCGGCAACTATTACGACTCGCTCGGCGGCGTGCTAGTCGACTGGGCGCAGGCCGTGCGCGCCGGGCGCGAGCCGGTGGCGTCAATCCGCGAAGGCGTCCGCGACGCCGCCGTGATGGCCGCGATCGCCGAGTCGGCATCCGAGGGGCGGCCGGTCGACGTGGCCCAAACCCTCGGCGATTGACGTGACTGGTCGAGCTTGTACGGGATATAGCCGCAAAATCTCGACCACCCTCCGGCTTCCGATGCGGATAGGCTGAGCCTCATGGATTCCGGCGGGGCGCCGGGAACGCGAGGACCGATGCGAATATGGATGGCGGCGCTCGTCGCACTCGTCGCGCTTGCCGGATGCGGGGACGCGCACCGGCACCCGCCGTCGGCGCCCCCGGTCCAGGCGTGGCACAGCGTCTGCGGGCGCTTCGTCCAGCACGATGTCCAGTTGCGCTCGCTCGTGTGGACATCCCGCCTGCACCCGTACGTTCCGGCTCAGGCGCGACCGGCTGTCACGCGGGTCCGCGCCGACCTCGTGACGCTCAAGCCGTACCTGACCCACGACGAGCGCATCGGCGTCGGCCGGTACCTGACTGGCGTCGATTCGGTCGAGATCGGCTTCGACGCCTACCGCACCGGAGACGTCCGCGGGGCGACGAAGGACCTCGACGATGCGATGGGCGATCTCGACGCCTCGGGGTTGAGCTCGCTGTGCGCTGTCGGTTGAACGGCCTCTCGAGGTTTGATCAAATATCCGCCGACGAGGCGCCCGAGCGACGGGGCCTGCAAGCATGACCGCCACGCTCGAGATCGAACAGAGGCCGCTGGGCCGCTCAGACCAGACGATCCCCCGGATCGCGCTGGGCTGCGGGAACTTCGGCGGCGTCGGCTCGGCGCCGGCGTTCTTTGGCCAGGGCCAGAACGAGCAGGAGGCGATCGCGCTGATGGACGCCGCCTGGGAGCTCGGGATCACCCACTTCGACACCGCGGACGCCTACGGCGGTGGCCGCAGCGAGAGCGCGATCGGCCGCTGGATCCAGGCCCGCGGCGTCCGCCCCGGTCTGACCACGAAGACCTATAACCCGATGGACACCGGCGCCGACCATGGGCTGGCGCCCGCCCGCATCAACCGCCAGTTCGAGTCGAGCCTCGAGCGGCTCGGGGTCGACCGCGTCGAGCTCTACCTCGCGCACGAGTTCGACCCCGAGGTGCCGCTGGCCGACACGATCGGCGCGTTCGAGGCGCTGGCCGCCGACGGCCGGATCGGCGCCTACGGCGTCAGCAACTTCGATGCCCCACAGCTCGACTCCTCGCTGCAAGCGGGCGAGCCGCAGGCGATCCAGAACGCCTATTCGCTGCTCCAGCGAGACGACGAGCGGGCGGTGCTGCCCCTGTGCGAGCGCCGCCGGGTCTCCTATTCGGCGTTCGGGCCGCTGTCGGGCGGGTGGCTGACCGGCAAGTACAGCCGCGACGCTCCGTTCCCCTCCGGCTCGCGCATGACCCAGCGCCCCGAGCCCTACGAGCGGCTGATCTCGGACCGCACGTTCGACGCGCTCGACCGGCTCGCGGAGATCGGGCGCGAGCGGGGCAGCTCGATGGCCGGCGTGGCGCTCGCGTGGCTGCTCGCCGACGACCGTGTCACCCAGATCGTCGTTGGCCCGGGGCGGGCCGAGCACCTCGAGCCGGTCCGCGAGGCGCTCGCCCAGCCGCTGACCGCCGACGAGCACGCCCGACTCGAGGAGGCATTCAGTTGAGGCAGATCGGACTCGAGGAGGCAGTGAGTTGACCCAGGTGCTGATCCTCAGCCACGCCGACGTGCTGGCGTCGCTGCCGCCGGACGAGTGCGAGCAGGCGATGACCGCGGTGCTGGCCGCGCACGCCCGCGGCGAGGCGTTCATGCCGCTGCGGTCGGTGATGTTCCCGCCAGGCGCGGCGGGGCTGATGGGGCTGATGCCGGGGTGGCGCGGCGACCAGGGCTCCGACAAGGCGGTGTTCGCGCTCAAGGCGATCTGCCTGATCCGCGCCAACCCGGGGCGTGGGCTCGACGCCCACCAGGGGATCGTGACCCTGTTCGACGGCGAGACCGGCGTGCCGACCGCGATCCTCGACGCCTCGGCGATCACCGAGGTCCGCACCGCCGCCGTCACCGCCTCGGCCACGCGCGCGCTCGCGCGCGAGGACTCCGCGTCGCTGGCGATCATCGGAGCCGGCGTCCAGGCCCGTTCGCACCTGGAGGCGCTGATGCCGGTGCGGAGCTTCACCCACGTCCGGGTTTACGCGCCGACCGAGGCCCACGCCCAGGCGGTGGTAGACGGTGCCCCGGACAATGCCTCCGGAGCTGAGCTGAGTGTCGCGCCCAGCGCGGAGCTCGCCGTCCGCGGGGCGGATGTGGTGGTGGTGGCGACGAGCGCGACCGAGCCCGTGATCGAGCGCGACTGGCTGGCCGAAGGCGCGCACCTCAACGCGGTCGGCGCGAGCTCCCCGAACGCCCGCGAGATCGACGTCGCCACCGTCGCCGCCGCGGCACTGTTCCCGGACAGCCGCGAGTCGTTGCGCAACGAGGCCGGCGAGTTCAGGCTGGCGGTCGAGCAGGGCGTGATCGCCGGCGAGGACCACGTCCGCGGCGAGCTCGGCGAGGTGCTGGCGGGACTGAAGCCGGGCCGTCAGGACGACGGCGAGCTGACGCTGTTCCGTTCGCTGGGGCTCGCGGTCGAGGACCTGGCCGCGGCCGAGCACGCGGTGGCCACCGCCCGCGCCAAGGGGCTCGGAACCGAGGTGGAGCTGTGATCGAGCTGGCCGAGATCGAGGCCGCGCGCGAGCGGCTCGCCGGCGTGGCGGTGCGCACCCCGCTGGTCCGTCTGCACTACGAGAGCTCTCCGGCCGAGATCTACCTCAAGCTCGAGTCGCTGCAGCCGATCAACTCGTTCAAGATCCGCGGCGCCACCAACGCGGTCCGGATCGCGCCCGAGTCCGAGCGCGCCAAGGGCCTGGTCACCGCCAGCGCCGGCAACATGGCCCAGGGCGTCGCCTGGGCCGCCCGCGAGCTCGGCCTGACCGCGACGATCGCCGTACCCGAGCACGCGCCCGAGGCCAAGCTCGCCGCGATCGAGCGGCTCGGCGGCAAGGTCGTCAAGCTCCGCTACGAGGACTGGTGGAACGTGATCGTCACCGGCCGGCTCGACGGCGTCGAGGGCCTGTTCATCCACCCGGTTCAGGACGAGGGCGTGATGGCGGGCAACGGCACGATCGGCCTGGAGATACTCGAGGACCTGCCCGATCCCGATGCGGTCGTGATCCCGTACGGGGGCGGCGGGCTGACGGTCGGGATCGCCAGCGCGATCCGGGCGCTCCGTCCGCAGACCAAGATCTACACCGCCGAGCCCGCGACCGGCGCGGCCCTGGCCGCGGCGCTGAAGGCCGGCGAACCGACAGAGGTCCCCTACGAGCCGTCGTTTGTCGACGGTTCGGGCAGCCGGCGGGTGCTCGACTCGATGTGGCCGAGGGTGATGCCGCTGGTCGACGACGCGTTCTCGGTGCCGATCCGCGACGCCGCCGCGGCGCTGCGGATCATCGCCGAGCGCGTCCGGGTGATGGCCGAGGGCGCCGGCGCGCTGGCGACCGCGGCGGCGCTGGCCGGCCGGGCGGGAACCGGCAAGGTCGTGTGCATCGTCTCGGGCGGCAACATCAACTCGACCAAACTTGCCGAGATCCTCACGGGAGGAAACGGATGACCGAGGACCTGAGCCAGCCGGTGCTCCCGGGCCGCGGCGCCAGCGACTACGAGCGCTACCTGCGAACCGACGAGCTGCTGTCGCTGCAGAAGACGCCGGAGGAGCGTGTCCACCACGACGAGCTGTTGTTCCAGACCGTGCACCAGTCCTCAGAGCTGTGGCTGAAGTTCGCCACCACCGAGGTCGACGAGGCGGCGGCGCGCCTCGAGCGCGAGGAGCTGGGAGCCGGGATCAGGCTGCTGCGCCGCGCCGTCCTGGCGTTGCAGTACGTCACCACCCAGATCGAGATGCTCGACCAGATGGACCCGTGGGAGTACCAGCGGATCCGGGTCGTGCTCGGGCACGGCAGCGGCTTTGACTCGCCAGGGTTCCGCCGGGTGCCGAAGGTGACCCAGCGGCTGTGGCGAGCGTTCGACCGGTTGCGGGAGGCCGCCGGGCTGGAGCTGACCGACCTGTACCGGCACGGCCGCGAACACGAGGACCTCTACCAGCTGGCCGAGCTGCTGACCGAGTGGGACGAGCGGATCTGGCTATGGCGCTTTCGCCACTACACGATCGTCGCCAGGGCGCTGGGCGAGGACACGATCGGCACCCAGGGCACGCCGGTGCAGGTGCTCGGCAAGCTGATCGCCCAGCGCCAGCTGCCGAAGCTGTGGGAGACGCGCAGCCGGCTGGTCGAGCTGTTCGACGCCGAGCGCGAGGCGGCCGGTGACCCGGCGGCCGATCGCGGTCCGCAGGGTCCGCTCTGAGCCGCGGGTCTAGTGGATCGCGACGCTAGGTCGCCGCCGGCGATCCCGCGCGCTCC
>CAWHRT010000018.1:0-508916 GCA_963831845.1 uncultured Solirubrobacterales bacterium | reverse complement strand
TGGTGGTCTGTCCGCTGGCCAGGTTGATTTGAAGTATGTAGTCGGGGTTGTTGGTGGCTGCGTACAGGTTGCCGCCCGCGTCCCCAGTCACGCTGACCACGTCGGAGCTCCCGGGCGTGGACCCGATCGTGGTGGTGTTGCCGTTGGCGAGCACCTCGCGGATGCCGCGCGCGCCGTCGGCGATGAACAGCTCGCCGTCTGGGATGACCCACACGCCCTGCGGGCCGCCGAGCGCCGCGGCGGTCGCCGGGCCGCCGTCCCCGCACGCGGCGTTCGCGCCGCTGCAGGCCTGGCCGGAGCCGGCCACCGTGCTGATCGTCCCCGAGGGGTCGATCCGGCGAACACGATGCAGGGTCGGATCGGCGATGTACAGCGACCCGTCCAGGCCCACCGCGAGCCCGGCCGGAGATCCCAACAGAGCCTGGGTGGCCGGGCCCCCATCCCCGCAGGAGGGCTGCGTGGAACTGGAGCAGCGCTGGTTGTGGCTGCCGGCCACGACCTGCGGGGGTCCCCCGCCACCGACGAGCCTCACCGTCGCGTCGGTCAGCCCGACGTCGTAGCCGGGACCCCTCACCGTGGTGGCCCACGTGGGCGGGGCTGCCGGCACGATCGAGATCGGCGAGGCGCTAAGCGACGTGCTCGCGTTAAACAGGGTTGACGTCGTGGTGTTGCAGGCGTCCAACGCCACGGCCGAGCACGGTTCGGGAATGCTCAGCGAACTGCTTGGCAGAAGGTCCCCTTGGCAGCCGGTCGTGGGATCGGGCAACGTCCCGTCCGGGCAGGCGGTCACGTCGGTCCACTCTCCCTGGTTTAGCGCCGGGGCGGTGAACGGCACCGGCCCGTAGTTCTCCTGTGAGCCCAGCGCCAGCGGCCAGTCCCACCCGCCGAAGGCGGAATCGGTAGAGCAGGAATCGTTGTCTTCGTCTCCGCAGTACAGCCAGGCGCCGAAAAATGACGCGCTCTGCAGAGTTACTCCCGACAGCTGCGCGCCGGGCAGATCGGCCCCGCTGAAGGAGACTCCGTTCAACGTCGCCCCGGTGAAGTTGCAGGCGATGCACTGGGCGTTGTCAAACTTCGCATTCGTAAGGTCCGCGTTGGTGAGATCGAACCCGCCGGCCCCGTCCTCGCTTCCCCCGAGCACCGCCCCGACGAAGTCAGCGCCGCTCAGCTGCCGGGCACCGCTGAATGCTCGCCCGTCACCGTAGATGTGAGCGCCGCTAAATCTAGTGTTGTTCGCGATCACCGAGCTAAAGTTGGTACCAACCGCCAGTGCCCGGTTAAACACGGCGTTGGAGATGTCCGCGCTCTGAAAGCTCGCGTTGCTGACGTCAGCCTGGATGAAGTCCGCGTTCTGAAGGTTGGTCGCCATCCCAGCGAATTTCGCGCCGTCCAGGTTGGCGTCAGCGAACGAGGCGCCTGGCGCGACCGCCCCCTGGAACTGCGCGTTGGCGAGATCCGCCAGCTGAAAGACTGTCTTCTGAAGCGAGGCACCGTTGAACTTGGTCGACTCGAGATCCGGGGGGAACCCAACGAACTTCGCACCAGCGAGATTGATGCCGGGCAAATCGGCGCCGGCAAGCACATCACGGTTGGTCGCGGTGACCAGAAACTGAGCGTTGAAAAAGTCGACCGTGGCCTGGTCGGTGTTCACCAGCAGGTGAATGAGATCCAACGGCGCGATGCTGCCCGGCAAAAGCGGAGTGCTCTCACAGCCGGAAACCAACAAATCGGACTTCACCGGCGTAAACCCGGTGCCGACCAGACTGCTGTTCGTAAACGTGGTACACGACCCGTTCAGCGCGCCGACCCGCACGTTCGCGAACGTCGCCGGCTGGGTCTGGACCAAAGCGGTCAGGTGGGCGCCGCGCAGATCGGCGCCAGTGAAGTCTGCCCCGCTGACGTCGGTGCCGTTCAGGGTTGCGCCCGGAAGCTGCGCGCCGCTGAAGTCCCACCCCGCGAACCTGCCCATCAGCGTGGCGCCGTTCAACGTCGCGCCGCTGAGGTCGTGCTGGTAGGCGACATCCGAGTTCGTCTGGCCCGGCGACAACTGCAGGTTGTCCGGCAGCGCGCAGCCCGGGCATCCGTCGTAGGAGTCGAGCAGCTGCTGCGGCGCGATCATGTCCGCCTCGGTCGTCTGCCAATCGGAGCGCCCCGGGAACAGGACCGGAGCTGGCCCCTGTGTCCCGGCATTCTGGGCGCCCCACGCAGATTCCAGCCCCGCGGGCTGGTCGCGCAACAACACTGCTGCATCCGGCGCGACCGCGATCGAGGCAGGGTGAGTCATCACCGCATCCGAACCCTGCGCGATGCCCGTGCACGAGCTGGGGCCGGTCCAGTTAACGCCCGCCGGGATGACGACGACGTTCGCGTCAGAGCTCGATGGGTCAAGTGGCTGGGCGAACACCGCTCCCCCCGGCGGGGGAGCCGGCGTGGGAGAGGTCCGCAGGCAGACCGGCTGAGTAGGGGCGCTCACCGCGACCGAGCTCGGGCCACACCGCTCCTCGTTGAAGAGATCACACCCCGAGCCGAGTCCGGAATCAGCGGCGAGGAAGGTCTGATTGACGCCGGACCCGTCGAGGTTCGCCCGCCCGATCGTACCGCCGGCGCACCCGGATTGGGTCTGGTTGTTGCTGCAGTCGTAGTAGTTCGCCCAATACACATGGTTGTAGTCGACCGCTATGCCCTCTGGCTCAGACGCGCCGGTGATGAAGTCCGGGCTCACGCCCGAAGCGTCGAGGTTCGCCCGCCCGATCGAGCCACTGTAGGGCGGGCTCGTGCCCTCGCGGTGGGTCCAGAAGATGTGCTGACCGTCAACCGCCACGCCCCATGGGTTGACCACGCCGGTAATAAAGCTGGGGTCCACGCCCGTCCCGTCGAGGTTCGCCCGCCCGATGCGGTTGCCGCTCGGGTCCGTCCAGTAAACGTGAGAGCTGTCAACCGCCACCGATAACGCGCCGCCCTGGACGTCGATGAACTGGGTGTCGACGCCGCTGCCGTCGAGGTTTGCTCGCCCGACGTACGGCGTCGGGCCACCAGTCGAGACGTCGGTTAGCGTGCCAGCCCAATAAATATGATGGTCATCGACCGCAATCGAGATCGCACCGACCCCGATGAGTTGCTGGTTGACCCCGGAGCCGTCGAGATTCGCGCGCCCGATCGCGGACACGAACCCTCCTGCCCAATAGATGTTCTGGCTGCCAACGGCCACGCCCACGTGACTGGCCTGCGGGATATCGGTGATGAAATTCTGATTGACGTTCGCGGGGTTCCCGTCGATCGTGCCGCGCCCGATCGACGGGCATGCCTGGTTCCCTGGGCACGGCCCTACTTGCGGGTTGTCCCAGTAGAGGGAGGGCGGTGGGTGCTGCTCGAACGCCCACGCCGCACCGACCTCGTTGGTGTCGAACGGGGCGCCGACCAGCGCAGTGTTGCCGTCGCTGGACAGCGCGACGCTGGACCCCTGCTGGGCGGGACTACCCGCGCCCGTGCCGACGAGCTTTGATCCCTGCTGGGTGAAGGCACCATCCGTGGGCGCGAACTCCCATGCCGCCCCGACGTTGTTGTTGTCGCTGGACCCGCCAATCAGCGCCGTTTCGCCGTCCCCCGCCAGCGCCACGCTCGAGCCAAAACCGCCCTGTCCGCTCTCGTCGCTGGCGGTCAGCTTTGATCCCTGCTGTCCCCAGGTGACCCCCGAGCGCGCGAACGCCCACGCCGCCCCGACACCGTTGTTGTCGCCGGGCCCGCCGATCAGCGCGGTGTTGCCGTCGCTGGTCAGCGCGACGCTGGACCCCTGCTGGGCGGGATTTGCCGCGCCCGTGCCGACGAGCTTTGATCCCTGCTGGGTCCAGGCACTATCCGTCCGCGCGAACTCCCACGCCGCCCCGACGTCATTGTTGTCGGTGGGCCCGCCGATCAGCGCAGTGTCCCCGTCGTTGGACAGCGCCACACTCCAGCCAAAGCCGCCCAAGCCGCTCTCGTCGCTGGCGGTCAGCTTTGATCCTTGCTGGGTCCAGGCTGAGCCCGACCGCACGAACACCCACGCCGCCCCGACGGCGGCACCGTTGCCGGGTCGATCGTTCGGCCCGCCGAGCAGCGCGGTGTTCCCGTCGCCAGACAGCGCGACGCTGGATCCCTGCCCGGCGCCACCGCTGGCGCCCGTGCCGACGAGCTCTGCTCCCTGGCGGGTCCAGCTGCTCCCGGAGCGCGTGAACACCAACGCTCCGCCGTCACCGCCGTCACCGCCGATCAGAGCGGTATTCCCGTCGGAAGACAGTGCCACGCCCGACCCGTACCTGAAAGCATCGTCCGTGGCCGAGCTGACGAGCTTTGCTCCCTGCTGGGTCCAGGTGGTCCCGGAACGCACGAACACCCACGCCGCCCCGGCGAGATTGTTGTCTAACGGGGCGCCAATTAGTGCCGTGTTCCCGTCCGCCGACAGCGCCACGCTATCGCCGAACACTCCTTGACCGGTCTCGTCGGTCGCTGTCAGTTTTGATCCCTGCTGGATGAACGGATCGATCCGAAGCGGATAGCGGGCGCCGCGGTCGGCCACCCGCACGAGCAGGCGCGAGCCCGACAGCGACAGCCGGGCCGCCAGTCGCCGTCCGCGCGCATCGGATGCCACCAGGCCGCCGTAGCGCAACGCCACCCGTCCAGAGGGGGCCAAGAACTCGACTCGGTTACTGGCGATACGCGCGGGCGACCCGGCGAGCGCTAGCGCTAGCGCTAGTGTCGCCGCACCGGATCGGCCGGCGGGGCGGCGCGATAGCGTAAATCCCTGCTCG
The DNA here is from genome assembly GCA_963831845.1 of uncultured Solirubrobacterales bacterium. Lineage (GTDB taxonomy): Bacteria > Actinomycetota > Thermoleophilia > Solirubrobacterales > Solirubrobacteraceae > Palsa-465. The sequence goes on along the minus strand of CAWHRT010000018.1, from coordinate 504,132 downwards.
ACGCCGAGCGGTCCGGCGGTGTACCACTCAGACACCCCGGCTCCTCGCGCGTACGTCACCCGGTCGGCGTCCGCCCGCGGCGCCACCGCGGCCAGCGGTTGCAGGCGACCGGCCCGACCGACCGCGAGGCCGCCGAACGACAAGCGTCCGCCCCCGCCGTCGACGCTGACTCCGTCTCGCCCGAGCGTCGCCACGGTTCCGCCGCCGGTGAGCCCGAACCCGCCCGCTCGGGGCCGGGGAGCAAACCGTGGGTCCCCCGCCGCCACTGTGGAGGAGATCACCGATTGCCCCTGGACCGACACGCGCGACAGCGACGCCAGCCCGCCCGGGTGTGCCCCCGCGGCCGTCGCGTCAGCGGGCGCCGCCTGCCGCCCTCCCGACGCCGGCCGGCCCGCCGCCAGCCCCACCGCCGACAGCACCGCTGCGGCCAGGATGAGCGGCGCTAGGCGCCGCCACCACGGGCCAAGCGCCCGGCCCCACGCTCCCGCTCGGACTGTGCAGTCAGCCTGCATATCTACCCCTGGACGTGATCGCCGGTCCCGACCTTCGCTGCCAAAGGCGCGAACCGGTGCGCACGCCCGTTCACTTGCGGTTGTGCGGCCTGTGCTTGGGCTGGGGCTTGTGCTTCGGCTTGTGCTTCTGCCTGAGCGTCGCGGTCGCTGAGTTGGGGGTAAACGCGCTTATGGAGGGCTCGGCCACGGTCAGCGCAGGGTCGATGTGTGCCTGACCGGTGGCGATGTCCGCCAGCGGACTGAAATTGCCGGCGTAGAGGTTGCGGAAGTAGTCGACGGCGAGGTGCGGAACGTTGACACCGGGGCTGTTGGTATCGAGCGCCGCACCGGCTGGGGTGTAGACATCTACGCGATAATCACCTGGCGCGACCCCGTCGCCGGTGTAGTACAGGACATACATCTGTCCGGCGCCGTCGACCGCCAGATCGAGGTAGGTGCCCGATGACACCAGCGGTAATGTGAACTGCCCCTGTGCAGACGCGCCCAGGCGACGGCGCCCCGGTGCGAGCAGCGTCCGTCGGGTCAGCGCCGTCCCGAAGTATGCGACGGGGTTGCCGTTGAGGTCAAAGGCCGAGATCTGCCCGCCGGCTTCCAGCACCAGCACCGTGCCCGCGTTGGTGACCGCTAGCGCGATCGGTGAATTCAGCAGACCCACCTGGGTGCCCGAGCCCGCGCTGTAGGCGGCCAGTACCGGGAGCGGCGGCGTTGCCACCGGTTTTAGCCAACCAAACCGGCCGCTGTCAGTGTGGATCGCCACCACGTGTCCAGAGGAGTGCAGCCCCGCCGCCGAAACGGGCAACAAAAACGTGCCATAGGACACCGTCGGGTCCCATGACGGCGCGCCCGTGGTCGAATCCAGCGACACCTTGCGGACGTGATAGGCCTGGGTGTTAGGGTCGGGCTCCAGCAGGACGCTGTTGCCCTCGTCGGTCCTCTGCACGAAGGGATCGAGCAATAGAAACGGAGGACGGGCGTACCCCTCGTGCGTCGCCACGCCCAACGAGATCGTCGCGCCGTTCTGCGCCAGCGGGACGGTCCGCACGTAGTACAGATTGTTCTCCTCCCACACCACGCCCGCGACCCCAGCCAACGTCGAGACCGTCGCGCCGGTCACCTGCTGGATCCCCTTGCTCAGCACCGTGCCCGTGTCAGTGATCTGATCGGACCAGGTGTACCCGCCCGCGGCGCTGCTGTAGCCAGTCGTGTCTGAGCGCTCAAACACGGTCGTGGCGGTGATCGGAACCGGAATCTCGGTAATCGTGATTGACACCGCCGACGGCGGGTTGGTCGGATCATCGTTGGTGTATTTCGGGGAGACCCCGGTTCCGACCTGCTGCCCCGAAGCGTTTGTGAACACCACGCTCCACTGAATCGTCGACCCCCCGAACGGGGCGCTGGGGACCGACACCATCACCGGCTCTGACTGAATGTGCCCGCCGCCGTTGATGGTTCCGTTGATCGGATCGTTCACCTTGGCACCATCGATGTTCGCCTGCAGCTGCCATGAGGTCGCCGACCTCGGGAACGTGGCGTCCGGAGGATCAACCGAGCGATTGATCGTCACCGTCGCCGCATACGTCAAACTCACCTCATTCTCAATCACCCACGGCGACACGATCGTCTCGATACCCACCTCCGCCAACGTCACGATGTCGCCGGCGAGGGTAAGCACACCGATGAACTCACCAATGAGCGGAACCGCCTCGAGAACTTTGCCCAAGCTCTCCGATCCAACGATCGTGGTGGCCATTTGCGTCAGAATGTCCTGCGTCGCGGCCGCAGGGTTGAAGAGTATCTTCGGAATCACGCTCGCCAGACCAAGCAGGAGGCCCCAGAGGTTCTCGGTGCTGCCACCATTGGCGTGGATGGACTCGTAGGTCGCGCCGCCGCCGATGATCGACATTGCCAAGGCCTCAACGGCCGGCAGCACAAGGTGGTCGGCGGAGATTAGGGCGGCGTAGACGCCGGCGTCCGCCTCCTGGCCATCGAAGAAAGTCCGTAACTCGTCCCAGGTGGTGGCTATGTCAAAATCCGTCACCAACGCAAACACGCTCAGGCCGATCGTGAGGATGCCCGTGGTAATCGATGGGAACAGCACCTCGGCTTGGGGGGCGATCATTTGGTTGCCGTTGGAGTCGAGGTAAGCGTCGGCCGGGAAGTACTGGCGCCAGCTCCCGTCCACGAGGTTGCTGCCGAGTCCGCAGAACAGAAGCCGCGCGGTGTGCGCATTCTCCGGGAAGTTCAGCGTTACCGAGATGTCATTCGTGTTCCACAGAGGGATACCGAACAGGGTAAAGACCTGCGGCAGCAGTCCAAGCGACTGTGAGTACTGTGTGTCGGGCCATGACGCGCTCGGGTTGGCGGAGAGATTGGTGTTGTTCTGGCCGATGTATTGGACGTACACCCACACCCAACGGAGGAAGTTGTTGTAGAGCTGGAGCGGTACCTGGCCGTTGTTGTAGGCGCCCGTGACCTCGGTCTTGGTCCCGAACAAGAAGCCGGGGTTTTTGACCTGGATGTCGAGTCCCGCGCCCGCCGTAAGCGAGCCCGTGGACTGGGGCTGAGGCAGCATGCCCTGCGGCTGAACCCAGGTCTGTGTTGACGCCGAGGGGTCCTGGTCCAGCGGTTCATTGATCACGGCACCCAGGCTGGCGGTGTCCCGGACGCCCTTGACCCCCGCCACTACCGCCTGGCCCAGAAGCCCTTTGAACCCGCCGTTACCGTTGGTACTGCCGTAATCGCTGAACTGCATCGTCGAGAAGCCGATCTCGTTATGGCCGATGACCTCGGGGGGCGTGTCCTTGTTGAAGATCGGAACCTTGATCTGGGCGGGAGCGCCGTTGACGTCTGTCGCCGGGACCGACTTTGCGATGGGCTGCGCATTGTGCTGCATCTGAGCGATGTAGTACCCCAGCCCACTGGTGGGATCACTCTGGCTCCCGGTCACCGCCGGGGTGGAGTTCAGCAACGACTTCGTCGCCGCGCCCGCAGTCGGGTCCAAGTTCGCGACATTCGGGTGCAACATGCACAACGCCACCGCCGTCTGATCGGAATCGACCACCTGCTCGAGCTGGCCCACCTCCTGCGCCGAGCGGACCTGCGAGGGTTTGATCCCCAGCGTCGATAGTCGACGCGACGAGCCCGCCACGTGGCGCAGCGACCCCGTCGCACGCTGGGAGGCCCTCGCCAGTCGGATCGTCGCCTTGCGCGGCACATGCCACGCGTGCGCGACCACGACCTCGCGCCGCCCCTTCTTTCCATGCACCGAGACCAACATCCCCCGATCAGCCGGCAGCCTCACCCCAGAGACATGATGGGACAGCCGCGACAGATCGACGGCCCGCCATATGCCCCCGCGACGCCTCAACGCCGCCCGCGACGCTTTGGTGTGCCGCGAGAGTGGAATTCGCTTCCCGTTGGCCACCAAGGTCAGCTTCGACACCCCTCGTAGATGCCCAAGCACGAAGTGCAAATCCGTCGACTCCACCCGCCGGGTCCGCTTCCTCGCAGCGGCTTGCGCCGCACCCGTCGTGGGCTGTGATGCCACGCCGAGGGCGACCGCCGATGCCAGGCCGGCCTTCAACACCCACCGCCGACCCACCTCGGTCGTCCACAGCTCCTCCAACAGCGACTGCGTCTCGCTGTCAAGTTGCTCGTCAGCGCGACCGCGTCCTTCGCTAAAGCTAGTCATCCCTCAACCCCTGATGTGGCTCCGCCGCCCAAGCCCCCCGGCCCGTTGACCCTTGGGCGACCTCGTATGCCCTTAGCGTCGGCGGACCCTACCACACAAACTCGGGATTTCTACCACCAGCACGCGCGGGGCCTGCAATGATCTCGGCCCAGGTCATACTTCGCGACCCAAAGGGAGCACCGAAGTGCGTTTCGTCTCACCGATCTTCACCTTTGTGCGCGGCGCTCTGCCCGCAGCCCTTGCGACCGCTGCGGCGGCGGCCGCCGCCATAACGCTCGGTCCGATGGCCGCCGGGGCGGCCGGTGCTGCGCTGCCACCAAAGTGCACGACCGCCGGCTTGGTGATCTGGCTAGACACGCGGGCCAACGCCACGCTCGGACATGTCGATTACAACCTTCAGATGACGAACCTGTCCGGCCACGCGTGTGTGCTGCGAGGCTATCCGCGAGTCTCAGCTGTCGATCTCCGCGGCCGCCAGCTCGGCCTGCCAGCGCGCCGGGACACCACCAAAGCAGTCCGGTCGGTCCGCCTCGGCCGCGGGGTCACCGCCCGGGCCGTTGTGCGGATCACCGATGTCGGGGTCTTCCGACGATCGCGGTGTGGGCACACCGCCGCGGCGGGACTCCGCGTCCAGCTTCCTCACGCAAAATCTTCCAAGATCGTCCCGTTCCCGTTCCCTGCCTGCTCCCGGCGTACTGTGCGCTACCTCTCGGTCCAGGCCGTGCGGCCTGAATAGCTGACTGCACCGTAACTCACTTACTCGGGATCGCATCGGGGGCAACCGCGGCGGACGCGCCTAGCGAATCGTGAGAGCGCTTGTTGGCGAGGTCCAAGCCGGCCTCGAAAAGAGCGAGATGGTACATTGTTACCGTGGTACAGATCGAGCGGACACAGACGGGCTTACGGATCGAGAGGAACACGCTGAAGGTCCTAAAAGCCGTGGCCGAGTACCTGGATCTGTCGCTGGGCGATCTGGTTGAGGGCATCGTGCTGCACGTCTTCGAGGGGCAGGCACCGTTCAGCCCAGCGGTCCTGGCCAAGATCGAGCAACTCAAGGCGGTCTACGGCCTGACGCTAACCGCTGCCGATGCACACAAGTTGACCGAGGAGGGGTGAGAGATGAGTCAGCGGCTCAGCGACCGCATCCACGTGGCGTTGCCGGCCGAGGAGGCGTTCCAGCTATTCACTCCACGTGGCGAGTGCGAATGGGCGGACGGATGGGACCCCACGTTTCCCGCACCGACCCCCGATGACAGCGAGCCAGGCACCGTCTTCGAGACCGCCTCGCACGACCACCGCGCCACCTGGCTGGTCACCGACCGTGTATGGGGAAGGCGCATCGCGTACGCGCAGGTAATGCCGGGCGAAAGAGCAGCCACTATCACCATCACCCTCGAGGCGACCGAAGGCGGCAGCGAGGTAGAGGTCGTGTACGAGCTCACGCCCCTCAGCGAGACGGGCGCGCACCACCTCGATCAATTCGCCAGCCGCTATAGCGATTATCTGCGGTCGTGGCAGGACGCGATCGCGGCATGCCTGCAGGAGCGCAGCGCGACATAGACCTCGCTTGAGCCGATGTCTGCGCGCCCAGGCCCGTGGCGCCGCTCTGTCTTGGCGAAGCTGCAGCTCCACACCTCCGGATCCGGACTGCTCCGCGGGCAACAAACGGGCCGGCCCGGCGCCGCGTTGCGCCAAACCAGGCACGACGGTAGCCCCACACAGCACCCCCGGTTCATCATCGGACGCTCCCGGAAAGGATCGGGGCATCGCGCCTGAAACCCCAGATCGTGCAGTAGATCCCGAGGAAGAGTTCCCACGCGAACTCAGGGATGGTCGCGATCCCTTGCAGGGAGTGCAGCGTGCTGCTCGGATGGTTGCCGGTGAACATCACGGCCGTCCCGGACACGATGATCAGCGGTCCGCCGATGAGGCCGAGCCACGTTGCCCTCCGCGGCACCAGGCCCGAGCTGTACATCAGGTAACCGAGGATCAGCCCGTTCCCCCAGCCGACGACCCAGCCCGGGCCCAGAAGGAACGTCCAGTCCTTGATCGCCGCGAGCGTGTAGGCGACCGTGCCCTCAGACGGACCTGCGACCTGGTTGCGCAGCGTGATGATCCCGAGCATGGAGACGATGCCGACGAGGATGAACGTGCACTCGAACAGGCGCGCGGTCACGTAGCCGAGCGCCAGCTCCTCGTTCTGTCGTCTAACGATCGGGAAGATCACGACCGCGGTGCCGATGTTCGCGATGATCAGCAGCAGCTCAAGCAGAGCCGCGAGCAAGACCTGGTTGTCGTGCCCAGCACCCGCGATGTAGCTAACCGGATGTCGGAGCACGGTCTCGTAAAGCGCCAGCGCTGCGATCGACGTAACGAACGTGATGAGGAAAAGCACCCCGAACCAATGCGCCCTCTTCTGATCTCGAGACACCCGTTGGACCCCTTTCCTTCAGTGCTGGCGATCAGGCGAATTCCCGCACCACCACCTCGACCGGGCAGAGCGCGAACCTAACGCCAACGGGGCCACCGTTTCAACCCAGATTCGGGCGACCGGCGATTCGAACGTCAGGGCGCTGACAGCGCCGGGAGCGTGGCTGCCGCAACGATCCAGCACCAGCAGTCCTCGGCGCGTAGACGCTACTCCTGTTCGTCGCCGCCCCAGCTGATCTCGGGGTCGCTCTGCGGAAAGACCAGGGTGATCGCCCGATTGTCAGCGCCCGCCGCTGCGTCCAGAATCGACGTGTGGCGACTGATCCCGGCAACGGCAGCATCGAGCCTCACCGCTCTCGCGTTGGCGTCGCGTTCACCCCGTTTGAGACCCGACCCGACGTGATCGCGCGGCTCGCGATGAAGGCGGAGGAGCTGCGCCTCGCCAGGGTCGACGTGGCGGAGGGGTGGACGCATGATGCGCTGCTGCTCGTCGCTGACCTCGCGCGGGTGACCTCGCACGTGGAGCTCGGGACCTCGGTGATCTCGGCTTGGGGTCGCACGCCCGCGATCTGATCAGTCGTGGGCTCGCGGCGCCGCGCCTGGTCGTGGCCGATGGTGCGCCCGGGCTGATCAGCGCGGTCGAGGAGATCTGGCCGCGCGCCGATCGTCAGCACTGCGCCGTTCATCGCCTGCGCAACCTCTTGGCGAAGCTCCCGAAGTCAGAGCAGGACCGTGTCCGGTTCAACTACTGGAGCGCGCTCACCGACGCGACCTCGGTCAAGGACGGCAAGCTCCACCAACCTCACCAACAGGCGGGATCTCTGCCTTTAGCTCTCGGAACTCGTCGTCCGGGGTCAAGCCTCCATCCAACAATGCAACGAGCTTTGCCAAGCCGGTCGGCTGCGTCTCCTCCATGGACGTGGTTCGGGATAGTCGAGGCACGGCCGCGTGCTGGCGGAGAATGGTGAACACGGGAGGCAGACGCATCCGCAACGTGTTCGGGTGACCTCGCTCTGGTGGAGGAAGAGCGCGGCCGCCGTCGTTTGAACGCAAATCACGGTGGTGATGGTGGTCCGCGTTGTGAGCAGGTTCAGGGCGTAGGCGACAAGCGTCCCCCCGACGGTGCCCTGGACGCCGAAGCCACCGCCGATGGATCCTCCGTCGCTCGCGATTGCGCGCGGGCGGCTACACCCAACTTGCTACGTCGCCGGAGCCCGCGACGATCCCTCTTGACGCGGCACGGGGCTGCTCAGCGACACACTCCGGGCGTGGCAGAACAGGCGGGATCGCCCGTGAGCAGTTCCGCGTTGTAAACGTAAGGACATGCTGTTCGTCTGGGGCGACGAGGACGGACCCATCACCGGCACGGTGGGTCGCGCCACATAGCGGTGAACGTGACCGAGGCGGCTGCTCTTGCGGGAATTACCTTTGCGGCGCTATTGGCTGTCTCGGCGGTTAACGCGGAGAGATGGTAAGTGATGCTGGTCTTTGCACACTATTGGGAGTCTGGGTACGTCAGCGCCCTGACACTCCGTACCCGGCTCGTTGACAGACAACGCCCGAGAGGAGTAGAAGGAGATGCCGTCTCGCTTGTGCTCTCAACGGATGGTTGGTAATCGAGTTGGTGAAGCACGGCGTCTGCAAACCGACCATCGTGGACCGCTTCACTAACACCGCCCGCAGCTTCACGCCCGGGCCAAGTAGGAACGTGATGCCTTCATGCTCTATAGGTCAGGGTGTGTCGTACGTCGGGGCTCATTTGCGGTCCCCGGGGCCGGACTGTCCCATTCCCACCAAGGAGGGTAAGAGAGTGAAGCTCGCTTATTTCTTGCCGCTTAAGCCTTCACGGCGAAGGGCTGCGGCTACCACAGTCGCGATGGCCGTGATGGCTGCAGCTGCCGTGCTGGCTTGGAGCCTCGCGTCGGGCGGTGCAGTGGCGCAGGGCGCCACCGCACCCCTGCCTGCCGGCTGCGGCGCGGGCACGTCGGTGACGACGAACACGGGGCCGGTCTGCGGCACCTCACAGATCGGTTTCAACCAGTGGCTTGGCATTCCCTACGCGGCCCCGCCTGTCGGGAACCTTCGTTGGAAGTCGCCAGAGGCGCACGCGAAGTGGACAACCCCCTGGCGGCGGTCAATCAGGTACCGGGCTGCCCAGGATCGGGCACGACCACGGCGTCTGAGGACTGCCTGCAGTTGGACATCACCACGCCAACCGGGGCCAACGTCCCCTCAACAGGCAGACTCCCGGTGATCTTCTACATCCATGGTGGAGGGTTCACTGGCGGCACCACCTCGACCTACCCCGAAGACACGCTTGCGATGAGCGGGCCGGTCGTCATCGTAGGCATCGAATACCGCCTCGGCGTCCTCGGCTTCCTCGCCGACAAGGCGCTTGGTGCGCACTCCGGTGACTACGGTCTGCAGGACCAGAAGTTCGCCATGAGGTGGGTCAAGCAGAACATCGCGAAGTTCGGCGGCGACCCGTCGAACATCACGATCATGGGCTCCTCCGCGGGCGCGTCGAGCGTCTGCGACCAGATCGCTTCCCCGGCTGCCGCGGGTCTGTTCCAGAAGGCGATCAGCATCAGCGGCGAGTACAACTCGCTGTTCGGAGCGCCCACCTCGTTGCAACCTCAGGACTGCAAGGCACAGCTCGCGACCGAGCAGCAGGCTCAAGCGACCGGCGCCACCTTCGCGGCGAGCGTTGGCTGTGGCAACGCGGCCAACGTCGCGGAGTGCCTCCGCACTGTGCCCGTGGCGACGCTCGAGGCAGCCCAGGCGAATGGCGGGACGAACTCGCCGATCGTCAACGGCACCACGCTGAAGGAGCAGCCGCTGGAGTCGTTCGCGACGGGTAACGTCAACCGTGTGCCGGCGATTCTCGGAGTCAACCGTGACGAGGATCTGACCGGTACGGCGGAGACACCGGCCGCCTATACCGCGCTGGTCAACAGCCAGTACGGGCCGCCGTTCGGATCTCACGCGGCGCAGGTGCTCAAGCGGTACCCGCTCGCTAGGTTCCCGACGCCGTTCATCGCGTCACGTACGGTCGCTGCGGACTCGAACACCGTGTGCCCCGCGCTGACGCGGGGCGACTTCCTGTCCAAGGTGATGCCTGTGTACGCGTTTGAGGGCGACGTTGCGGACATGCCGCCATACAGCACGACGTCCACCACCGACCCGGCAGGCTCAAAGCACGACTTCGAGCCTGGCTACCTGTTCCCCACCGCGATGGGGATCCCGGTGCTTCTGGATGCGAATCAGGCGACACTGCGCACTGAGATTGACGCGCAGTTCACTGACTTCGCGGCGACTGGCAGCCCGAACGGAAACGGGATCCCGACGTGGCCGACGTACAGCCAGTCGTCGGGCAACCTGGTGATGTCGCTGGAGCCGGCTGGGGATGACCAGCTGTTGTCCAAGGCAGCCATCTCGTTTGACCACCAGTGCGGGTTCTGGAACAGCATCAGCCCCGCGCCACAGGCCAACTGAGGTAGCGCGGGGTAGTAAGCAGGTAAGGCGTCACGGCGCCTGACCGGCACGGGAGAGACGATCTGGGCATACACCGCCCAGATCGTCTCCCGGCCGGAGATTTGGACTCACTTGGCGGGCCGGGCGGGCCTAGCTGAGGTGGTGATCTCACCCAGACGACAATCCGAGGCGCCTCGTCCTTCGTGATTCCGGAAGTGAGCGGCGCGCGCCGAAAGCATGGCCGGCTCGCGACGCTTGACCTTGACCTTGACCGCGCACACTGGTGTGGTAACCCTGTCAAGGAGGCAGTGTGCAGATGGATCTGATGAGCATCGGAGAGTTCGCCAGACGTTCGCGGCTGTCGGCCAAGGCGCTACGGCTGTATGACGAGCTCGGCCTGCTGGTGCCGGCGCGTGTCGATGATGACTCCGGGTATCGCTACTACTCGGCAACGCAGCTTGACGGCGCTTGGCTGATAGCTGCCCTGCGGCAGCTGCAGATCCCGCTCGCCGAGATCAAGTTGATCGTCTCGCTCGAGCCGGATGCCGCCGCGGAGCGGATCCGCGCTCGCTGGAGCGCAACCGAGACGCAACACAGGGCTCGACGGGACCTGGCCCGCTATTCCTGGAACGGTCGCTTGGTGAGGTCCGCCGGCGCACCAAGGTGATGGGCCGGTTCCCCGGCGAGACCAGCTGCCTATCACTCGTCTGGGCTGTGCTCGACCTGTTCTTCAGCCACGCCAGCAACGGCGCGACCTTCACCGACGTCGACCGCCAACACCTCTACCGCATCAAATACCAACAAGCCGACCCGGACACCATCGACGAGGAAGTCACCGCCGCTTAGACTCACCAGCGGGAACCTGAACCGCGCAGCGAATTTACAGCGGTAAATGGACGCGACCTCTGAGGGCAGACGTCCCCTGCTTCCCACCAGGAGATCTTGTTGCTGGTCTGGTTACAGATCGGGCTGCTGCTATCAGCCAGGTTGCGCGGCGTTGATCGCCCATTGGGCGGCGAAAGCCCGCTCGTACGCGGGCCGCGCTTCGCCACGAGCGACGTAGGCAGCCAGTTCGGGGAACTCGTCCAGGAGGCCCGAAGGTCTCAGCCTGAGCAGCACCGACACCATCATCAGATCGCCCGCACTGAACGCCCCATCGAGCCACTCGGCATCGCCCAAGCGGGCAGAGAGCTGGGCCATCCGATCGCGAATGCGGTCCTTGACCAAAGGCAGGCGCGCGTCGGCCCAGGGCTTGTCGCCCTCCAGAATCTTGGCGGTCACGAGTTCGAGGATCGGCGGCTCCACGGTGTTGAGCGCCGCGAACATCCAGGTGATCGCCCGCGCTCGCGCGTCGGCATCGTCCGGGAATAGGCCCGCATGGCGCTCGGCTATGTGGAGGACGATGGCACCTGTCTCGAACAGGACAAGCTCGCCTTCCTCGTAGGTCGGGATCAGGCCGAAGGGATGCAGCCGCAGATGCGGGGACTCCTGCTTTGCCCGAAACGAGACAAGTCGGACGTCGTAGGGTTGGCCCACCTCTTCAAGCGCCCAGCGAACGCGCGTGTCGCGCGCCAAGCCGGTGCCGCCGTCGGGCGATCGCTCGAAGGCGGTGATGGTGACGGTCATCGCGAGCCGCTGACGGTCATGGTCATGAACATTAGACGCGGCTTTCAGCGGGAACTCATCGTCGAAAGGCGAACCCCGTACGGGCGCTTCTCTCGCTGAAGAGCCAATCCTGCGCTGTCCAGCTTCCACATGTCCCGCAAGACCCGCCCGGGGATCTGTCCCGATGACGAGGCGCTATGCGGAGCGCGCGACCTCCCGGGCGCGCTCGTAGGTTAGGTGGGCGAGTCCGCTCCCGATGGTCTTCGAGTCAATCAGGCGCAGGGGCCGCTTGTCGCTGGTCTCGCCGAACAGACGCTCACCCGCGCCGAGCGCAACCGGGAAGACGGTCAGCCGCAGCTCGTCGACCAGGTCGTGCTCCATCAGCGTGCGCACGAGCGGGCGGCTGGCGTACACGACGATCTCACCCTCTGTCTGCTGCTTCAGCTTCGACACCTCGCTGACTATCTCGCCCCTCAGGACGGTCGCATTGGTCCATTTGGGCTCTTCGAGGGTCGAGGACACGACGTACTTCGGCAGGCTGTTCAACCTGTCCACCCACTCGCCGCTCTGGGATGACGACCGTGTGGCGAAGTACTCGTCGCTCCGGCGACCCAACAGCAGCGCCTCGGCGCCTTGTGCCTCGGCGAGCTCGACCTCAGCCCACGCCTCCCAGTCCTGACCCATGAACTGTACGAACCAGCCGCCGTGCCTGAACCCTTGCTCGCCGCTCGGGTCCTCGACGACGCCGTCGAGCGAGACGTTCTCGCTGACCACAATCTTTCCCATCTTGAATCTCCTTGCTTGGACTTGTGGGTGTTGCGTGTGTTGAGGCGTTCGCGACGAGGGAAATTGAGCGGCGAATTTCGGGGCGCGCCGACGTCATTACAGTGATGCGGGTGAAAGGAACAGTCGGTGCGGGGATGCGAGCGTGACCAACCAGGTGCTCGCGCGTGCACGCGCTGGCGATCAGGATGCGTTCCGCGAGCTGACCGACCCGTACCGGCGTGAGCTCCAGATTCACATCTACCGGATCGTCGGGTCGGTCCACGACGCGGAGGACCTGCTCCAAGAGACCCTCCTGGCCGCTTGGCGTGGCTTTGGGGGCTTTGAAGGCCGCGCGTCGGTCCGTGCCTGGCTGTACCAGATCGCGACCAATCGCGCCCTCGATGCGCTCCGGGCGACCCGACGCCGCCATGAGGACCTGCACCGGATGACCGAGATGCCCGAGCCCACCCGCTACGGCGAGGCGATCTGGCTGGAGCCCTTCCCCGACGTCCTGCTGGAGGGGATCCCGGACCAGGCTCCCGGGCCGGAGGCGCGCTACGAGACCAAAGAGGCAATCGAGCTGGGGTTCATCGTCGGCCTTCAGCATCTGTCCCCGCCCCAGCGCGCGGTGCTGGTGCTCCGCGACGTGCTCGGCTACCGCGCGGAGGAGGTCGCCGAAATGCTCGACATCACCGCACAATCGGTCAACAGCCTGCTGCGCCGCGCCCGCGCGGCATTCGAATCGCGGCTGCCGGCCGCCGGACGCGAACGGGCGCCGCTCCCCGACTCCAAACGCGAGCGCGACACCGTCGGCCGCTTCGCTGACGCGATCCAAACAGGCGACATCGATGGCGTGGTCGCCCTGCTGACCGACGAGGCGTGGCTGACGATGCCGCCCGAGCCCTACGAATATCAGGGTCCCGCGAGGATCGGTTCGTTCCTACGCGACCGCACGATCACGCGAGGCGCCCCGCTACTGGTACCGACCCGCGCCAACACCCAACCAGCATTCGGCGTCTACTTCCCACCCTCCCAGACCGAGATCGCCCGACTGTACGGAATGCTCGTCCTGACCCTCGAGGGCCAGCAGATCTCCGCGATCACATGGTTTGGCGGCAACAGCGCCTTCCCGCACTTCGGGCTGCCGCGGATACTCCGATAGGAAGAGCGTTTCTACTCGCGCAGACCAGCGATTCGCGTCGAGCTTCGTGACCGCGTTCGACTTCTACGTCGAAGTGGCTAGGCGCGGGAAGACCTGCAGCGCGATGCTTCGCAAGGCCGCGACGATCTGCTCGGGGGACGAGTTGGGGTCGGTCAGCTCAGCGGGGATCACGAGCGCTCGCTGTTCGGTCACCTACACGCCCACGTCCCGTGGTGCGGGGTCACATACGATCACCGCGGATTACGGTGGCGACCTGGCGGGCCAGGGGCACGGGGCGCACCTGCTCTCAGCCGGCAGCAGCGAGCCTGTGCGGATCGGCTTGCGCTCGGCGAGCATCGTCGCCAAGTGCTTGCCGGTTTACGTGCCGTTGCGGAAGCCGGCGACGTGCAAGGCGACGGTCACAGACAGCAGCGGTTCAGCTAGCGCGATCACGCCGAGCGGAACCGTGTCCTTCGCCCTGGAACCATTGTGGAGCGGGCAGAAGGTGAAGGGCACGTTCTCAGGCGGCGGGCAGTGCACGCTTCAGGGGTCGGGAGCGTCCGCAGCGTGCTCTGTGAGCTACACGCCGACCGCCGTTGGCGGGCTGCACGAGATCGTCGTCGTCTATAACGGCGATCAGGCACACTTGGGCGGCCCAGACGCTTCGCGGAATGTCTCGTTCGTGATCGCCACCGCCGCGGTCGGAGCGCCGCCGGGCCGTTGCGGCGGTGTGGCGGTGACGATTCTGGGCAGCGCCCGCGCGGACCGGCTGGCCGGCACGCACAGGCGCGACGCGATCGCCACTGGTTCGGGCGTCGACCGCATCAGCGCCGGCGGCGGCAGCGACCTGGTCTGCGCCGGCGCCGGCAACGACCGCATCTTCGGTGGTCCGGGGAACGACCGCATCTTCGGCGGCCCGGGGAACGACCGCATCACCCCCGGTCCGGGCCGCGATCACATCGACGCCGGCGCCGGCAACGACCGGGTGTTCAGCCGCGATGGCCGGCGCGACGTGATCGACTGCGGCCCCGGCCACGACGTAGCCATCGTCGACGCAATCGACCGCACCCGCCGCTGTGAGGTCGTCAGCCGGCCGCGGCGCCGAGCCTAAGCCGCCAGCGCGCTCCCGACCTTGCCGTCACCCAGGCGCGCCCTCGACCATGAGCTCGGGCGTGAGCCGGCGCGCGGCGGCGGTCGGCCGCGGAACCTCCCTGGGATTGCTCGGTACTCAGGTCTACTAAAGATCCGCGCCAGTGGACCGTGCCTACCAGCTGGCGCAGTCCTTGCGGGCCCGACGCGCACCGGTCAGGCCCGACGACGTGGGCTCCCGAGCATCGCTCGGCAACGCACGCCGGCTCGCGAACGCACGGACCCACAGCGAGTGGAGTTTGGTTACCGGGTGGTCGTGATCAGGTGCTCTGAGATCTCCCAAAGGCGGGCGGCGTTCTCCGGGTCGACCGCGTACGGCGCAACCCCGCTCGCCGTTTCAGTCGAGAAGTCGGCCGGCAGCGGCTGCGCCTCGTTGCAGTCCTCGAAGTAACGTCCGCCGATGCTATCGAGCTGGTGCGAGGTGGCGACAAGCACTGACGTCGCGGCACCCTGTTCACGGGTCTTGAGGCCGAAGGCGCCGGACTGCACCTGGCGCTGGCGGACCTGGGACCACACTCGCTCGAGTACGTCCGGGCTCATGTGCCTGCTGAGGTTGGTCTCGAAGATCGCGCCCGGATGCACGGCGTTGGTCATGATGCCTTCGGGGGACCACCGCCGGTGTGCCTCGACCGCAAGCAGAATGTTGGCCGTCTTTGATTGTCCGTACGCGAGCCAGGGGTCATATGCCCGTTCACCGAAGTGCAGGTCGTCGAACACAACCGGCGAGCGCAGATGACCGCGCGAGCTGAGCGACACGATCCGTGCCTCGGCGTCGCGGTGCGCACCGGCGGCGAGCGCGTCGTGCAGCCCGCCGGTCAGGGCGAAGTGCCCGACGTGGTTGGTCGCGAACTGCAGCTCCCAGCCGCGGCCGGTCAGCTCACGCGATGGCAGCGCCATCACCCCGGCGTTGTTGATGAGCAGGTGCAGCGGGCCGTCCCAGGCCGCGACGAAGGCGCGCACGGATTCGAGGTCGGCGAGGTCTAGTCTGCCCACTCGCACGGCCTGGCTGCCGGTCGTGCCACGGATAGCGACAGCGGCCCGCTCGCCGGCGGCCGTGTCGCGTACAGCGAGCATCACCTCGGCACCTGCGGCGGCGAGCGCTCGGGCGGTCTCGATGCCGATGCCCGACGACGCGCCGGTCACGATCGCGTGCCGACCGGAAAGATCGATGCCTTCGACGACATCCCAGATCGTGGACTCGGCACCGAACCCTGTGTGAATAACGGTGGTCTCAGTCATGTGGTCAGTGTCGAACCAATCGACCGCGCCGACCAGAGATCTCCTGATCCTGGTAGTGACACCCCCAGGCTGACCGCGCCCAGGCGTCGTATTGTTGGCTAGGCATGCCAGCCACGAACGTGATCGGCGAGTATCTCCGGGCACGCCGGGAACTCGTTCAGCCCGAGGACGCCGGTCTTCGGGACCACGCGCGCCGCCGCACGCCTGGCCTGCGGCGCGAGGAGGTAGCGATGCTCGCCGGCGTCAGTGCCGACTACTACATCCGTCTCGAGCAGGGCCGCGATCAGCATCCCTCGCCGCAGGTGCTTGACGCTCTCGCGCGAGCCCTACAGCTGGACGAGGGCGCCACCGCCCACCTCCACGGTCTCGCAGAGCCGCCGACACGGCGGCGACGTCGGAGCATTCGCCCGGAGCGCGTTCCGGCTGCGATCACACAGCTGATCATGTCGTGGCCGACGACTCCCGCGTACGTGTTCGGTCGTTACCTCGACGTGCTCGCCGCCAACCCGCTGGCGACCGCGCTCGCGCCGTGGTTCACCGTCGGCGAGAACCTCGTCAAGGGCGCGTTCCTCGATCCGCGGCGGCGCGAGCTGAGACCCGACTGGGAGCGGTCGCTCGCTGGGACGGTCGCAGCCCTGCGCGCCAACGTCGGCCCCGACATCGACGACCCGCGGCTGACCGAGCTCGTCGGCGAGCTATCGCTGCGAAGCGAGGAGTTCCGGCAGCTCTGGGCTCGCCACGACGCCCAACCTAAAGGCAGCGGCACGTCAGTGATGCACCACCCACAGGTCGGCCACCTCGAACTCTCCTATACAAAGCTTCCGATCCCGGACACCGATCGCCAGACGCTCTCCATCTACCACGCCGCGCCGAACAGCCCCAGCGAGCGGGCGCTCGCCCTGCTCGCGACGACGACAGTTCGTGAGCGCGAGCCCGAGCGGACGCTCCTGGACTGATCCACGGAGCCCCGACGTCGCGACTGCGACGTGCAGCGAGTGTTGTCGCGGCCGCCCGCTGGAAGTACTTCCCCGCCCTAGCCGAATCCGAGCATATGCCCTCGGGGAGCCGGGATAGCTGGCCCCGACAGCCAGGCGCTGGACACGGGGTCGCCCGCTTGATCACTCTGTTAGCGCGCTCAAGCTCGGGGAGAGCTGCGTCCCAGGAGCGCTCGTCGCTCTCTCGCTGGGCTCCGCGTCCAGCGGTCGCGAGGACTCGTCCACGGCGTGCCCGGGCAGGTCCGCGAATGCCATCGCCCCGGCGTACGGCGCGGCAGGCGTCAGATCAAGCGGAGGCACAAGCAGCGGCCGGCAAGCCGATCGCCGGCTCGCGTCCCCAGTCATGTAATGGCCGGTCGGGTGCCTGTCCGGTCAGCTTGTGGTCCCGGGGTTACAGATCGCAGATCTGGTTCGCGGAGGTGTTGTTGAAGGTCTGGCCGTGGCCGGGGAAAAACCACTTCATCTTTAGGTAGGCGGGCTTGCCTTTGCAGCTGCCGAGATCGAACGCCACTATCTCCTGTCTTTCGAGATGTCCTTGCGAGACGGACTTCGCTCCGCTCGACAGCCACCAGCCTTTGCCGAATCCGACGGCACGTTTATCGCCCCAGTGCCGCCAATGCACGCCCCACATCTTGAAGTTCTCGTCGGCCCCGCCAAAGGAGATGTACGCCGGATGCGCGTGCCCGAACCCGGCCGATCGAAAGAAACTGTGGCCGAGCACAGGGACCGCGGGGCGAGATCCCGTCCGCGGCTTTGGCGCGGCTGAGCCGACGCGAACGGCTTCGTGCGTATTGATCAAGAAGCCGTTGCCGGTCGCGATCACTGTGCACTGAACTCCAGCTTGCAACACCCGACAGCGGAACGGTCCGACGGTAACGCTCTTCCCAACCCCGAACGTGAGCCCTGGGTCAGGGTCGTCAAACGTCCAAGGGCAACCCGGGGAATCTGTGCAGACCTGGACCCGGCTGTTCCTCAGCACCTTCGCCTCTTGGAAGCGCGGCGATGACCCGCCCGTCCCACTGGCGCAGATTACGCCGTCTTCCGGGTATCCCGGCCAGTCGTACATATTGCATGCGGCGAGGCTGCCATTCGACGTTCTCGCAAAAAAGCCGACAGTCGACCGCGCTGCGTGGGCATCAGACGAAGTCGCTGCCGCGCCCGCAGCCGCGACCACCAGAACCGCGACAACGCCCACCGCAGCCAAGCCCTGTTTCTGTGCCATCCTGGCCCCATTTCGACCGGCGCACAACGCAGGTGCTCGCCGGATGCAGCCCCGAATCGTTCCGCGAGGCAACCTACAGCTTCGGCGAACTCAGCGCAAGGCGCTGAAATTACCGTTCAGACGAGTGAACGAGGAACAACTTACAGAGGACCGTCGGCGGCCGGCACGATCGCCCGCCTCCTCAAGAGGCTCGTTTCCCGCTAAAGCAGACCGCTGCTCGAGCCGCACGACTCCGCGCGAGGCGCCGCGAGCGTGAGGCAGCTGGCGGCCCCACTCCCCGAATCTGGCGTGTGCGCTCGGCGCATCAGTACGATCGCACTACGTCCCCGCCGGGGCTGGCGAGACCTTCGGCGACAGAAGACTGCCCTACCGGCGCCCCGCTCCGAACGAGCGCTATGCCGACGAGAGCGGGGACCGGGCCGTGGTGGGACCCGTGTAGGCGTGCAGCACCATCTGGTGACTAACGGACGCGCCAATCCGCCAGCCCTTCATCCGTGGCGGCGCGGGCATCTCGTGGCCGGAGCGACCAGTCTCCCAACCCGCGGGAGGCGCGACTCGTCGCGCCGAGGCCCGACGTAGTCAGGGGCCGGTCGCGCTCGTGGAAAGAGCGCGGACATCCACGCAAAGTCCGCTTGAGGGAACGATTGCGCCGCGGCGTTTGGGGATTTGATTCCCCTCGTCTCCGTTGTCGCCGAAGTACGATCGCGTTGTGGCGGTCCTGCGGGCGCCGGGCGGCGAGCTGTACTACGAGGACGAGAGCGACGGCACCGCGGTCGTGCTCGTGCACGGGCTCGCGCTCGACGCTCGCATGTGGGACGACCAGGTGCCGGCGCTCAAGGACATCGCACGGGTGGTCCGCTACGACGTGCGCGGATTCGGCCGCTCGACCCGCGACGCCGACACCTCGTACTCGCACGCCGACGATCTCTGGCGGCTGCTCGACCACCTGAAGATCGACGAAGCGGTGCTCGTGGGGCTCTCGATGGGCGGGCGCATCGTGCTCGAGGCGGCGCTGACCGCACCCGAACGCGTGCGGGCGCTCGTGCTTCTTGACGCCGTGCTCGACGGCGTGGCGTGGGATCCGGAATCTGAGCGCGGCATGCAGGCGGTCGGCGAAGGACTTCGCTCCGGCAGTCTGGACGAGGCGAAGGCGGCGTGGCTTCGCCACGACTTCTTCGTCCCCGCGCAGCGCACGCCGGACATCGCGCGCCGGCTCGCCGAGATGGTCGGCGACTACTCCGGGGTGAACTGGACGAGCGCTGACCCGCACGCGCCACACCCGAACAGCATCGAGCTCCTGACGAGGATCGCCGCGCCGACGACCGTGGTCATCGCCGAGCTGGACGTTCCCTGTTTCCACGAGATGTCCGACATCCTGGCCAACCGGATTGCTCACGCGCGCAAAGTCACGGTCCCGGGCGTCGGGCACATGGTCAACATGGAAGCGCCGAAGGCAGTGAACGCGCTGCTGCGCGGGATAGTGCTCGACCGCTCCGCCTGACGCCGAGCCCGCCAGGCCGAGCGGAACCCGCTTCGGCGTCATGGACCTGCCCCGGTTTGCGTGGGCTCGGTGGCCGGGCTGGCTTGTGCAGCTCGATCGACTGCCGGTCTACGGCTTGCTGCCGGGTCGGGTGTGAGACCCGAAGACCGGGTGACCCGTTGCCTCCTTGCGAGCGCCGCGGGGTTCGCAGGTCTGGGTATAGGATTCGGTGGCGCGGCGACCCGGCGGATCAGCGATGCGATGGGGCTAGGCACCTCCATAGCGGGATGAGTGGATCAAGGTACGCGTTTGCGAATCGACGGACGGTGCAGCCTGATCGGCTGCGGCTGCTCTCTTCGTTGCTCGACGACGGGACGTTCCGATTGCTTGAGAGCGTCGGCGTGCAGCCGGGGTGGCGCTGCCTGGAGGTCGGCGGTGGCGGCGGCTCGGTGGCGGCCTGGTTGTGTGATCGCACCGCCCCTGGAGGCTCGGTGCTCGCGACCGACATCGACACGACCGTGTTGCGGCGGCTAGAGCGGCCGAATCTTGAGGTCCGAGTTCATGACCTACTCGTCGACGATTTGCCCGAGCGCGAGTTCGACCTTGTCCACGCCCGGCTGCTGCTCGCTTGGCTGGCCGACCCGGAGGAGGGGCTGCGAAGGATGGTCAGGGCGCTAAAGCCCGGCGGACGGTTGCTGGTCGAGGAGATGGACTTTCATACGATCGCTCCCGACGCAGGGCTCGATCCGTCGACCCAGACACTGTTTGCGCGTGTGATTGATAGCCATCATGCCGTGCTTATCGAACAGCATGCGTTTGACCCGTTCTGCGGACGCGGTCTGGACCGTGTCGTCTCAAGCGTAGGGCTAGCGGGAGTGCAATCTGAAGGGCGCCTCTCAATCTGGCGTGGCGGGCAGCCCGGAGGAATCGTCTGGCAGCTGACCCTGACCCAGCTGCGCGAGCAGCTAATTGCCCATGGCGGCGTAACCGCTGCTGAGGTCGACACGGTGATCGCACTGTGTGACGATCCACGGCTCGCTTTCATGTCGCAAGCAACGATCGCGGCCTGGGGGCAGCGTCCGCGATAAGCCGTCGCGGAGCTCCTCGCTGTTACGGAGAACCCGGCCGCGTGCCGCTCCGGCCGGGGGCGAGCACAGCGGAGCCCTTGAGAATGCCGTGACGTGGCTACTGCAGCCACGAGCAGAAGCGCGTCCGGCACGGCCGCACTGGCGACCATTCAGAAGCGAAGGACGAACGTTCCTGGGCGGCAGCGGAGGACGTGGGCAGGGTGCGGCCGCTGACGTTTCGGGACGGGCGTCGTAACGTCGGTATCGGGTCTCGTCGGCCGGCTGGATCACAACCCGCGTCACGGGGACGGTCGGGCAAGGCGTGCACGGCCGTGTCGACGGGCGTCAGGTCGACAGCGACAATGGACTCTGTGCTGACCGCCGGACGATCCAGCGAAGAGTCGTGGGGATGACTGAGATTCGACCCATGACGCTTGGCGACGTCGTCGGCGTAAGGAGGGTGGTCGAAGCAGCGGGCGAGGAGCTTGAGCGTCGAGCGGGTCACGAGCCGCAGACTCGGACTGACGAACAACGCGAGTACTTTCTCAGCGGGCTGAGACGCTTCGTCGAGCGAGACCCCGAGGGAGCGTGGGTGGCCGCGGACGGTGACAGCGTTGTCGGGATGGCGGCTTGCATACGCCGCGCGTCGTTCTGGGGCTTGTCGATGCTGTTCGTCGATCCGGCACGGCAGAATCAGGGCCTGGGGCGTCAGCTGCTGGACGCGGGGCTGGCGTCCGCTTCGGGCGCCGGCGTCCGAATGATCCTCAGCTCGTCTGATCCTCGCGCGCTACGACGCTATTCGCAGGCGGGCCTGGCCATTCACCCGGCCGTGGAGGCTCGAGGGACGATCGATCGAAAAGCGATCCCCGACGACTTGCCGGCTCGCCCCGGAGACGCCCGCGACGTGAACCTGGTGGCGGGCGTGGACGCCGGCTTACGCGGGTCGCGCGCTGAGGACGTCGAGTACCTGCTGGGAGTGGGCGCGATCATGCAAGTCATCGACCGGGGGCCCGCCCGAGGCTACGTCGTGCAGCGGCACAGGCGGCTACTGATGCTGGGAGCGACGGACCACGCCACCGCTAGTGCGCTGTTGTGGCGGTTCTTGGCCGAGGCGGGAGCGGAGGCTGAGATTTGGGGACTGACCGCGCATCAGAATTGGGCGGTGAAGGTCGCACTAGCTGCCAGGCTCGAAATTGTGCCGCTCGGCGCGCTCTTTCTGGCTGGCCACGAGCATCCCCCTGGCCCGTGGCTGCCGTCCAGCTGGTACTTCTGATTCTCGCTCTGGGTGTCTCCCGCGGCCCGTCGTCTGGCTTGCGGGCGGAGGTCAGGTCGTGTAATCGCTGGGTCAGCGTGGCCGCTGCCGGATGTGCGCTGGCGTCGCCGGTTAGGCGTTGGTCACTGGAACGTCAACGGCGCCACACCCAGTACCCGTGGAGACGGACGGCGCCGCGAGTATCGATGTAATTGCCAGCATCAATGTGCATGCGGGTAAAGATCCCGGACCGATTAGGTCGATACACGTGCACGTTGGCCTTTTCGGGCGACGAGCACGAGCAGCAGGGTGAGAGTCATCGTGAGCGCGTGTGAGAACTTCGCGCAGGGTGGGCCGACGATACGCGCGGCCGATACCTAGGTTGCGGATTGATCTGCTTGTCGCCGCTGCGCGGGCTCGCCTGCGCGGTCCTCGCGTCTGCGCTACGGCCGCCGGTGAGCGCGGGCAGCCCGTGAACGAGCGGCCGGCCCGCGCGACCAGCCCAATCGGAGCAAGGTGACGCGTCAGATGCCGAGCTCGGCCGACGCCAGCCGCGCACCTTCCAGCCGTGCCGAGATCTTCTGCATCGCGACGTCGCGCGCAAAGTCCGGCGATCCGTGCGACGGCTTGACGTCGCGACTGAACGGCGAGAAGCCGCAATCGTCGGTGGCACCAAGCCGATCGGGCGGGATGTGCTTGGCGGCGGTCAGCAGCTCGTCGCGGACGTGCTCGGCGGTCTCGACCTCCGGGCGCAACGGGTTGATCACACCCATGAAGCAGACCTGGGAGACGCCGTCGGCATCGTCACGGCGATAGCGGCCGCACATCTCGTAGACGGCCTCGCGATCGTCCTCGGACGCACACTGGATCAGGAAGTAGCCGGCGTTCATGTCGAACATGTGCTCGAGCAGGAGCTCGTAGGGAACCTCCTTTGAGTGCACCGAGTCGCAGTCGCCGCCGGGGCATGTGTGGACCCCGATGTTCTTGCGCTCGTCGGCGGTGAAGCGGGCGAACAGGCGGTTGTTGAGGTCGATGAACTCCTGGAGCATGTTGTTGCCGGTCCAGGGGTTGCGCGAGTCATTCTTGTTAGCCAGACGACCCTCAGTGAAGTCGACCGAGACACGCACCGCGCCGGCCTCAAAGCACTGGCGGATGTCCTTCTCCGCCTCGTCGACGCAGTCGGCCAGGAACTGCTCGCGCGGGTAGCCGTCGATCTCACCCTCGAGCGGGTACAGCAACATCATCATCGACGGCGAGATCACCGCCTGCTTGACGGGATGCGAGGCGATCGCGCGATTCTTGGCGACGAACTCGGAGGCGTAGGTCTTGTAGCGGAACGGGCCCTGGGTGATCCGCGGAAGCTGGCGGTTATGGCCGTCGTCGAAAATCGCAAAGAACTGACCGTCGCCGGCGAGGCCGTCCGCCAACCCCGTGCCGGCCAGCGTGTCAGTCAAGTTGTAGGTTGCGAAGCTTGACTCACGTTGTTCGCCGTCGGTCACGATCGGCTCGCCGGTCTGCTCCAGACGACGGATTGAATCCTCGGCGGCTGTGTCCTGCTCTCTCTGCAGGTCCTCCAGTGCGATCTTGCCCTCGTCGTAGTCGGCGTAGGCCTCTTGGAGCCGCATCGGGCGCGGCAGCGAGCCGACGAGCTCAGTCAAAATCGGCATGCGTCTCTCCTAGTGTCGAATGCCGGAGCCCGGTCAGGCAACAAATACGAGACCGACCGGTCTCCTTCGCGGTTGAACCTACCGCGCCGACGACTCCCGCGTCAAGCGGAAACGGTTTCATCGGCTAGGGATGCCGTGGCGAGCAACCCCGTGGTCGACCAGGTCGGTGAATAGCACGGTCGCTAGGAGGCGATGGGGCGGCGGACTCCCTACCGGCGCTGCGAAGGCGCGGCCTCGCAAGCCACCATTAGTCTCGAAACGGGAGAGCTCAACCGTGACCTGATGCCCCACCAGATTCGAGCCGCGGGAGTCCGCACCGTCGTCCATCCGCGAGCACGCGTCGAGCCAACACTTGCGCAGCTGCTCGCTGCAGCCGGGGTTCCGGTGGCGCCGCCGCGGCGGATGCCGGGCCGAGTTGGTGTCCGGCCTGGTCGTCGCCGCGCTCGGCGATCACGGAACTGGCTCGCCGGGCGGTGGTTGCCCGAAGTTCGGGTCAAACGGCTGTCGGTCTGCTTGGCAGGTTCGCTGTCGTGCGGTGGCGGGCCGGATCAGATAGGCGCTGACCGCGCGATCGATGCAGCGGCTGGGGTCTACGTCGGTGGTGTGGCCGTAGCCGTCGAGGGTCAGCAGCCTGGCGTTGCCGAGCAGGCGCGCGACCCGGCGGGCGCCGGCGTACGCGGTCTGGGGGTCATACCGGTTGCCGATGACCAGGATCGGGTTGTGCGTCGATGCGTTCCACGGTCCGCTGTAGCGGTCAGCGTTCAGCAGCGGCCATGCGGCGCACGGCACCGCCAGCCACCAGCCGTTGACCGCGAGGTACGGGCTGACCCGCGTCAACCGGCCGAGGATGCTCGGCCACGCCTGGGGGCCCACCCGGGGCCGCGGCTTGTCTGCGCACTGCAGCGCCGTCGCTGAATTCAGCCCCGACTGATACGAGGGCCTTTGCGGGTTCAGTGCGATCTCGATCGCTGATCCGTCACCGCTCGCGGCCTGCTCGAGCGCGGCCGCGATCTGTGGCCAGCTCGCCGGCCGGCCGAGGTTTGCGAATACGTAGAACAACAGATCGCCGTAGCTGAGCCGATGCGGCGCAGCCGCCGACGGCGCCGGGATCGGACCGTGCCGCAGCCGCGCCAACAGGCGGCTCACCCGCGCTTTGACCGGGCCGTGGCCCGCCAGCGCGCAACGCGCTGGCCCCGCAGCCTGGCATAACGACTGCAGCTTGGCGAACACCCGAACGAAGTCAGCCTGAGTGCTGGCAAGACCCGCCTGAGCGGAGGTCGTGAACGGGACGGGATCGATCACGCCGTTTATCACCATCGCTCGCACCCGCCGCGGGAACATGTTCGCGTAGGTCTCGCCGATCATCGTGCCGTACGACAAGCCCTGGTAGTTCAGCCGCCGGTCGCCGACCAGCCGGCGCAGATAGTCAAGATCGCGGACCGTGTCGGCGGTCGAGTCGTGGGCCAGCAGCCGGCCGCTGAGCGCCACGCAGCGCTTCACGAACGCCAGTGCCTTTGGTAGGTAGCGCACCGACTCTCGCCTCGTGGTCGGCGTCGACCAGTCAGGGCCCCAGAACCTCGCTTGGGCGCGATCATTGACAAAACACCGCGCGTGGGTGGACTCCCCCGTGCCGCGGGGATCCCAGCTGACCAGATCGAACCGTCCCCCGCCCACCGCATCCAGGTCCGATTCTGAGGCACCCTTCACCATCGAAACGCCCGGTACGCCAGGGCCGCCAAAATTCAGGAACAGCGACCCGATCCGCCGCCCGGGACCGCTCGCGCGATGACGAATCACCGCCAACGAGATCGTGCCCATGCCGGGTCGAGCCCAATCCAGCGGAACCCGCACCCGCGCACACTGCAACCCCTTCCCACACCCCTTCCACGCGATCCGAGCATCGGCGCTCCGATGCGACACGGCCGCCGGTCGCGCAACCGATGCTGCCGCGTTCGCTCCGAGCATCAGCACAACACATATCCCTCCGACGAGCAACACCAGGGCGCCCATCAAAACCCTGCGTCCCATCGGGCGATGAAGTCGGAGTAGCTGGTCGGGGGAGGAGATGGTTCTCAACACGGAGCCTCCTGGCTCGCTTCTTTGTCGGCCAGAGTTCTACTGCCAGAGATGCAAGCGCTTCGCACGCGAAGCGCAACCCGGTCGCAACCGCGCTGGCGCGGCGAGGGGCGAACTGCGATCCTTGCCGAGTGACTTGCACCGGGGCGAGGATCGTGGTGCTGGGCGCGCTCTTGATCGAGGACGGTGAAGGCGCGTCAAACCGAGCCGCGCTGCCGGGTCGACGGGCAGAGCTCGTGTTCGCCTACCTCGCTGTCGAGCACCGGCGGGCGGTCAGCCGCGACGAGCTCGCGAACGCGCTCTGGCCTGATCTGTTGCCGGACAGCTGGGCGGCTGCGCTGCGCGGCGTCGTTACCGAAGTTCGACGATTCCTCGACGAATCGGGCCTTGCCGGCAGCGAGCTGATCGCCGCTGCGCACGGCGGCTATCAGCTGCGACTTCCGCCGGGTGTCACGGTCGACGTCGATGATGCACGCGCGGCGTTGACTGAGGCTCGGGCCGGGGTCAAACGCGGCGACGCGGGCAGCGTGTCCGCCGCCGCGTCCCGCGCCGCGATGACCGCCGGGCTTCCGTTCCTGCCCAGTCACGATGGGGAGTGGGTGCAGGCAGTGCGCGCGGAGCTCGAAGCGATCCAGGTCGCGGCGCTGGAGCTCGCCGCTCGCGCACATGTCCAAGCCGGAGATGTCCGCGCCGCCATCGCGGCTGCTGAGAAGCTCGTGTACGCCGA
This sequence comes from uncultured Solirubrobacterales bacterium, assembly GCA_963831845.1. Lineage (GTDB taxonomy): Bacteria > Actinomycetota > Thermoleophilia > Solirubrobacterales > Solirubrobacteraceae > Palsa-465. The sequence continues at coordinate 477,640 of CAWHRT010000018.1, read as the reverse complement.
GCCGTACCGCGAGGCCGGCTACCAGCTGCTGATCGAAGTCCTCGGCCAAGCCCGCGACCGGGCCGGCGCTCTACGTGCTTATGACCAGTGTCGCTCGATGCTGCGTTCAGAGCTGAAACTCGAACCTTCGCGAGAGACCGAAGACGTGCTCAGGCGGGCGCTGACGGCGGCCACCGACGAGGGGGGCGCACCCCAGCGGTCCCCGGCCGTCGACGTGGTCCCGAGCGACCCGGCGCGCGCGCCTCCCCAGCCGACGGCGAATGACGACGTCGCTTTCGCGGCTTACGGCGTGCTCGTGGTCGAGGACCACGACTTCCAGCGCCGCACCGCATTGATGTTGCTGCGCCGGCTTGGGGTCGGCACCCTGCTCGAAGCGTCAGACGGAGCCGCCGCCCTTTCGCTGCTGGAAGAGGTCTCACCGCCCGACGTGATCATCTGCGATCTCGACATGCCGGGCATGGACGGAGTGGAGTTCATCCGGCATGTCGCTCGTCGCGGACTGGCGAGCGCTGTTGCCATCGTCAGCGGACTGGACCGCGTGCTCGTTGAGACGGTGCGAGCCGTCGCCGAGGGCTACGGCCTACAGGTGCTCGGCGCGGTAGAGAAACCGCTCACGATCAGGGTGCTGAACCACCTGCTCGCCGCATACCAACGCTCGACGCCGGTCCCTCTGGCCCAGGGCGCGTTGCGACTGTCCGCGGCCGAGATCGCAGACGGACTCGCCGACGAGCGCATCATCGCGGACCTGCAGCCGATCGCTGATCTCTCGACCGGCCGCATCACTGCCGCCGAAGTTATCCCGCGGTGGCGCGATCTCGCGGGCGCCGTGCATGCTGCGAGCTTCGCCGCCGCGCTCGAGGTCTCGGAGATCACCGAGCGGCTCACCGCCTGCCTCGTCCAGCTCACACGGACGTCGGCGCGGGGGCTCAGTGAGGCCGGGGTCCCGCTCGAGATCGCGTTGAAGATTCCCCATTCCAGACTCGCCGACGCCGACCTCACGGACCGGCTCGCGGACGCCGCCGAGGCGCCGGGCGCCGAAACCGGACCGATGACCCTCGCGATCGGAGTCTCTGCGCTGCCCGGTGACGCGGCGGTGACGTTGGATGTCCTGGCGCGACTCCGTCTGAAGGGCTTTCGCCTGTGGTTGGACGACGCGGGCACAGACACCGAGTTCGACGGCCTGCCGGTCACCGGAGTGAGGTTCGCCGGCTCGGTCGTCGCGAGCGCTATCGCCGAACCGAGCGCTGCCTCCGCCCTTCAGGATGCAGTTGAGCGGACGCGGGAGAACGGGTTGATGGCGATCGGCTCGGGGTGTGCCGGCGCTGCGGAGTTTGCGCTGCTACTCGAGATCGGCGCCAGTCATGCGCAGGGCGGCTTCGTAGCCGGTGCGATGGCGGTGTCCGAGCTGGCTGCATGGGCGCGCGATTGGACGGCGCCCGCGCTGATCCCGGGCGACTCCTGATGGCAGAGAATGCAGTCGACGGGCGCCGCCGGTCGACATCGCTTCGCCGGCTGCTGGCGATCCTGCTCGGCGTCATCGGTCTGCTCGTAGTCGCGCTGCTGATCGTGGCCTCGCGGCAGGTGAGCGGCTCGGCGGCGCAGACGCGCGCCGAGAACCGGAGCGCGAGCTCGTTTCTACTTGCCGACAGCTTGCGCCAGAGCTCCAACGATCTCACCAACATGGTCAGGCTGTACGTGGCGACCGGACGCTCGCGCTACCGCGCCTATTACCAGCAGATACTGGCGATTCGTGACGGTAGTTCTCCGCGCCCGCGCGACTATGACAGCTCCTTCTGGGACCGCGTGCTGGCCAACGGCGAGGGCTCGGTCCGCTACGGACCGGCGCTGTCGTTGATGGCGCAGATGCGCGCGGCGCACTTCGCACCTGACGAGTTTCGCGCGCTCCAGGCCGCGTTGAGCGCCTCCAACAATCTGGCCCGGCTCGAGCGTTCGGTGATGGCGGCCGCGGCGCGGCTGGCTCACCGCGACCGGAGCGCACGATATCCGGCCGCCGTCGCGCCTCTCTACCAGCATCTGGTCGACCACCACTACCTGGTTCAAAAGGGCGTGATCATGGCGGCGATCCAACGCTTCATCGCGCTGGTCGATTCGCGCACCTTGCGCGATGTTCAGCGAGCCCAAGCGAACAACCGCAACCTGGTGAGGATCGAGATCGCGATCCTGGTCGCGATCGTGCTCGCCGGAATCGGCGCGATGGCGGTCCTCACGCGGGTTGTGTTGCGGCCGCTGGACCGGCTGATCCGGGCGACCCGACGGGTCGCCGACGGTGACTACAGCGAGCGGGTCGACGTGCGCGCCGTCTCCGAGCTTGAGCGCGTGGCGGGCGCATTCAATTCGATGGCCGCCGCGATCGAGGCTGACGTCGCGGCGCGCAAGCATGCCGAAGGCGAGGCCGTCGCCGCGAGAAGCGTCGCCGAGCACGCCAGCCGCGCGAAGTCGACGTTCCTGGCCGCGATGAGCCACGAGATCCGCACCCCGATGATTGGCGTCACCGGCATGCTGGAGGTGCTGGCACGCACGCACCTGACCCCACAGCAGCGACAGATGGTCTCGACCGCGGAGAGCTCGGCCGCGTCACTGCTGCAGATCATCGGCGACATCCTCGACTTCTCAAAGATCGAGGCTGACAAGCTCGAGCTCTCACCTACTACCTTCTCACTCGAGACGGTCGTGCGAGCCGCCGCCGAGACGTTCGTGCACACCGCCTCCGCCAAAGGGCTGCTGCTTACCTGGAGCCTCGATGACACGCTCGCACCTGCCCAAGTCGGCGACCCACTGCGCGTGCGCCAGATCGTCTCGAACCTGGTCTCGAATGCGATCAAGTTCACGGACGCTGGCGGGATCGAAGTCGCCGTCGTAGTGCTTGAGTCCTCTCCGGAGGCGCAGACGGTCGAGGTGGCCGTCACTGATACCGGCATCGGAATCTCGCCAGAGCAGCAATCCGGCTTGTTCGCGGAGTTCACGCAAGCTGACGCCGAGACCCAAACCCGCTATGGCGGTACCGGTCTCGGACTGGTGATCTGCAAGCGACTCGCCGCGCTGATGGGTGGTGACATCACCCTGCAGAGCACTCCCGGGACCGGCACGACGATGCGCCTGGTGGTGCCGTTGGCGGTTGGCGACCCTGATGAACTGCACCCAGGTCCAGAGAGTGCGTCGATCGCCCCGCGCGACGAGCCGCCCGATGCCGTCACGCGAGCAGGCCGAGCGAGAGCGCAGCCTGCTCCTACTGGCCGAGGACCACCCAACCAACCGAACCGTCCTCAGCCTGCAGCTTGCGCTGATCGGGTTCCAGGTGGACCTCGCAGAGGACGGCCAGGAAGCCTACGAGCACTGGCTCACAGGACGCTACGGGCTACTGCTCACCGATCTCAACATGCCGCGCCTCGACGGGTACGACCTGGCACGGCGAATCCGCATCCGCGAGCGCGAAACGGGAGCCGCGCGCACGCCGATCATCGCGCTCAGCGCCAACGTGATGCAGGGCGAGCCGAACAAATGCCTGGCCGCGGGAATGGACGACTTCGCAGCCAAGCCGACGACGATCCCCACACTCGCCGCCCGCCTAGCGCGCTGGCTCCCACACCTGAAGTGGACAAGCGAGGGACCAGAGCGAGCGGAGCAGCTCGCGCCAGCAACGGGATCGCCCGCTCAGGGCGCCGACGGGCTGATCGACGCCGCAGCGCTCGACGCGTTGACCGGCGGCGACGCCGAACTCGGCGCGACCCTGGTACAGGACTTTCTCAAAGTGAGCCGCGCGGACGTACACGCGCTACGCGCCGCCTTGGACGCCCGCGACACCGACAACGCGCGCCGGCAAGCGCACCGCATCAAGGGCGCCGCCCGGCTGGTCGGGGCGCAGAAGATCGCTCGCTTGGCTGAGCAGATCGAAGCCGCAACCGCAACGCACGGCGCCCCGCCGGCCGACGACTGGGACGCGCTCGACCAGCTAGCGACTCAGATCACGCACGACCTAGGCCACGTCCGGGCCCCCGCATAGACGACGCAGAAGCCGTTCACGCGGACAGTCCGTCGGGGGGAACGTGAGACAGTGAGACCCTCCCAGACCGCCACACGCCGTGGCCCCGTCCGACACGCGTTCGCCGCCGCAAGAGATCGGAACCCCACGATGGCCGGCGTGACGTAGCGCTGGCCCAATCCGTCGCCAGCTACGACACGGCACGGCCGGTTCCGCCGCGACCGGACCACGACATGCCCCGGGTTGCGCCCGGCATGCGAATTGCTTGCGCCCGATGCGTAGAACGTTCTCACCAGCCTTGAAAGGGGCAGACACGTGAGTCTCAACCAATCACGAAAGGCAGACAGATGAGACGAACAAGGAAACGCATGGGAGCATCGGCCGCGCTGCTGGCGTGCGCCGTGGCGGGAGCACTGCTGACCGCAGGGCCGGCGACCGCAGCGAGCCGTGGGTTCAGGCTCCACAACAACAGCCGCCACGCCCTGCGGGTGGAAAGCGCGACTCCTGTGCCGCGTTGCCCAGGCTCGAACTCACACCACTGTGTTCCTGCCCATTACGCGATGGGGTTTGAAGGGCGTCCCGGCAACGGCGGCGTGTTGAAGCCGGGCGCGCCGCCGCACGACTGGGAGCTCAAATACCAATTTAACCTCGACCAGCAGCCGCTTACGATCCAATTTGCGGCGCTGTTGACGTATAAGATCGAGGGCACCGACGGCACGGTGCAATACGTGATCGCGACTACAGCGTTTACAAACGACTCCGAATGCAGGGTCATCCCGGCGCACGTCGGTCGCTGCACGGGCGACGGGCTCAAGCTCACGTTCAGCAATCATTAACTGCCGGTTTCGCGGTCGGAAACGAGCGCGAGACGAACTGGATTGAGAGTTCCGCTCGGGGCCGACGAGCTCCCCGAGCGGAGTCCAGTCATCGCAGCCCGGGGGCACTCAGCTATCTCGGACCGGGTCGGTCATATCACCGGGAACCGATTAGAGAGCAGGCTTGATATGAAGCGAGTTTATAGGTGTCTTGGCCTGGCGGCGCTGCTGTCGCTGGCCGTGGCGAGCACAGGGGCGACTGGCGCGGGCGCGGCGCCCGGCCCTCGAACGCTGCGACTGGTGGTGACGCCACGTGGGGGCCAGGTGGTCCGGTCGGATCTGGTTCGCCTCGCGGTTCGGTCAGGCGATGAGTCGGGTGCGTTGCGCGTGCGTCTGAACGGAGTGGCTGTCGGCAGCGATTTCGGGCCCAGGCATCGTGGGGTGAGAACCCTGGTTGCGTCCGTCAGTCATGGCCTGCGCCGAGGTAGCAACGTGTTGCGCGTGACCGTGCGTCGGGCCGGCGCGCGACCGCGCAAGGAGACGGTCCGCTTCGCCGTGCGTACCAGAGGTCTGCTGGCCGGCGCGGGCCGCGACCGCCGCGTCGTGGTCGGCGAGCGAGCGCTGCTCGGCGGCCGGGTCGTGCCCGCGACGCGTGGGCAACGTGCGCGCATTCGCTGGCGACTGGTGAGCGCCCCGCGTCGCTACCAGGCGCGGCGGGCGACTGCGGCGAACGTGCTCTCACACCCCGCCGAGGTTGGCGCGGGCTTTCGAGCCCAAGCGCCGGGACAGTACACATTGCAGCTCACGGCCGGCAGCGGAAGCACCGCGAAATCGGACTCGGTCACGTTGTCGGTGGTCCCGCCCAACCCGCTGGTTTCGATCGACACGATGGTCCGTTCCCGGGATGACGTTCCCGGGATCCAGGTGGGCGCTACGACGTACACGGCTAAGGGAATCTGCTGTTTCTTCAACGCGGTCGTGCAGGTCCTGGTGCTTGACCGACAGACCCTCGGTTTCGTGTCGAATTCGAGCTACGACGACACGAATGCGGTCGAGGCCGCCCTGCGCAAGCTCGACGCCACCAAGCTCGTGATCGCCGTGCTCCAGCGACCTGTCGGGCGCCGAACTAACCCCCTGAAAGGAGAGAGCCTCGTGCAGGCGCTCGCGCCGATCGGCTTTCCGAAACTCATCGCGGTACCCCGCAGCGGCGGTTCGGTCTCCGCGATCGGCGTCCCGGGAACCAGCCCCGGCGACGCCAACGTCAACGTCGACGAGAAGAACGGCGGCGAGATGCAGGGGTATCTAACCCCGGACCAGCATCTGGAGTACGGCTTCGCTTCGCCGGAGCGGATCCCGTTCAGCTACGCCAAAGTGCACGGGGAGTGCAGCGATCAACGCCCGTGCGACAGCGATGTCGGCCTCAGTGCCGTCGTCATCGACCCTCATACCTATAAGGACATCAAAGGGGTCTTCTTCGGAACCAATGACCGTAACACGACCACGGCCGCACAGAGCGATCAGGCCAACGACATGGCCAACTTCTTGAACGCTGTCCCCGCCGGCGACCTGGTCACCATCGAAACGGTTACCAACAGGCTGTCGAGCGAAGCGAGGTATCGCCCGCCGGTCGGCTTGATCGACCGCGTCGCGATGGTGAAGCTCGCCGCTGCGGTGGCGAGGGTGGGCGGGACCCGCAACGGGTTAACACCGCGGCGCTCGCGTCGGGGCCGGCCAGTGGCGCACCGGTGTACTCGCTGGTCGGCTGGGGAGGCGCCGGCGAAGGAAACGGCGCCGAGGCCGCGCTCGGGGTGGACGGAGCCGGCGACACGCCGGACCTGAGCGGCGTGTGGCGCCGCGACCGTCTATATCAGTTCAGGCCGGCTCAGGCCAGAACCTTCAGCCCCGTCTCCGACACCCTCCAGAACCTCATCCTCCAGCCGCCCACCGACACGTGGCCCGATAGCGGGCCGGCGCTCAATAATCTCGGCGACGCCGACAAGCGTCTGGGCTGCGATCCGCGCTCAGCGTACTGGACAGGCTCGCTGACCGAGCCCGACCTGAACGCCATCGCCGAGAGGATTCGCGCGGCTGTCTATCCCGGCATGGGCGCGCACGACAAGTGCACGTCGGCCCCGGTCCAGTTCACCGACGTGCAGTTCCAGGCCGCGCGGACCGAGCTTCTCAAGGAGCTGGGGTGGGTCGGTAACGTCCGCAGCTACCTGGCCAAGCTCGCTTCTCCGTTTGCCGACGGCGCGCTGGAGAGCTGGACCCAAGCGCAGACGATCGCCGATCAGATCTACCTCGACGCCAAGAGCTCCGACGACCAGACGTCGCTTCGGTGGGCCCAGTTCACCTCGATCATGATCAAACTGATCGGAGCGGCGAGCGTGCCCCCGGTGAGCAACATCGCCGGGATAATGGGCAACCTGCTGGATTTCAACGTCTGGATCGCCGGGGCGGGCAAGGACGGGGCGCCCGGTGGCGATGAAGTGCGCTTCAAGGCCGACGAGCTCGGAGCGCAACTCGTCGATCAGGCGCAGCAGGCCCGGGCGACCTACGCCCGGATCGGGGACATCATCGTCAGCGACTACGACAAGCTCAAGGTGGTCGGCGCCGATGGCGGCTGCAACCCCAACTCCCCGGGCTGCCCGAAGGAGTACGCCTACACCGAAGCCGCCAAGGTCGCGTTCTCAGCAACCTTCTACCGCGGGATCCAGCGCATCGCCTACGAGAAACTGCTCCCGCTCGGCTACCGCGTCTACCAGCTCAAAGACTTCGATCTCCTGGCGCCATCCGACCGAGGACGCCCGCCTGACGTCCCGAATTGGTACCACTGCACGGCCATCCAGCCGTTTCACGCGTTCCCGGCGCTGGCATACACCTCGCTGCTCGAAGAACTTGACCCTGTGAACCACATCAACCTGTACGACGTGTTCGTGCTCTCGCATGGGCCCTTCGACCTATTCGGCACGCCACCGCCGGGCGGGCTCCTGAAACGCATGTTCGACCCGGTATCTGCGTCACATGATCCGAACGCCGGCGGCCTGGGCATCTCACCCGCCGAGCTAATGCGAACGGCCAAGCACTACGACTGGCATGCGGTTCTCAACCCGGGCGGCGGCTGTGCATTCGTTTCGCTGAGGCAGGTGCGGTCGAACTTCGACCGCTCGCGCCGGTCAATCGACATTGGAGTGGTGGGGTACCATGATCGCCTTAGAGTTGCGCGTGGTTCGGTGACCGGGGCGAACGATCAGGTGAACGAGAGGAGTCACGCGCATGTCGAGACGAAGCGTCAGCCACGCTCGATACCCGCACACTGACACGGACCTAAGGCGGACGAGGCTGCGTCGTGTGTGCCTGCTGGTAATCGTGGCGGCGATATGTGTCTGTGCTGCCACAGTAGCCGGGGCCTCGGCAAGCCAATCGCCGCCGATCGCGCCTGCGAGGACGTCAACCTCGACGCAGGCAGGGATTACGGCGCAACCCGGTCGCGGGATCGCCGGCCAGCGATTCACCGGGGTCGCGGCGAGGGTGCTCTCTCGCCCAAGCGCCGTAAGGGGCACCGACGGGCGCCTTCACATCGTGTATGAGCTTGTGCTGACGAACATGACCCCGTTCCTGGTGGATGTCGAGCGAGTCGACATCCGCGATGGCAAAACCCACCGGGTGCTGCAATCGCTCGCCGGACGAGCACTGTCCTCCCGGATGAATCCGGTCGGCGGTACGCCGGCGGGAGTCAAGCCGGCCGCCACGACGCTGCTCGGCCCTTCGGGCTCGGCGGTCATCTGGTTCGACGTCCGAGTGCGCCACAAGGCGGACCTCCCCGGCGTGCTCGAGCAGCTCGTGGTGAGCTCCACCCGCCCCCCAGCGGGCCGTGAACCGGTCCGGTTTACAAGCTTGGTCGGTCGCGTCTCGCTCCTGTCCAGAGCTCCGTTGGTGCTGGGTCCGCCCGTGCGCAGCGGCATCTGGGTGGCGGATGAGGGGTGCTGTGACATCGACACGCATCATCGTCGCGGCCTGCTCTCCGTGGACGGCAACCTCGTCGTCCCACAACGCTTCGCGATCGACTGGATGATGCTCGACCGCAGGCATCGGGCCTGGGTCGGAAACCCCGCCCGGTTATCCAGCTATGTCAGCTACGGCCAGCCGTTGATCGCCGCGGCAGCGGGAACGGTCGTGATTGCCCGCGACGGCGTGGCGGACTCACCGCCGCCGCACGATCCAAAGCCGCCGCCGCTCCCAGGGCTCACCGGCAATAACGTGACGCTGCGCGTCAGGCCGGGGATCTACCTGCTCTACGCACACATGAAACCGGGCTCCGTCCGAGTCCACGTCGGAGAGCGCGTTCGTCGTGGCCAGCTGCTGGGAGCGCTCGGTAACAGCGGCAACTCAGCCACCCCGCACCTCCATCTCCAGGTCCAGGTCACGCCGAGTTTCGTCAGCGACGGCCTGCCCTTCGTCTTTGACCGCTTCAAGCTCCTGGGCCAGATCACCGAACCGTTCTCCGACGCAAACCTCGGCCTAAGGCCCAACGGCCAGCTCCGCTTCGCCCCAGCCCGCACCTCGGGCACCCGCCGCCTCCAGATGCCGCTCGACCGCAACGTGTTGCGATTTTCCTGACAGAGGACCCAGAGCCCGCTCCTCACCGCCAGTTCCAGGCGCTCGTGGATGTGTCGGAGTCGAACGCCACGCAGCTCGGCCGGCTCCTCGACCAGTGGACTAGTAGCGAACTTTCCCAACGAACCTCTCCATGCGCCAGTCCCGCGATTCTCAACCGATCCCGGCGGCCATCAGGAGGGCCACAACCACGTGTGAGAGGGGCCCCTATTACCAACACAAGGGCGCCAAACCACGCAACCGAGTTACAGAGATGAGTCACAACCGATCACAGATGAAAGTGAAAATGAGCCCGAAGCGGAGAAGAAAATATGAGACGGATGTTCGTAGTGACGGTCGCGGTCGCGGCAGCGATGGCCGGTTTCACCGGGTCAGCGATCGCGGCGGACGCCCAGGGGCTGTGTATCGGGTCAGCGAGTTCGGCGATCAAGCCGGCCTCCGATGATGAGTGCCGACACGGTGGGACGCTCGTCAAGGTCGCGACGCAGGGCGAGGTCTCGCAGCTTCGCGCCAAGGTGCTCGACTTGGAGAACACCAACTCGGGGCTCTCGGGACGGGTCGCGACCCTGCGCGACAAGGTGACAGCGCTTGAGGCCAAGCTGTCCAAGGTCAGTTACCACGCCGACGGGCTAAACGGCCGGCCGACGCTCAAGATCTCGGGGGCCAATCTGCAGATTGTCAATGGCACGCGCGACACGACGCGGGTGAACGGCCTCGGCAATCTGATCGTCGGCCATGACATCGACGCGGGTCGCTCGACCGGCTCGCACAACATCATCGTGGGCGACCAGCAGACCTTTACCTCCTACGGCGGAATCATGGCGGGTTCGCGGAACGAATTGTCCGCGCCGCGCTCGGTCGTGTTCGGCTTTGGCAACACCGCCGGTGGGGACTTGTCGTCGGTCACCGCTGGTGACTTCAACACCGCCGCCGGCATCGGATCGTCGATCACCGGCGGCGCCTATGGCACCGCCACTGGTGTGGCCTCGTCGATCACCGGCGGGTACAGAAACGCGGTCGGAGGAGAGTGGGGTACCGTCAGCGGCGGGATTGGAAATGCTGTCGCCGGAAAATACGCCGCGGTTGGCGGTGGCCAGGCCAACCGTGCGCGGGGCGAGAAGTCCTGGGTCGGCGGAGGTGAGAAAAACCATGCCATCGGTGATTGGTCGGCAATCCTCGGGGGCCAGAACATAACCCTCGACAACGCCCACGAGACGAGTCCGTAGGTGAAGGCCGATAGGGCAGCGCCGCCGTGCTTCAACTGAGATCTCGACCACGCAGGAGGCCCCCGGAAATCGGGGCCTCCATCTCTGAGCCTCGTCGATCGCCCGCCGCTTCGACCAACACGAGATAATCGAGCGCCCATCCACCGCTGGGTCCATGGGTATCCCTGGCAACGGACTTAGCGTCACATTCTGGATGCTCCACGGTGGGACTTCATGAACGACGCGATCAGCCGCGAGCAGATCTGGCTCGACGGCGGCGCCGTCGCCGCGCAACTCATTGCCCCGCGACACGGGGACGTGGCGGCCGAGCTCGCGTCGGTGTAACGCGAGCCTCGCGCGGTCACGGCGAGCCGCGCACGCTGTTAGGCCGGGTACTCATCCCTTCGATAATTGAGTGGCTCGGCCTGGGAGCGGCCGTCAAACAGCTCGGGCAGGGGTCCTCTTGCCCTCCGGGGTCTCGAATACGTACTCCTTGTCCACCGGGACCCTGGGCAGCTCGCGGCGCTTGCGCTGGATCTCCTCGTTGCGCGCGGCCTGCTCGGCTTCGAGCTTCGCGCCAACCGGCATGAGCGAAACGATGTAATACCGGTGGGCGCTCGACTCCTCGAGGCCGACATCGCCTACCGCGCGCGGCGCCTTACCACCGGCGGCCCCGCGGCGCTGTTCGCCGACCTGAACCCGAACGTGACCTGAGTCTCCGGGACGTGACCGGCGTCGAGCTCGGGCCTGCTTCAGCGGCGTTGGTGGAGTGGAGTCGACAGCGTGGATCGGTCTAGGGTGTGATGTTGTGGTTGAGGTGGAAGACGTTGTCGGGGTCATAGCGACGTTTGATGTCGCGCAGCCGGTCGTAGTTTGGCCCGTATGCGGCTTGCACAGCGTCGTCGCCTTGGTCGTCGCCGAGGTAGTTGAGCCAGCGACGTTCGGCGAGGTGGGGTGCCAGTGCGGCGTGGGTCTCGCGCGTCCAGCGGATGTTGGCCTCCGTGGCCGCGGGGTCTGTCCACACCGACGGGATTAGGAGGTTCCAGCCGGGCTCGCGGTGTGGGACGGCGGTGTCGGTGGGGGCGACCCGGGTGACAGCGCCGTGGAAGTGCTCGAATAGGATCGCGGTCATGGTGGACGGCACGCTGGCAAACCGTTCGACGGCGGTGTCGATGAGCGTATCCGGCAGCCCGTGGGTGAAGCTCGACAGCCAGTAGTTGAGGGCGCCCATGGGATAGCCGGCGTCAAGCAGCGTGTTCATTTGCGGATAGGGCATGGGCCCCACCTGCGTCATCACCGGCGATCCAAACGACAGCAACGGCGCGAGCTCCCGCGCCGCCGTGTCCGGATCGCCGGCGTGGCAGACGACGAGCGCCGAGAGCTTGGCGCCCGAGCCGTCCGGCGCATGAACCAGCCCGGCGAACACGGTCAGGTCGTCGGATGCATCGGCCACCGCGTCGCGATAGAAGCGCAAAAGATCCGGAGCGGCATCGATCGGGTGCGCGATCAGACCGCCGGTGACCGTACTCAGCGAGTGCAGACGGTAGGTGAATGAGGTGGCCACGCCGAAGTTGCCGCCGCCGCCACGCAGCGCCCACAACAAGTCGGGGTGCGACTCGGCGTCGACCCAGAGCACGTCGCCGGCAGCGGTAACCAGCTCGACAGCCCCCAGGTTGTCGCAGGCGAGCCCGTACTTGCCCATCAGCCAGCCCAGGCCTCCGCCGAGGGTGTAGCCCGCGATGCCGGTCGTCGACACGGCGCCGCCGGTGACCGCGAGGCCATGGTCAGCGGCGGCTTGGTTGAGCTCATTCCAGGTCACGCCGGCCTGCGGCGGTCGCGGTGCCTAGCTCGGGATCGACGGTGATGTTCCTCATCTCGGCGAGGTCGATCATCACGCCGCCATCGGTGACGGCCCGGCCGGCGACGTTGTGTCCGCCACCCCTGACCGACACCTCGAACCCACCGCTTCGGGCAAAGGCGAGCGCTGCGACGACGTCTTGGGCGCTCCGGGCGCGGACGATCAGCGCCGGCTTGCGGTCCACGAGGCCGTTGTGCACGGCGCGTGCCGCGTCATAGCCCGCCTGATCGGGGGCGAGCACCGAACCGGTGACCCGGCCCTCGAGCTGATCGACAAGATGGTTGTCCAGCGTGGTGCTCATCTCGGTCCCTTTCTGTTGAGCGTGTCGGCGTTCGGCGGTGCGCGGGACAGCTACTTGACCTATCGCAAGTCCCCGCAGACAGGCCGCTAGCTGAGGCCACAAGCCTCTCATTCCAGACGACGGACGGCAATAGGGGGCATCCCCCATCCTCTCCAGGCAAATCGCTCCTACGCTCGCCAACGCTCCTCCGGTCACAACAGCCGCGGGAGCGGCGCATAGCGGATGATGGTGCTCACCCAAGATCGTGGCCGGCGGACCAATGCGCAGGTTGCTGGCCGCTACCGCGCGCCGCGACGATCGAGCGTTCGGCGCTCGACCCATTCTCGTTCCCCGCCTACACGAACGCGCTCGGCCGCGCCGCTCATCCGATTCGGGTGATGACGCCGAGGTCGTCGTCTCGTAAGCTTCGCTCAGGGCGGCGGCTCACGCCGCAACCGAGCGATACACGAGGCGGTCTTGGCAACATCTGCGACAGAAACATCCCGACCGGGTGTCACCGTTGGGTCCACGAGCGAGTTCAGCCTGTTCTTCCGCATCAAGCCCGGACACGCGACTGCCCTGCGGGAGGCGCTGCGAGCACTGCAGAACACCCCGGGCTATCAGTCGGGGGACTACAACATGGCCGTTGCCACGATTCACGAGGCCCGGTTCGTGCCATTCGACGACGACACGCCGGCTGTTGTTCGCAACGAGCTTCGATGGCCCGTGGGACGCCTACATGGAGGATTTCCTGACGTCGGGGTCGACGCTGGCGCTGTTCGACGCGGTCTTCCAGCACGTCGAGGGGTACGAGGGGCTTCCCGACCTCGCCGCCCTGAAGGCGTTCATTCTCGGCGCTCAGCGGACCGCCGGCGCGCTACGCCCGCAACTACCCCGGCACGGTCAAGGAGATCCGCAAGGCCCTGCGCGTGAACGACGCGTTCCAGCGGGTGCTCGACGATCCCGCGGCCGCCGAGGCTCTGCAGCACCCGGCGCTGAAGCCGTTGCTCGACGAAGCTAGCGACTAGCCCGGCGCGCGCAAGCACCAGCCGACGAGGACACGCAATGTCCCACCACATCTCCGGGCCCCGAGCGGTAGCCGAGCCGATCGCCGACATCACAGACCTGTACGCGTTCCCGAGCCCGGAGCGTCCGGACTCGCTCGTGCTGGTGCTGAACACGCTGCCGTTCGCGCCGCCGTCGGCGCAGTTCTCGGACGGGCTGATCTACCGCTTCCGGCTGCGCCCGCTGACCGTGGCCGGTCGCGACGATCCCGCGCCGTTCGCCGCAGGTGGCGAGGAGCTCGTGTTCGATTGTGTGTTCTCAGAGCCCGGGGGCAGCGATGGCGCGACCCGCGCTTGAGCAGGAGGGCACATGTTCGACGCCGGCTGGCGAGACGGTTTCGTTCAGCGTGCACGACGAGCGGGGTGCCCGGGCGCACGGAGTCCGCGTATTCGCCGGCGTGCGGTGGGACCCGTTCATCCTGGATGCGCCGGCGGCGCTCAACACGATCGCGACGCGGAAGCTGGCGTTTACCGACCCGGGCTCGATCTATCTCGACGGCAAGAACGTGCTCAGCCTGGTAGTCGAGGTCGACCGCAAGCGCCTGTTCGACGGCGGCGAGCTGTTCGGCGTGGTCGGCGAGACGCTGACGCGCGGCAAGCTCCACGTCCGGCTCGAGCGGGTCGGCCGACCCGAGGTGCCGAACCTGATGTTGGCGCCCAAGGAGTTCGACCCCGTGAACCGCGATCTCGAGATCCGCGACCTCTACAACATGGACGACGCGTTTCACCTTGCCCAGCCCTACCTGGGGGCGTACCGCGCCAGGCTGAACGCGAACCTCGCGTTCTGGGACAGCCTCGACGGCAACACCGACTGGCCGACTAGCGGGGACGGGACGCACCCGCTGACCGAGTTGTTGCTCGCCGACTATCTCGTCGTCGACGTGGCCAAGCCGTACGCCGAGCAGGGTTCGTTCCTCGAGATCGAGATGGCCGCCCGGCGCGGGGAGGCGCACGAGACCTGTGGCGGCCGCGCGCTGAACGACGACGTGATGGACACGATCTTCACGTTGCTGGTGAACGCCGGAAACGGACCCACGATCCGCGATGGCGTCGATCAAGCTACGCGACCTGCGTCGCAGACGTTCCCGTACCTGGCGCCCCCGAATCCGGATCCTCCCAAACCTCCCGAGCACCTGTAGAGGTTCGAGTCATGAGCGCCCCGACCGCGACGGCAGGCTTGAGCCTTGAGCTGGACGACATCCAACGCGGCGTGCTCCACCAACGACCGTCCCCGTACGTCGGGACCTACCTGCTGCTTCGCATCGACGATCGACGGGCAGGACGGGAGCTCATCCGGCGGCTGCTGCCGGCGGTCGGCTCCGCCAGCGCGTCGTCTGACCCGGCGCAGAACGCCTGGGTGACGGTTGCGTTCACATATCAGGGGTTGAAGGCGCTGGGGATGCCGAAAGCCTCGCTCGACAGCTTCGCGCCGGAGTTCCGGCAGGGCATGGCGGCGCGCGCGGCCGAGTTGGGTGATCGCGGCGAGAGCAGCCCCGAGAACTGGGAGAAGCCGCTCGGTACCCCGGAGGTCCACGTCGCGCTGGCGGGCCTCTCACCCGACGCCGCGCGGTTGGAGGCGAGGCTCGAGCGCGCACGCCGGGCGCTCGAGGATCTATCCGGAGTCGAGGCGATCTGGCGCCAGGATTGCTACCAGCTCCCGACCGGCCGCACGTCGTTCGGCTTCAAGGACGGGATCGGCCAACCGGCAGTCGAGGGGAGCGGGATCCCGGCGTCCAATCCGCTGGAGCGGCCGATCAAGGCCGGCGAGTTCATCCTCGGCTACCCCGACGAGACCGGAGACCTTCCGCCCATGCCCACCCCGACAGTGCTCGGGCGCAACGGCACGTACCTCGTGTTTCGGAAGCTGCACACCCGTGTCGCTGCGTACCGCCGTTACCTCCGAGACAGGGCGGCGGATCGCCAGGACGAGGCGTTACTTGGCGCCAAGATGGTCGGCCGCTGGCAAAGCGGGGCCCCTCTGGTTTTGGCGCCTGACCGTGACGACCCGGAACTCGGCGGCGACGACACCCGGAACAACGCCTTCCTCTACGGCGACGATCGCCGCGGGCTCAAGTGCCCTGCCGGTGCGCACGCGCGGCGCGCCAACCCCCGGGACGCGTTTGATGGGGACGGTAGCGTGGACGTCCGCCTGCACCGGATGATCCGGCGTGGCACCAGCTACGGCCCGATACTCCCGGACGGCGTGCTCGAGGATGACGGCGCAGACCGCGGCATCGTCTTTGTGTTCGCCGGCTCACATCTGAAGCGCCAGTTCGAGTTCGTCAAGACCCAGTGGCTGAACGACGGCATCTTCATCGGTGCGCCGCAGGAGCAGGATCCGCTCGTTGGAAGACCGGCCGGGAACGGAGTCTTCACCATCCCCAAGCAACCCATCAGGCGCCGGCTACAGGAGATGCCGCCGTTCGTCGTTACGCGCGGCGGCGAGTACTGCTTCGCGCCCGGCCTTCGTGGGCTGCGCTGGCTCTCCGAACTCACCACCTAGGACGATCGACCCAGACCGGAGGCGCCGTGGCAGCAAGCTCGACAAACACAGAACGGTGGAAAGCGCTCGACTTCGGGCCGCCGCCTCCCGAGGGCGAGGAGCCCGACAACCCGGTGCTCCTGGAGTACGCGGCCGGCGACTCGATCGCCATGATCACGCTGAACAGGCCACACGCTGACAACGCCATCACAACAGAGATGGGTGCGAGCCTCACCGAGGTCCTCGAAACGATCGCCGTCCGCCCAGCAGTGCGGGTCGTGATCATCACCGGTGCTGGGAGCCGCGCATTTTCCGTCGGAAGCGATCTCCGGCAGCGCAAGAACATGACCAAGGAGGGGTGGCTTCGCCAGCGCCAGGACTTCGACCGGACGTTGTACACCCTGCGCGAGCTGCGAAAGCCCATCTTCGCTGCCGTCAACGGTGTCGCGTACGGCGGCGGGTCGGAGATCGCGCAGAGCACCGACTTCATCATCGCGTCGGAGAACGCTACCTTCGGTCAGCCAGAGGCAATGATCGGGCTCGCCGCGGGCGGCGGCTCACCGGTGTTCCTGCCGCGCGTTCTCCCACCGGGCAGGGCGCTGCAGATGCTGATGACAGGCGATCCGATCAGCGCCCAGGAGGCGCATCGCCTGGGCATGGTCAACGAGCTCTACGCGCAGACCGAACTGATGCAGGCCGCGCACCGGATCGCGGAAAAGATCGCGAGCAACTCACCGACGGCGGTTCAAGCCGTGAAACGGGCAGTCCGGCTCGGGCACGGACAACCGACCGAACAGGCGATCGCGATCATGATGGAAGCCCACTGGCGCTCCGCCGTGCATCCAGACCGGATTGAGGGGATCGGCGCATTCAACGAGAACCGCGACCCAAGCTTTAACGACCCCGACTACTGAATCGACGAGGTTCGATTGAGGAGGCTCACGAGATGGCTGTAGCCGACGACTTGGAACGGCAGCGCGCAGCGCTGACCATGATCCATGCCGAGCCGTTCAACGCCGAGGCGCCGCCCGAGGCACTCGACGGCGACATTACCCCGACTGCGCTGCACTACGTGCGCAGCAACTTTCCCGTACCCGATCACGACGGCACGCTCGAGATCGCCGGCGCGGTCGAGAACCCCCTCACGCTCACGCTCGACGACCTCCGAGCACTGCCGCCAGTCGAGCGCGTCGTCACGCTCGAATGCGCCGGGAACGGTCGACTCGCGATGAGGCCGCTTCCAGCCGGTGAGCCCTGGGGCGACTACGCAGTCTCCACAGCACGATGGAAGGGCGCGCTCCTGCACGAGATACTCGAGCGGGCGAAGCCGCATCCAACCGGCGTCGAAGTGCGCTTCGCCGGCGCCGACCACGGGTCATACATCCTCAACCCAGTGCTCAAGAACATCGACGCCTCCGACCTGTCGTTCGAGCGATCGCTGACGCTCGTCCACGCCGCCGACCCATCCGCCGAGATCCTGATCGCGTACGAGATGAACGGAGAGCCGCTCAATCCCGACCACGGGTCACCGTTCCGTCTTATCGTCCCGCATTGGTACGGCGTCGCCTCTGTCAAGTGGCTGAAGCACATCGAAATCCTGACAGAGCCCTTCGTCGGCGAGTTCGAGACCGGCCACTACATGTACCAGTGGCACGGACCGCCCCGCCGAGCGCGTGACGGTCATGCGACCGCGGGCGCGGATAACAGACCCCAGCCAGGGCGCCGTCGTGCGCCTCGGTGAGACATACGTCGTTCGCGGCAAGGCATGGTCGGGCACCGGCCCTGTCACCAACGTCGACCTGAGCCTGACCGGGGAGGCCGAGTGGCTACCCGCGCACGTAGAGACCCCGAGAGGTCCGTACCAGTGGCAGAGCTGGTCGTTCGAATGGCAACCAGACGAACGCGGCCGAAGGACGCTGCGCGCACGAGCAACCGACGCGGCAGGAAACGTGCAGCCCGAAGTTCCGATCTGGAACCGGCTCGGCTACGGCAACAACGCGATCGAGGTCGTCTTCGTCGACGTTCGATAGCACTCGCTGCAAGTCCACACCAGATCACCCCGTCCACGCCCCACCGCCGAGGCCGATACCCGTTGCGATGCGTGGCTCGATCCTCGTGGAATCACTCGATACCCGCCGGTGATGGGCTCGGGTTCCGTCGCTAACCGGTAACGCGGGGCGGCGGCGGCTTGGGTCTTGCCCGGGGCCGGAAGGTGTCGGTGAGATGAGCGGTGGCTCTGCGATTGGCGCGTATGGTCACCTTCTTGCGGCTGCCTTTCGAGACGACGGCGACCCGGGCGGTGTGGCCGTTCTCGGCCTCGATGACGGCGCAGCGGGATCCGGCCCCGAGGCCGTTGAAATGGCGCGACACAGAGCCGGCGACGTGGGCGCGGATGCGGAACGCGTACGCGTGGAACGGGCCGCCGCAGGCCACCAGGATGGCGATGCGGCCGTGCTGGCGGGCGGCTCGTCCGCCGATGGTCTTGGTCACTTTCAAAGAGCCAGGCGTGCCCCGGTAGACGTCGATCACGTTGACCGGTACCACCTTGCCCGCCGGGACGCTCACCTTCTGGCCGTTGCCGGCCACGGTCGCCGCGACTCTGGCGGTGGCGCCGTCCGCGGTCTCGGTGACGGTGCATACCGAGCCAGCCGGAATCCCGTCGAAGCTGTGCGACACACTGCCCGCCGGTTTCCGCGATCGGATCACGAAGTCCGGCGACAGGGCGGTGCCGTTGCAGGCCACGTGAATCCTGACCGGTCCCTGATGGCCAGCGCGCCGGCCGGCGATGGTCTTGGTCACGAGTAGGGAGCCGGGGACGGCACCGTAGGTGTCGGTGATGTGGGCGGCCCCACTCCCGCCGGGCGGGACGGTGGCGGTGTGCGGGCTACCGATGACGGCGACCGAGACTGCGCTGGTGTGCCCGTCCGTGGTCTCGGTGACCACGCAGCTGGCCGGTGTGGGGATGGGCGAGTAGATATGCGACTGGTCGCCCGCGGGCGCACCGGCCGGGATCACGAAGTCGGGGGTGAGGGCGGTGCCGTTGCAGACCGTGTGGATCACGACCTGGCCCTGTTGCCCGGCAAGTGGACCGGCAATCGTCTTGGTCACCTCCAGCTGACCGGGGACGAGCCCGTAGGTGTCGCTGACGTCCGCTTCGACGATGTCGCCGGTCGGGACGGAGACCGTCTGCCCGCTCCCCTCGACCACGACCGACACCGTACTGGTATGCCCGTCCGCGGTCTCCGTGACCGTGCACTTGGCCGGAACGCGGATGTGATCGTATTGCTTGGTCTGGTCCCCCGCGGGAGTTCCGGCGGGGATCACGAAGTCCGGGGTCAGGGCGGTGCCGTTGCACTCGCTATGGATCCGGATCTCGCCTTGCTGGCCGGCACCCGGGCCCGCGATCGTCTTCCTCACGAGTAGCGAGCCGACGTGGTGATAGGTATCGGTCACCTCGACCGTCTCGCTCTCGCCAGACGGGATCGTCGCCTCCTGCCCGTCGCCGGTCACCACCACCTCCGTACCGACCACGCTGCCGTTCGATGTCTCGGTGACGAGACACTTCGTCCCGGCCGCGATCGGTTCGTAGGTCTTCGACGTCGTGCCCGCGGGCGTACCGGCGGGGATGATGAAGTCGTCTCGGGCCACGCCATCGTCGCAATCCACGTGGATGACGACGTGCGCCTGCGATCCGGCTGCGGCACCGGCGATCGTCTTCTTAACCACCAGCGAGCCAGGGGCGAGAAACTCGGCGGTGCCTTGAACAGTGGTCTTCAAGGTGGCCGTCTCGGCCAGAATCAGATGCTGGGCGTCGCTGACCCCGCCGGTGTACCCGTCGTAGAGGTAGACGTTGCCGTGGGGGACCGTGGCCTTGGAGGTGGCCTCGAGCACCGCCACGGTGGGACCCGTGGAGCGCACCCAGATCTTCTGGCCGGACGGCACCATGTCTCCATTAGCGATCGGGACCGTCCCTGCCGCGTCCGAGAACATGCTCCCGCCCGTGGCGGTGACGGTGGCAGGCGGGTGGTTGGTCGTGACCGTGAACGGTCCGAGCACCTTATGTGCGGGGCCGCTCACATGCGACGGCGTGATCGTGAGGCTGGGCGCCGGCTGCTCGCCCAGCGGCCCCTCGGATCTGATGTGGTTCACGATCTTGACCACTTCGTCATGCAGCGGATCAGAGGTGTTCAGCACGTAGCGGTCGGTGAAGAACCAGACGGCCGCCTGCACGGCGGCGGCCCTCTGGTTGAGATCGGTCAGCGCGGCCGGCTCTTGCTTATTGGGGAAGTACTCGTCCAGCAGCCGAGCCACGTAGTCCACGTTGGGGACGTTGGAGGAGTTCCAGGTGCCCAAGGTGTAACCGATGCCGCCGTACGTAGCGGTCAAGATGTCGATGCAGTAGAGGTCGAGCTGGGGGCTGCCGTCGGTCGGCTGGCCATGAATGATGCCCGCAAAGCCCTCGTCCTTAGCGGTGAAGCCCGTGGCCGGATTGCTCGACGGATAGCCGTCTTTGACCGGGTCAAACGGGTTGGAGGAGTCGGCGATGAACCCCCTGACCGACTGGCCGTTGCCGGTCCCCGACATCACCAGCTCAGTGCTAGCCCCCTGCGCGGGTCGCACAGGCGCCCTACCACGCCAGACGGCGCCAGCAGAAGCGGCCTGCAGCAACAGCGCCCCCACCGCCATCACCAGGAGAACAGGCACGCGCCATCCTCGGCGAGACATAAGACCAACTCCTCCGGGTCGAGTACGGGCCTACTCTACACGTCGGCCGCTGGGCCCGGCATCATTTACTTTTGGGCGACGCGTAAAGAAGAGTCTCCGCGCAACTCCGACGCACCGCAGACCAGAACGCCGACCGCATACGCGGTCGCCTGGCTATCAGCTAGCGTCTCCTTCCTTCGGGACCGGGCTTCGCAGGGTCCCGGGCAGTCGCGCAGCTGCGGCTAGGTTGCCGATCTGAGAGACGACGGCCCGCGTCGGAGGCGCGCAGGGTCATGGGCGCCCCTACCTCGCTCGCGGCCTGCTGACCCGGGGCGCGACGGTGGTAATCAGCGCGTGGAGGGTGTCAGCGAGGAGGCGTTCGGCTTCGGCTCGGCTCACGTCTCCGTCCAGCCAACCGTGCACGACGACTCGGTTGAAGGCGAGGAAGGATTGCATCATGAGTCGAATCTGAGGCTCGTGGGACAGGGTTGCGGGGTAGTCGGCGATGAAGGTGTCGATCACGCGCTCGCGGATGGCATCGACGACGGCTCGCAGCTCGGGGTCAGCGAGGTTCTCGTCCAGGCCGGAGGTCGCCAGCCAGGTCTGGCGGTTGGCGTCCACCCACTCGACCCAGGACCTGGCGAACGCCCGCGTGCGGACGCGCACCGGCTCGGAGGTATCGACGCGGATCACGTCGGTGATCTGCCCACCGAGCCGCTCGACGAGCGTGACGAACAGGCCGCGCTTGCCGCCGAAATAGTGGTGCAGGAGGCTCGGCGTAACCCCAGCCTGTCTCGCCACGTCGCTGGCTGAGACTGCCGCGTACCCGCGGTCGGCGAACAAGCGGCCGGCGGCATCGAGGATCTCCGCGCGCCGGATCGCAGGCGACAGGCGCGTCCGGGGGCGAGCGGCCATCGGCGGCAGGCTACCGGTCGCTCCGTGCCGTCTCCACCGTAGTTGAGGGCCCTTCAATAGTTCTCACGCAATTCTTATGCCTCGCTTCGATAAGACGTCGATCACCTTATTGAAGAGGCTTCAATAAGAACGAAGTCGGGCGGGACAACCCGTCAACAAATAACGACCGTTAGGAGTAGCTATGAGGTTTCAGATGCCCAAGTACGTTGCGGTAGGGACGGCTTGCGCGGTGCTTGGGGGCGGCGGCATCGCCACCGCCGCCACGACCGGGCTGCTCGACGGTCACAACATCAAGCATGGATCCATCCCGACCAATCGGTTGAGCCCATCCGCCCAGCGTGCCATCCGGCACGCCATGCATCCCATCAAGGGCGCTACAGGTGCCCAGGGAGCGACTGGCGCCACCGGTGCTCAGGGTCAGGCCGGTGCCAAGGGCGCCGACGGGCCCGTCGGCCCGGCTGGTCCGAAGGGCGCCCCCGGTCCTCAGGGTGCGGCGGGCCTGAGGGGCGACACTGGCCCGCAAGGTCTGACCGGAGCCAAGGGTGACATGGGCCCGCAGGGCCCCAGAGGCTGGACCGGTTACACGGGTGCAGTCGGCCCGCAGGGTCCGAAGGGCGACAAGGGTGACACCGGCGCCCCGGGCCAAGACGGCGCTCAGGGCAGCAAGGGTGACGTCGGCACCATTGGTCCGCAGGGCCCCAAGGGCAATGACGGCAAGGACGGCAGGGACGGTTCGAACCCGGCGGTACCCGTCGTCAACGTGCCGACGATCGAGCAGTCGAGCGGCAACAACCCCAACCCTGACAGCGGCGACGCAGGTGACGGCGGCTGGTACTTCAGCGGCAAGTCCGGTGGCTCGGCCGCGCTCACCAACGGCGAGCTGGAGCTAAGCGGACCGGGCGTGGACTCCAAGACCGCGCAGGGCGGGATCGGCATCGCCAAGGCGTTCAACAACGTCCCGCTCAGCGACCTGGACGGGCTCACCTACCAGTGGCACGCCAACGAGGTCAACGCGGTCTCGAAGCAGGCCCCGACGATCCACATGACCGTCACCGGCCTGACGGCGAACTCGAAGTTCAGCTCGGGCTTTGCCAACCTGGCCTACAACCCGACGCTGAACGGCGTCACGCCGAGCGACGGTGCCGGCTACCAGTCGAATGGCTTCGCGCCGAACGCGAACTGGTACAGCACGACAGAATCCAACATCAACAGCCCGGGCGGCCAGAACACGCCGGAGACGCTCGGGACCTTCATGAGCAACAACCCGCACGCTGTGATCACGCAGATCAGCCTGGACAATGGCGGCACCAGCGGTGGCGCCGGCAGCTTCGACGCAGGGGCTGACAATCTCGTGCTCGGCTTCGGCGGCACGAACACGCGATACGACTTCGGCGGCTGACTCGCCGTAGGTCGTCACCGAGTCCAGATCCGTGAGGGGCCCCACCAGGGCCCCTCTCTCCGTTTCAGCATGATCCGCACCACAAGCTCGCGAGGGTTCCAGAAGCTCGTCTCCGGCCTCGCCTACTCCGGCGGCTAGTGCCGGACTCACCCAGGGCCAGGCGCTCGACCGAGCCTGGATGCTCACCAGGGTGAAGCTCTGCCTCAACGCCACCGACGCATGCGGTTGGTCCACTACCGGATACGAACAGTGGCTAACCACACTGCTACAAGAACAGCGCGACGTCTTGATCTCGGCTTCGCTGTCAAGCCCGAATCGGTCGATGGTCGTACGGATGAGCCAGCATCCGGAGTACGACCATCAGGTCGCGACGGCCACATCCGGGCGCCGTCCACTGCGCTTGAGTGTCCGGAGAAGGATGCCGAACACGATCATCGCGATGCCGTTGGCGACGCGGCGAGCCCGCGGAGGACGCCGACCGTGATCAGCCAGATCCCGATAAACAATGCGATCGCCTGGACGCCGGCGATCGGGTGTCGGATCAGCAGCACGCCGATGATCACGTTCAGGATCGCCAGCACCGCTGTGGTGGCGCGGTCATCGGCGCCGCCCGCCAGCGACAGATAGAGCTCGACGGCGCCATTAATGAGGACGAAAATGCCGATGATCACGGCGAGCGCCCTAAGGCTGTGGTCGGGCTTTGCGAGGACCAGCCCGCCCGCGATCAGGCTGAGCAGACCGAGCGCGACAGCCAGCCACCACGACCGGGCGAGCGCACTTACCTACTCAGGTGTCACGACGTCTTTGCGCACAAGCTCTCAGCCAGAGTGCCACGGTCCCCGGCGGACCGTAATCAGCGCCGACATACCCAGGGTCCCGGCCAGCAACGGTGGCTAGGCCGCTGGCTAAGACGGCGGCGCCGGCGTGAGCCCGTGCCGGCGCATGACCTCGCTGAGCTTCGCTGGATCGGGAGGACCGCCGCCACTCGCCGTCAACACCTCATGGATCTCTCGGAAGTAGTCGGGGCTCATAACCCCGGGGCTGGCGACCGCCAGGAACTTCGCGTCCTCAGCGCCAGCGTTCTGGAATCCGTGGACGGCGCCCCGCGGGACGCAGACGGCGTCGCCGACACCGATTTCGACGGTGCGGCCGTCAACCGTCCACGAGGTGACACCCTCGAGCCCGTAGATCGTCTCCTCGAACGCATCGTGGCTGTGCGGGGCCGGCATCCTGCTGTCGGCTGGGACGAAGCACTCGAAGACGCTCACACTGCCATTGGAGTCCGCTGCCTCCACGAGGAATCGGACGCCCATCGCACCGACCCGGAGCGTCTCCTGCGAATCGACTCGTGTCCTGTCGAGACTCATGCTCTACCTCCTGTGAGTGGCGCCGTCGAGGATTGCCAAGGCCAGGGTACCGAGGGCGAGGCCCCACCCCAGCCGTATCGAAGTACTGCAGGACCACGGCGATGCCCTGCTCGGCGTCGAACAGCACCTGCCTTCGGCTTCTCAAGCCGACGGTCGCGGGGTCGAGACCCGTCGTCCGCTTGCGATAGTCCCGTTTGCATGCGTCCGGCGACATGCATCCGGACGCATCTTCAGCCGTGAAACAGACCCGCGTGGGCATCGCAGCGCTAGCGGGGCCACGGCGTTCCACCATTCATCGGCTCTCTTTTACCGCTGATCGCGCAATGTGCGCCGTTCGTCGAATGGCCCTTGCTGGCTCCCGGTGGTGCGTTAGATTGCGCTTCGTCGCGCCACCGACGTAGGGAAACTCAACGGGAGACCTCGACTGCGTTCTCGCAGGCGGTGGCTGTGTTGCCAGGCGGTGTGGGCTGGTCTGAGCTCACGAACGCCAACTGACGCGGAGCGGAGCTGGCGATCGGGTTCGTTCTGGGGATTGCTACTAAGGAGAGCGATTGGTGCTTACCATCGGCGCGGTCCGCAAAGGCCAATTTTCCGGGCGGAGTCGGCTAATCGTCGGCCTGCTATGTGCCGCCGGCATTATCGCCGGCATCCTCGTGTTGACCTTGTCCGGTCCGGCGTCCGGTCGTGCGGCACGGCAAAGTGCTCGAGCCACGGGTGGTGGAACGTCTGCTTCGCTCAATCTTCACGAGGCGTCGGCGCTGACGCTTGCGCTGTCTGGAGACGGCCATTCGATCGTCATGAATTTCATGGGGAATCTGTGGACGATGCCGACGACAGGCGGTACGGCAACGCGGATCTCGAGCTTGTCACAGGACACGGCTTATCCGACATGGTCACCGGACGGGAAGACGATCGCGTTTCAGTCGTATAAGAGCGGGACGTTTCACGTTTGGGCGATGAACCCGGATGGGTCGAATGTCCGTGAGCTTACGTTCGGCAACTACGACGATCGCGAGCCGGTGTTCTCTCCGGATGGGACGCAGATTGCGTTTTCCTCCGATCGGCCGCCGGCGGGGTCGCCGGCCGGGGTTGCGAGCGGTAGCTACAACGTCTGGGTGCTCACGCTGGCGACGGGGCAGGTGACGGAGATCACGCATGAAGCGGTGCTGAGTAACGCTTACTACCCGACGTGGACACCGGATGGTTCGCATATCACGTATGTCGACACGAGCCACGCGATTGATTCGGTCGCAGCCAACGGGCAGGGTTCGGTCCAGACGCTCTACTCAAACGCGTCGATGACGCTGTTCTCCCCGACGTATTCGCCGGATGGAAAGAACCTTGCCTACGTGGGGCAGGGCTCAACGGGTTCGGGGGGGCCGACGAGCGTGAATGGGGGGCCGTTGACGCAGTTGTTCGTGAATGGCCAGGCCGTGTCGGGCAATGAGGATGTGTTGGCGTTCCCGGCGCCGTGGTCGTCGGATGACACGCTGGTTTATGCGGCGAACGGGAAGATCTGGCAGCGGAATGTGACGACGGGAGCGGTGACGAATGTCCCGTTCTCGGCCCGGGTGGGGTTCGCGCGGGCTTCGTATCCGATGAAGAGCTACAACTTCTCGTCGACCGCGAAGCAGAAGTCCAGGGGCCTCGTCTCTCCGGCGTTGTCGCCGAACGGAAAGCAGGTGGCGTTCGTCGCGCTGAATCAGGTGTGGTTGATGACGATCGGGCAGAAGCCGACGAAGGTGACGAACGACAAGTTCTTCAAGGCGGATCCGACGTGGTCGCCGGATGGGAAGTCTTTGGCGTATTCGACCGACTCGGATGGGTCGATGGCGATCTTTATCCGCAACATGAAGACGGGGCAAACACGGAAGCTGACGGCGCCGTTCACGGGGCCGGAGGTGCAGTTGGCGTGGTCCCCTGACGGCAAGCAGATCGCGTTCATGGACACGCTTGATCTGGAGGCGGGTGCTCGGGAGATGTACGTCGCGGATGTCGCGACGGGGCAGTTCCGGAAGGTGTGGGGGACGGAGAACTCCACGGGCCTGAACATCAACGCCGACTTTGAGACCGGCCGGCCGACGTGGGGTCCGGACAGCAACACGATCGCACTCGCGGTGCTGCAGCAGTACTCGAACCGGTTCCGCGAGGGTGTGAGCAAGATCCAGACGGTGAACGCGACGTCGGGTGCGACGAACCTGTATTTGGCGGATCCCACGAAGCCGTATGAGACGCTCACGAACCGGGTGGAGGACGACGGGCCGGTGTGGTCGCCGAACGGCAAGTACATGGCGTATGTGATGGATTCCGTTTTGCAGGTGGTGCCGGTCGATCCGGCGACCGGGGCACCGACCGGAGCGGCGCGGCGGCTCACGGTGGAGCCGGCGGATCAGCTGAGCTGGTCGGGCGACTCGCAGCACATTCTGTATGACTCGGCAGGTACGCTGCGGCTGATTTCGATCAACGGTGGCGCGCCGAAGACCGTGCCGGTGAATCTGACCTGGAGGCCGCAGGCGCCCCCATCGGGCGAGAAGGTGATTCACGCCGGAAGGCTGTGGGCGGGAACGAGCGGTTCTGAGCAGCGAAACGTTGACATCGTGGTGAGCGGCAACCGGATCGTGAGCGTCGGGCCGGCCCAGCCGCGGTCGTCGTACGGCGCTGGCGTCAAGTATGTGGATGCGTCCCAGGACACCGTGATCCCGGGCCTGTGGGACGCGCACGTGCACGAGGGCATGGATCAGCCGTTCGCGGGTGGCCGCAAGGATCGTCTCGAGCTCTCGATGGGGATCACGACCGAAATGTCGATGGGGGACGAGCCGTACCACTCGTTGGAAGAGGTTGAGTCCCAGCAGTCCGGCGCGGCCCCCGGCCCTCGATACTTCTGGTCTGGCGAGCCGATCGACGGCGGCAGGATCTTCTACGCGTGGATGCGAGCGGATCCGAACCAGTCGGCGCTGACCACGAATCTTGGGCGGCTCGGGAAGCTGAAGCCGGACATCCTCAAGACGTACGTGAGGCTGCCCAACAGCCTCGAGCAGGTTGCGATTCAGGCGGGCCACACCCTCGGGATACCGTCGTTCTCGCACTACTTCTGGCCGGCGCTGTCGTACGGCCAGGATGGCGGCTCGCACTGGGCGACACAGCGACTGGGCTACCAGATCGCCGTTTCCAACGACACCGTCGCCTACAACGACACGATCCAGCTGTACGCCCGCTCGGGAATGTCCATCACCACCACGCCGACCTCGGGCGCCGCGAACTTCCTTCCCGAGATCAACGGTCAGCCGACCATCGATGACCCGCGGATGAAGGCGCTGCAGGCGCCGTGGCAGTACGCGCTGGCACAGCAGGAGTTCGCGCAACCTCCGCTCACGGCGGCGCAGTTGGCAAGCCAAGTCGGGACTACTAGAGCAGTTGCGCGAATCGTCGCAGCGGGCGGCACGACGCTCGTCGGTACCGATAACCCGATCGGCTATGGGAACTTCGGACAGGTGATCGCGATCAGTGCAATGGCACACACGGGCCTGGGCAACTATCAAGCCCTGCGTGCCGCGACCGTCGAGCCCGCCAAGGACATGGGGGTTTCCAACCAGCTGGGCACGATCCAGCCGGGGATGATCGCTGACATGGATGTCATCCACGGCGACCCGCTGCAGAACATCGAGACGATCGCCAACGACGTGTATGTGATGCAGAACGGGAATCTGTACACCCCGAAGCAGCTGATCGGGCCGTACGCGGCGAGTAGCGCCGCGGCTGCTTCCACCGCCAAACGGCCGTCTCGGGCGGAGTCACGCGCAACCCCCAGGTGGGCGACACCTGGCGAGCTGCGTAAATCGGTGACCTTGGATCTGTCACAGCTCTGCTAGTGATGCGCCGGTTTTCAGGTGCTCGGGCGAGCGTCGCACATTGCGTCGCTCGCTCGAGTGCCGTGCTGGCCCTGGCGGTCACCTTGGTTGTCGTATCGGGCGGGGTCGCGCGTGCCGACGGCGACCCTGCCAGCGATTATCTGGTTGCTAATCAGGTCTTCCTGAGCTCGCAGTCGACCGGCATGTCGCCTGCTCAGCGGCAGTTGGTCGCCGCGGTGGCCGCGGCGAACCGCGCGGGCTTCGCGATCCGCGTCGCGGTCATTTCCAACGACTACGACCTGGGGTCGGTCACCGAGCTTTGGGATAAGCCACGCACGTACGCGCGGTTCCTTGGCGAGGAGTTATCGCTCGCCTACAGGCGGCAGCGGCTGCTGGTCGTCATGCCGAATGGCCTTGGTTTCAACTGGCCGGGTCACGCTACCGCGCGCACCTATGGACTGCTCGCGAGGGTGCCAGTGGACAGCGGCGCGGGGGCGGGTCTGGCTGCGGCGGCGGAGCTTGCCGTACGCCGGCTGGCAGGCGCCTCGGGAGTTGTGCTTCCGCCGGGCCAGCCCGCGGCGGGTGGCGGATCGGCGCGGCCGGGGAGGGCTGGGACGCTGACGATTATCGGCGCCGTGGCTGGCGGGATCGCTGCACTATTTGCGTTCGCGGTCGTCGTCACGCGGGCGCGGCGTCGGCTCGCGCTGCGGCGGGAACGACGGGCAGGTCCCGAGGAGTTCCCGGCTGCCGCGAGGGCTGCGGTGGGCCATTCCCGGGCTGGCCGTGTTGTGTGCGGTTGCGGTCGCCGTGCCGGTCCTTGTATTGGGGCGCTCCCGCCGCAGTAGCGCTCCGACCGCCTACTCGGCTGTGTCGCTGGTCTCGCCTCCGGCGTCCACTTGGGGTGCCGGCGATCGTCGCGCTCCCGATTTCTTACTCCGTGACCAGGACGGCCGACCTATATCGGTCGCAGCGAACCGAGGACACCCGGTGATCGTGACGTTCATCGATCCGCTGTGTCGCAACTTCTGCCCGCTCGAAGCGCAGGTGCTCAACCAGATGGAACGTCAGATCCCGGCCGCTCGTCGGCCGGTGATTCTCGCGGTCAGCACCGACGTATACGCGAACGCGCGGCGATACCTCCTCCAAGACGATCGGGAGTGGCGTCTCGTCCCAGAGTGGCGTTGGGCCGTCGGCCGTCCAGCGGACCTCGCTGCCGTGTGGAAGAACTACCGAATCGGCGTCAAGGTGACGAACTGGCGGATCAATGGCACCGTCACACATCGCATCGACCACACCGAGGCGGCGTACGTGCTCGACGCGACCGGACACGAACGTGCGGTGTTCGAATGGCCGTTCAACCCGCGGGACCTCGAACGGGTGCTTCGTCAGCTGGCTTAAGGAGCGAAGGAGTCATCGAAACCGCGATGAAACGAGTAAGAAGTGTGATCGGGATCGGCGCGACTGCCGTGTCTCTAGCGCTCGTCGGCTGCGGTGGGTCGGCGAAGCAGGCAACCCAGACACCGCCTGCGAAGAACATCTCGCAGACGACCACAGTCGCGTCGCAGACAACCCCAGCGGTGACAATGACGAAGCAGCAGGCGGGGCAGGCGTACCTCGCTGCGGTCGGACCAGCAAACGCGGCCGGCGCCGTCCTGGCTGGAAAGATGCGGGCGTACACGGACTCAACCCCGGGCTCCCAGATCTCAGTAGAGGCTCGGCCGTTCGAGCGACGACTGACCGAGCTCAACGGCAAGCTCCTTGGCATTGCGGCGACGTATCGTCCCGCCGGGCCTGATCTGAAGGCACTGGTGACCGCCTATAACCCGGTCATTCGCGATCTCGGGAGCGCCACTGCGCAGAATTCGGTCAACGCATCGTCCTGGCTGCGGCGGCTGGCAGGCGACCTGGCCAAGACGAAGGCGGCGGCGGCGATGGTGCGCTCCGACCTCGGGCTTCCGGCTGCGAAGTCCTAGCGCATAGCCTCCGGTCCGATGATGCACGAATGCCGCCGGCCGACGTCCGCCAGGTGACGACGGTGGGAGGGCGGGCGGTGTCGCCCGCCCTCGACCGGGTTCGCTCCGTTACGAGGGGCGGGGCTGGCTTCGTCTGTCCAGCCCGAGGGCCCCAGCGGTAATCAGTACGGCGATTGCCGCGACGATCGCAGCGCCGATTGCAGCATCGCCGTAGTCAAACCCATCGCTGGATGTTGGGACGGTAGGCGCCGTGCGCCGCAACAGGACGGCTGGACGCGACGTCGGCGGCGTTCGCGACGCTGTAGGGAGCGGTCCGCGGCAGGCTGTAGGCCAGCGCCCGTTGCTTGAGTGCCTCGGCACGGTTGTGTGCCGCGACCTGCGCGGCTTCGGAAGTCCGTTGGATCGCCGGGGTGCCAGGGCTGGTCTGCTGGTCGGGGTTCGGGCGCACAACCGAGTCGGCAGTCGTGGATCGACCCAACTCATGGGGGATATGCGCCGACGCTGCCGACGCGGCGATGGCGGCGATCGCCAGGGCGCTGGCGACGATGCGGCTGAAAGTTGTGACTCGCATGACTCCTCCTTGGGGATGAAGATCGCCCCTTGTGGTCGATCTGCGAGGAGAATCGCCGGGCGCACTTTCAAAGTGCTGACAGATGGCTAACGAGACGGAGTCCGAACCCTGAGCGGCATCGAAATCACCGATGGCGACGGGGAGCCCACACGTGGGCGCTCCGATCGCGGCGTCGCCGTCTACGTCAAGCGAGGGCTAGACACACGACAACGTCTCCGACCAGAGCTGGATGGTCGTCTCGGTTGTTCCGTCTGGCTGTCGCGTAGACATCGAAGCAAACGCCAATGCAAACGCGGGACCCTCGGTGAATTCGGCAGACCCGGGCTGCTTGATCGTGTCAACGGTCCAGGCACTCCCGGGAGCTCCCGACCAGTCGCCGGTGGCTGCGGCGAACGTCGATCCCTGGGGCTGAATGATCCAGACGTGCATCCAATCGACACCGCCCCGCGGTTGCACCGTACCGCTCGCACGGGGCGTGCCGTTCACCAGCGCAATCTCATCGAAGTTCGAGTGATGCGACACGCGTGCGATTCTCTCAGGATGACGCGGCCCGGAGCAGAAAACTTCGTACCTGCTTCGTCGTCACCTTGTTGCCCTTTCGCTCGAGCAGCTTCAGGCTCTCGGATAGCGCGCTCACCGCTTCCTCGTGCCGGCCGCCGTGCTCGAGGACCGTCGCGAGCTCCAGCAGCGCCTCGCCCTGCAGGTTGACGAAATCGCTTTCGGCGAGCGCAGCGACTGCCGAGCGCGCAAGCCGCTCCGCATCCTCGATTTGCCCGCGCTTGGCGAGCACCTGAGCGCGGACGCCGCGCCAGATCGCGTGCGTCGAGACGTCGTCAGCGGCTGCCAGTTGTTCGCTCTGTGCCGCGTAGCGTTCCGCCTCCTCGTCGCGCCCCTGTGCCAAGGTCGCCCGCGCGAGGTATGCCGCCGTCGTTGACAGCAGCGACTTATCGCCCATCTCTTCCAGCGCCTCATACCCGACTCGCAGGCTGCGCTCCGCCTCCGCGTAGTCGCCCGCCAGCAACTCGACCAGCGCCGCCTGATGAGAAACCGCCGAATTCAGCCACAGACCAAGCTCGTCGAACGCGGAATTGCTGCGCGCCAGCAACTCACGGGCGAGATCGAAGCGGCCGTCCATTGCGTGCAGCGCGGCAAGCTTCGGGAGCGTTGATGCGTGCGCCACGAGATTTCCCTGTACCTCGACCGCGATCTCCTCGCAGCGAACGATGCCATCGGCCACCGGCGTCGGACCGTAGACCAGCGAGGACGCGATCCAAACGAGGATGTCCGCTCGCTCGTGCTCGGCGCCGGCACGCATTGCGTGCACGGCCGCCTGCTCCCATGCACTCGCCGCCGCCCCCGTCCGCGCCGCGAACCAGTGAAGAAGTGCCTGCAGGCGAAACGCCCTGCAGAGACCTTGTTCATCGCCGTGTCTGCGCAGCACGGGGATGACCCGCTCGACGATCGCGCCCGCCTCCTCGATCGCATCGTCGGGTGCCCGCTCGAGCCCGAGGAACTGCTGCTCGATCAGCACCTTCGCCTCACCGCACTCATCACCCGCTTCGCGCGCGAGCGCGCTCGCGCGCGCAAGGACGCTCTCTGAGTCAGGCATCCTGCCGGCCTCGAGCAGGGCGGTCCCGAGATCCGTGAGCAGACCTATGCTCCGCATATCGTCAGGGCCCGGCAGCGATGCGGCACGCTCGAGTAGCGGGATCGCCGCTCGGTCGCCGCGGGACAGCGCCCGCCGGCCGGCCGACTCGAGCCGCCGCGAGGCGCGTGAGCCGAGTTCGCGTGCCCGGGCCTCGTCCACGCGGAGCTCTGTCAACAGGTCGGACGCCTGCCCGAGGTGGTACCCGACCAGCTCCTCGACCTCGCGGAGCCGCTCCGCCGCCGTTTGCTCGAGCCAGGAGCCGAACCGTTCGTGGAGCTCCGCTCGGGCTTGCTTCGGGAGCGACCCATAAGCCGCGTCACGGATCAACACGTGGCGGAACCGGTAGCCCTCGTCTCCCGTGAAATCGACGCGATCAGGGCGGATGAGGTCCTTGCGGACCAGCCGCGCGAGGCCGGTGTCGACGCTTGCCGGCTGCGAATTCGGGGAGAGCTCGCAGACCGTTGCTCGGTGGAAGTGCGCGCCTTCTACGGCCGCGCGCTCCAGCAGTGAACGCTCGCTGGGTGGCAGACGTTCGAGCCGTGCGGCGAGGAGTGCGTTGATCGTCGGCGGGACGGGAAGCTGCGAGAGCTCGGCCGGGATCGTCCAGCGGCCATCGGAGACGCGCAGCAGGTCGCGGTCGATCAGCAGCGCAAGAAACTCCTCCGTGAACAGCGGATTTCCCTCCGTGACCTCTGCGACCAGGTTTGCGACGGCGGCCGGCGGCGACGAGCTTCCGAGCAGGCTCTCGATCAGCCGGCGCGACTGCACCGCGTCGAGCGGCTCCAGCAGGACCGTCGTCGCATTCAGCTTGCCACCGCCCCAGGCCGGGCGGCTATCGAGGAGCTCTGGTCTCGCCATGCACAGAAGCAGGATCGGCGCGTCCCGGGCGAGCTCGGAGACGTGCTCGACGAAGTCGAGGAACGTCGGCTCGGCCCAGTGGAGGTCGTCGAACACTGCAATCAGCGGGCGCTTGCGCGCAACCGTCTCGAACAGCTTGCGGGTCGCCCAGAAGATCTCTTCACTCGTGCCACCGGGGCGGTCGCGGACCCCGAGTCCGACCGCCACCCCCTCGCCGATCAGCTCAGCCTGCGGGTCGTCCTCGACGTGCGCCGCGATCGTCGCCGCCGACGGCTCGGCGTTTCCGATGAGGCCACGGAGCGCCTCGGCAAGGGGCCAGAACGTGATCCCTTCGCCGTAGGGAAGGCAGCGTCCGTAGATCACCGTCGCGCCGTCGGCAAATTCCTTTGCCAGCTCCTCGACCAGGCGCGACTTGCCGACGCCGGCAGCCCCGAGCACCGTCGCGAGATGGCACGACCGGTCTGAAACGACGTTCGTGAACACGGTCTGCAAGGTCGCAAGCTGACGTTCGCGGCCGATGATCGGCGACTCAAAGCGCCGGATCCGCATCGGTGCGTCCGCGAGGACGTCCTGCAGCCGGTACGCCGCGATCGCCTGCCCGCTTGCCGACCTGTGCCCACTCAGCGTCTCGGCGAGAACTGCGTGTGACACGAGCTCGTGCGTGCCCGCGCCGATCAGCAGCTCGGATGGCGCGGCGAGCTCGCACAGGCGCCGGGCGCGGCTGACGGATTCTCCCGTCACGACAGCGGCCCCCCGGCCGGTGATCACCTCGCCGGTTTCGATTCCGGCGCGGATCGCGAGCACGAGCTGATCGTCGCCAGCGGGGTCTGTGAGGATCGCGGGCAGGGACCGGCGCAGCTCCACCGCCGAGCGGACGGCGCGCATGGCGTCGTCCTCGTGGAGGACGGGAACGCCAAAGACGCCGAGCAGGACATCGCCCGGATGCGTCTCGACCGTGCCGCCATGTTGCTCCAGGACCGTCCGCAGTTCGATCAGGCAGCGCGATACCACGCGCTCGCGCACCTCCGCGTCGACGTTGGCCTCGGGGCTCGTCGCTTCGATGATGTCGGCGAATACGACAGTGACGGACTTGCGCACGGCGGCCGCCCCGGCGGCGGGCTCGCCGTGCGACGTGTCGCGGCGTGGCTCGACGCTTGGCTCTGTCGCCGAGACGCCTGACATCTCCGCGGGTGGGGAGTCGGCTTGCGCCACCTCTCCAGCGCGGATCGCTTCGGCGAGCGAGCGTGTCGGGGCGGACGGAGCGATGCGCAGCTCGGATCGAAGCCGATCGGCGAACTTTTCGTAGGTGGCGAGCGCCGCGGAGCGGTCGCCGGCGGCCGCCAGCCGACGAATCAACTGGCGCTGCGGCTCTTCTGCCAGCGGATCGAGCGCCGTCTGCCGCCGCGCGAGCCGTACCGCCCGTGCGAGGTCGCCCTCGGTCTCGGACTTCGTGGCGCCTTCGCCAAGCGCCGATACGAGCTCCGTGAGCAGCTGTTCGCGGCGGTCGTAAACCCAGTCGTCCTCGAGCCCGGCGAGCAGTTCAGCGGGATCGACATCGATCGCCACATCGAGGTCGCCGTCTGTCAGTGAGCGTTCGAGCTCCGCGACATCGGTCCAGACCTCGTCCGCGCCGGCTAGCGCGACATGTTCGCGGGTGACGTAGATGAAGCGCTCGGCGGCGTTGCCGAATGTCGCGCGCAGCTGCGTCAGCGCTGTGCGCAAGCTCACTCGCGCACTTGCGTCAAGGACGTCCGGCCACAGCCGTGCCGCGAGGGGCTCGCGCGAGTGCGCCCGCCGCTCGAGCGCCAAGATCGACAGCAACAGACGCGCCTTGCGGCTCGAAGGCGGTGCGACCTCAACCCCATCCAACTCGAGCCGCATCGGCCCGAGCAGCCACACGCGCAACACGAGGTTCAGCTTACGCGGCGCGCGTCCTGGCAGGTAGAGGGACCAGACGCCTGAGAAGGTTTCGCGGATCTCTCACGCGCGTTTCACGGAAGCTACGCGACCGCGCGCCAAGCTGGCCGGCATGGAATCTGTGGCGAGTGCTTCTGGGCCCGGACTGACGGCGCTGCGCCGCGTCCGAGGAGCGGCCATGGGCGCGCATGCGAGACTCGCCGACGGCGTCGAGTTCCGGATCCTCGGTCCACTCGAGGTCGCAGATCACGGCGCGTTGCTTCCGCTGGGCGGTGTCAAGCAGCGCGGGCTACTGGCGATCCTGCTGCTCAATGCGAACGAGGTCGTCTCGGCCGATCGAGTGATCGACGAGTTGTGGGGAGAGTCCCTGCCGAGCTCGGGGCGGTCGGCACTGCAGGTCCGGATCTCCCAGCTACGCAAGGCGCTCGGCGTGGCGGGAGGGCAGCTGCTGACACGCCCGCCTGGGTACCAGCTGGCGCTCGAGCGCGACCAGCTTGACCTTCATCGCTTCGAGGCGCTCGTGACTGACGCCGACGCGGCCGATCCTGCGACTGCCTCAGCCAAGTTGCGGGAGGCACTGGCCCTGTGGCGGGGAGAGCCGTTGGCGGACCTCTGCTATGAGACGTTTGCGCTTCCGGCGGCCGACCGTCTGCAGGAGCTTCGCGTGGCGACGCTGGAAAAACGGATCCAGGCGGATCTCGCCCTCGGGCGCCACGCCGAGCTTGTCGCCGAGCTGGAGGCGCTAGTCGCCGAGCACCCGCTGCGCGAGCGACTGCGCGGCCAGCTGATGCTGGCTCTCTACCGCTCCGGCCGGCAGGCCGACGCACTGGACGTCTATCAACGGGTCCGCACGCGGCTTTGCGATGACCTCGGACTCGAGCCGGGCCACGAGCTCAAGGGGCTGCAGGGCGCGATCCTGAAGCAGGATCCCGGCCTGGAGCCACCGGTGTCCAAGGGCGGTGGACCGGTGCAGCCGAACCGGGTCGTGCCCGCCGCGGAACCGCGCCGCGCGCGCAAGGTCGTGACCGTGATGTTCTGCGACGCCGCGGACTCGACCGCGCTCGGCGAGGAGCTCGATCCGGAGGCGCTGTGGAACGTGATCAGCCGGTACTTCGCGGAGATGCGCGCGATCATCGAGCGGCACGGCGGCCAGGTCGCGAAGTTCATCGGCGATGCGGTGATGGCGGTATTCGGTGTCCCACACGTACGCGAGGACGACGCGTTGCGAGCGGTGCGTGCGGCGGCGGAGATCCGGCAGCGATTGCCGGTGGTGGCGGAGGAGACCGGAGTCACACTGCGCTTCCGCACCGGCCTGAACACCGGCCTCGTCTTGGTCGAAGGCGGGGACACGCTCGTCGTCGGCGACGCAGTGAACGTCGCGGCGCGTCTGGAGCAGGCGGCGCGGCCGGGGGAGATCCTGATCGGCGCGCCGACCATGCACCTGGTGCGCGATGCAGCGGCGCTCGAGCCGGTGGTCCCGCTCGTGCTGAAGGGCAAGGCCGAGCCGGTCGCCGCATTCCGCCTGTTAAGCGTTGATCCGGTCGCCCCGGGCGTCGCTCGCTGCTTTGATGGCCCGCTCGTCGGCCGGAAGCGAGAGCTGCGCCTCTTACGCGACGTGCGCGACCGGTCAATCGCCGAGTCTGGCTGTCATCTGTTCACGCTGCTCGGTGTGGCGGGCGCCGGCAAGTCGCGGCTCGTCGCGGAGCTACTCTCG
Source organism: uncultured Solirubrobacterales bacterium (assembly GCA_963831845.1). Taxonomy (GTDB): domain Bacteria; phylum Actinomycetota; class Thermoleophilia; order Solirubrobacterales; family Solirubrobacteraceae; genus Palsa-465. The sequence goes on along the minus strand of CAWHRT010000018.1, from coordinate 440,405 downwards.
GAGGTCGGCGAGGAGGCTCTGGTGCTACGCGGGCGCTGCCTGCCGTACGGAGAGAACATCACCTTCTGGCCGCTGGTCGAGGCGCTGTCAGCAGTCTGCGACAGTCCGCTGCTGGAGCGGCTCTCCGACGGCAGTGACGTCTCCCTGAGCGACGTGGTCGCCGAGGTCGGGCGTCTGCTCGAGTCGCTCGCCTCGAAACGGCCCGTGCTCTTGCACATCGATGATCTGCAGTGGGCCGAGCCGATCCTGCTGGATCTTCTCGGTCACATCGTTCAGGCATCTCGCAGCTTGCCGGTCCTGCTGCTGTGCGCTGCGCGCCCGGAGCTACTCGAGACCCACCCAGACTGGGGCAGCGGCATTGTGAACTCGACCACCGTCCTGCTTGAGTCACTTGGCAGCGACGAGTGCAACGAGCTGCTCGAGCAGCTGGGCCGCGACGTAGACCCAGGCTTACGCGCGAAGCTCGTCGGTATCAGCGCAGGGAACCCCCTGTTCCTGGAAGAGATGTTGACGCTCGCGCGTGAGACCGGCACCGCCGGCGTGCCGCCGATGATCCATGCCCTGCTGGCTGCGCGGCTCGAGCACCTCACCGACAACGAGCGCGACGTGCTGGCGCGGGCCTCGGTCGAAGGGGAGGTCTTTCATCGCACGACTGTGCAGGCTCTGTCCCATCAGCAGCCGGCGTCCGAGCTCGAGGCGGCACTCACAGGGCTGCTTCGCAAGGGTCTGATCCGGGCCTACCGAGCGACGGGCGAAGGAGAGGACTCGCTGCGCTTCTGCCAGCTGCTGATCCGCGACGCCGTGTATGAGACCCTCCCGCGAGAGACGCGCGCATGTCTGCACGAGCAGCTCGCTTGGTGGCTCGAGGACAGCGACGACGCGCCGATGCACCGCAAAGCGATCGCCGAATGGCACCTCGACCAGGCGATCCGCTATCGACGGGAGCTCGGCCAGGACATCGCTGCTCAGCTCGCGCGGGATCCGGCGTGAGCGTTCGGAGCTTGTCGATTGCTCAGATCGCCGACGCGGCTCAGTCAGCCGCTTCTCTGAGGCGCATGCGTCCCCGCCAGCGCTCCGCGTCGAAGACCACGGGCGCGGTCGCAGCGCTGAAGTCCTCAAGCGTCGTGACGAACCGCTGCGGCGCCTCGACGTGTGGGAAATGACCGACGCCGTCGAACACCGCGAGCGTGCTGTGGGGCAGCAGGTCGTGCGCGGACCGGGCGTGGGCGACCGGGATGATTGGATCGTCCGCCCCCCAGATGAGCAGGACGGGAAGGTCCTCCGCGAGATAGAGACGATCTCCGGCGCGCACCGTTTGGCCGTTGAGACCGACCACGCTGCGCACCGTGGCCAGAAACGCGGAGCGACGATCCGCGTCGGCCAGAGAGGCGTAGCTGCGCACCAGCTCGTCAAAGCCCGGTTTTGACGGCGCATGGGCGGCGCCGAGCACGCGTCCTGCGATGCCGGAGGCCCTGCGCGTGGCTTCAGCGGTCACGGACAGAAACAGACTCGCTCCCGGTAGCGAGGCTGCACGCAATGCCGGGTTGACCTCGAGTCCCAACCCGCCGCTTGAGACCAGCACCAAGCGCTCGGTCATCTCCGGGAACTGATAGGAGAACTGCATCGCGATGCCTCCGCCGAGAGAGTGTCCGACTAGCGTCGCGCGGTCGTGTCCGAGGGCCGTCAGCAGGTCGCGCAGGCCGGCAGCGAGCGATCCGAGAGAGTAGTCGCCGCCGGCAGGACTGGACGCTCCATGTCCCGGCAGATCCACCGCGACAACCGTGGCATTTCGAGCCAGCGGGTCCACGACCGACCGCCATGTCTCCAGCGAGCCCGCCATGCCGTGGATGAGCAGGAGAACCGGCCCGGCGCCCTTCTGCAGGTAGGTGATCGAGTGGCCGTGCAGCGTGAGGGTCTGGCTCTTGTCTGCGTTCACGACCGAACTCCCTCTCGTACGCCGACAACCGCAAGCGCGTCTCGGATGCAGGCATCCCTCACCTGCTCAGGATCGAGCGCGACGGCGATCGGCGCTCCGGGGGCCGCTTCTCTGACAGACACGCCGCTGCGCGCCAGGTGCATCGAACCCATGATCTGCGTCAGCAGACGGCCGGCTGCGAACCCTGCGTCGTCAACCTCGACAACCCCCTCCTCGACACCGGCCTCGAGCGAGCGCTGGACAGCACCCACGCATCCGCCAACCGCACGGGAGACCCGAAACCAGGTCGCGTCAGACAGCATCTCGCGAAGCTCGACCGCCGGACGACGCAAGAGCGCCAGGCCGCAATCCAAGAACGCGGGATAGCTGACGCAGAAATCAGCGAACACGGTCAGCACCCGGCGCAACTGCGCCCGAGCATCCGGGATCGGCTCGAGCGCGTCGGTCAGCGCTCGTAGCTCGTCCAGGTAGCTTGTCGCCGTGAGCACGAAGATCTCGTCCTTCGAGGAAAACGCCCGGTAGATCAGAGCCTTGTTGAGCCCCGCAACACGCGCGATGTCGTCCACTCGAGCGTCCCGGACCCCGCGCTGATCAAACAGCTCACGCGTCGCGGACACGATCGCCTGCTCACGAGAGGCACGGCGAGCGCGGCGGTGCGCGGCCCGAGCAGAGCTGTAAGAGGTCGATGGCATCAGCCAACTGTAACCCGACGTGTGACTCATGGTTACACCCAATCAACCGCCCTCGTCGCCGGCGTGCGTAGGGTTTCGCGGGATGCTCGATGTTTATTGAAGCTATTGCCGAGGCTTGACTGAGCTATTGCGGAGGTATATCATCGACGAAGCTCAGGATCGTCGCTGCCAACGATATGCGCCGACGGGATCCTGAGCGTTTCTGACGATTTCTCGTATGGGGAGGTGAGCATGATCGCACTGAGCCCGTTGTCGATACGCAAGACGAGCGAGTGGGGTGGCGTTCGCCGCCTGACGCCGATCGGTGAGCTCGATCTCGCAACTGCGCCGCTGCTTGAACGCGCATTCAACGCCGTCGTCAGGGACGACGATGCCGAAATGATCGTCGTGGACCTCACCGAGTTGAGTTTCATGGACTCGACTGGGATCCACCTGCTGATTCGGATGCACCGACGCTTGTGGGGACGTCGATCGGTTGCGGGTGATCAACGGCTCACGCGCGGTACAGCGACTGCTCGACCTCACGGGCGTTCGCGCTCATCTTCCGATCATCTCAAGCGACTGCGACCCGCTCGCACCGCTGTCTCGATGACGCATCTACCTCGTCGTCCGCTCCTGAGCCCCAGAACGCGCCAGACCGGCTCGACCCGGGCTGCCACTAAACCGTACGCTTGACCCGTGGAGCCGGCTCTTTACAGCATCGGCGTCGTTTCGCGGATGGTCGGCGTGCCCGTCGCGACGCTACGCACCTGGGAAGAGCGCTATGGGCTCGTGGTCGCGGTCCGCAGCTCGGGTGGGCAGCGGCGGTATACGCGCATCCAGCTCGCGCAACTGTCGTTCGTCGCCGAGCAGATCGACCAGGGGTTTTCGCCGGGCGATGCTCACCGCCTGCTCGGTGAGCAAATCGATCGAGGCGGCGAGACGGTTGGCCCGGGCAGGGGTGAGGAGCAGACCGGGATACTGATCCTGATCGCCGAGCGCGACCGTTTCTCGGCGAGTCTTCAGGATTATCTTCTTCGCACGGAAGGATTTCGGGTGGAGATTGCCTCCTCCGCCGAGGAGGCGGAGCGAAAATTTGACGAGCTCACGCCACAGATTGTGGTCGTCGAGTTGCTGCTCTCGGGAGGTGTCGGCGGCCGGCTGATCGAACGGCTCACGCAAGCCGGAGCGACGGTGATCGCGGTTTCGCCGCTCGCGGCGCCCGAGGTGGCTGCCGAGTTTGGTGCTTCGGCCTTTCTGCAGAAGCCGATCGATCCGCTGGTCTTCGCGTCAACCGTTCGTGACCTACTCGGGACGAGCGCGATCAGCCGGCGACGGTCGATTCGGCAGTGGACGACCGTCTCCTAAGCGGAAGCGACCGACTTGACGCGATCCTTGGCGGCGGGCTGCCTGGAAACGCGATCCACCTGATCGCGGGAGCGCCGGGTAGCGGCAAGACGATTCTCGCCGAGCAATACGCGTTCGCCAACGCCACGGTGCAGGCGCCTGCCGTATATCTCTCGACGGTTTCGGAGCCGCTCGACAAGCTGGTCCGCTTTGGCCAGACCCTCGAGTTCTTCGATGTCGCCAGCGTCGGAGAGCGCGTCTTCTATGACAGTCTCGGCGAAGATCTCGAGGAAGGAGGCTTGCCGCGAACACTCGAGCGGCTCCGCGCGGTGCTGCGTGAGCGGCATCCAGGCATCCTGATCATCGATAGCTTCAAGGCGCTCGCGGCATACGCGGCGACCCACCGCGACTTTCGAAGCTTCCTGTTCGAGCTCGCGGCGAACACCACCGCTGTGGCCGGCTCGAGCTTCTGGCTGGGCGAATACGACCTCGACACGATTTCCAGCGAGCCTGAGGCCGCAGTCGCCGACAGCATCATTGGCCTGGGGTACACCCGATCGGGCGAGCGCTCCAGTCGGCTGCTCGAGGTGATCAAGCTCCGCGGCAGCAACTACCTCTCCGGCCGGCACGCATACCGCATCAGCGCCGCCGGCTTGAGCGCCTTCCCCCGGCTGGCCGACACCGTCGACGCCTCGAACTACGACCTCGGTGCCGAGCGAGCGTCAACGGGCATCGACGCCCTCGATGACATGCTCACCGATGGCTACTGGCCGGGCTCCTCAACACTCTGTGCAGGTCCATCGGGCATCGGAAAGACGCTCATGGGACTGCACTTCATCGTCGCCGGCGCTGACGCAGGTGAGCCTGGGATCATCGCGAGCCTCCAGGAAAATCCGACCCAGCTCACGCGCGTCGCGCGAGCGTTCGGCTGGTCGCTTGATGACTCCGTGACGATGATGTACCGCTCACCGGTCGACCTCTACGTCGATGAGTGGATCTACGAGCTCCTTGATGCCATCGACCGGCTTGGAGCCAAGCGCGTTCTGATCGACAGCCTCACCGACGTGCTGTTCGCCAGCGGCGACGAGATCGGCTTTCGCGAATACATGTACTCACTGATCCAACGCTGCTCCCGGACCGGCGTCAGCCTGTTCATGACCACCGAGCTCCCGGACCTCTTCGGCGTCAATCGCCTCTCCGAATACGGCGTCTCCCACCTCTCCGACAACGTACTCATCCTCCAATACATCCGTGATGAGTCACACATCCGCCGCGCCATCACCGCGCTGAAGACGCGCGCCAGCAGCAACGATCCTCGAGTCCGAGAATTTCGCATCGGATCCCAAGGCATCACCATCGAGAGCACGCCCGGCCAATAACGGACAAGTCGCTCCACGCAGGTTGCGAACGGCGAGCGGCACATGTGAACATCCGGAAACCCGAGCAGAAAGTGGTTTCGGCTTAGCGGCGTCAAGGGAATCCGCCTAGTGCCGTCCCGACAAAGGACCGCCGCGAGAGCGCAGGGAACTCGGTCGCGGCGGGGATCGGCAGGCGCCGGCGACAGGTGCCGCAGTGCGACAGACATTGCGTGGGCAATGTCTCGTACCCCAATGCGGAGGTGGACGATGAGCAAGCGTCAGCGTCGACGCGTCCAGGAGCGACGCAGTTTGCACACGGAACGTACCCGGCTGCCGCCGCTGGACATCACTAGCCCGATCGACACGACTCCGTCGCTAGATAGCGGGTCGCTCGACAGCGGATCAGTCGACAGCCTGTCCCTGGGCACGGGCGGCATGGATGCCGGCGGGTTCGACGGCAGTGGCGGTGACGGCGGCGACTAGTCATAGGATCCGAGGACGTTGTTCAGGTCGTGGAGGCGTGCGATGGTCTGCGACCGTAGGCGCGGGTGCGCAGATGACGGGCGAAATCGCGTGCACAACGTCCCACTCGAGCGCTCTGGGCGCGACTGTGGGTCGTTCACCACGTGGGAGGTGATCAACGTCCCACGCCGACCCGCGAACGCCTCGGGTGGGGCGTTAAGCACGTCGCCGCCCGAGGCCGCGGCGATCTGTGGTGGATATGCGCTGCGCACCGTCTCGGGGATCCCGACCCGTGCGCGCGAGCGCGGGCCGCGCCCGGCGAGGCCGAGCTGTCTGACGAGCAGTGGCGGGAGATCTGTGAGCGGTTCGTGGCCGAGATGGGGTTCGCCGGCGAGCAGGCGACGGCGCAGCGCGGTTGGCGGCCATCCTCCGCGGCCGTTCGACCGGCGGCTCGGATCGCGCGCGACCAATCCGCCCGCTCGCGCGGTCGGCTGAGCTGCCAGCCCACACGCCAGCGCCGCCGAGAACCGATGTCGCGGGCGTCGGGGCTGGCGCTGATGATGCTCGCCGCCGGCCGCAGAGTCTCGGGAGTCATCCCGAACTTCCCAGCGATCGACTGCTGGGTGTGTAAGGCTCGCGGTTGGAAATCTGCTTCCGGGAACCCAGGTCGAGATCAACCGCCCCGGGGGCCTGTCGGTTACGCTGAACGGCGACATCGTGTTCGCCGACACCGGCAATCACCTGATCAGAGCCTACGTCCCGTCGACCGGGAACGTGATCGACGATCTCGGCGGCCTGATCTCGGGCAGTGTCCCCCCGGGAGGCTTCAACGGGGACAGCCTCGCCGCCAACCAGACGAAGTTCGAGAACCCGGCGGCGGTGACCGTCACCCGCGGCGCCTTACTCGTCGTCGCCGACACTGGGAACTCGCGGCTGCGGCAGATCGGACCCAACCCCCTACCCCCGCAGCTCGGCGGCGTCCGCGGCATGCATATCCCCAAGTGACAACCTCGGCCCGCCTCGCCCCGCTGCGCTATCCAGCGTTCCGGCGGCTGGTGGCGGCGAAGACCGCGACTACGGTGGGGAGCTGGATGCAGTTGGTCGCGGCGGGCTGGCTGATGCTCCAGCTCACCGGCAGTGCGGCTTCGGTGGGCGTGATCACGCTCGCGTCGCGCGGTCCGGGAGTGGTGATGGCCGCGTACGGAGGTGTGCTTGCCGACCGCGGCGGCGAGCGCCGCCTCGGCATCTGGGTGGCGGTATTGCAGACGGTGGCGGCGGCCTCCCTCACGGTCACCGCCGTGACGCACAGCATCACGGTCGCTGTGATCTATGTTGCGACGCTGGTGATCGGCCTTGGCTCAGCGATCGTCTTCTCCGCTGATCCAGAACATCGTTCCCGAGTCGGTACCGCCGGAGATGCTCGCTCAGGCGAATTCGCTGAACTCGACGGCGTACACGACAGCGCGGATGATCGGGCCGCTCGCAGGCGGGGGGCTCGTCGCCGCGCTCGGCGTCTCGTGGTGCTTCGCGATCAACGCTGCTTCGTTCCTGGCGGTCGTCGCGCTGTTCCTCAGCCTCCCTCGCGACGTCAAGGGCCGCTCGCACGAGATCACGGGTCTGCGGGCGGCGGTGCACCACGCCCGGATCATCCCAATGCTGGCGACGATCCTCATCACGGTCGCCGTGTTCTCCGCGTTTGTGGCGCCGATCCAGGAGCTCGCACCGGTAATCGCGTCCACCCACGGCAGCGGCGCTCATCTCGTCGGTTTCCTGCTTGGCGCACTCGCGCTCGGGGGCGTACTCGGCAGCCTGCTGGTGACGAGGTTCGTCGAAGAAGGTCGACCTCGCCACTACGTGCTGTCCGTCGCCTGCGGCCTATCTGGCCTCTCGGTGATCGCGCTGGGGTTCTCCCCCGACATTTTCACCGCGCTCGGTGCGATGGTGCTGGCGGGGCTGTTCTGGGAGGTGTACTTCGTCGTCGCTCAAACCGCGCTCCAGACCGTATGCCCACACGAGGTGGTGGGGAGTATGACCGGGCTGTTCTATGCGTTGACGCTCGGCGGCCTTGCGATCGGCGCGCCGTTGCTGGGTCTCCTGGTCGACGCTACGAGCGTCCGCGCCGCACTCACAATCAGCGGCGCCGTCATGATGCTGGTCGCGCTGTGGCGGGCGATCATGCTGCGCCGGCGACTCCGAGCCGGGCCTGCTGTATCCACGGAGGCACAGCGACGACGGTATCGCGGCGGGATCGTGCAATAGAGATGGCGGTCTGATGGCGCCGCCGGGCTCTGAAGCCGATCAGCAGCCCCGGCCGGGGACGTGTGACCCGGGTGCCAGGCAGCCGATCACGACCTTCGGCTGACGGTGGAGGCGCATGGTGAACCCAAACCCCTTGCCGATCTCGTTCGGCTCGGACATCGCCACCGTCACCACTGTCCCCGCCGGTAGCCGCCGGCCGTGAAACAGCGACGTCAGGTTCACCGTTGCCGTGCTCGGCCGGCGCCGGGCGTGGCATCCCGTCGCCCGGCAGGCGCGCCCGGCGGCCACCCGCAGGGTCCGCGCCGCCGCCGGGCAGCCTCCACCGCGGCACAGAACCCGGATCGTTGCCCGGACGGGCACGTCGCTGGCGACCAGGGAGCTCACCGCCGTCGATGCCCCTCGGGTGTCGAACCTCCACTGCATCGACGCGTGGATCTGGCCGAGGACTCGATACGCACAGCGGATCGTCGCCGAGTTGCCGGCGTTGTCGCGCGCGGTCAGCCTCGTCGCCTTGCGGCCCGCTGCCGACACGGCCGCCGCGACCGAGACCGTCTGGCTGCCCGGGCCCGACGCGGCGTCGCGGACGCTCGCTCTGACGAACGCCCCCGTGGTCCCCCGCACGAACGCGGGGGCGGTGCGGCTGCAGGCGAGCGTCGGTGGCGTGGTGTCGATAGGGACGCTGGTCGCGCTCGGCCGTTCCGTCTGACCCGCAGCGTTGACGCTGGCTGCGTACAGCACGTGCCGGCCGTCGCCGGTGATCGCCGACCCGGTTCCGGCGAAGGGACACCGTGCCGGCAGGGCGTCGAACGTGGCCACGGCGGCGCCGTCCAGCTTGCACCGCGTCTCTGTCACCGTGCTTCCCGGGCCGCCGGCGGTGACGGCGGCGTGCACCGCGGACCGGTACCAGCCGTGACTGCCGTTGGGCGTCGCGGGCGACAGCGCAACGGTCGTCGTCGGCGGCGGAGGGGCTGGGCGCACGACCGCCACCCCCTTGATCGTCGCCCTCGAGCCGCCGTTGTCGATGACGAGCACGGTGATCGGTATCTGTCCAGATGCGGCGAATGTGTGCGAGCCGACAACCTCGAAGCCACCCGGGACCGCCGCCACGGTCCCGGCACTCGGGCCCTCGTTGCCCCAGATGATCGTCGCGCTGAAGTCAGACGCCGTCGCGAACGGATTGGGGTCGGCGAAGGTCCCGACCGCGCCGCGGAACGGCACCCCGGCGACGGCGGAGACGAGGCTCGGCGCGCCCGTGAGGACGGCGTCGGACACGTGCGCGCTCGAAGCGTCGGTCGCCGTGGCTCCCAGGACGCCAGGGTCGTTGCCAAGGTGCTGGATCACGACCGCCACGGGAAACGCCCCGACGCGCGCGTAAGTGTGGCTGCCGGCGACCCGGAAGCCTTCAGTGGGCGACAGCGCGACGGTCCCGGACGTGATCTGGCCATCCCCCCAGTTGATCGTGGCCGTGAAGTCGGAGGCCTGTGCCAGCTGGTTGGTGTCGGTGAACGTCGCGACGACGCCGGAGAACGGCGCCCCCACGACCGGTGACACGGTCACCGGCGACGGCACGATGCTGTTCGGATCGTCGACGACGGTCGCAGGCGTACTGACGGTCAGCGACAGGACCCCGAAGAACGACGCCGGATAGGCGCCGGGCAGCCGGTAGGTGTGCGTGCCCGAGACGCTCCAGTTCGACGACGCACAGTTCACCGGGCAGTCGGGCACCGCGGCGACCCTGGACGTCGGGGTGCCGTCACCCCAGTCGATCGTCACGAAGGGGTTCAGGCCTCGGCAACTGTTCCCGGGACAGGTCGTGTTAAACCCGCCGATCACGCCGGTGAACTGAACACCCGCGGTCGCGGTGAACCCGTTGGGCGGAAGCGACGCGCGCGCCGGGCCGGCTGCCGTACCGACCGCGAGGACGCCGGCCAGCAGCAGTCCCGCCGCCCGTGGACCAAAGATGATCTTGTGCAACGCGCCCATAACATGCCCCCTTGTCGAATCTGCGCCCCGCGATCAGGCGAGCGTTCGTGCAGAGGACGCGAACCGGACGGGATACCTTCCCACCTTCAGCACGCGTCTGATTCGGGGAGGGGCGCCGGCGACGTCGCCGATCCCTATGCGAACATATGTTCGTGAAACACGCCTCCGCGTACGAACGCTTTCGCCGGGCGCTCGATTCGGGCAACGAGGTGGTGATCCTGTCGGCCGCTAGGCAGCTTCCTCGAGTCCCGCTCAGCGACGCCCTGCGGATCTGTCTGGTGCTCCGCGACAGTGATCCGGATCGCTACGAGCGGGCCGCCGTCCGCTGGCTGGGGAGGTTCGCGCTCGAAGCGCGCGACGTCACCGTCAACGCGATCCGGGCGGCAGCCGAGGCGCTCGACGAGCTGCCCGAGCAGCCCGCGGAGGCGATGGACCGGCTCCAGCGGTTGTGCGTCATCCACGGCCTGGTGTAGACGAGTAGACCGAGACGACGAACAGCGGGTCCCATTGCAATTTCTCGAGGGGCGGGTATAGCGTTGTCCTCGGTTATTCGCGCACGGCCAGTGGGAACGACCAGGGAGTCACGGGCGCGACAGAGCGCTCGAAGCACTCCTCTGTAAGCAACACAAGTTGGATGCCTGAAAGGGGCTCTAGATGAGTGGCGAGAATGTGATCGTCGTTTCCTTCGCCCAGGACAGTACGGCGTACGAGGCCTTCACCAACCTGAAGGAGTTGGACGAGCAGGGCCAAGTCTCGATTAAGGGCGCCGCGATCGTGCAGCGCGGCGAGGACGGCCGCATGGTCATCAAGGACTCTCTGGACAGCGAGCAGTTCGCCGGGACCGCGACCGGGGGATTGATCGGGCTCCTGGTCGGCATCCTCGGTGGTCCGTTCGGAGTGCTCATCGGTGGCGCCACGGGGCTCCTGATCGGGTCCCTGTACGACATGGACGATGCCGACGAGACGGAGTCCGTGCTTGCGGAGATCTCGAGCGCAATCCGTCCAGGTCAAACCGTGATGCTCGCTCAGGTTGACGAGCAGAGCGACGACGTCGTGGACCTGGCCATGGCGCCGTCTGGGCGGCACCGTCCTGCGTCGTAGTGTCGACGACGTCGAAGCCGAGATCGCGGCCGCGGAGGACGCACAGCGGGCCGCAAAGCGCGAAGCGCGTAAGCAGCTGCTCGAGACGCGGCGCTCACGAGCGAAAGAGGAGATCCGACGGATCGTCGACGCGTTGAAGGCGCGGGCCCATGCCCTGCGGCAGCGGATGCACGACGTCGCACACAAGCTGTAACCGCACCGACCGATCGATGAACCGGTGACCCGGGCAGGCGAACCACCAGACGCAGCCGAGCCGCGGCGCCGCGACGCGCTCGCCGATCGCCGGAGAGCTGAGGCGGTGCGGGCCGAACGCCGCTGGAGACGGCTGCGGAAGCTGCTATTCGGCGACTGGACCCCGGTGCTGCGCGATCCGCTGGACCTGATTCGCCTGTCGTTCGCGGTCGGCGTCAGTCGGGTTCCTGCTGACCGGCCATCCGGCCATCGCATGGCACATGTTCGTCGACTTCCTCATCGTCGTCGCGGCGGGGCGCCTGAACATGCCGCGGCTATTCGATCTGCTGTTCATCCTCGGGTGGGCCACACAGTCCTGGGGCAACGCCGCCGGCCTCTTCGATCTGAACAATGCACGAACATCCGAGTTGGGGAAGGCCAACCACGTGTGCCTGGGATACGACAATTTCGTGCACCTGGTCATTCCGTTGACCAGCATCGGGCCCATCTACGTGCTCGGTCTGCGGCTTGGCGTGCTACCTGACATCAGCAAGGAGACCGCGTGGCGTCCTCGGTTCGGAACGGTGCTGTTCGCGGTGCTCGGTGTCATGTCGATCGAGTACCTGAACGAGATCTGGGAGTACATCGCGGTCAACTGGCTCGGTCTGAACCTCCAGATCGGCTACTCCGACACGATCCACGATATGGCCCTCGGCGTCGCCGGCGCGGCGGCCGGAGGAGTGCTCATCTGGGTGTGGGCCGCGAAACGCTGGCCGACCGAGCGCAAGCCGGTTCATAGGGCTGGCGCAGGTGAATCGGGTTAGACAGCAGCCACAGCCGCCCGTCGATCCACGCCTCCACGCGATAGACCCCCGGAAGCTCCACGCGAAGGTCGACGGCGGTGCCGTGGGTCCGGTGCAGGCGCACGCCGTCGCGGATCACCGTGATCTCGGCCGCCCGTGGCAGCCAGACGCGCAGCTGCGTGCGTCCGGCGGGTGCCTCCCCGCCAAGCTGAATCATCTGGCCATCGGCGCGCTCCGCCCATAGACGCGACCCGTGCGCCGAAGCCACGAAGGGGCAGGTCAACCAGGCTGCTGCCCGCTGCCAGAGCCCGCAGCATGGTCGCTCGGTCGATTGAGAGCTCGCCGGTCAGCGGGCGGTCGCACAGCAGGTGGGTGCGCAGCAAGTCGAAGGTCCGGGCGTGGGACAGGGGCGAGTGCACGCGTCCCGCGGAGGCGGATGCCGGGCTGATGGCCGTCAAGCCCGCCGATCGACGGGCACGCGCCGATGAGTCGAGAGCTCATCCCAGCGGCGTAGATGATGGGCCGGTGGGCCCTTCGCGACTTCGGGCTGCGGGTCGCGCAACCAGCGCAGCGCCTCCGCCGGAGTGCGCCATCCTTCGGCGGCGTCAGTAGTCAGGCTCCACAGCTCGAGGCCGTCGTAGCCTCGCGGGTCGTCGAGCGCCGGCCAGCCGTGGGGCGGCACGATGCGGCGCGCCAACGCAGGTATGAGCATGTGCCCCCCGGTGGAGAATGGGTGGGCGGCGAAACCGATCCCACCTGCCGCTCGCACGGCCTCGGCGATCTCCAGCGCCGACCGGCCCGTGTGGGGAATTTCGTGCGTGACGCCGAACGCAAGATAGTGCCCCTCGTTGGGGCTGATCTCGATGCCGACGAGCAGCAACACGCCGGCGTGCATGCCCTCCCAGCCGTCGCGGCGCGCCTGGAGGGAGTCGTGATCGGTCAGCAGCACCGCGTCAGCGCCGACCATGCGAGCGCCAGCGAGCAACTCGGCGACCGTCGCAGTCCCGTCGGAGTAGGTGCTGTGCACGTGCAGCACGCAGGAGACATCGAACAGGCTCGTGGGCGGCTGCACTACGGACATCGTCACACGGCCCGATTATTGCTACGGCTAGGCTCTATCCATGCCCTGGCACCGCGCTGCTGCTGCTGGACTCGTTGTCATCGCGCTCGCCGCGTCCGCCGCTGCGGCGTTCCTGCTGCCACACTCGCCGTCGGGACTGCGCGGACTGCTCGCCGGCGCTGGACCGGTCGCGCCGCTGATCGCGCTCGCGGCTTGGATCCTGCTCACGCCCGCGATGTTCCCCGGGACCGTGCTCGCCGCCGCCAGCGGTCTGGCCTTCGGCGCGTTCGGTGGCTCGCTGCTCGCGCTCGGCGGAGCCATCGCCGGCGGCCTTACCGCGTTCGCGCTCGCCCGCACCGCGGGCCGCCAGCCGGTCGAGCGTTTCGTGCAACGCAAGCCGCGCCTCGCCCGCAGCCAGGCGTTATTGGAACGCCGCGGGTTCGCTGCCATCCTCGCGGCGCGCCTGACGCCCGGCGTGCCCGCGACAGGGCTGCACTACGCGGCAGGAGTGTCCCCCGTGCGTACCCGCGCGTTCGCCGGGGCCATCGCGATCGGCGCGCTCCTGCGCACGGTCCCATACGCCATCCTTGGACAGGGCCTCAGCTCCGGCTCGATCATGACCCTCCTGATCGCGGCCGGCTCGGTGGCGCTCGGCGGCGTGTCGGCAGGCATCCTCGTGCGCCAGATTCGCCGCGCCGATGCGGCAGCCGCCTGACGACCAGCACCCGCCGGGCGACACACGCGCACTCGGCCCCCGGGGGTCTGCGTTAAACTCGAGGTGTCGGCGCCTACCTGGTCCGTCGGGCCGATCAGAGGCGTTGTTTATCCCGCGAGGTGCCAGGTAACCTGACGAAGTGGAGTCCGAGCGAGCGTCAGCAAATGGCGGCCCGAGGAGGGTGCCCGCCGGGCGGCGTTTTGCGCGCCGTGGCGAGTACGTCCGCGCGGAGCCCGCTGGGCGGCGGCCGGTACGCGGTGTCGCAGCCGTCGTTGCGCCCTTGCTCGGCGAGGTGGCGAACGGGCGACTGTCGCCGCTGCCGGTGACGATTCGCTTCTGGGACGGGAGCGAGTTGTCCGCCGATCGCCCGGCGGCAGTCGTCGTCCGCGATCCAGCAGCTGTCGTGCACCTGCTGCGCGCCCCGGGGCAGCTCGGGCTGGCGCGCGCGTGGGTCGACGGCTCGCTCGACGTCGAGGGCGATCTCGAGGCGGTGCTGAGCGCCCGCAACGCGTTCGCCGGCGTTCAGGTGTCGGCGCGCGACCGCGCCCGGCTCGCGCTCGCTGCGACGCGGGCGCTCGGCGTTGGAGGGCTCCGTCCTGCGCGGGTGCCGACGATTGAGGCGCGGCTTGGTGGGCGACTGCGGTCACTGGCCCGCGATCGCGATGCCGTGCGCCATCACTACGACGTCTCGAACCGCTTCTACCAGCTCGTGCTGGGGCCGACGATGGTCTATTCGTGCGCGTACTTCGCCAGCTCGCAGGAGACGCTCGAGGCTGCGCAGGACCGCAAGCTTGACCTGATCTGCCGCAAGCTCGCGCTGCGTGAAGACGAGCGGCTTCTCGACATCGGCTGCGGCTGGGGCTCGCTGCTGATCCACGCCGCCCGGCACTGGGGCGTGAGTGGGCTGGGGGTGACGCTGTCTGAGCCGCAGGCCCAACTCGCGCGGTCGCGGATCGCGGAGCAGGGACTGGCAGACCGTGTCGAGATCAGGGTGCAGGATTACCGCGAGGTCGCGGACGGGCCGTTCGACAAGATCGCTAGCGTCGGCATGTATGAGCACGTCGGGCGCGACGAGCTCTCCCACTACGTGCAGGTGGTGAAGAATCTGCTGCGCCCCGGCGGGCTGTTCCTCAACCACGGGATCAGCCGGCTCGCCCCGCACGCGCCAAAGCCGGATCCGTTCGTCTCGCGCTACGTGTTCCCGGACGGCGAGCTACATCCCGTCACTGACATCGTCGGCGCGATGGAGAGCTTCGGACTCGAGGTCCGCGACGTCGAGTCGTTGCGCGATCACTACCCCCTGACGCTGCGACATTGGCTGGCGAACCTGGACACCAACCGCGAGCAGGCGATCGCCGAGGTAGGTCCGCAGCGCGAGCGAGTATGGCGGCTGTACATGCTCGGCTCGGCGCTCAGCTTCGAGGCGGCTGAGATCAGCGTCCACCAGGTCCTCGCGGCGCGACCGGGCGCACTGCACGGGCTACCGCTCGATCGGGTGAGGCTGCTAACGCGGTCCCCGTGACGGCGCGCCGTTCGACGATCGCTGCGACGACGACCGCCTGGTCACATGGGCTGGTCAGCAGCGCCGCGGCCGGTCACCGTCAGCCAAAGCCCAAGCGCTAGTCCGATCGCGCCGATCACAATCAGAATCACCCCGACCGTGGCGATGTCGATTCCGGCCAGCGTCGTCTTGACTGCGAACTTGAGGATTGCCCCGAGGGCGATCGCGAAGAGGCTCAACCCCGACAGTCATGAGGCTCATTAGACGTCAGGCCGTCGGCCAGCAAATGTGGCTGGCGCGCGCCAGCCATACGTAACGGTTATCGGGCGGGAGCGCTTGGCGCCACCCGTTTTTGCGGCAGGCGCCGCTTGAGCGGATCGGCACGGAGACGCATCCCTTATGTCGGGCGTGCATCGGACATATGCATCCACCCGGCCACGGGGCCTAGCTTCGTTTCACGAAGCGCGACTGGCGCCGTCGCGATTGCACGCGGAACGGCAAAGCCGATTGAAGGAGTGACGACGATCCGACCCAAACGCCTCGCCCCGTTCCCGCCATCCTCAACGAACGCATCGTCTCCATCCTCAACGAACGCATCGTCTAGTACCCGCGACGCCGAGCGAGCGGGGGAGCGCGCACCTCCGGATGCCGAGGTCCGACGCGAGTCGAGACCTAAATCTTCGATCTCTCGCGGCCGGCTGATCTTCGTCGATGCGCTGATCGTGGTCACGACCGTGCTGGCGGTCGTCGGGATGCTGTCGATCTGGGCGAATCGTCTGCTTTTCAACCCCGACAATTGGGAGAAGACGAGCACGCAGCTGCTTCAGAACAGCGACGTCCGCACCGCCACCGCAAACTACGTCGTCGATCAGCTGTACGCGAACGTGGACGTCGCGGGGCTGGTTAAGTCCGGCCTGCCGCCCCGGTTGGCGCCGCTCGCCGGCCCTGCCGCGGGCGCGCTGAGAAACGCGGCCGTTCGGGGAGTAGAGCTCGCGCTAACAAGCCCGGAGGTTCAGAGCCAATGGGCCACCGCCAACCGTGCCGCCGACCAGACGTTCATCGCGATCGTGAACGGTGGCAACGGGGCGGTCAAGGTCAACGGCGGCGTCGTCACGCTTGACCTAGCCTCGGTCGTCAACGACGTGGCAAGTCGGCTTGGGCTGCCGGCAGGTCTCGGGTCGAGGCTTCCCGCGTCGGTCGCGAGCCTGACGGTGTTCAGGTCCGACCAGCTGAGGTACGTGCAGGACGGCGGCAAGGCGGTGCGCTCGCTCGCGCTGTGGCTGACAATCCTGGTCCCGCTGCTCTACGCGTTGGCGATCTTTATCGCTCGCGGGCACAGGCGGCGAACCCTGATGACCGCGGGGTTCGCGTTTGCCTTCGCGGGCGTGATCGGGGTGGCAGGCCGCTCGATCCTGGAATCGCAGATCACGAACTCGCTCGTAAGCGAAGCTTCGCTTCGTCCGGCGGTCCGCGCTGCGGTGACGATCGCGACGGGGATTCTCGGACAGATCGCGGGAGCGTTCATCCTCCTCGGGCTGGTGGCGGCGGCTGCGGCGTGGTTCGCCGGCCCCACGCACCCCGCGGTGGTCGCGCGTCGTGCGATCGCTCCGTTCCTGCGCGAGCGAACCTGGGAGACGTTCGCGATCGTAACCGTCGTGATGGTGGTGATCTTCATCTGGCAGCCGATCCCGTCGACCGGCACGCCGGTAGGCATCACCGTGTACCTGCTGCTGGCGTTGCTCGGCACTGAGGTCCTTCGTCGGCAGACCGCGGTCGAGTTCCCCGACGCGATGCCGGGTCAGATGACCGCAGCGATCCGGGCACGACTCCGCGCTTTTCGCGAACATCGTCAGCGCCGCAAGGGATCGGCCGCAGCTCCGGCGGCTCCTAGTGCGTCGCTCCCGGAGCAGCTCGAGCGGCTCATCGAGCTACGCGATCGCGGTGAGCTAACCCCCAAGGAATACAGGTCCGCCAAGAGAAGTCTGCTCACGACAAGCAAGTAGCACGGCGCGGTACCTGCCCGGCACGGTTGCGATCGCCTGCGCGTAGGAGACGGCGGCCCGGCTCCGTGCTCGACTTAGCAACTCGGTGCCCTGGCCAGGCCGGCCGCCCAGGCGATCCCACCCGACACCAGTGCGAGCTGGCGAGGGTCGCTCCAGGTTTGAGGGAAGTGACCTAGGGCGTCGTAGAAGACACGGCCGGTGCCGCTGCGCCGGCACCAGACCAGCGGGCGGTCCGGGCCGCCGCGACGCGTGTCGAGCCGTATGAGGACGTGGACGCGGGGACGCGGATCGTGCTTGAAGATGTAGAACTCCTCGTGGATCGCGAAGCTCTTCGGGAGCGCTCGAGTGGCGGGCGGGCTGCGGTCCTCGACGATGACGCGCTCGGTGCTCGGGACCGGGTGGTGGCTGAACTCCGCGCCGATCATCCTGATGTAACCCGGCCAGTGATGAAACGTGTCCGTCGCGGAGTGAAAGCCGACGAGCCCACCCCCATCGTGCACGAAAGCCACGAGCGCGCGCTTTTCCGAGCGGCTGAGCGGGAGCTCGCCCGTCGTCAAGCAGGAACACGACGGCCGAGGCGCCTTTCAAGGCGGTCGGGGTGAGCCTCGACGCACTCGGAAGAAACGCGACGCGGTAGCGGCCGTCGCGGGCGGCGACGCGACGGACGGCGTTGATCGCCGACGGGATCGACGCGTGGTGGTAGCCGAGCGTCTGCGTGAGCACGAGCACTCTCCGGCCCGGTTGCCCAGCCCCCGCGGGCGACCCTGCGCCGGAACGGGACACGCCGTCGGACGTGCCACACCCGGCGAGGCCGGCGACCAGCACGGCTAACGCGGCCAGCCTGCGCACCGCCTCAGCCCGCGACGCCGCAGGACAGCGGAGGATGACGATGACGCGCCTCGAATCCGACCTCCGTTCCAGCGCTCACGATCTCAAGGCTCATGTTCCCCTCGTTGTGCGGCCACATCAGAGTGTCGCAGGAGGGCTAGGCAACCTCTCGGCGCCTATTCAGGGGACCAGCAGGCCGGGCAGATCGAGCGCCTGTTAGCGGACGCGCGGTCGGGACACTGCGCCCAGGTCAGGTGCGCCGGTCCGCCGGCACGCCGTGCACAGTTTGTCGTATCGCCGCTGTACTTCGGCGCGATCTGCCGGTTCGGGGACTGACTCTTCGCTTGCTTGGAGGATCATGGCCGCCTGCTCGAGCAGCAGTTCGCGCTGCTGGTCGGTCGTCGTGTGGTAGCTGATCGTCGACAGCGCATCGAGCTGGCGGATCATCACCGCCGGCATGCCGCGCCCCGCCTGGCGGATCTTCTCAAACGCTCGCTCGATCAGCCGGTTGTAGCTGACGTGAGCGGTGATCAGCCGCACGTAGCCGTCGCTATCGCGGTGTACGCGGACCGGCCGCCATCGGGTGGTGACTTTGCACAAGCTCGCGCCGAGCCAGTCGATGCACGTGAGCGCCGTGAACGTGTCGTTAACCGCCGGCGACAGGGCTCTGATCGCGATCTCGACGAGCTGATCGACGGCAAACGACAGATCTTGAGCCAGCGTCCGGTTGGGGCCCGTGATGTGCGCACGCCGCAACGCGCTGCTGACCGACTCGGTCGCGCCGGGAGGCCATACGGTCGCCATCGGGTGACCGTGCACCAGGAAGTGCCCCGGCCGGTGTAGGAGGCGGATCACCGCGCCCTTTTCGGCGGCCAACCCGGTGAGCGTCTCGTGGCGGACGAACTGCAGGTAGCCGGTCGCTGGCGCCGGCACCGTCCCGCCGGCGTCCGTCATACGCCTCAGGAGTTCGGGCACGGACGGCCCTGACTCAGCCGGAATGCCGTGGTCGTTGCAGTCTGCGTCGATCGCGTCGGACAGGTCCCGGGCGATGCTCGCGATCACTTGCGGCAGCTGGATCGAGGTGGCGATGTGATGGATGAAATAGATCAGCACGGCCATCGAGAGCGTGACGAGGCCGACTGACAACGTGATCGAGAAATGGGGGACGAAATCCTTGCCTCGATTGCCCGGACCGATCGAGATCAGGACCAGCGTCGCGTACACAAACGTCGCGACGAACGTACCCAATGTGAACTGGGTGCCACGGTCTCGGATGAAATTGCGAAGCATCCGCGGCCCGAACTGCGTCGAGGCCAGCGTCAGTGTGACGATCGTGATCGAGAACACGATCCCGACGACGGTGATCACCGCCGCCGCCAGCGTGGTCAAGGTCTGGCGAGCGGCGTCGGCGGTGCCGAAGATCATCCACGACGGAAGCGTCACCGTGCCGGCGTACGCCGCCTTGTCGAGCGCGTGCGTCGCGACATACAGAGCGACCGCCGCGATCACCTCGAGCGACGGCACCAACCACAGGTTGGTTCGGAGGGCTTCGCGACGCCAGTCGGAGCCCAGCGGCAGAGCCGAAATCACAGGAACTGAGGAGTGGTGAGCATGACGGTGGCAGCAGGCAGCAGCATGCCGACCAGACTTCCCGGCTCACCAGCGGTAATCCTACCGTGTCCGCAGCGCTGCTCGGAACCCGTCGAACCGAGGACGCGCTAGAGCGCGCGGATGATGTCCGCGAGCGCCTGCCGTAGCGTCTGGTCTACACGTGGGCGCACCAACAATCCGGTCGGGTCGTCGGCGAGCAGCCGAGCAAGCGCGACGCCACGAACGTTGATCGCCACTTCGCTGCGCAGCAGCTCGATCAAGTGGATGATCTCGGGACGAGCTGACAGTACCGCCCGGTGGTCCAGACGCAACCGTGCCGAAGGGACGGCTTGCACTTCCGCTGCGGCATCGAGAATGTTTGCGAAGCACGCGGCGACCGCCCGGCGCTCGCACACCGAGGCGAGCTGGCGCGCTCGCAGCGCGCGAAGCGGGTCCCCATCTGGAGAGGCGCCGTACGAAATCTCGCGATCGAGCTCTCGTCGGTGGACCCGAACACGCAGCCGCAGCCGCCGCTCGAAGCTACCCCGCGCGACCATGCCCCGGCTAGATCAGGTGAACGTGCTGGAGTTGTTGGTGGACCGACGCGGCTTTGAGTCCCACCGCTCGGAGCGAGCCTTGCAGCTCGGCGAGCCCTGCGATGGCTTCGCCCACGCGCGGATCGTCGCTGTCGCGGTGCTGCTCGAGATTTGCGCTTACCTTGGCCGTCTCGACCATCAGCTCCGCCATGCAGTCCAGCAGCTCGGCTAGCCGATCAGGCTTCTGCTCGCGGTCAGCGATCGGCCCGAGCGTCCGTAGTGGCGTGCACGTTGGCTCGGTCATCGCCCGGAACCTGCGCGGACGCTCGTCACGAGCCGCAGCGGCTGTCGCGCGGCTGGCACTCGCATTCATGCCCTCCTTCAAGCGGTTTCGTACGCAATCCATCCTGCGCCTGGGGGTATCAAGACGCCGTGCAGAATCCCGAGCTGAGCACAAAGATGCTGTGAAGGGGTAAGTCGCGGCCTCGCGTCTGCGAGATTGGTGGCGATGCTGGGCGATCTGGATCGACGGGCTTTGGCGGCCGCCGGCGCGGTCGCGGCCCAGTACGGGCTGACGCAGGATCAGGCCATCGTCATGTACTCCGGGAGCAACGTGCTTGTGCATCTGCGTCCCGTGCCGGTCGTTGCTCGCGTGATGACTGGAACCGTGGCGCTGCACGACGATCCGTACAGGTGGCTTGAGCGCGAGATCTCGGTGCTTGAGTTCCTCGCGCCCTCGGGCCTGGCTGTCGCACCGAGCCCGTTGATCGCACCGGGGCCCCATCACCACGACGGCCTGTGGATGACCTTCTCGGAGTGGATCCCGGACGTCGAGCCCGCGACCCACCTCGGTGATGCTCACCGGCTCGGTCGAGCGCTGCGGGATCTGCACGACGCGCTGGGACCGTTCGAAGGTGAGCTGGGCAGTCTGCGCGCGCTTCGCGAGGACATCGAGCGTCTGCATCGTCAGCTTCGGCCGGTCGACGGTCGGGAGGCTGACGCGATCGCCTCGCTTCGCGCGCGGATGGACGCGCTGGCGGAAGTCGTGTTTGAGTCGACGCGTCCCACCCAGGCGCTGCACGGCGACGTATCGCTCAGCAACCTGCTGCACACGCCGCACCGCCTCATCTGGAACGACTTTGAGGACACCCTCCGGGGGCCGGTTCACTGGGATGTGGCCGGCTACGTGATCAGCCTCCGGACCCGCGGCGCGAGCTCGAGCTTCGTCGGACAGATGCTCGACGCCTACGGCTGGGACGATGAGCAGGAGTTGGTGGCGTTCATCGCCGCTCATAACGTCTACGACGAGATCTGGCAGATGTATGACCGGCAGCGTCGTAGTTGCCGCCGTGCTGGATGACGCGCCGGATCTCCGAGCTACCCGAGGACGGTCGCGGAGGCCGGCCGGCGGTACCAGGTCTGCTCCTTGAGCACCTCCAGGAACGCGGCCGCGAGCGGTGACCAGACCTGACGGGTGAACGCGACGAGCTGGCGCGCGAGCGGTGGCTTGAGGTGGCGGATCGCCGCGCCCAGTCCCGTCGGGACGATGTTGCTGGGGATGATCGTGACGCCCGAGCCCGGCGGCGGCGAGGTGACCGGCGGCGGCGACTTGACCGGTTTGAACCGTCCGGCGCGGCGCGAAGCCCGCGCGGGCGCAGATATCGAGGATCAGTTCTGACAGTCCGTGGTCGGGCCCGAACAAAACCCAGTCGCGTTCGGCGAGCTGTTCGAGCGCGACCGGGCGGTTGTTCCGCGCCAGCGGGTCCGAAGCTGGCAGGACGGCGACGAACTCCTCCCATCCGAGCTCGACGACTGGTCCATGCCACTCCGGTGGTCGCGGGCCGACGGCGACATCGCCCACCCCGAGGCGGACCGCGTCTTCGAGGGTTCGGCGGTGCGCGTACTCGCGAAGCGTGATCGTCGTTCCTGGGTAGCGCTCGTGCCAGCGCTCAAACGCTGGCGGCAGCACACCGAACGCGACCGAGGTCACGGTCGCGACCTCGATCTCTCCCGCCTCGAGGCCCAGCGCGCTGCGAGCGTCGCGCCGCGCGCGCTCGGCGTGCGCCACCGCGGCGCGGGCCTCGGGTAGGAACGCCTTGCCGGCAGCAGTCAGCCGCACACCCGTCGGCAGACGTTCCAGCAGCGGGCCGCCGAGCTCGTGCTCGAGGCTCTTGATCTGCTGCGAGAGCGACGGCTGCGCGACGAGCAGTTGCTTGGCGGCGCGTGTGAACGAGCCTTCGTCGGCGATCGCCAGCAGGTATTGCAGCTGTCGAAGGTTCATGGGATGGTCAAGAAGGCTATAGGAGCTGCCTATCGAGGTTCGCAGGAACGCGTCTTTGCAATATGAGCCGCGAGTGGCGATATTCCAGCAGCGCAGCTCCGATTCGGCCCTCATCCAAAAGGAACCCCATGCATACAACGGACCCCGCCATGACCAGCTCCCGCTCGGAGTACACCGGAGCGCTGTTGCGTCACTTTGCTGATCTGCGCGACGGCTCGCACGGCACCGCCACCTCCCGGCGGGAAAAGGAGCGACTGTTCGCCGACGCCGTCGCGTTACTCGATCCGTATGCCCGCCAAGCACTCAACGAGATCGACGCGGATCTGCTGCTCGACACCGGCGAGATCACCGCCACGGCGGTCCGACGGTCCGCCACGGCCGGCCTCGAGTCCGTCTGGTCACTCGCATGGCCACAGCAGCGAGCGGCCCGCATCAAGCCGATCGTGATTCGCGCCTACTTCGGCATCGGGTCGCCGCACCCACACCTACAGGGCGCCACCGTCGGCGACTGGCCGCTGAACGTATTCGATCAGCACCAGGCGGCCGCCGAGCTGGCCACCTTGCGCGCGATCGCGGCCGCGGAGATCCACAACCTGGTCTTCCAGACCGGCGGCGACTACCGAATCATTCCAGCCCTTCTGAATCGAACGTCGCGGTGAGCTGTCGCGATGACCTCGGACACCGCGTAGTCCGCGACCGGGCGGGCTCGTCGGCCGTGGCGTGTCGACACGGGCCGCGGGCGCGGGTATCGTCGGTGCTGCATGGTCACCGAGGGGCCGGCAAGTGTGTTGCACGGCCGGCGCAACGAGCGCGAGGCGCTACAGCAGCTGCTTGAGGGAGTACGCGGTGGCCAGAGCCGGGTGCTGGTGGTCTGTGGCGAGGCTGGGGTTGGTAAGACGGCGCTGGTGGAGTCCGCGATCGGGTCCGCGGCGGGGTTCGGGGTGATTCGCGCGGTGGGTGTGGAGTCAGAGATGGAGCTCGCGTTCGCGGCGTTGCAGCAGTTGTGCGCGCCGATGCTGGACCGCCTGGATCGGCTGCCTGCCCCTCAGCGGGATGCGCTGGGGGTGGCGTTTGGGTTGCGGGCGGGGGATGCGCCGGATCGGTTTTTGGTCGGGTTGGCGGTGCTCAGCCTGCTCTCGGAGGCGGCCGAGGAGCGGCCGCTGGTGTGTGTGGTTGATGACGCGCAGTGGCTTGATCGGGCGTCGGCGCAGGCGCTGGTGTTCGTGGCGCGGCGGCTGTTGGCGGAGTCGGTCGCGCTCGTGTTGGTGACGCGCGAGCCCAGCGAAGCGCTCACGGGATTTCAGGAGCTGGTGGTCGAGGGTCTGCGGGATGGTGATGCGCGGGCGCTGTTGGGCTCGGTCTTGCGGGTCCCGTTGGACGAGCGGGTACGCGAACGGATCGTCGCCGAGACGCGCGGCAACCCGTTGGCGCTGTTGGAGCTGCCTCGGGGGTTGACGCCGGCGCAGCTGGCAGGCGGGTTCGGTTTGCCGGACGCGCCCGGCCTATCCGGGCGGATCGAGCAGAGCTTCCGGCGCCGGCTGGAAGCGCTTCCTCTCGAGACCCAGCGGTTGTTGGTGGTCGCGGCGGCGGAGCCGGTCGGCGACCCGGTGCTGGTGTGGCGCGCGGCCGGGCGGCTCGGAATCGGGGTCCACGCAGCGGACGAGACCGATGGGTTGCTCGCGATCGGCGCGCGGGTGACGTTTCGTCACCCGCTGGTCCGCTCGGCGGCGTATCGAGCGGCCTCGCCGGAGGACAGGCAGGCCTCGCATCGCGCGCTGGCCGATGCGACCGATCCGGCGGTCGATCCCGATCGCCGTGCCTGGCATCTTGCCCAGGCGACGTCCGGGTTCGACGAGGACGTCGCGTCCGAGCTGGAGCGCTCGGCGGGCCGCGCTCAGGCGCGGGGCGGGTTGGCGGCAGCGGCCGCGTTCCTCGAGCGTGCCGCCGCGCTGACCCCCGAGCCCTCGCGCCGGGCGCAACGTGCGCTCGCCGCGGCACAGGCCAAGCACCAAGCCGGCGCGTTCGACGCGGCACTCCGACTGGTTGCCATCGCAGAGTCCGGACCGCTGACCGAGCTCCAGCGCGCCCAGGTCGAGTTGCTGCGCGGTCAGATCGAGTTTGCCGTCAACCGCGGCAGGGACGCTCCACTCTTGTTGCTCAAGGCCGCCAAGCGGCTCGAGCCGCTCGACATCTGTCTTGCGCGCGTGACCTACCTGGAGGCGTTGTCCGCGGCGATCTCCGCCGGTCGCCTGGGGGCCCGCGACGGTGTGCGCAAGACGGCGGATGCTGCACGCCGGGCGCCGCCGTCGCCGGAGCCCCAGCGAGCGCCCGATCTCCTCCTCGATGGGCTGGCCGTGGTGCACACGGACGGCTATGCCGCTGGGACGCCGATGCTGAAGAGGGCACTGCGGGCCTTCCGCGGCGACGAACTCTCCAGCGAGGAGGGGATTCGCTGGCTGTGGCTCGCGTGCCGCACCGCCATGGATCTGTGGGACGACGAGAGCTGGTTCGTGCTCTCCGCCCGGCAGATCCAGCTCGCCCGCGATGCCGGCGCGCTGACCGTGCTGCCGCTGGCGCTCAACCTGCGAGCAGGCATCCATCTGTTCGCCGGCGAGTTCGCCGCGGCGGAGACGTTGAGCGAGGAGGCGCACGCAGTCAGCGACGCGATCGCAAACCCGGACGTGCCCCACGCTCGTCTGTTCCTCGCGGCCTGGCGCGGCCAGCAGGCGGAGACGTCACGGCTGACCGCGGCCGGCGATCGGGACGCGACCGCCCGCGGCGAGGGCAGGACGATCGGCGTCGGCAAGTACGCGACCGCGGTGCTCTACAACGGCCTCGCCCGGTACGACGATGCGCTGACCGCTGCCCGGCAGGCCACCGAGTACCCGCAGGATCTGGCGTTCTTCATCTGGGGGCTGGTCGAGCTGATCGAGGCCGCCGTCCGGAGCGGGGAGACCGACCTCGCCGCCGACCGGCTGCGACGGCTGTCGGAGCTCACCCGCACCAGTGGCACTGATTGGGCGCTCGGAGTCGAGGCCCGCTCCCGAGCGCTGCTGACCGAAGGCGAAGCCGCCGAGACGCTTTATCGCCAGGCGATCGAGGCGCTCGCTCGCACCCGTGTTCGCGTGGAGCTCGCGCGCGCCCACCTCCTCTACGGCGAATCGCTGCGCCGCGAGCGTCGCCGGCTCGACGCGCGTGAGCAGCTACGCACGGCACACGAGCTGTTCACGGAGTTCGGGATGGAGGCGTTTGCCGAGCGCGCTCGGGTCGAGCTCGAGGCGACCGGCGAGCACGCGCGTAGACGGACGGTCGAGACGCGCGACGACCTGACTCCCCAGGAAGCGCAGATCTCGCGCCTCGCGGCCGACGGGGCCACCAATCAGGAGATCGCCGCGCAGCTGTTCATCAGCCCCAGCACCGTCGACTACCACCTCCGCAAAGCGTTTCGCAAGCTCGGAGTCAAGTCGCGCCACCAGCTCAAACAGCATCTCCTCCAGTCAGGCGCAACGGCCGAACCCGCGGGCCGGGGAAGCTGACCCTCGGTGCCGGTCTTGCGGCCTTCGACGTGTCTTGGGTAGCCGGGTCCAGCCTATGTCCACGCCTTCGCGGTTCGCCGGGCGAAGTCAGCGAACCTGACCGGCGGCGCCCCGGTGATCTTCTCGACGTTGTCGTTAGGCCGAGAGCCTCTTCCGGAGGCGACGGTCTCCGTCAATATCCGAAGCATCTCGCCGTACGCCGCGGGCACGCCGGACGCGACGCTGCCCCGGATC
The DNA here is from genome assembly GCA_963831845.1 of uncultured Solirubrobacterales bacterium. Taxonomy (GTDB): domain Bacteria; phylum Actinomycetota; class Thermoleophilia; order Solirubrobacterales; family Solirubrobacteraceae; genus Palsa-465. The sequence continues at coordinate 414,030 of CAWHRT010000018.1, read as the reverse complement.
CACACGTCGCGGTCGATATCGTTGTGCTTGATCGGCTTTCCGGTGACGTCAGCGATGACCTCGGCCGCCTCGCTCACCGTCATCGCCTCCGGGCCGGTGAGCGCATACGCGGCGCCGGCGTGTGCATCCGGGCTGGCCAGAGTCTCGGCGGCCACCGCTGCGATATCCGCGGCGTCGACGAACGCTTCCGATCCGTTAGCCGTCGGGACCGTGATAACGCCGTCGACGGGCTTGAGGAAGGTTTCGCTGAAGTTCTGCATGAACCAAGCGGGCCGCAGGATGGAATCGGTGATGGCGCCGCGGCCGATGAGGTCGAGCTCGACGGCTCGCAGGGCGACCTGCGGCGGGGCCTGATCGATGCCATGGGCGCTCAGGTACGTGACGTGGCGCACGCCAGCGGTCTCGGCGAGATCGAGGAAGCTCGCTACCTGGTCGGCGAAGTCGATTCGCATGACCGGCGCGAGCAGGTAGAGGCGATCGATCCCCTGCAGGGCCGGGCGATGGGTCGTTGGATCGTCCCAGTCGAAGTGGACGTCGGCGCCCTGGCGTGCGGCGGTACGGACGTCGAGGCCGAGCTTCGCGAGTTTCGCGGCGAGCCGAGAACCGGTCTTGCCTGTGCCGCCAAGCAGGAGGACGTGGGCGGGAGGGTTCGTCATACCGTCAGCGTGCAGGGCCTATCGAAGCGTGTCAATGCATTTGACGCTTCATTCTTTGTGTGAGACGCTCACGTGCTGGACGTTCTGCAAGCTCATCTTGTGAGGGCTCGCGCTTCGGGCGGCGTCTTCGCACGGTCAGTCGCACGACCTCCTTGGGGCCTCCGTCTACCTGGCACGATCCAGCTGGCCGTGCACGCGGTCATCCGGGGACGTATGTGGTTGTGGCTCGACGATCCTCGATCTCCGCTGGAGCTCGCGCCCGGTGACGTGGCGCTCGTCCGCGGCGGCCGCGATCACTTCATAGCTCACAAGCCCAACGCCGCTTGCCTGCCGCCTGAGCAGTTCCAGGCACGCCACGCAGACGACGAACGCGCGGCGGCCGATGACGCAGACGTGTTCCTCTGCGGGGCATACGTGCTCTCAGGCGACGTCGGCCGAGGACTACTCGACGCTCTACCACCGATCCTGACGCTGTCGGCCGCGGCGGACGACCCCCTGCACGACGTTATCGGTCTGTTGTCATCTGAGCTCGCCACCTCCGCACCCGGTCAACAGACCGTCCTCGACCGACTCCTGGATGTTCTCCTGGTGCTCGCGATTCGCGCGTGCTTCCAACGAAGCGAGCACGCGCCTCGCTGGTATCAGGCTTCGGCCGATCCGAGGCTCGGCCCAGCCTTGAGTGCAATGCATGCCGACGCCGCCCACGGATGGACCGTGCCGGAGCTCGCCGCCGTCAGCGGGCTGTCACGTGCTGCGTTCGCTCGCATCTTTGCACTCGCGCTCGGTCAGGCGCCCATGCAGTACCTGACCGAGTGGCGCATGACTCTGGCACGAGATCATCTGCGTGCCGGCGAGTTGACGCTCGCGCAGATCGGCGCACGGACCGGCTATGCCTCCCCGTACGCTTTCGCGGCCGCGTTCCGCCGCTACCACCGCGTCCCACCTGGGCGATGGCGCCAAACGGAGATGACAAACCGCCTGGCGGCGCAGGCGGCCGCAGACCGGATCCATGGCGCTTGATCGCTGTGGTTACACCCGGCGGGTCAGCTAAACAGATGCGGCGTGAGCGACTGGACGAGCGGCCCGAGGCACAACGCGGCGAGGAAGTTCAGCAGGGCAAACACGATCACGAATCCGATCAGGAAGACGACGAATGTCGGGGTGTCGGTGCGCAGGGTCCCGAGGCCGGGCGGCGAGGTTCGGCGGCCCGCGAGCGAGCCGGCGAGTGCGAGCACCAACAGGATCGGTACGAACCGCCCGAAGGTCATTACCAGTCCGCCTGCGACATCCGCGAACACGATTCCGTGCGCGCCGGCGTTCCCCGGGGTCGGCTGCACGAAGCCGGTGTATCCGGCGAGCGCTGATCCGTTGTTGTTCGCTTGGGACAGGTAGGCGTACAGCGATTCGGAGAAGGCCTGTGGTCCATGGGCAAACAGCGACTGCCGGCCGGCTTTGGTCGAGGTCGCGATCGCGGTCATCGAGAGCACCAAGGCGGGCACGAACAGCGTCCCGAGCGCAGCGAGCTTGATCTCGCGGATACCGAGCTTCTTGCCGAGGTATTCGGGCGTTCGTCCGACCATCAGGCCGGTGATGAACACGGCGAGCACGACGACCAGCAGCATCCCGAACAATCCGGATCCAGGGCCGCCGAAGATCACCTCGCCGGTCATGATGTTCGACATCGCGACGGCGCTTCCGAGCCCGGTGTAGGCCTCAAGACCGCTGTTGACGGCACCGTCGCCGCCTGCCGTCCCGGCACCCACGAACAGCGCCGACCCGGCGGTTCCAAACCGCTGTTCCTTGTCCTGCATGTTGGCTGCGTGCAATCCGGCCGCGTGCAGGGCAGGCGTGCCGTTGGCCTCGGCCGCATAGATGACGCCGACGCCGGCGACGAATAGCACGAGCATCGCCGAGTAGAGAGCCCAGCCCTGCCGTCGCCGGCCGACCATCCGCCCGAACGTAGATGTGAGCGACGCCGGGATCAGCAGCATCAGGAGGGCCTCGGCGAAGTTCGATAACCCGGTCGGGTTCTCGAACGGGTGCGCCGAGTTCGTATTGAAGAAACCGCCGCCGTCGCCGGAGAGCAACTTGATCACCTCTTGGGAGCCGACCGGTCCCATCGCGATCTTTTGACCCAGGCCCGTCGGCCCCCGGACGGTCAGATAGTGCGACAGGTTCTGGATCGACCCCTCCGCGACGAGAAACAAACCACCGATGACCGACAGTGGCAACAGCACGTAGAGCAGCGAACGGGTCAGATCGACCCAGAAGTTGCCGAGCTCCCGAGCGTTGCCCCGCCCCAGACCACGGATGAACGCTACCGCCACCGCCATCCCCACCGCACATGAGGTGAAGCTGGCGACAGTGATGCCGGCCATCTGCGCGAAGTAGGACAGCGTCGTCTCCCCGGCGTAGAACTGCCAGCTGGTGTTGCTGACAAACGACGACGCCGTGTTGAACGACAAGGCCCACGGAGCCGCGACAAAGTGCTGCGGGTTGAAGGGACCAGCGCCCTGAGTTCGCAGCACCGCGTAGAGCACGAGCCAGCTCCCCAAACTGAAGGTCAGCACCGCCCGCGCATACGCCCGCCAGTCCTGTCCGTCGCGCGGCTCGACCCGGAGAATCCGGTAGGTCAAACGCTCCACCGGCGCGGCCAGTGGCGAGAGCGCGACGCGCTGCCCTTGATAGACCTTCGACATGTAGCCGCCCAACAGCGGCGTCAGCGCCGTCAGCACGGCGATGAAGATCACGATCTGCGCCCAGCCGGCGACGGTCATCCGTTTCGCCTACCGCGAGCCGTTCCGATCCGGACCGGCTGTCTTCGCCGACCGTAGTCTGCTCCGTCATCGCTTAACGTCGGTCGTTGATCTGCTCCGATCTGTCGCACCGTAGATCCAGAGCCGTGAAGGACTCGTCCAGATCGTGGCGCGCGGCATCAAGATCGCGTGAAAGGACCCCGCGCGTTCGATCTAGCGGCGATGTGAGTGCGGTTCGAGGCGTCTAGAACCGCAGCAGCGCTCCGGCACGGTGGTCTGGCGCGCGCAGTATCTCGTCCGGTTCGGGGAACAGGAGCAGCGTCGCGTCCTGGCGGACCGCCGCGGCGATCATCGGCTCACGCAGGTCAGCGACGGGGCTCGTCGTTGTGCCGTCGACTGGGCACTCCGAGACGTCTGAGGGCAGCAGCATCCCGTCGTGCGGGCACCGCGCGCCGGCGGCATGAAAGTCGCCCGCGAGCAGCAGCGTCTCCACGCGCTGCTCGGCGAGCGCCTCGAGTACGTCGGCGACTCCGGCCACGGCGCGTGCGGGACCGTCCTGGCCCCGCGCGGCGGCCAACTGGTCGCTGAATTGCGCAAGGGTCTGCTCCTGCGCGTCCGCGTGCGTCTGGGCCAGCAGCTTGACGACCGCGGCTGCCACGTCGGCCTCGGTCGCGGCCGACGGATCGACGTCGAGCCGTCCGACTAGCGCGGACCGTAGGTCGTCGGGGAGGCGCCCTTCCAACCCGGTCAGGGCGTCCACGGGCCCGCCGATCGTCAGCACATCGAAGCGTCCGGCGCGCCGGTCGTCGGCCAGCCGGTGCGAGACAGCGATCAGGTGGCCCTCGATGTCCTGCTCGCGGCCGCGCTCCTCGTTGCCGTCGGACTGACTGTGCCCGCGGACGTAGTCCGAGCCCGCGCTGCGCGCGACGACCGTCGCGCCTGCGCCCATGTCGATCGTCACGTCTCGGGCGGAGACGAGCACCGCGCACCATCGCTGCGCGGCGGGCTCGATGACGACCGGTTCGATGTGAGGTTCGCGATCGAGGTAGATCGACGACGTCGAAGGTTGCGAGAGCGCCACCGTCTCAAACAGTCCGGAGCCGTGGGAGGCGAAGATCGCCAGCGCCCCGGCGCCGGAGACCGGCAGGTCGTCGGACCCGAGGTAGGTTTTGAGCCGCTCGAGGTCAGAGCGAATCGCTTGGCGGGCGTCGTGGTTGAGCGTCTGGTCGGCGGTCTCGAGGTTGTGCGCGGCGTCCAGCAGCGAGCTTGCCTGGGTGGCGCGCGCCGGCGCGGTGGCGAACTCCGCGGGGTTCAGGTCAAACACGACCGAGATGACGGGGTGCTCGGCGGCGGTGGCCTCAAGCAGGCGCCTGGCGATCGGCGACGCGCTCATTGCTCCTCAGCGCCCTGCCCCGCGCCGCGGATGCCGGATGCGCGGTCGCTGTCGTCTTCGGGGGTTTCGGAGCGGTAGGGGTCCGAATCTGTCGTCTCGTCGATCTCCCCGACGGGCGTGTTGAGCCGGTGGTGCGGGTCGCTGTCGTCGGGATGGGGCACGTCGGCGTCGTGCAGCGGCTCGTGTGAGGACCGCGGCTCCAAGGGCCGGTCCGCCGTGTCGGCGGGGTCGGCGGCACGCTCGTGGTGGCGCTCGGTGGTGTCGTGTTCGCCCATGAGGGCCTCCTTGATCCGCTGTCGCTGATCGGGCTACCCGGGCTCGCGCCCGTGTAGGCCGCCCGGCAGTCCGAACTGCACGGGAGTGATCTGACGATTTTGCATCGAGCAGAGACTCATGGCAAGTCTTGGCAGAGCACCAGTCTCGTGGAGCTCCGACGGCGAGGCCTGAACCACCGATCATGCGGCTGTGTAGCCGCCGTCGATCGGAAGGGCCGCCCCGGTGACGAACGCCGCCTCGTCGGAGATCAGATACGTGACTGCGGTGGCGACCTCGGAGGGGACTCCGGCTCGCCCGAGCGGGTGCTTGGCGATTTCGGCATCGCGTTGAGCCAGCGACATGCCGTCGTTCATCGGTGTGTCGATTAGCCCGGGATGGATCGAGTTGACCCGGAGCCCGTGCTTGCCGTATGCCACGGCCGCGTGCTTGGTGAGCATCGTGATGCCGCCCTTGCTTGCCTGGTAGGCAGCGGCCATCGCCGCCCCGACCAGGCCCCATGTCGAGGAAACGTTCACGATCGCGCCGTGCCCGCGCTCGATCATTCCGGGAATCACCTCGCGCATACCGAGGAAGGCGGCTGTGAGGTTGACCGCGAGCACGTCAGACCATCCGTCCAAGCTCTCGTCGGCGAGGGCCGGAAAGCGATTGATCGCCGCATTGTTGATCAGCGCGTCCGGAGGGCCGAATGCCTGCGAGCACGCGCGAACGATCTGTGGCCAGGCAGCCTCCTGGGTGACATCCACACCCATGGGCTCACAGCGTGCCGCCTGGGCGCGCAGCGCATCCGCGGCCGCGACTGCGCCGGCCTCATCGCGGTCGACGAGCAACACTCGCGCGCCCTCGCCACACAGCGCGTGGCCGACTGCGCGGCCGATCCCGCCAGCAGCCCCGGTGAGAATCACGTTCCTGCCCTCAACTCGGCCAGCCATCTCCGGTCTCCTCTGTTTTGTGCTCGATGCCGTGACAATGTTCACAGACAACGGGGGTCCTCGGCCGCGAGAGTGCTGGGCGTCACCGATGGCTCAGCAGAGTGTTGCTGGCCATCGGGGGTCGGCTCGAGGTAGGCAGAGCCGACAGCAACGTCCGTCCAAAGCTAGGGAGGTCTAGCTATATGTCCCGCAGGGCACACTGTGTGTTGGCGACCATCGCCGCATGTGGGTTACTCGCGCTCGTTGTCCCCGCAACGTCGCTGGCGACCGCTTTCGGCATTCAGTACTGGGGTGCGTTTACCGTCAACATCAAAGGCCAGTCGATCGGCATCCCGTCCGGGCAGCTGGCGCACGAGATCAATGGCAAGGGGTTGCACATCAATTGGGATGGGGCGAATTTCGGGTCGGTCGCGAACTTGTGCGACCCGTCGATGAAGTTCACCTACGGCAACGGCCGTTACTATGTCAAGGGCAACGTGCACTGGGGTTGCAGCCACGTTGGACAGTGGAAGTACGCCCTGAACTGGAACGCGCCTCGTGGCAGCGCGTGCGCCGAACTGTGGGAGCACGACTGGCAGATCCGCGTCGCCAGGCAGTGCCACTACGTGTACTAACGGCACACGAACGTCGTGGTTCGCGCGGGTGTGGACGAATGTCCTGCCCGCGCGCGCCGCGCGCATGGAGGCGGAAGTACCGGCGGGAAACTCGGTCGAGAACGCGGCGCGGACCCCAGGTCAGACCTCGCGCCGGCGTCGCGGTACGCGGCCGCGCGGCTGGGTCGGCGGCTCCAGTTGGTCCGCCGGCGGGATCGGGCATTGCACGGGCTGGTCGGCGGTGACTGTGATCGGATTCCCGTGGTGGTCGATGTCGAGCGGTTCGCCCGTTAGCAGCGTGTAGGTGGCCTGAGTCGGCTCGACCTCGATCCTCAGGCGCGTCGTCTTGCGAGCGCGGAGGTTGAACGCCAGGCGAGTGAGCGCCTGCGGGAGGCGGGGTACGAAGCTGAGCTTGCCGTCGCGGTCGCGCAGTCCTCCGAAGCCCGCGATCGCGGCGATGCAGGCGCCCGCCAGCGAGGCGATGTGAATCCCGTCGCGGGTGTTGTGCTGAAGATCGTCGAGGTCGAGTAGGGCGGCTTCGCCGAGGTAGTCGTAGGCAAGCTCCACGTGACCGACCTCGGCCGCCACCGCCGCTTGGATGCACGCGGACAGCGATGAGTCGCGGACGGTCAACCGCTCGTAGAACGCGAAGTTGCGAGCCTTCTCCTCCGGGGTGAAATACTCGCCGGCGTAGAACAGGGCCATTACGAGATCAGCCTGTTTGACGACCTGTTTGCGATACAGGTCGAAGTACGGGTAGTGCAGCAGCAGTGGGTAATTCTCGGCCGGGGTCGAGTCGAAGTCCCACTCCTGGTGCTCGGTAAACCCCTCGGCCTGCGGGTGAACGCCGAGCGACGCGTCGTATGGGATGAAGATCGCCTCAGACGCGCGGCGCCAGCTGGCGGCCTCCTCACGGTCGACCCCGAGGGGCCGCGCCAGCACTGGGTAGCGCTCGATCGCGTCGGCCGCGGCTCGGAGGTTCCGTGCGGCCATCAGGTTCGTATAGACGTTGTTGTCAGCGATCGCGCTGTACTCGTCCGGCCCGGTGACTCCGTCGATCCGGAACCGACCGGCGGGATCTTCGTAGCCGAGTGAGCGCCACAGCCGCGCGGTCTCAACGAGCAGCTCCACCCCCGCCTCGCGCGCGAACGCATCGTCCTCGGTGAGCACCAGGTAGCGGTCGACTGCGTTGGCGATCGCGGCGTTGATGTGGAACGCGGCCGCGCCCGCCGGCCAGTAGCCCGAGCACTCCTGGCCGGCGATCGTGCGCCACGGAAACGCGGCTCCTCGAAGCCCGAGGGATCGCGCGCGCTCGCGCGCCAAATCGAGCGTTTGGTGTCGCCAGCGCAGGGCATCCGCGACCGCTCGGGGCCGCGAGTACGTGAGCATCAGCAGCGGGAGTACGAACGCCTCGGTGTCCCAGAACGTGTGGCCGTCATAGCCCGGACCGGTGAGCCCCTTCGCCGGAATCAGGCGCTGCTCGCCCCGCGCTCCTGCTTGCAGCGTGTGGAACAGCCCGAAGCGGACCGCCTGCTGGAGCGCCGCGTCGCCATCGATCTCGATGTCCGCCTCCTCCCAGAACGCGTCGAGAAACGCCCGCTGCTGCTGGAGAAGCCCCGCCCAGCCTGTCTGCACGGCGCCGTCGACGGCCGCGTCGACCTGGTCGCGTATCGCGGGGACGGTCCGCTGACCAGACCAGCTGTAGCCGATGAACTTCGTCACGCGCAGCGGGCTCCCGGGCGCGGCCGTCGCCGTAATCGTGAGTCGAGCCAGATCGGGGTCGCTCCGGATCGTGGTCTGCGTGTCCGCGGGACCGTCTACCCGGTGATCCATCGCCGCGGCCACCGTCAGGCCGCTGGCTCTCGTCGTATGGATCAGCATCGCGCGCAACTCCTCGCCCGTGAAGAGGTCGGAAGTCAACGAAGAAGCAAGTGCCGCGGCCGCCCGCGGGTCCTTCTCGGTGATCGGCAGCGTCTCATTGGTTACGAGCTCGGACTGGACCACGACCTGCACCGCCTCTTCGAGCGGCTCGACCTCGTAGAGGATCGCCGCGATCGACCGTTGTGTGAACGAGACGATTCGAGTCGACGAGACGCGAACAACGCGTCCCGTCGGCGAGACCCAGTCGGCGGTCCGACGCAGCACGCCCGCGCGGAGGTCGAGCAGCCGCTCGTGCGTGCGGAGCTCGCCATAGCGCACATCGAACGCCTCGTCCTCGACCACTAGGCGGATGATTTTGCTGTTGGTCACATTGACGACCGTCTGGCCGTCCTCCGGATCGCCGTACCCGGGCTCGGCATACGGCAGCGGACGTGTCTCATAAAAGCCGGCGAGATAGGTGCCGGGCAGTCCGAACGGCTCGCCCTCGTCGAGGTTCGCGCGCACGCCGAGGTGCCCGTTGGCGAGCGCGAACACCGATTCGGTCTGTGCCAGCCGCTCGAGGTCGAGGGTAGTCTCGCGGACCGCCCACGGCTCGATCGCGAACCCAGCGTGTTGGATCACGCCGTGGCCCGTAGCTCTGCGAGCTCGCGCACGTCGATCCCGCCGTCCTGGGGGCTGAGCGGGTGGCCCGGCCTGCTGCTGGACGAACTTGCTGGCATCGGGATCTTGCACGTCTCGCTCCTCGAGTTAAGTCGCCCCGGTTCCGGTCACGCAAGGCGGTTAGCTGATTGTCGTTACTGCGATGATCGGTTCCAACCCTTGGGCGGATCGTTTCCAGCTGACCAGGGTTGCTCAGGTCGACGTGTCGACGAGCTCGCTGGCGATCCAGTGCGCGACGTTTTCGGGATATGGAGCGGGGAGCCCGAGGACGATGTGGCGGAAGCCGGCGTCGATGGCTTGCGTGATCGCGCGTTGGGTCGTGGCGGGCCGGTCGTAGGAAACCGGAAGATGGATCGAGCGGGTGATCGACGCCGGATCTCGCCCGATCTCAGCACAGAATTGGTCCAGCAGAGCACCTCGGCGAACGCAGTCGTCGATGTCGCCGCCGGGGACGTTCCACAGGTCGGCATGCTCGGCAACGACGCGCAGCGTCGCCGTTGTGCGTCCGCCGATGATGATCGGCGGGCGCGGCAGCTGAACAGGTTTGGGATTGCAGAACGCTCCGGTCAAACGGACATAGGTGCCGTCGAAGTCGAACGGCTCAGGCTCCGTCCACAGACGCCGGATGACCGTGCACGCCTCGGCGAGGCTTCCGACAGCGTGGGCGAAGTCGTGAAAGGGCAGGCCGTGCGCCGGGTATTCGCGCCACGCCGCCGGGGGGTGTGGCCGGGAGCCCACTCCGATGCCGAAGTCGAGCCTTCCTCCCGACACGATGTCGACGGTCGCGGCGATCTTGGCCAGCATCGCCGGCGGTCGGAAGCGGTTGCTGGTCACCAGCAGCCCGAGGCGCAACCGTTCGGTCTGTGCGGCAAGGGCCGAGAGAAGCGTCCAGCCCTCCAAGATCGGGCCGTTCGGGTCGCCGCCGATCGGCATGAGGTGGTCGAACAGCCACGCATGCTTGATCTGCGGGACCGTCTCCGCCTCTCTCCAGACCCGCAGGATGGCGGGGTAGCTGACCTGTTGCGGGGCGGTCATGATCCCGAAGGTGACCGCACCGTTGGGGGTAGGCCTCATGACGAGTACTCCTTTGTCTTGGTGCGATTGGCGTGGGCCGGTCGTGGGCCGACCGGCGGAGAGCTAGACTCAACGAAGAAGCGGAGAGGGTGCCCACATGACTGTAGCGCAGAACCGGGGACCCTCCCCACTTACTTCATGACCAAGCCACCGCTCACGCCTCAACCATCGCCCCGACGCGTCGACGCCGAGCGCAACCGCGAGCGGATTCTCACGGCCGCGCGCGACGCCTTCGCCGACCCGGAGGCCGACGTCTCGATGGCCGAGATCTCCCGGCGCGCCGGGGTCGGCTCGGCCACCCTCTACCGCAACTTCGCCAACCGACACCAGCTCCTGGAGGCGCTCTACGTCGATGAGATCGACGCGGTCTGTGAGGCCGCTGCGACGATCGGAGGAGACACCTCCGGAGCGCGCCTCACGGCATGGCTACGCCGCTTCTATGCCTACTTCACCAGCAAGCGGCTCGTCGCCGCCGAGCTCCTCAAACACTCCGATGCTGACGACCCCGTGTTCGGAGCGGGGTATGCGCGTGTGCTCGACGCCGGACGGCCACTCCTGCTCGCCGCCCGAGCGTCAGGCGAGACCCGGAGCGCCCTCACCCTTGAGCAGATCCTCGACATGGTCGTCGCGATCGCCAAGATCCCGGGAGACCCCAGCTACCGCGAGCCGATCCTGCAGGCGGCGCTCGACTCGCTCCGGCCGATCAAGGACGCCTGAAACCCTCGTGGAGTGTTGCGTGGGTTTGTCTTGGGGTGGGTCGCCCGCGCGCTCGCGGGGAGTATGCTCGCCCTAAGGGGCGTGGCTGGAACGCTTGGGCGGGTTGGCGCGTTCGACGAAGTGCGACGGGAAAGGCCGGGCCGTTTGTGCGGCCAAGCAGCTCCCAGATTCGGGGCAACGGCGCCAGCATGCCTGATGTATCGGTGATTGCGACGCAGCTAGCGGCTGAGGATGATCCCATGCGCGTAGACGCTCGGCCGCCCACCGTCGCGCTGGTCGTTCTCGGGCCGGTCAACGAGGACCCATCAGTCGAGGCGGCGCTCGCGCAGGTGATCCCGCCACGGCTGGCCCGCAGCGTGCTCCAGGCCGGTGTCGCCGAGCGGCAGCGGATCGAGAGAGACCTTCACGACGGAGTTCAGCAACATCTGACCGGCCTGCGGATTCGGCTGGCGCTCGCCGCTGCGCGCTTCCAGGAGCGCGGCGATCTGGACGCCAGCGCGGCGTTGAACGGGTTCGGCGACGAGGTCGAGCAAGCTATTGATGAGGTACGTGCGGTCGCGCGCGGCGTCTATCCGGCGCTGCTCGCCTCCGATGGACTCCAGGCAGCGCTGCTCGCCGCCAGCCGGTACACGGACCGGCCGGTCTCCGTGTCAGCGAGTGGGATACGCCGGTGCCGGCCAGAGGTCGAGAGCGCGGTCTACTTCACCTGCCTCGCCGCGCTCGACAATGCAGCCAAGCACGCGGGACCCGCTCAGGTTTCCGTCGATGCCCGGGACACCGCCCGGGCGCTGCAGTTCACGGTCTGCGATACGGGGTGCGGGTTCGACACAAGTCGGACGGAGGCGGGGGCCGGACTGACGAACATGCGCGACCGCATCACCGTCCTCGGCGGCAGCCTCGCGATTGACTCAACACCTGGGCACGGAACGCGGGTGCATGGGAGCGTGCCAGACCCCTGGCCTTCGGTCAATCCGCCAACTCGCTGACCATCGGAGTGGCGCATTCGCGCGAACCGGTGGATTCGATCAGTAGTTTGACTCTGGCGGCCGCCGCTTCCTCGTCGGCAAGGGCCGACACGAAGGCGTGATACCGAGCACGACGGTCACCGTGTCCGGCCGCTAACCAGGAGTTCCATGCGTTAGTGACCCGTCGGGCGGATCGCCGCCAGTCTTCGAGTCCCTCTGGTTGCGTTTCGGGCGCCTGGTCCATCGTGTCGCTGGTGGGGTCAGACTTCGGGATGTCGCCCTTCCACGGTCCCACACATGTCCACGATGGGCAATGGTGCGCTCTGGCGTCTTTGCGGAGGCGTGCACTGACCAACATCGGGCAGGCCGCCTAAGCCATCGCCTTCATGGCGTGCATGCCCTCAGAACCCGGGACGACAAGGCCGGGAACCTGGTGCGGCGCGGCGAGGATCCCCACGGCGAGCGCGGCAAGGACCGTCGCTGTCGCGATCCTCGCCGCGACGGGCCACGGGGAGGTCTTTTCGAGCGCGACCAGGGCTGCGATCAGCACCATCCACGTCAGGCTCATCACTCCCAGCGCGAACAGGGCAGCCATCAGCGCCCATGAGCAGCCAAGGCACCAGCTGCCGGCCCGCGCGCCGGTCGCCAGCGCGGTAGACCAGCCCGGGCGTGCGACGCCGTGTAGGCCCTCGAGTTTTCCTCGGCACCGAGTAAGGCAGGCGCGCTTGAGCGGCATGAACTGGTAGGCGGCGGCTGCTGCGATCACGCCGGCGGATAGCCAGCGCCCGCCGCCGTGCCAGGCCAGGTCGCTGGCGAGCAGGTCCTTGCCCAGCTCGAACACCCCGTAGGCGAAGACGCCCGCGGCGGTCCATACCAGGAGATAGCCACAGGCGAACAGGAGCCAACGGCTGACCTGACGCCTGCGCGTCAGCGTCAGGTACGCGGTGAGGCTGGGAGCGAACGAGGGAAACATCATCGCCGCCATCATCACCACCCACGAGCCGGCGAACCAGCCGAGTGTGCCCAGGTCGGCACCGGGACCAGCGCCCATCCCGGCCATCCGATTGACAGTCCACCACCACGCCAGCCCGGCAATGGCCAGCAGCCCGGCGACCACTTCGGGATGCTTGCGCGCGGTCTGAACCGGCGTCATGCGCGCGCTCCCGGGAGAGAACTTTCCTCGTACTCGTCGTGCCGGCGGAGCCACCACGGCTCGGTCGCGCTCTCCTCGCGGCCCCTCGGTGTCCGGTCGAGCAGTGGGTAGAAGGCCATCCCGATCTCGAGGCCGCGGGAGGTCGTGACGTAGGTCCGGTAGACGCTGCCGTCCGAGCGCGCGTACACGCTCAGACCCGGGCCTTCGGCGAGGTACCGCGCCACATCCGTTCCGCACATGCGCGCATGTTGCGGGATGGTGGGCGAGAGCTCGCCCTCCAGAAATGGCCTGACCTCCTCCTCGGTGCGCAGGAAGCCGAGGTCACGGTTAAAGTCGCTGCCGCCGCTGGAGACCCAGTCGATGCGCCAGCCCATCCGATCTCTGAAGGCGACGAGCTTGTCGAGCGGCGCGCGGGAGGCGAGCAGCAGAGTGGTGTCCCTGGCCTTCAGATGGGGGACCTGGGGAGCGAGCGTGTCGGTGATCGAGGAGCAGGCCGGGCAGCCTGCCTCCCACGACGGTCCGAACATGAAGTGGTAGACGACCAGCTGGGAGCGGCCGTCAAACAGATCGGCGAGGGCCTTTGCGCCGTGCTCGGTCTCGAACCGGTAGTTCTTCTCGACGAGCACCCATGGCAGCTCGCGTCTCTTTCTGGCCAGTTCGTCGCTGCGTCGGGTGAGCTCCTTCTCCTCCCTCAGCACCTCGTCGCGCGCCGCCTGCCATTCCTCCTGTGTGCCGATCCTGTGATTTGGCATCGACGTTCACCTCCAGTCTGGATTCGCGGGCAGCCACTAGTATTAGCAAAATGGCTAACGATACGTTCAGCGCTCTCGCCCATCCGCTCCGGCGCGAGATCGTCGAGCGCCTCAGCCAAGGACCGGCCACGGTGGGGGAGGTGACAGGCGATTTCGGGGTGTCCAAGCCGACCATCTCACGGCACCTACGCACCCTGGAGGAGGCAGGGGTCGTCAGCCGCGTGATCGTCGGACGGACCCACCGACTCGCCCTAAGGCCGGACACGCTCGCCGAGGCCTCGGACTGGATCGACATCCAGCGGCGGCGCTGGGAGCGCCTCTTTGATGTCGTCGGCGAGTACCTGGGTGGATGAAATGGCGGTGGAGGCTTGCTTGAACGGTGGACGCACCCGCAGCGATCACCCTGCGGTGCCGCAGACCCCGAGCGAGCTGGCCGCGGACGCGATCGCCGTTGCCCGCGCCGGCGCGTTCGCGGTGCACGTGCACCCGCGCACTGCCGGCGGTGCCGAGACAATGAACGCCGCGGCGTGCGATGACGCGGTTCGAGCGATCCGCGCTGCGGTTCCCGGCATGCGGGTCGGGCTCTCGACCAGCGAGGCGATCCTGCGCGACCCGTTCGCCCGCGCCGCGGCGGTGAAGACTTGGCGGCAGCCGCCGGACTTCGTCTCAGTGAATCTCTCAGAACTCGGTTGGGGTGGGATCGTCCGCGCGGCGTTGCACGCGGGCATCGGTGTCGAGGCAGGGCTCTCGACAGCGGCGGACGCCCAGGAACTCGTGCGCAGCCCGTTCGCGCATCAGCTCGTCCGAGTGCTGGTGGAGGTCGACGGCGGCGTCGAGGAGGCCCGCGCGGTCGCGCAGCTCGTCCCGGACGGCCTCTCGCAGCTCTGGCACGGCTACGGCCGCCGCACATGGGAGGTACTGGCAGCCGCGGGGGCAGCCGGACACGACGTTCGCGTGGGACTCGAGGACGTGCTAACGCTCCCGGAAGGCGATGTCGCCCCGGGCAACGCCGATCTCGTCGCCGCAGCGATACGGCTGAGCGCCCATCACCTCAGCTGAGCTCTACCTCCCCGACGACGGGGTGGTGGATGCGTTTGGATGCGGTCCGGTGATAGCGGACGTTCTGCGCGGCCCACCAGACGCGGAACTCGTGGCTGCGCGTGGAGAGCTCTCCGACGAGATCAGACTGCCCGCGGTCAGCGGGATGCGTTGGGGGTGGCGTTTGGGTTGCGGGCGGGGGATGCGCCGGATCGGTTTTTGGTGGGGTTGGCGGTGTTGAGCTTGTTGGCGGAGGTGGCCGGGGAGCGGCCGTTGGTGTGTGTGGTTGATGACGCGCAGTGGCTTGATCGGGCGTCGGCGCAGGCGCTGGTGTTCGTGGCGCGGCGGTTGTTGGCGGAGTCGGTCGGCCTCCGCAAGGCGTTTCGCAAGCTCGGAGTCAAGTCCCGCCGCCAACTCAAACAGCATCTGCTCCAGCCGGGCGTACACGTGGACCCCGCGGCTCGGGACTCCTGACCCCGGCACAGCGACGAAAGGATCCGTTATGTCTGCCCCGTTCATCTTCATCGCGACGAACAGGCTCAGGGAGGGCAAGCTCGCTGCGGAGCGCGATCGCGCGGCTGACCTCGGCTCGTTTGTCGAGGCAAACGAGCCTCAGCTTTTGGCGTTTAACGAATACGTCAACGAGGATGGCACCGAGGTCGGGGTTGTTCAGATCCATCCCGACGCCGCCTCGATGGAGTTTCACATGGGTGTCGTCGCGGAGCGGGCGGCGCGCGCGTATGCCGAGACGCTCGAGGCGACAACCAGCATCCAGGTCTACGGAGAGCCGAGCGACGCCGTGTTGGAGATGCTCATGCGTCAAGCCGGCGCTGGTGTTCCGATGACGGTCAAGCGCCAGCACCTGGGAGGCTTCACCCGTCGGTAGACTGCTCGCGTTCGACCGGGGGGTTCCGATGCAAATAGTGCTCAGTTCTGAGAATTTCGATGCGTTCGGAGGTACTGAGACCTATACGCTGACGGTGGCGCAGCAACTCGATGCACTTGGACACGACGTTGCGATCTATTCGCCCAATCGGGGCGCGATCGCCGGGTTTGCGCGCGAACAGGGAGTGCGGGTCGAGGCTATCGATGCCCTGCCGACTGTCTGTGATCTTGTTGTGTTCGGAGACGCAGCTACATGCCACGAGCTCGCCTCACGCTACAGCGATGCTGCGCGTCTGTTCGTCGTGCATTCTTGCGACCACGCGCTGCAATTCCCGCCGCAGCTCGATGGGTGCTGCAACGCGGCGATCGTGCTCAACGACCGCGTCCGCCGAGCCGTCGAAGCACGCGGCTGGCACGCCCCGATCGCCCGGCTCTCCCAACCGATCGATACTGCGCGCTTTCGCAACCTCGGACCGCCGCGACCGTTGGCGCGGCGAGCGCTGGTGTTGAGTAACTACCTGGCAGGCCCCCGAGCGGAGTTGCTCGAAAGTGCGTGCCGCGCGAACCAGATCAGTCTGTCGTGGATCGGTCTCACGGGGTCTGCCACCGCGACGCCCGAGCATGCGATCGCGAACGCGGACATCGTGTTCGGGCTTGGCCGGAGCGCGCTAGAGGGGATGGCGGCAGGTCGGGCGGTATACGTTTATGGCGTGGTGGGCGGCGACGGCTGGGTTACACCAGAGCGCTATCCGGCGATGGAGGCCGATGGGTTCGCCGGGTTGGCCGACACGGAGGTGAGAATCGACGCGGCTCGGCTGACGGCCGACCTTGCCCGGTGCGAGCAGATGATGGGTGAGGTGAACCGCGACCTCGTTTTCTCAAATCACGAAGCCCGTGAGCACGCGATCGAGCTCGTGAGCTTCGCTCGAACCTTCGAGTCTCGCGAGCCGTTCCCAGGTACAGCGGCGGACGAGCTCGCTTATTTGGTCCGGCGCGAGCGCCAAGCGTACACACGGTGTTTCGGAGCTCTTGCCGAAGCCACCCAGTTGAGATCGCAGCTGTCCGAGACCGAGGTCCAGCTCGGCGAAGCCCGCGCTCGGTTGGCCGAAGCTAGCCAGCTGAGATCGCAGCTGTCCGAGAGCGAGGCCCAGCTCGGCGAGGGCCGTGCGCGCATCACGATGCTCGAGGGATCGCTTCGTGACATACGCAAGACGCGGAGGTACCGGCTGGCGGCTCAATTAGCCCGACCGTTGGATCGGCTGCGCGAGAGCCGTCCAAGTCGAACATGACTGAACATCTATCGGCCGACCGATCGGCGAACAAGCGCCCTGCCGTGCCGCCAGGGCCGTATCTGGTTGTGGGCCTTGGCGCCGCCGGCGCCGCCGCGGCCGGGGCCCTAGCTGACCGGTATGGGGCGTCGTCGGTGCGCGCCTCCGACGCCGGCAACCCCCGGGTCAAGGCGGCCGAGCTGGCTCGGCTCCGAGAGCGGGGCGTGGAGATCTGGATGGAGAACGATGGCCTGGACGCGCTTGGCATGCCACCCAGCTGCCGTTGCGTCGTGAAGAGCCCCGGGATCCCCTTCGACGCCCCGGTTCTACAGCGTGCCGCGAAACTTGGGCTTCCGGTGATCGACGAGCTCGAGCTCGGGTGGCGCCTGTTGCCGGCGCCGATCGCCGCAATCACCGGCACGAACGGAAAGTCGACCGTGTGCGCGCTGGTCGCAGCGGCGACAGGCCGTGCTGGATTGGATCCGGTGGTGGCCGGAAACACCGTGTTCGGTTCGCCTTTGTCCGCCGTCCCCGGCGACCGCCCCGGGTTGGTCGTCTGTGAGGTATCGAGCTATCAGCTCGAGGGATGCCCTGAGCTTCTACCTGACGCCGCAGTGTTGACCAACATCGGAGTCGACCACCTCGCACGACACCGCACGGTCGGTGCCTACGCCCAGGTCAAGCGCGAGCTGTTCCTGCGAGCGTCGGGGGCAGTACCACTCGCCGTGCTCAACGCTGATGACAGCCACTGTCGACGGCTCGCCGCACAGCTCACTAAGGCCGACACCAGGGTGCTCCGTTTCGGTCACAATCACGACGCCGAGTTTCGTCTGCTCGACTGCGGGTGGACGTTGAGGTCGGGGTGGCTCGAGTGTCACACCCCTGCCGGGTCTCTCCGTCTGAATACGCGACTGCCCGGGGCCCATAACGCGAGCAATGCCCTGGCGGCAGCGGCGCTCTGTCACGGTCTCGGCATCGACCTGGAAACGATCGTGGCCGCGATCGAGCAAGCACCAGGCGTGCCCGGCCGCTGTGAGGTGATCGATGAGGGGCAGCCATTCGACGTGATCGTCGACTTCGCCCATTCGCCCGATGCGATCCTGGCTGTCTTGCACGCATTGCGCGCGATCGTCGCGGAACGTCGCTTCTCCCGCCTGCACGCCGTGGTCTCGGCAAGCGGAGTGCACAGTGACGGGATCTGCCGGCCGATGGGAGTCGCCGGCGGTCGGCTCGCCGATCATGTGATCGTCACCGAAGGCAACCAGCGCGGCTACCCCGTGACCGCGACCGCCGGCCCACTCGTCGCCGGAGCGCGCTCGACCGGAAACCGCGCAGTCGAACTGATCCCAAGGCGCCGCGAGGCGATCGAAGCCGCAGTCGCTGCTGCGCGCCCCGGCGATGTAGTCGCAATCCTCGGCCGTGGGGCGATGCCGCGCCTGGTCATGGACCTTGCGGGAAATGGCGAGGAGTTCGATGACCGTGCCGTCGCGCGAGAGGCGATTCTCGCCCGTAGCGTGCGCGCGGGCCGGCACGCGCTCGCCTCGAGCTACAACCGCGCTGGCTGACGGGCACGGGGGCCTCGGCGGCCAGGTCGCACGGGGAGAACGGACGAGCCCTAGCTCTTGCCGCCTCGCGCGGGGGTCCGATCGCTGCGCTAGGCGGACTGGTCGAGACGGCTCGGAGCTAGCCTGGGCGCCTCGGCCTCGCCCGCGATCAGCCGCGCCCCGCGGCCGTGGGTGGCGAAGCTGAACGCCCAGCGGATCAGCACGAGCAGCCGGTTCTCGAAGCCGATCAGGTAGAACAGGTGCACGGTCAGCCAGGTGACCCAGGCGATGAAGCCGCTGAGATGGATCCCCTTGATGTCGGCGACCGCGCGGGCGCGGCCGATCGTCGCGAGGTTGCCCTTGTCGAAGTAGTGAAACCGACGTCCCGGGCGGCCTTCCAGGCGGTCCTTGACGACGGCGGCGGCGTGCCTGCCTTCCTGCATCGCGACCGGCGCCAGCCCCGGCAGCGCGACCGGCGGACCGGACGCCTGGCGGATGCGGACCATGTCACCGATCGCGAGCACCTCGGGGTGCCCGGGCAGCGACAGATCCTCCGACACCTCGACGCGTCCGGTGCGGTCGACGTCGAGGCCGGCCTGCTCGGGCGAGCAGCGACGCCAGTTCGGAGGCGATCACGCCCGCGGCCCAGACGACGGTGTGGGTCGGGATCCGCTCCTCGGACCCGTCCGCCGCTCGCAGCGTCACCGACTCGTCGTCGAGATCGGTCACCGTGTGGCTCAGCCGCACGGTCACCCCGAGGCTCTGCAGCGAGCGCATGGCCTTGGCGGAGAGCGACGGCGGGAACTCCTGGAGCACCCGGTCGCCCGTCTCGACGAGCAGGATCTGAGCCTCGTGGAGGTTCAAGCGAACGGAAGTCGCCGCTGAGGTCGTGCGCGATCTCGCCGATCTGGCCGGCCATCTCGACGCCGGTCGGTCCGGCACCGACGAGCACGAACGTCAGCAACGCGGCGCGGCGCTCGGGATCGGGCTCGAGCTCGGCGGCCTCGAGCGCCTCGAGCACGCTGCGCCTGATCGTGA
Source organism: uncultured Solirubrobacterales bacterium (assembly GCA_963831845.1). Classification (GTDB taxonomy): domain Bacteria; phylum Actinomycetota; class Thermoleophilia; order Solirubrobacterales; family Solirubrobacteraceae; genus Palsa-465. Next base: position 394,452 of record CAWHRT010000018.1, on the reverse strand, counting down.
GCGCTCCCTCCAGCGTCTTCAGATCGGTCGCCGACCGCTGCCACTGGTCGTGGCCGAAGTAGTTGTAGCGCGCGCCCCCCGAGACGATCAGCGTGTCGTAGGGGATCGCCTCGGGCGCCTGCTCGCCGGCGATCGGCCCGAGCAGCACCAGCCGGCTCTCGAGATCGAACCCGGTGACCTCGGCGAGCACAACGCGGACGTTGCGCCGCCGGCGGAAGATCCGCCGCAGCGGGTAGCAGATCTCCGCCGGCGACAGCGCGCCGGTCGCGACCTGGTAGGCCAGCGGCTGGAACAGGTGGAAGTTGCGCCGGTCGATGAGCGTGACCTCGACCGGCATTCGCGAAAGCTTCAGCGCGGCCTGGAGACCTCCGAAGCCGCCGCCGATGACGACTACTCGATGTGGTTTCTGTTCTGTGGTCACGACTGCCACTCTGCCTACCCCGCGGGGCTCGATTTCATCATCATTCCAGCCTTCGGCCAAGGCGTGGGTCTCGGCTGTACGCCATCGACAAGTGACGGTATCGTCGAGTGGTCCCCGTATCGGCGGCGAGTTCTGGAGGTTTCGGTGGCGGATCGCGATTTCAATGATGTGCGCACGGCCGTCGCCGAGCGAGGAGCGGCGACCAGCTTCGACCACCGTCCTGGTCAGTCGTCGTGAATCGTTCAACGCGGCTCACCAGCTGCGGGATCCGGGCTTGTCCGAAGCCGAGAACCGGCGGCTGTTCGGGAAGTGCGCCAATCTCCACGGCCACAACTACGTCCTCGAGGTTGTCGTGGCGGGTGAGATCGACCAGGCCACCGGCTATGTCCTGGACCTCAAGCAGCTATCGGATGTCATTTCGAGGCGGATCATCGAAGACGTGGATCACCGCAACCTGAACACCGATGTGCCGCTGGCTCGAGGGTCTCATCCCGACCGCCGAGAACCTGGCCGTGGCGTTCTGGGAGAGGATCCGGTCCGAGCTCCCGGCGGGATCGCTGCGATCGGTCCGGGTGTGGGAGACCGACAAGAACTGGGCCGAGGTCGGTGAGCGCGCCTGAGGCGCCGGCACGATCCGCGCGCGAGACTGCGCCGGCGCTATACGGTCGCGGATCTTGAGGTGTTCACGGCGGACGAGGCGCGTCGGTTCGTCGGTCGCGGGTGCCGACCCTGCGCGTCGATCTCGCCGCTCGCCTGGGAGCTTCTCTACAGGCTGGAGCCGGAGCTCTATGACCGTCTCGCTCAGCGCCGGAGCGACTCCATCCCGCTGTGCTGCGGTGGCTGCCAGATGGGCATCGATCGGATCGTCGAGGTGGGTGCGGGCACCGGCCGGCTGACGCTCGAGCTGCTCGAGCGCGCTCGCGAGATCGTGGCGATCGAACCGGCGGCGCCGTTGCGCGACATGCTCGCTCGTAAGCTCGCGCGGGCTGAGCACGGCGACCGCGCCACCGTCGCTGATGGTTTCTTCGACGATCTGCCGCTACCCGACGATTGGGCTGACCTGGTAGTCGCCTGTTCGGCGTTCACGCCCGAAGCGGGTCACGGTGGTGACGCCGGCCTGGCCGAGATGGAGCGGGTCTGCCGGCCCGGTGGCTGCGTCGCGATCGTCTGGCCGAACCACCTCGGCTGGCTCGCCGCCCGCGGCTATCAGTACCTGAGCTTCGGCGACGATGAAATGTTCGTCGAGTTCGCGAGCCTCGAAGAGGCCGTCGAGCTCACCGAGATCTTCTATCCAGGCGCGGCCGCGGAGGTGCGTCGCGGCGCGTCGCCGGCGCGTGTCGTTCGAGACGCTGGGAGTCAATCCGCCACGCGACGTCGCCTTCAAGGTGATGGCCGCGGTGAAGGTGGCGATCGTCGCCCCGCTCGTCAGCGCGATCCGAGAGCCGCAGCGCGGTGGCTCACAGGCGTTCGTGTCCGAGCTCGCGCGCGGACTCGTCGACAGGGGCCACGACGTCGATCTATATGCCGCCTCCGGATCAGCGGTGCAGGGCGTCGTCGGTGATCGACACGGGAGTCGATCACCGCGACTTGGCCGCCACGCTTTACCGAGCTTCTGGCGCGGCCGTCGGCGGCTCGGCGGTTGCCGAGCGGGCCTTTGCTCGCGTCTACGGCATGGTGCGCGCGGCTCGATACGACGTCGTCCACAACCACGCCTTCGACGCGCCCGCGGTCGGTCTGGCGTCCAGCCTGCAGCGCGCCCGTGGTGCACACGCTCCACCTGCCGCCCGACGTGGCGGTTGCAGCGCGCGCTACGCGAGGCCGTTCGGAGTGATCCAGCCCCCGATGGTCGCCTGCGTGTCCGAAAGTCAGGCGAACGCCTGGCGCCGGATCGTCCAGGTCGACGCGATCCTGCCGCCGTACATCCCGACCCGGCAGATCCACTTCTCGCCCAGCGCAGGGTCCGGCGCGGTGTTCGCCGGCAGGTTCAGCCCCGAGAAGGGAGCCGCCGACGCGATCGCGATCGCCCGGATGGCCGGCGTCTGCGATCGACGTCTTCGGCGATAGCTATGACGTCGACTACGCCCGCGAACAGATCGAGCCACGGCGCGCTGAACCAGGCGTGGTCGTGCATCCGGGAGTCCCGCAGACGACGCTGTGGGCGGCGATGGCTCGTGCCGCCGTGGTGCTCTGCCCCGCGAAGTGGGAGGAGCCGTTCGGGATGGTCGCCGCCGAGGCGCAGGCATGCGGAGCTCCCGTTGTCGCATTCCGACGCGGCGCTCTTCCCGAGGTGATCGTCGACGGCACGACCGGATTCCTGGTCGAGGCCGGACGATCATGCAGGCCGCGGCGGAGGCCGTCAATCGGGCGCCAGCGCTGTCTCGCTCGGCATGCCGAGAGCATGCCGAGCGCCATCTCGACATCGAACGCAGCCTCGACGCCCACGAACGGCTCTACGAGCGAGTCGCCGCGCTCGTCTGGGGGCGCGGTCTGGTGGCTGAGCCGGCACATTGGCTTGCGGGACGGATCGCGCTCGTCACCGGCGCGAGCCGAGGGATCGGAGCCGCAACCGCGCAGGCGCTTGCGGCCGCCGGCGCACGCGTCGTGCTGGCTGCCCGCGACCGCGACGGCGCTCGAGGCCGTCGCCCGAGCGATTCGAGAGACGGGCGGCGACGCGCGAGCTGTGCCGACCGACGTCGCCAAGCCCGAGGACGTCGACGATCTGTTCGCTGCCGTTGATCGCATCGGCCCGTTGGCGGCGCTCGTCTGCGCGGCCGCGGTCCTGACCTCGGCGCCGTTCGAGGAGACCACGTCGGAGATCTGGGAGCGAACGCTCGACGGTGAACCTGACCGGCTCGTTTCTCTGCTGCCGCGCAGCGTTCGGCGCGATGCGCGCCGCGGGAGAAGGACGGATCGTCAACATCGCGTCGCTGTCGGGCGTGTACGCGACCGAGAAGTTCCCCGGGCTGGCCGCGTACAACGTCTCCAAATACGGCGTGATCGGACTCACCGAGGCGATCGCCGTCGAGGGTAAGCCGTTTGGCATCAGCGCAATCTGCCTGAGCCCGGGCGCGGTCGACACTGAGATGCTGCGCCAGGCGAATCCCGAGCTTCGTCCCGGCCTCACTGCCGACGACGTCGCGCAGCTGATCGTGGCGCTGCTCGACAGCCCCCTGGTTGCCGCCAGCGGGGCGAACATCCCTCTGTTCTCAAACGCCTAGCGCGCGAGCGACCAGAGATCGACATCCTCGTCGGCCAGCTGGGCGGGGGCCGGTCGTGGCTCGCTGCGCCACCAGTCGCGCGCACGCCGCCATCTCCAAGTCTCCGTCGAGCTCGGGGTCGCCGCCGCGGTCGAGACCGACGGCAGCCTGAATTTGGCCTTCGCGTCAGGTAGAACCCGACGAGCTTTCGTTCCTTCAGACTCCCCCGGACGACGAACTGGTCCCAGCTCGTCGGCGTGACCGACGTACTCCAGCTTGTGCTCGTATTGATCGGACCAGAAGCTGTGAACGTAGTCGTACGGGGCGGTTGAGCCGAGCATCGACCGCGCCGCCGCGCGCCCCTGTTTTTCGGCGTTGTTGAAATGCTCCACTCGAACGCGGCCGAACAGCGGGTGGAGATGGTTCGCCACATCCCCGGCGGCGTAGACGTCGGGCTGGCTGGCGCGGCACCGCTCGTCAACCAGCACGCCGTTGGACTGCGCGACCGATCGCGCCGACGAACGTCGGCACATCCGGCTCGATCCCGACACCGGCGACCACGAAATCGCACAGCACGCGCTCGCCGTTGGCGGTCAGCGCCGCCTCCACGCGCCCCGAGCCGTCAAACGCCGCGACCTGATCCCCAGCGAGCAACTCGACGTCGTGCGCCCGATGAATCGCGGCGATCGCCGCGGCGACCTCCCCGCCCAGAACCCTCTCGAGGGGTGCTCGACCCGGGAAGATCGCGGTCACGTGCACCCCTAACTGGCTCAAAGACGCAGCCACCTCGCAACCGATGAACCCCATCCCCACTACCACCGCGCGCCGACCGGCCTGCGACCTCCAGCTTGATCGCCTCGCACTCGGCGAGCGTGCGCAGATAGTGGATCCCTGACAGCTCTGCGCCCGGCACCTCGAGCCGACGGTTCCGGCCGCCGGTGGCGATCAGGAGCTGGCGGTACCCGAGCGCTTGGCCCGAATCGAGCATCACCGAGTGGGCGGCCGGGTCGATCTCCACGACGCTGGACCTCCACCAGACGCTCGACGTCGTGCTCCTCGAACCACCCCGGCGGCTTGACGTACCAGTCGTCGAGATCCTCCTCGGAGCGCAGGTACGTCTTGGACAGCGGAGGACGACCGAACGGAATCCCCGGCTCTCGGCCGACGACCACAACCCTCCCGAGCGAACCCCTCGTCACGCAGCGTCGCCGCGGCATTGCCTCCGGCCAGGCCACCGCCGACGATCACGACGGGGTTGTCGTTGGTCTCGGCAGACATGGCTGATCAGGCTACTGTCCACGAGCATGGCGGAGGCCACGCAACTCGGCAAGAGCGCGCTGGCACTCGGTGCGCTGGGCGTCGTTTTCGGTGACATCGGCACGAGCCCCTTGTACACGGTCCAGGCGGTCTATAGCCGGGATGCCACGCGGCCGGTTGCGGTCGATGCCACGTCGGTGTTCGGCGTGATCTCGCTGATCTTCTGGGCGGTCGTGATTATCGTCACGCTGCAGTACGTCGTGTTCGTGATGCGCTCCGACAACGACGGCGAGGGCGGGATCATGGCGCTGATCGCGCTGCTGCTGCGGCGGGCCGGGAGCCGTGGCGCCGCGTGGCTCGCCGGGCTCGTTGCGCTCGGGATCTTTGGCGCGTCGCTGTTTTTCGGTGACTCGATGATCACGCCGGCGATCTCGGTTCTGTCTGCGGTTGAAGGCATCGAGGTCGTGCAACCGTCGCTTGAGAATCTCGTCGTCCCGATCGCGGCCGCGATTCTGATCGGGTTATTCGCGCTGCAGAGCCGCGGAACCGGCACGGTGGGCCGGCTGTTCGGTCCGGTGATGCTCGTCTGGTTCGTGGTCCTCGCGGCGCTGGGCGTGCACGGGATCGCCGGCCATCCGGGGATTCTTCGCGCGCTCTCGCCTACGTACGCGGCGCGGTTCTTTGCCCAGGACGGTCTGACGGCGTTCCTTGCACTCGGCGGGGTTGTGCTTGCGGTCACGGGTGCAGAGGCGCTGTATGCGGACATGGGTCACTTCGGCCGTGGGCCGATCCGGCGCGCCTGGCTGATCGTTGCGTTCCCGGCGCTGACGCTCAACTACCTCGGCCAGGGCGCGAACATCCTCGAGCATCCGGCCGGCGTGGCCAACCCGTTCTATCTGCTCGTCCCGCACGGGTTGCGCGTGCCGATGGTCGCGCTCGCGTGTGTTGCGACCGTGATCGCTTCGCAGGCGGTTATCTCGGGCGCGTTCTCGGTCACGCGTCAAGCGGTGCAGCTCGGCTACCTGCCGCGGTTGCGGATCGTCCACACCTCGCGCGTTCAAGGGCAGGTCTACGTCCCGTTCGTCAACTGGACGCTGTTTGCCGCGGTGCTGATCCTTGTGTTCGCGTTCCAGCGCTCCCAAAAGCTCGCCTCCGCGTACGGGATCGCGGTGACCGGGACGATCACGATCACGCTCGTACTGTTCCTCGTGCTCGCGAGGGTCTGGGGAGGGTGGCGGACCTGGCAGATCGCTCTCGCGGGCGCGCTGTTGGGCGTCGTCGACGTCGCCTTCCTGGGCGCGAACCTGGTGAAGATCTTCACCGGCGGGTGGCTGCCGATCGTCGTTGCGGTCGGTGTCTACACAGTGCTGTCAACCTGGCAGCGCGGTCGCCGCATCGTGACCCGCAACCGCGAGCGAGAGGAGGGCTCGCTGAGCGATTTCGTCGAGATCCTGAGGATCAGCCAGCCGGCGGTGATCCGCGTGCCCGGGACGGCCGTGTTCCTCAACCGCAACACGGCCACCACGCCGCTCGCGATGCGCGAGAACGTCGAGCACAACCGGACGCTGCACGAGTCCGTCGTGATCGTCTCGATCGAAACCGAACCGGTTCCCTACGTCGCCGCCGACGAGCGCCTGACGATCGATGACCTGCACCACCGCGACGACGGGATCAGCCTCGCCATCGCTCGCTACGGGTTTCAAGAGATGACGGACGTGCCGGCGCTGGTGCGGCAGATCGCCGCGGCCGGGTGTGAGACGCCGATCCACCTCGACGACGTCACCTACTTCCTCTCGAAGATCGAAATCGTCCAGACCGACGCGCCGGGGATGGCGCCGTGGCGCAAGCGCCTGTTCCTCGCAACCGCCCACATCGCTGACGACGCCGTCGACTACTTCAAGCTGCCGCGCCATCGCACCGTGCTCCTCGGCTCGGCCATCGAGATCTGACGCGGAGTCTAGGGTCGTCCCGCGGGCGCGCGGACGGCCGTTAACAGCCAGGGCTGCTCGTCGGGCCCGTCGAGAGCGAGCGTCCAACGTTCGGTGAACTTGACCGCTCGCGATTGGCTTCCGGCGACGACCGCCGCGGTGTCGCGGTCCTCGAGGTAGCGCCGGCCCGAGAGCTCGACCTCGATCGTCATCGTCGCGGGCTCTGAGCCGGCGTCGAGCGAGACGATTGAGATGTGACGGACGTCGAGGCCGCGCACGACCAGGCGTGTGCGCTCGCTTGGGTCCCCGGGATGCAGCAGCTCGCGCGCGGCGTCTCGATGCGCGAGACCCAGCAGCGGTCCGTCGTCGCCGTCCACCGCATCGACCCATGCGGCGACGGCGCGGCGGGCGGCGACCTCGAGCACATCGGGCGCGAAGCGCCCGTCGGCGAGTGACAAATCGAGCGCCGCGGCGCGCCCATCACCCTCGAAGTCGAGATCGGCGACCTCGGCGACCTTCGTTCCTTCGGGGACGGCGTCCTGCACCGCGCCCTCGACCAACGCCTCATCACGCATCGCCTGCTCATCGCCCCACGGCGTGGCCACGAGATCTTCGCTCAGCCGGTGGGAGCCCTCGGCGCCCTGTTCGATCGACTGAAGAATCCAACGCCCGTCGCGCTTGACCAGCGTCCAGAACTCCCGCACGCGAGTCGTATCGCCGCCGGCGTCAACGCGGCCGACGCGCTGGCCGTAGGCGTCCTCGACGTAGTCGCTGAGCCGCGCCTCGACCCGCACCACCACCCGGTCGGAGCGATCCGCGCCCCGGTTGGTCAGCCCCACGTATTCGATTGAAGGTTCGCCGAGCGGTCGCACTCGGTTACGCCAGCCCTTGCGATCAAAATCGTCCAGACGCCGCTCCCATTCGGCTAGCAGCTCCGGCGCGACAAGCCCGCGCAGGCGGACTCGATCGCCCGCGTCCCACGCCGACTGAATCTCGACGAACAACCTCGCCGCCTGCGAGCGAACCTGCTCGGGGGCAAACGCCGCGTCGTCCTCGGCCGCCTCGGCGGCCGCCAGCTCCACCCGCCGCTCACGCGCGGCCACGCGTCGACGCGACGCCACCCCGGCGCTCTGCTGGGCCTGCCACCACTTCAGCACCCGCGGCAGTAGGACGAACGCCACCACGAGGATCAAGATGAACAGCAGCAGGCCGCCACCGCCGCCGACCGGGATGAAAAAGAAATGCCCGCGACCGAACCCGCGGCCCAAGCCTCCGCCGCCGCCGCCGCGGCCAAAGCCCGAGCTGCCGCCGCCGGCGCGCGCGAACGCGTCCGGCGCGACCAACAACGCCACCGCGATCGCCGCCACGATCACGGCCAAGGCACGCCTCATACCGCGACCGACCGAACCACCAAGTTCACGGGTCGACAGCTCACTCACACGATCAAGGCTAGCGCCCCCAACGCTCCGTCCAACCGATCTTGCCCGCACGCTCAGGGAAATCTCAGGCTTTCGCCCTACCGTGCGCCACTTGGTGCCATGCGAGCCTGGTCACACCGTCTCCGCCCGCCGATGATCCCGCCGGGCCGCCGGTCCACAATCGCCGGGCTGGTCGGCGTTGTCGCGGTGGTCGCGGTCGGCCTTTCGATGTGCGGCGCCAGCGCCAGCCTGCGCCACGCGACCGCCTCCGGCGCCCGCGCCGGCACTGTGAAGCTCGGGTCCGGTCGCCAGATCGCAGCGGCTCTGGAGGCGCGGATCGACGGCGAAACCGGCGGCACCCTGACGACCGTGCACTTCTACTGCAAGGCGCTGGGCAAACAGGCCGACTACCTCGTCTATCTCCCCGCCGGGTACTCGGCCGCCGATCGCCTACCGGTCTTCTACATGCTCCACGGCATGCCGGGCAAGCCCGTCGCCTTCACCGTCAATGCCAACGTCGAAGCCAGGCTCGAGCGGCTGATCCGAGAACGGCGGGTCGCGCCGATGATCCTCGTGTTTCCGGACGGGCGCATCGACGGCCGCACGGCCAGCGATTCGGAGTGGGCGAACACCCCTTCGGGCAACTACGAGGACTACGTCACCGACGTCGTCCGGGATGTCGATCAGCGCTTCGCCACGCTGCCCGAGCGTCAGGACCGCGCGATCGCCGGGCTGTCGGCGGGCGCATACGGCGCGGCGAACGTCGGCCTGCACCAAGACGCGATGTTCGGCCTGATCCAAGTCTGGTCCGGATACTTCGTGGAGACCCACAACGGCGTGTTCGCCGACGCCGGTCGTGCGGTGATGGCCTACAACAGCCCGCTGGACTATGTCCGCACGATGCGCCGCACGCTCCGGCGCTTCCCGCTGCGCATCTTCATCTACGGCGGACGCGATGACTCCGAGACGTCCCAGATCCCGGCGATGGCGGCGGCGCTCAAGGCCGAGGGTGCACGCGCGTCGTGGGCGGTATATCCGGGCGGCCACAGCTGGAAGACGTGGACGCCCCACGTCGACCAGATGCTGATCATGGCCAGCCACGACTTCCACCACCCGCTGGCCTAATCAGACGCTGAGCAGACACGCGTCTGCTTAGCTTGCGGCGATGAGGCTCAATCGCCGGATGTCTGCGGCGGCCACCGTGATCCTGGCTGGGCTGGCGGTGCCGGCGGCTGCGCTTGGATTGATGGTGCGTGCGTCGCTGTCGGCGCGCGGGCACGCGCGCACGGCGGTCCCGAAGTCGAGGACGACGACCGGGGTGCCGGAGGTCGGCGCGCTGTACCCCAACGCCGCCGCGGCTCGCCACATGTGCACCGCTGGCGTGGTCGACAGCCCCGGTCAGAACACGCTTGTCACCGCCGCGCATTGCGTTTCCGGCAGTGGTGCGGGGATGGCATTCGCGCCCGACGAGCACGACGGACGGGCGCCCTTCGGTCGCTGGCGGGTAACGGCCGTGCATCTGACGCCGGCATGGGTCAATCGCCAGGATCCGCACGACGACGTCGCGTTCCTCACGGTTGCGCCCCGGCGAATCCACGGGAAGCTGACCGAGATCCAGCGCGTGACCGGGGGCTATCGGCTCGGGTCGACCGCGGTCACCGGCGAGCGGGTCACTGTCACCGGGTACCCGGCCGGCGCGCGCAACGACCCGATCACCTGCACGGCCAAGATCTATCTCACCCACGGCTTTCCGTCGTTCGACTGCAGGGGCTACGTAGGCGGGACCAGCGGGTCCCCGTGGCTGCACGCGACCGCGCACGGGCCGGAGATCGTCGGCGTGATCGGCGGACTGAACGACGGTGGTTGCATCGACAGCACATCGAGCAGCCCAGTGATCGCAGGCCACGCGCACGCGGTCTATCACCGAGCCGCCACCGGCGTGACCGGCGACATCGCGCCGGCGCCCGCCGACGACGGCTGCAACTGAAACAATCCGCCGGTGACCGACGTCCTCGAGCATGCGCGCGAGACCGTTCTGAACACCGGGCGCGGGCTCGACGAGCAATCCGTGCTCGGCGTGCTGAGACTCGATGAGGAGCGCCTGGGCGAGGCGCTCGCGCTGGCCCACGAGGTCCGGCTGCGCTGGTGCGGGCCCGAGGTCGAGGTCGAGGGGATCGTCAGCGTCAAGACCGGCGGCTGCCCCGAGGACTGCCACTTCTGCTCGCAGTCGGGCCGGTTCGACACGACCGTCCGGGCGACCCGGCTGGATATCCCGTCGCTGGTGGAGGCCGCCCGCCAGACGGCGCAGACCGGCGCCACCGAGTTCTGCATCGTTGCGGCCGTTCGCGGACCGGACGCACGGTTGATGGCCCAGGTTCGCGACGGGATCAAGGCGATCCAGAATGAGGTCGAGATCAACGTGGCCTGCTCGCTGGGGATCCTCGACCCCGAGCAGGCCCTGGAACTCGCCGAGATGGGCGTGCACCGCTACAACCACAACCTCGAGACCGCGCGCTCCTACTTCCCTCAGGTCGTCACCACCCACACCTGGGAGGAGCGCTGGGACACGCTGGCGCTGGTGCGCTCGCACGGGATGGAGGTGTGCTGCGGCGCGATCATCGGGATGGGTGAGACGGTGGCGCAGCGCGCCGAGCTGGCGCTGCAACTCGCCGAGCTGGATCCCGACGAGGTGCCGATGAACTTCCTGGACCCGCGGCCGGGCACGCCGTTTGCGACGATGGAGCCGGTCGAGGCGACCGACGCGCTGCGGGCGGTGGCGGCGTTCCGGCTCGCTCTGCCGCGCACCGTCCTGCGGTTCGCGGGCGGCCGTGAGCTGACGCTGGGCGACGACGGCGCCCGTCAGGGCATCCTCGGCGGGATCAACGCCCTGATCGTCGGCAACTACCTGACGACCCTGGGCCGGCAGCCCGACGAGGACCTCGACCTGCTCGCGGAGCTCGCGATGCCGATCAAGGAGCGCTCCGCGCCGGCATGACCGAAGGGCCCTACTGCGACGGCTGCGGACGGCCGGTCGCGGGGTCAGACCACGCCCGGTGCAAAGCTCGCAGGGCCGCGACCGACCCGCCGCGCTTCTGCGCCGAGTGCGGGCGAAAGCTCGTGGTCCAGGTCCTGCCGCTGGGGTGGACCGCGCGCTGCGTGCGTTGCGGGCCGCTGGCGCACCCCCCGGGCTGAGCCGGGGCAGGCTACGGTTTCGGCCGTGGCGGAGGCACAAGATCCCGGCCAGTCGATCGTCGCCGAGGGCCTGACCAAGCGCTACGGCGCGGTCACGGCGGTCGACGACCTCTCGTTCACGGTCCGCGCGGGAGCGGTCACCGGGTTTCTCGGCCCCAACGGCGCCGGCAAAACGACGACCCTGCGCATGGTCCTGGGGCTGGCCAGGCCGACGGCGGGCGGGGCCACGATCTTGGGGCGCCCGTTTACGGCGCTGCCTGACCCGGCCCGGTCGGTGGGGGCCAATCTCGAGATCTGCGGGATGCACCCCGGACGCTCGGGACGTAACCATCTGCGAGCGCTCGCCGCGATCGCCGGGCTGCCGGCAGCCCGGGTCGACGAGGTGCTCGAGCTCGTCGAAATGCGCGAGGCCGCCAACCGGCGCGCCGGCGGTTACTCGACCGGGATGCGCCAGCGGCTGGGGCTGGCCGCCGCGCTGCTGGGCGATCCCGAGGTGCTGGTGCTAGACGAGCCCGCCAACGGCCTCGACCCCCAGGGCATCCGCTGGCTGCGCGACTTCCTCCGCGGCGTCGCCTCGGAGGGGCGGACAGTGCTCGTCTCCAGCCACGTGCTGGCGGAGGTCCAGCAGACCGTCGACGACGTGATCGTGATCAACCGCGGCCGCCTGGTCACGAGCGGCCCGATCGGCGGCCTGGTCACCGAGGGAGCGGTGCGGGTGCGCTCGCCGCGCGCCGCCGAGCTGGCGGCCGCGCTCGAGCGCGACGGCGCCGACGTGACGGCGAACGGAGATGCAGTTGAGGTCAAGGGCCGGACCACCGAGCAGGTCGGCGAGCTGGCGTTCTCGATCGGGGTGCCGCTGCACGAGCTCACGCTCGAGACGGCGTCGCTCGAGGACGTGTTCTTCAGGCTGACCGCGGAGGAGCCGGCGCCGTGAACCGCCTGATCCGCGGAGAGCTGATCAAGCTGCGGACCACGCGTACGGCGCTGGGGTTCGCCGCCGGTGTGGCGCTGGCGACGCTCGCGATCGTGCTGATCTCCGTGCTCGCCGGAAATCCGAAGACGATCCCCGACAAGCGCGCGGCGCTCGCCGTCGGGAGCACGATCTCGGCGCTGCTGCTGCTGTTCGGCGTCGTGGGCGCGGGCGCCGAGTACCGCCACCGGACGCTCGCTCCGGCGCTGCTGGTGGCGCCGGCCCGGGGGCGTCTGCTGAGCTCGCGGATCGTCGCCTACGCGCTGGCCGGCCTGATCATCGGGCTGGTGATGACCGCCGTCGCGTTCGCGATCGGGCTGCCGCTGCTGTCCGGTCAGGCCGGACCGGGCTTGCGCGGGATCGACTACCTGCGCGCGGCCGGCGGTGGGCTGCTGACGATCGTGCTCAGCACGATCCTCGGCGTCGGCGTCGGCACGCTGGTCGGCAACCAGATCGCGGCCGTGATCGGGTCGCTGGTGTGGATCTTCATCATCGAGCCGCTGTCGAACCTCGTCGGCTCGATCTCGAAGTTCACGATCGGACAGTCCGCCACCGCGATCGCCGGCGACACCGGGGGCCAGACGCTGCCGTGGGCGGCCGCGGTCGCGGTGCTGCTCGCCTGGACGCTGCTGTTCGTCGTCTCGGCCGTGCTGGTGGATCGCCGGCGCGACATCGGCTGACCGTCGGGAAGGTTGCGGCCCGGCGCTGCGTCCTGCACGCATGAGCATGCTTCGCTGCGCCCTGATCGCCGCCGCGCTCGCGCTGGCGCTCGCCGCCTGCGGCGGTTCCGGCTCGCCCGGCTACGACACCTCGCGGCTGTCCACGATGATCCGCGTCAGGCTCGATCAGCATCCCGGCTTCCAGGTGCAATCGGTCAGCTGCCCGAAGCACGCCAAGCTCGGCAAGGGCGTGGTGATTCGGTGCACGGCGACCAACCGCGGCGGCCATGTCATCCAGATGCGGGCCACCCAGCTCGACGACAAGGGTACGGTCCACCTCGTCGCCGACGAGATGTTCGCCGACAACGTCGAGCGCGGGATCATGACTTCGCTCGCCCAGCGGGGAATCCCCTCCCGCGCGATCTGCCCCGAGCACGTCCCCGTCGTGATCGGCCACCGGTTCGACTGCAAGGTAGTCGAGAAGTCCAGCCACCACGGCAGCGCAAACGTGACGATCGTGGACGCCGACGGTGGCTTCACGCTGCGGTTCTCGTGACGGTTGCGCCGCTGACCCAACCGTCGATGTCGCTGAGCCCCAACGCCCTGGCCACCGACACCCGATGGCGGCCGTCGACCACGTAGTAGCCGTCGGGCCGGGCGCTGAGCACGACCGGCGGAAGCGCTTCGCCCCTGCGGTGCGCCAGCGCGATCCGCTCCCAGCGGTGCCTGACGGTCTCAGAGGCCGGGCGAAAGCGCGCGTCGAACAGGGGTGTCGGGTCGAGCGTCCCGACGATCGATTCGAGCGAGACCACCTCCAGCCGACGCCTGCCGCTGCCCATCGGGGTGCAGCGATCCAGTGCCGGTAGGCCGTTGTGGCCCGACCGGCGCACCAACCAGCGGCCGATCCGGGAGACGAGCTGGGCGCGCCGAGCGCGCCGAAAGTCTGCCTGGGCGTCCATCAGCGGGCTTCCGGTTGCGTAGGTTGTGTTCAGACCGAGCATCGACAGGGATGCTGCCGGTAAGACGCGCGCCTGCCATCGGCGAAACGCAGCGATCTCGGCGACCGGACCCCTTACTCAGCCCCACCAGCTGGCGAGCCGCAGGCCTGCGACCCCGCGGGGCGCGAACGGATATGGTCCCGGGGAGTGCGGATAGTGGTACTAGGGGCCGGGTTCGGCGGGCTTGAGCTCACGAGCAGATTGTCGGATGAGTTCGGGGACCGCGTCGAGATCGTTCTGATCGATCAGAGCGACGCGTTCGTGTTCGGGTTCTCGAAGCTGGACGTCATGTTCGGCCGAACCATTCCAGACCACGTCCGCCATCCGTACCGCGACATCGTCAAGCCAGGGGTGCAGTTCGTGCAGACGACGATCCGCTCGATCGATCCAAGCGCCCGGCGCGTGGAGACCGACGCAGGCCCGTTCGAGGGCGACTACCTGGTCGTCGCGCTCGGGGCGGATCTCGACCCGGCCGCGACGCCGGGATTGCTCGAGGGAGGCCACGACTTCTACACCGTGGGCGGGGCGTTCGCGACGCGCGATGCGATCGAGAGCTTCGAGGGCGGTCGGGTCGTGGTCGGCGTCCTCTCGACGCCGTACAAGTGCCCGCCGGCCCCGAGCGAGACCGTGCTGCTGATGAATCAGTACCTGATCGACCGCGGTCTGCGAGACAAGTCCGAGATCGCACTGGTGATCGATTTCGGGCGTCCGATCCCGCCGTCGCCTGACGCGTCGGCGGCGCTGATCAGCGCGTTCGCCGAGCGCGAGATCGAGTGGCATCCGAGCCGTGAGGTGTGCGAGCTGCACCCCGCACGCAACGTGGCCACGCTGCGCGACGGCGGCGAGATGCCCTACGACCTGTTCCTAGGCGTGCCCGTCCACCGGGCGCCCCAGGTGGTCGTGGACTCGGGGATGACCGAGAACGGGTGGATCGCCGTGAATCCGCTGACGCTCGAGACCTCGTTTGAGCGCGTGTACGCGATCGGCGACGTGGCTGCGGTCGGGACCCCGCGGGCGGGCGTGTTCGCCGAGGGCCACGCCGCGGTGGCGGCGCAGCGCATCGCCGCCGAGATCAACGGCACCAGCAGCTCGGCCGAATACGGCGGGCGTGGCATCTGCTACCTGGAGTTCGGCCGCAACCAGATCGCGACGGTCGACGTGACGTTCTTCGGCGAGAAGCGGACCGGGTCGCTCGTCGGCCCGTCCGAGGAGTTGATGGCCGACAAGGCCGAGTTCGGCAGCAGCCGCGCCAAGCGCTGGTTCGGGCGCGAGTGGGTCGCGACCTAAACTTAAGAACATGAGCTCGATTCGCGGTGTCGGGGGATCGTTCTCGGCGACGGGGTCGCTGCAGGCTCGGGTCGCCGTCGGGCACGAGGAGAAGCGGCGCTCGATCCGTTCGACCCGGCTCGGCACCGGCACGCTCGCCTGCGGCCGGTGCGACGCTCCGATCGCGATCGGGCCGGGGGCGCTGCCGATCGGCGCCGAGCTGATCTGCCCGTACTGCGATCACCGCGGTCCCGTGCGCGAGTTCCTGTCGCTGGCCGCGCCGACCCGACCGGCTCGGGTGACGGTGAGGGTCAGGCTCCGAGCCGGATCGCTCGTCTGAGCGCAGCGGTCTCCCGCCGAATCCGGGTTGCGGTCACTGCACGGGGAGCTCGACGCCGCGCTCGTCGTCGCCGCGGGGCCCGAAGATGCGCCGGTCGCGCTCCTGGATCGCGACGTCGTTGATCGATGCCTCGCGCCTGACCATCAGACCGGAATCGTTGAACTCCCAGAGCTCGTTGCCGTACGAGCGCCACCAGTTGCCGGCGGGGTCGTGGCTCTCGTACTGGAAGCGGACCGCGATCCGGTTGCCCTCGAACGCCCACAGGTTCTTACGCAGGGCGTAGTCGAGCTCCCGCTCCCACTTCTGCGTGAGGAACGCGACGATCGCCTCACGCCCGGTGAAGAAGAGGTGCCGGTTGCGCCATACCGAGTCCTCGCTGTAGGCCAGCGAGACGCGCTCGGGATCGGTGCTGTTCCACGCGTCCTCGGCGGCCTGGACCTTCTGAGCCGCGGTGTCGGCGTTGAACGGCGGGAACGGAGGGCGGCCGTCGGACATGGGCGGGCTCCTGTCTGTAAAGGCTAGGTTGACAACGCGCTTGTAAAGGGTATCTTGACAAACGTGGCCTCGAACGTGGGATCGAGTCTTGACCAGTGACGGCGAGCGCGAGGTGATGGGCCTGGTGCTGACGACCAACGCGGAGCTGGTCAGCCGCGTGCTCCGGGGCGCGGGTGGGGGCGACGGTCCGTCGGTGATGGCCGCGGTATCGGCCACGCGCACGCTCGACCTGATCGTCAACGACATCTTGCACGCGCTGGTCCGCCAGGCGCGTGCCGAGGGGTGTACGTGGGCTGAGGTCGGCGAGGTGCTGCACGTCACCCGTCAGGCCGCGTTTCAGCGCTTCGGGGGAGCGACTGACGATCCGCGAGCAGGGGAGGGACTGATGACGCCGATCCCGGGCGCGGCGGACAAGGCCACCGCGATCGTCGACGACTGGCTGCACGAGCGCTATGACGAGGTGCGAAGGGACTTCGACGCGCGGATGGTCGAGCAGTGCACGGTCGAGATGCTCGAGGCCGTGCGCGGCCAGACCCGGCAGACCGGCGGCGAGCCCGTCGAGCTGGGAACCGGCGTCGTGTCGGTCCGCAGCGGCTACACCGTCGTGGACGTACCGATCGCGTTCGAGCGGGCGCAGGCCACCGGCCGCGTCGCCTTCGACGCCGACGAGCGCGTGGCCGGCTTCTTCATCCTGCCGTCCGAGTCCGCCCGCGACACTAGGGCTTGATGCCCAGCGCGGCCGCGAGCGCGGTCCACTCGGCGCGCGGGATCCCCTCGACGCCGGCGGTCTGCAGGCAGACGTGGTTGGCGCCGGCGTCCAGGTGCTCGCGCGCGACCGCCGCGATCCGCTCGGCGTCTCCCTGCGGTACGACGGCGTCGATCAGCCGGTCCGAGCCGCCATCGGCGATGTCGCGCTCGTCGAAGCCGTGGTTGAGGAGGTTGTTCGTGTAGTTACGCAGGCCCAGGTACAGCTCGGCGTAGGTGCGCGCCCTGGCCCGGCCGGACTCGGGGTCGTCGTCGAGCACGCAGGCCATCTCGGGGGCGAGCAGCGGCGACGGGCCGAGCCGTTGCCGCGCCGCCCGGGTGTGCGCGACCGGGACGAAATAGGGGTGCGCTCCCAGCGAGCGCTCGGCACTGAGGTCGAGCATCTTGGGGCCCAGCGCCGCCAGGCAGCGCCGCTGGCCCGGCACCGGCTCGGCCGCTGCGTCGAGGCCGTCGAGAAATTCCCGCATCGCGGTCAGCGGTCGGTCGTAGTGGCTGGTGGCCTCGGGATGGCCGATCCCGATTCCCAGCAGCACGCGGCCCGGGAAGTCCGCGTCGAGCTCGGCGAAGTCGCGAGCGACCTGGGCGGGGTCGCTCTGCCACACGTTGAGGATGCCGGTGGCCGCGACCAGCCGGTCGGTCGCCTCCAGCAGCGGACGAAGCGCCGGCAGCTGCTGGGATCCTCCCAACCAGGCCGTGCCGAACCCGAGCTCCTCGAGCAGCCGCGCCGCCTCGCCTGCCTGCTCCTGGCCGATCACCCGGGTAGGTGGTCCAGATCCCGAACTGTCCGAGCTCCATGGCGTGCAGCTTCGCACACAGGCGCGGTACGACCGCGGACGGCCCGACGGCAGTGCCGCGCCGCAGTCGGGAATACTCTTTGGAGTGTCTGTAGTTCCGATGATTGGCGTGGGGAAATCCGGAGTCGATGACCTGAGCCACCCGATCGCGCCGTGACCGCCCGGAACTCCGTCGCCCGTGGAGGTCTCGCGGCGGCCCGCGGCACGCGGTGGACGGGCCGGGTGCTGAGGGGAGAGTTCGTCAAGCGCGTCGGCGGCCCGGCGCGGGCGCGGGTGATCGCCCTGTTCGGGGCCGTGCTCGCGCTCAACGGCGCCGATACCGCGACGGTCGGCGCAATCGCGCCGCAGCTCGAGCACGCGCTGCACATCGGCAACACCAAGATCGGGCTGCTCAGCTCGGTCGCGCTGCTGGTCGGGGCCGTGTTCACGATCCCGGTCGGGCTGCTCGTCGACCGGATCAAGCGAATCCCGATGCTGTCGCTCAGCATCGTGCTGTGGAGCGTCGCCTCGCTGCTGAGCGCGTTCGCGGGCAGCTACTCGGGGCTGCTGCTGACGCGGCTGCTGCTCGGAGCGGTGACCGCGACCGCCGGTCCGGCGATCGCGTCGCTGACCGGCGACTACTTCCCCGCGCGCGAGCGAGGCCGGGTCTATGCCTACATCCTCGGCGGGGAGATCGCCGGGACCGCGTTCGGGTTCATCGTCAGCAGCACGGTGGCCAGCCTGATCGACTGGCGAGCCGCGTTCGTGCTGCTGGCGCTCCCCGGGTTCTTCCTCGCGCGCGAGCTGTACCGGACCGTCCCCGAGCCGCTGCGGGGCGGTCAGAGCCGGCTGGAGCCGGGCGTCGAGGACCTGAGCGCATCGGTGGCGGAGTCCGCCTCGAAGCTGCCGCCCGACCCGGCCGAGGCCGACCAGCCCCCGCCGGCTGACGACCTCGCCCACCTGGCGGCGATCCGGCTGGGCGCCGAGCCGGATCCAAAGCTCGTGCTCGACGAGGACCCGCGCCAGATGGGCCTGATCAAGGCGGTCAAGTACATCCTCTCGATCCCGACCAACGTGCTGATGATCATCAGCTCGTCGCTGGGCTACTTCTTCTTCGCGGGGCTGCAGACGTTCGCGCTGCTGTTCGTCCGCGGGCACTACCACGCCAGCCAGGCGAGCGCCGAGCTGGTGCTGGCGATGCTCGTCCTCGGCGCTCTGGTGGGCACGCTGGTCAGCGGGCGGGTCACCGACGCGATGGTCCGGGCGGGGCATCTCGAGGCACGGGTCTGGGTGCCGGCGCTCTGCTACCTCGGGGCGGCGGCGCTGCTGATTCCCGGGATCCTGAGCAGCCATCTGACCCCGGCGCTGTGGTTCGACGTCGGCGGCGCGGCGCTGCTGTCGGCCGCCAACCCGCCGCTGGACGCCGCGCGGCTGGACATCATGCCGGCCGGGCTGTGGGGGCGAGCCGAGAGCACGCGCACCGTCCTGCGCTCGCTCGCGCAGGCGCTCGCCCCGGTGGTGTTCGGCGGCTTCTCGCAGCTGATCGCCGGAATCGCGCCGGCGCAGGCGCCGGTCGGGACCCACACCGGGGTGATCTCCGCGAGCACCGCGCGCGGGCTCGAGATCAGCTTCCTGGTGATGGTGAGCACGATCGCGGCCGCCGGGGTGTTCCTGCTGAGGGCGCGCTCGACGTATCCCCGGGACGTCGCGACCGCGGCCGCCTCCAACCAGGGGTCGCCAGATCCACCCGAGGTCCGGGAGCCGATCCAGGAGGGCGAAGGCTCGGCGCCGGCGGCGGGCTGAGGCATCTCGGGCGCCGCTTTATCATCGGCTGACCGCGCCCGGCGCGGCCCCGTCCGATGAGCGATCTCACACCCCGTCAGCCAGACGCCGAGACCACCTCCGGCAGCGGTGGCCCGCCGGCGCTGCGCGCGTCCGACGCCGACCGTGAGCGCGTGGTCGACATCCTCCGTCAGGCGGCGGGCGACGGCCGGCTCGACGTGGACGAGCTCGACGAGCGCCTGCAGCGGGTCTACGCGACCAAGACCGTCGCCGAGCTGCGGCCGCTGATCGCCGATCTCACGCCCGCCGAGGCGGTCACCGCGCAACCCGCGAGCGGGGTTACGGTGCGGCCGGGCGAAGGCGGCACCGGCACGATCCTCTCGATCATGGGCGGCAACGACCGCAAGGGCCGCTGGCGCGTGGCCAAGCACTGCAAGGTGATCAACATCATGGGCGGCAGCGATCTCGACCTCAACCAGGCCGAGCTGTCGGACCGCGAGGTCACGATCACGGTGTTCTCGCTGATGGGCGGTTCCGACATCTACGTGCCCAAGGGCGTCGACGTCCAGGTCTCCAAGCTCGGCCTGATGGGCGGCAACGACGTCGAGCTCGACGACGAGACGCCACCGCTGGGGGCCCCGGTGATCCGTCTGCGGCTGATCTCGATCATGGGTGGGACGGACGTCAAGCAGGGCCCGAAGCTGTCGCGCGCCGAGCGCAAGCGCCAGCAGGAGCTGCGCCGCGCCGCCGAGCGGGGCGAGCTCGAGCGTTGAGCTACGAGGTCGATCCGCGGGTCGACCAGTACATCGACGGGCTGCCCGAGTGGCAACGCGCGATCTGTCACGAGGTCCGCGACCTGATCCACGCCGCCGATCCAGAGGTGGTCGAGACGATCAAGCGCCGGGTCCGGCCGTACTTCGTGCTCGAGGGAAACGTCTGCGCGCTGCTGGCCGCCAAAGATCACGTCAACGTGTTCCTGTACGACGGCGCAATCGTGCCCGACCCCGAGGGGATCATCACCGCCGGGCACGACAACAAGACCGCCCGGACGGTGGCGATCCGGCGCGACGAGCAGATCAACGGGCCGGCGCTGACGGCCATGTTCAAGGCGATCATCGCCAACAACCGCGCCGGGGGCTGGCGCAAGCTCAAGCGCGAGCGCGAGCGCGAACGCGACGCGACGGTCCTGACGCGTGCATAACGCGACAAAGCCGCCCGATTCGGCGAGCCGTGTCGCGTTGAGCACCGTATGCGTGCACCACACGGCAAGCCTCGGCCGCGCGCGTCGGATTTGTCGTGTTATGCACGTGATTTCGTGCTTGCACCGCGACGCGTGCCGCGACGCCCACGAGTGCGCCATGCTTGTTCGGGCAATGGGCGCCGACTGGTCAACCGATCCACCACCGAGCAGCGGCATCGAGCTTCGTCTCTCCGAGGTGCTGTCGGCGCTCTCGCACGCGCTGGACATCACCGAGGGCCAGCCCCGCGGGCACGCGGAGCGCAGCTGCCTGATCGGGATGCGGCTGGTCCAGGCGATCGGGCTCGACGAGGCGACCAGCTCGTCGGCGTTCTACGCGCTGCTGCTCAAGGACGCCGGGTGCTCCTCGAACGCCGCCCGGGTGTCCGCGCTGTTCGGAGCCGACGACGCGATCGTCAAGAGCACCCGGAGGCTGACCGACACCAGCCGCACGACCGAGGCGCTCGCGCACTTGCTGCGGACCGCGTCGCCCGGGGGCTCCCCGATCAGCAAGGCGCGCCACGTCGGCGCGGTGCTGCGCTCCGGCCGCGAGGGCGCCCGGTCGCTGGTCGCGCTGCGCTGCGAGCGCGGGGCCGACGTGGCCCGCGGGATCGGACTCGGCGACGTGGCCGCGCAGGGGATCATCGACGGCGACGAGCACTGGGACGGCAGCGGCTATCCCCGCGGCATCTCCGGCGACGCGATCTCGCCGGTGGGCCGGATCATCTGCCTGGCCCAGACCGCCGAGGTCTACTGGCAGCACGGCGGCCCCGCGGCGGCCACGGAGATCGGGCGCAAGCGCCGCGGCAGCTGGTTCGATCCGGCGCTGGTCGACGAGCTCGTGGCGCTCGAGCACGACGAGGCGTTCTGGGACTCGCTGCAGATCCCCTCGGTGTCGGCGCTGGAGCCGGCCGATCGCGTGGTGGTTGCCGACGACGAGCGGCTGGACCGCGTCGCCCAGGCATTCGCGCGAGTGGTCGACGCGAAATCGCCCTACACCGCCCGGCACTCGTCCGGGGTGGCCGAGATCGCGGTCTCGCTGGCGACGCTGCTGGCGATCGATCCCGGCGCGCTGGCGACGGTCCGCCGGGCGGCGCTGCTACACGACATCGGCAAGCTCGGGGTCTCCAACCGGATCCTCGACAAGCGCGACGGCCTCACCGACCAGGAGTGGGCGGTGATGCGCGCGCATCCGCGCTGGTCGCTGGAGATCCTCACGCGCGTCCCGGCCTTCCACGACCTGGCCCGGATCGCCGCCGCCCATCACGAGCGGCTGGACGGCAGCGGCTACTTCGCCGGACTGACCGCCCGCGAACTCGACCCCGCCTCACGACTCCTGGCGGTCGCCGACGTGGCCGAGGCGCTCAGCGCCAACCGGCCCTATCGCCCGGCGCTGGGGCCGGACGAGGTGCTCAGCATCATGGGCCGCGACGCCGGCCGCGCGCTCGACGGCGATGCGTTCGCGGCGCTCGGCGAAGTGCTCCCGGCGTGGTCCCCGCGCGTGCTCTCCCCGCAATAGAGTGTCCCGATTCATAAATTGGATGGCAGTCGAGCGGCCCCTGGCGGCGCTTCGCTTCGTCCTCGTCCCCTTGCGTAGCTCCGCTACGCGTCGGGTCCTGCGTCCTCGCGCAGCATCCCCCAGTGACCACTCTTGGTGGCACCGAATTTATGAATCGCGACACTCGCCGACCCCACCCGCTTGACCCCCCGGCGCCGGGCAGGCGAAAATCGGGGCAGACCGCGATCTCGGAGGGCAGTTGTGGACAGCTACGACTACATCATCGTCGGCGCCGGCTCGGCGGGCTGCGTGCTCGCCAACCGCCTGAGCGAGGACCCGGACGTCAAGGTCCTGCTCGTCGAGGCAGGGGGCCGCGACGACGATGACCTGATCCACATGCCGGCCGCCTATGCGGCGCTCTACCGCAGTCGCCACGACTGGGACCTGTCCAGCCACCACGAGCCGTTCGCCGACCGGCGGCGGATCTACCTGCCACGGGGCCGCGTGCTCGGCGGCTCCTCGTCGATCAACGCGATGGTCTACATCCGCGGTAACAAGGTCGACTACGACGAGTGGCGCGATGTGTACGGGTGCGCGGGCTGGGGCTATGACGAGCTGCTCCCGTACTTCAAGCGCGCGGAGGACAACGAGCGCGGAGCCGACGAGTACCACGGCGTCGGCGGCCCGCTGTCGGTCTCCGACGGTCGCGCCCGGAGCTTCCTGTCGGGCGTGTGGCTGGAGGCCGCGCTGGCCGCGGGCTTACCTGAGAACGCGGACTTCAACGCGGCCGTCCAGGACGGCGTCGGCTGGTATCAGGTGACCCACCGCAACGGGATGCGCTGTTCGACGGCCGTGGCGTACCTGCATCCCGCGATGCAGCGTCCCAACCTCGACGTCATCACCCACTTCAACGCCACCCGAGTCCTGCTCGAGGACGGCCGCGCCACCGGGATCGAGGGCGTCAAGCTCGACGACGTAGAGAGCTATGTGGCCGAGCGCGAGGTGATCCTGTCGGCGGGCGCGTACCTGTCGCCGGTGATCCTCACTCACTCCGGCGTGGGTCGGCCCGACGAGCTGATGGCACTCCAGATCGCGCCGGAGCACGAGCTGCCGGGCGTCGGCCTGAATCTCCACGACCACCCGAACGCCGGCGTCAACTACGCCACCGACGAGCCGGTCAGCATCAAGGATGCGCTGACCGAGGAGAACCTGGCGCTGTTCGCCCAGGGCCAGGGGCCGCTGACGACCAACATCGCCGAGACCGGCGGTTTTCACCGCACGCGCGACGGCCTGCCCGCGCCGGACATCCAGTTCCACTCGGTGCCGGCGTTGTTCATGGACGAGGGCCTGCTGCCCCCGCCCGGCCACGGCTGGGCGGTCGGCGCCTGCCTGCTCAAGCCGGTCAGCCGCGGCCAGGTCGCGGTCGTCTCACCGGACCCGCTGGCGCGCCCGCTCATCCTCCACAACTACCTGGCCGAGGAGGACGACCGCCGGTCGATGATCGAGGGCGTCCGGCTGTGCGAGGAGATCGCCCACACCGAGCCGCTGGCCCGCTACTCCCAGCGCCCCGTGTTCGCGCCCGAGGGCGACAGCGACGAGGAGATCCTCGCCTACATCCGAGCGACGATGCAGACGATCTACCACCCGGTCGGCACGTGCAAGATGGGCGTCGACCCGCTCGCGGTGGTCGATCCCGAGCTGCGGGTTCGAGGCCTGGAGGGGCTGCGCGTGGTCGACGCGTCGGTGATGCCTGCGGTTCCGCGCGGCAACACGAACGCGCCGACGATCGCGCTCGCCGAGAAGGCGTCGGACCTGATCCGCGGGCGCGAGCCCGCGGCGACCGCCGCCGAGACGGCGGTCGCCTAGCGACAGCCGGCCGTTACGGCCCGTCGGCTCCGGCGTTGTCGCGGACGTTGTCGGCC
The DNA here is from genome assembly GCA_963831845.1 of uncultured Solirubrobacterales bacterium. GTDB lineage: Bacteria > Actinomycetota > Thermoleophilia > Solirubrobacterales > Solirubrobacteraceae > Palsa-465. The sequence goes on along the minus strand of CAWHRT010000018.1, from coordinate 370,334 downwards.
GCGCGCTGGGCGTTTGACTTGCTGCCGAACGCCTCGCCGCCCGAGCCGACGGTCTGGCCGTTGCTCGCCTTCGCTCGCCAGCGGTGCTGGTCGGATCGGTCGGCGTAGATCTCGTAGTTCAACGAGCTCGCCCGGGACTTGAAGTTCTCCGCCGCGGCCACCGCCGAGGACTGACTCGAGAACGACTCGCCCGACGAGGCCACGGTCTGCCCGTTGGTCGCTACCAGACGCCAGCGCGGCTTGCCACCGCTGTCGTCGTACACCTCGAACTTCATTGGAACCTCCCAGACCGACGATGGAAACGGCCGCACTCTTACACCTGCGCGGGCCGAGCTCAAGAAAGGTTCTGTTACGGCTTGGCCGGCGACAGACGGACCCGGAAGGTCGTCTCCCCGGGCCGGCTGTGGACGGTGATCGAGCCGTCGTGGCGATCGACCACGATCCGGCGCGCCGTGGCCAGGCCCAGCCCGGTCCCCTGGCCGACGTCCTTGGTGGTGAAGAACGGATCGAAGATCCGGTCGATCAGCTCGGGCGGGATGCCGGGGCCGTCGTCGGTGATCTCGACGACCGCGCAGTCGTTGTCGCGGTGCGTGGCGATCGTGATCGTGCCCCGGTCGCCGAGCGCGTCGATCGCGTTGTCGAGCAGATTCGTCCACACCTGGTTGAGCTCGGAGCCGCGCACCGTCAGCTTCGGGAGGTCGCGGTCGTAGTCGCGGACGACCTCGATCTCGGTGTGTTTGAGCTTGTGCCCGAGCACGACCAGCGTCGTCTCCAGGCCCTCGTGCAGGTCGACCTCGACGACCGCGCCGCGATCCATGTAGGCGTAGGACTTGACCGCGCCGACGAGCTCCTTCATGCGCGACGTCGACTCGCGCATCTCGGTGGCCAGGCGGGCGGCGTTCAGCGTCGCCGCGACCCAGGCGAGCGCGGTGCCGGTGGCGGGGCCGGCCGCGTCGGACACGCGCCGCAGCCACTCGCTGTCCAGCCCCGCCGCGGAGAGCGGCTCGGCGACCTCCCAAGGTGACTCGACGCCGAGCTCCTCGAGCTGCTCGAGCAGCTCGTCCTCGGCGTCAGCGGCATCGAGCGCGCTCAACGCCGTCGAATCTCCCGCGCGCCGGACCGCCTCCTGCTGCAACTCGACGAGCTTCTCGGCCTCGGTGCGCTCGACCCCGGCGGCGACGAACTTCGCCAGCGCCGAGTTGATCACCTGCAGGGCACCGGTCATCTGGTCGGCCGCGCGCTCGGCGGCCGAGGCCGGGTTGCCGAGCTCGTGGGCGAGCCCGGCGGCCATCGTCCCCAGCGAGGCGAGCCGCTCGCGGTTCTGCTCGATCGAGGTCAGGCGCGTCATCACCGGCGCCACCTGCTGCATCACCCGGCGGTGCACGGTCGGCTGCGAGTAGGCCAGCCGGCGGAACTCCTCGGCCGGCACCAGCGCCACTCGCACCGGGGTGGCGGCGCGCATCCGGACCCCGAGCGGAGCTTCGGTCAGCACCGCGATCGCGCCCATCCAGGTGGGGGCGTGCTGGCGGCCGACGGGCTCCTCGCGCCCGTGCTCCTCCATCAGCGAGTCGGCATCTCCCTCGAGCAGCAACTGCAGCCCGCGAGGCTGCTGGCCGATCTCGGCGATCACGTCGCCGGCCTCCAGGCGCCGGACCGTGGTCACCGGCAGCCATTCGCCCAGCTCCTCGTCGGTGAGGTCGTCGAACAGGTCCACCGCCCGCAGCTCGGGCAGCGTGACCTCGGGCTCGGTCATGCCTCGACCAGATAATCGTGGATCAGCGAGATCGCCATCGAGCCCTCGCCGACCGCGCTCGCCACTCGCTTGATCGACCGGGCACGGACGTCGCCGGCCACGAACACACCGGGAACCGTGGTCTCGAGTGTGTACGGCTCGCGGGGAAGCGGCCAGCCGGCGGACTGGGCGTCACGGCCGGCGAGGATGAACCCGCGATCGTCGCGTGCGACGACGCCCTCCAGCCAGTCGGTGCGCGGCTGGGCGCCGATGAACACGAAGCACGCGTCTGCCTCGAGTGTCTCGCGTCCCGTCGGGCCCGTCGACCATCAGCCGAGCCAGATGGTCGTCCTCGCCCTGCGCCTCGACCGCGGTGCTGTGCGTGCGCACGTCGATGTTCGGCTGCCCGGCGATCTGCTCGATCAGATAGGTGGACATCGACTTCTCCAGCGACGCGCCGCGCACCAGCATCGTCACCTCCGATGCGTACTTGCTGAAGTACATGGCGGCCTGGCCGGCGGAGTTGGCGCCGCCGATCACGACCACGTGCTGGTCGCTGCACGAGCGCGCCTCGGTCAGAGCGGCGCCGTAGTAGATGCCCGCGCCCGTCAGCTCGGGAAACCCGGGGGTGTCGAGCTGCCGGTAGGACACGCCCGAGGCGACGATCACGCAACTCGTGCTGAGCACGCCGCCGCCGCTGAGCTCGACCAGCCGGCCGGAGCCCTCGGCCCGCAGCCCTACCGCCTCCCTGACGGTCAGCAGCTCAGCGCCGAGCCGCCGCGCCTGGTCGGTGGCCCGCCGGGCCAGGTCGGAGCCGGTGAGCCCGACCGGGAAGCCGAGATAGTTCTCGATCCGGCTCGAGGTGCCGGCCTGCCCGCCCGGGGCCTCGCGCTCGACCATCACGGTCTTGAGACCCTCGGAGGCACCGTACACCGCGGCCGCCAGACCGGCGGGGCCGCCGCCGACGACGACGACGTCGTAGTGGTCCTGGGCAGCGGGGGTCCCGGCGACGCCCAGGCGCTCGGCGAGCTCCATCACGGTGGGGCGCTCGAGCACGGCGCCGTCTTCGAGCAGCGCCACCGGCAGTCGCTCCTCGGCGACGCCGGCGACCTGCAGCAGCTCGCGCGCCTCGGCGTCGCGCTCGACGTCGAGCCAGCGCGCGGGAACGCGGTTGCGGGCAAGGAAGTCACGCAGGTCGTGGGACTCCTTGGAGAAGCGGTGGCCGATCACGCGGACGCCGCCGGCGCTCAGGGCCGCGCCGGACTCCCACGTGGTCAGCAGGTCCTCGATGATCGGGAACAGCTGCTCCTCGGGCGGATCCCAGGGCTTGAGCAGGTAGTAGTCGAGCGCGACGTCGTTGATCGCCGCGATCGCCGCCTCGGTGTCGGCGTAGGCGGTGAGCAGCACCCGCTTGGCGTCGGGGACGAGCTGGCGGGCCTGCACGAGGTACTCGGTGCCGGACATCCCCGGCATCCGCTGGTCGGCGATCAGCAGCGCCATCTGGTCGCCGCGAGTGCGGACCTCGCGCAGGATCTCGAGCGCCTGCGCGCCCGATCCCGCGCGCAGGATCCGGTAGTTGCGGCCAAACCCGCGGCGCAGGTCGCGCGCGACCGCGGCCAGCACGGCCGGATCGTCGTCGACGGCGAGGATCGCCGGGCGGCGTTCTCGCTCGGCGGCGGCGGCCGGCGCGGACTCGGATAGCGTCGTGTCCGACATCGCCGATGACTATCGCACGTGGCACGATGCGCCGGTGGTGCCAGAGTCCCTCCACGAGTTCTTCGTGGCGACCGCCGGCGTGGCGGGCGCGCTGATCGGCCTTGCTGTTCGTGGCGATCTCGGTCGCTCAGGATCGGCTGGTGTCCGAGTCAGCCGACCCGATCCACCAGGTGCGCGCCTCCGCCGCGCTGTCGGCGTTCACAAACGCGTTGGCGATCTCACTGTTCGCGCTGATCCCGAACGGCGGGATCCCGTGGGTCGCCTTCAGCTTCGGCGTCGTCGGCGTGCTGTTCATCGCCGGGTCGCTGGTGTCGCTGCTGCGCGAGCGCCAGGCTCACCGCGCGGCCCTTCGCGACGCCACGTTCCTGATCGGGCAGCTGGTGGTCTTCGGCCTGCAGATTCGATACTCGCTGCGGCTGATCGCCAACGGCCACGACACCGATGCGGCGCAGGCGATCGCGATCCTCGTGGTGGTCTGCTTCCTGCTCGGCATCTCCCGCTCCTGGGAGCTCGTGGGCGGCCCCTCGTTCAGCTTCTTCGGCCAGTCGTTCGCGTTCGTCAGGGAGCGGCGCGATCGCTCGGACGGCGACGACGATTAGTGGACGGCCACTAGCACTGGATCCCCAGCGGGGTGGCGGCCTCGCGCTCGAGCTCCTGCAGCGTGATGTTGGGCTGCTCGCGCCGGCATATCGGCAGCAGCTGCTTGGCCTTGGCCACGGCGCTGGCCGACGGCTGTGACCCGCTCGGCGTGGTCGTCGTGCCCGTCGCCGGCGTGGTCGTCGTCTGAGCGGGCGTGGTCGTCGTCTGGGTCGGCGTGGTTGGCGTCGTGGTGGTGCGAGCCGGGGTCGTCGTGGTCGAGGTCGGCGTCGTCTTAGGCGTGGTCGCGGTGGTCGTCGTGGGGGTGGTGTTGGTCGTGGTCGCCGCACCGGGTGCGGCCACGTTCAGCTGGGCCGCGAGCCGGTTCGCCGCGGCCCGAGTCGAGATCGGCCTCGACCGTGGGATCGAACGCGCCGGCGGAGCCGATGAACGACAGGATCTGGATGCCGCGGTCGACGCGGACGAACACGAGATCGACGACCGCCTCGAGATTCACGCCCTGCACCGTGTACGGGATCGTGATCCGGCCGGCGGCCGCTTGGTCGCCGACCGGCGAGATCGACAGAACGGCGGACGACGGCTGCCCGAACGGGACCTTGGTCGAGCTCGTGGACGCCGCTGCCTTGGCAAGCTGGTTGCCCAGCGCCTTGCCGATGCAGAGTCGGTCCGTGGCGCCGCTCAGCCCGGCGAACGACGTCTGCGCCGCCGACGCGCTCGGATACACGTACACGACATCGTCGACGAAGTCGTCGGACCCCTTGGCGAACTGAGGGCTGGTGGCGCGGCCCGACAGCGACGCCCGGGCGGTCGCGATCGCGGGACAGGTCAGCGAGCTCTTGCCCCCGGACTGGTCCTGCTGCTGCCAGCCCGTCGGGAAGTCTGGGAGCGTCAGCAGCGCGCCGGATGCGATCGCATGATCGGCCGGGACCTCGGGGCGGTTCTCGGCGGTGGCCGTCGGCGTGGTCGCGCTCGTGGGCGTAGAAGCGTGCGTCGCCGTATCGGCGGACTTATGCGAGCTCCCGCAACCGGCGATCAACAGCGCGGTAGCGACCACCGCCGCGGACACGATTTTCCGGACCACTGCCGCCGTGGTGTAACAAGGGCCGCGGACGATTGCAACGGCGCCGCCCCGGCGGCTACGAGGCGCGGCGGTATCGCAGGTACACGACCGGCGAGCCAAACGTCCGCGTCTCGACGAGCTCGAGGTCGATCGGCGAGTCCAGCGGCGGGAAGTACGGCGTGCCGCCTCCGACCACCACCGGGCTGACGAACAACCGGTACTCGTCGACCAGCCCGCGCTGGATCAGGTCGGCGGCCAGGCCGGCGCCGCCGACCCCGATGTCGCGGCCAGGCTGCGCCTTTAACCTCGCGATCTCCTCGGCCGGATCGCCCTCGGCCAGCCGGGCGTTGCCCTCGACCGACTTCAGCGTGCGGGAGAACACGATCTTCGGCAGCGCCTGCCAGATCTGCGCGAACTCGGCGGTCACCGCCGGCTCCGATGAGTCAGGGTCGGCGGTCTCCCACGGGAGCATCGTCTCGTAGAGCCTTCGCCCCATCAGATGGGCATCGAGCTCGCCGGTCTGCTCGTTGTGCAGGCGGTGCAGCTCCTCGTCGGGCGCCGCCCAGTCGAAATCGCCGTCTGGCCCGGCGATATAGCCGTCCAGCGACACCCCGATCGAATAGATCACGTCTCGCATCTGGTTCCTCCAGGATTCGTGCGCCAATTCGTTGCACACACGATGACCACGACGGGGCCGGGTTCTAATCGGTCGCGCGACCGCTGGGAGCGCGCCCGGATCAGAATGCCCGGTTTTCCGGGTCCCCGATCAGCACGGCCTCGGCCTCCAGGAACCGGCGGTTCATCGCCGGCGTCTCGAGGAACGTCATGAACAGTCGATCCACCGGCACCTGCTGCCGGATCAGGGCCGCGGTCCGGGTGGTCGGTCCGCCCTCGAAATGAGCGTCGGCGACCTCCGCCGAGAACGTCGCCGATGGGAACGAGGACGGTGCGTAGTCGGGGAGCGGACCGTCGACCGCGAGACCCCGGTACAGGGTCACCTCGTCGCATTCCCACGCCGACCACAGCTCGCGCAGGAACGCCAGCCGCGCGACGATGTGCGCCGCGCGCCGATCCCGCGTCAAGGGCGGCTGCAACGTGCGCGGATCGCGGAGGGCCTTGCCCCGGTACCGGCAGAGGCCGAGCTCGGCCAGGACGATCGCGTGACCCTTGACCAGCTCGCCCGACGCCGGGTTTGAGACGAACCGTTCGGCGAACCGGGCGTCGAGCTCGGCCAGCCCCCGATCGTCGAGAAAAGCTTCCAGCAGCGCGAACACCTCGGGGTCGGCGGCGCGTGCCCCGACCCACTGGCCGAGCATGAGCGGTGGAGGTCCGCCGCGCGCAGCGATCCACGTGCGGGCGGCGCGTCGCTCGCGGGCGATCGCCTCCTCGGTCCGCGCGGCCGCGTCCGTCTCGCCGCCGACCGTCAGCGGCCGATCGAACCGCGCCAGCGCCCGCCGCAGCAGCGCCAGATCGGCGCCACCGACTGCCGCCGCCGTCGCGCTCGAACTGAAACCGGGCGACATCCTCGAGCGGCAGCTCCCAGCGGGCGCCGGCGTCCTCGAACGCCCGGATCTCCACCTCGAAGCCGCCGATGCCCGGATCGACCGCGGTGACTGCAATCGGCGTGCGCCGCGCGTCGAGCAGCCGCCCCCGGTTACCGGGCACGAGCAGCTCGAGCCGGCCGGCCACGAACTCAGCGTCCGGGGCGCTTTCGGGATCGGTCGCGTAGACCACGGCTCACAGCCATCCGGACCTCAAAGCCCGGTCTATTCGGTCGCCGTGGCGGCGGCCGGAGCGGGGGAGGGCTCCTCGGCCGGAGCCGCTGGGGCCGAGGCGGGCTCGGGCTCGGGCTGCGCGGCATTGACGAGGCGCGCGCCGGCGTAGCCGACGATGCCGGCGGCGAGGGCGGCCAGGGCCCATCTCGCCCCGGATCGCTCGACGCCGAGGGCGTGGTCGACCGACAGCGGGCCCGGTCCGGTCTCGGCGACCGCCAGGGCGGCGGCGATCAGCACGAGGTTGTACTCGTAGCCGCCATTGGTGACCCACGGGCCGTTCTTGAAGTGCACGCGGTCGATCGCGGTCAGCATCGTCGCGGTCAGCGACGCGGCGGCCAGCGGCGTGGCCGCACCAAGCGCGAGGGCCGCCCCGCCGGCCGTCTCGCCGATTCCGGCGGCGACCGCGTGGTGGCGGCCCGGCCGCAGACCCAGGCCCTCGAACGCCTGACCGGTGGCCTCGAGGCCGTGGCCGCCGAACCACCCGAACAGCTTCTGCGTTCCGTGCCCGATGAACAGCCCTCCGACCGAGGCGCGGAGGATCAGACGAGCGAAGCTCATGGACGTGTCCCTTCGTGGAAGGTCATTGAGAGCGCAATTATATCCGCGCTCGACCGCGGACAGCTCTCAGCCGGTGAGCGCCTTGATCACGTCGCCCGAGTGCGTTATCGGCAGCCGGTTGCCCTCGAGCTCGATCTTGTCGCCACTCTGCTTGTCGATCAGCTCGAGGATCCGCACGTTGACGCGCTGATGGACCTTGGCCTCGACGCCGCTGCGCGGCAGACCGAACACGATCCCCCGCGGCTCGGAGTGCCGGGTCGGCGCGTCGAATCCGTAGACGTTCTCGGCGGACACCGCGACCAGGATGCTCGACGGCAGGCCGGAGGCCTGGTCGGCCGCGTGCATGCCGGCCAGCGATCCCGCGGCCAGGCCGATGTCGCCGCCGATGTTGCCGCCGAGGTGGCCCCCGGCGTCTGAGCCCAGCATTGCACCCGCGAACAACCCGCCGGTGTGCCCGCGCGGGTTGAACTGGCCAACCGCGATCAGCTCGTCCTCGATCCCTCCGTTGCGCAAGGCCCCCTGCACGAGCTCGAGCATCGAATCCTCGGACATGTCCCGCCCCTTCCACGTAGCCGTTTACGGCCTCGGATCGTATAGACGCCCGTTGGGTCCGGCACAATGGGCGCGGTGCCCGAGCATTATCAGCGCCCCGGGTGGTTCACCGCCCACGTCTTCAACCCGCTCGTCGCCGGCCTCACCCGCCTGGGGGTGAGCGTGTACGGCTCCCGGGTGCTCGAGGTCCAGGGCCGCAAGTCGGGCGAGTGGCGCCAGACCCCGGTGAACCTGCTCCGGTTCGACGGCGCGGATTACCTGGTGGCGCCCAGGGGGCAGACCCAATGGGTGAAGAACCTGAGGGCCAGCGGACAGGGGAGGCTTCGGGTCGGGCGGCGCGTGAGCACGTTCACCGCGACCGAGCTCTCGGAGGACGAGCGGCCGGAGGTGCTGCGCGCGTACCTGAAGAAGTGGAAGTTCGAGGTTGGCGTGTTCTTCGCAGGCGTCGGCCCAGACTCCAGCGCCGACGAGCTGCGGCGGATCTCGCCAGACCATCCTGTGTTCCGCCTGCAGATCTCCTAAGGATCCCCGATGAGCGGCCTCAGGCACCGGGCCCTGATCCTGGCCGGCGTGCTGGTCGCCGCTGCCGTGGTCGCCGGTGCGCTGATGCTCCGCCACGGGACCGGATCCGGCGCCGCCGGCGCGGCGCAAGGCCCGTCCGCGCCCCCCGCCGCCGGCAGGGCGGCTCACCGTCTGCACCCCGTGTCGCCGTACGTGGCGGCCGCCCAGCGCCTGTCGCTCGAGCAGCTCGCCGGGCAGCGCATCATCTACGCGTACTCGGGGGTGCGGCCGCCGCGGTCGCTGCTGGACGCGATCAAGGCAGGCAAGGCCGCCGGCGTGATCTTCTTCGAGAACAACATCTCCAGCGTGGCGCAGATCCGCGGCGTGATCGGGCGTCTGCAAAACGCCCGCAAGTCGAGCCCGGTTCGCGCTCCGCTGCTGATGATGACCGACCAGGAGGGTGGCGAGGTGCGCCGGCTGCCGGGTGCCCCGGAGCTGTCGGAGAAGCTGATCGGCGAGAGCGCGCACCCGGTCGCGCTGGCTCGCAGCGCCGGGGCGGGCGCGGCCCGGAACCTGCGCGACGCGCGGATGCGGGTCAACCTGGCGCCGGTGCTCGACGTGTTCCGGACGCCCGGCGACTTCGTCGACGAGTTCCACCGGTCCTATTCCAGCGACCCAGCGATCGTGGGCCGTCTCGGGGGTGCGTTCATCTCCGCCCAGCAGCGCGCCGGCGTGCTCGCCACCGCCAAGCACTTCCCCGGCCTCGGTGCGGCCGCGCGCGACCAGAACACCGACGAGGGACCGGTGACCCTGCACACGTCGCTGTCGAGCCTGCGGGGCGTCGACGAGGCGCCCTACCGGGCCGCGATTGCCGCCGGCGTCAAGCTGGTGATGAGCTCATGGGCGGTGTACCCCGCGCTCGACCCACGCCGGCCGGCGGGGCTGTCGGCGGCCGTGATCCAGAAGGAGCTCCGAGGCCGCCTGGGATTTCGGGGGGTCACGATCACCGACTCGCTGACCGCCGGCGCGCTGCGGGGCTACGGATCGCTGCAGCGGCGGGGTCTGATGGCCGCGCGCGCGGGCGCCGACCTGCTGCTGGTGAGCGGTAGCACGCCCGACGAGGGCACCGCCGTGCTGCACGCGCTGTCGACGGCGCTGCGCCGGGGGAACCTGAGCCGCGCCGCGGCGCGCGCATCAGCGGCCCGGGTGCTGGCCCTGCGCGCTCAGATCGGATAGCGGAGGATCGCCGCGACCCCGGTCGTGCTGGGGACGTCCTCGCGGCGCACGGCCAGGACCGTGCCGCCGGCAAGCCAGACGCGGCGGGCGATCTCGTCCACGACGCCGTAGCGGTCGGCGGATGGCGCGTCGGCCAGCGTCACCGCCCCGGTCTCCTCGTCGACAGAGCCGGGCACGACCTCGTCGATGTCGACCAGCACCGTGTCGACCGCTCCATAGGTAGCCGCGCGAGCGGCGTCTCCGATGTCCACCAGCCCTCGGCCCTGAGCCCGGCGCTGCTCGAACAGCTCCTGCGTGCGGCGCAGCTCCGCCGCGTACAGGCCGTCGAGGATCTCGCGAGCGCGGGCGGCGAGCTCGGCGTCCGAGGTGTTCTCGGGGTTGCCGCCGATGCTGTCGGGAGCCAGGTGCGGGTACGTGTTGACCGAGCGGAAAATGCTGTCGAGCGGCTCGGCGGCGGCGAGGATCAGGGGCATATCGAGGCCGTTCAGGAGCGGCCGCAGCGCGAGATCGATGTGGCGCGCGTACTGGCGCAGGCGGAGCTTCTGGCCCTCATCGCCCTGGATCCGCCGCGTTGGCGACCGGTCGGCGAGCGAGGAGCGCCCGGCCACGGATGCGGCGTCGCTCGGCAGGTCGGGGACGCTGACCTCGGCCGGCTCGTCGTTGGCCGAGACCTCGATCACGCGCACCGAGTTCTGGGCGAGCGCGAGCACGAACGCCACCTGCGGGAACGTCACGGCGCGCAGCAGCGGCTTGAGGTGGAAGCGGTCGGAGACCTCGAGGTTGCTCAGCAGCCGGTTGGGCAGGCGGAACGTCTGCATCAACTCCGGCGTCATCAGCACCGCCAGCGTCCGCGCCTGATAGCGCCAGAACGCCTGATCGTCGAGCAGATCGGTCAGCTCCTCCCCGATCGCGGCCACCTGAGGGGCGTCGATCCCGGCCGCGCGGAGCTGCTGGAGGGCCTTCTCGCCGAGGTTGCGCAGCGCGGTGCGCGGCGCGGTGTTCGACGAGGCCGGATCCGTCGGGACGTAGATCGACACGCTCGCCGGGTCGCGGTTGACCAGCAGTCGGTCGATGTTGGCCCGCGTCGGGATGTCGGTGTGCAGGATCATCGCTCGAAGGATTCTATGTACCGAGTGGGTCCACTAGCGGTGGCCGACGGCATCGCTATGCTCGGCGACGGTCTGGTTGCTGTTATGCCGCGAGCCGAGCGTCTCGCGTGGTGCAGGACCGGCTGGGACCACGCGGGAGTCGACGGCTCGCGCCTGTTCAACGTGCGAACACCCGGATCGATGACAGAGACCCAGAGAGGGGTGGTCGGCGATGCCACGGCCGGTTGAAGCCGGTCATCGCTATGTAGCGGGCCTGGACGGCATCCGCGCGATCGCGGTGCTGGCGGTGATCGCCTATCACCTGAACGTCGGGTGGGCCAAGGGCGGGCTGCTCGGGGTCGGGGTGTTCTTCACCCTCTCGGGCTACCTGATCACCGACCTGCTGCTGAGCCACTGGGACCGCTACGGCAACCTCGGCCTGGGCATGTTCTGGCTCCGGCGCGCGCGGCGCCTGCTGCCGGCGCTGTTCTTGATGCTGATCGTCGTGAGCATCTGGGTGGCGCTGTTCGACGCGGCGCAGATCTCGCAGGTGCGCCGCGAGGTCGTTTCGGCGGCGCTGTACTTCGCCAACTGGTCGACGATCGCCAGCCACGGTTCGTACTTCGCCCGGTTTCAGGCGCCGCTGCCGCTCGACCACCTGTGGTCGCTGTCGATCGAGGAGCAGTTCTACCTGGTGTGGCCGTGGCTGCTGCTGATCCTCTTGCATCTGGTGCGCAGCCGTCGGGCGCTGGCACTCCTCGCCGTGATCGGGGCGGCGGTCTCGGCCTATCTGATGGGCCAGCTGTACCACCCGGGTGTCGACCCCACGCGCGTGTACGAGGGCACCGACACCCGGGCGTTCGGGCTGCTGATCGGCGCTGCGCTGGCGATGGTATGGCCCACCCGGATGTCCCGGTTGGCGCTGCGCCGGTCGGTCCGCAGCCCCGCGGCCCTGGACGTCGTCGGGACGATCGGGCTGATCGCGATCCTGCTGCTGGTGTGGCGGACGAGCTCGCTCAGCTCGTTCCTGTACCCCACCGGCATGATCCTGCTGTCGCTGGCCACCGCCGCGGTGATGGCCGCGGTCGTGAACCCGTCGAGCACGCTCGGCGAGGTGCTGGGCTGTCGCCCGATGCGGTGGATCGGCGTCCGCTCGTACGGGATCTACCTATGGCACTGGCCGATCATCGTCCTCTGGGGCTCGCCGCACACCGGCGTGAACTGGCCTCAGGCGATCCTCCAGGTGGCCCTTTCGTTCATCGTGGCGGCGTTGTCGTGGCGGTTCGTCGAGGAGCCGATCCGCCAGGGGGCGTTGGGGCGTCTGCGGCAGCGTTCGCGCTCCCGGGTCGCGGTGAGCCGCGCCCGGCATCGCGCGATGGCGATCTCGGCGGCCACGGTGATCGTGCTGTCGCTGGTCGTGGTCGGCCTGGCCGGGGCGCTGCCTGTCCTGTCCAACGGCCACAACTCGCCCGCGAAGATCTCCCAGCTCCCGCCGAAGCTGTCGAACTCAGCCGGCAGCTCCGATCCCGCCCCCACGGCGCCCGCCGCCAAGAAGCTTGCTCCCGCGACCAAGACCTCGTGCCGCTCGGTCGTCTACATCGGCGACTCCACCTCGGAGGGCGAGACCTCGACCAACTACATCCCCAATGCCCGCAAGCGCCTCCCGGCGCAGCTTCGCAAGGTCGGCGTCAAAACCCTGTATCCGGAGATCTCGGGCGCTCGGTCGATCGTCGAGACCTACGAAGGCTTCCCCAATGCCGCGACGGTGGCCCGCGACCACCTCGACAGCGGCTACAACGGCTGCTGGATCCTCGCGCTCGGGACCAACGACGTCGCCAACGCCACCACCTCGCCGGTGGGCGTGACCACCCGGATCGACGACATGATGAAGGTCGTCGGCCACCAGCCGGTGATGTGGATCGCCGCGATCTCGCTGCTCAGCTCGGGCCAGTACGCCGAGGCCGGAATGCAGCACTGGAACCAGGAGCTGCTGAAGGTCTGCAAGCGCTATCCGAACATGCGGGTGTACGACTGGCCCGACAAGGCCAAGCGCAAGTGGTTCATCCCGGACGGGATCCATTACTACTCGCCGGGTTACGTGGCGCGGACGCACGACATCGCCCAGGGGCTGGTCCACGCGTTCCCGCGCGACCGGCCACCGTCCGCGAGCTGCCTGGTCCAGTAGCCGCTCAGGCGACCTGCGCGGGCATCATGTGCGTCTCGGGTTCCGCCTCGGTCTCGCGGTCGAGGTCCCCGCGGAGCCGCAGTCCGAGCACCGGGAACACGAGCGTCGAGAGCACCGCGGCGCCGACGAGCGCCGCGGCGGTCGACGATCGCATGTGGCCGCTGTCGCGGGCGAGCGTGGTGATCGCCAGCACCAGTGGCAGCTGCGTGGAGCTCATCAGCGCGAGCGCCCTTCGAGTTCGGAGCTCGGGGAGCACGTGCCGGTAGAGCAGCAGCGCCGGGGTGCCGCGGACGACCAGGAACAGGAAGAAGAACAGGAACAGCTTCAGCACGGCGCCGACGCTGGCGTACAGCGCCGTCACGTCGAGCTTCATTCCACTGGCGATGAAGAAGAAGGGCACGAACACACCGAATGCGACCCCGGTCAGCTTCGAGTCGAACGCCGGGATCTCCCGGGTCTTCAGCACCTGGCGGGTGATGATCCCGGCGGCGAAGCCTCCGAGCAGCAGGTCGAGCCCGAGCCGCGAGGCCAGGTACGCGAGCGCGAACACGAGTACGACGATCCACCGCACGGCGAGCTGCGAGCTCGACTCGAGCGTGCGCTCGAACAGCGGGATCGTCCGCGAGGACGAGCGCACCGCGATCACGGCCACCGCGACCGCCGCCAGCACGAACGCGAGCAGGATCAGCCCCTGCTTCTCGATCTTGGCGGTCGACAGGAACAGCGTCAGCAGCACGATCGGACCGAACTCCCCGACGGCGCCGGCGGCGAGCAGGTAGGTGCCAAAGCGAGTCCGGAGCTCTCCGCTGTCGGACAGGATCGGGATCAGCGTCCCGATCGCTGTGGTGGCCAGCGCGGAGCCGGTGTAGAGCAGCGACAGCACGATCCCGAGCGCGGCGAGGATGCCGCCGATCGTGTACGCCAGGGCGAGCGAGATCCCCCAACCGAGCAGTCCGAGCCGCAGCGGCTGGCCGGCGATCCGCTTGAGGTCGATCTCGTAGCCGGCGAAGAAGAACAGAAGGCCGAGGCCGAGGTCGGAGAAGAACTCGATGAAACCATCGGGTTGGAGCCCGATCACATGCGGCCCGACGATCACGCCGGCAACCAGCTCGACGACCACGACCGGAAGCACGATCCCCCGGGTGGAGGCGAGCGCGGCGATCGTGCCCGACAGGGCGGCGGCGAGCACGATCGTCAGGAACTTGGCCGGCGACAGCGTGATCACGACCGCGGCGACGCTCATCGCTCAGTCCACGCACCCGACATGATTGTCATGCCCCTTGAGCCCACAACACGCCCTCGACGACAAGCGTAGTGCCTCGACCGGCTCCGCACCACGCGGAGTGCTGGTGTGGATCCTGCTTGTGCTGGCCACCGTGGCCCTGTTCGTCGGCAGCTTCGCGCTGTGGGTCCGGCTTCAGCTGCTCGACACCGGCAACTGGGTGACGACCAGCTCGCAGCTGATCTCCAACCAGCAGATCGACGAGGCACTCAGCACGTTCCTGGTCGACCAGGTGATCACAGCCCCCGGGGTGTCCGACGCACTCGGTCAGGTTCCCGGGGGGGACCGGGTGGTCTCGGCGCTGCGGCCGGTGGCGGCCAACGTGGTGTCGCGCGAGCTGCAGACCGACGCGGGTCAGCGGGCCTGGCGCACGGCGAACCGGGCGGCGCATCGCCAGCTGATCGCGATCCTCAACGGGGGCGGCAAGACGGTGTCGACCGGGGAGGGCGTGGTCACGCTCAACCTCAAGCCGCTCGTCGACGATGTCGCCAAGTCGCTGTCGGGCACGCCGCCGTTCTCACTGCTGCCCAGCGACGTCCGCGACCAGCTCGTCGCGGCGATTCCCGATCAGTCGGGGCAGCTGGTGGTCGTGCGCTCCGACCAGCTGCGCACGGCCCAGAACGTGGTCAAGGGAGTGCGCGGCCTGGCGGTCGCGCTGCCGATCGCCGCCGTGGTCCTGTACCTGCTGGCGCTGGGGTTCGCTGCCGGCTGGCGAAGGCGGGTGTTCCGGGCGATCGGCTGGAGCCTGATCGTGTGCGGCGCGCTGCTGCTGGTCGCTCGCCAGTTGATCGAGCCGCACATCGTGGGCGTGATCGTGACCGACGAGTCGGTTCGGCCGGCCGCCAACGAGGCCTGGCTGATCGCTACCACGTGGTTGCGCAACGCAGCCTATGTGGAGATCGTCGTGGGCGTCGTCATGGTCGTGGGGGCGTGGCTGGCGGGACCGACGCGGATCGCCCGGGCGCTGCGCAGCCCGCTGAGCGGCGCGTCCGGGTCGTCGGTCAGAGTTCGGCCGTGAGCTTTGACCGGCAGCTCTCCGCGCGCGAGCGCTCGGAGTCGTGGGCGTGGCGCTTCCGCCTGCGCGAGGCGTGGGCGCACAGCCTGGTGATCGTGCCGTGCGCCTACATCGTGGCCGCCGGCGCGCTCGGCGAGCTGGTGCCGCGGATCGAGGGCAGCCGCGACCTGCTGTCGCTCGGGCTCGACGCCGACACGGCGCGGACGATTCTGTCCTCGGTCGCCAGCGGGATGATCGCGTTCACCGGCCTGGTGGTCACGATCGCGGTCGTGGTGGTTCAGTTCGCCGCGACCCAGTACACGCCGCGGCTGGTGGCCCGGTTCCGAGGAGATCCGCTGGTCAAGCACGCGCTCGGCGTGTTCGTCGCGCCGACGATCTACGCGCTGGTCGGGTTGCGGAACATCGGGCGCCGCGGCGCGACCAGCGTCCCCAGCCTGACCGTGGTCATCGGCCTGGTGCTGCTGATCATCGCCCTGATCGTGTTCTTCGTGTTGGTGGGCCGACTGCTGGACCTGATGCGGCCCCGGCGCGTCGTCGCCAGGGTCGTCGAGCGCGGCGGCAGCGCGATCCGGGAGGCGTATCCGTTTCCGGTTGGCGTGGGCCCGCGGTCGGCGCCGCCGGCGGTCACGCCGGTGACCGCCATCATCCGTCATCCCGGCCGACCCCGGGTCCTGTCGGCGCTCGATCGCGGCCGGATCGTGCGGATCGCCAGCGCCGCCGACGTGACCGTCGAGGTCGCGCTCGGGATCGGCGCGGCCGTCCCCACCAACTCGCCGCTGTTCTTCGTGCACGGTCCGGCCGAACGGGTCGATGCGGCCGAGCTGCGTCGGGCCGCGCTGCTGGCCGAGGAGCGAACGATCGCCCAGGACCCCGCGTTCGCGCTGCGGGCGCTGGTCGACGTCGCGATCCGGGCGCTGTCGCCCGCGGTCAACGACCCGACGACCGCCGTGCAGGTGCTCGACGGAATCGAGGAACTGCTGATCGAGCTGGGCGCACGCGACCTCGAGCGCGGAGCGATCACCGACTCACAGGGAGCGCTGCGGCTGGTGTACCCGAATCCGAGCTGGACCGAGCTACTCGACCTCGCGATCACCGAGATCCGCGTGTACGGCGCCGACAGCCCGCAGGTCGCCCGACGCTTGCGGGCGCTGCTGCTCAACCTGGGCGACACCGTCCCGGACGTGTGCCGCGAGGCGGTCGACGCGCAGCTGGCGCGGCTGGACGCCGCGGTCACGCTCGCCTATCCCGACCCTTTCGAGCGGGCCCACGCGCTCCAGGCCGATCGGCTGGGGATCGGGGGCGCTCCGCCGGTCGGCTAGGCCTGCTTGCGGTCGGCGAGCACCATGATCTGCCCGCTGGAGAGCGCCACCCACACGTTGCCGGGATCGGCGTCGTAGGTGATCCCGACCGGGGGCTCGCCGGTACTGACGTTCTGGAGCACGCTCAAGTCCGACGCGCGCAGCTTGGTGACCGTGTCCGAGCCGTAGTTGATGACGTACAGCGAGCGGCCATCGGCGGAGATCGCCAGCGAGCGGGCCTCGGTACCGGTGGCCTGGGTGCCAACCACCTCCTCGGTGGCCACCTTGACCTTGGACACCTCGCCGGGGTCATTCAGCGACGCATACAGATAGGCCCCGTCCGGCGAGACCACCAGGTTGCGGGGGCTGGGGCCGATGTTGAAACTCCCGTCCAGCTTGAGCGTCGTCAGGTCGACCTTGGTGACGACGCCCGAGCCCATAACCGACACGTAGGCCATCTTCGAGTCGGGTGAGACCGCCACCCCGCTCGGGTAGGCGCCGATCGGCAGCCGGGCGACCTCGCGCCCCTGAGCGACATCGATCACGCTCACGTCGAACGAGCACCAGTTGGCGACCACCACGTACTTGCCGTTCGGGCTGACGGCGAGGGACTTCGGTACCAGCCCGACCTTGATCACCTGGTCGATCGACAGCGACGACGTGCCGATCCGGTAGACGTAACTGTCGGTGTTTCCGGCCGCCTCGGCGCTGGAGGGGGTGCAGGTATCGCTCCCCTCGGGGCCGAAACCGCTTCCGTACATCGAGTAGTTAGACACGTACACATACTTGGCGTCGGGCGTCGTTGCCGCCTCGTTGGGCGCGCCGCGAGTGATCCCGGGATGTCCCTGGATCCCGAACTTCGACATGTCCACGGTGTCCGGGATCGTCTTGACGAGCTTTCCGGAACTGTTGTAGGCGGTGACGGTGTGCATGTTCATCATGTTCTGTGCGAACACCAGGCCGTTGCCGTCGGCAGCCACCGAGTTCGGCGAGATGTCACCGCCGATTGTCTTGAGCAGCGTCAGCTGTCGTTGATCGCTGGGCGGCCCAGACAGCGCGGGCTTGCGCGGCGGGGGGGCCGGCTTGCGGCGCACGGGTGCGCGGGTGGCCCGGTGAGCGGTCGACACCGTCGCCACGGCGTGGGCGTGCGACGAGTTCGAGCGGTCGCCGGAGCGCAGCAAGGCGAACACCGCGACGACCAACAGCAGCGCCAGCCCGATCAGGGTCAGCGCCCGGCGACGTCTGACCGCGGGACTGGGCGGCGGCCGGCGCGGGGGCGGCCGGCGCGGGCCCTGGGGCCGGCGGGGCGGTCGGGGAGTTGTCGTCGCCATCGCGACAGAAGTACGGAATCGGGCCGATAAACCCTGCAAACCGAGGCGGTCCGCGCGGGGCGGTCGAGTTCGGCCACAATGGCGCGGTGCGTGCCCTGGTGATCTCAGACACCCATTTCGGCGCCTGGACGGGCGAAGACATCCTGCGCGAGCCCGAGACGCTGGCGCTGCTCGAGCCGGCGCTCGACGGCGTCGACGAGGTGATCCTGCTCGGCGACATGTTCGACTTCATGTTCAGCTCGCTGCGGGAGGCGTTCCGCGCATCCGAGGGGCTGATGGAGTTGCTGCGCGGCAAGCTGCAGGGCAAGCGGTTCGTGTTCCTGGCCGGAAACCACGACCACTACTTCGTCAGGCGCGAGGCGGAGGAGCTGGTGGGGCTCGAGCTGGCCACCGGCAAGTCCCCGCAGGAGCTGCAGGATGACCTGCGCGGGACCGACTTCTTCCGCCGGATCCTCGACCAGCGGCTGGACGGCGTCGAGGTCGAGATCTGCTACCCGACGTATACGTTCGCAGGCGTGTTGTGCACCCATGGCCACTACCTGGATTTCCACGCCCGCCGCAGCGGGAGCGCGCCCGGACGGCTGCTCGCGCGGGCGCTGTGGGCGATCGCGGTGGGGGGCGAGGAGCACACGCCCACCGTCCAGGACTACGAGGCGACGATCACGCTGTTGACCGCGCTGCTGTACACGATCGCCCAGCTGCCCAACGGCACCCAGGCACAGCGCCGGGCGTTCGGGGCGTTCGAGGGGCTGGAGCGGACGATCCGCGGGGCGCGCGGCACCGCTCAGGGGGGTTGAGCACGCCCGCTCGTGGATCACCGAGCACGTCGACTCCTCGATGAGCGAGCTCCAGCGGCGGCACGCCCGACGCGCGGCCGCCGGGTACCGGGAGGCCCGCGCCCGGGAGGCGGCACGGCGGCGGCACAGCGGCGCCCCCACCGGCGGCGAGGCAGCTAGCCACGCGCTGGTGCGGCTGGTCAACCCGAGCGACTCAGCCCTTCCCGCGGTCGAGGCGATCGACCAGGTCGTCAAGAACCTCGGCTGGGATCGCGAGACCGACCAGATCGTGTTCGCGCACACCCATCAGGCGCTCGACGGCGTGACCGCCCCGGGCGGCACCGTTCGTTACTGGAACACCGGCTCGTGGATCTACGAGCCCGAGCTGAGCTCGCGCGCGGGTTATCTGGCGTATCTGCGAAACGGCTGGCCGGGCACGGCGGTACTGATCGATTCTGAGGAGCCACAGCCGCGCCTGCTGCGGCTGCGTGAGCACCTGAACCCGCTTCACCAGATGAGCTGAGGTCGCCCCGGCGCGACCACGGCCAGCAGTACAGTTACACCCGGTCGGCGCAAGCGAAGGGGGTACGGGGTGGCGCGTCAGTACAGCATCGGAACCGGGATCGCGGAGGTCACCGATACCGCGGTCGGACTGCCGTTGCAGGGGATGGCCGATTCCAACCAGGTCTCCAGCGGCGTCGATGCGCCGCTGTACGCCCGCGCGTTCACCGTGACCGACCAGGACACCGCGCACTCGGTCGCGATTGTCGTGGCCGACATCTGGTCAGGCACGCGCCGGATCAAGGACGCGGTCGTACGCCGGCTGAGCGCGATGCATCGCAGCCCATTCGGCGAAGAGAACTTGCTGCTCGCCGGGACCCACACGCACAGCGCCCCGGGCGGCTTCTCCGGAATGCTGCTGTACGACTACACCGACGGCGGCGTCGACGACGCGACCGTGGAGTGCATCGTGGTGGGCTGCGTGAAGGCGGTCGAGATGGCCCAGGCCAACCTCGCCCCGGGCCGGATCTATGTCAACCGCGGCGAGGTCCCCGACTGCGGGCGCAACCGCTCGCCGCAGGCGTACGTGTGCAATCCCCAGGCCGAGCGCGACCGGTACGGCGCCGACACCGACCGCGAGATGCTGCTACTGAAGTTCGTCAAGCTCGACGCCGCGGGCGACGAGCGGCCGGTGGGGGCGCTCAGCTGGTACGCGATCCACCCGACCGACTACGGCCAGAAGAACACGCTGATCTCCGGCGACAACAAGGGCGTCGCCAGCGCGCTGTTCGAGGCCGCGATGGGGACCGATCCAGCCGGCCCCGAGACGTTCGTGGCGGCGTTCGCCAACTCCAACTGCGGCGATGTCTCGGGCAGCGTCGAGCTCGGCCACATCCCCGACGGCGTCCACGATCGCCAGCAGGCCGACAAGCACGGCCGCCAGCAGTTCGACGCCGCGCAGCGTCTGTTCGACACCGCCGCCGAGGAAGTCACCGGACCCGTGGACTACCGGCACACCCGCGTGGACTTCTCGCAGGTCGAGATCGGCGGCGGAGAAGCTCGCACCTGGCCGGCCGCACTCGGCGTCTCGTTCGCCGCCGGGAGCTCGGAGGACAGCGTGCCGGTTCCGAACATGGGTGTGCACGAGGGGATGGCCGTGTCGAACCTCACCGAGGCCGAGTCGGTGCTGACCGAGGCGATGCGGGTCGGCCTGAGCACGGTCGTGGGCGTCAACGCGATCCAGTACGCGCGGGCCGCCCGAGAACGCGAGGGTCATCTGCCCAAGCCGGTGGTGGTGATGCCCGGGATCGAACATCCGCCCGCAGTTCCGCAGATCCTCCCCGTCCAACTGCTGCGCGTGGGGACCGTTGCGGTCCTCGGGATCCCGGGCGAGCTGACCACGATGGCCGGTCGGCGACTGCGCGAGTCGACGCTCGCGGCGCTGTCGGCAGCCGGTGTCCGGTCGCTGGCGCTGGGCACCTACGCCAACGAGTACTCCCAGTACGTCACCACGATCGAGGAGTACGGCTCCCAGCAGTACGAGGGAGCCTCGACGCTGTTCGGACCGCACACGCTCGCCGCCTACCAGCAGGTGGCCGCGGGACTCGCCGCCGCGGTCGCCGGGGGAACCGCTGCCGACGCCGGCCCCGATCCGAGCGCGTGGACCGCGCCCCCGCAGCGGCGCTACCGCTTCCGCAACCTGTCGGACTCGGCGGTGAAGCTGCAGTTCTACAACACCAACGACCACCAGCACTGGCTGACGCTGCCCAACGGCACCAAGACGATCGGCGCCCGCGCGGAGCTGGCGTTTCCCGAACGCGAGTTCACCGGGCAGCTGCTGCCGACGGTCCGCACGGTCCAGGTGAGGCTGGCCGATCACCGCACTCTGGGGATGTCCGCCGGCCAGCTGATGACCTTCGCGCCGGATGGCTCGATCACCGTGGGTAACTACCGCCCGCCGTGGCAGGTCCCCTGAAAACCAGCCATCGGGACCCACTATTCTGCTCGGTATGAGTGTCCGCTGGGGTAACCGGACACAGGGGCTGATGGGTACCTTGGCAGCGGCGGTGCTGTTGCTGGGGTTGGCGCTGCCCGCGAGCGGCCGAGCGGCTGAGCAGCTGTCGGTGCAGCAGCGCCTGGCCGACGAATACTCGCCGATCCTCGAGATCCGCAAGCAGACCGATCCGCCGTGCCAGACCAGCGCGGAGCAGTACCAGCCGACCTCGGTCGACACGATGTTGGGCAATCCGAGGGTCACGCTCGAGCGCTCCGTGCCCGGCCGCAGAGGGCTGCAGGCGATCCGCAAGGGGCCGACGGCCCAGCAGGTCGCCGGCCTGGGACCGAACTACTACCTGAACCTCCCGGGCAGCCCGCTCGGCGACACGTGCGTGTACGCGCGTGACTTCGCCAAGCTCCTGGCGCAGGGCAAGGCGCCAGTGATCACCTACGCCCACATCGCCCACGAGACCGGGCACGCGGGCTTCGCGCTGCAGTACTGGTTCTTCTGGTACTTCAACCAGTTCAACGATCTCCACGAGGGCGACTGGGAGGGCATGCAGCTGGCGTGGGAGTCGGCGTCGCCCGAGCAGGCGCTGACGCAGCCGCCCGACCAGCTGATCGTGTTCCAGCACGCCGGCGGCGAGCGCGCCAGCTGGGGCGCCACGAAGGTCCACAAGGAGGGCAACCACCCGATCGTGTATCCGGCCGCGGGCTCGCACGCGACGTTCTACGACTCGGCCGTGTACGTGCAGAACGGTGGACACGGATCCGGGCTCGGCTGCGACAACACGAGCGCGCCAGTGCGCGAGCTGCGCCCGCGGCCGGTCCTGCTCCCGGAGTTCGTGACCGAGACCGGCCAGTTCGCGTGGCTGAGCTACTACGGGCACTGGGGACAGAAGGCCAAGGGCTTCAACAACGGCCCGACCGGCCCGCAGACCAAGGGGCAGTGGAAGGAGCCGTTCGCCTGGATGGACGAGCAGCGCAGCAGCAGCCCGCGGATGCCCGGCGGCTCGGTCGTGGGGCCGCAGGTGGCGTCGGCCTTCTGCAGCGCCGTCGCGACGGCGTCCGACGTGATCAACGCCAATCAGGGCAATTCGCTGGCCACCGTGCTCGTGCTGCTCGGGATCGCGATCGTGATCGCGTTGATCGTCGGGTTCACCCGCTGGAGCCCGATCGATCTCGAGCACCTGCGCGCGCGGCGCGCGTTCGGGCAGATCGTGCGAGCGGCGCGCCAGCTATACGGCCGCCATTGGCTGCCGATGCTGGCGATCGCGGCGGTGGCGGTGCCGATCATCGGCGGCAGTCAGTACCTGATCGAGCTCGTCTCCTCGGTCACGCGGGGGACGCAAGCGGTCGGCGACGTGTTCGACGGGCTCCTCCGGCCGGCGGCCACGGCGATCGTCTCCGGCGTGGTGATCGTGTTCGTCCGCTCGTTGGTCACGGTGGGCCGGGCCGGCTTCACCGATTCCTGGCGGGGGATGTCGCAGCGCTTCTGGCGGGTGGTTGGCGCATCGCTGCTGGCCACGATCCTGGTGATCCTGATGGCTGTGACCGTGATTGGGATCCCGTTCGCGATCGCGAAGCTGGTGAGCTGGGCGTTCGCTCAGCAGGAGGTCCTGTTCGAGGACAAGTCGATCCGCGAGTCGCTGAAGGCCAGCTCCGAGCTGGTGCGCGGGCACTGGTGGCGCGCGATGCGCGTGATCGTCCTGTTCGACGTGATCACGGTCGTCGCGGGTCCGATCCTCACCTTCGCGCTGATCTTCACGACGTTGCCGCTGGTGTTGATCAACCTGATCGGATCGCTGATCTTCGCGCTGCTGATCCCATACAAGGCGCTCGGCGAGACGCTGCTGTTCTTCGATCTGCAGACCCGCGCCGCCACCGAGCCGGCCAAGCCGCACCGCTCGTGGCGCGTGTGGCGGCCGCGTCAGTTCGGCCGGCGCGTGGTGGCTCCGCCGGTGCCCGCGGCCGGCGCCCGCGCGTAGCCCGCTCAGCCGCCGGGTTCGGCCACGATCGGGGCTCCGGCCGTGGACGCCGCGACCACGCTGGTGCCGGCCGCGAGCTTGGCGGCGGCCGCGCCCTCGCGCCGACGCGCCAGCACGGCCAGCGCGGCCAGCGCTCCGGCGAGCGCCGCTACCGCCACCACCGAGCCCGCGGTGCCGGCCGTCAGCGTCTCGTCGAGCAACGTGATCCCGAGCACGACCGACACGATCGGGTCAAACGCCATGCTGGTGGCGACCGCGGGCGCGAGCACGCCGGTGTTGAGCGCCATCTGGTTGAGCGTCATCGAGGCGTAGCCGACCGCCACCAGCGCGTACAGGTGCCCGTGGGTGAAGATCGAGAGCACGTCGTTGGAGAACTGGTCGCCGACGGCCTTGGTCAGCGCCGCCGACAGCCCGAACAGCACTCCGGCGGAGATCCCCAGCAGCGTCGCCTTCAACCCAGGCCGGGCGCCGCGCGATCCGAGATACAGGCCGGCACTGATCGCGGCGCAGGCCGCGCCGGCGATCACCCACTGTCCGAACGGGGCATTGTTACGACCGCCGGATGGGTCGGCGATGATCAGGAACACGGCGAGCGCGCAGGCGACGACCCCGGCGGCCACGATGTCCAGTCGCCGAACCTGCTGGTGGGTCAGCTTCACGCCCAGCGGCAAGGCGAACACGACGCTCATCACCAGCAGCGGCTGCACGACCGCGAGCCTCCCGATCGTCAGCGCGATCGCCTGGGCGACGAACCCGAGCGCGTCGGCGGCGATCCCGGCCAGCCACACCGGGCGGCGCGCCATCTGCAGCAGCAGCCCCGATCCTTGCACCTCGACCGGCTCGTCCAGGCCGGCCTTCTGCTGGAGCACGGTGCCGAGGGCGAACAGGAGCGCGGCGACGATTGCGAGGATGATCTCCATCGCCGCGAGAGCTTCAGACCGTCGGCGGCTTCGGAGGGACCTCGGCGGGGCTGAGCTCGGGCGTAGGGGTCCCGCCGATCATGTCCTGCAGGCGCCGGCCCACGCGCTTGGTCCAGCGGTCGGGCGGGAACCGCTTGAGCGATTTGGCGAGCTTCCGCCGCCCGCGCTCGGTCCCGTCGGTGTAGAACCTGGTCGCCCAGAACGAGTTGGGTTTGCCGATGCGGCAGGCGCACCAGAGGCCGATTGGCGGGATGAAGAACGCCAGCACGCCGAGAAACAGCCGCTTCTTGGCCAGTGTGATCAGCGCGAGGCACGCATCGATCACGGTGTAGATGATCGTCCCCACGATGTCGCCGCTCTGGTCGACGTCGAACGGACGCGCGCCGATCACGATCAGGGTGAAGACCAGGAACGCGATTACCACCGCGTCGATCGACGACCGGCCGGTATCTGACCAGTAGACGTCGTCGAGGTGCAGCCACAGCGCGTACTCGTCGAGCGTCAGTCCGACGCCGACCCCGAACCCGATCGCGGTGATCTGCCACCACGGCGCCACGAGCTCGAGCGCGCCGACGAAGCCCGCGACGATCATCACGATGATCCCCCAGAACAGGTGGTGGATGTGCAGCCCGCTGGCGGTCTCGACGTTGCCGGGCCACCATTTCACCTCCATCCTGATCAGGCGCGTGCTGGTGCGGATGAACGCGAACGACACGAAGAACCCGAGCAGAATCAGGAATGCCGAAGACCGGCCGGCAGGATGGCTCGCGCCGATGTTGACCCCCTGCGGCGACACAGAAATGTCCGCCAGAACTGCGCCCATTGGCCGCGTAAGTTACACGCGGTTGCCCCGACCGCGCGCCTCAGCGGGTAATCCTGAGCACCGTGTCGAGGTTCTCGCGGTGGACGGCCTCATACGGCGGGTAGTAGGCCACGGCGCCCGCGTCGACCCAGCCGGAGACCAGCTCCCGCAGCGGCACCTCGCGCAGCGCGGGGTCGGTTCGCGCGCGCTGCAGGATGCGGATGTAGTCCTGCGTGGCCGCGATCAGCTGCTTGGGATGGCCGCCGCCGGCGATCAGCTCCGGGCTGCCGTGGTTGGGCAGGATCCGCCGCGGATCCAACTCCGAGAGCAGCTCCAGATTCGCGAGGTGAGCGTCGAGCCGCTGCGGCTCGGCCACGTAGGTGATGGTGTCCTCCATCGTGTCTCCGCTCAGCAGCAGCCGCCGGTCCTCGATCCAGACGACGGTGGCATCGTCGCTGTGGATGTCGGTGTGGATCAGCTCGAGCGATAGCGCTCCGAGCTCCAGGCGCCGGCGCCCCGAGAACGTCGTGGTGGGGAGGACCAGCGGGTCGATCGCCGGAGGTCCCTCGTGCTCGCCGCGCTCGATCGCCGTCCGGTGGCGGGCCATCAGCTCCGCGGTCCGGTCGCAGGCGATCACCTCGCAATCGTCAAACGCGGCCGTGCCGGCGATGTGGTCCAGATGCCAGTGGCTGAGCAGCACCGTGAACTCCCGCACCCCCCGGCCCTCGAGGTAATCGCGGATGAACCGCGCGTGCTCCACCGACACGTGCGTGTCGTAGATCAGCGCGCGCTCGCCGGACACGAGCGCGTAGCTCGCGATCCCGAGCGAGATCGCACCGGCGTCGACCCAGTTGCGGCCGTCGGCGAACCGGTAGCCGTCGATCCTGCCGTCGTAGAAGGCGTAGATGTCGGCGTCAGGCCTGAGCACGCGGATGTGGTGGGTCATCGGGCGATCCTATGCCCCGGGGCGATGAGTTCGCGCGGCGCGACCGGTCAACATGGCAGCAGAGCCGGTCGACGACGAGGAGGACCCAAGATGGCGGGCGAGGCACAGCTTGGAGAGGTGCGGACGTGGTACGAAGAGCTCGGCGGCGGCGAGCCGCTGGTGCTGCTGCATCCGGGCGGCGCGGACGCGCGCGCGTGGTCGCCGAACGTTGGCGTGCTGTCCGAGCACTTCCACGTGTTCACTCCGGAGCGGCGCGGGCACGGGCGCACGCCCGACGTCGACGGCCCGATCACCTACGAGCTGATGGCGGCGGACACGATCGCGTTCCTCGAGGCGGTCGTGGACGCCCCCGCGCACCTGGTGGGATGCAGCGCCGGCGCGATCGTCGCGCTGCTGGTCGCGCTACGCCGGCCCGACCTGGCGCAGCGAGTGATCCTGGTCAGCGGCGTGTTCCACCGCGACGGCTGGATCCCGGCTGCGATCGACCCGAATGCCGAGGCGCACCCCGCGATCGTCGCCGGCTACGCGCAGATCTCCCCGGACGGCGGCGACCACTTCCCGGTGATCCATTCAAAGCTGGCGCGAATGGGGTGGGAGGAGCCGACCCTCGACGTCACCGAGCTGGCCGGCCTCACCGGCCGCACGCTGGTGATGGTCGCCGACGACGACGAGGTCGTGCTCGAGCACGCGATCGCGATGTACCGCGGGCTGCCGGACGCCGAGCTCGCGGTCGTGCCGGGCACCTCGCACGGGCTGCTGCACGAGAAGCCCGCGCTGTGCAACCGGATCATGCTCGACTTTCTGACGACTGACCCGGTGCCGACGATCGTGCCGGTGCGGCGAGCGGACGGTCGTTGAGCACGCGCTTGCGGCGACGTCGCTGCAGCCCGCGGGCGGCGGCGTAGGAGCCGTACACGACGACGATCGCGGCCAGCTGGCCGGTGATCCCCTCCCACGTCGGATACAGGCCCAGCCAGCGGCTCCAGGCGAGGCCGATATCGAAGCTGGTCGGGGTCGCCGGCGCCCAGCCGAGGCCCTGGAGGGTGTGGATCGTGGTGCCGGTCATGATCGCCAGGACCACGCCGATCAGCACGCCGGTGACGATCAGCATCCGGCGGTAGTGAAGCTTTCGCTCGAGCGCGAACGTGACCGTGCCCACGGCGAGCGTCGCCCCGAGGCCGATCGCGACCCCGAGGATCGTGGCACCGGTCCCGGCGCTGACCTGCAGGTTCTGCAGGAACAGGACGGTCTCGAACCCCTCGCGGTAGACGCTGGTCAGCCCCAACAGCAGGAACCCGGCGGTCTGGCCGGAGATGAACCCGAGGCGGTCGATCCGCTCCAGGTGGCGGCGGCGGCGGTTGAAGCGGCCGATCCACTCGCTCCAGTAGATCTTGTGAAAGAACCAGTTGGTGACGAGCAGCAGCACCGCGATCGCCAGCAGGCCGGTGATCGCCTGCAGGCGCAGGCCGCCGTCGCCGAGTGCGTGCACGATCTGCTGGGCGAGCACGTAGGTAACCGCGGTCGCGAGCAGGCCGGCGACCGCTCCGAGCAGCACCGGGCGCCGCAGCCGCCGCCTCGCGCCGGTGAACGACGCCGTGATCGCAGCCAGGATCAGGACTGCCTCGAGTCCCTCGCGGAACACGATCACGCCGGCATCGGCGACCACGGTCGCGCGGCTGACCGTGGTGTCGCCGAGCGATGCCGAAGCGGTGTCCAGCGATCGTGCGGCGGCGTCGCTCGCCGCCCTAGCGCGTTGCGGGTCGCCGGCGGCTGTCACCGCCGCCCACAGCGCGTCCGACGTCTCGCCGGCGAGCGCCGGGTTGGAGCCCTGCAGTCGCTTCCCGGGCCCGAGCTCGAACAGGGCGTAAGCCTCGCCGGCGCCGGCAGCGCTGGACTCCGACAGCAGCGCGCGGATCTGATCGTCGGTCTCGGCCTGCGCGTCGGGGCGGATCCCTGCCGTGGCCAGCGAGCGCTCGGTCGCGGCGGTCAGCGACGCCACCTGCTGGGGTAGCGGCCACGGCTGCAGGCGCACTCGGGTCGCGCGCAGCGTTCGCTGCAGCCGCTCCGCCGAGCGCGCCGCGGTGGCCGCTCGCCACTGCCGCGCGCGCGTGGCCACGCCGGCGGCCAGCGTACGCAGCCGCGCCGCGCGCGGCGGCGTCGTGCGTGCGGTCGGCGACCGCGTAGTCGGACGCGATCAACCGCAGCGACGCGACTGCCCCCGCCGAGTCCGCGTTCGAGCGGAGCCGCAGTCGCGCTCGCCGCCGCCGGCGCGAGCACCAACAGCCCCAGCGCAACCGCCAGGGCGAGCCGTCTCACGCGCCGCTGACCTTGGCGGCGACCGTCGACAGCGGCTCGTCGAGCGCGTCGACCTCGTCAGCGAACTTCTGCCGGTCGGCGGGCGTCAGATCGTTGTAGAGCGCGTAGCCGAGCGCGGTGTTGCGCTTGTAGCGGTCGAGGTTGGCCTGGACTGCGGCGAAGCGCTGCTGGATCGTGTCCGCGAGCTTGCCGTTACCGGTCTGGTTCAGCGCCGGGCGCAGCAGCTCGAAGGCCTTCTGCGACCCGCTCAGGTTGCCCTGGAAGTCCGACAGGTCGGTGTGCGAGTAGCGGTCCTCCTCGCCGGTGATCTTCGAGTTGGACACCTCGTTCATCAGCTCGACGGCCCCGTTGGCGAGCTGCGCGGGCTGCAGCTGGATGTTCTGGACCTTGCTCGAGAGCGTGTTCACGTCGGCCATCAGCTTGTCGGCGTACTTCTCGGTGCCGCGGGTGGTGTTGTGCTGCCACAGCATCTGCTCGATCCGGTGAAAGCCCGTCCACTGCTTTGGGTTGGCGACGTCGTTGACCCGGGCGTCGATCTCGGGGTCGAGGTTGCCGAAGCTCTCCGCGACCGGCTCGATCGCCTCGTAGTGGATCCGGGTGGGGCCGTACAGCGCCTTGGCCCGCTCCACCTGGCCGCTCTTGAGCGCGGCGACGAACTTCTTGGTGTCGCGCTGTAGCTGGGCCGTCTGCGCGACCACGTAGCCGCGGTAGCGCTCGGTCGCGGTCCGCAACAGCGCCGCCGAGGCGCCCGCCGGCTGACCGGTGGCCGTGCCGCTGGCGACGAGCTTGCCCTGGTCCTCCTTGTCGCCGTTGGGGCAGTTGACGACGTAGTTGCCCGGCTTCAAGTTGAGCGAGAAGCGGCCGGGGACGCCCTCGACGACGTTCTCGCTCTCGCCCAGGATGATCCCGGAGGAGTTCTTGAGCTCCATCTCGGACACCTTCGAGGTGCCGCCGTTGGTGATGTCGAACGTGACCGGGCCGGACGCGACCTTGATCTGGCTCGGCGTACAGCCGTCGTCGACGAGCGTGACGGCGACCTTCTTGGAGTCCTTGGAGCCGCTGCCACTCGAGCCGCAGCCGGCGACGCCCGCGGCCGCCACGATCGCGCAGCAGATCGCGGCCCCGGTCCTGGAGCTGATCATGCACTGACCTCCGGAGTTGTTGCCGTCGGCCGGACAGCGGGCGTCCGGCGGCCGCGGGGCCAGAGCACGTACACGAGCATCGGCACCGCGTAGAGCAGGTAGATGCCCACCTCGGCCTGGGTGGGCAGCGGCTGCAGCCCGAGCATCCCGGTCAGCAGCGACGAGGTGACCGTCCCCGGCACGACCAGCCAGCTCAGGTCGAGCGCCTGGCCCTGCAGGCTGTTGAGCCACGCCGCCTCGTGCGCGGTGTGAGCGGCGCTCGCCAGCAGGCCGGCGGCGACCAGCACCAGGAACACCGAGGTGATCCGGAAGAAGCGAGCCAGGTTGAGCTTGATCCCGCCCCGGTACAGGCCGGCTCCGATCACGACCGCGGTCAGGATCCCGAGCAGCGCCCCGAGCCCGGCGACCGCCGCGTTGTCGGCGGCCTGGAACGCCGCCAGCAGGAACACCGCGGTCTCCAGGCCCTCGCGCAAGACCGCGAAGAACGCCATCCCCACCAGCGCGAACACCGAGCCGGTGGCCACTGCTGCCGCGGCCGAGCGTTCCAGCTCGCCGCGCAGGCCGGCCGCATGGCGCCGCATCCACACGATCATGAACGTCACGATCAGCGACGGCGAACAGCCCCACGACCGTCTCGAGCTGCTCCTGCTGTCGCTGGGGCAGCTCCTCGTCGAGGATCTGGAGCGCGACCCCGACCGCGATGCACACGGTCACGGCGATCGCGACGCCGATCCACACGTAGCGCAGCGCCGCCCGCTGTCCCTGCTGTCGCAGGAACGCGGCGACGATGCCGACGATCAGCGCGGCCTCGAGTCCCTCGCGCAGTCCGATCACGTAGGTGGCGATCACGGGCGAGGACCGTACCACAAATTAGGGCGCCCTTATTAGGGAGCCCTTATGCCGCTCGCTCCGGTCCGTCTAAGCGGCGCGGCGGCTCGAACGCCGTCTCGGGCGCTCGTAGTCGAGTGGGGTTCGTGGGCGCGGCGGGACGGTTGGGTCGTAGCGCGCCGGGCTGAGAGAGCGGAGCATGGCGGCGCGGCGAGCCGCGAGCTCGCCGGGGGTGATCTGCAGCTCGGCGGCGATCGTCTCGGGGGCGACGCCGTGCAGCAGCATTCCGAAGATCGCCTGGTCTCGGGGCTCGAGTCGTGAGCGCATCGTGTCGGCGATCGATGCGTTGACCGCAGGGAGGTTGTGCCGGCCGCGCGCCAGCCGGCGGATCGCGCTGCAGACCTCCTCGCCGAGCTCGTGCTTTCCCAGCAGGCCGTCGGCGCCGACGATCACCGCGTTCACGGCCAGGGCCCCGTCCGCGAACGCGGAGTACACGAGGACACGGGGCGGAGGCTCGATGCGTTTGAGCTCTGTGGTGAGCCAAAGGCCATCCTCCGCCCCGCCAAGGTGGTAGTCGACGATCGCCACATCGCTGTGACAGTCGCTGCGCCCGACGGCCTCGCGAGCACTTGCGGCCTCGGCGACGACCAGCATGTCGGGCTGATCGTCGATCAGCTTGCGCATGCCGATGCGAACGGCGGGGTGGTCGTCGACCAGCAACACGCGGATGGGTTGGTTGAGTGGGCGATGGTCGAGCATCTCGAGTTCCTGTTGCTCAAGGATCGGCCGACGACTGCCTGCTGCCAATGGGGGCAAGCCCTCATGTCGTGGGGCGGTGCATCGAGAGAACCCGCAACTTGACGATCGCGGGGGCCGGGCGCTAGCTTCCCGATTGAAGGGAGTCGCCGTACACCATGTGAATGTGAGTCACCGGCGTGAGCGTTACTCGCGCCGAGCGTGTCGGACGAGAGGAAGCAGTGGCGCAGCAGTACGCACTCGGCAGCGATCCCGACGAGCTCGACCGTCTCGATGCTCAGGCCAGGTCGATTGCGGCGCCGACCGAGCTGCTGCTGCGCGCCGCGGGGATCGAGCCCGGGATGAGCGTGCTCGATCTCGGCACCGGCCTGGGACACGTGGCCTGCGCGGTCGGCGCGCTCGTCGGCAGCGACGGCCAGGTTCTCGCCATCGATCAGGACCCGCGCATGATCGAGATCGCCGAGCAGCGCCGGTCGGCCGCGGGGATCGACAACGTGCGCTTCCTCCAGGCCGACGTGCGGACGTTCGCGACCGACCAGCGCTTCGATGCAGTGGTCGGGCGGTTGATCGTGTTCCACCTCCCCGACCCGGTGGAGGTGATCCGCCATCACGCCGGAGCGCTGGCTCCGGGTGGGCGGATCGTCGCGATCGACTTCGACATCGGGACCATCCGGTGCGAGCCGCCGGTGCCGCTGGTCACAGCGGCCGGGGAATGGATCATGGACGCGTTCAGAGCTGCCGGCGCCAACCCGGTGATCGGCTCGCGCCTCGGGCTGATCCTGCGCGCGGCCGGGCTCGACGGGGTCGCGACGTTCGGCATCCAGAGCTACCTGGCTCCGGACGACCCCACCGGAGCGGCATTGATCAGTGGGGTGATCAGAACGCTTGCGCCGACGATCATGTCCGCGGGGATCGCGACCGAGAGCGAGATCGAGCTCACCACGCTGCACGACAGGCTCTCGGACGCGATTCGGGAGGCCGACGCCGTCGTGCTGCCGCCCGACGTCGTGGTGGCCTGGGGCACGTCGGACGGCTGACGGCGCTCAGCCGCCGGCGGGCACGATCTCTCAGCGCA
This sequence comes from uncultured Solirubrobacterales bacterium, assembly GCA_963831845.1. Taxonomy (GTDB): domain Bacteria; phylum Actinomycetota; class Thermoleophilia; order Solirubrobacterales; family Solirubrobacteraceae; genus Palsa-465. The sequence continues at coordinate 338,363 of CAWHRT010000018.1, read as the reverse complement.
TCGCGAGCCGCCGTTGTGCACTGTGGCTGCGGTGGCGGCGATCGGTCCAGCGGAGTTTGAGCGTGTAGGTCCCCCTGGGCATCGGGCGTGTGTCATCGAGCAGCAGCCGAGGCCGATTGCCGGCGCGCAGTTCGATGCCGCGCGCGTACGATGATTCCGGCGCGCGTGAGTACGGCTCGGGGAGCCGATGGGCGTTTGACGATGATCGGTTTGGCGACGGCTTTGGTCGTGCAGACCTGGCGGGTGACCTTGGCTTTGCGGCGCTTGCCGTGGACCCTCGTGACGATCGTGCGCATGACTGCCCTGCAGGTAACGAGCTCGGTCAGGCCGTTCTTTGAGGTCGTGCCGACTGGCCCGGTAGCGCCGCTGATTCCCGGGCGCCCTACAGCGCCGGCCCGCCCAATTGGGCCGGCTGAGCCGGGTCGGCCCGGCGCCAGGATCGGGGCCGCAGTACCGTCGCCGGATAGAACGATCGGCAGCGGACCGTCCGGGTCGTTGCCGGCCAAGGTCAGCGTTGCGGAGCGGGCGCCGGTAGCGCTCGGCCCGAAGCGCACGCTGATCGTGCACATTCCCTCGACCGGAACACGTGCGCCCGCGCACTCGTCGGCGGAGATCACGAAATCGTCGCCATCTCCGCTAGTGAGCCGCGCGGCGTCCAATCGCAACATGCCGTGGCCGGTATTCGTAACTGTGATCGGCAATGCGTCGCCGTACGTGCCGAGCGGCTGGCTCGGAAAATCGACACTCGCGGGGCTCGCGGTGGCGATGCCGGCCGGACCGCCGTCGACCGCCAGGCCGAACGCGTTTGCCGCACCGGTGATGAAGCGCTGATTGACCCCCGTGCCATCGAGATCGGCTCGTCCGATCGAGGCGCTGTCGGAATTCGCCCAGTAGATGTGCTGGTCGTCGACCGCCACCCCAGCCGGGGAGTTGGCGCCGGTGATGAAGCTCTGGTTGACGCCGGTGCCGTCGAGGTTTGCGCGTCCGATCGCGTCGCCCAAGGTGTTGACCCAGTAGACGTGTTGGGCGTCGGTCGCCACCCGGACGGGGAGTTGGCGCCGGTGATGAAGCTCTGGTTAACCTAAACAGTGAACTTTTAGCTCTAGCCCGGCTCGGTGTGGACGATGACGTCCGCCAGGTCGGGTCGTTTGAGCCTGAGGTCGTGCTCGAGTTGGCTCGCGAGCCCGTGTGAGGCGGCGAGGTCGGTGTCGGGGTCGACGGCGATCGTCAGGAACGCGACCGGCCCGGCCTCGGTGTTGCGGGCCTGGACGTCGAGCGCGGGATGGCCAAGCAGCTCGCGCGACGATCCGAGCAAGCTCCTCGTCGGAGCTCTCCGTGGTATCGGTGACCGGCGTCTCGAGCGGCTCCAGGTGCGACTGGACGGCGGTGACCCGAGGGTCGAGGCTGCTGATCGCGGCCTCGACGCGCTCTGCGGCGTCGTGGGCCTGCTGGAGCGTGGCATCGCCGTCGAGCTTGAGGTGCAGAGCCACCACGTACTGGCCGGTGGCGTCGATGTAGATGCTCACGTCGTGGACGTCGCGGACTGACGGGTCGGCGAGCGCCGTGGCCAGGATCCGTTCACGGAGGTCCGCCCCGGTCATCGCGGGCTCGGTGTGCACGACGACATCGCTCCCGGGAGCGGCTCGCTGGACGGCGTCCTCGACGCGATCGGCGATGTTGTGGCTGGCGCTCACGGCGCTGGCCGGCGGGACGCCGAGGGTGACGTCGGCGTAGATCCGTCCGGCTACATCGCGGACGCGCAGGCGCCGCAGCTGGGCGCGCGGCTCGGCCTCTGCGATCGCATCGGCGATCGCCGTGCGGGACCCGGGGGGCGCGTAATCCATCAGCGCGCGGACGTTCTCGAACGCGAGCCGGCCGACGGCGGCGAAGATCACGACGGCGACGACCAGCGCCGCGATCGCGTCTCCCGCCGACACGCCCACCGAGACCAGCACCAGTCCCGCGAGCACGGCCAGCGACCCGGCGAGGTCGCCGGAGAAGTTGAAGGCATTCGAGCGAAACGCGGCGCTGTCGTAGCGCTCGGCCGCGCGCAGCGAGATGACGATCCGCGATACGTCGATGCAGAGCGCCACCCCGATGACGACGAACAGGTACCAGCTGGCGTCAAGGTCACTGCTGCCGTGGATGAGCTGCCTGACCGCTTCGAACGCGATGATGCATCCGCCGACGAACACGATCCCGGCCTCGCCGAGCGCGGCGATGTTCTCCGCCCGGCGGTGGCCGTAGTTGTGCTCGCGATCGGCCGGACGGCCCGCGATCCGGATCGCCCCGATCGTCAGCAGCGCCGCGATCACATCGCCCGAGGACTCGACGCCGGCCGACACCAGCGCGAGGCTGCCGGTCGCCAGCCCCGTACCGAGCTTCAGCGCGACCAGGACAAATGCCGCGGCCAGCGACACCGCGGCCGTGCGTTGCTGTGCCCCTGAGGACTCGTCGGTTATTAGGGTCGCATGCTCAACGATCCCGCAATTATCGAGATCGCGGTGATTTCCCCGAACCGCCAGCGCGGCGTCAGCGCTTCGCCGCCCGCAGACGACGATGGGCCATCAGCCCGACGGCGACCAGCACCGCGGCGAGGGCGAGCGCGAGCGTGCCCTGTTGCGCGATTGCGATCGCCTGATCGAAGGACTGCCAGAGGAGGAAGCCGAGCACCACGCACGCGGCGCTCCACAGGGCCGTGCCGACCAGCGCGACCGCCGCGAACCGGCCGCCGGGGTAGCTCGAAGCGCCGGCCAGGAACGGCGCGAGCGGGCGGACCAGACCTACGAACCGCCCGACCAGGATCGTCGCCAGGCCGTGCCGGGCAAACCAGCTCTCGACCCTGATCAGCCGTGGCTCGGTGATGTGCAACCTCGGGCCGTGCTCGAGCAGGAACGGCCGTCCCAGCCGCCGGCCGAGCGCGTAGCCGCTGAGGTCCCCGCACAGTGCGCAGGCCCAGGTCAGCGCGATCAGCGCGACCACGTCGAGGTGACCCTGGCCGGCGACGACGCCGCCCACGATCACGAGCGTCTCGCCGGGAACGATCAGTCCCACAAGCGCGGCCGTCTCGAGGAACGCCATCACGCCCACCAGCACATACGTGTAGGGGCCGAGCGTCAGGCCCAGCGTGTCGACGAGCGCCTGCGGCTCGGGGAGGTGGACGACGCCGGTCCCGTACACGAACAGAACCCCGCAGAGCGCGGCGGCCGCGGCCCTCGCCGGCCAGCCCAGGTCGCCCCAGCGCCACACGGTCAGTGCGGCGACGGACAAGCCAAACGCGAGCGGCAGGACATGCATGTCTTGCGATCAGCATCGGGTGAACCAGTCGGGGCCGATATGGGTACTGCGCTCCATCTCGATCGCAGATGCACGGACGCACCCATGGCGAAGCGGATCCACCGTCGCACAACCCGCCCGGGCTGATGCAGGCGCTATGGCCGCTGCCAGGCGCCGTGCTCGCGCTGGTCGCCGCTTACCTGTACGGAACTCGCCGGGAGCGGGGAGCGCGCCGAGCTGTCAGGTAGCCGTCACGACGGGCCGACGTAATCCTCGACCGAGTAGTGCGCAACCCGGTCATCGCGCTCGACCAGGTAGCGCTCGTCGTCGGGGTAGTAGACGGCGCGCTCGATGTCGTCGCCCGCGAACGCACGGATCGAGTCGACCGAGTCCCACAGGGAGTAGGTGATGAACTCGGTGCGGTCGCCCTCGTCACGTCGTAACAGCCAGGCGCCGCGGTTGCCGGCGGTCTGGGCGTACTGGTTGAAGCCGGTTTCGCGGATGTAGTCGGCGTACGCGTCGGCGTCCTGGAGCGCCACGACGCCTCGCCACACGCGGGCGATCAACGGGACGGCGGGAACGCGTGCAACATGGGGTGCCGACCCTATAGGACCGCGGCGAGATCCGGCGCAGGATGCTGTCATCGCCATACCCGACTGCAGAGGAGTCCGATGATCGACCACGATCAAACTCTCCCGCAGCTCGAGCACCGGCCGTTTCTCACCGACAGCGGCCTGGAGACGGCTCTGATCTACATCGATGGGATCGAGCTCCCCGAGTTTGCGGCGTTCGTGTTGCTCGAATCGACCGAGGGGCGGAGGCGCCTGCGGCACTACTTCGAGTGCCACTCGGCGATCGCCCGCGAGGCGGGCTGCGGCTTCATCGCCGAGTCTCCGACCTGGCGCGCGAACCCTGACTGGGGCCGCAAGCTCGGCTACGACCGAGCGGCGCTCGACGCGATCAACGCCGAGGCGATCACGATGCTCGCCGACCTGCGCGACCGCGAGGACCCGGACCCGGGCGAGTATGTGATCAGCGGCTGCATCGGCCCGCGCGGCGACGGCTACACCGCAACGGAGACGATGTCGGCCGACGAGGCCGACCGCTACCACGCCGAGCAGATCGGGTCGTTCGCCGACACTCGGGCCGACCTGGTCTCGGCGCTGACGATCACGTATCCCGACGAGGCGATCGGTATCACCCGGGCCGCATACGCGGCGTCGATGCCGGTGGTGATCTCGTTCACGGTCGAGACCGATGGGCGGCTCCCGTGCGGCGTCACACTCGGCGACGCGATCACCGAGGTCGACGCGGCCACCGGTCACGGACCGGCGTACTACATGATCAACTGCGCCCATCCGGTGCACTTCGCGCCGGCGCTCGACGAGGGCGGCCCCTGGCTGAACCGTCTGCGGGGCATCCGGGCCAACGCCTCGCGCCGCAGCCACGAAGAGCTTGACGCCGCCGACGAGCTCGACGCGGGCGATCCGCACGAGCTCGCCGACGACTACGCGCGCCTGATGGCCCGCTTCCCGCAGCTGACGATCCTCGGCGGCTGTTGCGGCACCGACGAGCGCCACGTCAAGCAGATCGCCCGCGCGTGCGTGACGGCCGCGTGGCCGCGCAGCGGCTCGATCAGGGTGGCCGACCTGCGGTTGCGCGGCTGAGGGCGGTGCCCGTCGGGGGCCTCGCCCCGGCGGTCGCGTAGCCTGCACGTCGCGTGGCCCCGATCAACCTCTACAGCGACACCCAGACGCGCCCGTCGGATGGGATGCGGGCAGCGATCGCCGCCGCCGAGGTCGGCGACGAACAGCGGCGGCGCGACCCCACCACGATCGCGCTCGAGGACCGCGTCGCGGAACTGCTCGGACACGAGGCGGCGGTGTTCCTGCCCAGCGGGACGATGTGCAACGAGATCGCGCTGCGCCTGCACATTCGCCCAGGCGGCGACGAGCTGATCGTCGACCGGACAGCGCATCCGGTCAACTCAGAGGCCGGCGGACCGGCTGCCCTGGCCGGGGCGATGGTCCGCACGCTCGAGGGCGACGGCGGCATCTTCACCGCCGACCAGCTCCGCGCCGCCGTTCGCTCGCCCGGCAGCCGCTACATGCCGCGGTCGCGGCTGGCGTGGGTGGAGCAGACCACCAACACGGGCGGCGGCAAGGTGTGGCCGGTCCAGGCGATCCGGGAGGTGCTCGGCGCGGCGCGCGACTTGCACCTGCGGGCTCACCTCGACGGAGCGCGGCTGATGAATGCGGTCGTCGCCTCGGGCGTCCCGGCCCGCGAGTACGCCGCCGGGTTCGACACCGCCTGGATCGACTTCACCAAGGGGCTGGGAGCCCCGGTCGGCGCCGTGTTGGCCGGCTCCGACGAGCTGATCGCCGAGGCCTGGCGCTACAAACAGATGACCGGCGGGGCGTTTCGCCAATCGGGGATCGTCGCCGCCGCCTGCCTGTACGCGCTCGACCACAACGTCGACCGCCTCGCCGAGGACCACGAGCGCGCCCGGATGCTGGCCGACGGCCTCGCGGCCGTCTCCGGGGTGACGCTCGATCCCGACGCGGTGCAGACGAACATCGTGGTGTTCGAGGTCGGCGACGCGCGCGAGCTGGTGGAGAGGGTGGCCGATCGGGTCGAGCTCAACACGATCGACGCCACCCGGGTGCGGGCCGTAACCCACCTCGACATCTCCACCGAGGACGTCGAGCGGGCGGTCGAGGCGATCGCCGACGCTGTCCGCTAGGGGCGCCCGCGCTGACGATCTCCAAGGCCGAGCTCAAGGGCGGCCAGCTCCGCCTGGAAGGCACCGGCGCCGCACCCGGGATCCTGGTGCTGGCGAACTCCCAGACGAGCGGGGCGTCCAGCCGCTCTGATCAGACGGGCGCATTCAAGATCCAGACGTCCGGATTCACCTCGGCCGACTGCAAGGTGCTGGTCTCCGACGGCCGGACGCCGATCGCCCAGCCGACGCTGGCCGGGTGCACGCCGACCGCCCCGACGCCGCCTGGTCCCGACCCGGCTCCGAGCGGCACCTGCGTGATCGACACCGAGGCGCCGGCGACGTTCCATGTCGGCGATCTGAGCACATACTTCTTCACCACCACCGGGTGTGACACATCGGCGGGCGGAGTCCAGTGGACGCTGGTCGCCGGGGCGATCCCGCCGGGCATGACCGGCCCGTTCTTCCAGGGCCAGACGGCGGGCGCGATCAGCGGACGGCCGACCACGGAGGGGGCCTACACGTTCACGGTCAAGGTGACCGACTCGGCCGGGCAGACCGACGAGCAGACGTTCACGAACACGATCGTGGCGCCGCGGCCACTGACCGTCACCAACGCGGCCGCCGCGCTGCCCGCGGCCAGCGTCGGGCACGGCTACAGCGTCGTGCTCAACGCCGACGGCGGACTGCCGGGCTACGCCTGGTCGATCGCCGCCGGGAAGCTGCCTCCGGGCATCGGCCTGTTCGGCAGCACGATCGGGGGCATCCCGACGACGCCCGGGACGTTCGCGTTCACCGTGCGGGTGGCCGATTCGCGCGGTACGACGGCCGACCGCGACCTCACGATCACGGTTTCCTAGCCGACCCCCACCTCGGGCGGCGACGTGTTTAACGCCCCACTCGACGCCTTCGCGGTTTAGCGTGGGACGTTGATCACGTCCCAGGTGCACAACGTCCCACAGTGGCGCCCAGAGCGCTCGAGTGGGACGTTGTGCACGCGATTTTCGCCCGTCATCCGCGCACCCGCGCCTACGGTCTCTGCAGCTAGCGACCCAGCGCCTGGGCGAGCAGCCCGACCTGCGCCGGGTCGCTGGAGGTCGCGGACATCACCAGCTCGCCGCAGCCGGCGTCCGCGAACGCCGACACGTAGGCGTTCACGGTGTCGGCGTCCTTGGCGGCGCTGGCGGCGATCATCCCGCTGAGCTCCTCGCCCAAGAAGCCGTAGTAGTCGAGCAGGTACTTGTTGGCGTCGGCCTCGGCGTTGTCTCCGAGCGCGAAGTAGGAGAGCGCCATCGTCTGAGGCCGGCCATCGCGGCCGTGCCGCGACCAGGCCGCGTTCAGCTGCTCGGCGCCGGCACGGAACTGGTCGGGCGTGCCGCCCCCCATGATCCAGCCGTCGCCCCAGCGCGCGGCGCGCTCGAACGTCGCCTCGACCGCGCCGCCGATGATCAGCGACGGGCCCGACCGCGGCGGGCGCGGTCCGATTTTGGCCGCGTCGCCGGCCTGGCCGTCGAAGATCTCGCGGATCTGGGCGACCGCCTGGTCCTGCCAGCGGCCGCGGCCGGACATGTCCGCGCCGCTGACCTCGTAGTCGTCCTCGCGCCCGCCGAGTCCGAACCCGAGCACGGCGCGGCCGCCGCCGGCGAGCGTGTCGAGCGAGAGCACCTGCTTGGCCACCATCGCGGGGTTCATCCGCAGCGGTCCCAGCATCACCGTCGTGGCCAGCCGGATCCGTTCGGTGACGGCGGCCGCGGCGGCCAGCGCGACGATCGGCTCGTAGTTGCCGTAGACGATCCGGTCGATCGTGCCCAGGCTGGAGAAGCCGGCGTCCTCGGAGGCCCGTGCCCAGTCGAGCAGCTGCTGTCGCGTGGTGCCCGGGATGGCGTTGGGCAGGCCGATTCCTACGTCCATGATCTCTCCCTTGTTGCTCGTATGCTCGCCGCCAGTGACGAACTCCACCCTAGCTCAGCTCCCCGCCTGGGCCGCGGCGCTGCTGGACGAGGCGCGGGTCGCGCACCTCGGCTTCCTCGACGACCTCGACCGGCCGCGCGTGCAACCGATCACGTTCGCCGTCGCCGGAGCGATGGTGTGGAGCGCCGTCGACGCCAAGCCCAAGCGGGTCCCGCCGCAACAGCTGGCGCGCGTGAGGTTCCTGCGCCGCAATCCGCACGCCGCGCTGACCGTCGATCGCTACGACGACGACTGGACACGGTTGGCCTGGGTGCAGGTCCTCGGCGCCGTGCAGATCGTCGGCGCCGCCGACGCGCCCGAGGCGATGTCCGCGCTGGCCGCCAGGTACGCGGCGTATCGCGACTCTCCGCCCGAGGGCCCGCTGCTCGCGCTCCACCCCGAGCGCTGTTTGTGCTGGCGCGCGGTGGGAGCGTCGTAGGGCGGGCAGAATTGCACGCGGTGAGAGCTCACCGGCCGTTCGCAGACCGCACGTTCGACTGGCACGAGGGTGTCGCCGGACCCCGAGAGCGGCTTCGCGCGTCCGCGTGGGCCGCCGCGCAGGCGGCACTAGCCGCGGCGCTGGCGTGGTTCGTGGCGCACCAGCTGCTCGGCCACCCGCAGCCGTTCTTCGCTCCGATCGCGGCCGCCGTGGCGATGAGCACCAGCTACTTCGGGCGCGGCCGGCGCGCCGTGCAGATGGTGATCGGCGTGTTGCTCGGGATCGTGGTCGCGGAGGCGATGCTGGCGCTGCTGGGCAGCGGCACGGTGGCACTCGGCGTCACCGTCCTGGTGACGATGCTGGTTGCGCTGGTCGTGGGGGCCGGGTTCGTCGGCGAGGGACCGATGTTCGTCAACCAGGCCGCGGGATCGGCGATCCTCGTGGTGGCCCTACAGCGGCACGGCACCGGCGCCGAGCGCGCGGTCGACGCGCTGGTCGGCGGCGGGGTGGCGCTGCTGGTCGGGCTGGTGGTGTTCCCCGCGGCGCCGTTGCCACGGCTGTGGGCGACCGAGCGAGCGCTGCTCGAGTCGCTGGCGGTCGCGATCGAACACGCGCTGGCGCAGATCGAGAAGGGCGAGCCGGTGCCCGCGGAGTGGACGCTGGCCACCGGTTACAACATCCACCGCCGGCTGGCCGACCTGGCCGAGGCGCGCCGGCGCGCCCGGGCCAACGTGCGGATCGCGCCCCGCCGCTGGCGGCTGCGGCCGGTGGTCGCCGCCGAGGATCGCCGGATCGCGCGCTTTGACCTGCTGGCCAACGCCGTGCTCAGCCTCGTGCGAGCGATGGTGCTCGCCCCGGAGGACCGCGAGCAGCTGCCCGACTGGCTGTCGGAGCAGATCGCGTCGCTGGCGAGCTCGTTGCGTAAGCTCGCGGCGACGCCACAGCCGTGGCCGCCCGAGCTGGCTCGCGACGTCGCGGCGATCGCCTGGCACGCGGTGCACGACCTCCCGCTCACCCGCGTCGACCGCGCGCCGATGGTCGCTCAGATCGTCCGCGCCACCGGCCGCGACCTCGCCGCGGTCGTCGATCCCGAGAGCTAGCCCCACACCCGGAGCGCGCGCAGCGGCCTGGCCTCCCGCCCCGGAGGCCAGGCCGGCGACGACCAGTGGCGGCCCCCGCAAGCACGGTCGCATCCGACCGTACTCACGCGGACGACCACTCGATCAGCGGATCGGCTGGGCCAACCGCAGCCTGATCAGCTCCTCGTCGTCGGGGGCGCCGCTGCCGACGTGGCGACCGACGCTGAACGGGAAGTTGTTGTCGTTCAGCACTGTCACCTGGCGGTTGCCCTCGATCACGATGTCCTCGATCGTCTGGAATGGGAACGCGAACGGGTTGCCGAGACCAACGTCTCCGGGCGCCGACGGCAGCGAGATCCGGTGCGGGTCGGCGATGTTGAGCAGGTCTGCGCCCTCGGACTTCTCCATCGTCGTGCCGGGCGCGCCGAGCGTGACCCGCTCGAGGCCCTTAAAGCCGGTGAGGTCGCCCTGCGTGTTGTCGCGCTCGAGGACCAGCCCGTGGGTCTTGTCTGCGAGCTGGAAGTCGCCGATCGACACTCCCGTCGGCTGGTAGGGATAGAACCAGCGGTCGCCGGTGTAGGCGTCGGTCCTGAGGCTGAAGGCGAACGCCTGGGTGCGGTCGATCGGCTGCCCCGCGACCGGCTTCTCGAGCATCGGGACCAGCGTCTTGCCGTTCGGGGTGATCGCCATCCCCTCGAAGCCGCCGCTCGTTTGAACGCGCAGCGGGTTCGATAGCGCCGTCTGGCGGTAGGGCCAGTACAGGCCCGCCAGCCACCGGGTGTTGGATTCCGAGCCCTGGGGCTGGAGGTTGGTTCCGTCGTCGGAGCCGGCCACGCTCGGGTCGGCGAACTTCGGGAAGTCGCCGAACAGTGCGACCGTCTGCAGGTTCGGGAACTCGCGATGCACGATCCGCAGCGTCCGCCAGTCGAACGACTGGACGTCGGCGCGGTCCTGCATCCCGTTGCGCTCGATCACGCCCGCGACCTTGTCGGTCATCGCCGCGGGCCCGACCGTCCGCTGGTCGAAGCGGATGCCGTGGTCGTCGCGGTCCGAGCGCGGGTTGATCTTCGTCTCGATGTTGAAGCGGACCCGCTCGGCGTTGTGCCACAGCGCCGAGGCGTTGGGCGGCCGACGCCCCGGGGCCGCTCCGGTACCAGTCGACGTAGAACTTGACGAAATCGAACAGCTGCCGCGTGGTCGGGTCGACGTAGGGGTCGACCAGGTGCTCGCTTTTCGCGAACGCCACGGCCACCGGCGACAGCGCCCGGTCACTGGTCTGCGGCGTGCCGGTGCGGATCACGCCGTCGCAGATGAACTGGGTCTGCAGCTGCCGGCGCGTCAGGTTTTTGATCAGCACCTCCCGCTCTACGTCGTCGTACGGCGTGCCATCGGCCCGGCGGCATTTGCCGACGTCGACGTAGGGGTCGTGCGAGAGCACGGGGATGCCGTCCTTGGTGATGCCCTGGTCGGTCTCGAGCGTGTTGGCGAGGTTGTCGAGGCCGACCTCCATCGACGGCAGCGTGTTCTCCGGACGCAGATCACGGCCGCCGCGGTGGGCCTCCGCGTCGAACTTGGTCGGGTCGACGGCTGCCGTCGGGCAGTGAGGTAGTCGCCCGGGGTGCCGTCGCCGTTGGCGTCGAAGTTGGCGATCGCCTCGTGCAGGAGGTCCGGACGGTCGGAGATCAGGCCGTCGACGCCGAGCTTGAGCAGCTTGGTCATCTGCGCCGGATCGTCGACCGTGTAGGGGACGATCTTGAAGCCGGCGGCGTGCAGCGACGGGATGTTCATGATGTCGCTGGCCGCCTTGGCCAGACCCGATCCCGCCGGCGGGTCGAGCCGGAACGAGTCGTCGTTGGTCGGATCGCCGTCGTCGAGCAAATTGGCGTCGGGCGAGATCACCGGCGTGTGCCGGTCGCCGTGGGCGAACGCGTCCGCTCGCATCGCGTTCATCACCCGCAGCGTGCTCGACTCCTCCGAGAACGGGTTCTGCGGGGCTCGTAGCTCCTGTCCCGGATGGTCGGGGTCGGGCAGCGGATAGGGCGCATGCAGCAACCGGCCGTCGGCGTCGGCGTGCAGCAGGAACGGGCCGAACTCGTCGCCGAACCGCAGCGTGCCGTCGTGGGCGCGCTGCAGCGACTCGATGTCGAAGTCGGCGCCGGTGAGCACGCGCTGGCGCGTGAACTGGTTGACGATCGCGAACGGGATCCGGTGGTCTGGGTCGCGCAGCTGGATGTGGCTGCAGCACCCGGATCGTCCCCGAGCCTCCGAGCGCGGTCTCCAGGTCGGGCTGCGATCAGGTAGACGCGCAGGTTGAAGTCCGCGGAGTTTTCGATCGACCCGTAGCCGTTGTCGGGCATCACCCAGTAGCGCCCCTCGCCGGCGGGCAGCGCGGCGGAGAAGCCCTGGACGGGCTGGCTCGAGAACGGAACCGGCACGCCGTTGATCGGCGCCGAGCCGAGCAGCGCGCCCGACGGAGGGCCGGCCGCGAACGTCGCGGCGGGGAGCACGGCGCGTCCGAGCAGGGTCGCCTGCCCGGGGTCTGCTGCGCTGGCCGCTGCCGGTAGAGCGAGGCCGAGCAGGGCGCCCGCGAGGGCGCAGAACGTACGTCTCAAGAGTGACTCCCTTGATCGCTTGGAAGAGACTCCTGCTTTGTCGCGCCAATGCCACCTGATCCGGTAACGACCGTGTGTTCGACGTGTGGCAAGCTCGTGAAAAATGGGTCAGGCGGAGCTGCTGATAGCGGGACTGCTGGTCGCGGTGGCGGGACTGAGCGCGCTCGCCCGGCGGTTGTCGCTGCCGTACCCGATCGTGCTGGTGATCGGCGGCGCGCTGCTCGGGTTCGTGCCGGGGATGCCGGAGATCAACCTCGATCCGAACGTGGTGCTGGTGGTGTTCCTGCCACTGCTGGTCTACGGCGCGGCGTTCTTTGCCAACCTCAACGACATCCGCTCGAACCTGCGGGCGGTCACGCTCAGCTCGGTCGGGCTGGTGCTGGCGACGATGGTGGCCGTCGCGGTGGTGGCGCACGAGCTGGTCGATGGGCTGTCATGGGCAGCGGCGTTCACGCTCGGGGCGATCGTATCGCCGACCGACACGCTGGCCGGGGCGCAGATCATGCGCCGCCTGGAGTTCCCGCGGTTCTTCGTCAGCGCGATCGAAGCCGAGGGGCTGTTCAACGATGCCACCGCGCTGGTGTGCTTCCGGGTCGCGGTCACGGCCGTCGTCGTCGGCACCTTCTCACTGCTGGACGCCAGCTGGAAGTTCCTGGCCGCGGCCGCCGGCGGGATCGCGATCGGCCTGGCGATCGGGTGGCTGATCGCGGAGCTGCGGGCGCGCACCACTGACGCACCGACCAGCGTCACGATCTCGCTGTTCAGCGGCTACGCCGCGTTCATCCCGGCCAACGCGATCGGGGCCTCTGGAGTCCTGGCCGCGGTCACCACCGGCCTGTACATGGGCATTCGGGGTCCGAGCGTGATCCCGGCCCGGATCCGTCTGCAGGGGAGGTTCGTGTGGGAGATGCTCGACTTCATCGTTAACGCGAGCCTGTTCGTGCTGGTCGGGTTACAGCTGCACTCGGTGGTGGACCGGCTGGGGGCATATCCGCCCGGAAAACTCGCCTTGTACGCGGCGCTGGTCAGCCTCGCGGTGATCCTCACCCGGATCGCCTGGTTCTTCACCACGCCGTATCTGATCCGAGCGCTGGACCGCCGCCCCAGCCAGCGCGCCCGAAGAGTCGGGCCGCGTCCGCGATTGATCCTGGCCTGGGCGGGGATGCGCGGCGCGGTGTCGCTGGCGGCGGCGTTGTCGCTGCCGCTGACCACACACGCGCATCAGCCGTTCCCCGACCGCGACCTGATCATCTTCCTGACGTTCGCGGTGATCTTCGCCACGCTGGTGCTCCAGGGGCTGACGCTTCCCGGGCTGATCAAGGCGCTGCACGTGGAGCGCGACGGCAGCGAGGAGAGCGAGGAGATCCGGGCGCGTCTGGTCGCCACCAAGGCGGCGCTGGCGCAGCTCGACGAGCTCGAGTCCGAGGAGTGGACCCGCGACGAGACGATCGAGCGTATGCGGCGCGCCTACGACTACCGCAAGCGCCGGTTCGCGGCGCGCGCCGGCAAGATCGAGGACGACGGCTACGAGGAACGCTCGCTCGCCTATCAGCAGATCGTCCAGCTGGTGCTCGCCGCCCAGCGCGAGGCGCTGGTGCAGGCTCGCAACCACGGCGAGATCTCGAACGAGACGATGAACGCGGTGATCCAGGACCTCGACCTCGAGGAGTCGCGCCTGGAGATCTGATCCGCCGCGCGGGCGACGGCCCCGGTCGCGCGGTCAGGCGTCGGCGATCACCCGGAGGATCACCGCGCGCGACGTGTGCGCGGCGGCCCCGAGCACGATCTGCAGCTGTTCCTCGGTGAGTTCCTCGCCGGCCTCGACCACGAGCAGGATCGGTTCGACGCCGGTGCCGGCTCGCCCGATCACTCGGCGGACCTCGTCGGCCTCGCGCTCGAGCGCCTCGGGCGACGGGAGCGTGAGCAGTGCCTGGCCGGTTTCGGTTGCCTCCAGCCGGCCCTCGGAATCGGTCGCCGGATGCTCGACGACGACGTCTCCGCGCTCGACGCTCGGCGGCGGCTGCGAAGCCACCTGACGGGCGACCTCCCCGCCGCGGGGAACCTGCACGATCAAGGGCTGCGATTGCTCCATTGGCGCAACGGTATCGAACAAGGCCGTCACCTCGGTCACGGCGATCAAGAACCCAAGCACGAGGTGATCGCTCGCCGGCTGACCGTGACGGTTACCGATGCCCGGTGACGCGGTCGCGGGAGCGACAGTGTCAGTGAAGGGTCACACGGAGATCACGCTCCTACCTACCAGAAGCTGTCGAAGACGCTCAAGCGGTGGCGATCGCCGCGTCGGCGATCGCCACGACTCCGCCCAGCGGCGCCGCGAGCTCGTCGCTCAAGCCGTAGCGGGCGGCGAGCGCGGCCGGGTCGGTGTAGCTGACCTTGGTCTGATCCCCGTCGGCCCACACCAGGAGCTTCAGTGGCAGGTCGATCGCGGCCAGCGGCGCGGCCTGCATGACCGGCGTGCCGCCCTTCGGGTTGCCGAAGATCACGACCTTGGTGTCGCGGAGCTCGAGCCCGGCCGCGCGCGCCTCGCCGCTGTGGTCGATCACCGCGAACAGCCGCAGACCGCGCGCGGCGAGCACGTCGGTGATCCGCTGCACGGTGTCGTCGACCGACAGCGGACTCGGCCTGGAGACGATCTCGAGATCGGATGTGGGGGGGCCGTCGGTCATCGGGAAGGCGTATCGTGGTGGCCAGCGGATGTCAACTCCTGTGGGGCTGCTGAGATGACCGGCGCATCAAACAAGGGGCTGGTGCTGGCCGCGATGGTGTTCGCGGTCGCGATGACGTTCATCGACCAGACGATTGTCGCGATCGCGGTCCCCAACCTGCAGAAGGACCTGTCGCTTTCAGCCACCGGGTCCCAATGGATCATCAACGGTTACCTCCTGTCGCTGTCGGCGCTGTTCGCGTTCGGCGGCCGCCTCGGCGACGTGCTCGGGCGCCGGCGGATGGTCACGGTCGGCGTGATCGGATTCGCCGGCGCCTCGGTGTTCTGTGGCCTGACCCCGACCGGGAGCATCGGCGAGATCTGGATCATCTTCTTCCGGGTGGTTCAGGGTGCCGCCGCGGCGCTGATGTTCCCCGCGGCCGTCGGGATCGTGGTGGCGTCGTTCCCGCTCGAGGAGCGCGGCAAGGCGATGGCGCTGTTCTTCGGGATCACCGGCGGGCTGACCGCGATCGGGCCGATCGCGGGCGGCTACCTCACGCAGTGGACCTGGCGGTCGATCTTCTGGATCAACGTCCCGGTGGCGATCATCGCGCTGGTGCTGATCTATCTGTCCAAGCCCGACGACAAGCGGCGTCCCGCGCCGCTTGACTACCGCGGCACGGTGCTGATCACCGGCGCGATGGGGCTGATCGTGCTCGGGCTGCAGCAGTCGGCGGTGTGGGGCTGGAGCAGTGTCGCCACGTGGGCGTGCGTGATCGTCGGCGTGGTGCTGGTGGTCGCGTTCGTGCTCTGGGAGCTGCGCACGCCGAACCCACTGCTGCGCCTGCAGATCTTCCGCGACCGTGGGTTCTCGACCGAGACGGCCGTGCTCGGTCTGATGTCGGTCGTGTTCGTCCCGTTCTTCTTCTTCGCCAGCGTGTATGCGCAGGTGTCGCTGGGAGACTCGGCCTCGGAGGCCGGCGTCTACCTGTTGTACTTCTTCCTCGGCTTCGTGATCCTCTCGCAGGTCGGCGGGCGGATCCTCGACCAGCGCGGCGCCCGGCCGGCCGTGGTCGCGGGCTGTGCGCTCGGCGCGGTCGGGTTCTTCCTGCTCGCGGGCAAGCTCACCGACCTGTCGCTGAGCGCCCAGTGGCCCTACGTGATGCTGGCCGGGGGCGGGATCGGGCTGATGCTCGGCACCGCCAGCACCGACGCCGTCAACCGCGCTCCGAGCACGAGCTACAGCGAGGTCACAGGCATCACCCAGACCTCGCGCAACTTCGGCGCCAGCCTCGGCCTGGCGGTGCTCGGCGCGATCCTGATCGCGCAGAACAACATTCACGTCGTCAACGCGCTGACCAAGGCCGGCGTCCCGTCGGGGGTCGCTCACAACGTCGCCTCGTCGCTCGGTACCGCGAGCGCGGCCTCGGGGGGCGCGGGAAACCAACCGGCGGCCCTCGTCCACGACGTACAGCTCGCCTACGCCCACTCCACCCAGACCGTCTTCTACATCATGGCCGGGGTGATGGCGTTCACGTTCCTGATCGCGCTGCGGTGGCTGCCGGGCGGCCGCCTCGCGCCCGCAGAAGAGGTCGCGCAGGCCTCGGCCCCGGCACAACATGACCTTCAAACCACCTCAGGGGGATGACGATGCCGTTTACGACCTCATTTCGCCCGCTGACGCTCGTACTGGCGACGGCCGTGATCGGCGTCGGGCTGGCGGGCTGCGGCGAATCCAAGGAGCAGAAGGCGATGAAGGCGGTCTGCTCTGCGCGCGGCGAAATTCAGACGAGCGTCAACGACCTCAAGTCGTTGACGCTGACCACCGCCAGCGTCAACGGGGTCAAGGACGAGTTGAACTCGATCAAGAACAACGTCCAGAAGATCTCCGACAACGAGAAGAACCTGTCGAGCGATCGCAAACAGCAGATCACTCAGGCCAACCAGGAGTTCTCCCAGCAGCTGCAGTCGATCGCCTCGGGCCTGACCAGCAACCTGTCGCTGAGCAACGCGGCCAGCCAGGTCAAGACCGCCGGGCAGAAGCTGCAGTCGGCCTACACGAGCGCGCTCGCGCCGATCGACTGCTGAGTCCCGGGCGGCGCCCGGACGCCGAGCTACTCGACGACCTCGACGATCCCGGGCTGGGAGTCGAGTAGCGGCAGCGTGCGCCGCGCGGCCTCGTCGACCGAGACTCGCGGCGGGTCCGGAAGCTCGCGCTCGTAGTACGTCCCGGGCCCGTACAGCTGCCCGTAGCGGATGACCATCCCACCGGCGTCGACCACCGTACGCTCGAACTCGGCGTTGGCGGCGCCGCGCTCGCCCGGAAGCTCCCAGGCGATGCTCTGGGCGAAGAGGCGATCTGCGCCCGCGGCGGCGGTCGCGTCGAGCAGGTTGCGGGTCCCGTCGCGGCGGATGCGGTCATTGCGCGGGCCGAACTCCTCGATCTTGGAGGCATCGTCGGGGAGGTCGGTGAGCTGGTGCATCACCGCCTCCGGCCCGAACGCCACGACAGCCTCGCGCAACGCTTCGGCGTCGTAGACGTCGCACACGACCGGCTCGGCTCCGAGCTCGCCCAGCGCGTCGGCCTTCGCGGGCGACCGCGTCATCGCGGCCACCTCGTGGCCGGCATCAATCAGCAGCGGCGTCAACCGGATCCCGATCACGCCGCTGGCCCCTGCCAGGAAGATCCTCATCGCTCATGTGTTTCCCAGCTGGCCCGATCCATACACCGCGCACGCGCCAACTCGGCGACGCGCTCAAGCCCTATCCCCGGCGCCTCGCGCGCGACACGAGCGAGCATCGCGCGGCCTCGATCGTGCCTGCCGGCGGCGATCAGCGCCTCGCCAAGCCGCCGCCGATGATGCGTCGCCCACACCGAGGCGCCGGCGCGCTGGTCGCGGTCGATCGCCTGCTCGTAGCGGGCGATCGCCGCGGTCTGGTCGCCGCGCAGCTCCGCGAGCCTGGCCAGCGCGCCCGCCACGGCGCCCATGCAGGCCATCCCGCGCGCGGCCATCACGATCCGGTCCGCGAACGGCTCGAGCAGCCGTTCGAGCTCGGCGCCGACCTCGACCGCGCCGAGCAGCCACGACGCCTCGCTGAGCTCTTTGGTTGCCGACAGCCAGTTGGTGTCGCGCGGCCAAGCCGACGGCGCGCCCGCGCGGACCTGGGCGGCTAGCTCGTCACGGGCTTCGTCGGGCAACCCCGCGGCCGCCAGGTACCAGGTCGACATCGAGCGATAGGCCCAGGCTGCGGGAGAGTTCCGGACCCGCTCGGAATGCCAATCGAAATCGAGTCCTTCGGGACGCTCATCGGCGAGCGACAGCGAGTAGTGCAGTCGGACCGCGAACTGGAGGTTGGCATCGCCGGATCGTTGCCCCTGCCGGATCGCCTGGCGCTGAAGCTGGCGGGCTCGCTGCGGGTCTCCGGCCAGACACGCCCGTACCGCGCGCCATGCCGGCACGTACCAGGCATAGGGAGACAGCGGCATCGCCGCCGCGGTGGTCGCGTACGCCTCGAGCTCGGAGTCGACGTCCTGTCCCTCGCCGAGCTCGGACAGGTCGAGGATTCTCCAGCTGCGCGCCTGCAGCTCCAGCGACGGATCATGCGCGCGCGTGGCCAGCGTCACCATCTCGTCGGCCAGCGGCAGCCGATCGAGTGTGTGGTCGGGACCCCATAGCACCACGTGGCGGGCGCCGAGCGCGGCGGCCAGCGCTCGAGGATCGCCGAGCTCCCGGGCGGCACCCAGAGCCTCGGAGCTGAGCGTGCGGCGGCGATCGGGATCGCGCTCGTAGGCGAGCTCGACCGCGAGCCGCGCCTGAGCTCGGGTGCGCAACGCCGAGGGCCTGGCGGGTAACGCGTCGAGCGCCTCCTCGAGTACGGCCACGCGCCGGCGGTCGACCTCGAGAATCGTCACCGGCGGACCGGCCAGCCCGAGCGCCGATCGTGCGAGCAGCTCGCCGTCACCGATCCGCCGGGACTCCGACAGCGCCCGTCCGTATGCCATGGCGGCGTCGCTCGCCCGGTCGGATGCGGCCAGCGCCTCGCCGAGCTCGACGTGAAGCCTCGCCCGCAGCCCGGCCGGCGCCCCGGCGTCGTCGCACGCGCTGAGCGCCTGCGACAGCAGCTCCGCTGCCTCGGCCGGGGCGCCCGAGGCGGTCAGCGCCGCGGCCGCGCGGCCGGCCAGCTCGGCTGCTCGCTCGACGTCGATCGCGGGCAGCGCGGCGATGGCGTGTCGCGCGGCGGCCGTCAGCGCCGGCTCGGACCCAGCGCGGGCTCGCGCAGCCAGGGCCTCGACGGCGCGGGCGTGGAGCCCCGCTCGCCGGCTCGGCGCGAGCCCCGACACCAGCGCCTCCTGGACCAGCGCGTGCACGAATGACATCCGGCCGGCACGTCCCGGCACCAGCGACACCAGGTGCGCGGCGGCCGCGTCGTCGAGCGCGACGACGGCGTCCTGGGGGTCGAAGCTCGCCAGCCGGGTGGCGACGTCCAGATCGAACTCTCGGCCCAGCAGCGCCGCGCCCTCGAGCGCGTCGGCGACGGGCTCGCCGAGGGCACGCACGCGGGCCGCGACCAACTCGGCGACGCCCGCGGGGAGCTCCGCTCCGGGCTCGGTGAGGCCCGCGTCGAGCAGCGCCTCGATGAAGAACGGATTGCCGCCGGTGCGGCGAACCACGGCCTCCAGCGCGGGCGTCGAGAGCGGCTGGCCCTGGGGTCGATCGGTGACCAGCGCGGCGCTCTCGCTGAGATCCAGGCCGCCGATCTCGATCCGCGTCACGGGCGCGGCGCGGCCGATCGAGGCGAGCGCGTCGCCGAGCGGCCGCTGCGGCCCGAGCTCCCCCAGACGCGACGTCGCCACGATCAGCATCGGCGCGGACAGTCCGCGTCGGGCGACCGTGCGCAGGAACGCGAGCGTGTCCGGGTCTGCCCAGTGGAGGTCGTCGAGCACCAGCAGCGCCGGTCCCTGGCTCGATGCGCGTTCCAAGGCGCCGGCCAGGCGCTCCTGCACCCGTACCCGGGCCGCGGGTTCGTCGAGCAGCGCGCTTGGGACCGCGACTGCATCGCCCGCGAGGGACGCGTCACCGCGCAGCGCCTCGGCGATCGGTCCATAGGCCTCCGAGGCGTCGCCCTGAGCCGCTCCGGCGAGCACGGTCGCGCCGCCCGCGTGCAGCTCCCCGGCGAACTGCGCGGCCAGGCGGGTCTTGCCGATGCCGGGCTCGCCGGCGATCACGGCGAAGGCGAGCGCGCCGCGCTTGGCGTCCGCCCAGGCCGAGCTCAGCTGCGCCAGGGCGCCGGCGCGGCCGACGAACGACCGCCGCCACCGCGCGCCCCGTAGCGATGACGGCAGCGCTCGGCGCGACGGAGCTGGATCTGCCTGCGCGGGCTCGTCTGCTCTCAGCGAGGCCGCGAGGCGCCGGGTGAGCGGTGACGGCGCGACGGCGAGCTCGCGTCGCAGGCGGGTCGCCAATCGCTCGTACACGCCCAGCGCGGCGGCTCGGTCGCCGACGCGATCCAGCGCCGAGATCAGGTCGCGGTGGGCACCCTCGTCGAACGGGTCGATCTCGGTGCGTCGAATGAGCCAGGTCCGGGCGCCGGCGTCGTCACCGGATCCGCGGGCGGACGCGGCCAGCTGCGTCATCGCTGTCGACAGCCGATCGCGGTGGCGGTCGCGCTCGCGGAGCACCCAGTCGGACTCCAGCTCGGG
Organism: uncultured Solirubrobacterales bacterium; assembly: GCA_963831845.1. Classification (GTDB taxonomy): domain Bacteria; phylum Actinomycetota; class Thermoleophilia; order Solirubrobacterales; family Solirubrobacteraceae; genus Palsa-465. The sequence continues at coordinate 317,922 of CAWHRT010000018.1, read as the reverse complement.
CAGCACCTCGCCGGGGGCGAGCGCAACCGCCTCGGCCGCGCGTCCGGCCCCGATCAACTCGTCGAACTCGCGGAGATCGACCCACGTGGCCGGTGGACCGGCGAGCTCGACGCCCTGCCGGTCGGCGATCAGCGCGGTCCGGGCGTGGTCGCCGAGCGCGTCGCGCACGGCCGACAGCGCCGTCCGTAGGCTGGCCCGCGCGCTCTCATCTCGCACGTCGGGCCACAGCGCGGCGGCGATCGCGCCGCGAGGGTGGGGGCCGGGGTGGACCGAGAGCCAGCCGAGCAGCGCCCGCGCGGGCCGGCCGGCCGGCGGCGCGATCCGCACGCCATCGACCTCGAGCTCGAGGCCCCCGACGACCCGCACCCTCAGCATGTCGACCCCGAGCGTAACCCTGGTCGTCGCCCTGCGCGGGCTTTTTCGCGCCATTTGCGCATCGTTTACGCCGGCGGTGGAGACTCACCGCGTGATCGCGTTCGTTTCAAGACCAAGGAGGCTTCGATGACCACGGCAGACGCGCAGGCACCGGGGGCCGGGAGCGAGGAGTTCGCCGGGCGGGTCGTCGGCGACATCGCCGCGACGATGACCACGATCTTCTGCGCACTGGGCGACAAGCTCGGGCTGTTCCGAGCGCTCGCCGACGAGGGTCCAGCGACGCCCGTCGAGCTCGCCGAGCGCGCCGGCGTCAACGAGCGCTACGTGCGCGAGTGGCTGCACGGGCTGGCGGCTTGCGGGTACGTCGAGCTCGACCGCGAGACCGGACGGTTCGCGCTGCCGGAGGCACACGCGGCGGTGCTCGCCGACGAGGGCGGGGTCTGGTTCCTCGGCGGCGGCTATCAGGAGCTGGTCGGGATGCTTCCGGCGCTGCACCGGATCGAGGCCGCGTTCCGCGAGGGCGGCGGCGTGCCGCAGGCCGCATACTCCGAGGACGCCTACACGGGCATGGCTCGGCTCACTCAGGCGTTGTTCGACCACCACCTGACCGGAAGCTGGATTCCGTTGCTCCCCGAACTGCAGCGGCGCCTGGGCGAAGGTGTCTCGTGGGCGGACGTCGGCTGCGGCGGGGGGCGCGCGTTGATCCGGCTGGCTCACGAGTATCCGCGCTCGACGTTCGTCGGCTACGACGCGTTCGCGGCGCAGATCGAGCGCGCGAGGCGCGACGCCGACGACGCGGGCGTCGGGGACCGCGTGCGGTTCGAGGTCGTCGACGGCTCCCGCGGGCTCCCCGAGCGCTACGACGTGATCTCCACGTTCGACGTTGTACACGACTCACTCGACCCCGCCGGCCTGGTCGCGGGAATCCGCCGGTCACTGACCGACGGGGGCACCTACCTGATGCTGGAGATGAACTGCGCCGATGATCCCGCCGACAACACCGGCCCGATCGCAACGCTCCTGTACGGCTTCAGCGTCCTGTACTGCATGACCACGTCGCTTGCTCAGGGCGGCGCCGGCCTCGGGACCTGCGGCTGCCCGCCGGCCGTGGTGCAGGAGCTGGGACGCGCCGGCGGGTTTCAGTCGGTCCGGGAGCTGCCGATCGGCGACCCGTTCAACCGGCTGTACGAGCTGACCGGCTGAGCGCCGGGGCCGGGTCGCTATCGCACGGCGAACGTGCCGACCTCATCGGTCGGCACGATCTCGCGGCCGAGCGGCATCAGCGAGATCGGGATCAGCTTGAAGTTGGCGAGGCCCAGCGGGATCCCGATGATCGTGATGCACAGCGCGACCCCGGTCACCAGGTGGCCGAGCGCCAACCACCAGCCACACAGGATGAACCACAGGATGTTCCCGATCCCCGACGCGATCCCGGCGTCGGAGCGCCGGACCACGGTCTTGCCGAACGGCCACAGGGCGAACACGGCGATCCGCAGTGCGGCGATCCCGAACGGGATCGTGATGATCAGGATGAAACAGATCAGCGCCGCGACCGTGTAGGCGATTGCTATCCACAGGCCGGCCAGCACGAACCAGATCAGGTTGAGGATCAGTCGCAATGTCGTCCCGCCCTGGCGTCGTCGGCGATGATTCGGGGGCTGTCGGCAATAATCTTGCGCCGTCGCAGCCCGGCGATCAGCGGTTCCTGGTCGTCGAACTTCACGACCGTGGCGGCGTCGGGTCGCAGGGTGATCGTCATCTTGCCCATATGGGAGTCGGCCACCTGGCCGTCGAGCTCGAGGCGTGCGCCGCCGTAGCCGGCAGCCGTATCGAGCGTGAGTTCGGATCCGGCGGGGACCACGAACGGGGGACAAAACCCGCCGTGCGGGGCCAGCGGGGTGAACACGAATGCATTCGTGCCGGGCACGATCAGCGGGCCGCCGGCCGACAGCGTGTAGGCGCTCGAGCCGACCGGCGTGCTGACGACGCAACCGTCCCCGGACAAGCGCGCGAACAGGGCGCCGTCGACGCTGGCCCCGATCCGCACTTGGCCCTCGCCGGCGCGGATCACCACCAGGTCGTTGAGCGCCACCAGCGGCGCCCCGGCCTCGCGACTGACGTCGAGTGCGGGCAACGGCTTGGCGACCCAGTCCCCGGCGCTGAACCGGTCCAGCGCCGTCCCGATCCCGTCGACGTTGACCGTGGTCAGCACTCCGAGGCTGCCGCAGGCGATCCCCAGCACCGGGCGGCGAGCGTCGATCCCGGCGTGCAACGCCGCCAGCGTGGTGCCGTCGCCGCCGACCGACACGATCAGGTCGCAGGTCATCGGATTGCCCCTCTCGGCGACCTGCTGCTGGTGGTCGAAGCCGCGGATCTGGATCAGGTCGACCCCGTTGCGGTCGGCCCAGTCGCGTAGCTTTCCCAGCGGCTCCTCGAGCGACCGCGTGGGGTGGACCACCAGGCCGACGCAGGACGGGACGCTGGCCGACGGCGCGCGACGGTCGACGAGGTTCTCGGGGAGAGTCATCGCCTACGCGGTCCGCCCGGTGGGAGCCCCGGCGCCAAACCGCAGCCCGTCGATCAGCAGACCGAGCACCCGCAGCGCCTGCGCGGCCCACGCCTCGCCCTGGCCGTCGATCGTCCAGATCGCGTTCATCGACGTGAACACGTCCTCGACCGTGACGTCGGGGCGGACCTCGCCGGCCGCGATCCCGGCGTCGAGCAGTTTGCCGATCGCCGCTCGTATGCGGTCCCGCGTGGAGGGGAACAGGCCGGCCTGCGACGCCGCGATCGACTTCAGCGCGCCCGCGAGTCCGCGCTTGGTGGCCGCGTAGGCGACGAACCGCGTCATCCACTCGGCGAGCGCGTCGGCCGGGGCGCGCTCGGCCAGCAGCGTGTCGGCGGCCGCACAAACCTGGTCGACCTCGTTGCGGTAGACGGCCTCGATCAGCGCCTCGCGGGTCGGAAAGTGCCGGTAGAGCGTGCCGATCCCGACGCCGGCGTCGCGCGCGATCTGCTCCAGCGGCACGTCCGGGCCGCCGGCGGCGAAGCGCTCGCTGGCGACCAGCAGGAGCTTCTCGCGGTTCTCGCGAGCGTCGGCGCGAAGCGGGCGGGCGGATTCGGTGGCGGACATCGTCCCTCTGGTCGCAAAGCTTGGCACGAACGTAAACGGAGGAAACCTCCGAATAGTGCTAGAGTCCGCCCTGAACGGAGGAACCCTCCGGTTGATCTTACCCTCCGCGGCGCCGCGCCGCCAGAGCATCGGAGACTGAGGCATGGCAAAGGTCTGGTTCATCACCGGTGCGCGCCCACGGACAGACCCAACTGACAATTGAGGAGAACTGACACAGATGTCTGCCACACACGAACTGATCAAGACGCCATTCGGGTTCGAGTCGACCGCTGCCGAGGTGGCCGAGGGCATCGACCTGACCGGCAAGCGAGCGATCGTCACCGGGGCCTCGTCCGGCATCGGGGTCGAGACCGCGCGGGTGCTGGCGAGCGCCGGCGCCGGGGTGACGCTGGCGGTGCGCAACCTCGAGGCGGGCGAGCGCGTCGCCGCCGACATCACGGCCGGCACCGGCAACGCCGACGTGGTCGTGGCCGAGCTCGATCTGGCCCGCCGGGAGACGATCGACGCGTTCGTCGCCGCCTGGGAGGGCCCGCTGCACCTGCTGGTCAACAACGCCGGGGTGATGGCGATCCGGGAACTCGAGCTCAGCCCCGAGGGCTACGAGCTGCAGTTCGCCACCAACCACCTGGGCCACTTCGCGCTGACGCTCGGCCTCCACGCCGCGCTCGCCGCCGACGGCAACGCGCGGATCGTGTCGGTCAGCTCGTCCGGCCACCTTCGCTCGCCGGTGATCTTCGAAGACATCAACTTCGACTTCCGCCCGTATGAGCCGTTCCTCGCCTACGGGCAGTCCAAGACCGCGAACATCCTGCTCGCCGTCGAGGCCACGCGGCGCTGGGCCGCCGACGGGATCACCGCCAACGCGCTGATGCCCGGCGGTATCGAGACCAACCTCCAGCGCCACGTCGACCCCACCTACATGGAGCGCGCGCGAGCCCAGTCGGGCGGGCGCATCCGCTTCAAGACCGTCGAGCAGGGAGCGGCCACGAGCGTGCTGCTCGCGGTATCGCCGCAGCTCGAGGGCGTCGGCGGCCGTTACTTCGAGGACTGCAACGAGGCCGAGACGCTACGCAGGCGCCGCGAGAGCGGCCCCGCCGCCGGCGGCGTCGCCTGGTATGCGCTCGACCCGGCGATCGCCGAGCGGCTGTGGGACGTGTCGCTGGAGATGATCGGGCGCTGAGCGAGCGGGGCCGCGCTCAGCAGCCGTCGACGCCGCAGCTCTCGCCGCCCGCGACGACCGACACCGGTGAGCGGTTGGCCCAGCCCTGCTCGAGCAGGCCCAGGAGCGCCTCCGGCGGGTGAGCGCCGGAGGCGCCCAGCGAGCGGTCGACCACGAACGTCGGCACCGCGCTGATCCCGAACTGGCCGGCCATCCGCTCGTCGGCGCGAACCTCCTCGGTGAAGCGGTCGCTGGCGAGCATTGCGCGGACCTCGTCCTCGTCGAGCCCGACCTCGACCGCGAGGCGCACGAGCGTGTCGCCGTCGCCGATCAGCTCGCCCTCCGTGAAGTACGCGCGCAGCAGACGCTCCTTCATCGCGTCCTGGAGCCCGTGCTCGCCGGCCAGGTGGATCACCCGGTGGCCATCGAACGTCGCGCCGCTGCGGGAGATGTCGAGGTGAAAGTCGAGACCCTCGCCGGACGCCGCCTCGGTCACCGCCCCGTCCATCTCACGGGCGCGCTCGACCGGGATCCCGTACTTGTCGGCCAGCCGCCCGATGCGATCGCCCTCGCGCTCGCGCGGGGCCGACGGGTCCAGCTCGAAGCTGCGCCAGGTCACGCGGACGTCGTCCTTGTGCTCGAACTGGGCGAGGGCGGCCTCGAACCGGCGCTTTCCGATGTAGCACCAGGGGCACGCGATGTCAGACCAGATTTCGACGTCCACGGAAGCTCCTTAGTTGAGTCGGCAACTACAGGCGAATGTTAGCGGCCCTAGGAGGCGTACCGGCGCCGGGCCTCGTTGGCGACCGGGCACCGGCCCTGCTCGCGCCCGCACGCAACCGTGTCGCAGAACCGGCACATCCAGCGTGTGGCACCCGGGCCGCGGATCAGCCCCGGCAGCACCCGCGACAGGAGCCCGTCGAGCGTCTCGCGCTCGGCCGGGGTCAGATCGCCGAGCACCTGCTGGAGCACCTCGGCTCTCGCCGCGGCGACCCGCCGCGCCGTGCGACGCCCCGCCGGCGTCAGGTGCACCGACACCGACCGCGCGTCCGCGCCCGGCCGACGGGTGACGTAGCCCGCGTCCTGCAGCCGGTCGACGAGGCGCACGGCGCCCGAGGGGGTCAGCCCGAGCACCGACCGCAGGCGGTCGATCGAGGGTCCGTCCAGGAAGTCGTTCGAGCGCCGACAGGGCGATCGCGGCCGTCTGCGACTGGCCCGCGGCGTCGCCGACCGCATCCGCGGTGCGGTCGGCGACCGACAGCGACAGGGCCCCGAGCAGGTTCCCGGCGTGGTGCAGCGGCGTGCCGGAGGGCGGGCTCACCGCGGCGGCTCAGCCGAGTTCGTAGTCGAGCTCGGCCGAGGGCTCGCCGCCCATCGGGGCATTGAACATCCCGCCGCCGCTGAGGCCGGCGAGCTCGTCGGTTCCCGAGCCGGGGACGATCGTGAGCTTGCCCTTGGCGACCTTGCCGTCGAACGTCCCGTCGGTTTGGAGCATCACGAAGCTCCCGGAGCGGTCGCCGATCCTCCCGACGACGCGCTGCATCCCCACGAACTCCGCGGTCTGGTCGGGGCGGTAGCACATCAGCCACTGCACCGAAGCGTCGCCCTCGACGTCTCCGGAGAACGACTGCTTGACGGTCGCCTGGGTGAGCTTGCCGCCCGAGTCGGTCTCGGTGATCGTGTTCTCGTCCCAGCCCTCGATCTTGCCGATGAACTTCGCGCTAGCCATTGTCCGTGCCTCCTCGCGTGTGGTAGGCGTCAGTTGTGTGACTCAGTCAACTATCTACCGCGAGGGCGCGAGTTTCAAACCCCGACCCGGGAGGAGCCGCTCCAAACAGCACCAGGCGGTCCACCTCGTGGTGCTCCTTGCGGATCTGGTCGGGACGCAGCTGGTGCCCGGCGACGACGGCCAACCGGCGCGAGTCGCCGGCGGCTTGCTCGGAGTCCTCGCGCGACGGCCACACGTTGATGATCGTGAGGCCGTCGTCGGTAGCGGCGGCGAGATGCGCGATCAGGTCGTGATCGCGCCCGACTCCGTCCATCACGTCCGCGGTCTGCCGGTAGCCCGCGAGCAGCTGCTCGGGGTCGCCGTCGATCCGGGTGATCGTGAGATAGGTCATCGCCGCACCTCACTCATCGGGCGGGTGATCTCGATGCCGTTGGCGCGCGCCAGCGCGATCACTTCGCCCGGGTCGGGGTGGGCCAGCGCCGCCGCCGCGCGGGCAAACCGTTCCATCTCTCTGCCGGGCGAGAGCACGGCCAGCGCCAGCGCCGGCTGATCGCCCTCGTTGCGGATCGTGTGCTCGCGACCGCTCGGGATCCAGGCCGACTCGCCCGGTCCGGTGATCTCGCGGGCGAGCGAGCCCGAGTCGTCCTCGACGTAGAACGTCAGCTCGCCCCGGTCGACCCGGTACAGCTCCGCCGACGCGTGCCGGTGCAGCGCCGGCGGGCCGCCGCCGGGCGGCAGCTCGACGTCGAAGACGACGAGCGTCCCGGCGCTCTGCTCGGTGGTGAGGCGGAACCTGATCCGGTCGGAGCCGACCGTCAGCGTGTCCCCGCCGGCGGGGCTGGGGGTGTGGATCGTTGCGGACATGCCGCTGATCTCCTTTCTGATGTGCGCCAAAAGACAGGAGCCCTGTCTTGTTCCTGGCCGGTTAGTATAGACAGGACTCCTGTCTAATGTCCAGTCGGCTTCCCGATACCTCCGCCCGCCGGACCCCCGAGAACCTCGCGATCCTGCTGCGCGAGCCGTTCCGGATCGGCTCCGAGCTGCTGCACGTGCGCCTCGCCGAGCGCGGCCACCCGGACGTCCGGCCGCCGCATGGCAACGTGTTCCAGTTCCTCGACGACGACGGCACGCGGGTGAGCGTGCTCGCGCAGCGCGCTCAGATCACCAAGCAATCGATGGCCGAGCTGGTCGCGCACCTCGAGCGCCACGGATACGTCGAGCGCGTGCCAGATCCCAGCGATCGCCGCGCCAAGCTGGTCCGAGCGACGGCCCGCGGCAGCGAGGTCTACGCGATCGCGCGAGACGTCGTCGCGGAGATCGTGGCGGACTGGACGCGCCAGCTCGGCGAGCCGAAGATGCGGCAGCTCCGCGAGCTGCTGACCGAGCTCAACGAGATCCTGTGACGGGTCAGACCTGCACCACCATCAGCGAGTTGCCGTCGGGGTCACGGAACCAGAACATCGGCGGCACGGGGTCGCCCATCCGGGAGACCTGCTCGTCGACGTCGACTCCGTTGGACTTCAGGTACTCGTGAGTGGCGTCGACGTCATCGGTCGCCAGCGTGATCCCGGTCTCGACGCCGGTGGCGTCGCCCTCGCGCGGCGGCGCCAGTGCGATCCCGGTGTTGCCGCTGGGCGGGTAGACCTCGACCCACCGGTACTTGTCGCCGAACGGGACGTCGGTGCGCTTATCGAACCCGACCTGCTCGTAGAACTCGATCGACTTGTCTTGGTCGACCGACGGGATGACCACCAGGTTGATGGTGCTGATTCTGCTCTTGGTTACGGACACCGCGCCCTCCTGTGGTGAGTGACTGTGCCCGTTCGGACCGCCCGCGCTTAGGAAACTCATCGGTTAGCCAACTATCGTGTCTCCATGGCGCAGCCGGAGTCGAGCGCAACTGAAGCCGTGCCCGTGATCGCGTCGGACGTCGACGAGCGGCACAAGGTCAGCGGCGAGATCGAGGCGTGGCTCACCGGCGACGGCGACAAGACCGTCGGCGGCCTGATCGACGTGTTCGAGGAGAAGAGCTTCGCGATCCTGTTCGTGTTCCTGCTCGGCGTGCCGGCGCTGCCGCTGCCGACCGGAGGCGCCACCCACGTGTTCGAGATCGTGGCCGCGCTACTGGCGTTGCAGCTGATCGCGGGGCGTGACCGCATCTGGCTGCCCGAGCGGTGGCGCAAGCTGTCGCTGACGGGCCCCAAGCAGCAGCGGTTCCTCAGCGGGCTGATGAAGCTGATCCGCCGGCTGGAGCGACTGTCGCGCCCGCGCCTGCGGTTCCTGTTCGACCACCGACTGAGCAACTCGGTGTTCGGGCTGTTGGCGCTCGGCGGGACGGCGGGCGCGTTCCTGGCGCCGCCGTTCACCGGCCTGGACACCCTGCCCGCGCTCGGCGTGGTGCTGTTGTCGCTCGGCGTGCTGCTCGAGGACATCATCGTGGTGGTGCTCGGGGTTGTGGTCGGCGTCGCGGGCGTGTTCCTGGAGATCTTCGTCGGCGGCGCCGTGCTGCACCAGGTCCGCAAACTGTTCTAGCGTCGCGATGAGGCATCGCGGGCGCGCACCTGTAATGCTCCCGGCCGATGCAGAGTTCGCTGGTCGACGTGAGGACTCCCGACGGCACCGCCGACGCCTACCTCACCCGTCCCGACGGCGACGGCGACCTGCCGGGAGTGCTGTTCGTGATGGACGCCTACGGCCTGCGGCCGCGGATCGAGGAGATGGCCGACCGGATCGCCGAGCAGGGCTACGTGGTGCTCGCTCCCAACGTCTTCTACCGCGCCGGGCGGGCGCCGGTGCTGGCGATGCCCGACCACACCGACGCGGAGAGCCACCGGGAGTTCATGACCGGGGTGCGGCCGCTGATGAACGAGCTCACGCCGGAGGTCGCCGCCCGCGACAGCGCCGCCTATCTCGACTACCTGTCGGACCGGGCTACCGGGCCGGTCGGGATCACCGGGTACTGCATGGGCGGCCGCTACGGCTGGCGCGTCGCCGCCGCGCACCCCGACCGCGTCGCGGCGCTCGGCAGCTTTCACGGAGGCGGGTTCGTGACCGATGCGCCCGACAGCCCGCACCTCTCCGCCGACCAGATCGAGTCCGAGCTGTACTTCGGGCACGCCGACCAGGACGCCAGCATGACGCCCGAGCAGATCGGCGTGCTCGAGCGGGCGCTCGACGACGCCGGGGTGACCTACCGGTCCGAGCTCTACGAGGGCGCGCTGCACGGTTACACGATGTCCGACACCGCCGTCTACAACGAGGCGGCGGCGGAGCGCCACTTCCGCGAGCTGTTCGCGCTGCTCGCGCGGACGCTCGACCGGCGCTGACCGCCCCGAGATGACCGAGCGCCAGCGAGTCGCGGTCGTGACCGGCGCCGGATCCGGTATCGGCCGCGCCGTCAGCGAGCTGCTGCTCGCCGCCGGCGACCGCGTGGCGCTCGCCGGGCGCCGCGAGGAGGCGCTGCGCGAGACCGTCGCCCGCGCCGGCGGCTCCGAGGAGGCTGCCCTGGTGATCCCCACCGACGTCAGCGATCCGACCGCGGTCGGCGACCTGTTCGCGCGAACGCGCGAGGCCTGGGGCCGCGTCGACGTGCTGTTCAACAACGCGGGCATGTTCGGGCCGCCGTCGCCGCTGGAGGAGCTGGCGGTCGAGCAGTGGCGCGAGGTCGTTGACGTCAACCTCACCGGTTGCTTTTTGTGCGCTCAGGAGGCCTATCGGGCGATGAAGGAGCAGCGGCCCCAGGGAGGGCGGATCATCAACAACGGATCGATCTCGGCCCACGTGCCGCGGCCACACGCCGTCGCGTACACGGCCACCAAGCACGCGGTCACCGGGTTGACCAAGACGATCTCGCTCGAGGGGCGCCCGTACAACATCGCCTGCGGCCAGGTCGACGTCGGCAACGCGGTCACCGACCTCAGTGCCGGGATCGGCCGGGGAACGCTGCAGGCCGACGGCTCGACGGGCGTCGAGCCGATGATGGACGTGCGCCACGCCGCCGACGCGGTCGTGTACATGGCCAGCCTGCCGCTCGACGCCAACGTCGAGTTCCTCACGGTGATGGCCACCAACATGCCCTACATCGGGCGCGGCTGACCCCGCCCGCGGAGACGATCGCCGATGCTGCCCCACGACGAGCTCGGCACCGGCCCCTCGGTCGTGCTGCTGCACGCCGGCGTCGCCGACCGGAGCATGTGGTCAGCGCACCTGGAGCCGCTGGCGGCGGCCGGCTACCGGGTCGTGGCGTTCGAGCTCTCCGGGTTCGGAGAGGCGCTGGCCGGACCGGGACCGTGGGCGCCGTGGTCAGACGTGCTCGGGGCGATGGACGAGCTCGACATCGAGCAGGCGGCGGTGGTGGGCAACTCGTTCGGCGGCGCGGTGGCGCTGCGGATCGCGGCCGTCGCTCCGTCCCGGGTGAGCTCGCTGGTGCTGGTCTCGGCGCCCGCTCCGGGGATCGAGCCTTCGCCGGAGCTCCGAGCGGCCTGGGAGCAGGAGGAGCAATCGCTGGAGCGCGGCGACATCGACGCAGCCGTCGCTGCGGTGGTGGGCGCCTGGACGCTGCCCGACGCGCCGGCGGCGCTGCGCGAGCGCGTGGCCGAGATGCAGGGCCGGACGTTCCGGCTGCAGGGCGACGCCGGCGACCTGACCGAGGCTCCCGACCCGCTCGACGAGGACCCGGAGGCGGTGACCGCGATCAGCGTCCCGGCGCTGGTCGCCGTCGGCGAGCGCGACAAGGCCGACTTCCGCGAGGGCGCGCAGGCGCTGGCCCGAGCCCTGCCGAATGCGACGCAGGTTGTGATCCCCGGCGCCGGCCACCTGGCGCCGCTCGAACGCCCGGACGAGTTCCGAGCGCTGCTGCTCGAGTTCCTGGCCTCACCCGGGGCGGCTGCGCCGCGGTAGGCCCGCCGCGGTCTCAGGCCGGGCGGGCCTGGCCGCTGTACTCCTCGTTGGGGAGCATGTTGGTGGCCATCGCCATCCGGTTGGTGAAGTTGTACATCGCTGCGACCTCGGCGACGTCCCAGGCCTCCTCGAGGCTGAGTCCGGCGTCGAGCAGCCCCTGGAGATCGTCGCGCGTGAGCTCCTGGGGGTGCAGCGTGAGCTTCTCGGCGTAGGCGCAGATCGCGGTCCGGCGGTCGTCGAGGGCGGCCCGGCGCCAGTCGTAGGAGATCCGTTCGCCCAGGATCGGATCGCCCAGCGCCTCGCGTAGCGCCGCCCCGTGAGCGACGAGGCAGTACAGGCACCGGTTGGCGGCGCTGACGACGACCGCAATCATCTCGCGGTCGGCGGCGCTGAGCTGCTCGGTGGGTTGATGCAGCTGGCGGAAGTGGGTGAACCAGGCGCTCAGGCGCTCGGGCCTGAACGAGTACACGCGGAACACGTTGGGCACGAACCCGAGCCGCTCGCGCGACTTCGCGAACAGCCCGCGCAGGTCGGATGGGAGCGCCCCCTCATCGGGGACCGGGAACCATGACCCGGTGCCGGACGCGGCTTCGCTGGAGGTGGTGGCGGTGTCGGACATGCGCGGATTGTCCCGCGCGGACCCGACTGCCTGCGTTAGTGGGCTCCACCGGGGCCGCCATACCGGCGGAATGTTCAGGTGGGGTCCACTAGCAGGTGAACTCGTCCCAAGCGCGCTGCTCATAGTCGGCGCGGGACTCGTCGATGGCGTGCGGCCCACGGCGCCAGGTTCCCGGGCGCCGCGGCGCGAACAGCTCGATCTGGGCTTCGAGCCTCCGCTGCCGCGCCTCGTCGAGCTCGTCCAGCGCGTCGTTGATCCGGGCCAGCACGCGGCCGGCGCGCGAGCTTGGGTAGGTGGCCATATCTCCGGCTCCTCTCTTGTCGATCGAGCCCGGCCAAGGCGGACGGGCGTGGTTAGCAGTGTGGGCTATGCCCGACAGCGGCGCATCGGCAATTCGCTGCCGATCGTGGGCGGCCGGTGCCTCATATTCCGGCGACGACCACTTACTATGTATGTGCGCCGCATCGCCCCCCGGGGCGGATTTACGCAATTCTTCGCCCCCGGACCTCAATCGTTCAGATGAATGCGGCATCCTCTTCAGGCTGATGGCGTCACGTACCAAGCAAAAGGAAGCGGCCCGAGCCCGGCGGCTGGCCGAGGAGCAGGCCCGCGCCGAAAAGAACCGGAGAACCCGTCGACTCCGGATCGTGCTGGGGATCGTCGTCGGCGCGGTCGCGGTCGTCGCGATCGTGGTGGCGATCTCGCTCGGCGGCAACAAGTCCAGCGGGCTGCAGTCCGGCTCCAAGAGCGGCGCGACCGTCGCCTCGGTCCAGAAGCTGCTGACCGGCATCCCGCAATCCGGCGCGCGCCTGGGCAACCCCAACGCGCCCGTGACGCTGACCTATTACGGCGACCTTGAATGCCCCGTGTGCCGCGACTTCACGCTCAGCTCGTTCCCGCAGCTGGTGCAGAACGAGGTTCGCGACGGCAAGGTCCAGGTGGTCTACAAGGCGTTCCAGACCGCGACTCCGAACCCCACGACGTTCCAGACCCAGCAGGCCGCCGCGCTCGCCGCCGGCAAGCAGAACAAGTTCTGGAACTACGTCGAGCTCTTCTACCACGAGCAGGGCCAGGAGGACACCAACTACGTCAACGAGAACTACCTGACCGGCCTGGCCAGTCAGGTTCCGGGGCTCGCCGTCAACAACTGGAAGACCGCGCGCAATGATCAGTCGCTCGTCGCCCAGGTCCAAAGCGACGAGCAGACCGCGACCAGCGCGGGTGTCAACGCCACGCCGACGCTGATCGTGTCCGGCCCGAAGGGCAAGACCACCCCGTCGGCGGCAGTTCCCACCTACAGCCAGCTCAAGGCGGCTATCAACCAGGTCTCATGACCGCGACCGCGCTGACCCAGTCGGTCGGGCGCGCCGCCGCGATCGACCGGCGGCTGAAGATCGCGATCGCGGTCCTCTGCATCCTCGGGATCGGCGACGCCGGCTACCTCACCTACGTCCACTACGAGGGCCTCAAGGTCGTGTGCCTGTCGGGCGGCGGTGGATGCGAGACCGTCCAGGCGTCCAAGTACGCGAAGATCGGTGGCCTCCCGGTGGCGGTGCTGGGGCTGGCCGGCTACATCGGGATCCTCGGGTCGCTGGCGATCAAGGGCGAGCTCGGCCGCGCGGCCGGGTTCGCGCTGGCGCTCGTCGGGTTCGCGTTCAGCATGTACCTGACCTACCGCGAGCTGTTCACGATCCACGCGATCTGCCAGTGGTGCGTCGGGAGCGCCGTGTTGATGACGCTGCTGACGATCCTCACGCTGTATCGCTTCCTGCGCGCCGACGACGGCTGACCCGCCGCCGGCCCGGGGAACTAGCCGAGCACGCTGCGGACGAGCAGGATCGCGATCACGACCGCGGCGACGCCGGCGGCGAGCGCGATCGCGGAGGCGAGCAGCCTGAGCCGGATCTGGGCCGGGGTCACGATTTCACCTTGAGCGTGTAGGGGGCGGTGATGACTTTGCCGCCGAGTTTCATTTGCAGGAACAGCCGCCAGGTGCCGGGTTCGGGTAGGAGTACGCCGATCGTGAGTTTGCCGGGGGAGTTGGATTTCCCCGCGATTTTGGTGGCGCCGACGAGCGTGGAGCAGTTGGGCGCGTTGGGCGCGCATACGTGGGTGTGGAAGTAGTCGAGCGTTCCTTGGTGGAAGAAGATCGCGTGGGCGAGCGCCCCGAACCAGGGGACGAACGTGACCTTTTTGCCTTGGGGGTCGGTGACGTTGACGTCGACGAATTGCGCTTGGATGGCTTTGAGGGAGGGGTGGCCGTGCATCTCGATGTGGTAGCCGTTGATCGTCTGGTCGGCGGTGAACGAGGGGAGTGACTTGGGGTGGTAGGCGCCGGCGACGTGGACGGTCTTGAACAGCTGGAAGTTCGGCTGTCCGCCGGGGATGTTGGGGTAGAGGTCGATCAGCACCCGGTAGGGGCCGGGGGCGGGGAACGTGACGGTCTGGTGCAGTTGGCCGTCGGGGCCGATCGGTGGGTGTTGGTGGATGATGTAGGCGAGGTCGTCGCGGACGATGATCAGGTGCACGCCGGTGTGCGGGCCCGGGCCGGTCTTGTATTGGGTCAGCGGCTTGCCGTTGGGCAGCTTGACGGTGAACGAGACGGTGACGGGCTTGCCGGCGTGGATCGTGCCTTGGGGCGCGAACCCGCCGAGCGTGAACACCTTCGCGGCGCCGACGGTGGGGACGCTGACGGTGCCCGCACCGGAGCTGCTGCCGCAGCCGGCGACTGCCAGCGCGCAGCAGGCGGCGGTGAGCGCGAGCAGGGCTGGGAGGCGGGTGGTGGGGGGGTGCACGGCGGGTCTCCTTTATCCGTCGGCTTGGTCGACGATCAGGGCGGTGAACGGGGGTCCGGATTTCGGCGTGATGTTGAACGTGAGTCCCCAGCGGCCGACCATCACCAGCGCCGCGGCGGCGTGGGAGTAGATGCCGGGTTTGGTTTCCTTGAGCTGGTATTCCTGTTGGGGCATTTCCATCTGGAGGTGGTTGAACGCGAGCGTCACGTTGGCGCCTGTGACCGGCTGGCCGTTCTTGGTGATTCGTAGCGCGAACGAGTTCGGCGCCGCGGCCTTGTTGGGCGAGACCAGGACTTGCAGGCGGTAGCCGGCGTGGTTGACCGAGGCGGCGACGTGGCCCGGTCCGACGGACGCGATCGCTGAGTTTTCCTCGGCGAAGGCGGGTGGTGGTGGCGGCAGGCTCGACAGCACCGCTGCGGCGAACACGACGCCGATCACGACGATCGCTTCGCCGCTGATCAGCCGGCTGAGCAGGCTGGCGGCCGGCTCGCCGTGGTCGGGCCGGTCGCCGGCGGACGCCAGCTGCGGCTTGGTCTTCAGCAGGTTCTGCGAGGCGAGGCCGAGCGCGACGATCAGCAGCCCCGCCTTGACCAGCAGCGCTCGCCCGAAGCCGGTCTCCCACAGCGCGTTGATGGCTGGCATGTGGATGATCGCCTCGCCGACCCCGGTCGCGGCGAGCAGGATCACCGACACCAGCGCGACGTTGGAGAAGCGAGGCACGACCGCCGAGAGGACCGGCACCCGCTGCAGCTTGGGCGCGGTGCGCCAGATCACCAGCAGTCCCAGCAGCCCGCCCAGCCACACCGAGCCCGAGGCCAGGTGAACCCAGTCGAACATCAGCGTCAGCCCGCGCGGCGACGTCTGCGCGGCGTGTCCCGCGAGCCCGGGGATGATCAGTACCGCTGCGGCGGCGAGCAGCGCGCCGGTGATCGCGACCAGCCCGGCGATCGACCGGTGTTCGCGTTCGGGGCGATCGACCCACACGGCGATCCACGCCGCCACGCAGAACAGCGCGAAGCACAGTTCGAAGTCGACGATCGCGCGGCCAAACGCGGTCACCCGGAACAGCGGCACGAGCGCGCCGACGTCGAACACCGACCGCAGCGAGTCGTTCGCGGTCGAGAAGTCCAGGTAGACGGGGATCGCGATCAGCCCGACCACCGACGAGACCGCCAGCGCCACCGACACCGGACGCAGGCTCGAGTTGCGCACGCGCCGGATCAGCGGGCGTGCCACCAGCAGCCGGAGCACCAGCAGCCCGATCGCGCTCATCACCGACACGAACATCACCCACCGGGCGATCAGCAGCTGCGGGGTGGCGGCCGTCGCGGACACCTTGGGGACCGGGAACTGCGGCGCGGGGCCGGGGTTGGGCCCGACCGCGTAGGTGAACGCCCCCTGCACGGGGTGCCCGTCGACCGAGATCGCCCGCCAATACACCAAAAACCAGCCCTCGGCCTGACGCGGGCGCACCGGGACGATCAGCGTGTCGGGGTTGCTCGGCGAGCGCCGGGGCGGGCCGGTCGTCTCCTGGCGCCCGTCGGCGTCGGTGACCGAGACGATCGCGAACCGCGGCTCGACCGCCTCGTCGAAGGTCAGCTGGACGTTGGGGGGCGGACCGTCGAGCACGCGGCTGGCGGCCGGCGAGGTCCGGATCAGGTACGCGTGCGCCGACGCGACGCTCGGGAGCACCAGTCCGGCCGCGACCGCAGCCAGCACGAAGACGATCCGCCCCAGCTTCGTCATGCCAGTGGTCGCCCTCCGCCGGCGCCGCCGCGGCCGCTGACCAGCGCGAACGCCCCGGCCAAAAGGCCCAGCACGCCGATCACCAGCGCGATGATCGTCAGCGTCGAGACGCCACCTGCGCCGAGCGAGTCCTTAACCGAGATCGTCGGCGCCGGCGCGTCGGATGACTCCGGACCCGACCAGTTGACGATCGACCCGTCCGAATAGGTCTGCTGGACCGTGAACGTGTACGTCTTGGCCGACGACGCCTGGGCCAGGAACTGAAACAGCGAGTCCTGACCCGTGGGCGTGCTACCGCCCGTCCAGGTGACCTTCGTCACCACGGCGTCCTCACCCGAGCCCGTCTGCGCCACCTGCTGACGCCAGCCGGTCGGCGGCGGCACGAACGAGTCGATCCCGAACCCCGAAGGGACCGTCAACACGACCTTGGTCGTGGTCAGGTTCTCCTTCTCGGTAGGCACCGCCAGGCTGTACAGCTGCAGTTGCTTTGAGACCGACACCGCCGGGCTCACCCGTGCATGGCCAAGCGCGACCGCCGGCAACGCCAGCGCGACCGCGGCTGCGACCGGCGCCACCAGCGCCAGCCGTCCCCGTCTCTTCAATTTGACCTCCACAGTTCGTTCGTCCTCCTCGCTGATTGATCGGGTCGGCTCGCCCACGGGCGAGCAGGGACCGGCAGCCGGCGCGAGTGACCGCTCGCCTCAGGCGACTAACCGACGCGAGCGCTCACCGTGCGCGGGCCCGGCGCGATCAGCGAGGAGGACTACGCCCCGAACAGCCGCCCGCGAGCGCCGCCGCCCGAGGCAGCAACACGTCACGGGGAGCGCGGGCCACGACCGCGGTCCGGGCCGGGAGCAACACGGACCGGGAGTGACGGCGGGCGGTCTCGCGCAGCACCCAGCGGGCGCCCGCAAACGCCGCCGCGAGCACCAAGCCGACGCCCAACGCGGCCGGCACCGCCCACCAACCGCCGTAGCCGAAGATCCCCACCAGACCGGCCGGGTGGCCGGTCACGAACGTGCCCTCGAGGAACTCCTGGCAGGTGTAGACGGCCAGCAGGCAGGCCGCGCACACGACCCACAGCACCGCAAACGACAACGTGTAACGCGGAAGCGAACAATGCCCGCCCAGCGCGCGGCCCAGCGCCCGGAGGAACACGCCGGCCGCCAGCGCGATCCCCAACACGATCCACGGCACCAGCGAATGCAGGTACGCGTGACCCTGACGCTGGAGCTCGATCCCCGCGGCACCGTGAAATGCCAGCCAATACCGAAGCTGATGAACCGCGAACGCAGCCGCCGGCATCAACGCAAGGGGCGCGAGCCGTCTGAACACCACGCCCCTGGGGCCGGGCACCAGCATGACCGGTCTGAGCATACCGACGGCCACTAGGTTCCGGGCGGGAAGGTGTAGGACTTGTGCGGCGGGACGTGGGGCCCGACCTCGAGCACGATCTCCGCGTGCCGGTTCAGCGGGACGCTGCCCGGCGAGCCGCTCCGGCGACGCCCGTCCACGAACACCT
This sequence comes from uncultured Solirubrobacterales bacterium, assembly GCA_963831845.1. GTDB lineage: Bacteria > Actinomycetota > Thermoleophilia > Solirubrobacterales > Solirubrobacteraceae > Palsa-465. The sequence continues at coordinate 299,945 of CAWHRT010000018.1, read as the reverse complement.
CCACCCGGTGGCCGGGGTCGGCGCGGAACGGGCCGAGCCTGACCGCCGACAGCGGCTGCCCCCAGCTCCTGAACAGGTCGGCCACGGTCAGGTGCGAGCCGGGAGGGACGAGCACCAGCCCGGTCGGCTCGAGCGTCGCCGCCTGGCCGTAGCAGCGGGCGTGGGTGATTCGCCCTGCCGACGTCCTGAGCGGCCCGCGCAGCCCGATTCCGGCGGGCACGATCACCACCCGGTTGGCGGCGAACAACTCGATGTGGACGCCGTCGCGGGAACCCAGCCGACGGCGGCACGGCGCGATCACCGGTCCGCGGGCAGGCGGATGGAACTGCGGGCCGCGGCCGATCGGCCGCGCCTCGAGCAGTAGGTCGCGGGGAATCCCCGAGATCGAGCTCGTGGACTTGCTCGATCCACAACCCGAGAGCGCGACCGCGCCCGCGAGCGCGAGCGCGAGCACCGCGATCAGCTTCAGACCTCGACCCCCCACGCTCGGTCGTCGTCGAGCTCGCGATCGTCGGCCCATTCGTCGGGCTCCTCGGCCTCGTCCTGGCCGCGGCGTTGCGACATCGCGAACACGATCACCAGCAACCCGATCCCGGTGCCGAGGCAGACGACGGCCGCGGTCCGGGCGACGAACGCCGGGACCGCCGCCAGCACGAACCCGTCGAGCAGCGTCGGGAACAGCTCGGCGCCCTGCCACAGCGCCGCCACGGCGACGACCAGGTAGAAGAAGTATCCGGGCCGGCGCAGCACCATCCGCGACAGCGCCCAGCCCACGAACGCGAGGATCAGGGCCAGGCCGACCACCTGAAAGGCAGACACCGTGGGGCGCCCGTGCAGCTGACGGGCGATGCCGCCCACGGTCACAGCGGCCAGCGCCGCGAACCCCAGAACCCGGGCCAGGCGCTCGTCGAGCTCGGCCCGGCGCAGGCGCCAGACCGCCAGCACGCAGGCGATGATCACCACCGCCGGCCAGAACCACACGATCGATGGATCGCCGGCGTGCCACAGGCCGCCCGCCACCGCCGTCGCCCGGGCGTCGACCGTCATCGGGATCGTCCAGCGGCCCACGTACGACGCACCCGGGGAACGCGCCACCGTCGCCAGTGCGTGCAGCCGCCCGTCGTGCCAGCTGTAGGTGTTCCCGCTGCTGACCCGATGCCAGCTCGGTGGGGTCGTTCGCGTCAGATTCGACGGCGGGACCTCCGCGACGGGCGTCTGGTTGAGGTAGTAGATCGCCGAGTTGTGGTTGACGTCGACGCCCGCGGGGGTGAAGCGCAGGTACGGAGCGCCGCGGTAGTCGATCACGGTCACGTCGCGCCCGCGCGGGACGCGCAGCCACATCCGCTGATCGCCGTCGATCACCTTGGCGTCGAGACCGGCGGGCGCCTGGGAGACCTTCGCCAGGTAGCTGCTGGCGATCGGGGCGACCGGTCCGTGCGCCGCCGCCGCCGCCGGGAACACTCCGAACAGCGTGACCGCGGTGAGCACGATCGACAGCGACGCCGTCACTGCCGCCGCGCGCCTGCGCACTCGCGGGCGATCCATACACTTGACGTCGTTCGGACTCATCCCAGCTTGTCTGACTGTACGCGTATTCCCGATCATCGCCCGCGGAGTCGGCCCCGCCCGCCCCGCCGGCTGGCCGCGGCGATCGTCGCGCTGGTGCTGGCGGCGGCGGCGTGGCCGGCCGCTGCGTTGGCCGACGGCGACCCGGCCAGCGACGTGCTCGCCTCGCAGCCGCTGTTCCTGCCGTCGGACGCGGGCGTGTCCGCCGCCCGGCAGGCGCAGCTGAGCGCGCTGCTCGCCGCGGCGCAGCGCAGCGGCTACCCGATCCGGGTGGCGCTGATCGCGTCCAAGACCGACCTGGGCTCGGTGACCGGGCTGTGGCGATCGCCCCGCAACTACGCGAAGTTCCTCGGTCAGGAGCTGTCACTGGTCAACCAGCGGCCGCTACTGGTGGTGATGCCCAATGGCTTCGGGCTGAGCGGGCCGCCGCAAACCGTGGCGAGCGGCGAGTCCGCACTGCACGGGATCCCGATCTCGGCCGGTGGAGGCGGACTGGCCACCGCGGCGCTGACCGCCGTTGCGCGCCTGGCGGCGGCGGCCGGACATCAGCTCCCGACGCCGCACGCGGCCCCGGCGGCGACGGCGACGTCAGCTCCGTCGGTGGTCCCGTGGATCGTGTTCGCGGCCGGAGCGGCGATGATCCTCGCCGCGTGGACCGCGAGCCTGCGCGCGCGGCCGCTGCGACGCCGCGCCTGACGGCACCGCGCCCGCGTCGGCGTGAGATGATCTGCGCCGATCGCACTGAGCCGATCGGACTAGAGGGAGGTCGGGAGATGAAACGTCGTGTCATCAGCGCCCTGATGGTTGCCGGCGCACTCGCCTGTGGACTTGCCCCGGCGGCCCGCGCCGCCGTCGCCCCCGGCGCTCCGGGTACTCAGAGCTACTTCGACCTCGCGCGCAAGGACTGCGTCGGCACCGCCCGCGACGCGGGCTCCAAGGTGTGGTTCACGGTCGCCGGCGGTGTCCTGTCGGACGTCTACTGGCCCAACGTCGATGCCACCAACGTCAAGACGCTGCAGTACGAGGTCACCGACGGGCGCAGCTTCACCGACCTGCAGACGCGCGACATGACCTACCGGAGCTTCTCCGATCCGACCGGGATGGCCTGCACGGTCGTGGCCTCCAGTAGCGCCCACCACTACCGGCTGGTGACCACCTACCTCGCCGACCCCGCGCGCGATGCGGTGCTGATGCGCACGCGGTTCGAGGGCCCGGCGGCCGACCGGGTGTACGTGCGGCTCGAGCCGCTGGCCGGCGGGACCGGGGGCGGGGGAGACCAGAACTCCGGCGCCAACAGCGCCAAGCTGGACAGCCGGCACGGCGATCCGGTGCCGGTGGCGTTCAATACGAACACCGTCACCCAGGCGGTGAACCGCGACTACGCCGTGCCGACGTTCGAGGCGCTGCAGTCATCCGGCGGGTTCTCGGCCGCCAGCGTCGGCTACGCCGGCACGTCCTCGGACGGTCAGCAGCTGCTCGACTCAGATCACGCGCTGACGACATTCGACTCCGCTCCCAGCGGGCACGTGGCGCTGACCGCGCGGCTGCGCCTGCGCGGCGACCGCGAGGTGAACCTGGCGCTCGGATTCGGCACGACCGAGAACCGAGCGCTGCGCACCTCCGATCAGGCGGTCGACCAGTCGTTCACGCGCGCCTGGGCCCGCTATGACCGCCAGTGGCAGCGCTACGACTCGAGTCTGCGCCGGCCGTCCCCGCGCCTCGGACAGGCGGTCGCGCGCCAGTACTACCGCTCGGTCAACGTCGTCAAGGCCAGCGAGGACAAGACGTTCAGCGGGGCGATCGCCGCCGGGCTGGCGTCCCCGTGGGGCCAGGCGGTGCCCGCCGGTAACGCCACCAACGGCAAGCCGACCTACTTCGGCTCCTACCGCGAGGTGTTCGCCCGGGACCTGTACGAGGCGTTCACCGGGTTGCTGGTGGCCGGCGACGTGCGCACCGCGAGGGCGGCCACTCGGTTCCTGTTCGATCGCCAGCAGCAGCCCGACGGCTCGATGCCGCGCAACTCGCTGCTCAACGGCAAGGTCGCGCCCGACACCGGCGGCCTGCAGCTCGACGAGACGTCGTATCCGATCCTGATGGACTGGCAGTCGGGGCTGGCCGGCAATCGCCGGCTGTACCGCGACCACGTGGTGCCGGCCGCCGACTTCCTCGTCGCCCACGGCCCGTCGGACGGCGTCGAGCGCTGGGAGGAGCAGTCCGGCTACTCGCCGTCGACGATCTCCGCCGAGATCGCCGGGCTGACCGCCGCCGCGAGCATCGCTCGGGTCAACGGCGACTCCCAGCGCGCGGCGGTCTATCAGGCCACCGCCGACGACTTCGCCCGCAACATCAAGAACTGGACGGTGACCACGACCGGGCCGTACGGGCCGAGCTACTTCATCCGGCTGTCGAAGGATGGGAACCCGAACGCGGCGAGCCCCGAGAACCTGGGTAACGGCAGCGTCACGGTTGACCAGCGCTCCGTGATCGACGCCGGCTTCCTCGAGCTCGTGCGCCTCGGCGTGCTGCCGGCGAGTGACCCCACGATCGCGTCGTCGCTGGCGGTCGTCGATCGGGTGATCGAGCGCCAGACGCCGAACGGCACCGGCTTCTATCGCTACGGCACCGACGCGACCGGATCCGAGGACGGCTACGGGGATTGCTATGAGCCTGACCCGACCAGTTGCTCGCCTACAGGCAAGCCGTGGCCTTCGCCTAGCGCCGACACCGGAACGGCCAACGTCGGCTCCGGACACCTGTGGCCGGTGCTGGCCGGTGAGCGCGGCGAGTTCGACGTCGCGTCCGGCGACCGCGGGCACGCGGCAACACTGCTCGACGCGATCTCGGACATGAGCTCCGGCGGCTACCTCGAGCCCGAGCAGGCCTGGGAGGACCCGGCCGTCGCGCCGTCGCCGTTCGGGAGCGATCCCACCACCGCGTCGATCGGGTTCGAGCCCGGGCAGCCGACCGGCTCCGCCAGCCCGCTGACCTGGGCACAGGCCACGTACGCCCGGCTGGCCGTCGACCTGGGCGCGGGACGCAACCTCGAGACGCCGCAGATCGTCTCGGACCGCTACGTCGCCCACGGGATGCCCGGCGCGCTGGCGCTCACGATCGGCTCGCCGGCGGCGGGGACGACGTCGACAGCTATTCGGTGACCGTCAGCGGAACCACTACGCCGCGGGCCAAGGTCGTGGTCGAGTCGTGGGGAACGCTGAGCAAGGCGATCGTCTCGACCACCGCCGACGCCTCCGGCGCCTGGTCGGTGCCGGTGACGGTCGGCTTCGGGCCGGCCACGATCACCGCCACGAGCACGCTCGGCCGCAGCACCGGGTACGCGCAGACGTCGGTCACCAACGCGCTGGTGCCGGGCACGACCGTGTTCAGCGCCACCGACCCGACCGGCGACGACAACGGGCCCGGCACGTACGGGTATCCGACCAGCGACGACTTCAAGCCCGGGGCGTTCGACCTCGAGGGCATGCAGGTCAACCAGACCGCGACCGACGTGTTCATCCAGTTCAAGCTCGGCGACCTGACCCCGACGTTCGGGTCGAACTTCGGCGCCCAGCTGCTCGACCTCTATGTCCGCGATCCGTCCAAGACCGCCACGTCGACCGCCGCGCCGTTCGCGACGCGCAACTACACGATCGCGCCCGACGACGCCTGGAGCCAGCGGCTCGAGGTGCAGGGATTCGCCGACCCGGTGTGGGTCGACGCCTCCGGCAACACGGTCGGCTCGGCCCAGTTCGTGGTCGACAGCGCCAACGCCACCGCCACGATCATGGTCCCGACGGCGCAGTTCGGGACGGTCGGCAGCGGCTGGAAGTTCACGGTCGCGCTGACCGGCCAGGACGGATTCAGCCCCGATCAGGCGAGGGCGTTCGCCCCGACCCCGCAGCCGTTCGAGTTCGGCGTCTGCCAGTCCGGCAACGCCAGCCCGATCTGCGCGGTCGATCCCGCGACGGTCCCCAAGGTGGTCGACACGATCACGCCGGACGGCGTCTCGCAGGCGACCGAGCTGGACCCGACGCAGGGACCGGTGATGCTCCACGGCGTCACCGTTCCGAAGTGACCTGCCAGCATCTGGGGAGATGTCCCCGACGCGCCCGAAGGCGATCGCCACCGATCTCGACGGCACCCTGCTGCGATCCGACGGATCGCTGGACGACCGCAGCCGCCGCGCGCTGACCGCGGTTGAGGCGGCCGGGGCGATGTTCGTGATCTGCACGGCGCGCCCGGCGCGGTGGATGCGGCCGCTCGCCGAGGCCACCGGCCACCGCGGGGTCGCGATCTGCTCCAACGGCGGCGTGCTCTGGGATCTGCATACCGAGTCGGTGCTCGAGGACTTCCCGCTCGACCCCGAGATCGCGGGCGAGGTCGTGGCGCTGCTGCAGGAGGAGTTCCCCGGCGGGGTGTGGGCGGTCGAGCGCTCCAGCGGGTTCGGCCGCGAGCCCGCCTACTGGTCGCGCTGGCCGATCCCGCCGGAGACGACCGTGGCCGCGATCGAGTCGCTGGTGACCGAGCCGTCGCACAAGCTGATGTTCCGCAACGACCGGCACACCGCCGACGCGCTGCTCGAGCGGGCGCGGGCGCTGGTCGGCGATCTCGCCGAGCTGTCGCATTCCAACTCGGCCGAGAGCCTGATCGAGATCGCGGCCGCCGGCGTCAGCAAGGCGACCGCGCTCGAGCTCGTATGCACCGAGCGCGGGATCTCCCGTGAGCACGTGGTCGCGTTCGGCGACATGCCCAATGACCTGGCGATGCTCCAGTGGGCCGGCCACGCGGTCGCGGTCGCCAACGCTCACGCCGACGTGCTGGCGATCGCCGACGAGGTCACCGCCGCCAACGACGACGCCGGCGTGGCGCGCGTGCTGGAGCGGCTGTTCGCAGACACCGCTGACTCAGCCGGCGATCTGGCCGCCGGGCGCTCGTGAGCTTCATCGTCGGGCTCGACCACGTACAGGTGGCCGCGCCCGCTGGATGCGAGGCGCAAGCTCGCCGGTTCTACGGCGAGCTGCTGGGACTGGTCGAGCTCCAGAAGCCCGGGGCGCTGCGAGCGCGGGGCGGCGTCTGGTTCGCGCTGGGCGGCCAGCAGCTGCACGTCGGCGTGCAGGAGCCCTTCACCCCGGCCCGCAAGGCGCATCCGGCGCTGCTGGCGGGCACCGATCGGCTCGACGCGCTCGCCGAGCGCCTCACCGGCGCGGGCGTGGAGGTGGGCTGGGACGAGGCGATCGACGGCGTCAGGCGGTTCTTCGCCGCGGATCCGTTCGGCAACCGGCTGGAATTCGTCGGGGGCGCCTGAGCGCAAGCTGCGTTTGCGCGGCGCCAAGGGGGGCAGGGAAGCCCCGGACAGTCAAATCAGGGAGGTTGAAACTATGTCGACCGGATTGCTGGTCGTGATCATCGTCGTGGTGGTGTTGATCGTCGTGTTGCTCGCGCTGTTCTCGATGCGGGGGCGGATGGCGGCACGCCGGCATGAACGCGAGCTGGAACGTCGCCGAGACGAGGCCGCTGGTGAGCATCGCGAGGTCGCGCAGGCCCGGGAGCAGCGCGCAGACGTGGCCGAGCGCAAGGCCCGGATCGCCGCGGCCGAGGCCGAGCGCGAGCGCGCGGAGGCTCAGATCCACGAGGAGACCGCGCGTGCCCACGAACGTGGGCTCGCCGACGACGAGCTCACCAACGAGGACGGCTCGTTACGCGAGACGGACGCCGGCGACCATGGGGACGCCGACCGCGACGCCGCCGACCGCGACGGCGCCGACCGGCCCCCGGGAATCGCCGGGAGCGACGAGACCCGCCGTGACACGTCGGGCCGCGACACCGTCGAGGTGGACCGCGAGGCGGCCGAGCGCAGCGGATTGGTCGGCAGCGACCCGCCGCCGGCACGGGGAGGCTGACGAACGACGCCAGCCGCCCAGATGGGCGATGAAGGGAATGCGCCGGAGCGGTCTAATTGCCATGACCGTGACCTCCGCGAACAGCACACCGGCGATCGACCTCGAGGTCGGAGGCAGGACCGTCCGGATCTCGAGCCCCGACCGCGTGTACTTCTCCGCCCGGGGCGAGACCAAGCTCGACCTGGCCCGGTACTACATCGGCGTCGGCGACGGGATCGTGCGGGCGCTCCGCGAGCGCCCGTGCATGCTGCACCGCTTCCCCAAGGGCGTCGACGACAAGAAGGTCCACCAGAAGCGGATCCCCAAGGGCGCGCCACCGTGGGTGCAGACGGTCCGGGTCGACTTTCCGTCCGGCCGCCACGCCGACGAGCTGTGCGTGACCGAGCTCGGCAGCGTGATCTGGGCGGTGCAGATGGCGACCGTCGAGTTCCACCCCTGGAACTCGCGCCGCGCCGACGTCGAGCGCCCCGACGAGTGGCGGATCGACCTCGATCCGATGCCCGAGTGTGGGATCGACACGGTCCGGCGAGTGGCCGGGGTCGCCCACGAGGTGCTCGACGAGCTCGGCGCCGTCGGCTGGCCGAAGACGTCCGGTGGCTCGGGGCTTCACATCTACGTCCGGATCCCGCCGCGGTGGGGGTTTCATGACGTCCGCCGGGCCGCGCTGGCGTTCGCCCGCGAGGTGGAGCGCCGGGCGCCGGCTGACGCGACCACGACCTGGTGGCGCAAGGACCGGGAGGTCGACAAGGTATTTGTCGACTACAACCAAAATGCTCGCGATCACACGATCGCGAGCGCCTACTCGGTGCGCGGGGTCCGGGATGCAAGGGTGTCGACCCCGGTGCGGTGGGACGAGATCGGCGACGTCGAGCCCCAGGAGTTCACGATCGCCACGGTTCCGGAGCGATTTGCCCGGCTCGGGGACCTGCACGCGGGCATCGACGACGCGGTGTTCGCACTCGATCCGCTGCTGGAATGGGCGGATCGGGATGAGCGCGAGGGCGCGGCAGACCCGGGACAGCCGTCGGGCGGCTGAGCGCTGTCGATCGTCCGATCCGCTGCCGGATACGATGAAATGGTGGATCAGGAGGACCCCGGACGATGAGTGGTCAGGACGATTTCCGCGTGGATGTGCGCACCGAGGACCGGGCGATCGTGTTCGCGGTAACCGGCGAGCTCGACCTCGCCACCAGCCCGGTGCTCGAGCAGGAGATCGAGCGCGTCGGCGACGCCGACGTCGATCTCTTGATCGTGGACCTGCGTGACCTGAGGTTCATGGACTCGACCGGCCTGCACGCGCTCGTCAAGGCCCACAAACAGGCCCACGACGCCGGCCGCCGGTTCGCCGTGGTCCAGGGCGGGGCCCAGATCGAGCGGCTGCTGGACCTGACCGGCGTGGGCGAGCTGCTCAACGTCGCCCAGTCCCCCGAGGAGCTGTTGCGGGCCGGCTGAGGCCGCCGCCTCGATGACGCGCGTCGCCGTCGTCGGCCACGTCGAGTGGGTCGACTTCGTCCCGGTAGAGCGGTTCCCGGCCCCCGGGGAGATCCTCCACGCCCGCGGTGCGTTCACCCGCGCCGGTGGGGGCGGGGCAGTGGTGGCGGTGGCGCTCGCCCGGCTCGGCGCCGAGGTCGACTTCTTCTGCGCGCTGGGCGACGACCGGCTCGGTCACGACGCCGACGAGCGCCTGCGTCGCCAGGGCGTGCGCACCCATGTGGCGTGGCGCGGGGAGCCCACCCGGCGCGCGGTGACGCTGCTCGACGGCGCCGGCGAGCGGACGATCATCACGCTCGGGGAGCGCCTGCAGCCGATCGGGTCAGACGAGCTGGATTGGGGCCGGCTGGGCGACGCCGGCGGCGTGTACTTCACCGCGGGCGACGACGGCGCGCTGGAGCACGCCCGCCGCGCTCGGGTCGTGGTCGCCTCGCCGCGGGCCCGGACGGCGCTCGAGCGGACGGCGGCGCCGATCGACGCGCTCGTCTACAGCGCGCGGGACGCGGGGGAGAGCGAGTGGGCGCGGCGCGTCGAGCGGAGCATGCGGCTGCTGTTCGCCACCCAGGGGGCGGCCGGCGGGCGCTGGTGGGGGGAGTCCGAGGGCCGCTGGGATCCGGTCGTGCCGCCGGGCGAGCCGCGCGACACCTACGGGTGCGGCGACTCATTCGCGGCCGGGGTCGCGTTCGGGCTGGCCGAGGGCGCGTCGGTGCAGGAGGCGACGGCGCTGGGCGCGCGGTGCGGCGCTCGGTGCCTGACCGAGGCGGGCGCCGGCGCTCCATAGTGCTCATTGATGAAAAAGGTCTGTATATGCGACCTTTTTCATCGTCGAGCCGGTTGTCTCCGGGCGGGCCGCGGACACCCCGGCGGGCCGCGGTCACCCCGGGCGGGCCGCGGTCACCCCGGCGGGCCGCGGTCACCCCGGCCGGCACAGCCAGATGTCATCGGCCGGGCCGATCCGGCAGCGGGCGACCAGCTCGGGGCCGAACTCGGCCTCGGGGCGGATCCGCTCGACGTCGAAGCCGGCCGCGGCCAGGCGCGCGCCGATGTCGGGCGCGTACAGCCGGACGTGGTCGCGCTGCCAGAACGCGCGCTCGCGGTCGGCGGGCGCGGTGATCGCCGCGTCCTCGTAGGTGCGCTCGCGGCCCAGGTCGAGCGGGACCATCACCACGCACCACCCGCCCGGCGCGGTGATCCGCCGCAGCTCGGCCATCGCCGCGGCGTCGTCGTCGACGTGCTCGAGCACGTGCGAGCACAGGACCGCGTCGAAGCTGGCGTCGGGCAGCGCGATCGCTCTGACGTCGAGCGACAGGTCGACCCCTGGCTGATCCAGATCGGCCGTTACATACCGTAACCCTTGTATATGTTCAAATCGGCGTCGCAGCGCCCACTCGGGGGCGAAGTGCAGCAGCGACCGGGCCTCGCCCAGCAGCTCCGGGCGGCGCTCGAACAGCAGCCACTGAGCGCGGTGGCGCTCGTGCGAACCGCAGCGCCAGCACAGCGCATCGGCGCGGTTCCAGTCGTCCTTGAAGCGGTCGAAGCGCCCCTCGCACAGCGGGCAGAAGACCGCGTCCCCCTGGTGCGCGCGCACCGTCGCGCGCAGCCTCACGGCCCGCGCCAGCCGGGTCGGGGTCACGCCTGCCACGGCGTCGAATCTAGTGCACCCCACCTCCGCCGGGCTACGATCCGCGTCGATGCCCGCCCCGGTCCTCGAGCTCGACACGCCGTACGGGCCCGCCCGGGTCCACGTGCACGCGGCGCAGGTCGAGCCGGTCGGCGCGTTGATCCTCGGTCACGGCGCCAACGGCGGCGTGGGCGCGCGCGACCTGGTGTGCGCGACCGACGTGGCGGTCGCGCTGGGGCTGACCACGGCGCTGGTCGAGCAGCCCTACAAGGTCGCCGGCAAGCGCAGCCCGGCCCCCGCGACGCAGCTGGACACGGCATGGCGGGCGGTGGTCACGGCTTTGCGCAGCGGCGAGCTCGACGGGTTGCCGGTGATTGCCGGCGGACGCTCGTCGGGCGCGCGGGTGGCCTGCCGGACGGCGGCCGACACGCAGGCGGCCGGGGTCCTGTGCCTGGCGTTCCCGCTGCATCCACCCGGTAGACCGGAGAAGACCCGCGAGTCCGAGCTCGACGCCGTCCGGGTGCCGACGCTGATCGTCCAGGGGGAGAGCGACCCGTTCGGGCTGCCGCCGCGCGCCCGCAACCGCAAGGTCGTAACCGTGCGCGGCAACCACAGCCTGTCGAGCGACCTCAACGGGGTCGCGGCGGCGGTGCGGGGCTGGCTGGTCCGGATGATCGACAAATTCGCCTGAGGGCCCGACTTTGGCGGCCACATCGGCCGTCAAAGTCACCCCTAAGCGACGCCGGCGCTACTCGTACTGGAGCGCCTGAAGCACGTTGAGCTTGGCGGCGCGCCGCGCCGGGAAGATCGCGGCGATGATCCCGCACACGATCGCGGCGATCACGAACACGACCAGCGTGCCCCAGGGGATCGTGAACGCCGGGTACTTGATCGCGACCCCGACCATCAGCGCCAGCGCCACCCCGAGCGGGATCCCGAAGGTCGCGCCCAGCAGCGCGGTGATGATGCTCTCGTGGCGGATCATCCGCCGCAGCTGACGGCGGCTCATCCCGATCGCGCGCAGCATCCCGATCTCGCGCGTGCGCTCGAACACGGTCAGCACCAGCGTGTTGACGATCCCGAACAGGCTGATGATGATCGACAGCGACAGCAGCACGTAGAGGATGTTGAGCAGCTGGTCCAGGCCCTGGAGCTGGTTGTTCTTGAACTGCGACTTGGTCTGGACCTTGGCGTCGGGGAAGCCGCTGAGCGCGGCGTCGAGCCGGTGTGTGTTGGCGTCGTTCACCCCCCCGACCATGTTCACGAACGTGTAGAGGTTCTGCGGGTTCTGGTAGCTGCGGTCAAACAGCGCCGTGGAGATCGTCACGTCACCGTAGGGCGAGCCGCCCTTCGGCGGGGAGAAGATCCCGCGGAGCTTGAGGTGCAGCGTCGAGCCGGTCGGGGTCAGCACGTCGATCGGCGAGCCGATCTGGAGGTGCTGGGCCTTGGCGTAGTCGTGGTTGACGAACGCGCCGGCGCTGCCCAGCGTGGCCGGCGTGGCCGGGCTTCCCTGCTGCCAGTCGACCTTGATCACCCGGCTCACGTCGCCCGACACGCCGGTGACGTTGATCTTCGATCCGAACGCCTTGCCGTCGCCCGCGCGCACGCCGGTGACCACGACGGCCCCCGGGACGCGCTTGCAGCGTGTTCTCCGACGACACGCTGATCGGCGAGAAGTTGTCGGTCGCGGTCACGGCGTAGTTGGCCACGAACACCTGGTTGACGGCATCCGAGAAGCGCGACTTCAGCCCCGCGGCCAGCACGCCGACGAACGTCACCAGCGCCAGGCCGATCATCAGCGCCGAGGCGGTCGAGGCAGTCCGGCTGGGGTTGCGGCCGCTGTTGCCGCGGGCGAGCTTGCCGGCGCCCCCACCGATCTTGGTGGCCGGCCAGCCGAGCACGCGGACCAGCGGCGGCACCAGCCGCGAGGACAGCATCGCCACGCCGATGAACACGAGCACGGTGCCGAGGCCCAGCGCGATCAGCCGCACCGGGGTGGACAGCCCGCCGACGAGCAATCCCACCAGCAGCAGCGCGACCGCCGCCGCGACCGTCAGGGCCGCGGCGGTGCCGCCGAACCGGGCCCACCGAGACGGCGGCAGCACGGCGCCCTCGCGGACGGCGGCGATCGGCGGAACCCGTGTCGAGCGCAGCGCCGGGCGCAACGCGGCCAGCATCGTGATCACGATCCCGACCAGCAGCGAGACCACGATCGTCCGCGCCTTGAACACGGTGCCGGCCGACGGGAGGTCGATCCCGAACGAGACCAGCAGCGCGTTGAGGCCCTTGGCCAGCGCGAGGCCCAAGAACAGCCCGATCACCGACGCCACCACGGCAATCAGGAACGCCTCGAGCAGCACCGACGTGAGCACCTGCCGCCGGCTGGCGCCGAGCGTGCGCAGCGTCGCCAGCTCGCGGGTGCGCTGGGCGACCGTGATCGACAGCGTGTTGGCGATCACGAAGCTCCCCACGAACAGCGCGATTCCACCGAATGCGAGCAGGAACGACCGGAAGATGTTCAAGAACGAGCTCGTGTCGTGGGTCTGCTGGGCCGCCTGCTGCTGGCCGGTCTTGACCTGGCTGCCCGGCGGCAGCAGCGGCTGGATCGCCTTGACCAGCTGCTCGGGGCTGGTGCCGGACTTGGCGGCGACGCTGATCGAGTCGAGCCTGCCCACCTTGTTGAAGATCCGTTGCGCGGTAGGCAGCGAGAAGATCGCCATCGTCGCCCCGCCGAGCGACGACACGCCGGCGAACTTGGCGGTGCCCACGATCCGGAACCGGTCGACCGGACCGCGCGCGACGACGCCGATCTGATCGCCGACCTTGAAGTTGTCCTTGCTGGCCGTATCGGCGTCGATCACGACCTGGTTGGGGCCGGTCGGCCAGGCGCCCGCGGTCAGCGTCAGCGGGTTGAAGCGCTGGCCCTGGGGCGAGTAGCTGAACGCCAGCCCGGGGGCGCCGCCGCGGGAGATGACCTTGCCGTTGCGCCCGACGAGCTGGGCGCTGTCGGAGATCCCGCCTGACGCCTGGGCGACCTGGGGCAGCGACTGCACCCTGGGGAGCAGCGACTGGGGCAGCGACGGCGTCGACGGGTCGTTGCCGCCGTTGTCGTTACCGCCGATCGCGCTCTTGCCGCTGACGACGGCGTCGGAGTTCTTGTTGGCTTGGGTGAAGACGGTCGAGAACGCCGACTGGATCGTGTCGGTGAGCACGTAGGTGCCGCTGATCATCGTCACCCCGAGCACGATCGCGATCGCGGTCAGCGCTGCCCGGAGCTTGCGCCCGGCGAGTCCGGCGAGAGCGACCTTGGTCACGACTGCAGGGTGCTCATCACCTCGACGACCTCCCCCTGGGTCGCGTCGGTGAGCTCTCTGACGATCTGCCCGTCGGCCAGGACCAGGATCCGGTCGGCGATCGCGGCGGCGTGGGCCTCGTGCGTGACCATCACGATCGTCTGGCTGTACTTCTCGGCCGAGGACCGGAGCAACTCGAGGATCTCCTCGCTGGTCTTGGAGTCGAGGTTCCCGGTCGGCTCATCGGCGAACACGATCGTCGGCCGGGTCACCAGCGCCCGCGCGAGCGCGACGCGCTGCTGCTGGCCGCCCGACAGCTCGGATGGGCGGTGCTTGCGCCGGTCGGCCAGCCCGGTCGCGTTCAAAAGCTCCTCCAACCACTCCCGGTCGGGGTGCTCGCCGGCGATCGACAGCGGCAGCGTCACGTTCTCCTCGGCCGTCAGCATCGGCAGCAGGTTGAAGAACTGGAACACGAACCCGATGTGCTCTCGGCGAATGCGGGTCAGGTGAGCGTCGTCGAGATTCGAGATCTCGGTCCCGGCGATCGTGACCGAGCCGCTGGTCGGCCGGTCCAGACCGGCCAGGATGTGCATCAGCGTGGACTTGCCCGACCCCGACGGTCCCATGACCGCGAGCAGCTCGCCCTCGGGCACCTCGAGGGTCACGCCGCGGAGCGCGTGCACGGCGGTGTCGCCGACTCCGTAGACCCGCTCGAGATCGCGCGCGGCGACAGCGACGCCTTGCATCGGCGCCTCTCCCACCTGAGTCGCTTGGCTGCGGTTTTGCCGCACAAGCCGTGTATAGCAAGGCCCTCGGAGGGTTCAAGTGTGCGTAACATCACAGCTACGCGGGCACGTCTTTGTTAACCGTACGGAGCAACCACGTGGAGGTCCGGATCCGACTTGGCAGCGCCATCGCGAGGCTCGCGCCGGCGCCCTCGATGAGCTTGGAGCTGCCCGACGGGGCCACCGTCGCTGACCTGTACGAGCGGCTGGCCGACGGTCATCCCGAGCTCGCGCCCGCGTTGCGCTCGGCGCTGCCGCTGGTCGCGGGAGCGCACGTCGAGCGCGACCGCGAGCTGGCGCACGGCGACGAGGTCGCGCTGCTGACCCCGGTGGCCGGCGGATGACCTCAGGCCACACCCACTAGCCCTCGAAGGGAGCACACACACATGGCGATCGAACCGGCCGAAGTTGACACCAAGCGCGCGCAACGGACGGTCTTCGTGGACACGTTCACCGACGGCCTGCTCGGACCGGAGGTCCAGATGGCCGGACCGGTCGCCGACGGCGGCCACATCGTCTGGAACTCCACGCCGGGGTGCTGGGGGCCGATGATCACGCCGTCGATCCGCGGCGGCCACGAGGTCTGCACGCCGGTCGCAGTGGCCGGCGCCGAGATCGGCGACGCGATCGCGATCCGGATCAAGGCGATCGACGTGACCTCGCTGGCGACCTCGTCGGGCAACGACCAGCCGATGGAGGGCCGGTTCGTCGGCGACCCCTTCTGCGCGCCGGTGTGCCCGGGCTGCGGGACGGAATGGACGGAGACGACCGTCGAGGGCATCGGGCCGGAGTCGGTGCGCTGCGCGAAGTGCGGCGCCGACGCGACCCCGTTCACGTTCACCAACGGCTACACGATCGCGTTCGACGAGATGCACACGGTCGGCGTGACCGTGCCCCAGGAGGCCGCCGAGGGGTTCGCGCGCGAGGCCGCCCGGTTCGCGGCGCTGCCCGACAGGTCGGTGCAGAACCCGATCCTGGGCTTCGCCCCCCACGACCTCGTGGCGCTGGCCACCCGGTGTCGCCCGTTCCTGGGCCAGATCGGCACGTCGCCGTCGATCATGCTCCCGGACTCCCACAACGCCGGCGACTTCGGGTCGTTTTTGATCGGCGCCCAGCACCGCTATGCCGTGAGCGCGCAGGAGCTGCAGGACAACAAGACCGACGGCCACATGGACGTCGACGCCGTGCGCGCGGGCGCGACCCTCGTGTGCCCGGTCAAGCTCGACGGCGGCGGGATCTACCTGGGTGACATGCACGCGCTCCAGGGCGACGGCGAGATCGCCGGCCACACCTGCGACGTCGCGGGCACGGTCACGCTGCAGGTCGAGGTCATCAAGGGCCTCGGGATCGATGGGCCGCTGCTGTTCCCGGTGGCCGACGACCTGCCGTTCCTGGCGCGTCCGCTGACCGACGAGGAGCGGACACGCGCGCTGGCGCTGGGGCGCCGCTACGGCGTCGAGGAGCTCGAGGAGTCGCTGCCGATCTCGGTGATCGGGACCGGCCCCGACCTCAACAGCGCCACCGACAACGGGCTCGCGCGGGCCGCCGAGCTGCTCGGGATGTCGGTCCCCGAGGTCATGAACCGGGCCACGATCTCGGGCGCGATCGAGATCGGTCGCCACCCCGGCGTCGTGCAGGTGACGTTCCGGGCTCCGGTGGAGCGGCTCCGGGAGCGCGGCCTGGAGTCCTACGCGGCCGAGCAGTACGCATGAAGTACGTGCTGCTGATCTAGCGGAACCCCGCGAACTGGAGCGGTCCAGATGGCGGGGGAAATCGCGTGCACAACGTCCCACCCGAGCAGTCTGGCGGCGAGTGTGGGTCGTTTGCCACGTGGGGCGTGATCAACGTCCCACGGTAATCCGGGAAGGCATCGGGTGGGGCGTTAAGCACGTCTGGCGCCCGGGGCCTGGGGCGCTCCGTGGTGACAGCGTCGGCCCGCCGGGTGGCTAGCCGACGATCCGGAACACGCCGCGCATGAACGGGTGGATCCGGCAGTAGAACGTATACACGCCCGGCTTGAGGTTCTTCGGGGTGCTCCAGCTGAGCTTGCCCGAGGCCGGCGTTCCGACCCCGAGCTGAGCCGAGTCGAAGCCGCCGGCGCCGTTGGCCAGGGGGTAGGAGATCCCGGTGTCCAGCCCGCAGGGGTCCTGGCAGGCGGTGATCGTGTGGAAGATCGACTGCATGTACGCGGCGCTCGGGTCCAGCCCGGGGAGCCCGGGTGACAGCGGGCTGGCGTCGTCGTTGTGGAACGTCACCGACTGGCCCTCGCGGGCGGTGGGGGCGCATCGCTGGCCGGAGGGCGGCGCCTCGAGATCGCCGGGGTTGAACAGGTAGCCCGCGATCTGGACCGTGTGGGTCTTGCAGCTGCGCAGCGTGTTGGGGTCGACGGTCAGCCAGGTGGTGCCGCCGTGGTGGTTGTTCTCGGCCAGGTGGCCGTGGGTGATATGCCCGGTCTCGTCGACCGTCCGCCGGAACGGGTCGACGCCGGCGGCGACGCGGGCGCGGGTGTCGCGCACGCCGGTGAACGGGTCCAGGCCGGTCTGGTCGTCCCAGGCCTCCCACACGACCATGATCCCCATCGACTCATACCAGGACGCGCGCTTGGTCTCATAGGTCGTGCTGATCCGCATCACGTCGCCGGCGTTGACGTGCGGGCGCCAGTTCTTCGAGGTCGCGGTCATCGCCATGTCCCACGAGATCGGCCCGCGTTTGTCGAAGTAGTCGGCGCTCGAGCGGAACAATCGGACCGAGTTGCGCTGGGTGCCCCGGGGCGTCTTGCTCGTGTCCTTGGTCCCCGCACGGATCAGGTCGAGGTCGTCGTAGAGCCCGCCCGGATGCAGGTGGCCGGCGGTCGCCACCAGCGTGCCGGGGTGGTCGACCGTGAACAGGTTCAGCGGCGGGCCGCCCTTGTACGGGTTCTTGGCCATGTCGGGAAACGTGAACTTGCCGTTGCGGCCGCTGTGGCGGTAGACGTTGAACACCGGGTAGAGGTTGTGGTCCTCGACGTCCATCCAGATCGGGTGCACCGGCGTGATCCCCCTCGCCGCGGGCGAGCCGTCGGGGATGAAGTCCATGTCGTAGGTGATGTAGACCTTCGCGGCCGGGCGGCGGAGGTTGTGGATCATGTAGTTCAGGATCCAGTGGTCGGCCGACCCCACCGGGTAGCCGTAGCCCTTCGGCAACTGGTAGATCGTCTTCTCCTCGCCGGAGGCCATGAACGGGTACAAGCCCGCCTGGCCGTTGCCTTCGCCCTCGCCGGCCGCACCATCGGTCAGCCACACGCCGTGATGCAGGTGGATGACGTCCACGCGCGGGATCGCGCCGCAGCACTTGCCGTTGGCCTTGGCGTAGTGGAGGTTCGGCGCCACCCGGGTCATGAACCCGTTGACGTCGGGCTTGGGGACGTCCTTGGTATCGGTGAGGATCAGGTTCGCGCCGGACTTGACCAGATACGGACCGGCGGCGAAGTGCAGGTGCTCGACGCCGTTGGACGCGAACGCGGGTGCGGCGAGGGCGAGCGCGCTCGCTACCCCGACCACTGCGCAGATGACTGCTCGTCTCACGATCTCTCCTCCGGCGCCCGCGACGTCTCTCTCCGGCCGGGTATTGAATCACGATTCACCGACGCGCGCGGCGTGAAGCTACGCGCGCGTAGGCTCGCCGGGGCAGGGTCTGGGATCTACCAGGCCTGGGTGTGCCCGCAGTGCGGACAGCCGACGGTCGTCGAAACCTGCTCCTCGAACACGTAGCCGCACTGACAGCTGTAGACGGCTCGGTCCTCGGAGGGTCCGCCGTGGCGCGCGCGCGAGCTGGGCGCGGCGGGTCGCTCGGACACGATCCCTCCGCGTGGCTCGGTCAACGGCTCGTTCACGGCAGTGGGACGCTCAACTTTTCGGCTGGGCCGACTCCGAGCGCGAAGCCGGCCGTTGGTCTTTGCACGCTTTGATCTGACGGTCATGCTCATAACTCGTAACGCCCCTGCCCGGGTTTTGTTTCGCGTTCGGAGCGATTAATTGCTGGCGCTAACAAGAAGCTAATCGGCCAGAAGCTCCCGTTATTGCTGGGGGCGGCCGATCGGGCCCGGGACGGCGACGCGGCCTCGTGTGGGAGAATTGCGCCAGGCATGGATCCAAGCCGCAAGCGTGCCATCCGCCTGACCGTCGCCCTCACCGCCGCACTGCTGTTGGCGTCGGCGCTGGTCTACACGAGCTTCGCCGCAGGTCGCGACGAGGTCACCGCATCGCAGCTGCTGCAGAAGGCCAAGCCCGGGCAGTCCTACATCCTGGCGGGCACGGTGCTCGCCGGATCTGTCCGCCACCAGGGCTCGACGCTGCTGTTCCGCGTGCGCGACCCGAAGCAGAAGCTCTCGGTCCCGGTGCGCTACACGGGCATCGTGCCCGACCCGTTCGCGGAGGGCCGGGGCGTGCTGGTCACGGTCAAGGAGCAGGGCTCGACCTCGACCTCGACGTTCGTCGGCGAGCAGAACTCGCTGACCACCAAGTGCCCCTCCAAGTACCAGGCAGCGAGCTCGTCATATTGATGGCCGGGCAGTGAGATGGCACTGACCGGTCGCGCGCTGTTGATCATCGGCCTGCTGGTCGCGCTGTACGGCGCCGGGGCGTCGCTGTACGGGGCCCGCACGGGCCGGCGGGAGTGGATCGACTCGGGCCGGCGGTCGGTGTACGCGCTGGCCGGGCTGATGACGATCGCGTTCGTGATTCTCGAGTCGGCGTTCCTGCGGTCGGACTTCACGTTCAACGTCGTCGCCGGGCACTCATCGACGACCACGCCGACGTTCTACAAGCTGACCGCGCCGTGGTCATCCCAGGAGGGATCGCTGCTGCTGTGGGTGTGGCTGCTGTCGCTGTGGTCGAGCCTGGTGTTGTTCTTGACCCGCGGCCGGGTCAGGGAGATCGCCCCATACGCGACCGCGGTACTGCTCGGATTCGCCTCGTTCTTCTCGATGCTGACGGTGTTCTGGGCCAACCCGTTCGCCACCACCCGCAACCCGCCGACCGAGGGCGCCGGCCTGGACCCGCTGCTGCTGCACCCGAGCATGATGATCCACCCGCCGATGCTGTACTCGGGGTACACGCTGCTGACGATCCCGTTCGCGTTCGCGATCGGCGCGCTGGTCACCGGCCGGCTCGGGTCGGAGTGGATCGCGGTCACCCGGCGCTTCGCGCTGGCGGCGTGGCTGTTTTTGGGGATCGGGATCCTGCTCGGCGCCCGCTGGTCCTACACGGAGCTCGGCTGGGGCGGCTACTGGGCCTGGGACCCGGTCGAGAACGCCGCCCTGATGCCGTGGCTGGCCGTAACCGCGTTCATCCATTCGGCGATGATCCAGGAGAAGCGGGGAATGCTGAAGGTGTGGAACGCATCGCTGATCCTGGGCAGCGCGACGCTCGCGATCATCGGCACGTTCCTGGTCCGCTCCGGGGTGCTGGACTCGATCCACGCGTTCGGGGCCTCGACGCTGGGGATCCCGTTCGTGCTGCTGATCGCGGCGATGGTCGTGGGCTCGGTCTACCTCGTGGTGTGGCGGCGACCGCAGCTGCGGTCCGTCCGCCCAGCTCGACTCGCTGCTGTCGCGCGAGGCCGTGTTCCTGTTCCAGAACGTGGTGCTGGTGGCGATGGTGTTCGTGATCTTCTGGGTCACGTTCTTCCCGCTGATCTCCGAGGCTGTGACCGGGACCAAGGTGTCGGTCGGGCCCCCGGCGTTCCGGCCGTTCATCGTGCCGCTGGCGCTGGTCTTGGTGCTGCTGTCGGGGATCGGGCCGATCATCGCCTGGCGCCGGGTGACGGCTGCCAACCTGCGGCGCAACTTCACGATCCCGGTGAGCGTCGGGGTGGCCACGCTGATCGTGCTGCTGGTCGCCGGCGGCGGCACCAGCTCGCGCCCGTTCGCGCTGGCGATGTTCGCGCTGGCCGCGTTCGTGGTGGCGACCGTCGTCCAGGAGTTCTGGCGCGGGGTGTCGGCGCGGCGCGCGATGACGCGCGACCCGGTGCCGATCGCGCTGGGCCAGCTGGTCCGCCGCAACCGCCGGCGCTACGGCGGCTACATCGTCCACGCCGGGCTCGCGGTGCTGCTCGTCGGCGTGGCCGCGTCGTCCTCGTTCCAGCACTCCCACGACGTGACGCTGAAACCGGGCCAGAACGTCGTCGTCAACGGCTACACGATCCGCTATGTCCGCCCGACGGCGTCGGCGTCCGCCCAGAAGATCTCGTTCGGCGCCGTGCTCGACGTCTCCAAGAAGGGCAACCACGTGACGACGCTGACGACCACGCGCGGCTTCTACCCGGCCCAGGACGCGAGCCTCGGGGTGCTCGGACGCTTCTTCAACGGCCAGGCCGACAGCAACGTGGGCCTCGACGCCGGGATCACCCACGACATCTGGACGGTGATCAACCCCGATCTCACCCCGCTGCAGCCGATGATCAACAAGGGCGACAAGCTGTTCGCTGCCGACGAGGCGAACATCATGTCCAAGGCGGCGTCGCTGCCCCCGGCCCAGACCCAGCAGGCGCTGAACTCGCTGTTCTCCGAGCGCGATGCGGCGATCACCGGCCTCACGCACCGGTTCGTGACCCACCCGTGGGCGGTGAACTTCCTGATGATCGTCTCGCCGCTGGTCACCTGGATCTGGCTGGGCGCGCTGATCATCGCGCTGGGCGGGCTGATCGCGCTGTGGCCGGTCCCCGCGTTCGCGCGGCGGCGGGCCACCGCGCCGGCGGCGGCGGGCGCCGGCGGCCGCCGGACCCAGCCGGCGCTGCCCGCGCGCGAGCCCGTTTAGTGTCGCGGTTGGGAAATTCGGGACACTGACTCGGTGCTGCAGTTCCTGATCGTGCTCGCGATCCTGGCGGCGGTCGTGGTGATCGTCGGCATGCCGATCCGCCGAGCCCGGATCGCGCGAGTGGCGCGACCCGCCGACCCGGGGGCCGCGCCGGGTCGCCCCGAGCGCGAGACGGGCCCGGTCGGCTTCAACGAGGTCGCTGAGCTCGAGGCCGCGCGGGACGCCAAGTACCGCGAGATCCGCGACGCCGAGCTCGACCACCGCACCGGCAAGCTGTCGGACTCCGACTTCGAGATCGTCGACCGAGGGCTGCGGGCCGAGGCGATCGAGATCCTGTCCGAGCTCGACCGGCTGCAGGGGGAGTCGCCCGAGGGCGAGCCCGACGCGGAACCGCCACGGTCTCCGACCGGGCCCAGCTCCGCCAACGGTGCCAGTGGCGCTGACTAGCTAGACCTTGATCAGGAGGATCGTGTTGACCGCGAACGCGATCGCGAACCCGATCGTCCAGCGGTTCAGGTTGCGCTCGACCAGCGAGCCACCGCCGAACGGACCGGCGCCGGTGCCCACGCCGAACGCGCCGGACAGGCCGGCGTCCTTACCCGAGTGCATCAGCACCAGGAAGATCAGGACGATGCAGATGAACACCTGCACGACGCCGAGGATCGTTTCCACCATCGCCGCCGGATGGTAGCGGCCCGGCGTCCGGGGGCGCGCGGGTGCCGCGGCGAGGCCCGACCAGCCGTCGGAGCGGCGGCGGCAGCCGGCCGTCAGTCGACAGCCACGACCCGGCCAGGATCAACAGCAGGCCCGCGACTGCGCCGGCGCCCGGACGCTCGCCGAGCAGTCCCACGCCGAGCGCGACCGCGACCACGGGATTGACGTAGGTGATCACGGTCGCACGGCTGGTGCCGGCCTCGCGGATCAGCACCGTGAAGATCACGAACGCCAGCGCGGTGCAGAGCAGCCCGAGCACGACCACCGACCCGACCGCGCCCGGCGTCGGCGCCGAGTGCGGGCGGTCGATCGCCGCGCCAGGCGCCAGCACCAACGCGGCGATCGCCAGGCTCGCGCCCATCGTCGCGCGCGGGTCCAGCCCGGCCAGGCGGTGCTTGATCACCATCGGCCCGACCGCGTAGCCGCACGCGGCCAGCAGGATTGCGCCGGCGCCCAGCAGCTCCTGGGCGTTGCCCGCGATGTCGACGCCGACGAGCACGATCACGCCGCCGAACCCGAGCATCAGGCCGAACGCCCGGGTCACGGTGGGGCGCTCGGAGTGGTCGAAGCGCATCGCCAGCACCGCGCCGACCAGCGGGACGGCGGCGATGATGATCGCGCTCACCGACGAGGCCACGTGCACCTCGCCGGCCGCGATCAGCGGGAACGGGATCGAGATCTCGGCGACGGCGTAGGCGAGCAGCCAGCGCCCCCGGCCCCGTACTGAGCCCAGCGTGCCCGCGCGCCAGGCGAGCGTGAGCAGCACGATCGCCGCCAGCGTCACCCGGCTCCAGGCGAGCATCAGCGGGGTGACGCCGCCATCGACGGCGATCTTGATGAACAGGTACGGGACCCCCCAGATCAGCGACATCGCCGCGAACGCGAGCCAGGCCCGGCGCGACACGTCAGCGAGACTGTTCGCCGAGTCGGTCGACGAGCCGAAGCAGGTCGAGCGGGCTGAACGGCTTGGTCAGGAACAGGTCCGCGCCGGCCTCCTCGGCCTCGGCCTGGACCGTGTCCCCGTGCGCGGCGGTGAGCATCACGATCGTGGTCTTGCTGGTGTCGCGGTCAGCGCGCAGCCGCCGGCAGGCCTCGATCCCGTCGAGTCGCGGCATGTCGACGTCGAGGAACACGATCGCCGGGTGCTCCCGCTTGGCGACCTCGACCGCCTCGAGCCCGTCGCCGGCCTCGTGCAGGTCGAACTGGGTGACGTCCTCGAGCGTGGTCGCGATCAGCTTGCGGATGAACTGGTCGTCGTCGACGATCAGCACGCCTCGACTCATCCCCGGGCTCCCGCCCGCCAGGTCATCGAGTCTCGCGCCGGATCCGCTCGAACGTCTCGTCGGGGATCGTCTTGAACGCCTGGATCACCCGCGGGTCGAAGTGCCGGCCTGACTCGGCCACGATCATCTCGCGGGCGACGTCCAGCGGCGAGGCGGTGCGGTACGGACGGTCGCTGGTCAGCGCGTCGAGCACGTCGGCGACCGCGAAGATCCGCGCCGACAGCGGGATCTTCTCGCCGGCGAGGCCATCGGGGTATCCGGTCCCATCCCAACGCTCGTGGTGGTGGCGCACCACTTGCATCGGCTGGGCCAGAAACTCGATGTCGCGCACGATCTCCGCGCCGACCACGGGGTGCTGGACGACCAGCGCGCGCTCCTCGGGGGTCAGCTTCCCCGGCTTGTACAGGATCGAGTCGGGGATCGCGAGCTTGCCGATGTCGTGCAGCAGGAAGCCGAACTCGAGGTCGGCGACATCCGACACCGACAGGCCCACTGCCCGGGCGATCTCCAGCCCGTAGGCGGTGACCCGCTCGGCGTGCTTGCTGGTGTAGGCGTCGCGCGCCTCGACGGCGTTGGAGAGGGCGCGCACGGTCGCCATGTAGGAGCGCTGGAGCTCGTGGGCACGGGCCCGCTCCTGCTTGAACGTCTCGCGGAGATCCGCGGCGTAGCGCTCGAGCTGGCGGTCCTTGTCGGCGGCCTCCTGCTCGCGGAGGGCCAGCTCGCCGCGCAGACGCTCCAGCTCTTCGATCAACTCGACATCGCTCTGGACTGCCATTCCTTCGGGCTCATCCTTCCCGCTCCGCGCGGAGCGCTGCTAATACTGCCCCGGCGGCCTCTTCGGCCGGAATGACTTCCATGCCAAGCCTGTTCACTCCGTTAGGAGTAGGCGTCTCGCTGTCGGAAAACAGTATCACCGCCCGCCGGAGCCGACGACCTCTCAGGTTCAGAGCCTGGAGTACGGCTTGAGGGTTGCGGACTCCGACGTCGACCAGCGCGACCTCGAACCGGCGCTCTTCGCAGACCCTGGCCGCGGCCGGGCCGGTCAGCTCCCAGTGGTGCTCGATCCCGAACTCGTCAAGTGCCGGTTCGAGCACCGGCTGCAGCTCGGCGCGGCCGACCACGAGCACGCTGGAGCGCCCCGCGCGGACCGCGGCGCCCAACACGTCGCGCAGCTCATCGGCGTCGATCGGCTTGGCCACCACCCACTCGCCGGCGAGCGCGTGCGAGCCCGAGAACACCGACACGAACACGATCGGAGTCGTCCGCAGCACCCGGTCCTGGCGGATCTCACGCAGCACATCGAAGCCGTCGAGGCCGGGCATCAGGATGTCGAGCGTCACCGCGTCGTAGCGCCCGCTGCGCAGCAGCTCGAGCGCCTCGTCGCCGTTGGTGGCGATCGTCGCCGACACGTCGAGCGGGGCCAGTTGCCCGGCGATCAGCTCGGCGATCTCGCGCTCGTCGTCGACCACGAGCACGTGCCGCCCGCGGATCGCCGCCAGCGACTGCACTGACTGCGGGCCGCGGATCGCCGCCGGCAGTCGCACCCGGAACGTGGTGCCGCGCCCGAGCTCGCTCTCGACCTCGACCTCGCCGCTGTGCAGGTCGACCAGCGACTTCACGATCGACATTCCCAGGCCCGTGCCGGGGCTCGCGGCGCTGCCGTTGCCGCCGCGGAAGAACCGCTCGAACACGCGGGAGGTTTCCTCCTCGGTCATGCCGATCCCTGAATCGGAGACCTTGATCTGCACCCACGCCCGATCGGGCTCGACGGCGACCTGAATGCGGCCACCCTCGTGCGTGTACAGGTGCGCGTTGGTGACGAGGTTGGCGACGATCTGGCGCACCCGGCTCGGATCGGCCATCGCCAGCGCCAGCGTGGGGGCGATGTGGACGTCGAGCTGCTGACCCTTGTTGGCGATCCGCGGGCCCATCAGCTCGGTGACCTCGGTGACGGCTTCGCCGACGTCGATCGGGCGCCGGTTGATCTCGACGTGATCGGCTTCGATCCGCGCCACGTCGAGCAGGTCGTTGACCAGGTCGACGAGCCTGTCGGTCGACTTCAGGATGATGTCGACGAACTCCCGTTGGCGCTCGGACATACCCTCGGGCGAGCGTTCCAGCAGCTCCACGAAGCCCTTGATCGAGGTCAGGGGGCTGCGCAGCTCGTGCGAGGCCGTGGCCACGAACTCGCTCTTGGCGCGCTCTAGGCGGGCGCGCTCGCTCATGTCGCGAACCGTCCACACGACGCCGTCGGTCTCGCTGCCCAGCAGCGCCGCGGTCACCGCCAGCGTGCGGTCGTGGTGCCGGACGATCGACTCGCCGCTGAGCGCCTCGGTCAGCGACGGCAGCGGGCTCTCATCGCTGTCGGCGGACGATCCCACGACGAGCTCGGGGACCAGCTCGGTGGCCCGCGGGTTGACCGCCGAGATCTTGCTCGAGCCGGGCTCGGTGACGATCAGCGCGTCGCCGAGGCTCTCGATCGTGACCGCCAGCGCCCGTCGCTCCTCCTCGATCTGGCGCTGGGCCCCGCGCAGGTCGTCGGCCATCGCGTTGAACGCCATCCCGAGCTCCTGGAGCTCCCGGGGGCCTGCCGGCTCGACCCGGCGACCCAGGTCGCCCGAGGCAAGGCCGCGGGTCGCCTGCACGAGGTCGTCGAGGGGCCGTCGCATCCCCCGGATCAGCAGCGCGATCAGCGTCAGCGCGCCGGCCACGGCCAACAGTCCGGCGATCCCGACCATGATGATCGCGCGCTTGGCGTCCGAGCGGGCGTCAGCGTGGGCGATCTGCTGGCGGGCCAGCTGGCGCGCCTGCAGCTGCGTGGCCAGCGTGCGCGCCTCGTCGAGCGGCCCGTCGGGGGCGGTCGCGGCCGCGTACTGGCCGCCGGCGGCCAGCCGGCGGGCCCGCGTCTCGGCCGCGATCTGCTTCTGGGCGAGGACGCGGCTCGGTGGATCCTGCATCGCCAGCGAGCCGACGGTGTGGGCGGCGGTCAGGTAGGTGGCCTGGGCCTTGGCCCGCTCTCCGGCCGAACGAGGCCCGCGCGTGTCGCGAAGCGCCTCGGCCTCCGCGACCCCCGCGCCCGCCAGGTTGGCGGCCGCGGTCGACAGCGCCGAGGTCTCGAGCAGGCGGGTTTCGTAGCGTTGGCGGGACTTGTAGAGAGTCGCCACGCCGAACGCGGCGACGATCGCCAGCGCCAGGGTCAGGCCGACGAGCGCCAGCCGGAGGGATCGCGCGATCGAAAGCCGCTGCATAGCATCATCAAATGGTTGGTCGTGGCTCGCCCCTGCAGGGTGATCGTACCCGCGTACAGATCAGCCGTCTGAACCTACGCAACGGTTCCTGCGCCTGCAAGTTTCGCTTCATGGGCCCCCGAGGCGCTCGGGATCGCTTCACCCCCTGGTAGCTTCGCCGCCGTCTGAGACGCCGATCGAACCAATTCAATGCTTCCCGCCTCACGGCCTCGGCCGCCGCTCTGGCGCTGCTGGGAGCGACCGTGGCCATCGCGCTGCTCGCCGGATCGAGCAGCGCCGATCTGTCCAGCCGCTATCAGGCGGGCAAGCAGCGGGCCGGTGAGCTGCAGTCGGAGATCCAGTCGGACTCGACGCGGATCCAGGGCTTCGACGGCTCGATCGGCGACCTGGAGCAGCGTCTGGGGGCGATCCAGCGCAGCATCACCATCCAGGAGGAGCAGCTGTCGGATGTCAGGACATCGCTGGATCGGGCGCGTACGCGGCTGACCAGCCTGCAGGCCCGGTACGAGCGCGGCCGGCGGATCCTGGCCGCCCAGCTCGTCGCCCAATACGAGTCCCCCGCGCCAACGCTGATGAATGTGGTCGTCGACGCGCAGGGGTTCGACGACCTCCTCAACCGCGTCAACGACCTGCGCACGGTCGAGCGCCACAACACCGAGACGGTGCTCCAGGTCAAGTCGGCGCGAACGGCCGTGACCGCGCAGACCAAGCGGCTGGCGTCGATCGAGTCGCGCAAGCAGCGCGCGGTCACCTCGGTGCTGACCGAACGCGACAACGTCGCCCAGCTGCGCCTGTCGATCGTCCGCCGCCGCCTGGCCTACGTCGACGCCCGCAGTCGCAAGGCCGCCGAGCTGATCTCGCTGCGCAAGACGCTGACCCGGCAGGCGACGGTCCTCGACCGGCAGGCCGCCGCCGCTGCCCGCGCCGCGGGCGCCGGCGCGGCGCCGTCCGGGGGCGCTCCGGTGCCGCTCGGCTCGTGCGCGAACACCCCGTTCGTCGCCCACGGCGGGTCCTACGGGTTCTTCCCGGCCGCGGGCACCAACTACAGCGTCAACCAGGAGCCGATCCTCGCCGCCAGGCTCGACCAGCTCGGGCGCGCGCTGCAGCTGCACCTGGTCGGTATCTCCGGCTACCGCAGCCCCCAGCACTCGGTCGAGGTCGGCGGTTTCTCCGACGATCCGCACACCAAGGGCGAGGCGTCGGACACGCCCGGGGTCGAGGGCGTTGCCGAGGCCACGCTCAATCGCTTCTGTCTGACGCGCCCGTTCGGCGGCGCGCGCGAGGCCGACCACATCCAGGAGAACTGATCGGCGTAGGGATCGGCGACGGCTCGCTGCGCCGGCCAGGGTAGGGTCTCCTCAATCAAGTGCTCCCTACCGTAATTACCGTCCCATTCGAGCGGCACCGGCCGGCGTCTGGCTTCGTCCTCGGAGGCTCGCGCAGCGCTGCTGCCACCACCGGCTCCGCCGGCGGTGCCGGCCTCCTGCGTCCTCGCCAGCCATCCGTCCGGCACCACTCTCGGTGTGACCGTAATCACGGCAAGAAGCACCCAGCGGGCGACGAAGCGTCTCCGAGGAAGGCCTGAGATGACATCCGAGAAGTGGGTCTACGAGTTCTCCGAGGGCTCCCGCGACATGCGCGAGCTGCTGGGCGGCAAGGGCGCGAACGTCGCCGAGATGACCCGCGTGCTCGGAGACGACCGCGTGCCGCCGGGGTTCACGGTCACGACCGAGGCGTGCGTCGCCTACATGCGCGAGGGCCACGAGCCCGACGGGTTGCAGGAGCAGGTCGCGGAGGCGCTTCAAAAGCTCGAGCAGACGGCCGGCAAGCGCTTCGGCGACGACCAGGACCCGCTGTTGGTCTCGGTCCGCAGCGGCGCCCGCGAGTCGATGCCGGGGATGCTCGACACGATCCTCAACGTGGGCCTCAACGACGCCGCGGTCGAGGGGCTGGCCGCCGCCACCGGCAACGAGCGCTTCGCCTGGGACTCCTACCGCCGGCTGGTGCAGATGTTCGGCAACGTCGCCCAGGGCGTCGCGTCGGAGAAGTTCGAGGACGCGATCGCCGAGGTCAAGCGTGACGAGGGCGTCAAGAACGACACCGAGCTATCCGTCGACGCGTTGCGCAAGCTGGTCGCGACGTTCAAGGGCTTCTACGACTTTCCGGACGACGCTCGCGAGCAGCTGGAGCGCGCGATCCGCGCGGTGTTCGAGTCCTGGACGGGCGAGCGGGCGGTCTCCTACCGCCGGATCAACCGGATCCCCGACGACTGGGGGACGGCCGTCAACGTCCAGCGGATGGTGTTCGGGAACATGGGCGACAACTCCGCCACCGGCGTCGCGTTCAGCCGCGACGAGGTGACCGGCGCGCCCGACCCCTCGGGCGACTTCCTGGTCAACGCCCAGGGCGAGGACGTCGTGTCGGGGGTCCGCACCCCGCGCGACCTCCACGAGCTCAGCGACGCGATGCCCAAGGCCAACGAGCAGCTGATGGACATCCTGCGCAGGCTCGAGGCCCACTACAAGGACATGCAGGACACGGAGTTCACGGTCGAGGAGGGGCATCTGTGGATGCTCCAGACGCGCAACGCCAAGCGTCCGGCGCAGGCCGCCGTGCGGTTCGCCGTCGATGCCGTCTCCGAGGGACTGCTGACTCGCGAGGAGGCGATGCGGACGATCGATCCGGCGGCGCTCGACGCGCTTCTGCACCCGACGTTCGATCGCGGCGACGGGTACACGGTGCTGGCCGAGGGCGTGGCCGCGTCCCCGGGCGCGGCGGTAGGCGAGATCGTGTTCAGCGCGCCCGACGCGGTCGCCGCCGCGGCCGCCGGCAAGGCGACGATCCTGGCCCGCCCGTTCACCGAGGCCGACGACGTGGCCGGCTTTCATGCGGCCAAGGGGATCCTGACCTCGGAGGGCGGCAAGGCGTCACATGCGGCGCTCGTGGCGCGCGGGATGGGCGTGCCGGCGGTGACCGGCGCCCACGTGGCGATCGATGTCGGCTCGGGCGAGCTGCGGATCGACGGCAAGGTGTTCCACGAGGGCGACCTGATCGGCGTCGACGGGACCGATGGCAAGGTCGTAGACCACGGCGCGAAGCTGATCGAGCCCGAGATCGACGATCGCTTCGACACGGTGCTCGAGTGGGCCGATGAGATCCGGCGCCTGCGGGTACGCGTCAACGCCGACACCCCCGAGGACGCGGCCCGGGCGCGCGAGCTGGGCGCCGAGGGGATCGGCCTGTGCCGAACCGAGCACATGTTCATGGCCGAGGATCGCCAGCCGAAGATGCGAGCGATGATCATGGCCGGCGACACCGACGGGCGGCGGCGGGCGCTCGGCGAGCTGCTGCCGCTGCAGGAAGAGGACTTCGTCGGGATCTTCGAGGCGATGAAGGGGCTGCCGGTGACGATCCGGCTGCTGGACCCGCCGCTGCACGAGTTCCTGCCCAACCTCCCCGACCTCAGCGCCCAGGTCGAGCGGGCCAAGCTGGAGGAGTCAGACGACCTCGAGGAGCTCGAGACGCTGCTCAGCCGGGTCGAGGAGATCCACGAGGGCAACCCGATGCTGGGGACCCGCGGGGTTCGGCTGGGGATCCTGTATCCGGAGATCTACGAGATGCAGACGCACGCGATCATGCGCGCCGCCAAGGCCGTCGACGAGCCGCCGCACCCCGAGATCATGATCCCGCTGGTGGCCTACGAGCACGAGCTCGAGATCATGCGCGAGCTGGTCGTGCGGGTGGGCAACGAGCACGGCATGACCGCGGGCGAGGACTACACGGTCGGGACGATGATCGAGCTCCCCCGAGCTTGCTTCATCGCCAACCGGATCGCTCGCCACGCCGACTTCTTCTCGTTCGGGACCAACGATCTCACCCAGACCGCGCTCGGGTTCTCGCGCGACGACGCGGAATCCAAGTTCATGCAGACCTACATCGACCGCAAGATCCTGGACCGCTCACCGTTTGAGACGATCGACAGCCCCGGCGTCGGGTGGCTGGTCAGGCTGGCCGCGTGGGTGGGGCGGGAGGAGCGTCCGAGCTTGAAACTCGGCATCTGTGGGGAGCATGGAGGAGATCCGGAGTCGATTGCGTTCTTCGACGCGGCCGGCTTGGACTACGTGTCGTGCTCGCCGTTCCGCGTGCCGATCGCCCGTATGGCGGCCGCGCGGTCGGCGCTTGAGTCCGCTTAAGCCCAGAAACCGGACCCGAACCGAAAGCATTCATAAGAACGGGAATGCCGCGGTAACTAGTGGCGTCTTCGAACGTAGGTTCTCATGGAGCACGGCGTTCTAGGGGGCTCCGGGCATTGTTCGATCACGGTCGAACAATGCTATAATTCGATGAGTATCGAACAATCTTCAGTACACGGAGATAGAACTGAACACTGAATCCCAGCGCCGCGACGTTTCCCGCGTGCGTGGCGACGAAAACACCACTCAGAGAAGTCGCGCCCGGCGGCCTGCCGCCGCGGCGTCGAACAAGCGGCAGAACCGCAGACGGGGTGCTCACGCCGATGCGGCTGAGCTCCGGGCTGCGACCGGCACCGACGGTGGTGCCGGGGTTCGCGATTCGCTTGAGCTGTTCCTCCGTAGTGCTCGTGCGCATCCACTGCTGACCGCCGCCGAGGAGGCCGAGCTCGCCAAGCGGATTGAGCGCGGCGACCTCGAGGCCAAGGAGCGGATGATCAACTCGAACCTGCGCCTGGTCGTTTCCCAGGCGCGCCGGTACCAGGGTCACGGGCTGCCGATGGAGGACCTCGTACAGGAAGGGATGCTCGGATTGATCCGTGCCGTCGAGAAGTTCGACTGGCGGCGTGGGTTCAAGTTCTCCACCTACGGGACGCTCTGGATCCGTCAGGCAATCCAGCGCGGCCTGCAGAACCACGGGAGGACGATCCGGGTTCCGGTCCACGTCGCTCAGCGTCAGGTCAAGGTCCGCAAGATCGAGGCCGAGCTGAGCACGAAGCTGGGCCGTGAGCCCACCGACGAAGAGGTCGCCGAAGTGGCGAAGCTGTCCGTCGATGAGGTCACCGAGTTGCGCGAGCTGAGCCGCGGTCTGGCGAGCCTGGATCAGGCCGTCAGCGAGGACGGGGAGACCGCCCTCGGGGACCTGCTGGCCAGCGAGCGACCCGAGCCGATCGAGGAGGTTGCCACGGCTGACCGCGACGAGCGACTCAGCCAGGTGATCGACACGCTCCCGGAGGCCGAGCGCAACGTCATCAAGCTCCGCTTCGGCCTCGCCGGAGAGGATCCGCGGACGCTGCGTCAGACCGGCAGCGAGCTCGGCTTCTCGGCCGAGCGGGCACGTGAGCTCGAAGAGCGCGCGCTGACCCGGCTGGCCGGTCGGCCGGAGCTCGACGGGCTCCGCAACGCCGCCTAACCGGACCGCCGCTCAACCAACAAGTCTCAGACGCGGTCGTCGAGCCTCAAACGGGCTCGGCGGCCGCGTCGGTCTTTGTCAGCACGACCGGCGACAGCTCCGGGCGCTTGGCGATGCGGCCGTCGCCGGAGGAGCGGCCGCGGACGCGGCGGACGACCCACGGAGCCGCGTGGCGTCCCATCCAGACGGCCTCCCGGCGCCACACCGCGGCCCGGGACACGCCGGGCGCGGGCGGCAACAGGGCCCAGGGGTCCTCGGCTGGCTCGAGGCCGAGCGCCTGCTCCATCGCCGCAGCGATGCGGACGTGACCGGCCGTGTTCGCGTGCAGGCGGTCGACCGCCCACAGCCGCGGGTCGATGACGCCCTTGCGGTCGAGGTCGGCGACCAGCATCCCGTGGCGCTCCCCGATCGAGCGGATCGCGGCGTTGAACGCCTGCATCCGCCGACGCGCCGGGAGCGCGGCCGGCATCACCTTGGCGGCATCGGGGAACGTCATCCCCAGAACGGTCGCACCGCGGGCGGTCAGGGCCGCGACCATCTGCTCGAGGATCGCGGCCAGCGTCTCGATATCGCAGCGAGGACGGAGGATGTCGTTGAGGCCGCCGACCACGCTGGCCAGGTCGGGCGCCAGCGCGAGCGCGGGCTCGAGCTGCTCGTCGCGGATCTGTCGCAGCTTGCGGCCACGGATGCCCAGGTTGGCGTACAGCAGACCGGGCTGCTCGCGGTCCAGCCGCGCCGCCAGGCGGTCGGCGAACCCGAGGTAGCCGAGCCCGTCCGGGGACGGGTCGTCGAGCCCCTCGGTCGTGCTGTCGCCGATCGCCACGTAGCGGGTGAAGCGTGCCGCTTGCATCCGGTCGAGGCTATCGAGAGCCTGCGACCGGATTCGTCGTCGATTGCGGTGGGGTCAGGTTGCTGTGCTGCGAGCGCGCGATCCGCGCGTGATCTCGGGGCGGTGCGCGCGTGCCTTGAGCTCATCGCGCACGTGGTTTACGAGACGGCGGGCGTGTTCACGCTGACGGTGGTGCGTCTCGGTTGCCGGGCCCTGAGGAGTGCTTGAGGTGTCCTTTTTCGTCATCTGCTCCTGTGGGTTCAACTCTTCCGTTACGTGAGGGATAGGATACCGGAGGTGACCAGCGAAGTAAAGCTCTCGGAGGCCGGCTCGTTCGTTTGCGAACCAAGTGGGTTTCGCCGGAGCGTTTCGCCGGGAAGGGCGAGGTCCGGGGGCCGTCAGGCAAGGACGCAGGAGCCGCGGCGCAGCGGCGCTGCGCGAGGCTTCGAGGACGCCGCATGACGGTCATCCGGGGCCGCCATAACCGGGGCAACGCTCCGGTGGAGCCCACGAGTGGGAAGCTGCACCGAATCGGCGAGGTGGCCGAGCGCGTGGGGGTCTCGCTGCGGGCCGTGCGCTACTACGAGGAGCAGGGCCTGCTGGTTCCCCAGACCCGTACCGCTGGGGGTTTTCGGCTGTACTCCGATGACCAGATCGAGCGCCTGTCGCTGATCAAGCAGATGAAGCCGCTCGGGTTCACGATCGACGAGACTGGCGCGCTGCTGCAGGCCCGCGATGTCCTGCGCGATCCCGGTTCCGACGTGGCCCAGCGGGAGCTGGCGAACGCGACCCTGCGCGAGTTCGCGGCGATCGCGTCGGACCGCTGCGCCGAGCTGTCGCTGGCGCTGGACCGGGCTAGTGAGCTGGCGCGGCGGTTGCGTCGCGAGGCTCGCTCCGGCGGCGCTGCGGCGGCCCGGGGCCGTCCCGAGCGCCTGAAGGCAGAGCTACGGCGCCGATCGCCAGGCGAACGATCGGCGCCGGAGCCTGCGTCGCAGGCGCCGAGTGTCGGTCTACAGGGGCTTGTCGACCGTGCCCGAGCCCGCGTCACAGTTCCCACGTGTCTGCGATGGGTCAAATCCGCAGAATTTGCAAAATCCTGCGAAAACCTACTATCTCCTACGGACAGCTGCTCTAATCTAAAAGGTGCCTTAAGACCGCTCGAATGGGGCCGCTCGGCGGGGGTAGCCTGCGCTAGCGAGCGCCCGCCACGCGCGCGATCGGCCAGGCGAACGTCCCACTCGAGCCCTTCTGGACGGACCGTGGGGCGTTAGCCACGTGGGACGTGGTCAACGTCCCACGATGCGGCCGGGACACCTCGAGTGGGGCGTTAATCATGTGACCCGGTCCGTGGGCGCCTGTCGCCGCCAACCGGCCCGCCGCTAGCCCTCCCAGGGCCCGGCGCCGGCCCACCCGTGCCAGTGACCGACGTCGATCCAGGCGCTGACCCGCAGGCTGTCTCGCAGCGGGAACGGCTGGCCCGCGTAGTGCCGGGCCAGGCGGTCGATTCCGGCCAGATCGGGGTCGGGATCGAGCGAGGCGACTCGCCCGGCGAGCGTCACGTGGACCGACCAATCGTCCTTGCCGAGCACGGTCAGCGACACGCGCGGGTCGTCGCGGAGGTGCTGCAGGCGCTTGCGGCCCGCGTCCATGTTGACGAACAGCCGGCCGTCCTCCCACAGGTACCAGGTGGCGACCGTGTGCGGCTCGCCGCCGGGCGCGATCGTCGCGATCACCGCGGGGTTGGGCTCGGCCAAGAACCGGCTGACGCTGTCGGGTACGGGCGGCTCGGGCACGTTGCTAGACCGCGTCGCGCGTGAACTCGCCGTTGACCAGCCGCCAGATCCCCAGCGGGTTGGCGTCCTGCAGCGCGGCAGGCAGCAGTTCGGCGGGAGCGTTCTGCCAGGTCACCGGACGCTGGAAGCGGCGGATCGCGGTTGTCCCGACCGACGTGTGCAGTGCGGTCGTCGCCGGGTACGGGCCGCCATGCTGCATCGCGCGGGTGACCGCGACCCCGGTCGGAAACCCGTTGAAGATCACGCGTCCGGCAAGCTCCTCGAGCGCGGCCACGATCCCCCGCAACCCGTCGAGCTCGTCGGCCTCGGCGTGGAGCGTCCCGGTCAGCTGGCCGCACATGGCGCCGATCAGCGCAGCGGCGGAGTCGAGCCCGTCGTAGCGGATCAGCAGCGCCGTCGGTCCGAAGTGCTCGTCGAGCAGCTCCGGCCGCCGCGTCGCCGTCGCGGCGTCGATCGCGTACAGCACGGGCACCTGTAGATAGCCGTTGCCGGCCGCTCCCTCTGAATCCTGGCCACCAGGCCCGAGTCGTGTCACGTCGGGATCGCGGTCGAGGTCGGCGAGCGCGGCGCGCAGCGCGGACCGGATCCGCGCGTTGAGCAAGGGCGCGGCCTCGACCTGGGCCAGGCGCCGCGCGACGTCGTCGGCGAAAGCGTCTCCGTCGGCACCCACGGGGACCAGCACCACCCCGGGCTTGGTGCAGAACTGACCGGTGCCGCCGGTGATCGATGCCGTCAGCCCCTCGGCGATCGCGCCGCTGCGGGCGCGCAGCGCGCCCGGGCTGATCACCGTCGGGTTGACCGACCCCATCTCGGCGTACACCGGTATCGGTCGATCCCGTGCGGCGGCGACGTCGAACAGTGCGCGGCCACCCGCGAGCGAGCCGGTGAAGCCGATCGCCTCGATCTCCTCGGCCCGCGCGAGCTGCTCGCCGACGTGGCTGGAGGCGCCATGCACCAGCGAGAACGTCCCCGCCGGCAATCCGAGCTCGTCCACGGCAGCGGTCACACGGGCGGCGACCTCCTCCGACGTGCCCGGGTGCGACGGATGGCCCTTGACCACGACCGGGCAGCCGGCGGCCAGAGCGGACGCGGTGTCGCCGCCGGCGACGCTGAACGCATAGGGGAAGTTGCTGGCGCCGAACACCGCGACCGGCCCGAGCGGGACGAGCATCCGCCGCAGGTCGGGGCGCGGCGCGATCGGAGCGTCGGGGTCGGCGGTGTCGATGATCGCCTCGACGTGGCTGCCCTCGGCGGCGGCGTCGGCCATCAACTCGAGCTGCACGCAGGTGCGCTCGAGCTCGCCCTCGAGGCGGGCGCGGGGGAGACCGGTCTCGAGCTCGCAGATGTCGTGCAGCTCGTCGCCGGCCTCGCGCAGGCGCCGCGCGATCGCGCGCAGCAGCTCGGCGCGGACGGCGTCGTCGCGCAACGCCGGGACCGCCACCCGGGCGGCGGCGCAGGCTGCGGCGATCTGGCCGTCGGTCGCGTCGGTGTAGGTCTGGAGCACCGCGCCGGTGCGCGGATCGTGCGCCTCAAACGTCGTGTCAGCCATCGACTGGTTCATATCAGAACCACGGCGCGAAGTGGTGTAAGGTCCAAACCGGTGGTCGTCGAAACTGGTTTGACAATCGGTCCGCTTCGCGTCGAGCAGGTCTACGAGCAGATCGCGCGGAGGATTGTGCAGGACATCCAGGTCGGCTTGCTCGCTCCCGGGCAGAAGCTGCCCTCCGAGCGCGAGCTCGCCCGGCAGATGGAGGTCGGCCGCTCGTCGGTGCGCGAGGCGATCGGGGTGCTGCAGGTCGACGGGATCGTGGAGACGCGCGCCGGCTCGGGTTCGTTCGTGGCCGCCGACGCCACCGCGCGGTTGCACGAGGAGGCTCCGCCGGTGCTCCGGGCCCACGACGCCAGCCCGTTCGCGGTGCTGCAGGCGCGCGAGGCGTTTGAGCCTGCGGTCGCCCGGATGGCGGCCGACCGCGCTCGCCCCGACGGGTTCGCCGAGCGACTGCTGGACGAGATGGAGCAGCTGTCGGACCCGGCCAGCTCGGATCAGCGCGCGATCTGGTCGGAGGCCGACCGCATGTTCCACCGCCAGATCGGAGTGATGACCGGCAACCCGGTCGTGATCGCGATCTGCGACCAGCTCGCGGCGATCATGGACCAACCGCTGTGGCGGCGGCTTCGCGACGACTCGCTGTCGGACGCGAGCCGGATGCGGATCCACATCGCCGAGCACCGGATGATCTACGAGGCCGTCAGCGAGGGCGACGCGGCAGCGGCCGAGCTGTACTCCCGCGAGCACATCCGCCGCGTCCGCAAGTACATGACCCAGACCGGTCAGGCCGGGCAGGAGCCGCCCCGGCGATGAGGGCGTCCCGCTACTTCTCAGCGGTCGACTCGCACACCGAGGGAATGCCGACCCGGGTGATCACCGGTGGTCTCGGCGTGGTGCCGGGCGCCACGATGCAGGAGCGGCGGCTGTACTTCGAGCGCAACCTCGACGACCTGCGCTTGCTGCTGATGCGCGAGCCGCGTGGGCACTCGGCGATGTCGGGAGCGTTCCTGCAGCCGCCGACGCGCCCGGACGCCGACTGGGGCGTGCTGTTCGTCGAGGTCTCGGGACTGCTGCCGATGTGCGGGCACGGCACGATCGGGGTGGCCACGGTGCTGGTCGAGTGCGGGATGGTCGCGGTCACCGAGCCCGAGACGATCATCCGGCTCGACACTCCGGCCGGGCTGGTCGAGGCGTCGGTCACCGTCCGCGACGGCCGCGCCGAGCGCGTGTCGCTGCGCAACGTGCCGGCGTTCGTGGTCGGCCTCGACGCCGAGGTCGAGGTCGACGGGTTCGGGACGGTGCGCTACGACATGGCGTTCGGCGGCAACTTCTACGCGCTCGTGGCCGCCGACTCGGTCGGGCTGGACCCCGTCCCGGCCAGCGGCCAGCGGCTGATCGACGCCGGGCTGGCGATCGCGAGCGAGGTCAACCGCTCGGCGCGGCCGGTGCACCCGCTCGACGCCGCGATCGGAGGCTGCAAGCACGTCGTGTTCCACGCCGGCGGCGACGACGGGGCGCACGCGCGCAACGCGACCGCGATCCATCCGGGCTGGCTCGACCGCTCTCCGTGCGGCACCGGGACCTCGGCGCGGATGGCGGCGCTGCACGCCCGCGGCGAGCTGGCGATCGGCGAGGAGTTCGTCAACGAGTCGGTGATCGGCAGCCGCTTCGTCGGCCGGCTGGTGCAGGAGACGTCCGTCGGCGAGCTGCAGGCGGTGATCCCGGAGGTCAGCGGGCGCGCCTGGATCACCGCGATGGGCCAGTACCTGCTCGACCCCACCGACCCGTTCCCGACCGGATTCGCGCTGTGACCGCGCCGACCTCGCCGGGACCCACGGTCGTGGTCGGCGCCGGCGCCGTGGGGCTCGCCGTGGCCGAGTCCCTGGCCAGCCGCGGCGCCGACGTGACGGTGCTCGAGGCCGATCGGCCCGGCGCGGGCGCATCGGCCGGCAACGCCGGCTGGGTCACGCCGTCGCTCGCGATCCCGGTTCCGGGACCGGGCGTGATCGGGACTTCGCTGCGGTGGCTGGTGAACCCGTCGGGCCCGTTGTGGATCCGCCCGACGCTGTCGCCCGCGCTGCTGGACTGGATCGCGCGGTTCACGGCGAGCTGCTCGCGATCGGCGTATGGCCGCGGGCTGGCCGCGCTGCAGCGCGCCGCCGCGACCGCGGGCCCGGCGTTCGACCGGCTGGCCGAACGCGGCGTCGAGTTCGAGCACCACGAGCAACCGCTCCTGTACACCGCATTCGAACGCTCAGAGCTCGACCTGCTGCTGCGGATCGCGGGGGAGCTCCGCGAGGCCGGCGCAGCGCAGGCGTTGCGCCAGGTCTCGGCCGGCGAATTGCGCGAGCTCGAGCCAGCGCTCGGCCCTAACCTGCTCGGCGGCGTGATCGCCGAGGGGGAGCGCCGGGTGCGCCCCGAGCTGTTCACCGCGGGCCTGCGCCGGGCGCTCGAGGCGCGTGGCGCCAGCGTTCGGCAGGGCGCGCCGGTCACGACGCTGGATCGTGACAACGGCGCCTGGCTGGTGCACACGCCGAGCACGACCTTACGGGCCGGTAACGTCGTGCTGGCCGCCGGGATCGCCTGCCGCCGGCTGCTCGCCGGGCTCGGCGTGAGGTTGCCGATCGCGGCGGCCAAGGGTTACAGCCGCACCTACGAGCCGGGCCCGACGGCGCCGCGGCGCGCCCTGTATCTCGAAGGTCCGAAGGTGGCGGTCAGCGTGTTCGACGGCGGCGTGCGGGTGTCGGGGACGCTCGAGCTCGGCGCCACCGGCCTGGCGCTGTCGCCGCGCCGCCTGGCCGCGATCACGGATGCCGCCCAGCGGGCGATGCCGGGTTGGCGGATGCCGGGACGGTCTCGCGACTGGGCTGGGATGCGGTCGCTGTCGCCCGACGGCCTGCCGCTGATCGGGCCGCTGCCCGGCCTCGACGGGCTCCACCTCGCCACCGGTCACGCGACGCTGGGGATCACGCTGGCGCCGGCTACCGGCGAGCTGCTCAGCAAGCTGCTGCTCGACGGGGAGCGTGATCCGCTCCTGTCCGCGTTCGACCCCGCGCGATTCGCCAGGCGTGCGCCGCGGGCCAACCACCAAGCCACGACCGGAGGATCTCCATGAAGGGTGTTCACGCCGCGATCGTCACGCATTTCCACTCCGACCTCGCGGTCGATCACGATGCAGTCTCGGCGCAGGTCCAGCGCCTGATCGAGGGCGGCATCCACGGGATCGTCCCCAACGGCACCGTCGGCGAGGGCGGCAGCCTCAGCCGCGAAGAGCGCCGTGAGG
This sequence comes from uncultured Solirubrobacterales bacterium, assembly GCA_963831845.1. Classification (GTDB taxonomy): domain Bacteria; phylum Actinomycetota; class Thermoleophilia; order Solirubrobacterales; family Solirubrobacteraceae; genus Palsa-465. Next base: position 260,417 of record CAWHRT010000018.1, on the reverse strand, counting down.
TGCTCGAGACCGTCGTCGAGGCGACGGCCGGACGCGTCCCGGTGTGCGCCGGCGTGTCGGCGCCCAGCGCCGAGCAGGCCTCGGACTACGCCCGCGACGCCAGGGCCGCCGGCGCCGACGGCGTGATGACGCTGCCGCCGCTGCTGTACCGCGCCGACCGGCGCGAGCTGCTGCGGTTCTTCGGCGACGTGGCCGCGGCCGCCGACCTGCCGGTGATGATCTACAACAACCCGACCGCGAGCGGGTCAGACCTCGCCCCGGAGCTGCTGGCCGAGATCGTCCGCGCGGTGCCCGTCGTCGGAGCGCTGAAGGACAGCTCGGGCGACGCCCGCCGGATCGCCGAGCTCGTCAACCTGTGCCCGGACGTCGACGTGATGGTCGGAGGCGACGACTGGGCGCTCGAGGGGTTCTGCGCCGGCGCGGCCGGCTGGATCTCGGGCGTCGGGGTCGTGTTCCCGGTGCAGAGCGTGCGTCTGTGGGACCTGTGCGCCGCCGGCGACCTCGGCCTCGCGCGCGAGCTCTACGCCGAGCTCCTGCCGCTGGGTCGCCTGGACATGACGCCGAAGCTGGTCCAGTACTTCAAGGCGGGGCTCGACGAACTCGGGATTGGGGGCGGACCGTGCCGGCCGCCGCGGCTGGAGCTGACCGCGGACGAGCTCGAGACGCTCCGTAGCGCCGTCGCCGCCGCGAACCCGACGGCGGTCGGCGGGCGCTGACCGGCGGTGCCCGCTTGAGCGTCCTCACCGGCACCTGCTCGTGGGCGGACAAGACGCTCGTCGAGGAGAGCGACTGGTACCCGCAGCGGACGATGACGCCGGAGGAGCGGTTGCGCTACTACGCGTCGCAGTTCCCGCTGACCGAGATCGACTCGACCTACTACGCGCCGCCGGCCGAACGCCAGGCGCGGCTGTGGGCGGAGCGTACGCCCCAGGGGTTTCGCTTCAACGTCAAGGCGTACTCGTTGCTGACCGGGCATCCGACCCGCCCGCGCAGCCTGTGGCCAGACCTCCGCGAGCAGCTGCCCGAGGAAACGCTGGAGAAGCGAAACATCTACGCCTCGCACCTGAGCACCGAGGCGCTCGAAGAGGCGTGGCGGCGGTTCGATGGCGCGTTGCGGCCGCTGCACGAGGCCGGCAAGCTCGGGGCGGTGCTGTTCCAGTACCCGCCCTGGTTCGGCCCGCGCCGCGACAACCGGGCGGAGATCGAGAAGCTCCGCGAGCGGCTCCCGGACTACCGCGTGTGCGTCGAGTTCCGCTCGCCCCGATGGCTGGCCGAGGATCGCGACCGCGAGCGGACGCTCGAGCTGCTGTCCGGGCACGAACTGATCTACGTGTGCGTCGACGCGCCGGAGGTGTCGAAGCTGCCGCGGCTGTTCGCGGTGACCAACCCCGATCTGCTGGTGGTCCGCTTCCACGGGCGCTCGGACAGCACCTGGTCCGGAGGGGCGCGCTCGGCCGCCGAGCGGTTCCGCTACCTGTACTCCGAGGAGGAGCTCGAGGAGCTCGCGCAGCCGATCGCCGATGTCTCCGAACAGGCGCGCGAGAGTCACCTGCTGATGAACAACTGCTACCGCGACTTCGGCGTGCGCAACGCCGCGCAGCTGCGCGACATCCTCGGCCGCTCCCGACGCTAGCCGGCGGCTTTGGCGTATTCGTCGACCATGAACAGGCCGAGCTGATCGACGAGCTCGGTCGTCTGGAGGATCGAGGCGATCAGGCCGACGGCGTCGTCCTGGAGCTCGTTGGCGAGCCGCGCGAACACTGGCTGCTTGAGCGAGAACATGAACGTCGCCGCCTCAGCGGGGGAGAACCCCGCGGCGGCGCGAGCCCGTGCGAGATCGCTCAGGAACGACCGCACCGGCTCCCATCCCGGCCCGCCGATCTCGCCGGACTCGTCGTCGGCCACCGCGGTCGCGAACAGGCCGAGGAACTCCTGAGACTCGCGGGCCAGATTGAGCTCGCCGAGGCCGTGGGGTGCCCGGCCGACTGAGTCCTCCTGAACGAGGACCCACTCGCTGAGGATGTCGTCGCGGTGGGCGGCGACAACCTCCGGGAGCGTCGGCATCAGTCGATCACCGTCAGCCGCGCGTCTACGCCGGTGATCTGCAGCAGACGCGTGACCTGAGGCTGCGGGGCGGCCAGGACGAGCGACCAGCCCTCGGCGACCCCGCGCCGGTACAGCCCCATCAGGGCCCCGAGGCCCGACGAGTCCATGAACGACAGGTCGCGGAGGTCGAGCACCAGCGACCCGATCGGAGTGACGCCGGCGACGGCCTCTTCGAACTGCCGGACCCCGGTCAGGTCGAACTCGCCGCGGAGCACGAGCACGGGTCCGCGGTCGCCATCGACGCGCTCGATCTGAAGTCCCGAGCGTGCGTGATTGCCGTTGATGCTGATCGGCGCCGGCACCGCCCGATCGCGACTAGCGCCCAGCGAACGAGCCCTCGGACGCCGTCAGCTCCTGCAGCCGCCGCGTGGCGCGGCGCAGGATCCTCGACACCTGCATCTGGGACACCCCGATCTCCTCGGCCACCTGGACCTGGGTCCGCTCCTCGAGGTAGTACATCGTCAGCACCTGGCGATCGACCTTGGCGAGGCAACGCAGGCCCCCGGCGATCGTCGCGGCCGCCTCGACTCGCTCGTAGCGCTCGTCCTCCTCGCCGAACGTCTCGGCGAGCCGGTCCGAGTCGGCGTCTCCGATCGGCGCGTCCAGGGACACCGAGCGGTGCGCGGCGATCGCGCACAGCGCGTCGAGCACCTCCTCGACATCGAGCTCGAGGTAGTTGGCGATGTCCTGCGCCGTGGGCGAGCGGCCGGTCTTGGCGCTCAGTGTGCGCTCGGCCTGCTGGACCTTCAGCGCCAGCTCCTGCACGCCCCGCGGAACATGCGCAAACCATCCGGCGTCGCGGAAATAGCGTTTGAGCTCACCGAGGATGGTGGGCACCGCAAGCGAACTGAACGCGGTCCCGCGCGCGGGATCGAACCGGTCGATCGCCTTCAGCAGCCCCAGGCTGGCCACCTGGATCAGATCGTCTGACGTCTCCCGACCCGCGTACCGCCGGGCGAGCTTGCGGGCCAGCGGCATGAAGCGCTCGACCAACAGCTCGCGCGCTCGGGGATCGCGATCCCGCCGCCACCGCTCGAACAGCCTCCGAGTCTCCAAGGTGGGCGGAATGCTTGCACTGAGCCCGTCCATGTTCGTGCAACGTACAGCGCAGCGACGACTGAATTCAAGTATCGCGACCTAAAAGTAGCACCGACCGCACCGCCCTCGGCGATGGAGGCAATCTAAGCTTGCCGCCATGAACGGCGGCGAAATCAGCGTCCGCGAGGCGCTGCCGGGCGACGCCGACGCGCTCGAGCTCGTACACGCCGAGGTCGCCCAGTACTACGGCCAAGGGGCTCCGCGCCCGTCGGAAGAGCCGTCGGCAGCGGGCGACCCGGCCCTGCGCCTGGTGGCCGAGGTCGACGGCGAGATCGTCGGCGTGCTGGCCGCCAGGGTGACGGGCGACGAGCACGACAACGGCCATGGCGGCGACCCGGAGCCGGCCGAGAAGCGGCTGCTGATCAGCTACCTGGCGACCGCCGCCGACCGCCGCCGCACCGGCATCGGGACGCGCCTGGTGGAGGCCGCCGAGGAGTGGGGCCGCCAGTCCGGGGCCGCGGTCGCGGAGACGACCACGTTCCAGGGCAGCCCGCTGTCCGTTCCCTTCTGGGAGGACCGGATGGGATACGAAGAGCTGGCTACGTCCCTGGAAAAGCGCTCTGGCCTGGTCAGCGGCTGGTCAGCGAGTCTCCTGGCAGTCGAGCCTGGCCTCGCTCGTCCTGTCCCCTCGTGCACCGACCGTGTAGCCGGTGGGCAGTGAGATCTTCACGTTCGAAAACGTGACCGAGCCGCCCAGCGGGTGGGTGTTGTAGAGCGTGCTCTGGGCGACCAGCTGAAGCGCGAACCGCGACCCCGGGGTGGCGGTGGCGGTCACGATCTCGAGCGGCAGGCTGACCGAGTGCGAGCGGCCGTCCAGGTTCACCGGGATCGGCGTGATCTGGTTGCCGAGGACCTTGCCGGTCGACTCGTCGACGATCTGGGCGAGCACCCTGGCGTTTGACGTCGGCGCCTGGCCCCGGTAGCGCAAGCGCAGCTGTGGCGCGCCCAGCACGACCGACCTGCGCTTGGGCGCGGCGATCGCGACGTTGACCGCGTTGCTGGCCTTGGCGGCCGCGAACGTGCCGCCGAGCGCGCCGGCCGCGCCGAGACCCGGCGGCAGCAGGGCCGGGCCTGAGCCGCCGGTGGACAGCAGCTGCAGCGTGCCGTCGCCGTCACCGGCCAGCGTCCCGGCGGGAGCCAGCGGGTAGCGGGGCGCCGAGTACGAGCGGCCGTTCTGATCCAGCCATTCGAACCCCGGACCGGTCCGGACGGCAGTCTGTCGCTTGAGGTAGCGGGCCAGCCACGACAGCGTGTCGCGCTGGATCCGGCCGGTGTCCCCCGGGTTGGTCAGGCACACGCCGTGGCCGCCGCAGAACCAGAGCATCTTCACCGGCACGTTGTTGGCGCGCAGCGCGGAGTAGTTCTCGACCGCCTCGTGCAGCGTGAACAGGGTGTCGACCGTGCCCTGGATCAGCAGCGTCGGAGCGGTGATCTTGTTCACCAGGTCGCCGGGTCCGCGCGCGGCGTAGAAGCCGCGGTTGGCCGCGCTGACCTGAAACGACGAGCCTTCGGCGTTGGCGGCGTCGACGATGTGTGGGTCGAGCCGGGCCTTGGCGCTGAGCGCCGCCAGGTACAGCGGGATGCCCCAGCCCGACTTGGCGGTGTCGTTCTTACCGAGGCTCGTCACCAGCGAGTGCCAGCGCGATGTCCGGCACGATCGCGTCGATCCGGTGGTCGATCGCGGCGGACACGAGCTGAATGCCGCCTCCGTATGAGCCGCCCACCATCCCGACGCGGGGGTCGCCCCGGTGGTCGAGCAGCGCCTGCGCGCTGGCGTGCGACCCAGCTGATGATCGCCGACACGTCTCGAGCCTCGAACTTCGGGCTGTCGACTTCGGCGGTGCCGCCGGAGCCGCCGAATCCGCGCGGGTCCCACGTCAGCACGTTGTAGCCGTTGCGGCGCAGCGGCCCGATCCCGGCCACCCCCGAGGCGGGCTCGGTCTTGGAGTTCGGATCGGTCGAGCCGAGCTGACCCCAGCCCGGTCCCATCAGCAAGGTCGGCGCGCGCTTGTGGCCCTTCAGGCCCGCGGCTCCGAAGAAGTGCACGAGGATCCTGGTCTGATCGAACGAGCGCACGTGCGCGTCGCGGGCCGACGCGGCCCCGGCCGTCAACAGCGATGCGACGAGCACCGCGGCCGCCACAGCCAGCAGCGCCTTGGATCGGCGAGCTACGACAGTCATCGAACTCTCTCCTCCGGTGGTGAAGCAAGCGCGACGTGGGCCGGCCCTGGCCACCGGGGTCGCGCGGATCGGCGGAGTATAAGGGGGGTCGTGACGCGTCCGCTTGACAGCTTCGGCAAGGTGGTGTCAGGCGAGAACGAATTCAGGAGCGGACCCTTGCAGCTCGACGGCATCCATCACATCACCTGCATCACGGCGGACGCACCCCAGAACGTCGACTTCTACGCGCGCGTGCTCGGCTTGCGCATGGTCAAGAAGACCGTGAACTTCGACGCCCCGGACGTCTACCACCTGTACTACGGCGACGAGCGCGGGGCCCCGGGCTCGATCCTCACGTTCTTCGAGTTTCCCGACGCGGCTCCGGGCCGGGCCGGCGCCGGGATGATCCACCGGCTGCGCTGGCGCGTGGCCTCCGAGCAGGCGCTGTCGTTCTGGGCGCAACGGCTGGGCGCCGAGGGCGTGACGCTCGACGGCGGCGGCGGCGACCGGGCGCTGCGATTTCGCGATCCCGAGGGCCTCGCCCTCGAGTTCGCGGTGGTGCAGACCGACGACGCGCCGCTCGTCGCGCGAGCCGAAGACATCCCGGCGGAGCACGCACTCCAGGGATTCGACGGCGTCCGCGCGTATGGCGCCGCCCGTGAGCGCGAGAACGACCTGCTGACGGGGCCGCTCGGGTTCACGATCGGCTCCCCGGGCGAGTACGAGCTGAGGGGAGGGAAGCGGACCGCCACCTACGGCTACGACGAGCCACCGGCGGACGTCGGACTGCAGGGTGCAGGCACCGTGCACCACATCGCGTGGTGTGACCGCGACGAGGAGCACGCGCTGTGGGGCGACGCGCTCAGGCTGGCCGGGGCCCACCCGACGCCGATCATCGACCGCCAGTACTTCTTCAGCATCTACTTCCGCGAGCCGCGCGGGATCCTGTTCGAGCTCGCGACTCCGAGCCCGGGGTTCGCGACCGACGAGGACCCCGAGCACCTCGGCGAGGCGTTGCGGCTGCCTCCGCAGCACGAGCACCTGCGCGAGCGGCTCGAGGCCACGCTCACCCCGCTGGTCAACCCGCGCGTCTCGCGCGAGCCCGCGTGAGCTCCGACGGCGAGGAGGCTGCCGGGGAGCCACTCGGCGTCGGAATCGAGGAGCCGCCGGACCGCAACGGCGCGTTCCCGAGGCTCGACGACGACCAGCGCGCGCGGCTGCTCGCGGTCGGCGAGCTGCGCAAGGTCGCGCCCGGCGAGGTGCTGTTCCAGGAAGGCGACGACAGCTACGACTTCTTCGTGGTCGAGTCGGGGGCGGTCGCGATCGTGCGCGGCTACGGCACCGAGAATCACGTGATCGCGATCCACGGCCGTCACCGGTTCCTCGGCGAGCTGAACCTGTTGACCGGCGGGCGGGTGTACCTGAGCGCGGTCGTCCGTGACGCCGGCGAGCTGATCCACGTGCCGCTCGATCGCCTGCGCGAGCTGGTCTCCCACGACGAGGAGCTCAGCAATCTGATCCTTCGCGCATACCTGGCCCGAAGGTCGCTGCTGATCGAGATCGGCGGCGGCGTGCGGGTGATCGGCTCGCGCTACTCGCCCGACACCCGCCGCCTGCGCGAGTTCCTGGCCCGCAACCGGGTGCCCCACCACTGGGTGGACCTGGAAGCCGACGAGGAGGCGGAGTCGCTGCTGCGAGCGCTCGGCGTCGCGGCGTCGGAGACCCCCGTGGTGGTGGGAGCGCGCGGAGTGCTGCGCAACCCATCGAACGCCGACGTGGCCGACCTGCTCGGCCTGAGCGCCCGCGGGACGCCGCCGCCGCTGTGCGACCTGGTGGTCGTGGGCGGCGGGCCGGCGGGACTGTCGGCGGCCCTGTACGGCGCCTCCGAAGGTCTCGACACCCAGGCGCTCGACGCGGTCGCGTTCGGCGGCCAGGCCAGCACCTCGGCGCGGATCGAGAACTACCTCGGGTTCCCGACGGGGGTTTCGGGCAGCGAGCTCGCCGAGCGCGCGCAGATCCAGGCCAAGCGCCTGGGCGCCCGGATGGTCGTGCCGGCCGAGGCCGTCGGCCTCGAGCGCGAGGACGGCCACTTCGCGATCAAGCTCGCCGGCGGCGACGAGGTCAACGGGCGCACCCTGATCGTGGCCACCGGAGCCCACTACCGCAAGCTGCCGGTCCCCGGGCTGGAGCGCTTCGAGGGAGTGGGCGTGTACTACGCCGCGACCCAGTCGGAGGCGCAGCTCTGCTACGGCGACCCGGTGCTGATCGTCGGCGGGGGCAATTCCGCCGGCCAGGCCGCGATGTTCCTCTCCCAGCACGCCTCGAGCTGCCGGCTGATGATCCGCGGCGACGACCTCGCGAAGTCGATGTCGCGGTACCTGATCGACGAGCTCGCCAACCGGCCGCAGGTCGAGCTCATCACCCAGTCCGAGGTCGTCGAACTGAAGGGCGAGCAGGGCCTCGAGGCGGTCGTGGTCAAGGACAAGCGCACCGGCGAGCAGCGCGAGCTGGACGTCAAGGCGCTGTTCGTGTTCATCGGCGCCGACCCGCGCACCGACTGGCTCCGGGGCCACGTGGAGATGGACGAGCACGGGTTCCTGGTGGCCGGGCGAGAGCTGCGCGACGACCAGCTGGGCGCCTACGGCAGCGAGCGCCCGTACTTCCTGGAGACAAGCCAGCCCGGGATCTTCGCCGTCGGCGACGTCCACTCGGGGTCGATCAAGCGCGTCGCGTCAGCGGTCGGCGAGGGCTCGATGGCGGTGCGGCTGATTCACCAGCGCCTCGCCGCGCCCGTCAGCCGGGGCACCTAGATCGGGTACTCGCGCGGGACCTCCTGGACGGTGATCCAGCGCAGCTCGGTGAACTCCTCGAGCGCCGCGCGGCCGCCGAACCGTCCGAAGCCGCTGGCCTTGACGCCGCCGAACGGCATCTGCGGCTCGTCGTGCACGGTCGTGTCGTTGATGTGGCAGATGCCGCTCTCGATCCGCTGGGCCAGCTCGAGCGCGGCCGGCACGTTCTCGCTGAACACGGCAGCCGACAGCCCGTACTCGCTGTCGTTGGCGATCCTGACCGCATCGTCGGGTCCGTCGGCGACGACGATCGCCAGCAGCGGCCCGAACGACTCCTCCGAGTAGACCCGCATCTCCGGTCCGACGCCGGCGAGCACGGTCGGCGGGAAGCACGGGCCGTCCGGCTGGCCGCCGCTGAGCGCGGTCGCACCCTTGGCCACCGCGTCCTGCACCAGCCCGTTGACGCGCTGCATCGCGGCCTCGTCGATCAGCGGCCCGATTGCCGTGGTCGCCTCGCGCGGGTCGCCGATGGGCAGCGCCCGCGCCCGGTCGGCGAGCTTGCCGCCCAGCGCGTCGGCGACGGCGCGGTCGGCGATGATCCGCTCGGTGGACATGCAGATCTGGCCCTGGTGAAAGAACGCCCCGAAGCTCGCGGCGGCGGCGGCGCGGTCAAGGTCGGCGTCAGCGAGCACGATCATCGGCGCTTTGCCGCCGAGCTCGAGCAGCACCCGCTTGAGGTGGCGCCCGGCCTTCTCGGCGATGATCCGCCCAACCCTGGTCGAGCCGGTGAAGTTGATCCGCCGGGTGGCGGGATGCGCGATCAGCTCGTCGACCACGTCGGCGGCGTCCTGGGGCGCGTTGGTGATCAGGTTGATCACGCCCGGCGGCAGGCCCGCGTCGAACAGCGCCTGGACGACCGCGCCGTGCGTGCGCGGGCAAACCTCGGAAGCCTTCAGCACGACCGTGTTCGCGTAGGCCAGTGGCGTCGCCACCGCGCGAGCGGACAGGATCACGGGGGCGTTCCACGGCGCGATGCCGACGACCACCCCGGCGGGCTGCCGGACCCCCATCGCGAGCTTGCCGGGCACGTCGGAGGGGATCACCTCGCCGACCAGCCCGTAGGCCTGAGCCGCAGCCTCGCGCAGCATCCCCGCGGCCAGTTCGACGTTGAACATCCCCCAGCCGAACACGCCTCCGGTCTCCTCGGTAACGATCCCGGCGATCTCGACCTGGCGCTCCATCAGCAGGTCGGCGGCCTTGGAGAGGATCGCCCGCCGCACCGCCGGCGCGCTGCGCGACCACTCTCCGAATGCGGCAGCGGCCGCGTCGACAGCGGCGCGGGCCTCCTCGCGCCCCGCGGCGGCGGCCGTACCCACGGGGGAGCCCGTGAACGGGAAGTTCTGCTGGTACTCGCGCCCGGAGTGAGCTTCGGTCCAATCGCCGCCGATCAGAAGCTGCTGGCGGGCCAGGTCAACGGTCGTCATCGCGCCCCTTCTGTGTCTGTGAGTGTGCTTGTGTCAGCCAGGCGACACGGGGACCGGGCCGAGCAGGTCCCAGGCCCGTTCGATCGTGCCGTAGCGACGTCTGATCGTCGGCGCCGTCGGTCCCTGCCACGCCTCGGTGCGCAGGTCCGCGGCCTCGGGGGCGCGCGCCGTGCGGGCCCAGAAGCCGGCCAGTGCGGCGCGGATCGCGTCGTCTGACCACCGGCGGAAGCGGATTTCGGCGCCGGCGTCGGCGAGCGCCGCGTTCCAGGGGTCGCCGTGCTCGCAGTAGAGCTCGCAGACGACCGCTGCGCTGGGCCACCGCGGGCTCTCGGCCTCCCAGCGGCCGGGCTCGGTGCGCGACGGCGTCCACTCGTGGTAGCGGGGAGGGCGCCCGTGCTCGAGCTGCCACTCGCGGATCGCCTCGCGCACCCCGTCGCGCTTCCAGGCCCGGGGGGTCGTGGGCTCGTGTGCGGTGCACGTCCGGCAGCGCGCGGCGCGCGGGTTGGTCACCGGGCCGCCGCAGTCCGGGCACGCGTGGGCGCGCAGGTAGTTGTTGACGCTCGAGACCGAGACCCCGAGCTGGTCGGCGATCGTCCGCAACGTGTGCCCGGCGGCGGCCAGCCGCCACGCCGTCTCGACGCGCTCAGCGACCGATTCCTCGAACGTCAGGCACCGCGCGGGCAGGTCGGCGGCCTGGAGCGCCTTGCTCCAGGAGCCGAAGTGGTTCGCAACGCAGGAGCTCGACGGCCAGCGCGGGTGCTCCCGCATCCACTTGCGCTGCGCCGGCGCGGCGCTCTGCGGTCGCTCGCCCGACCAGTCCTGCCGGCGAGGGGCGCGGCCGACCTCGTTGGCCCAGGCGCCCAATGCCTCGATGATCGAGTCCCGGTCCCAACGCCCCGGGCTGCCTGGATGCAGCGACGGGGCGTAGGGAGCGGGCGATGCCGCAATCCTCACAGGGCCGTGACGACCGACTTCGTCTCCAGGTAGTTGTTCAGGACGGCGTGACCCATCTCGCGTCCCCAACCGGATTCCTTGTAGCCGCCGAACGGCATCGCGGCGTCGAACACGTGGTACGTGTTGATCCACACGGTCCCGGCCCGTAGACGCTTGGCGGTGCGGTGCGCCTTGGAGATGTCCCTGGTGAACACTCCTGCCGCCAAGCCGTAGTTGGTGTCGTTGGCGGGGGTGATGATCTCGTCCGCCGAGTCGAACGGAATCGCGCATACGACCGGGCCGAAGATCTCCTCGCGCTCGACCTTCATGTCGGGCGAGGTGTCGGTCAGCACGGTCGGCTGCACGAAGTAGCCGCGGTCGCCGACGCGATCGCCGCCGACGGCGGCCTGGGCGCCCGACTCCTTGCCGGACTTCAGGTAGCCGAGCACCTTGGAGAACTGCTCGTCGGAGATCAGCGGCCCCATCTGCGCCTCGGGGTCGGTTCCGGGCTTGACCTGGATCGAGTTGGCGATGTCGGACACGCCCGACACGACGTCGTCGAAGATCTGCTTCTGGACGTACAGGCGCGAGCCGGCGTTGCAGCACTGCCCGTGGTTGAAGAAGATCGCGTTGGCCGCGCCCGGGATCGCCGCCTCCATGTCGGCGTCCGCGTAGACGACGTTCGGCGACTTGCCGCCGAGCTCGAGGCTGACCTTCTTCAGGTTGCCGGCGGCCGCTTGGACGATCAGCTTGCCGACCTCGGTCGAGCCGGTGAACGCGACCTTGTCGACGTCGTCGTGGGCGGCGAGCGCCGCGCCGGTGTCGCCGAACCCGGTGACGATGTTGACGACGCCGTCGGGCAGACCGGCTTCCTGGATCAGCTCGCCCAGGCGTAGCGCCGACAGCGGCGTCTGCTCGGCCGGCTTGAGCACCACGGTGCAGCCGCAGGCCAGCACGGGCCCGAGCTTCCAGGCCGCCATCAGCAGCGGGAAGTTCCACGGGATGATCTGCCCGACGACGCCGACGGGCTCGCGGAGGGTGTAGGCGAGGTACTCGCCCGGGGCGGGGAGCGCCGAGATCGGGACGGTCGTGCCCTCGATCTTGGTCGGCCACCCGGCCATGTAGCGGAACAGGTCGGCCGCGAGCGCCACGTCGGCAGCGCGCGCGATCGCGAACGGCTTTCCGTTGTCGAGCGTCTCGAGCATCGCGAGCTCATCCGCGTTCTCCTCGATCAGCTCGGAGATCTTCCAGATCATCCGTCCGCGGTCCGACGCGTTCATCTTCCGCCACGGAGAGTCCTCGTCGAAAGCCTTGCGGGCCGCGCGTACGGCGCGGTCGATGTCCTCGGCCTGTCCGTAGGACACCTCGGCCAGGGTCTCCTCGGTGGCGGGGTTGATCGTCTCGAAGGTCTCGCCAGATGCGGGCTCGACCCACTCGCCGCCGATCAGAAGCTTGTGCTGGGAGCGAACGAAGTTGTCCGCCTGCTGTTCGGGTACGGCTACGGCCATGGTGTTCTCCTCTCTGCGCGAGCGGTGCTCGCGGATGACGGGTGCTACCCCGCGCTCTCGGTAGTCCGGCGTTGACTACCGGCGCTGCTGCGCAAGGTAGTCCAAATCTGACTACCACGCAAGAAACAATCGAAACCGGACGGGCGCCGTTAGCGTCTCGGGTCCGATGGCGCGATCACAGCACGAACTCGGAGCCGGCGACTGGGCCGTGCTGGCGTTGCTTGCCGAGCAGCCGACCCACGGGTTCGCCGTCGGCCGCGCGCTCGCGCCCGACGGCGAGATCGGCAAGGTGTGGTCGGTCCGGCGCCCGCTCGTCTACCGGGCGATCGACTCGCTGTCGGAGATGGGGTTCGCGGCGCCGACCGGGACCGTCCCGAGCCCCTCGGGCCCGCGCCGCACGGTGGTCGCGGCGACCGACGCCGGGCGTGCGGCCGTCGATGCGTGGCTGGTGGAGCCGGTCGGTCACGTGCGAGAGGCGCGCTCGCTGCTGATGCTCAAGCTGCTGTTCCTGAGCCGGCGCGGCCAGGACCCGGCACCGCTGCTCAACGTGCAGCGGGCGGCGTTCGCGGCTCACGCCGCGCGGCTGGCCGACGCGGCCGAGGCGGCCGACGGCTTCGACGAGGTGCTGATCCGGTGGCGGCTGGAGTCGACCAACGCCGCGATCCGGTTCATCGATGGGTTGCTTAGCTCGGGCTAGGCGGTCCCGCCGCGCTCGATCATCACCGAGGTGGCCTTGACCACCGCGGTCGCCTCGACCCCGGCGGCCAGGCCGAGCTCCTCGATCGAGTCCCGGGTGATCGCTGCGGTGACCAGGAACGGGCCGGCCTCGAGTTCGACCAGCGCCATCACGCCGTCGGCCTCGACCGATCGGATGACCCCGGTGAAGCGGTTGCGCGCCGAGCCCTCGGTGCCGGTCCGGTGCCGGGCGGGGCGCGCGCTGAGCCGGCGGATCTCAGACGCGGGCACCAGTCGGCGGTTGCGGCTGTCGCGCTTGGTCTTCAGGCGGCCGTTGCGGTCCCACCGACGCAGCGTGTCGACGCTGACGCCGAGCGCCGCCGCCGCTTCGCCGAGTGACAGATCCGCGGGCATTACGTTGACCCGGACGGTACAGCCTCAGACGGCGGTTGAGCCGGGCGCTGCGCAGGACTTCAGGCCGTACCTGGCGGCCAGCGAGGCGGCCTGGCTCGCCTGCAGGTCGCTCTCGGCCGCGGACACCCCGTCGCCGTCGTTACGGGCGGCGGCATCCCGCAACCGCTTGGTCGCGGCCACCTGGCCGTCGAGCGCCGACAGGTAGCGGTCCAGCGCCGCCTTGTCGGCGTCGCTGCCGGGCGGTCGCCGGAGAGCTCGCAGCTGGGTGGCCTCCTGCTGGAGGATCGGGAGCACCTGGCGCAGATAGGCAGCCAGGGCTCGGTTGCTCTGGGGCGCGCCGGCGGGCGCGATCGCCCGGGTCTGCCCCAGCGTGTCGGTGCAGATCCCGTTAGCTCGGGCGACGAAATCCTGCTTGGTGTAGGAGCTGCCGCATCCCGCCAGCCCGACCGCGACCGCCGCCAGCGCGAGCCCCGGCACGAACCGGCGAGAACCCCGTCTGGGTATGGGTTTCGGGCGAATTTCCGGGGCACTCGGCACCCCTTCAAAATAGAGCGGCGACGCCGTCCGTACCGGACTCTTCGCCGCCCTGCGCTCGGTTAGGGATCCATGCGCGCACGCCATTTGCCTAAGCAGCGCCTATATATTCGGCGCATGTCTAAAATGCTTAACCCGCGCTGCCGTCTCGGATGGACGCGCCACACACGGGGACGAGTCGGGGCTCGAAAGGTAGTCCTGGCTCCCGTCCTGGGCCTCGCCGCGGCGGCGATCATGATGATCGCTCCCGCCATGGCGAGCGCCGATACGTCGTCGACGCTGACCGTCATCGGTACGAGCGACGTGAGCGACTCCGGGCTGATGCCGAACGTGATCCAGCCCGGCTTCCAGAAGCAGTTCCCCCAGTACGCGTTCAAGTACATCGGACCGGGACCGGTAACGCGATCTCGATGGCCGAGTCCGGCGCCGCCGGCGCCAGCGTCCTGATCGTGCACGCCGCCTCGCTCGAGAACCAGTTCGTCGCGAACGGTTACTCGCAGGAGCAGTACGGCCGGGCGCTGTGGATCAACGACTTCGTGCTCGCCGGCAACACTGCCGATCCGGCGGGCATCAAGACCGGCGCTCCGCACGACATCGCGAGGGCGTTCGCGGCCGTCGCGGCGTCCGGCATCGCCGGCAAGTCGACGTTCGTGTCTCGAGGTGGCACCCCCGGAACGACCGTCCAGGAGCACGCGATCTGGCAGCTGATGGCGCAGTCGGGTCTGAGCTCCGGCCGGGCTGCTGCTGTGCGGCGGTCAGCTCCGCCAACGGCGGCGGGTGGACCCCGATCGCCGCCGGCCAGGGCGTGACCGCCTCCGGCCAGGCGTGCCCCGGCGGCGGCGCGCTGCCCAAGGGCGCCGCGCTGCCGAAGTGGTACGTCGCCACCGGCCTGACCCAGGGCCCCAACGTGCAGTCCGCCAACGCCTGCAACGGCTTCCCCAGCGGCGCCAACTCGTGCTACGTGTTCACCGACCGTGGCACGTACGACTACCTCGCGTCGGGGACCGACCCGGCCGGCTCGATCCCCGCGCTGACGGTCGTCTCCGAGATGACAACAGCTCGTCGGCGCCCGGAGGTCAGTTCGAGCTGACCAACTACTTCCACGGCTACATCATCAACCCGAACAAGCCCAACCAGACGGTGAACGTGCCCGCCGCCACGGCGTTCATGAACTACATCACCTCGCCGGACGTGCAGAAGCAGGTCGGCGCCTACCTGGCGAACGCCAGCGGCGGCGCGCCGTTCAAGCCGACCGCGTCGCCGATCCTGTCGGGCACTCGGTTCGCCGAGCAAGTTCTTCGCGGGCGCCGGCAAGAAGATGACCGTGAAGGGCACGCTTGACCAACGCACAGCCCGGTTATCCGGCGCTGTCGGGCAAGCAGGTCTCGATCGCCAACGTCAACGGCAACGTGCAGGTGCAGGTCGCCAAGGGCAAGACGGACAGCACCGGCAAGTTCAGCATCAGCTTCGTCCCGCCCAAGACCGGCAACTACGTGGTCTCGACCGCACAGATCTCGATGATCGAGGACAGCAAGCTGAGCCCCGTGTTCGGCGATCTGCTGTCGCCGGCCGTGACCGCTCAGTCGAAGGTCTCGGTCACCAGCGCGATCACGAAGCTGAACGTCCGGGCGCAGACCGGTCAGGCGCTGATCTTCGGAACGGTGTCACCGGGCAACAGCCACTCGTCCAAGGCGGCCGTCACGATCCTGGCCAAGCAGGTCGGATCGAAGAAGGGCTTCAAGAAGGTCGCCACCACGAAGCTGGCCGCCAACGACGCCAACTTCGCGGCGGTCGCGAAGCTCGCGCCGGGCAAGTGGCTGCTGCAGGTCAAGTACGGCGACTCGAAGGTCGTCACGGCCGCGCGTACGCGTGCCACGAAGGTCAACGTGAAGGCCAAGCCCAAGACCGGCGTCAGCTTCAAGTCGGTCAAGGTCAACAAGGGCTCGGTGACGCTCAAGGGCGCGATCAAGCCCGGTGCCGTCAAGGGCGGCGCGACCGTCGAGGTCCTCGCGATGCGGACGTCCGGCGGCTCGGCCAGCTTTGGCGAGAAGGCCAACGTCAAGGTCAAGCAGGGCAAGACCGCGTTCACGGCGCACTTCAAGCTCAAGCAGGGTGTGCGCTGGGTGCTCCGGCTGGTGAACAACCAGAACGGACTTGCCTCGAGCAACTCGGGCCTCAAGACGATCAACGTCAAGTAGGCCTTGCGCCGGACCCAATCTGGTAGCACGTTCAACCGCCGTCCCGGGGTTCTCCCGGGGCGGCGGTTGTGGTTAGCGCTCGCGGGCGCGCTGGTGGTCGCGGCGTGCTCGGCGGCGACCGCGTCGGCCGATGTGCCCGTGGTCAGCGCGACGATCTATCCGGGCTCGGGCGGGAGCGTCGGCACGCGTACGGACTCGTTCAGGGACGCTGCGGACAGTGCCCGCTGGCTCGCGGCGACCCAGCTCCGATGCACTCTGAGCCCGGCGCGGCGAGCTCGCACACCTTGCCGACGGCGTCCACGTGGACGCTGGCGACCGTGCTCAGCTGCGGGCTGCAGATCCCGATCCACTGGCGTGACCAGCGTCCAGGTGCAACGAGCCAACGGCGCGTTCGAGGCTCCCCTGTCCAACGCCGACCTGGTCGACACGACGCGCTATCACGACCCGCAGGCCCCGGACGCTCTGCCGATCATCTCGGTCAACGGGGATCCGGCCAGAACAGCTACTACCGGCCGTTCTCGAGGCGGCAACGACGTCAACGCCACCGACAGCGTGACGGTCGATGGCGGCCCGATCACGATCCTGGTGTGGGTCAACAGCCAGCCGCTGGTGGTCACGGCCACTCAAGCACGCGGTCCCGGGCAGCAAGGCGGTGAAGGTGTCGGCGACCGTGAGCACGGCCGATGGAAGCGCCGGTGCCGGCGTCCTCGCTGAAGTGGCAGTGGAACTTCCTGGACGACGGCACTACCTCGAGACAGCCGTCCCCGACTCACACCTCCGCCGAAGCCTCCTACAACGTCAGCGTCCAAGTGACCGACCAGAGCCTGGGTGCCGCAGGCACGCGACACGATCCTGGTCACGAGCCCCACCAAGCCCGCTCCGGGCAACCACAAACAGACCGGCGGCCACAAGCACACGAACTCGAAGTCCCCTACCGGCAAGGACAACGGCGGGTCCAACCAGACCCCGGGCACCGGCGGCTCCAAGCCCTCCGGGAACTCGAACCAGAATCCAAACCCGCAGTCGTCCAGCCCGACGACGACCCCGACGACGACCGCGGCGCCGACCACTTCGACCCCCACGACGCCGACCACGTCCGCGCCAACCACCACCACGCCCGCGACGACTCCCGCGCCGCCGACTCCCCACCGTGCGCCGCCGAAGCGGACCACGTCTCACAAGCCCGCTCCGACCGCCACCGGCCCGCTGGTCACCGGCAGGCTGATCGCCGACGTCACGCCGCTGCCGCAGAAGCTCGAGCCCGCTGGTCCGCGTGACCCCGGCGGCGGCCGCCCCCGCTCCGACCGTACGGCAGGCCACGAGCGTGACCACCTCGCCGTGGACCGGCGATCGGCGCCGGGCTGGCGGTAGCCGCATTGCTGGGCCTCGGCGCGTGGCACGAGCTGCGCGGCCGCCGCCGCTCGCGTCCCGCCCACTGAGGGTCAGGCCGTGGCACCATCGCCGACGTTCTCGTGATCTTCGCCTTCACCACCCACGACATCGACGAGGTCATCTTCCACGTCGCCAACGCGCTGCGCGTGCCCGTCCTGATCGCCGCGCTGGTCGCGCTTGCGCTGGTGATCTTCGAGCTCGGCAGCTTCGTGATCGAGCTGCGCGGCCGCCGGCGGCGCCGCTACGCGGCGCTGTCGAGCGGGGCCGAGCGGGCGCGCGAGGCGCTGCTCCAGGGCGACCGCCCGGGCGCGGAGGCGGCGGTCAGCGGCCTCGCGCAGAGCCAGGCGATGGCGGGCACGCTCTCGTTCATCGTCGAGCACTCGCGGACCGACGGCAGCGACCACGAGATCAACAAGGCGCTGGCCGACTTCGACTTCGACTCCCAGCGGCGGCTCGGGCGCACGCGGCTGCTGGTCCGGGCCGGTCCGGCGCTGGGGCTGATGGGCACGCTGATCCCGCTGTCGCCCGCGCTCACCGGGCTCGCCAACGGCAACACCGCCGCGCTGAGCACCAACCTCCAGGTCGCGTTCAGCGTGACCGTCGTCGGGTTGCTCGTCGGAGCCGTCGCGTTCGGCCTGTCGCTGTCGCGCGACAACATGTACGGGCAGGACCTCTCCGACCTCGAGTACATCGCGGCGATCCTCAACGATCCGCGGACCGCACCGACCGACAAGGCCACCACATGATCAGCGTCACCCCCCGCTCGCGCCGCCGCGAGGACCGTGCCGGAGACCC
This sequence comes from uncultured Solirubrobacterales bacterium, assembly GCA_963831845.1. GTDB lineage: Bacteria > Actinomycetota > Thermoleophilia > Solirubrobacterales > Solirubrobacteraceae > Palsa-465. The sequence continues at coordinate 242,331 of CAWHRT010000018.1, read as the reverse complement.
GCTCGACGGTCTGGTGAACCTGTTCGACCTCGGGATCGTGCTGTCGGTGGCGTTCCTGCTGGCCGCGCTGTCCTCGCTGCACCTCGAGGGCACGATCACCAAGACCGGCCTGAAGGCGAACCCGGCCAAGCAGGTCACGGTCAAGCCCGGCCAGACGGTGGCGCCGCTGCCCAAGCCCGGCCAGCGGACGATCGGCCGCGGAACGCAGGCCGGCGTGGTCTACCGGCTCGACAACGGCCAGCTGGTCTACGTTCAGAACGCTCCCCCGCAGAAACGGCGCTGAATGTCGTACCTCTGGGATCAGCTACGGCAGGCGATCCCGTTGATCTTCAGCGGGGACGGCTACATCCGCAGCCTTCTCTGGGTGACCCTCCGAGTCGCGTTCGTGTCGACGGCGATCGCGCTGGTGATCGGCCTGCCGATCGGGCTCGCGATCGGGCTCGGCCGCTTCCGGGGGCGGCGCGGGCTGCAGGTGCTGGCCAACGCCAGCCTGGCGCTGCCGCCGGTGCTGGCGGGACTCGGTGTGCTGCTCCTGACGCTGCCCAACGGGTTGTTCGGCGGGATGCACATCGCGTTCACGCTGAAGGCGGTGTACGTCGCCCAGACGGTTCTGGCGCTGCCCTACATCGTTGCGCTGACCGCCGCCGCGGTGCAGGGCCTGGCGCCCGGGCTGCTGGCCCAGGCGCGGCTACTCGGCGCCGGGCGCTGGCAGCTGGGGCTGTTGGCGCTGCGCGAGGCCAGGATCGGAGTGTTCGCGGCGGTGATCGCGGCGCTGGGCGCGGCCCTGTCGGAGGTCGGCGCGGTGGTGATCGTCGGCGGCAACATCCAGAACTACGACCAGACGCTGGCCAGCGCCGTGCTCCAGCAGGTCAACGACTACGTCGACTATCCCTACGGCCTGGCGATCGCGATCGTGCTGCTCGTGCTGATCCTGCTGCTGGTGGCGATCCTGACCGTCCTGCAGCAGCGCGACGGCGGCCTGCGGCTGCGCTTCCGGGGCGCTTGAGATGGGGCTGCTGTGGGACGAGTTCCGCCACGCGGTGCCGCTGATCTTCCACGGCGATCCGACCCTGTGGAAGATCATCTCGTTCACGATCCAGGTCGCGGTCGTGGCGACCGCGTGCGCGGCGGTGATCGGGCTGCCGATCGCGCTGCTGATCGGGTTGGGGCGATTCCCGGGACGGCGTGTCCTCCAGGTGCTCGCGAACGCCAGCCTCGCGCTGCCGCCGGTGGTCGTCGGCTTCATCCTGTTCCTGCTGTTCGTGCCGCAGGGTCCGCTCGGTGGGCTTCACCTGACGGTCACTCGGAAGGCCGTGTTCGTCGCGCAGACGGTGTTGGCGCTGCCCTACGTCGTCGCGCTCGGCGCGGCCGCCATCCAGGGCCTGCCGTCGGGGCTGGTCGGGCAGGCTCGCCTGCTCGGCGCCGGCGGCTTCCAGCTCTCGGCCCTGGCTCTGCGCGAGGCTAGGATCGGCGTGATGGCGGCCCTGATCGCGTCGCTGGGAACGAGCCTGTCGGAGGTCGGGGCGATCGTGATCGTGGGCGGAAACGTGTACGGCTACGACCAGACGCTCGCGAGCTCGACGCTGTACTACGTCAACCAGTCGCGCTATGAGTACGCGGTGGCGGCCGGGCTGGTGCTGATCGTCCTGATCCTGCTGTTGATGGGCGGGCTCAGCCTGCTCCAGCAACAGGGCGGCGGCCTGCGGCTGCGGTTCCGGACGACGGCGGCGGCGGCGGCGTGAGCATGGCCGCCGCCGCGGGCGATCTGATGCTGGGCTGCGAGCACCTGAGCGTGCGCCGCGGCAGCCGTGAGGTGGTCAGCGACGTGAGCTTCGGGCTGCGGGCCGGAGAGCTCGTCGCCGTGCTCGGGCCCAACGGCGCCGGCAAGAGCACGTTGCTGGAGGCGCTGGCGGGATCGCTGGAGCCGGCGAGCGGTGAGATCACGCGTTCGGGTCGAGTGGCGCTGGCGCTGCAGTCGCCGGATCTGGCGCGGCGCACGGTCGCCGCCAACGTCGAGCTCGCGCTCGGCTGGTGGGGCGTGCCCCGGGCGCAGCGGCGCGAGCGAGCGGCCGGGGCGCTGGCGGCGATGAAGGCCGATCACCTACGGGGTCGGGCCGCGAGCACGCTGTCGGGCGGCGAGCGCCGACGCGTGCACCTGGCGCGGGCGGTGTCGGTGCGCCCCGACGTGCTGTTGCTCGACGAGCCGTTTGCCGGCCTGGACGCGGCCACGCGGGCGGCGATGCTCGACGACACGGGAGCCGCCCTCCGTGCCTGGACCACGGCCGCGCTGGTGGTCGTCCACGACCGGGCCGAGGCGTGGGCGCTGGCCGACCGGCTGCTGGTGCTGCTCGAGGGACGGCTGGTCGCCGACGGGCCCCCGCGCGAGCTGCTCGAGCGTCCGCCGACGGTCGAGGTGGCGCGGTTCCTGGGCTTCGACGGAACGCTGTCGCTGCCCAACGGTGAGGTCCAGCTCGTCCGCGCTCATCACGTGACGCTCGACCCCGACGGCCCGCTGCGGGCGCGCGTGGCCCGGTCGATCCCGCTGGAGGACGGCGTTCGGCTCGAGCTCACGCTCGACGAGGGCAGGCTCTACGCGGTGTCGCCGTTGCCCGGCCCGATGACCGGCGACCAGGTGCGCGTGCGCGTGACCGGAGGCGTCTGCTTCCCCGGGTCCGCCGTAGTCGAGATCCAGGCCACGACCCCCTCGCCGGTATGACCATCAGCCTGACCGTGATCGGACCCGAGGGCGCGCCGCCGTTGGTGCTGTCCAACGCGGTCGGTACCTCGTCGCAGATGTGGGACCGTCAGCTCGACGCATTCGCGCGGCGGTTCGCCGTGGTCCGCTACGAGCACGCCGCCCGGCCGTCGGTGAGCGAGCTGGCCGACTCGATCGTCGACGCGCTCGACCGGGTCGGGGTGCGGCGGTTCTCGTTCTGCGGGCTCTCGCTCGGCGCGATGGTGGGGATGACGATCGCGTCCGCGGCGCCCGACCGGATCGACCGGCTGGTGCTCGCCTGCACGTCGGCCCGGCTGGGGCACGAGACCGAGTGCAACGAGCGGATCGCGCTGGTGCGCTCGGGCGGGGTCGACGCGGTCGCGCCCGGGATGCTCGAGTCGTGGTTCACGCCCGCGTTCGCCGATCGCGAGGCGTTCCTGCGGATGCAGCTCGACAAACCGCGCGAGGAGTACGCGCTGGCGCTGACCGCGGCCGGACGGTTCGACCTGCGGGAACGGCTGCGCGAGATCCGCGCGCCCACGCTGGTGGTCGCCGGCGCGCACGACACCGCGACGCCGCCGGTGGCCGCCGAGCTGATCGCCGCCCGGGTCCCGGGCGCGCAGCTGCGGGTGCTCGACGGCGCCGCGCACCTGGCCAACGTCGAGCAAGCCGACGCGTTCAACCTGGCGGTGCTCGAGCACCTCTGGGGGTAGCCGGGACTCCGCCCAGCGGTCGGTCGGTCGGTCGGTCGGGCGGTCGGGCGGTCGGGCGGTCGGGCGGGCGGTCGGGCGGTCGGCCGGGAAGATCGTTCCACTCGATGAGTTTCCGTCGCCGAGTGGAACGAACTGCCCGCTGAGCGGGAACAACGTTCCACTCGACGCAGAGGGATCGCCGAGTGGAACGAACTTCCCGGGTTTCGGGCGCTAAGCGGCGGCCGCGGGCTCGAGGAACCCGGTGATCGCCCGCATCCGCCCGTCCTCGGCGACCGTCACGAAATCGGTCCCGGTCGCGGCCGGATCGCCGTCGTAGGCGGCGAGCGACCAGGTGAACCGCACCCGGTCGTGGTGGGCGTCGGGTCCCGCCACCAGCGCGAACCGGTGGCCGGGGAACTGCTGCTGGGCGCCGGCGATCATCTCCGCGATCCCGTCGATCCCCTCGCCGGCCATCAGCGGGTCCAGGTAGCGGGCGTCCTCGGTAACGGTCTGGGCGACGAGCTCGCGTCGGCGCTGCGGGTCGGTCTCGTTCCACATCTCGATGTAGCGGTCGACGACTTGCTTTGAATCGGCCATCTGGGGCCTCCTGAGGTGGGTTGCAGTGACGCCCCGCAAGCTCGCACCGACCGCCACCGAAGTCGATTACCGGTGGGGTAATGGAATCGCCGCGCGCTTACCACCTGGGTAATCGACACGAGCCCGGCCGCCCGGCACTTTGGCGGCATGACCACACAACAGAACACATCAACTCTCCCGGCACCGTTGTTCGCGGGCCTCGCCCGGGCGCGGTCGAGCAAGTGGGCGGCGCTGCCGGTCGTGCTCGCCGGCACGTTCATGGTCGTGCTGGACTTCTTCATCGTCAACGTCGCGCTGCCGTCGATGCAGGTCGAGCTGCACGCCAGCGGCGGCGCGATCGAATGGGTCGTGGCCGGCTACGCGCTCACCTCGGCCGTGTTCCTGATCGTCGCCGCGCGGCTCGGCGACCAGATCGGCCGCCGCCGCACGTTCGTACTGGGGCTGACCGTGTTCACGCTGTCCTCGGCCGCCTGCGGTGTCGCCGGCAGCCCGGAGATCCTGGTGCTGGCGAGGCTGGTCCAGGGCATCGGCGCCGCGCTGCTGATGCCCAACGTGCTGGCGATCATCGGCGTCACCTACGAGGGCCCCGACCTGGCCAAGGCGCTGGGCGCCTACGGGCTCGTGATGGGGCTTGCGGCGGTCAGCGGCCAGCTGATCGGCGGGGCGCTGATCCAGGCCGACATCGCCGGGTTGGGCTGGCGCAGCTGCTTCCTGATCAACGTGCCGATCGGCCTGGTGGCGGTGCTCCTGGCCCGGCGGGTGGTGCCCGAGTCGCGCTCGGAGCAGGGCAGCCGGCTCGACCTCGTCGGGACGGCGCTGCTGACCGTCGGTCTCACCGCGATGGTGCTGCCCCTGGTCGAGGGGCGCCAGCACGACTGGCCGCTGTGGACCTGGGTGTCGCTCGGGATCGCGCCGCTGATCCTGATCGGCTTCGCCGCCCACCAGCGGCGCCTGGCGGCGCGCGGCGGGCAGCCGGTGATGGCGCCGGCGCTGTTTCGGGCCCGGGCGTTCAGCGCCGGGCTGCTCACCCAGCTGGCGTTCTGGTCGGGCCAGGCGTCCTTCTTCCTGGTGCTCGCGCTGTACCTGCAGCAGGGTCGCGGCCTGAGCCCGATGGACTCCGGCCTGGTGTTCACGATCCTCGCGGTCTCCTACGTGGCCGCGTCCGTGCGGGCGCCGCAGCTGATCGCCCGTCACGGGCGCCGGCTGCTGGCGATCGGGGCGCTGGTGCTGGCGGCGGGCCACGGGCTGCTGCTCGCCGCCGTGGCCGACGTCGGCGTCGGCGGCTCGGTGCTGGCGCTGGTGCCGGGGCTGCTGGCGATCGGCGCCGGGATGGGCCTGCTGATCGTGCCGCTGACCACGACGATCCTGTCGAGCGCCCCGGCCGAGTACGCCGGCGCCGCCTCGGGAGCGCTGACGACGATGCAGAACGTCGGCGCCTCGCTCGGGGTGGCGATCACCGGCGTGATCTTCTTCGGCGCACTGCACGGCGGCTACGCCCACGCGCTCGAGCTGAGCCTGGCCGAGCTGGCGGCGCTGCTGCTGGCCGTGGCGGGGCTCACCCGGCTGCTCCCGAAGCGGGCGCAAGCATGAGCGTGGGCGCACACGGGGCGTCGCACGATTACCTCCCGGGTAATCGTGCGGCCGCCGCGGCCGCGCTAGGTTTGCGGCCATGGCAGTCACCACAGCAGAGGCCGGAGTCAGGGACTCCCGGCCGCCGGTCGGAGAGCTGCTGCGGGCGTGGCGCCAGCGGCGCAGCCTCAGCCAGCTGGAGCTCGCGTTGAACGCCGACGTCTCATCCCGCCACGTGAGCTTCCTGGAGACCGGGCGCGCCCGTCCCAGCCGCGAGATGGTCCTCCACCTGGCCGAGCATCTCGAAGTCCCGCTGCGCGACCGCAACGGGCTGCTGCTCGCCGCCGGCTACGCGCCCCAGTACGCCGAGCGCCAGCTCGAGACCCCTGAGATGGCGCCGGTGCGCGAGGCGCTGGAGCGGTTCCTGCGGGCGCACGAGCCGTATCCCGCGGTGGTCGTAGACCGCCACTACAACCTGATTTCGGGCAACGACGCGCTCTCGCTGCTGACCGAAGGCGTCGCCCCCGAGTTGCTCGAGCCGCCCGCCAACGCGTTGCGCGTCACCCTGCACCCGCGGGGGATGGCGCCGCGGATCAGCAACCTCGAAGAGTGGAGCGGTCACCTCCTGCACCGCCTGGCGCGCCAGGCGTCGGTCACCGGCGATCCCGAGCTCGAGCGCCTCCACGAAGAGCTCTCGGCGTATCCCGGGGTCAGCACCGAGCCGCCGCACGACGGGATCAGCGGGGCCGAGATCGTGCTGCCGCTGCGGCTTCGCGAGGGCGACCACGAGCTCGCGTTCTTCGGCACGATCTCCACGTTCGGGACCGCGGTCGACATCACGCTCGCGGAGCTGTCGATCGAGGCCTTCTATCCGGCCAACGCCGCGACGGCGACACGGCTCCTGCAGGCGATCGGCGCCGACAGCGGCCCGGCGTAGTCCGACTCCTCCGAAAGGAGGATCACAAGATCCGACCACAGGCCGATGTGCGCTGCCCTCCGGTCGCGTAGGTTGCATCGCGAGCCCAAATGTTGCTCTCCAGCCTTCACTCCCGCACCGCGCCACATGAGGATCCGCTCGCCGCCGCCGCCACGGTTCACGACGGCTTTGACCCGTGGTCGGTCACCGTTCTGGACCGGGTCGGCGTGTGGCCGGGCTCGCGGTGCCTCGAACTCGGAGCGGGGAGCGGCGCCATCACCCGCTGGCTGCGCGACCGCGTCGGCTCCGACGGCTCGGTGGAGTCCGCCGACCTCGACGACGAGCTCGAGGCCGACCGCTACGACCTGATCCACTGCCGCTCGCTGCTGCACCAGCTCGGGCCGGGCGCCGTCGACGCCGTCCGGGCGATGACCGCGGCGCTGGTCCCCGGCGGACTGCTGATCGCGGAGGATCCGTTCACCGACCCGGTGCTCACGTCACGCAGCCGGGACTGGATCGCAATGTGGCGGGCGTTCCACGACGCGGTACCTGACGCTGACTACTCGTGGGCGTGGAGGCTGCCCGGAACGCTCGAGGACGCCGGGCTGGTGGACATCGCCGGGCTCGTCCACGCCGACGTGATCAAGGGCGCGAGCGCCCACGCCGAGTTCCTCAAGCTCGGCATCGAGGCGGTGCGCCACCGGATGCCGCCGCACCCCGAGGTCGATGCCGGGATCGCGATGCTGTCCGACGCCGAGACGGTCGAGCCGGGGCCGGTGTGGTATGCGGTCTGGGGCTACCGGCTTCAGCCGGTAGCCGACGCCTCGCCACGCAGCCGCGGCGGCACGTAGGCGATCGCCGCGGCCAGCACGAGCACGGCCGCCAGCGCCAGCGGGAGCGCCAGGCTCGACTTGAGCAGCAGCGCGCCGGAGATCGCGCCGGTGAGCATCGCCACCACGGCCGAGGTCCGGCGGACGGTCCCGGTCCCCGGTCCGCCGGCCAGCCGCGAGTCGGCGGCCAGCCCGGTGAGCGTCATCGTCAACACGGTCGTGGTCATGTCGGGGACACCGATCCGCCTGACGGTCGCGTTGCGGGCGCCCATCGCAAACGCCAGGATCACGACCAGCGTGTCGCCGCTGAATGTGTTGGGGCGGACGTCGAGCGTCGCCGCGAGGATCGCGGCCGTCGCCACCAGCGTGACCTCGAGCGCCACCGTCGCCCCGAGGTGGGCCGTGTGGGCGCGCTCGGGCAGCCGACCGAGCGCCGCGCCGAGCCCCGAGCCGACCAGGAACGCCACCAGCGACAGGATCGGCGAGATGATCGGCAGTCCGCCCGCGCCGGCCAGACCGAACCCGAGCAGCACGACGTTGCCGGTCATGTTGGCGGTGAACACGCGACCGAGCCCGAGGTAGCTGGCGGCGTCGATCAGGCCGGTCGAGAACGTCAGCGTCAGCAGCGTGATCGTGAGCGGATGGCGGATGCTCGCCGCCGCCTGCGGCGCGGTGCTGTCAGCCAAGGAGGTCCTCCAATGCGGTCGGCGCGGGGCACCACGACGAGGTCAGGTCGCCGGTGTCGTACCCCGACGTGGTGGCGCCGGCGAGATACGCGCTCTGGAGGAACGCGAGCAGCACCCGCTCGGGGTCGGCGGCGGTGCGGACGGTCTCGTAGGGGAGCAGGGCGATCGAGCCGCTGCCCTGCTGCACCCAGTGGGCGGCCCCTGGCGCCAGCGGTGTGTCGCGCAGGCCCGAGGGTTCCGGCGCGGTGTAGGCGTAGTAGGTGGGCTCGCGGACGTTGGCGTCGCCCGCCCAGAACCCGAACGACACGACCTCGTGCGAGTAGGCCTCGGCGGTCACCGGATCGGCATCGGGGATCGCCGGGGCACGGGGGCCGCCGAAGCGGGTCAGGGCGAGGTCGAACGAATGCCAGAAGAAGTGGACCGGGCTGGTCTTGCCGCAGTACCAGCCGGCGAACCGCTCGAACACGCCGTCGGTCCAGTCGAGGATCCGCCAGAAGCGCCTGACTGCGGACGGGTCGTAGGAGGCGTGCTCCTGGTCCTCGCGAAACGGGGTCGTGATCGGCACGCCGAACGGCTGCTCGAGGATCTGCACGTCGACGTCGAGCGTCGCCAGCGTCCAGTGCAGCTGCTCGTCGAACTCAGCGACCGAGAGCCCGTCGTGGAGCTCGAACGACGCGTCGCCGCCCTCGCTGGTGAACACCTGGAGGCGGTGGTCGATGAAGTCGAACACGATCTCGAACGTGATCCCGCTGGGCGCGTGCAGCCGGCGCGTGGTCATGCCGCGCACGTCGACGTACAGCGGGACATGCCACCAGTGATTGCGGGGAGGGCTGGTCGCGAGCTTGACCTTGCCCACGATCTGGACCCACAGGTGGAGCGTGGTCTTCGCCGGCTCCCATTCGGTCAGCGGCAGCGGCGGCAGCGGACGATCCGCGGACTCGGACATTGACAGCACCTCCAGGCGTTTGTGGTCAACGTGGACAGCGAAGCGCGCTAGCACAACCCTCCGCCGGTGACAACGGCTGGGGTCGCCGGCGCAAGAACTCTTCGCGGAATTTGCGGCTTACCTTAAACTGCCGCCCGTGGTTGGACCGAACCCGACCCCGGAGTTCCTCTCACAGCTCCCGGTGACGCGCGCTGCAGTCGAGTACGCGACGGGCTTGCACGACGGGCAGCGCCGCCAGTCGGACGGCGGGCCGTTCATCGCTCACCCGCTCGAGGTCGCCTCGTTGCTGGCCGCGACCGGCGCCGACGACGAGGTGGTCGCCGCCGGCGTCCTGCACGACACGCTCGAGAAGACCCCGGCCGACCTTGCCGAGTTGTCGGGACGGTTCGGCGACCGTGTGGCCGCGCTGGTGTCCGCGGTCAGCGAGGACGAGAGCATCGCCAACTATGGTCACCGCAAGGCGGCGCTGCGCGACAACGTTGCGGCCGCCGGCCCCGACGCGCTGGCCGTGTTCGCCGCCGACAAGGTGTCCAAGGCCCGTGAGCTGCGCGTGGGGGTACCGCTGGGCCCAGGGCTGCTGGAGCGGCGCCTGGATCACTACAACCGCTGTCTGCTATTGCTGGCACAGCAGCTGCCCGAGTCGTCCCTGGTCAGGGAGCTCGAAGAGGAGCTCCGGACGCTTCAAGCGCCGGCAACGCCCGCCCGAGCCGTCGCCTGACGGCGGGTTCTTCACCGGGCCGTTAGGGGGTGCTTAGGGTTTTGTTATGTTTGTGTTAGCAACTACCTTGGGTATCCATAAGACGTCTTGGAGACGTCGTATCGAGACCAACGCTTTGACGCAGTAACCCAGCCCGGGATCACGGCGGGGGCGAGCCGTTTCGTGGTCGGCAGGGCGAGTTGAGCCTCTCGAGTTTCGTGGCGATCATCGTTCTGGCGACGATCGAGGGTGGACTCGTGGCCCTGCCCAGGGCCGACGCGCTCGCTCAGCTGCACCGCTTGCGGTCGCCCGCGTGGGCGGCGCTGCTGCCGGGATCAATCCTGATCGGGACGTTCGGCCCGCTGGCCGCGCCATCGATGGCGCGAGCCCTGGTCGTGCTGGCCGCCGTGGCCACACCCGCGCTCGCTGCGGTCGCGATCCTCGCCGTCGTCCGGGGCCCAAAGCCGGCGCTGATCGCCGCTGGGCTCGGGCTTGCGCTCGGCGCCGCCCGCGTGACCGGCTGGTTGGGCGAGACCTCCGACAGCCTCGTGACCGCGCTGGGGTGCCTCGCGCTGGGGGTCGGGCTGGTGCGGCTGATCCCCGCCAAGTGGATGCTGGTGGGCGTGGCCTGCATGTGTGCCGCCGACGTGGTCCTGCTGATGTCGGGCGCGGGGGAGATGGCGTCGCAGGTGATGGCGGGCGCGACCGCCAGCGTGCACCTGCCGACGTTCGATCAGGCCGCGTTCGGGCCGATCGCCACCGACTATCCCGACCTGGTGCTGGCGGGCGTGCTCGGCGGCTTTCTGGCCGGCCACCGCTACCAGGGTCGCGCGGCGATGTTGCTGATCGCGCTGGCGACCGCGTCGGGGATGCTGCTGCCGCTCGTCGGCTGGCTGCCCGCGACGGTGCCGGTGACCGCGGCGTTCATCATCTTCTGCCTCGAGCACCGCTCGCGGCGCCCCGACAGCGCACGTCCGGCGGCGCGTCCCGCGGTGGCCGCGCGGTCCGCGCCGGCGCCGCACGAGGTGGCCGCGTGATCGCTCGGGCGTCGTCGCGGGTACATTCGTCGCGTGTTCGATCACGTGATGTTCCGCGTCGCCGACCGCCCTGCCAGCGAGCGGTTCTACCGGACCGTGCTCGGGGCGACCGGGATCGAGCCCAACCGCGAGAGCGAGGCGCTGGTCAAGTGGGACGACTTCTCGATCGCCGCCGCGGGCGAGCAGCGCCCACCCACCCGGCACGCCCACGTCGGGTTCGTCGCCCCGTCACGTGACCACGTCGACGCGTTCTGGCGAGCCGGCGTCGACGCGGGTTACGCCGACGACGGGGCGCCGGGCGTGCGCGCGCAGTACAGCCCCGAGTACTACGGGTCGTTCCTGCTGGACCCCGACGGCAACAGCGTCGAGGCGGTCCACCACGACGACACCCGCCGCGGCGGCCACATCGACCATCTGTGGATCCGTGTCCGCGACCTCGACGCCGCGGCCGCGTTCTACTCGGTGATCGCCCCCCATGCCGGGCTGCGGCCGGGGGTGACCTGGGATCGGGGCCGCCAGTTCCGGGGCGGATGGTCGACGTTCTCGCTGATCGACGACGGCCGGCCGCTCACCGAGAACCTGCACGTCGCGTTTCCGGCCCCCGACCGTCAGACGGTCCGGGACTTCCACGCGGCGGCGATCGCGGCGGGCTATCAGAGCAACGGGGAGCCGGGCGAGCGCCCCCAGTACCACCCCGGCTACTACGCCGCGTTCGTGATCGACCCCGACGGCGCGAACATCGAATCGGTCTACCACGGCCGTCCGTAGGCGAGGCGTCGCGTGCGGCTGCTGATGGTGGGCTCGACGACGCCCAGCCACGTGTACCCGAGCCTGGCGCTGATCGCGGAGCTCGTGGCCCGCGGTCACGAGGTCCAGTACGTGATCGGAGACCGGCTCGGCGAGCTGGTCGCCGCGACCGGAGCCGAGGTGGTCGGCCATCCGACCCTGCTGCCCGACTCCGACACCGCGTGGCCCGACGACACGGGCGAGGCGATGCAGGTGTTCCTCGACGAGCAGATCCGCGTGCTGGAGGACCCGCTGCGGGAGCGCGTCGGGGCCCCGGACGCAGTGCTGTACGACATCGGCGGGTTTGCCGGCCGCGCCGCCGCACATCGGTGGGGCGTGCGCGCGGTGCAGCTGTCGCCGACCTACGTCGCCTGGGAGGGCTACGAACAGGACATGGCCGAGCACACCGCAGCGCTCAAGGCCTCGCCGTCGGGCCGGCGCTACTTCGAGACCCTGGGCCGCTGGCTGGACCGGAACGAGATCCCGATCGGCGGCGACGACTTCCTCGGTCGTCCCGAGGCGTGCGTAGTGCTGATCCCGAGGGTGCTGCAGCCCAACGGCGACCGCGTGGGACCGCAATACGTGTTCGCCGGGCCGTGCATCGACGAGCGCCGCCGCACCGGCTGGGCACCGTCGTCCGGCGACGAGCGCCCGCTGGCTTACGTGTCGCTCGGCACCTCCTACACCGACCGGCCGGGGTTCTATCGCGACTGCGTGTCCGCGCTGGCCGCCGACCACCGCCTGATCCTCTCGACCGGGAAGGTGGATCCGGCCGTGCTCGAGCCGCTCCCCGACGGGGTGTCGGCGGCCCGCACCCAGCCCCAGCTCGACATCCTCGACCACGCGGACGTGTTCGTGACCCATGCCGGGATGGGCAGCACCGTGGAGTCGCTGTGGTACGGGGTGCCGACGGTCGCGGTCCCGCAGGCCGTCGACCAGTTCGTCAACGCGGCCCAGCTCGAGGCGATCGGCGCCGGGGTCCAGCTCGCCACCGCGGACGCCACTCCGGAGACGCTGCGCGGCGCGGTCGCCGACGCGCTCGGCCGCGCCGGGCGGGTGCGGGACCTGCGCGACGAGGTCCGGCGCCAGGGCGGCGTGGCGATCGCGGCCGACGTCACCGAGCGGCTGTGCGCGGGCGCTGCTTGAGCTGTCAGCCGCTGGAGCGCTCGCCGGCCATCTCGAGCTCACCGGCTGCCGGGTCGACTTCGGGGGGCACGGCGTCCGGCGAGGGCAGGCCCGGAACCAGCAGCCCGGCGACCACGCCGACGGCCAGGAACGCGGCGGCCATGATGAACGACATCGTGAACCCGGTCACGGTGGGATAGCCGTTGGCCATGTGGTCGGCGATGAAGGTCGCCGACAGCTGCCCGCCCAGCGCGCCGCCGAGCGTTCGCATCACGGTGTTCATGCCCGAGGCGATCCCGGTCTGGGTCGGCGGAACCGCCTGCACGATCAGGTTCCCGAGCGCCGAGAACGCTAGGCCGATCCCGATCCCCAGCAGCGTCGAGGACACGAGCATGTTCCACGGATGGGCGTGCGCCACGGCCAGGAACGCGAACGAGACGCCGGTGATCGCGGTTCCGACCACCAGCGCGAGCTTTGAGCCGTAGACCCTGGCCACGCGGCCGGCGATCGTGCCCAACAGCCCCATCCCGAACGCCGACGGGGCGAGGTACAGGCTCGACACGACGACCGAGGCGCCGAACCCGAAGCCGGTGCTCGTGGGCAGCTGCGCGAACTCGGGATAGATGATGAACGAGGCGTACAGGCCGGCGCCGAGCAGGAACGCCGCGAGGTTGGTCGTCCACACGCCACGGATCCGCATCATCGACATGTCGACCAGCGGCTCGTCGCTGCGGATTTCGACCACGACCCACAGTGCGCAGACGATCAGGCCGACCACGAACAGCACGATCGTCTTGAGGCTGCCCCAGCCCCATACGGTGGTCTGGGCGATCGCGATCAGCACCAGCGAGATCCCGATCGTCATCAATGCCGCCGCCAGCCAGTTGACCCTCCCGGGCGACCGGACCGGGGACTCGGGAATGAAGCGCCAGGTGGCCACCGCGGCCAGCACGGTCACGACCAGCGGCAGCCAGAACAGCCAGTGCCAGCTCAGGTGCTCGACGATCAGCCCACCGATCACCAGGCCGGCCCCGCCGCCGACCCCGAGGATCGACGACATCAGGCCGATGCTGCCGGCTACCTGCTCGCGCGGGAACTCGTCGCGGATGATCGAGAACGACAGGGGGAAGATCCCGCCGGCGACTCCCTGGATCACGCGGGCGACGATCAGCACCGCCAGCGAGTTGGAGACCGCCGCCAGCAGCGTCCCGAAGGCGAGGATCACAAGCGTCCACAGCAGCAGGCGCTCCTTGCCGTACATGTCGCCGAGCCGGCCGATGATCGAGGTCCCGACCGAGGCCGACAGCAGGAAGCCCGTCAGCAGCCAGGTGACGCCGGTCTCGGTGGTGTGCAGGTCGTGCTGGATCGTCGGCAACGCCGGGATCACGGCCGAGCTGAGGATCGCGTAGGCCAGTCCGGCCAGCGACAGCACGGCCAGAATCACGTTCGGGTGGACCCGCTCAGACCCATGACCGAGGTCTGACATCCGGCTGCTCTCGGGTCGGCCAGAAGGGGTGGCCATGTCTTCTGAGCTAGATCTCGGCCAGCCTGGTTAGCAGTGGGATCGCGTTGGCGAGGACACCCTGCTCCTCTGCCGTGAAGCCGGTCTCCATCGCCTCGGCGAGCCAGCCGTCGCGGCGCCGGCGGTCCTTGGCCAGGGCCTGGCGTCCCTCGTCGGTCAGCTCCAGCAGCGTGCGGCGGCCGTCGGTCTCATCGGGGCGGCGGCTGATCAGTCCCTGAGACTCGAGCTCGGACAGAGTCTGTCCCATCGACTGCGGGCGGACTCGCTCGGCAGTCGCGAGCGCAACGGTGGTCTGCGCGCCCTGCCGGTCCAATCGCCCCAGCACCGCTCCCTGGGTCAGGGGGAACCCGGGCTCCGCCCGCAGGCGTCGCATGAGCTGGCCGAGGACGACCCGGAGCTCCGATGCGAGCAGCGTTGTATCCGTGCGCGCGGGGATGGGCGAACTATAGGACATGGAAGGACAACTGAACAGTTTGCCTGTGTATTATGAAGAGGCGTGGCAGTCAATCTGAACGTCCGATCTCGCGTCAACGGCATCTCCGCAGCCTCCAACGGGCACTCGGATCTATCGGACAACTACAAGTGGATTGCGCTGTCGAACACAACGCTAGCGGTTCTCCTGGCCACGTTGGACGCATCGATCACGCTGATCGCGATGCCCGACATCTTCCGGGGCGTCAAGCTGGACCCGCTGGTCCCCGGAAACAGTTTCTACCTGCTGTGGATGGTGCTCGGATACCTGGTCGTCTCGAGCGTGCTGATCGTCAGCCTCGGCCGGCTCGGCGACATGTTCGGGCGGGTCAAGATCTACAACCTCGGGTTCGTGATCTATACGGTGGCGTCGCTGCTGTTGACGATCGATTGGATGACCGGTCGTGCCGGCGCCACGTACCTGATCGGGTTCCGGATCGTCCAGGGGATCGGCGGCGCGTTCCTGCTGGCCAACTCGGCGGCGATCCTGACCGACGCGTTTCCCGCCAACCAGCGAGGGATGGCGCTCGGCATCAACAACATCGTCGGCGTCAGCGGACTGTTTATCGGGCTGATCCTCGGCGGCCTCCTGGCGCCGATCAGCTGGCGGATGGTGTTTTTGATCTCGGTTCCGGTGGGCCTGTTTGGGACCGTGTGGGCCTACTTGAAGCTGCGGGAGCTGAGCACGCCGCGGCGTACCAGCGTCGACTGGCCCGGGAACGTCACGTTCGCGCTGGGCCTGATCCTGATCATGGTCGCGATCACCTACGGGATCCGCCCGTACGGCGGCCATCCCACCGGCTGGACGAGCCCGAAGGTGATCGGGCTGCTGGCCGCCGGCGTGGCCTCGCTGCTCGCGTTCGCCGTGATCGAGCTCAATGCCCGGGACCCGATGTTCAACCTGGCATTGCTGCGAATCCGCGCGTTCACGTTCGGGACGTTGGCGACGTTCCTGTCGGCGATCGCGCGGGGTGGCCTGATGTTCATGCTGATCATCTGGCTGCAGGGGATCTGGCTGCCCCAGCACGGCTACGACTTCACCCAGACGCCGCTGTGGGCGGGGATCTACATGTTCCCGCTGACGATCGGGATGCTGCTCGCGGGTCCGACCTCGGGATACCTGTCAGACCGCTACGGCGCGCGACCATTCGCGACCGGCGGGATGATCGCCGCCGCGGTCAGCTTCGGGCTGCTGCTGCTGCTGCCGATCGACTTCGCCTATCCGGTGTTCGCCGTGATCCTGTTCATGAACGGCGTCTCGATGGGGTTGTTCGCGTCGCCCAACCGCGCCGCGGTGATGAACAGCCTGCCGCCGGGTGACCGCGGTGCCGGCGGCGGCATGAACCAGACCTTCCAGAACTCCGCCCAGGTGCTGTCGGTCGGGGTCTTCTTCTCGTTGATGATCATCGGGCTGGCGAGCTCGCTGCCGCACACGATGTCGGCCGGCCTGCAGGCCCACGGCGTCGCCGCAGCCGACGCCCACCGGATCGGCCAGACGCCACCGGTGTCGGTGCTGTTCGCCGCGTTCCTGGGCTACAACCCGATCCAGCACCTCGCCGGCGCCCACGTGCTGGCGTCGCTGCCCGCACACACCCAGGCGCTGATCACGGGCCGGAGCTTCTTCCCGCAGCTGATCGCCGGCCCATTCAAGACCGGGCTGCACGAAGCCTTCATCTTCGCGATCGGGGCCTGCCTGATCGCAGCGGTGGCCTCGCTGATGCGCGGCGGGATCTACCACCACCACGACGACACAGAGGAGCAACATGCGGATCCAGTGGTACGGACAGTCGGCGTTCTCGCTGACGGGCGATGAAGCGTCGGTGTTCATCGATCCGTTCGACGACATGACGTCCCTCGCGGGGCACGGCATGCAGTGGGAGTACCCGGCGATCTCCGCCGGGGAGCCGCACCTGCTCCTGATCACCCACGAGCATCTTGACCACAACGGGGCCGAGGCGATCGAGGGAGAGCCAACGATCCTCCGGTCGACGGCCGGCAAGCTCGAGTCGCCGATCGGAGAGATCGTGGCCATCGCCTCCGAGCACGACGAGTCGGCCGGCACCGAGCGCGGGCCGAACACGATCTTCGTGTTCTCGCTCGACGGCCTGCGGATCGCCCACTTCGGCGACTTCGGCCAGGCCGCGCTGCGCGACGAGCAGGCCGCGGCGATCGGTGACGTCGACCTGGTGTTCATCCCGGTCGGCGGTGGCCCCACGGCCGGTGCCGCCCAGGCCCGGGAGATCGTCGACCGCCTGCGTCCCCGGTGGGTCGTGCCGATGCACTACCGCACCCACCGGATCGGATTCCTCGAGCCGGCCGACGAGTTCCTCGACACGTTCGGTCAGGTCCACCGCGCCGACGAGCCGAGCTTCGACACCGCCGACCTGCCGTCGGGCGACGAGCCGGTCGCGGTCGTGCCCGCAACTCCCTAGCGGCGGGCGGCGACTAGCGGGGCGGCGACTAGCGGCGGCGCCGGGGGCGCCGCTGGCGTCCCGGGGTCCGGTCCTCACCGTAGGCGAGCCCGAGCTGCCCGGCCAGCTGGCTGACGTCGTGGCGCTGGTCGGCGGCGACGAGCGTGATCCCGACGCCCTTGGCGCCGGCGCGCCCCGTGCGTCCGATTCGGTGGACGTAGGTGTCGCGGTCGGCGGGCGGGTCGAAGTTGATCACGTGCGAGATCCCGCTCACGTCGATGCCGCGAGCGGCGACGTCGGTGGCGACCAGCGTGTCGACTGCTCCGGACTCGAAGCGGGCCAGGGCCTGCTCGCGCTGGCGCTGTGACTTGTTGCCGTGCATCGCGACCGCCTCCACGCCATGGCGGCGCAGGCGCTTGACCAGCCTGTCGGCGCCGTGCTTGGTGCGGACGAACACGAGCGTCAGCTCCCGGTCGCGCTGCAGCTCGGTCACCAGCGCCTCGACGCGGTGCTCGTGGGTGATCTCGACGAACCGGTGCTCGACGTCGACGCTGGCGCGCCGGGCCTTCGGACCCTGCTCGTGAACGATCGCGTCGCGGGTGTAGCGCTGTGCGACCTGTCCGGCCTCGCCGTCGAGCGTCGCGGAGAAGAACAACGTCTGCCGGTCGGCCGGGCAGGCGGCGACGATCCGGTCGACCGCCGGCCGGAAGCCCATGTCGAGCATCCGGTCGGCCTCGTCGAGCACGAGGATCTTGATCGCGCGGAGATCGAACGCCCGGCGGGCGAGCAGGTCCTCGAGCCGGCCCGGGGTGGCGACGAGGATGTGTGACCCCGCGGCGGCCTTGGACTGGGCGTGCAGCCCGACCCCGCCGTAGACGGCGGTGACCCGCAGCGCGCGGGCGCGGGCGATCGAGCGAATGTCATCCACGATCTGGGTGGCGAGCTCGCGCGTCGGCGCGAGGATCAGGGCCGCCGGACGGCGGCTGTCGGCGGGAATCCGGTCGACGATCGGGACCCCGAAAGCGAGGGTCTTGCCAGACCCCGTGGGCGACTTGGCCAGCACGTCGCGCCCGGCGAGCACGTCGCCGATGACCGAGCGCTGGATCTCGAACGGCTCGGTGATCCCATCGCTGGAAAGCGCGTTCACGACCGCGCTCGATACGCCGAGCTCGGCGAAAGACTGATTGGACATCCACAACTCCTTGGCGGCGCTGAGGGCCGCGAACGATTCGGGAGGCTATTGCTGACCCGAACCGCTGTTCTGCGGGACCCAAGCGAGCTGCCTCGCGGCCGACGGCGCCGACCGCTGCCATTGAACGTAGCAGGCTGGCGGGCGCTCAGAAGCTGTGGTGGGCGAGCCGCAGGCCCCCGCGGCGCTGTACGCCGTCGGCGATCGCCGCCATCGCCGGGACCATCTCGCTGGTGACCAGTCCCGAGCGCTGGGTGAGCTCGTCGACGATCTGAAACGACGCGGCGATCCGCTCGGGCGTGTCGACGATCGTGGTCACGATCGGGACGCGGCGGCGCAGCTGGAGCAGCCGGTCGCCGTGGGGAGCATGGTCGCCGTGAAATCCCCACACGCCCCGCACGCAGGTGGCGCCCGCGGCGCCGGACTGGCGCAGCCGCCGCACGAGCGAGACGTGCTGGGGGAGGCTCCCATCGCGCGCGCGCTCGGACGAATAGACCATCAGCTTCTGCCACATGCCGAGTCCGGAGCCGTCGACCTCGGGTAGCGGCGTGGGGCGGGCCAGGAGCTCGCCGTCGCGCTTGCACACGCGCACGCGCTCCAGCGTCAGCAACGGTCGCGCCAGCAGCAATTCGAGCTCGGGCAGCACGGCGGCGATGTCGGCGCCCGAGCCGACCGCGATGATCATCATCGGCACCTCGGCGTTGCGGCCGAAGAACCGGGCTCGGCGCCGGACGCCGTGCACGGTCCCGTCGACGCCGAGCAGCACGGTCGCGCCCGCGATCCCGCGGCGACGCAGGAGATCGCAGATCGCCACGAACGCCGGCACGCCGCCGGCGCGCTCCCGGCGGCCCACGTAGACCGTCAGCTTGGTCGCGTCGTGGACGTGCTCGGCGAGCGTGACCGGCCCCGACGACCGCGTCAGCATCCGCGCGCGCTCGAGCGTGATCAGGCCGTGGCGCTTGACCGCGAGCACGTCGTCGAGCACGGACTCGATGCGCGCGCGGGCGTCCACGGCGATCGACACCAGCGGCAGATCCTCCGACAGTGTCAGCAGGCGGTCGGTGCGCAGGTGGTGCTTGACGCCGAACCCCTCGGCGCCGCGGAGCATCAGGCTGAGCTCCACGCCGGCGCGGCCATACACGTCGAGCAGCGCGTCGGCCACGAACCGGTCGTCGGTGCGATGGCGCTCGCCGAAGTAAGTCGTGAGCTTCAGGCAGTCCTCGTTCACAGGTGCATCCCGATCACCCGTCCGACCGCGGCGGCTCCGATCCCGAGGGCGGCGCTCAGCACGAGGTTTCCCAGCGCGGCCCGCACGTCGCTGTCCTCGGCGAGCCGGTGGCTCTCGAGCATCCAGGTCGAGAAGGTGGTGTAGGAGCCGATCGTCGCGGTGCCCACGAGCACCAGGGCGTTGCCGGCGAACGCCAGCCCGACGACCAGGCCGAGCGCGACGGCGCCGGTGAGGTTGACCGCGAGCGTGCCGAACGGGAACACTCGACCCACCCTCGAGGCCACGGCGCCGTCGACGAAGAACCGCAGCAGCGAGCCGAGCCCGCCGAGCGCGGCCACGGCAATCCAGGTGACCGCGTTCACGCCAGCGTCCTCGTGCGGCGGGCCAGCGACGTCCCCAAGTGGATCGCGGCATAGCCGATGACCACGCTCGCGCCAACGTAGACGGCGGCGAGCCCGTAGCGGTGGGCGTCGAACATCTCCAGCAGCTCCACCTGGACGGTCGAGAACGTCGTCAGCGCGCCGCAGAAGCCGGTCCCCAGCAGCGGGCGGCGGTAGGCCGACAGCGGCAGCCGCTCCTGCAACCGCGTGACGAAGTAGCCGAGCGCGAACGCGCCCGAGATGTTGACCGCGAACGTGATCCACGGCCAGCCCGGGGCCCCCGCCGCGCCGGTCTTCACCAGCCCGACGCGCAGCAGCGCGCCGACGGCGCCGCCCACGAAGATCGCGGCCAGCTCTCTCACGTCCGCACGTCTGAGACCACCGGTCGACATCGCCACCTCCTGTGCTGCCACGCCCGCAATCGGGCCGGTCGTAGAAGCCATCAGCGCCAGGAGGCGCGGTCAAAGGCGAGCTCCATCGCCTCCGACGAGAATAGCCCGTGGCTCAGCCCATGTCCTTGAGGATCAGGTGGACCATCGTGTCGTCGCTGGCGGCCGGCGGCGGCGCGGAGCCGAGCAGCGCGTCGAGGATCTCGTCGGTCCCCTCGTGCGTGGCCAGCAACAGGTAGCGCAGCATCGCAACCCGGAGGTAGCGCTCGGTATCGGTGCCGCCGCCGCCCGCGTGGGCCTCCGACAGCGCCTCAACGACCGGTTCGTACTCCTCGTGAAACCACGCCTCGGCCATCTCCGCCCGCGACAGCAGCCGCTCGCGCGCCAGGCTCGCGCGCATGCCCCAGGACTCGACGAGGGTTCCCAGCTGGGCGTAGCGCCACTCGTCCGACAGCTTGATCTGAGCCCGGAGCTCGGCGGCCAGCGGGACGCGCTCGTTGAACACCCGCTCGTGGCGCTTGAGCGGCAGGTCGCGCAGCCGCAGCTGCGCCTCGGCGCCCAGCGCCGTGCGAACCTCGCGGACGTGGGCCTCGATGTGAGTGTCGCCGAGTGCGCGGGCGACCGACACCCGGTGATGCCCATCCTGGACGAAGTGCAGCTCGCCGACGCGATACACGTCGATCGGGGGCATCGTCTGGCCCCGCCGGCGAGCCGTGGCGATCCGCTCCCAGCGGGTGCGCACGCCCGACGACGTGGGGCGGAAGTCGCGATCGAACTCGCCCCGGCGGCGCTCGACGGTCCCGGCGATCGAGTCAAGGCGTATCTCCTGGATGCCGACGTCGCGCTCGCTGACCCGCCCGAGCGCGGCCACGACCTCCTCGAACGGGAGCATCGTGCCGACGTCGTCGGGCTCGAACCGCAGCCGCGCGACCGCTTTGGCGAACGCGCGTCGCCGGCGCTCTCGGGCGAAGTCCGATTGCGCGTCCTGCTGAGGCAGTCCGGTGTCCCTGAACGACATCACGAGCTCCCGTCGGGCCGACGCGGATTCGGGCTGATGATAGGCCGTTGAGGGCGTTCGTCGAATCGGGACACCGAGGGTAGGCTCAGGCCGTGTCGCGCGAGTCGGTGCTCCTCGCCGAGCTGTCGACCGACCCGGTCAGCACGTCGGACCTGTACGAACGGATCGGCTACTCGGCGCTGACCAGGCTGGGACTCGTCCCGTACCCGGCGTTTCGCGATGCGCTGGCCGAGCTCGAGGCTGCCGGGCTGGCGCGCAGCGGTACCGCGGACGACGGATCAACGGTCTGGTGCCTGGCGATCGCTCGCGGCTGAGGCGCTTGGCGCCGCCACCCTCGGGTGTTACCGTTACTCGTGTCGTGCTGGTCTTCGGGTTGATTCATGACAGTGGCTGGGAGCCGCCCGATCAGCCCCCTGAGCCGCCACCGTCGCAACCACGCCGGTGGCGTCTGCCGTGGCGCCCGCTGGCCTGGGTGGCCGCGTTCTGCTGGCTGATGGCGCTCGTTCCGATCGTCGGCGCCGCGTTCGGCGGCCTCGCCGGTTACGGCGTGCTGCTGCTCGCCCTCGGCCTCGTGTTGTGGCGCGCGGAGCGCTGGTGCGCGAAGCAGTACTGGTCAGGCCTGCGCGAGTACAAGCTCTGAGCCCGACGACATCGCGGCGGCCGCCGGCCGCAACCGCGTGGTGGCGCAGCGCGGTCATCTACCAGGTCTACATCCGCAGTTTCGCCGACGGCAACGGCGACGGCGTGGGCGACATCGCTGGGCTGCGCTCGCGCCTGGCCCACATCGCGCAACTCGGTGCCGACGCGATCTGGATCAACCCGTGGTACCCGTCGCCGATGAAGGACGCCGGCTACGACGTCTCGGACTATCGGGCGATCGAGCCGGCGTTCGGGACGCTGGTCGACGCCGAGGCGGCGATCGGCGAGGCCCACGACCTCGGCCTGCGCGTCCTTCTCGACATCGTCCCGAACCACGTCTCCGACCAGCACCCCTGGTTCCAGGCGGCGCTCGCAGCGGCGCCGGACTCGCCCGAGCGGGCGCGGTTCGTCTTCCGCGACGGGCGGGGCCGGGACGGCGACCAGCCGCCAAACGACTGGACCAGCAACTTCGGCGGGGGCGCCTGGAAGCGCGTCACCGAGGGCGACGGCCGCCCCGGCCAGTGGTACCTGCACCTGTTCGCGGCCGAGCAGCCCGACCTCGACTGGACCAACCCCGAGGTGGGGGCCGACTTCGAGCGGACGATCCGGTTCTGGTTTGACCGCGGGGTCGACGGGTTCCGGATCGATGTCGCCCACGGCCTGGTCAAGGCCGCCGGCCTGCCCGACCTGGGCTCGGCGATCTCGCCGCCACCCGCCGCCGAGCGGGTGCAACATCCCCACTGGGATCGCGACGAGGTCCACGACATCTACCGCCGATGGCGCGCGCTGGCCGACGCCTACGATCCCCCGCGGGTGTTCGTCGCCGAGGCGTGGGTTGACAATCCGCAGCGGCTCGCGCGATACGTCCGCCCGGACGAGCTGCACACCGCGTTCAACTTCGAGTTCCTGCTGGCGCCGTGGCGGGCGCAGGCGATACGCGAGGCGATCGTGGACGCGCTGAACGCCCACGAGGCGGTTGGCGCTCCGACGACCTGGGTCCTGTCCAACCACGACACCGTGCGCGAGGTGTCGCGCTACGCGCGCCCGCAGGACGACGGGCCGATCCGCCGGCTCGGAGACCTGGCCGGACGGTCCGGCGACTTCGACCTCGGCCGCAGACGAGCCCGTGCCGCCGCGCTTGCTGATGCTGGCGCTGCCCGGCGGCGCGTACGTCTATCAGGGCGAGGAGCTCGGGCTGGCGGAGGTGGAGGACCTACCCGACGAGGTCCTCCAGGATCCCGGCTGGGAGATGTCGGGCCATACCAACCGGGGCCGCGACGGATGCCGGGTGCCGATCCCGTGGTCGGGGTCGCGGTCGCCGTTCGGCTTCAGCCCGAACGGCGCCTCAGCGCCGCCGTGGCTGCCCCAGCCGCTCGGCTGGGCGTCGCTGACCGTGGCGGCGGAGACCGGTGACCCCGGATCGATGCTCGAGCTCTACCGCCGCGCGCTGGCACTCCGGCACGAGCGCTCCGAGCTCGGCGACGGGGCGCTCGAGTGGCTCGAGGCGCCCACGGGTGCGCTGGCGTTCCGGCGCGGCGAAACGCTCGCGTGCGTGGTCAACGTCTCCGCCGAGTCGGTGGCGCCGCCGCCCGGGGCGACGCCGTTGCTCGTCAGCGCGCCGCTGACCGATGCGGGAGCGGTGGCGCGGGACGCGGCCGGTTGGTTCTCGTTGTAGGCGCGGTCAGCGGTCCAGGCAGAAGTGGGTGCGCGCCGAGTTCAGGCACACGAGTCCTGCCAGCACGCTGCCGCCCTCGTCGAGCACGACCAGCCGGTGGCCGTCGTCGGAGGCATCGAGCCGGGCCAGGGCCTCGGAGGCCGGGTCGTCGGGTCCGATCGACTCGGGCCGGCGCTGGGCGAACTCGGCCGCGGGCGCGTGGGCGTCGCCGGCCTTCTCGAGGTCGCCGCGCTCGACGGCGCCGAGGAATTGGTCGCCGTCGGTCAGCAGCGCGGTGCGCATCCCCGGCCGGCGCGCGAACTCGTCGCGCAGCTCGCCGACGGTGGTCGCCCCGGACATCGTCTTCGGCGCCAGGTACATGACGTCGCGCACCCGGAGGTCCGCGGCCTGCTCTCGCGCGATCTTCCCGTGCTCACGTGCTCCGGCGCTCACTTTCCGGATTCTAATCGGGGGCGGTCCGTGATGAAAAAGGTCTCATATAGACCACATTTTCATCACGGAGTCTCGCTCCGCCGCCGCACGTCCGGGATCTGCTCGCGACCGGGCCACGCGGCCCCGCTCTAGGATTCCCCACATGCCAAAACTGAACGACGAACAGGTGCAGGCGCGGATCGAGCAGCTCGAGCAGGAGGAGCGTCGTCTGCGGCAGGACGAGACCGAGGCCGCCAACGCCGAGCTCGACGAGAAGGTGGGCACCGACGCTCAGCGGCTCGATGCGATCCGGGTCGAGCTCGACCAGCTGTGGGACTACCTGCGGCAGCGGCGTGCGCTGCGCGACGCGGGGCAGGACCCCGACGGCGCCGAGCTGCGCGACCCCGGGACCGTCGAGCGCTACCTGGGCTGATCAGCGGGCCGCGGCGTAGCGCTCGAGCGCGTCGCGCCGGGCCTGCGCGTGATCCACGATCGGCTCCGGATAGTCGCGGCCGATCACGCAGCCGCAGTCCCGCTGCACGGACTCGGGCATCGTCCACGGCTCGGCCAGGTACCCGGTCGGCACGCGCTCGAGCTCGGGCACGTAGCGGCGGACGTACACCCCGGCGGGATCGAACCGCTGAAACTGCCGCGCGGGGTTGAAGATCCGGCGCGCGAGCGGCTGCGGGTCGACGCCGACCGAGGCGATCCATTGCCAGTTGCCGTTGTTGTTGGCCTCGTCGCCGTCGAGCAACAGCCGCATGAACCAGCGCTCGCCCCAGCGCCAGTCGATCCCTAGGTCCTTGGTCAAGAACGAGCCGGCGATCAGTCGCCCGCGGTTGTGCATCCAGCCCTCGCGCTGCAGCTGGCGCATCGCCGCGTCGACGACCGGATAGCCGGTCCGTCCCTCGCACCAGGCGCGAAACCGCGGCCGCGAGCGGCTCCAGCTCATCCCCCGGTAGCGGTCCTGATGCTCGGAGCGAGCGTTGCGGGGGAACGAGCGCAGCACCTGGGCGTAGAACTCCCGCCAGCACAGCTGCCGGTGAAACTCGCTCGCGCCGGCCCCGCCGCCACTCGGCAGCCGCGCCTCGAGCTCGCGCGCCGACAGGCAGCCGAAGTGCAGGTACGGCGACAGCATCGAGGTGCCGCTGTCGGCGAGCGTGTCGTGCAGGTCGCGGTAGCGGCCCACGCCGTCTGACAGGAACGCGCTGAGCACGTCCCGGCCGGCGCGCTCGCCGCCCGGCGCCGGGTCCGAGACCGTCTGCTCGAGGCCGAGCTTCTCCAGCGATGGGATCTGTCCCTGGCGCAGCAGCGACGGCGCCGGGGAGAGCGACCGGGGTCTGCCGCAGGACATCGCGGCGCGGCGCCCGCAACCACGCTCGGTGATACGGGGTGAACACCATGTAGGGCCGCCCCTCGCCGGTGTGGATCGCGGCCGGGTCGTCGACGGCGAACAGCCCGGGGTGAAAGCACAGCTCGCAATCGGCCCGGCGAAGCACGTCGCGCACGCGCCGGTCGCGGCGCCGGGCGTACGGACCGACGTCGGCGGTCACGTGAACCTTCCGCGCGCCGAGCTCGCGGGCCAGCGCCGGAAGCTCGCGCTCGGGCGGCCCCTCGCGGATCACCAGCCGGCTACCGAGCTCGCGCAGCGAGCCGTCGAGGTCGCGCAGGCACTCGAGCAGGAACTGCGTCCGCGACCCCGAGCGGTGCCGTCCCTCGAGTAACGCCGGATCGAAGCAGAACACCGGCACCAGCGAGTCGGCCGACTCACTTGCGGCTGCCAGCGCGGGATGGTCGGTCACGCGCAGATCGCGGCGCAGCCACAGCAGTGCGACCGAGCCCATCAGCCGTTGAGGACGTCGCGCAGCGCGGGCTCGAGCTGGGGGAACTTGAAGGTGTAACCGAGCTGCTCGAGCTTGGCGGGGATCGCCCGCTGCCCGGTGAGCACGATCACCGCCATCTCGCCGTACAGCGCCTTGAGCGCGACCGCCGGCACCGGCAACAACGCGGGGCGGTGCAGCACCCGCCCGAGCGCGTGGGAGAGCTCGGCGTTGGTCGCCGGGGACGGCGCCGACAGGTTGACCGCGCCGTGCGCGCGGTCGTCGTCGATGCATCGCAGCATTCCCCCGATCACGTCGTCCAGGTGGATCCATGGGACGTACTGTCGCCCGCCGGCGACCGGGCCGCCCACGCCCAGCTTGAACGGCGGCAGCATCTTGGCGAGCGCCCCGCCCGCGGGGGACAGGACCACGCCGGTCCGCGTGCACGCGACCCTGACGCCACCGTCCGCCGCCGCCGACGCCTCGCGCTCCCAGTCGCGGACGACTCCGGCGAGGAAGTCCCCGCCCGCGGGGGTCGACTCGTCGACGGGCTCGTCGCCGTGGGCCCCGTAGTAGCCGACCGCCGATTGCGACACCAGGGTGCGAGGACGGCGCCCGGCGTCGACCGCGGCCAGGCCGCTGACCAGCGACCTCGTGCCGAGCACGCGGGAGTCGCGGATCTCGCGCTTGGCGTCGTCGCTCCAGCGCTGGTCGATTGGCTCTCCTAACAGGTGCAGCACCGCGTCGGCGTCCTCGAGCGCCGCCGCCGGCGGGGGACCCTGCTTGGGATCCGGCCACGACTGGAGCTCGACGCCGGCGCCGAGCTTGGATCGCGCCTTCGCGGTGTCGCGCACCAGCGCGACGACCTCGTCGCCGCGGGAGCGTATCGCCTCGATTGCGGCGCCGCCGATCGTTCCGGTGGCGCCGGTGACGGTTATGCGCATTGCCTTCCTCTAACGGGTATTCGAGAATCCATTTGACTCAAGACCACGGCAAAATATAACGGACTGTTGAAGTTTGCTCAACATCATGTACTATTCCCTTCAGTGACCGATCCAAACGCCATCGCCGGTACCGGATTGACCACGACGCAGCTCTCCGAGCGCACCGGCGTCCCGGCTGCGACCTTGCGGATGTGGGAGGCGCGCCATGGTTTCCCGGTACCCGCTCGACTGCCCGGCGGGCACCGCCGCTACAGCGAAACCGACGTCGAGTTGGTCCGCATCGGTGATCAGCCAACGTGAGCAGGGGCTGTCGCTGGCAGCGGCAATCGCTCGCGCGCTGGGTGAGTCGTCCAAGCCGGCGTCGATTTTCGCCGGGCTCGCGCAGCGCCGGCCCGACCTGCAGCCGATGACGCTGAACAAATCGGCGATGCTCGCGCTGTCGCGCGCGATCGAGGACGAGCACTGCGCTCGCGGCAGCGCCGGGGTCGTGATCGGCAGCTTCCAGACCGCCGCGTTCTACCGGATGTCGGCGGCGCGCTGGGAGGAACTGGCGCGGACCGCGAGGGTCGCGGTCGTGCTGGCTGAGTTCGATCAGCTCGGTGAACACCCGGGACGGCCGATCGAGGTGCCGATCCGTCGCGACCACCCGCTGGCGCGCGAGTGGGCGGTGGTGACCCAGGCTCCCGGCACCGCGTCCTGCCTGGCCGGCTGGGAGATCCCCGAGCCGGGCGGCGTGCCGGCAGGACGCCGAGCGGCGATTCGAGGTGCTGTGGTCGCCCGAGCCCGAGGTGGCGTTCGCGGCGGCGTCGATTGCCTCCGACCTGATCGAGCCGCTGGCGCCGCACGTCGCACGTAAGCTCGTCGCCGCGCTGGAGGAGCCGGCGGTGCTCACCACCCCCGACCTCCGCTCCGCGGTCAAGCAGGCTCATCGGATGCTGGCCTATCTGAGCGGTGGAGGCACCCAGGACAAGTGATCGATCCGCCGCCCTCATGCGAATCGACGGACGTGTCCGGTACCGCCGAACCCAAGTGCAAGCGATGAGGATCGCGATCGTCGGCGCAGGCGTGTCGGGCCTCGTGGTGGCGTACCTCCTGCACCGTGACCACGAGGTGACAGTGTTCGAGTCCGGCGACTATCCCGGCGGCCACACCAACACGATCCGTGTCGACACCGCGCACGAGACGCTGCAGGTGGACAGCGGCTTCATCGTCTTCAACGACCGCAACTATCCGCGCTTCGAACGGCTGCTGGCGCGCCTCGGGGTCGTCTCGCAGCCGTCGGTGATGAGCTTCAGCGTCAGCGACGGAACCGGCGACTTCGAGTACTCGAGCGGCTCGCCCAATGGCCTGTTCGCCAAGCGTGCGCACCTGGTGACGCCCTGGTTTCACCGGATGGTCGCCGACCTGGCGCGCTTCAACCGGCAGGCGCGGAGGCTGCTCGATCACCACGACAGCGACATCTCGCTCGGCGAGTGGCTCGAGCGCAACCGGTTCTCTCGCCGATTCGTGGAGCGGCTGATCGTCCCGCAGGTATCGGCGGTGTGGTCGGCCGATCCCGACCAGCGGTGGACGTTCCCGGCTCGGTTCCTGGCCGAGTTCTTCGACAACCACGGGGTTCTGTCGTTCCTGGGACGACCCCGTTGGCGGGCGATCCGCGGCGGCTCGTTCCGCTACGTCGAGGCTCTGACGCGCCCGTTCGTCGACCGCCTGCGGCTGGGCACGCCGGTGCAGTCGGTCAGTCGCCATCCCGATCACGTACTGGTGAGCGCGCGCGGGCGCGAACCTGAGCGGTTCGACGAAGTGGTGTTCGCGACCCACTCCGACCAGGCGCTGTCGCTGCTGGCCGATGCCTCGGACCGCGAGCACGAGGTCCTCGGCTCGATTCGCTACCAGGCCAACGAGGTGGTTGTCCACACCGACGCGCGGATGCTGCCGCGCCGCCGGAGGGCGTGGGCCAGCTGGAACTACCACTTGCTCGAACAGCCGGGGGACCGGACCACGGTCACCTACCACATGAACCGGCTGCAGTCGCTGACCACCGCTACCCAGCTGTGCGTCACCCTGAACCGGACCTCTGAAATCGATCCAGATAAGGTGATCCGCAACATCACCTATGACCATCCGGTGTTCACTCGCGAGGGAGTCAAGGCTCAGCGCCGCAACGAAGAGATCAGTGGGCGCAACCGCACAAGCTACTGCGGCGCCTACTGGGGTTGGGGTTTTCACGAGGACGGGGTCGCGAGCGCGGCGCGGGTGGCCGCGCGCTTCGGTGGCCGGCTGTGACGACCAGCTGCATCTACGAGGGCACGGTTCGCCACCGCCGCTGGCACCCCGCCAAGGAGTTCACCCACCGGGTGGCGATGGTGTACGTCGACCTCGACGAGCTGCCGGCGCTGCTGGACGGGCGCCTAGCCCGGTCGCGCCCCGGGCTGCTGCGCTTCCGCCGCCGCGACTATCACGGCGACCCGTCGACGCCGCTGGCCGGCGCCGTGCGCGACACCGTGGCCGCCCACACCGGCGCGCGCCCGCGGGGACCGATCCGGCTGCTCACCCAGCTGCGGTCGTTCGGGCGTTGCTTCAACCCGGTCAGCTTCTACTACTGCATGTCCGCCGACGGCGAGCAGGTCGAGGCGATCCTCACCGAGGTGACCAACACTCCCTGGGGCGAGCGCCACGCATACGTGATCGCAGCCGCCGACTCGCCGGTGCTCGGAGGTAGCTTCGACAAAGCCATGCACGTGTCGCCGTTTATGCCGATGCACCAGACCTACCTGGCGCGCGCGACCGCGCCGGCCCAGACGGTGTCGGTGCAGATCGAGAGCCGCGACGCCGGCGAGCGGGCGTTCGACGCGACGCTGTCGCTGAAGCGGCGCGAGCTGACGCGCGCCTCCGCGCGATGGCTGACGCTGCGCTACCCGATGGCGACCGTCCGCGTGCTGGCGCTGATCTACGGCCACGCGGTCGGACTCAAGCTTGCCGGCGCGCACGTGCACCGGCACCCGAGGACGCAGTCGGCGTGATCGTCTGGATCGCCCGGCTGCTCGGTTATGCGCTGCTGCGTCGGATCGCGGTCGGGAGCCTCGTCGTGGTCGAGTCGGGCAAGCGCCGGAGGTTTGGCGCGGGGGCGCCGACGGCCACCGTCGAGGTTCGCTCCGGGCGCGCCTGGCAGATGTTGATGCGCGGCTCGCGCGGGCTGGCGGAGGCCTACGAGGACGGATTGTGGGACTCGCCCGACGTGGTCTCGGTGTTCCGGCTGGCGGCCGTCAACGCGACCGGGTTTGATCGGGCGCGCACCGCGGTGGCGCCGCTGCTGTCGCCGGTCCAGCGGCTGGCGGCGCTGCGCTCGCCGAGCACCCGCGCGCGCAACCGCCGGGAGATCGCGGCTCACTACGACCTCGGCACCGAGCTGTTTGCGCGGATGCTCGACCCGACGCTGAGCTACTCGTGCGCGGTGTTCGAGCACGCGCAGATGACGCTCGAGCAGGCGCAGCTGGCCAAGCTCGAGCGCGTGTGCGAGAAGCTCGCGCTGGAGCCGGGCGACCGGGTGATCGAGATCGGCACCGGCTGGGGTGGCTTCGCGGTGTACGCCGCCTCGACGCGGGGCTGCCACGTGACCACGACGACGATCTCTCACGACCAGTACGAGTACGCGACAAAGTGCGTTCGCGACGCCGGGCTCTCCGACCGAGTGACCGTGCTGACGGAGGACTACCGCGATCTCGCCGGCCATTACGACAAGCTCGTGTCGATCGAGATGATCGAGGCGGTCGGCTGGCGGCAGTTGGGGACGTTCTTGGCCAAATGCTCGCGGCTGCTCGCGCCCGACGGGGTGATGCTGCTGCAGGCGATCACGATCGACGACCGCGCCTACGAGGTCGAGAAGGCGTCCAGAACGTTCATCAACACGCGGATCTTCCCGGGCGGCTGCCTCCCCTCGCTGGAGGTGATCGCGCGCGACCTGGCGCGGAAGACCGACCTGCAGGAGGTCGATCTCGAGGACATCACCGCGCATTACGTGCCGACGCTGCGGCAGTGGCGGGAGAACTTCGCCGCGAAGGCCGAGGAGCTGGCCCAGTTCGGCTACGACGAGCGCTTCCGCAGGCTGTGGACCCTGTACCTGGCCTACTGCGAGGCTGGCTTCGCCGAGCGGCGGATCTGCGACGTGCAACTGCTGCTGGCCAAACCGAAGTGGCGTCCGGCGAGCGAGGGCTTCGCCGTGCGGACCGCGCCCCTGTTGTTCGCGCGCGGCGAGCTGGCGTGAGCGTCGGCTCGGCCTCGCTGCCCGATGCCGTGCTCGATCGCACGGTCCTCGGCAGCTACACGCGCCTCGGCTACGCCCTGCGCAGCCCGCACTGGAACGACTCCGAGCTGCGGCGCATGGACGGCGAGGTGGTGATCGTGACTGGTGCGACCTCGGGGCTGGGGGAGGCCGCTGCGGCGGGCTTTGCCCGGCTCGGCGCCACCGTGTGGCTGGTCGTGCGCAACGTGGAGCGCGGCGAGCGCGCCCGAGCCCGGATCGCCGAGCGGACCGGCCACGACGAGCTGCTGGTGGCGACCTGCGATCTCAGCGAGATGAGTTCGGTCAGGCGCTTTGCGCGGGAGTTCGCCGAGCGGTCGCCGAGGCTGGACGTGCTCGTCAACAACGCCGGCCTGCTCACCCGCGAGCGGTCGCTGTCGGCCGACGGGATCGAACTCACGCTGGCCATCAACGTGTTGGGCCCGTTCCTGCTGACCACGCTGCTGGTGCCGGTGCTCGAATCGAGCGCGCCGTCGCGCGTGATCAACGTCTCCTCGGGCGGCATGTACACGCAGGGGCTGCATCTCGACGACCTGCAGAGCGCTGAGGGCCGCTTCCGCGGCGCGGTGGCGTACTCGCGCAGCAAGCGGATCGAGGTGGTCCTCACCGAGCGGTGGGCACGAGCGGCTGCACGGGACCGGCGTGGTCGTGAACTCGATGCACCCGGGCTGGGTCGACACGCCTGGGCTGCGCGACTCGCTGCCCGCGTTTCGCAAGTTGATGCGCCCGCTGCTGCGCACCGCCGAGCAGGGCGCGGACACGATCGTGTGGCTGGGGGCGGCCGCACCCGCCGGCGAGCTGAGCGGCGGCTTCTGGCTCGACCACGCCCGGCGCCCCACCCACGTGCTGCCGTGGAGCGGCGAGTCAGACGCCGATCGCCAGCGCCTGTGGGAAGCGGTGCAGCGGCTCGCCGGGGTCTGATAGAAGGCCACGGTCACGACACACGACCCGAGGTGGAGCCATGGCCGATCGAATCCTGACCACGCACGCAGGGAGCCTGCCCCGCCCGGACCAGCTCGCCGACATGATCTGGGCCCGGATGGACGGGCAGGACGTGGACGAGGGCGAGCTACAGCAGCAGATCGAAGCCGGCGTCGCCGACGTGGTGGCCAGGCAGCGTTCGGCCGGGATCGACGTGGTCTCGGACGGTGAGCTCTCGAAGACCGGCTTCAGCACGTACGTGAACGAGCGGTTCTCCGGGTTCGACGGCCGTTCGGAGTTCCAGGCTGACGACGTCGCCGACTTCCCCAACCTCGCGATGCGGTTGTTCAACACGCCGTCGATGGCCCACATCGTGTTCTCCAACTGCGTCGGGCCGGTCGAGCTGCGCGACAAGCAGGCGGTGCACCAGGACGTCGACCGGCTCAAGCGCGCGCTCGGCGACGCCGATCCCGGCACCGCGTTCATGGGCGCGATCAGTCCCGGCCAGATCGCGTTCAACTACCCCGACCAGCACTACGGCTCCCACGAGGCGTATCTGGGCGCGCTCGCCGACGCGCTCTCCTACGAGTACCGGGCGATCGCCGACGCGGGCTTCAAGCTGCAGATCGACTCTCCGGACATGGCGATGGCCGCCCACTGCCGCTCGGTCGGCAGCAGCGTCGGCGACTGGCACCATCACCTGCCGCTGGCCGTCGACGCGCTCAACGCCGCGCTCGAAGGGATCCCGGCGCAACAGGTCCGCCTGCACGTCTGCTGGGGCAACTACGCCGGCCCGCACCATAAGGACGTGGCGCTCGACGAGATCGTCGGCGAGGCCCTGCGGGTCAACGCCGGGACGATCTATGTCGAGGGCGCCAACCCGCGCCACGCCCATGAGTGGCGGGTGTTCGAGCAGATCGACCTACCCGACGACAAGTCGGTGATCCTCGGCGTGATCGACGTTAAGGCCAACTGCATCGAGCACCCGCGGCTGGTGGCCGACCGGCTCGTGCAGCTCGGGCGGATCGTCGGCTCAGACCGGGTGATCGGTGGCACCGACTGCGGCTTCGACACGTTCATCCGGTTCTCGCAGGTCGATCCCGACGTCGCATGGCTGAAGCTGCAGTCACTGGCGCAGGGCGCGGAGATCGCCTCGGGCGAGCTCTGACGCGCACGACTACCTGCCATTGACATCGCAGTCGGGCTTCCACGCTGGAATGGTGAGGTCACCTTGCCGCCCGGGCTGGGCCTATGCCCACGCAACTGCTCGAACGGGGCTCCCGCTGAGCCCCGGGAATAGAAGCGGGAGAGCCGCGAACTGCACGCGTCGGCCACGTAGGGGCTCTACGTTGGTGAGGCCTTCGATTATGTAGACGTTGTTTGCCAGCAGTGTGCGGTGTACGGGCCATGGATTGGGATGGTTGACGTCGTAGTAGCCGTGAACGTAATACGCGTCATAGAGATGCTCGATCCCGACTGGCTCGCAACCCACCGCCTTCACTCCTCGGTCGACCAGCCACTGGGCGGCCTCGACGCTGAGGTGCGTTTGACGCATTCGTTCCGTTGGCGTGGCCTCTTGGAAGCCTGAGTAGATGAGAACGATGTCGCCCTCTCGAACGTCGGCCCCCGCCTCAGCAAGGTCCTCGGCGGTGTAGGCATAGTCGACGTGGCCCTTGTACATGTCGAGGACGATCGCCTCGCCCACAAGTCGCGAGACGTCGACGTCCTCGAGTGACGACCCGCCGGGCACGGTGTGGATCGGCGCGTCGATGTGGGTGGCCGTGTGGTCGCAGAGCGAGAATCGGCAAACGGTTCCGTTGGCCGTCGGAAACTGCGAAATGTAGTCCACCTGGATTTCGAGGAGGTGGGGATTGCTGTCCAGCATGTCTCCCCAGAGTTTGTAGGAGGATTCAACCGTGATCGGACGCGAGAGATCCACCAAACCGCCTGGTTGACGGGTGTCATTTCCCGACGGCTCGACTGCGGCGGGGTGATCGGCCATGTTTAGTTCCCTTTCGCGACGTTGGTGTGAGCTCAGGTCCGGGACCCAGGCCGCGGGTGCAAGCCCGGGCTGCGCGCATTATGGTCAGTATCTCGCCTCGGGTCCTTGCTTCCTCCCCGTACGTCCGATTCGTTCAAGACGGCGCCGCCGCGGCGGCGTAGGTTGAGCGCATGACGATCGACCTCGACTCAGCCCGGACGTTCATCTACGCCAACGCGCGTGTGCTCGAGCGCCACCGGGTGGCGGCGCTGCTAGACGGCGCGCCGGGCGCCGCGGTGGTGGCCGCGCTGCGCCCCTATCGCAATCCCGACGGTGGCTTCGGCCACGCGCTCGAGCCCGACGTCCGCGGGCCCGAGAGCGAGCCGGCCGCCGTGCTGCACGCGCTCGAGGCGCTTGCCTCGGTGGGCCTGCTCGACGATCCGATGGTGCGCGACGCAGCGGCCTGGGTGGACGGGATCGCCGGGCCCGACGGCGGCGTGCCGTTCGTGATGCCGGCCGCCGCCGGGTACCCGCGGGGACCGTGGATGGTCCCGTCTGAGGGCGGCTCGCAGTTGACGTTCGCGCTGGCGGGGGTGCTCTGGGACGCGAAGTCCGACGATCCCTGGCTGCAGCGCGGCACCGACTGGTGCTGGTCGCGGCTCGAGGGCCCCGGGGAGGTCGACGGATACGCGGTCAAGTTCGCGCTCGAGTTCCTCGACCAGGTACCCGACGACGCGCGAGCGCGGGCAGCGATCGAGCGGCTGGGCTCGCGGATCGGCCCGGACGGCTCGATCGCGGTCGCGGGGGGGACAGAGGACGAGCGGCTGCGCCCGCTGGAGCTGTCCCAGCGGCCGGGCCGCCGCAGCCGCGCTCTGTTCGAGGACGGCCAGATCGAGGTCGAGCTCGACGCGCTCGAGCGCGCCCAGCAGGACGACGGCGGCTGGATGTTCGACTGGCTCGGATGGTCTCCGGGGCAGTCGGTCGAGTGGCGCGGGATCGTGACGCTGCGAGCGCTGGCCACGCTCGCCGCGCACGGCCGGCTCAGCGGAATCCCGGTATCCGCCTGAACTGCTTGGAGACCCAGGGGACGCTCAGGCGACCGCCGGCGCCGATCACGAGCGCGCTGCGCACGGCCACCAACAGGTAGGCGATCACCGCCACCCGGGGCACGAGCACGATCCCGACCACGATCACCACCGTGTACACCGCCGCGCTCAGTGCGGCCGCCCGGTTCTCGCGTCGGGTGGGCGCGTCCTGCACGTCGACCTCGTCGGAGGGCGGGGCCTCGAGCATGTCGGGCCGGGCGACCGCGTAGCGCACACCCAGCCGCTGCACCATGTCGAGCGCCAGCGCAGTCAGGCCGTAGAACGCGATTGCGATCCGCTCGGCTCGGTTGTTCGCGTGCAGCGCCTGCGCCAGCACGCCGGTGGGGAAGGGCAGGAACGAGACCACGAGCAGCAGCCCAAGGTTGATCCGCAGCAGCACGGCGTCGACGTAGCGAAGCCGACTGAACAGGGCGTGGTGCGACAGCCACACGCCCCCGACGGTCAGGAAGCTCGTCACGTAGGCGAGATACGCCGGCCACTCGTGCGCGAGTGCGCGCCCCAGATGGTCGTAGTCGGACGGGTCGACCCTGATCTCGAGCACCAGTAGCGTGATCGCGATCGCGAACACGCCGTCGCTGAACGCCTCCACGCGCCCGGTTCCCCACCGTGGCAGCTCTCGTCGCCGCTCTGCCTCGTCGCCCTGGTGCGCCGGAGCCATCGGCTCAGTCCTCGGGGATGTGGTAGCGGTAGGTGGCCACGAGGACGTCGGTCCGCGACTTCAGCGCGGTCTCGAGCAGGCGGCCGCGCTGGTTATGGAGCATCTCGTAGCGGCGCTTGCTGGGGATCAGCTCGGGGATCAGCACGGTCACGGTCACATCATCGTTCTCCACCGAGTCGACGTACTTGGTCACGGTCCGCACCAGCGAGCGGTGCGGATCGACGATCACCTCGAGCGGGACCGAGCACTTCCACGTGTTCCAGTCGTCCAGGAGGCGCTCGCGCTCCGCCTCGTCGCCGGCCACCGCGACCGCGATCACCGTGTCGCCGAGCGACAGCGCCGCATCCAGGGCCAGCTCGGTGAGCTTGCTGACGGTCGAGGTGGGGACGATCACAATGCTCTCGCGCTTATGCGGGAGATCCGGGGTCCTGCCCAGCCGTAGCGCGGAGGCCACCCCGGCGTAGTAGGTCTCGATCCGCGAGAACAGCAGCATCAGCAGCGGCACGGTCACCACCACCACCCAGGCGCCCTCGGTGAACTTGCTGATGAGGAACACCGCGACGGCGACCGCGGTCATCACCGCGCCCGTCCCGTTCAGCGCGATCCGAAGCCGCCAGCGGGACGATCGCTCCTGGTTCCAGTGGCGCACGAGTCCGATCTGGCTGATCGTGAACCCGACGAACACGCCGATCGCGTAGAGCGGGATCAGCCGGTTGGTCTCCGCATCGACCGCGACCAGCAGCAGCGCCGCCAGCACGGCGAGCGAGAAGATCCCGAAGCGGTACACGGGCCGCTCGGCGCGCAGATAGAACACGTGGGGGAGACGGTGGTCGCGGGCGAGGATGCTCATCAGCACCGGCAGCCCGCCGAAGCTCGTGTTCGCGGCCAGGCCGAGGACGATCGTGACCGCGAGGTTGGAGACGTAGAACGCCCAGCCGGTGCCGAATGCGCCGGCCGTCAGCTGGGCCAACACGGTCACGCCCCCGCGGGGCACGACGTCGTGCGCGCGAATCAGGATCGCGAGTCCGATCAGCACGATCCCGAGGATCACGCCGAGCGAGATCTCGGTGCGCTGGGCGGTTCGAATCCTTGGTCTTCGGAACGCGGGGACGCCGTTGGCGATCGCCTCGACGCCGGTCACGGCCGAGCAGCCGGCGGCGAACGCCTTCAGCAGCAGCACCAGTCCGACCGCCTCGGTGGCGTGGATCGGCTCGGCGGTGCCGATCACCGCGGCCGGATGCGAGTGAAACGGCGAGATGATCAGCAGCGCGATGATGCTGACCAGGAACACCGCCGCGGGCGGCATCAGGAACCTCGCCGACTCGGTGATGCCGAACATGTTCACCCCGGTCAGGATCAGCAGCTCGAGCAGGCACACCGCCAGCAGGTGAGGCGCCAGCGAGGGGAACATGCTGGCCAGGCTGGCCGCTCCCGCGGAAAGGCTGACCGCGACCGTGAGGATGTAGTCGACGACCAGCGACGCGGCCGCCAGCAGCGCGGGGATCCGTCCCAGGTTGACCTTCGCGACCGCGTAGGACCCGCCGCCCTCGGGGTGCGCCGCGATCACCTGCGAGTAGGAGAGCACCAGCAGCACGAGCATCCCGGTGATCACCACGGTGATCGGGACCGTGAACTTCAGGGCGCCGGCGCCGGCGGCCACGAGCACGAGCACCATCGCCTCCGGCCCGTAAGCGACGCTCGACATCGCGTCGAGACTCAGCGCCGCCAGGCCGCCGATCACCGACAGGTCGTGGCCCTCGTCGGTGTGCTTGCCGACGCGGAGGTGCCGCGGGTTGGGAGCTCCCCGGAGAGCCGCGACGTGGCCTATGAACGAACCGTCGTGCCCAGCGGGCTCGGTCCCCTCAGTCCCTGCACGCTCTCGGGTGGAATCGCTCACGCAAACGCCCCTCACCGCAACTGCGGTGCGGAGCGTAGCCCTTTACGGGCCGCGTGAGTAGTGCCGGGTGCGGGCGTTCAGACGGCGGGTGTCAAGCACACCAGATCGGCGTCCTGCGCGACCGGCGCGGCGAGCGGAACCGTCGGCAACAGCCGGTCGAGCAGCTCAAACGCCGATCGCTGCAGATCCTCGACGGTCGGCGCCAGCGCGGCCCGAGCCGCGTCGCGCGCGGCCGCCCGGCTCGCGCCCGCGCGGGCCTCTCGCGCGACGGTCGCCGCCGCGTCGCCCGCGATCTCGCGCGCGATCGCCCGCGCCCGGTCGCCGGCGATGTCGCCGACCGCTACCCGAGCGGCCGCCCAGGCCGCCGCTCCGGCCGAGGCCCAGGCCGCCTCGCGCGCCGCCGCTCGGCCGGCCGCCCACGGGGCCCAGGCGGCGGCACGGGCCGCGCCCAGGGCCGACGACCATGCCATGCGGGCGTCGCGCCGGGCCACGGTCAGCTCGGCCAGCGCCTTCTGGAGGCTGGCGGAGTCGACGACGGGCGCCAGCGAGTCGAGCCGGTGGGCCGATCCGGCCAGCCCCGCCACCGCGAGCCAGCTCGGCGCGTAGGTGCGGATCAGCCAGTCGAGCGCCATCCACGACCGCGTCTCGTCGAAGTCGTCGTCGGCGGTGCCGATCGTACGGGCCAGATATGGCCGCAGCCGCTGGCGCGGCGTGTCCTCGAGGCTGTCGTTGAGCGTCATGCAGAACGCCCGCAACACCGGGCTCACGCACCCCGGATGGTCGCTGTGGGGCTCGCCGGCCAGGTAGCTCACCCACTCCATTGCACAGCGCCCGTCCTCGGGAGTGGCGTGGGTCCCGTAGCCAAGCCTGTAGTCGCTGCTCATCGATTCCCTCCTGTGATCTGCCGACGGCGTCTCTGGATTGTTGCGCGGCGCGCCCGTGGAGTCAAGCCAGGGGTAGCATCGGGGCCGATGGAACGTCGTCTGCATGGCCCTGGAGCCGCCTGGTGTTCACGCGGCTCGAGGGTAGGTCGTTGCGCCCTCGGGCTGCTGGTGGTGCTGGTGGCGATGGTCCCGGCGTCGGCGGCCCGCGCCGACGGCGACCCCGGCAGCGACGTGCTGGTCTACCAGCCGCTGTTCCTGGGCGCGGACTCCGGCGTGTCGATCTCCCAGCAATCCCAGCTCGGCGGCCTCCTGCGGTCGGCGGCCCGCGGCGGATTCCCCGTTCGGGTGGCGATCATCTCGAGCCGCAGCGATCTCGGCGCGGTCACCGGTCTGTGGCGCCAGCCCCGCAACTACGCGCGGTTCCTCGGTCTCGAGCTGTCGCTGGCCTACAAGGGGCGGCTGCTGGTGGTGATGCCCAACGGGATCGGCTTCAACTGGCCCGGGCACTCCTCGGCGGATGCCTACCGGGCTCTCGCCAAGGTCCCGATCAAGCCGGGGGGCAGCGGCCTCGCCACTGCCGCTCAGACGGCCGTGCAGTCGCTGGCGTCAGACGCCGGGATCAAGCTGGCGGTACCGGCCGCCGGCGGGGGCGCGTCGTCGGGCGGCGAGCCGTCCGGGAGCGTCGCGAGTGCGGCCAACAGCGGCAGCAACGACAACGTCCTGATCTTCCTGGGCGTGGTGGTGGCGCTGGTTGTGGCCGGGATCGGGGTCCGGTATGCGCTCAGGCGCCGCCGTCGCGGCGCGCAAGCGCGCCCGGATCGGACGGCGATCCCGCGTCGCTCACTGCGCCTCGGGATCCCGGTCGCGGCGTTCCTGGTGATCGCCGCGGGCGTCCCGATCGTGGCGTTCGGCGTGCTCGCGTCCCCGAAGACGACGCAGATCGGGGCGCTGGCCAGCAATCCCAACCTCGACTCCGGCACCCAGCTGCGCGGCCGGGCCCCCGATTTCACGCTGTCTGACCAGTTCGGCAAGCGGGTCTCGCTGAGCTCGTTCCGCGGCAAGGTCGTGGTGCTCGCGTTCAACGACTCCGAGTGCACGACGATCTGCCCGCTGACCACGAGCGCGATGGTGCAGGCCAAGGCGATGCTCGGCTCGGCCGGCACGCAGGTGCAGCTGCTCGGCGTCGACGCCAATCCGAAGGCGACCTCGCTGGAGGACGTGCTGTCCTATTCGGAGGTCCACGGGATGGTGCACCAGTGGCGCTTCCTCACCGGGTCCGTTGCCGAGCTCAGGGCGGTATGGAAGGCCTACAGCATCGGAGTCCAGATCAGTCAGCGCCAGGTCGACCACTCGCCCGCCGTGTTCGTGATCGATCCGGACGGGAGGCTCGCCAAGCTGTACGTGACCCAACAGTCCTACGCCGCCGTCGGACAGTTCGGCCGGGTGCTGGCCGAGGAGGTCTCGGGCCTGCTGCCCGACCACCCGCAGGTCCGCTCGAACGTGTCCTACTCGCGGATCTCGGGGATCAGCCCCACCGTCCCGGTGAGCCTGCCGCGGGCGGGCGGCGGCAAGGTCGCGCTGGGCCCGGGGCGCTCGCCGCGGCTGATGTTGTTCTTCGCCACCTGGGACCGGGAGGTGACGAGCCTGGCCGGGCAGCTGCGCCGGCTCGACGGCTACCAGTCGTCGGCCGCGCGCTCGAAGCTGCCGCCGCTGACCGCCGTCGACGAGGGAGCGGTCGAACCGTCGCCGGCGGCGCTGCCGTCGTTCCTCGGCGGCCTGCGCCAGAAGCTGTCCTACCCGGTGGCCGTCGACGGCGACGGGCGCGTGGCCGACGGCTACGAGGTCCAGGGCCAGCCGTGGTTCGTGCTGACCTCGCCCAGCGGCCAGATCCTCTGGTACTGGGACGTGTCGAGCTCCGGCTGGCTGAGCCCGAAGCAGCTTGCTGAGCACGTCCGGGCCGCGCTCTCGCGGGCGCCCAAGGCGCCGTCCGGCGCCCGGGCCACCGAGCGAGCACTGGCCGGTTCGCCGGCGCCGCTGGCGGCGCTGCACCAGCAGTCCTCGAAGCTGCTCGGGTCCACGGGCGCGCTGACCCAGCGGCTTGGGGCGCTGAAGGGCTACCCGGTGGTCATCAACGCCTGGGCGTCGTGGTGCACGCCGTGCCGCTCGGAGTTCGGGTTGTTCGCCGACGCGTCGGCGCGCTACGGCCGCAAGGTCGCGTTCCTCGGCGCCGACACCAACGATTCGGCCGGCGACGCCCAGTCGTTCCTGGCCCAGCATCCGGTCAGCTACCCCAGCTACCAGGCCAGTCTCGACGACCTGCACTCGCTCGCGATCGTCCAGGGCCTGCCGACGACGATCTTCGTCGACTCCAAGGGCAAGGTCGCGTTCGTGCACACCGGCCAGTACGACTCGCAGGGGACGTTGGACTCCGACATCCAGACGTACGCCAAGTGATGTGCCCGCGGCCGGCCGGATCGCGCCGGCGCGGCGATCAGCCGTTGTCCATCCCCCGGTAGCGCCGGATCACGGCCGTCGCTGTGGCGCTGGCCACGACCTCGCCCCCGGGGCCGGTGAGCTCGCCGGCCAGGAACGCGATCTCGCGACCCCGCCGGACCACGCGTCCGCGCCCCCGCAGCTCCCCCGGCGTCGCCGGGGCCAGGAACTGGACGTTGAGCGAGAGCGTCGGGGCCCACTCACCAGGGCCCAGCGTGGCCACCAGCGCCGGGCCGAGCGTGTCGTCGAGCATCGCCGCCAGGAACCCGCCCTGCACCTGCCCGGCCGGGTTGAGGAACTTCTCGCCGGCGTCGAACGCGACCTCGATCGTCCCGGCGTCCGGGTCGACCGACACGAGCCTGAATCCGAGCAGGACCGCTGCGGGCGGGGGCGCGCGGCGCCCCTCCAGCACGTCCCAGAACGGACCCTCCCGAGCTGCGCGGTGGTCGCCGGCTGGCACGGCCGCAGCGTACCGTCCGCTTCCCGAGCCGAGGGCGGCGACCCGGCTGCACCATAATGCGGAGCACGCCTTCCGACGCCGACACCACCGCACCCAGCACCGACACCTCCGGGACCGCCCAGAAGTCGGGGCCGGCCTCGCCGATGCCCCGCGACCAGCAGGGCTGGCGGGTGGCGCCCGCCCCCGACGGCCGCGGCACCCCCGATCAGCACAAGCCGCGCCCGCCACACCGGTGGATGGGATTCTGGATCTTCGTCGCGGTGCTGCTGGCGATCAACTG
This sequence comes from uncultured Solirubrobacterales bacterium, assembly GCA_963831845.1. Lineage (GTDB taxonomy): Bacteria > Actinomycetota > Thermoleophilia > Solirubrobacterales > Solirubrobacteraceae > Palsa-465. The sequence continues at coordinate 200,660 of CAWHRT010000018.1, read as the reverse complement.
GCTGTCGGTGCTGATCTTCCAGCCGTCGTCCGAACCCCGGGTGAAGGTGCCGTTCAGCCCGTACTTCCTGGACCAGCTCAGCGCCAGCAAGATCAAGTCGATCGAGTCCACCGGGGACACGATCAAGGGCACGTTCAAGAGCAAGCAGAAGTACCCGCCCAGCGACACCAAGGCGACCGCGACGACGCTGTTCTCGACCGAGGTTCCGACGTTCTGGAACAACACCCAGCTGACCCAGGAGCTCCAGTCCCAGGGCGTCCAGGTCAACGCCCAATCGACCTCGAAACACACGCCGTTCCTGCTCGAGCTGCTGCTGGGCTTCGGCCCGACGCTGCTGATCGTGGGCCTGTTCGTGCTGCTCGCCCGGCGGGCGATGTCGGGCGGCGGCGCGGCGGGGGCGCTGGGCAACTTCGGGCGCTCGCAGGCGCGTCGGATCGACCCCGAGAAGATCCGCGTCACCTTCGACGACGTCGCTGGGATCGACGAGGCCAAGGCCGAGCTGACCGAGATCGTCGACTTCCTCCGGGACCCGACTCCGTACGAGCGCCTCGGCGGGCGGATTCCCCACGGCGTGCTGCTGTCGGGCCCGCCCGGGACCGGCAAGACCCTGTTGGCGCGCGCGGTCGCCGGCGAGGCTCACGCGGCGTTCTTCTCGATCGCCGCGTCGGAGTTCATCGAGGCGATCGTCGGCGTGGGGGCCTCGCGGGTGCGCGACCTGTTCGCCAAGGCCAAGGAGGCGGCGCCGGCGATCATCTTCATCGATGAGCTCGACGCGATCGGCCGCTCGCGCCAGGGGTCGATCTCCGTCGGCTCCAACGATGAGCGCGAGCAGACGCTCGATCAGATCCTCACCGAGATGGACGGCTTCGACTCAACCGAGGCGGTGGTCGTGCTGGGCGCCACCAATCGCCCGGAGATCCTCGACCAGGCGCTGCTGCGTCCCGGGCGCTTTGACCGGCGGGTCGCGGTGCAACCTCCCGACCGCGCCGGCCGCGCCAAGATCCTGGAGGTCCACACTCGCGGGATTCCGCTGGCCGACGACGTCGACCTCGACGCGCTCGCCTCGACCACGCCCGGAATGGTCGGCGCGGACCTCGCCAACCTGTGCAACGAGGCTGCGCTGCTGGCCGCCCGCCGGCAGCACGACAAGGTGCATCAGTCGGACTTCACCGACTCGCTGGAGAAGATCCTGCTCGGCGCCCCGCGCGGGATCGTCCTCAGCCCCGAGGATCGCGAGCGAACCGCCTACCACGAGTCCGGCCACGCGCTCGTCGGGATGCTCACCCCCGACGCCGATCCGGTCCGCAAGGTGTCGATCATCCCGCGCGGGATGGCACTTGGGGTCACGCTCTCGACCCCGGACGCCGACCGCGTGTCGTACTCGCGCGAGGACCTCGAGGCCAAGATCAACGTGGCGCTCGGCGGCCGCGTCGCCGAGGAGGTGGTCTACAACAAGATCACCACGGGCGCCGAGTCCGATCTGCAGCAGCTGACGCAGATCGCCCGCCAGATGGTGGGGCGGTGGGGGATGAGCGACAAGGTCGGGCCGGTGACCGTGCTGCCGAGCAACGGCAGCGGGCCGCTGCTCCCGGGCGCGAGCGAGACCTCACCGCAGACGCAGTACCTGATCGACGAGGAGGTCAAGCGGATGGTCGAGGAGGCGCACGTGGAGGTCACGCAGCTGCTGAGCGAGCACCGCGATCAGTTGGAGAGCCTGGCCCGGGCGCTGCTCGAGGCCGAGACACTCGATGCTGCCGACGCGTATGCGGCGGCCGGCGTGGAGATGCGCCCGGTCGAGCTGGCTCCCGAGGCCGCAGCCGCGGCCGCGGCGCAGGGCAGCTAGCCCGTGGCCGAGCCGGCCTGATCGTCGGGCCGCGGCACGATCAGCACCGAGCAGCCCGCGTCGGCGACGAGCGTCTCGCCGACCCCGCCGTTGACCGTCCGCGCGATCGGGCCCCAGCGGCGCGAGCCGACCACGACCAGGTCGACCTGGTCCGACAGGCGCCGGAGCTCGAGGCCCGGATCGCCGATCACGGCGTGGACCTCGGCGTCGATGTCGAGCTGCGATGCCGCCTCTTCCTGCTCGGCCTCGGCGGCGGCGCGGTCCGCGGCCCAGGCACGTTCGAACTCCGGCAGTGAGGACGGGACCGCCCCGACGATCATCGGATAGCGGTCGTCGATCACGCTGGCGATCACGAGTGTCGCGCCGGACGCGCGGCAGAGCTCGATCGCGGTCGCCTTGGCGACCTGCGCCTCGGGACCGCCGTCCTCGCCGACCGCGATCCGGCGCAGCCGGACCGGCTGCTCGGCGAGCCCACGCCGCGTGACCGCGATCGCGAACGGCACGTCGTGCAGCAGCTGCCGTCCTCGCCGGCCGATCGCCGTGCGCTGCTCCGGAGCGGTCGGGGAGGAGCCGATCACGACCAGGCCGGCGTGGGTGCGCTCCGCGAAGTGCGCCAGCGCCCGCGACACCGACAGGTCCGCGACCGAATGCAGCAGGGCCTCGGGCGCCAGAGCGTCGCGATCGTGGCGCAGGCCGGCGTCGGCCTGCTCGCGCAGCGTCGCTCGGTCGGTGATCCCGGCCGCCGGGAACAGCGTCGTCGGGAACACCCGCACGAGCGTCAGCCCGGCCCCGGTGCTGTCGGCGAGCGCGGCAGCGAACGCGACCGCGTCCCGGCCCTCGTCGGTGCCGTCAGCGCCGGCGGCGATGTGCGTGATCGGCGACTGCATCAGCTCGCCGCCCGCGCCTCCAGCTGCCCCTCGGCCCAGTCGATCGCGTAGTCGGCGACCTCCTCCCAACCCTCCTGGCCGATGATGAAGTGCGAGCGGCCCGGGAACTCCTTGTAGTCCGTGATCGCCTTCGATCTGCCGTAGTGCTTGAAGGCGGAGTGATCGACGACCGCGGGGACCGTGTGGTCGAGCTCGCCGGCGATCAGCAGCAGCGGCGCGCGATCGTCGTTGGCGAAGTCGACGCTGGTCGCCGCATGCGGATTGAAGTTCGCGAACGCTCCCTGGAACAGGATCCGTCCGGGGCCGGGGACCGCGTAGCGGTCGTACACCCGGAGCGAGTCCTCCTCGCTCATCGCATTCGTGAACGCGTAGTGGAACTCCGCGGCGGAGAGCTGTACCGCGCGGTGGTTGTTGGCGGGGTTCTTCAGTACCGGGAACGCGGACTTCAGCTGCGCGAACGGAAGCCGGGCGATCCCCTTGACCGCCGCGGCGTCGATCGCCACCCCGGCGGCGCCCAGCCCGCGGTCCAGCAGCACCTCGCAGAACGCGCCGCCGAACGAGTGGCCGATGATGATCGGCGGCGCGTCGAGGCCGCGGATGATCCCGTCGTAGTGGTCGACGATCTCCTCGATCCCCAGGTGCTCGATCGGGGCGGGGTCGGCGCGGAGCTGCTCGGGGTCGACATCCATTCCGGGCCAGGCGGGGGCGAGCACGTCGTAGCCGCGCTGGCGGTAGCGGTCGATCCAGTGCTCCCAGCTCAGCGGTGTCATCCACAGGCCGTGGATCAGCACGATCGTCTTCGCCGGAGCGCTCTGACCGGTGCTCATCGCGGTCCCGAGGTATACCGGTCGATCGTCTCGGGCGTCAGCTCTGCGATCGAGTCGAGCACGATGTCCGCCATCGCCAACGAGTCGTCGTCCGGGGGAAACTCGCGATTGGGGATCGCGACCACGACCATGTCCGCGGCAGCCGCGGACCGCAGGCCGTTGCTCGAGTCCTCGACCGCCGCCGCTTTCGAGGCGTCGACGCCGAGCTTGCGGGCGGCCGCCAGATACACGTCGGGGGCGGGCTTGCCGCGCTTCACCTCGTCGCCGGAGACCGTCGCGGCGAAGCAGTCGGTGAGACCGGTGGTCTCGAGCACGGCGTCGATCACGGGGCGGTTGGCCGACGAGGCGAGCCCCAGCGGCCACCTCGAGGCGAGCCGCCTCACGGTTTGCACCGCGCCCGGCAGCACCGGCACGTCGTGGTGGTAAGCGTCGAGCACGCGCTCCACCACGCGCGCGTTGATCTCCCCGGGTTCGAGCGCGACGCCGAGCTCGTCGTGCAGGTACCGCGACCACTCCGGCGAGCTCATCCCCATCATCGCGGTGGTCGCCTCGGGCTTCCAGGTACCCCCGTTGTCGGCGACGACGCCGCGCCGCGCCTGGTCCCACACCGACTCGGAGTCGACCAGCACCCCGTCGAGATCGAAGATCACCGCCCGCAGCTCCATGGCCGGGAAGCTACGCCGAATTCCCATCCGGCACACCCCTGCCCTTGACGCGGCTCCCTGTACGGTGCAGTAATGCGCGCGGCCGGGATCAGGGCGGCGTCGGATCCGGTCGAGTTGATCGACGTCGCGGACCCGCGCGCGCTTGCAGCCGACGAAGTGCTGATCGACGTCAGGGCGGCCAGCGTGGCCAACTGGGATGCGTTCGTCCGCGACGGCGAGTGGGACGTGGGTATCTCGCCGCCGATGGCGCTCGGCACTGCGGCCGCCGGCGTGATCGTCGCCGTCGGTGCGGACGCCGGACGCTGGGCCGAGGGCGACGACGTCCTCACCCACCCGCTGCCGCTGCGCGACCAGGGCACCTGGGCTCCGCAGCTGATCGCGCCCGCCGCGACCCTCGCCCGCAAGCCCCCGGCGGTTCCGTGGGACAAGGCCGCCGCGTTCCCGGTCCCGGCGCTGACGGCCGAGCAGGTGTTGGGGGAGACGCTGGGGATCGGGGCCGGGGAGACGCTGCTCGTCAACGGCGCCGGCGGCGTCAGCGGCAGCCTGCTGGTCAACCTCGGCGCGATGCTCGGCGCCGAGGTGACCGCGCTCGCCAGCCCGTCCAACCACGAGCGCCTGAAATCGCTGGGCGCCGCGCATGTGCTCGACTACCACGATCCCGAGTGGGTCGATCGGGCGCGGGAGCTCGCCGGCCTCGGCGTCGACGCAGCGGCGAACGCCGCGCCCGGCGGCGCGGCCGCCGCGATCGGCGCGGTCCGCGACGGCGGCAGGCTCGCGACGATCACCTCGGACCCGCCCGACGCCCAGCGCGGGATCGCGATCGCGACCGTGTACGTGCGGCCCGACGGGCCTCAGCTCGAGCGGCTCGCCCAGCAGCTGGCCGACGGCCGGCTGAACATCGAGGTCGGTTGCATGTTCCCGCTCGACCAGGCCGCGTCCGCGCTCGAGACCGCGCTGACGGGGACGTCGGGCCGGGCCGTAGTGATCGTCCCGTGACCACCGGCGCGACGCCGGCGTTTGGATTTCCCGGCCGAGTCCAACGTCCTCGTCGGGAGGTGTGATGGTCACTGCGGGCAACCGTCTGTCTGGAGCGCGGATCGCGGTTACCGGTGCCGGTACCGGGATCGGCCGCGCGGTCGCCTCGCGCTGCCTGAGCGAGGGCGCGCGCGTCGCGCTGCTGGACATCGACGGGGCCGCGGTGCGCAGCGTCGCCCAGGAGCTGGGCGCCGAGCTCGCCGTCGAGGTCGACGTCGCCGATCGCGCCAGCTCCGAGGCGGCGATCTCGCAGGTCGCGCGGGCCCTCGGCGGCCTGGACCGGCTCGTCAACAACGCCGGGATCCCGATGGTCGGCGCCGTCCACGAGCTCGCCGAGCCCGACTGGGACCGGGTGCTCGATGTCAACCTCAAGGGGATCTACCTGATGTCGCGCGCGGTCTGGCCGCAGCTGCAGGCCGCCGGTGGCGGCGCGATCGCCTCGACCGCGTCGATCGCGGGCATGTGGGGCACTCACGGCCAGGCCGGCTACGCCGCGGCCAAGGCCGGGGCGATCATGCTGACCAAGTGCATGGCCCTGGACGGCGCCCGCGACGCGATCCGCGTCAACTGCGTGTCCCCGGGCTTCACCCGCACTCCGCTGCTGGAGCGCTACCTCGACGGCCAACCGGACCCCGAGGCCGCCGACGCCGCGATCTCCGCCCGCCATCCGCTCGGCCGGCTCGGCGAGCCGCTCGACATCGCCGAAGCGTTCGTCTACCTGCTGTCCGACGAGGCCCGCTGGGTCACCGGCAGCAACCTCGTGGTCGACGGCGGGCTGACCTCGGGAATCTGGGGCTGATCGCGGGCTCGCCCGGAACGCGACTCAGCGCGAGAGCACGAGCAGCGACCGCGGCCCGACGGTCACTTCGTTGCCGTCGACGGCGGTGCCGTCGCCGGCCGTGTCGACGAGGGTCGACATCGACTCCCCGCGCAGCCGCTCGGGCAGTTGGAACGTCAGCGGCTCCCACCAGGCGTTGAAGAGCAGCATCAGCGACCCGGTGGCCGAGGTCACGGCCACGGCGCGCGCGAACGACTCCGACCAGTCGGCGTCGGTCATCTCGCTGCCGTCGGGGCGCAGCCACTGGATCTCGTCGTCGGCGAAGAACCGCCGCCGGTGCAGCGCCGGGTGGGTCATCCGCAGCCTGACGAGGCCGGCGACGAACTCGGTGAGGTCGCCGTCGCCGCCCGCCAGCGACCAGTCGACCCAGCTGACGGCGTTGTCCTGGCAGTAGGCGTTGTTGTTGCCGCCCTGGGTGCGGCCGAGCTCGTCGCCGCCGAGCAGCAGCGGCACGCCCTCCGACAGCAACACGGTGGCCAGCAGGTTGCGGCGCTGACGCGCCCGCAGCGCGAGCACGTCGGGATCGTCGGTGGTCCCCTTCGACGCCGCAGTTCCAGCTGCGGTTGTCGTCGGTGCCGTCGCGGTTGTCCTCGCCGTTGGCCTCATTGTGCTTGGAGTCGTAGCTGACGAGGTCGGCCAGCGTGAAGCCGTCGTGGACGGTGACCAGGTTGATCGACGCGGTCGGCCGGCGGCCGCGGCCGTACAGGTCCGAGGACCCGGTCAGCGCGGGTGGCGAAATCCCCGAGCGTCCCCTCGGTCCCGCGCCAGAAGTCGCGCACGGTGTCGCGGTAGCGCCCGTTCCACTCGCTCCATCCGGGCGGGAACGCCCCGAGCTCGTAACCGCCGAAGCCGATGTCCCACGGCTCGGCGATCAGCTTCACCGCGCCGAGCACCGGATCCTGGCCGATCGTCTCCAGGAACGCGCTGTGGGGATCGAAGTCGGCGGTGCCGCGGCCGAGGCTGGCCGCGAGGTCGAAGCGGAAGCCGTCGACGTGCATCTCCTGCACCCAGTAGCGCAGCGAGTCCATCACCAGGCCGAGCGCCTGCGGCTGGTGGGTGTCGAACGTGTTGCCGGTGCCGGTGTCGTCGACGTAGCGCGAGCGGTCGTCGGCCAGCCGGTAGTAGGCCTCGTTGTCGAGCCCGCGGAAGCACAGCGTCGGCCCGGCCTCATCGCCCTCGGCGGTGTGGTTGAAGACGACGTCGAGGATCACCTCGAGGCCGGCCGCATGCAGGCCGCGGACCATCGCCTTGAAGTCGTCGATCTGCTGGCCGCCGTCGCCGGCTGACGAGTACTCGTTGTGGGGCGCGAAAAAGCCGATCGACTGATAGCCCCAGTAGTTGTGCAGACCGCGCGCGACCAGCTGGCGGTCGTGCACGAACTGGTGGACTGGAAGCAGCTCGACCGCGGTCACGCCGAGCCGCTGCAGGTGCGCGGTCACGGCCGGTTCGGCGAGCCCCCGATAGGTGCCCCGCAGACGCTCCGGGACCTTCGGGTGCAGCTTCGTGTAGCCCTTGACGTGCAGCTCGTACATGATCGAGTCCTGCAGCGCCGTCGCTGGCGGACGGTCCCCGTCCCAGTCGAACTCCGACGCGCACACCACCGAGCGCGGCACGTACGGGGCCGAGTCGCCGGGGTCCTCGCCCTGCACCGCCTGGTGCCACTGCACGCCGCCGGCGATCGCACGCGCGTACGGATCGAGCAGCAGCTTGGCGGGGTTGCAGCGTTTGCCCGAGGCCGGGTCCCAGGGGCCGTGGACGCGGAAGCCGTAGCGCATGCCCGGGCCGGCGCCGGCGACGCGGCCGCGCCAGACGAAGCCCTCGTCGGCCTCGAGCGGCCGGCGACTCTCGGCGCCGGCGTCGTCGAACAGGCACAGCTCGACGGACTCGGCGACCGAACTGAACACGGCGAACTCGACGCCGTCGCCGTCGACCCGCGCGCCCAGCGCCGGCAGCGTCATCGCGCGGCGTCCTCGCGACGGCGCGAGAGCCGGATCACCATGTCGGCGACCAGTCCGGTCCAGCCGGTCTGGTGCGACGCGCCGAGGCCGCGGCCGTCGTCACCGTGGAAGTACTCGTGGAAGAACAGCGCGTCCCGCCAGCTCGGATCGGGCTCCCGGCGGTCCCCGAACACCGGGCGGCGGCCGTCGCCGTCGGCGAGGAAGATGTCGACCAGCCGCTGTGAGAGGTCGGTGGTGATCTCGGTCAGCGTCCGCTGGTTGCCCGATCCGTGCGGGTACTCGACCGTGAACGAGTCTCCGAGACGCGCCGCGTAGCGCTCCAGCGCCCCGATCACCAGGAAGTTGACCGGGAACCAGATCGGCCCGCGCCAGTTCGAGTTGCCGCCGAACAGCGAGGTGGTCGACTCGGCGGGCTCGTAGTCGATCGTGGCCACCACCTGGCCGTCCTGCCAGAACTCGAACGGGTGTCCGCGGTAGGCCGCCGACACCGAGCGGACGCCGTGGGGCGACAGGAACTCCCGCTCGTCGCCGAGGCGCTCGAGCACCCGGGGGAGCCGGTCGTGCCCGACCAGCGCGACCATCACCGCCTGATCGTCGCTGCCGGAGGGGGCGATCACCCCGGCGTACTGCGGCTTGACCCGGAGGAAGTCGCGCACGCGGCCGGAGAACTCCGGTAGTCGGTCGGCCAATCCCCCCGGACCGATGGCCACCGCGCAGAGCGGGATCAGCCCGGTCATCGACCGGGTGCGCACCGGCCAGACACTCCCGTCGCCGGGCCGGCGGACCTGGTCGTAGTAGAAGCCGTCGGCCTCGTCCCACAGGCCCTTGTCGTTGATCGCCTCGGCGATCAGCGCGAAGTGCTCGAAGAACTTGATCGCGACGTCCTCGTAGGCCGGGTCCTCGGTGGCGAGCACGATCGCGATCTCGAGCATGCTCAGGCAGTAGAGCGCCATCCACCCGGTGCCGTCGGCCTGCTCGAGCACGAGTCCGGGGGCGAGCGGCGTGGAGCGGTCGAACGGCCCGACGTTGTCCATCCCGAGAAAGCCCCCGCCGAACAGGTGGTCGCCCTGCGGATCCTTCACGTTGGCCCACCAGGTGAAGCCGAGCAGCAGCTTGTTGAACATCTGCACCAGCCAGGTGCGGTCGCGCTCGCCGTCGAGCCGGAACACCGCGAGCGCGGCGAGCGCGTGCACCGGCGGGTTCACGTCGCCGAAGTCCCACTCGTACGCCGGCAGCTGCCCGTTGGGGTTCATGTACCACTCGCGCGTGATCAGGCGCAGCTGCTGCTTGGCGAACTCCGGGTCGACGTGGGCCAGCGTGACGCAGTGGAAGGCCAGGTCCCAGGCGGCGTACCACGGGTACTCCCACTTGTCGGGCATCGAGATGATGTCCCGGTTGAAGACGTGCCGCCAGGCGGAGTTGCGACCGCTCAGCCGGCTCGGCGGCGGCGACGGGAGTCCGGGATCGCCGTCGAGCCAGCGGGTCACGTCGTAGTTGTAGAACTGCTTGCTCCAGAGCATCCCGGCGAACGCCTGGCGCATCACCAGCGCCTCGTCCGCGGTGGCGGCGGGCGCCAGCGAGGCGTAGAACGCATCGGCCTCCTGCGCGCGGGCCTTGACCGTCGACGACCAGCCCCTGCCGACGCCGCGCCGCTCGGGCGCCAGCCGCAGCCGCACCTCGGCGGTCTCGCCGGCGGCGACGTCGAGGTGGTAGCGCAGCGCCGCCTTGGTGCCGGTGCGCGCCGGATTGACGGTCGGCGCGCCGTCGACCACGTGGTCGTTGATCCCGTCCTTCGGATACTCCGGCCCGGGCGAGTGCCACAGGCGCGCGGTGTTGGTGTCGTTGTCGCAGAACAGCGGCTCGGGAGTCCCGTCCCCGGCGAGCACCATCGCTGCCGAGCTCGTCGTGGGTGGCGACCAGGCTGCCGTCGCGCTCGACGATCGACGGGCGCACCGCTTCGGGGCGCCAGGACCAGCGGTTGCGAAACCACAGCGTCGGCAGCAATTCGAGCGTCGCGTCCTGCGGCCCGGCGTTGCGGACCTGCACGCGCAGGCAGATGTCGTCGGGCGCCGCCTTGGCGTAGTCGACGGTCACGTCCCAGTAGCGGCTCTCGTCGAACGCGCCCGTGTCGATCAGCTCGTACTCGGGCGCCTGGCGGTCGCGCCGCGCGTTCTCGGCGATCAGCTGGGAGTAGGGGAACTCCCCCTGGGGATACACGTACCGCCACCGCATCCACGAGTGCGTCGGGGTGCAGTCGAGGTACCACCAGTACTCCTTGGCGTCCTCACCGTGGTTGCCCTCAGGACCGGTGAGGCCGAAGATCCGCTCCTTCAGGATCGGGTCGTGGCCGTTCCACAGCGCGAACGCCAGGCACAGGAGCTGACGGTCGTCGCAGATCCCGCCGAGGCCGTCCTCGCTCCATCGGTACGCGCGCGACCGCGCCTGGTCGTGGGGGAAGTACGACCACGCGTCGCCGTCGGCGCTGTAGTCCTCGCGCACCGTCCCCCAGGCGCGCTCGCTGACGTACGGGCCCCAGCGGCGCCAGGCGTCGTCCTGCAGGCGGGTTCGCTCGGCGTCGCGGGCGGGCACGACCGCGAAAGGTAGCCGTCCGCGGCCCGAAAGCGGAGTCCGAGGTGTGTCCGAGCACTTACGAGCACTTAGACTCTCCCCGTGAACCGGATGAGCGCGCAGGACGCATCGTTCCTGCACATCGAGAGCGATCGCAGCCCGATGCACGTCGGCGGCGTCAGCCTCTTCGAGGGCCCGCCGCCGCCGTTCGACGACGTCGTAGCGATCGTCGAGGGCAAGCTGCCACTGGTGCCGCGCTACCGCCAGGTCGTGCGGGCGGTGCCGCTGTCGCTGGCCGAGCCCGTGTGGGTCGACGACCCGCACTTCAACCTCGGCTATCACCTACGGCGCACCGCGCTGCCCGCGCCCGGGGACGAGCGGCAGCTGCGCACGCTGGTCGGGCGCGTGATGTCGCAGAACCTCGACCGCGCCAAGCCGCTGTGGGAGCTGTGGCTCGTCGAGGGCCTCGAGCAGGGACGGTGGGCGCTGTTGTCCAAGGTCCATCACTGCATGGTCGACGGGATCGCCGGGACCGATCTGATGACGGTCGTGCTCGATCGCGCGCGCGACGCGTCGGCGCTGCCGGTGTCGGCCTGGGATCCGGGGCCGGGGCCGAGCACCGCCCGGCTGGTGGCCGACGCGCTCGTCGACCGCACGCGCAATCCGTTCGCGGCGGCCGGGCAGGCGCTCGGCGGGTTGCGGTCGCCACGGGAGCTCGCGGGCACGGTCATCGACACATCCCGCGGAGTGATCGGGTTCGTCGGCGCCGCCGGGATCCCGTCCGGGTCGTCGCTCAACGGGCCACTCGGTCCGCATCGCCGCTGGGACTGGGCGCGGGGGAGGCTGTCGGACGTGCAGCAGGTCCGCCGCGCGATCGGCGGCACCGTCAACGACGTCGTGCTGGCGGCGATCACCGAGGGGTTCCGCGAGCTGTTGCAGTCCCGCGGCGAGTCCGTCGACCGGGTGCTGCGCACGCTCGTGCCGGTGTCGGTGCGCCGGCCGGGCGAGCGCGGGACCTATAACAACCGCGTGTCGGCGATCTTCGCCGAGCTCCCGGTCGGGATCGAGGATCCGGAGCGGAGGCTGCGCTCGATCAGCGAGCAGATGGCGGATCTGAAGGAGTCAAAGCAGGCGGTCGCCGGCGAGGTGCTGACCTCGCTGTCGGGGTTCGCGCCGCCGATGCTGCTCGCGCTGGGCGCCCGGGCGGCGAGCCGGGTGCCGCAGCGCAGCCTCAACACCGGGACGACGAACGTCCCTGGGCCCGCAGTTCCCGCTCTACCTGGCCGGCCGGCGGATGCTCGAGTCGTTCCCGTACATCCCGCTGTTCGCCAGCGTGCGCGTGGCGGTGGCGATCTTCTCCTACGACGGCGCGCTCAGCTTCGGGGTCAGCGGCGACTATGACAGCGCGCCGGACATCGACGTCGTGTGTGCCGGGATCGAGCACGGCCTGGCGCAGCTCGTCGAGCTCGCAGCCGCGGCCGACCCCGCGGCCACGACTACGCGGCAGCGGCCACGGGCGGCTCCAGCGCCTCGGTCGCGACCCTGATCTGACGCCGCAGCGTGCCCGGCTCGCTCCGGTTGTAGAGCGGGCTGTGGTTGGCGTTGGTGACGATCTCGTCGGCGATCGCCATGCCCTCGGCGTCTACCTCCGCGGGGCTGACGAGCCGGTCGATCATCTCCCGGATCTCGGGCTCGGCCTCGAGCACCGCCGTGCGGCGGACCACCGCGGCGCGGAAGGTGTTGGCGGGCGGCCGGTGGGCGTCGTCGACCGTGCGGCGGAGCGTGCGCGCGAGCCCACGGCGGTTACGCGAGCCGGTCAGCTGCGCGGCGCGCAGTGCGAGCTCGGGGCGGGTCGCGGGCCGCTCGCCGCGCGCGAGCGCGTGCGTGAGGCCGTGGCGGTGCAGGTAGACGCGCGTGCGCAGCGGCAGCGGCGGCGGGTCCGGCAGAAAGTAGGGCGAGGGTGAGGGTGAAGGTGGGGTATCTGAGATCGTTGCCATCTGAATGCTCCTGGAGAACTGATTCGTGTCCATATCAACGTAGGACGCGCTTCGTAAAGCGGACATTCAGATCGCGCACGGGCGCATCAAGATCCCGTGAAGATCGCCCGGGGGCCAAGAAAAAGTGCTCCCCGCCGGGAGTGGCGGGGAGCACGGGTACTGCAGCTTGTTGGAGTGGGGGCTACCAGTAGGCGTAGCCGGGGACGTAGGCGCCCCAGCCACCGTCGCCGTAGGCGGAGCCACCGTCGTCGCCCCAGGTCGAGCCCGAGCCGTCGTCCCAGCCGGAGCTCGAGCCGTCGCCCCAAGCGGAGCCACTGCCGTCACCCCAGCTGGAGCTCGAGCCGTCGCCCCAGGCGGAGCCGCTGCCGTTGCCCCAGCCGGAGCCCGAGCCGGCCGAGCTGCCCGAGTCGGCAGCCGGCTGGGCGCTCGCGCCCCACTTGACCGAGAAGGCCGAGCCATCCGACGAGAGGTCGGAGGGGGTCGCGCCGGCCGACGAGGTGTCGTTGGACACGAAGCCGCCGCCGTCACCCAGTTGGCCGGCGCCGGGCGTCAGCTGCACAGGGTTTGAGCCCCATGCCGAGTCGGAGATCGTGCCGGTGTGGCCGTCGGCCGTGGCCGACGCGTCGCTGAAGTTGACGGTGCCGAAGTCGGTCAACGGGAGCGGCTGACAGCCACTGCCGTTGCCGCACTGTGACGGAGCCTCGGCGATCCACTCTGCACTGGAGGTGTCAGGGTTCTGCATGGTCAGGTTCTTGGTGGCCGACTGACCGGTGGTGCTGTTTGACAGCGACACCGTGATGTTCGTGCCGTTGACCGTGACCTTGCCGGTGATGTGGTCACCGGGCGACACTTTCAGGTCCATGCGGACGGGAGCCGCGGGGACGAGCTCGTACCAGGCGAAGTGACTAGCCGAGCCGCCGGCGCTGCAGTCAGCCTCGGTGCCGGTCTGCTCGAGCGCCTGGGACTGCTGTCCGGCGCCGCCGATCCCGACCCAGAAGGCCGAATAGCCCTGGCCGGAGCTGCAGTCGACGTTCGGTTCGGTCCAGCTTCCAGAGACGCTCGAGAACTTCGGAGCAGTCCCCGAAGTGCCGCCGGCGACGTACCCGGACCAGTTCGCACTGGATGCCGACTGCCCCTCCGTCGTCGCTGCCGACGCCGAGGGCGCCGCCGCGGCCGCAATCGAACCTGCGATTGCGAGCGCGGATATCAGACGTGGAGTGTTCATGTTCTTGATCCGTTTCTGTGCGCCGCCGGTGAACGTGCGGCACGGTTGATCTTGAGTCGAACATGAACCTAGGTGGGGCCAGTAAGAAAGCTTTGAGAACTGGCGAAGAGAACGCTACGAACGGTTAAATCGCCCGTTCGGGCCGTGGAATCCACCATCTACCGTCCGCCTCCGACGCCGTTGAGCTCGTCGACCACCCCGAGAACGTCGCCCCGCCGGTAGAAGTCGACCGCCAGCAGGTTGGGGATGCGACCGCGGATCCGCTCGCAATCGCGGGCGCGCGCGAGCAGCGGCTGGCGCGCGTTGACGATCTCGGCCAGCGAGGCGCGCGGGAACGGTGTCGTGTCGATCCAGTGGTTGACCAGGAACAGCGGAGCCGACGCGGGGCCGCGGTTGGGCCGGCAGCTCGCCGCCAGGTTCGCCGGATCGGTGAGCTCGGACGCCCGCGTGAACCTGAACGGCGTCTCCTGCAGCGCGTGCGCGTAGGCGAGGTGGTACCAGGGGATGTCGCCCGCGTCGTTCTCGGCCATCACCACCAGCCGCTGGTTTGAGTCGATCATCTCGCGCAGCGTCGGAAACGGCCCCATCGGCCCCCGGTAGACGAGGTCCAGCAATCCGGCCTGCTCGAACGCTCGCTCGATGTCGGTCGGCTTGACCCCTTCGTCCTGGTTGATCACGACCACGACCTCGCCGGGATGCGAGACCAGGAACAAGCGAAGATCGTGCAGCGCCGAGGACAGCGTGATCGCCCCGAGCTCGCAGAAGCCGTGGCACAGGAAGATGTCGCGCCGGCCCGCGCCCCGCGTGCTCAGCCGGTCGTGGATCCGCAGCGCCGCCTCGACCGCCGGCTCGCCGACCTCCTGCACGGCCTGCTCGCGCTTGGGGACGCTCTCCAGGTCCGTGCGAACCCCGCCGCGCACCGCCTCGCCGTAGTAGCTGTCGATCAGCAGTCCGTGAATCCCCTCGTCGAGCTGGTCGGCGATCGTGCCGTCCTGCTGGCCCAGCCGCCACGTCGGGATCGTCACCGAGGCCATCGAGTTGTGGGTGGCGGCGAGCGCGACGTCAGACAGCGGCCGGTCGCACAGCGCGCTGAACCCGTTGCAGGTGAGCGGCACGGCAGCCGGAGCCTGGTCCTCGCCTCCCGAGATCAGGATCGCGGCCACCGCGGCCACCGCCGCGATCCCGATCGCCGCGGGGACGAACCGCAGCGCGCCCGCGATCCCACGGCGCGCGGCCAGGCCCGACGCCGCGGTCACATCCAGACCGGGGCTCCGGCGCACGTGCTGCACTGTCGCAACGATCCCCTCCACGCCCTTGGAGATGACGTACAGGCCCGCGGCAAACGCGGCGATCGTCACCGCCGGACCGGGCTCCAGCAGGATCGCCACGCCGATCGCGAGCAGCACGAGCGACACGAGCAGACGCCGCCCCGGCGACGCGGCTGGGTCGGTGAGCGTGCGCCATGCTCGCCCCAGCGCGGTGTCGACTCCGATCGGTCGCAGCCTTCCGGACACGGCGCCGGCGAGGATCGCGCCGCCGGCGGCGAGGATCAACGCCTGCACCTCCAGGCCGCCGAGGAACGCTCGCCACAGCGCTCGGGCGACGGCGCCGCGCCCGGACGGCGCCGCTTGGGCCGCGACGGCCATCCCCAGCAGGTAGAACGCGACGGTCGCGATCCCGCCGATCATCAGCCCGAGGCCGATCTGCCGGGCGGTGCGCCTGCGGTTGCCCGACCGCCACAGCGCGACCGCCGCCAGCACGGCGGCCAGCGACGCCAGGATCCAGGCGGTGCCGTACACCCGCTGGGCGATCCGGACGATCTCGATCAGGTCGCCGCCCGGATCCAGCGTGAGCAGGGCCGCCAGCCGCTGGGCCTGGATCTGATCCGCCGTGTCGGGGGACAGGCGCTCGAGCGCCCCCTGGACGAGCACGGCCGCGTCGGCGACGTTGAGGAGGATCGCGCCGCCGTTGCCCTCGACGACCGATCGATGGGCGTTGCGCACGGCGGTGTGGAACAGTGCGGCGAACGGCCGGCTGGCCACGATCGTCCCCGCCACCGAGCGCACGACCGGCCGCAGCGTGACCAGGTCACCGTTGCCGGCCTGTACTGCTGCAGAGGTCAGATGATCGGCGACGTCGTCGCGCACGGCGGGATCGCGCAGCGCCGCCACGGCGCGATCGGCGAACGCGTCAGGCCGCAGCACCGCGCGCCCGGCGTAGGACAGGATCAGCGCCAGCGTGGCCAGCACAACGGCGGCCACGACCAGCGCCGCGGCCAGGCGTCCGCTGCCGGCCTGCTCGTCGTCGTGCTCGTTCATCTCGCGCTGCAACCGTGCCGGGCTGGGTCGCGTAGCGTACGAGTTCCGGCCCGCCGGAGCGCCTTCCCACCCGATTGAGACCCTCTCACAAGATCCTCCGGCCGGCGCGCCGCGCGCTCGGCGAGCTAGTGGGCCTCTACTGGGAGTCAGGTCTGGGCGACGAGGTCCCCGCGCTGTCGTGGTTCTTGCTGTCGTCGCTGGTCCCACTCGCCCTGGGGCTGACAGCGCTGGCCACGATCGTGCTCGGCGACTACGCCCGGGCGCAGGACGTCGCCGGGCGGGTCTCGGAGGTCCTCCCCAAGGATGTCCACGACCAGATCGTGGAGCTGATCCTGCGCACCCGACGCAACTCGCCGCTGCTGATCGCGGGCTCGATCGCCGGCATGCTATGGACGTGCTCGGGAGCGGTCGGGGTGCTGGCCAGGTGCCTGGTGCGCCTGCTCGGGCTGCGGGGCACCGGGATCGTGCTCGGCAAGCTGCGCAACCTCGGGGTCGCCGCCGCGCTGACCACGCTGCTCGTGCTGATGGTGCTGGTCGCCTCCGTCGGGACCGGGCTCGCCCACAAGCTCGGGTTCAACTCCACGGTGGTGGCGATCGCGGTTCCGCTGTTGTCGATCGCGGTCACGATCCTGGTCTGCGCGGGCGTCTACTGGCTCCTCGCGAACGGCAGCGTGCGGGGCCACAGCGCGCTCGCGGGCGGCGCCGTCGCCGGACTGATCCTGCTCGTCACCCCCACGATCGCCGGCTACTACCTGCGGTGGACCTCCGGGCACACTCCGGTCGAGCTGTTCCTGATGCTGGCCGGCGTCCTCGTCACCTGTTACCTGGCCTCGCTCGGGCTGCTACTCGGCGTCGGCGTCACCGCTCGGCTGGAGCTCGGCCGTCCGCTTGGGGGGACTGATGGGGTTCAGCCGCCGCCGCCCGAGCTCGCTGGCGATGACCGTGCTCCCGACGATCAGAAATGAGAGCACGACCAGCCATGACATCAGCGCGAAGGCCACGCCGATCATTCCGAAGCGGGCGGCGTCGTCGCGGATCATCTGGGGCATGTACAGAGGAGAGGCGAGCTCGAGCAGCGTGACGGCGATCGTGGTGAATCCGGCGACCGGCGCGAACCTTCGCCACGATTGACGCGGGCCCAACAGGATCCGGGGCGTCAGCAGCCAGTAGACGTAGCTCCCCACGACCGAGAGCACCGTCAGGGGGATATCCGGGCCGCCGTCGTAGATGTTGGGCCGCAGCGCGATGAACCACTCGATGTAGCCGGCCGTCAGCAGCAGCCAGACCACGGTCCGCCAGCCGTTGCGCAACCCGACGTGGGGCACGATCATCGCCCGCTCGTAGACCTTCTGCAGCGATGTCGCCAGGCTCAGCGCCGAGCCGATCAGGAACACCACGCCGATCCAGGTGGCGGCGCCTCTGACGTCCTCCCCGGACAGGAACAGCGCCCGGACCTGGTCGGCGGTCGAGCCGGTGACGTGAAACCGGTTGATCAGCCGCTCGACGGCGTCGCGGTTGCCCGGGGTCAGCGCGGAGAACACGATCGTGAGCGGGATCCCCGCGGTGAACGCCTGGGAGGCGAGCACGATCGCGCGCTGGACCGCGTCCATCTCGAGCGCCCGCTCCAGGCACGCGCCGATAAATCCGCCGCGCAGGCGGTCAGCGGCGTGCTGCACCCGCCCCCGGTAAGCCGACAGGCCCATCGTGGCCGGGAAGCTACTCCGCGGCTGAGCTTGACAGTTGTATCGCAAAATAATATAGTTATGCAATATGAATTTGGAGATCGCCCAGACAACAGAGCGCGCCGCTCAGGTCGAGCACGTCTCCGGGCACCTCGTTCGTCGCGCCTCGCTGCTGGTGAGGCTGCTCACCCGCCAGCTCGACATGGAGCTGTCACGGACCGAGGCCGGGTTGCTGGGCACGCTCAGCAACGGGCCCCAGCGGATCACCAGCCTGGCCGAGCTCGAGGGCCTGGCGCAGCCGACGATGACGCTGATGGTCAAGCGGCTCGAGCAGCAGGGACTCGTCAAGCGCGGGAGTCAGGCCGACGACGGACGCGTGGTGCTCGTGTCGCTGACCGGCGACGGGGCCGCGGCGGTGGCCAACTATCGGGAGCGGGCGAGTCAGACGCTGCGCGAGTACCTCGCCGAAATGACCGACGCGCAGGTGCAACGGCTCGCCGATGCCACCGATGCGCTCGACTCGCTGATCGGCCTGTTGCAGGGTGAAGCGGCGGAGGCCCGGGCGTGAGCGTGTTCAGGCGCGAGCCGACGGCGGTGTGGGCGGTCGCGTTCGCTGCGGTCGTCTCGTTCATGGGCCTGGGACTGGTCGACCCGATCCTGCCGGCGATCGCCCACGACCTGCACGCGTCGCCCAGCGACGTCGAGCTCCTGTTCACCAGCTACTTCGCTTTCACCGGGCTGTCGATGCTGGTCTCGAGCGTGGTGGCCAGCCGGATCGGCGCCAAGAAGACGCTGATCGGCGGGCTGATCCTGATCATCGTGTTCAGCGCGCTCGCGGGGCTGTCGAACAGCGTCGGCGCGATCGTGGGGCTGCGCGCCGGTTGGGGATTGGGCAACGCCTTGTTCATCGCCACCGCGCTGTCGGTGATCGTCGGCGCCGCCAGCGGCGGCGTGGCCGGCGCGGTGATGATCTACGAGGCCGCGCTCGGCTTCGGGATCTCGCTGGGGCCGCTGCTCGGCGGCGAGCTCGGCGGGATCAGCTGGCGCGGACCATTCTTCGGCGTCGCGGTGCTGATGACGATCGGCTTGGTCGCGATCGCGCGGTTCCTGCCCAAGACGCCGCCGCCTCCGCGCAGCGAGCGCGTGTCGGTGCTCGATCCGCTGCGGGCGCTGCGCCATCGCGCCACGCGCGGCAGCGGCCTGACCGCCGTCTTCTACAACTTCGGGTTCTTCACGCTGCTGGGCTACGCGCCGTTCCCGCTCGGCCTCTCGGTCCACCAGCTCGGGTACACGTTCACCGCCTGGGGCCTGCTGCTCGCGGTGTTCGCGGTGTTTGTCGCTCCCCGGGTGTCGCGCCGCTACAGCGACGTCAAGGGACTGGCGGTAGCGCTGGCTGGGGTTGTGGTCGTCTTGGCGGTGATGGGCATCGCCCACACGTCCCAGACGACCCTGATCGTGTGCGTGATCGTGTCCGGATCGTTCTTCGGCATCACCAACACGCTGATGACGCAGGTGGTGATGGAGTCGGCTCCGGTGGCTCGTCCAATCGCCTCCTCGGCCTACAGCTTCGTGCGCTTCTGCGGCGGGGCGATCGCTCCGTTCGTGGCCGGTAAGCTCGCCGAGCACGTCAGCGTGCAGGCCCCGTTCTACCTCGGCGCGGCGATGACCGCGATCGCGATCGGGGTGCTGTGGTTCTACCGGGCGTCGCTGGTGCCGGTGCCCGAGCCGGGCGCCGCGGAGGCGACGGCCGCGTCGGACGATGCGCAGCTCGCCGTGGAGGCCGAGACCGAGCCCGGCCGCGGCCCGCTGGTGATCGCGGTGGCCGAGCCCAACGCCGTCGAGGTCTGCGCGCTGGCCGCGCCGGTCGCCCGCTCGCGCGGCGCCGCGGTGCACGTCCTGCACGTGGTCGAGCGCGACGTCGTCGCCGGCGAGGACGCGATCGACCTCGAATCAAACGACGACGCCGCGGAGCTGCTTGCGGCCTGCGTGGCCGAGCTCAGCAGCGCGGGCGTGACCGCCACGGGTGAGGTCCTGCACGCCGTCGGCTCGCACGCCGCGGTGGCGGCCCGGATCGTGCAGCGCGCCGCCGAGCTCGGCGCCGCCGCGATCGTGCTCGGGCCGGAGACCCGCCACGGGCCGCTGGCCGCGCGGGTCAGCGCACAAGTGGCCGGGTCGGCGCCGGCCACCGTGATCATCCTGGATCCGCGCGGCGAGCCCCTGGCCGCGGCCAGCGAATAGTCTTCCCCGCATGGATCAAGAAGAGGCTGCGCAGCTGCTCGCGCGCGAGCGAACGCGGATACAAGAGGCGTTGGCTTCCCTGGGCGTCCCGCTCGAGGGCGATGACCGCCTGGAGCCCGGCGACGAGGGGACCGAGGACCTCTACCAGGACGAGTACGACGAGGGGCGCCGTGAGGACCTTCGCAAGGACCTGGCGAGCCTCGAGCGGGCGGAGGCCAGGCTCGCCGAGGGCAAGTACGGGCTCTCGGTGGAGAGCGGCGAGCCGATCCCCGACGACCGCCTCCGGGCGCTGCCGACGGCCGAGCGGACGATCGAGGAGGAGGGGGGCTTCCGGAGCGCGGGAGGCTGAGGCGTTGACCGCGTCCGAGGATGCCCTGGCCGGGCGCCCGCCGGCGGAACCGGGTCTCACCGAGGAGGAGATGATCGCCCGGGCGGTGGCGCTGCGCCCGCGCCTGATCGCCGAGCAGGAGGAGACCGAGCGGCGCACTTTCTACTCGGAGGAAATGCACGAGCAGTTCCTCGCCGCCGGCTTCTACCACCTCTACGTGCCGCGTCGCTACGGCGGCTACGAGTTCGACGTGCCCACGTACGTGCGCGTCGTCCAGGAGGTCGCGCGCGGGTGCGTGTCGACCGCCTGGTGCATGGGCCTGGCCATGAACCACGCGCTGATGGTCGGCTCGTGGTGGCCCCAGGAGGCCCAGGACGAGATCTTCGCCGGCGGCGATTTCCGCGCGGGCTCGGTCGCTGCGCCGGTCGGCACCGCCACCGCGGCCGGCGACGGCTGGGAGATCAACGGCCAGGTCGCGTTCGCCTCGGGCGCGCCGTACTCGACCTACTACATGGGCCAGGCGATGCTCCCCAACCCCGGCGACGGGCCGCCCCCGATGCTCCTGTTCGTGGCGCCGCGGGAGCAGTGGGAGATGCTCGACGACTGGGGCGACATGCTCGGACTGAAGGGCAGCGGGTCGCACAGCATCCGCTTCGACCACACGCGGATCCCGGCGCACTGGGGCCTTCAGGGCAACATGATCGACATCGACGTCGCCGGGGGCACGCCGGGATCACGGCTGCACGGCAATCCGATGTACGCGGGCCGCGCGATGTCGGTGTTCACGATCTCGCTGGCGGCGGTGACGGTCGGCGCCGCCTACAACATGCTCGACGAGTACGAGCGGCTGATGCGCACGAAGACGACCGGGCTGCCGCCGTTTGCGCCGCGGATCGAGGACCGCGAGTACCAGCGCTTCTACGGGCGGGCGCTGACCCACATCGCCACGGCCGAGGCGGCGCTGTACCAGGCGGCCGATCGGCACATGGAGTTGTGCCGGCGAAACGTCGAGGACGGGATCGACTACACCTACGGCGACGACATGCTGGTCGCCGGGGTCGCCCGCGAGGTGCTGCTCATGTGCTGGAACGTGATCGACGACGATTTGTTTCAGACCGTCGGTGCGTCGGTTGCGCGAGACGGCGAGCGCACCGCGCGGATCTTTCGCGACATGGCGGTGGCGACGGCGCACCGCAATCTCCAACTGCGCGACATGTGGTACGGCGAGATCGGCCGCGCCGCGCTGGGGGAGCCGCGGCGGATCCCGCTGGGAAGCTGAGCCGGCTCAGCCGCTCGCGGGAGGCCCCGTGATCCACTCGCCCGCGACCATCGTCGCGCGGCAGCCCAGCTCGTCGTCGAGGACCACCAGGTCGGCGTCGAGCCCAGCCGCGATCGCGCCCTTGCGGTCAGCGATGCCCAGCAGCCGGGCCGGATTGCGCGACGCCATCGCGATCGCCTCGGACGGCGGGACGTCGAGGAACTCGACGGCATGGCGAACGGCCGTGTCCATCGTCAGCGTGCTCCCGGCGAGCGACTCGCCGCCTCCGACCCGAGCGACCCCGCCCGACACGTCGACCGGCGCCCGTCCCAGCAGGTAGCGCCCGTCGGCCATCCCCGCGGCCTCGATCGCGTCGGTCACCAGTCTCGCGCCGGCCGTGCCCTTGGCCCGGTGCGCCACGCGCAGCGCCACCGGGTCGACGTGCACCCCGTCGCAGATCAGCTCACAGCTGAGCAACGGCAGGTCGAGCGCGACGCCGATCACGCCCGGATCGCGATGGTGAAACGGCCGCATCGCGTTGAACAGGTGGGTCACCGAGCGGGCGCCGGCGGCGACCGACACCTCGGCCTGCTCGTAGGTCGCATCGGAGTGCCCGATCGAGGCGATCGCGCCCGCCCGCCCCAGCGCGGCGACCAGCTCCGACGCGCCCGGGAGCTCCGGGGCCAGCGTCATCATCGCCAGCGAGCCGGCGCCGGCCTCCAGCAGCCGGGCGACGGCGTCGGGATCGGGGTCGATGAACGCCGCGGGATCCATCGCCCCGGGCCGCTGGGGGCTGAGGAACGGCCCCTCGAGATGGGCGCCGAGCACGCTCGGTCCGCTGCGGGAAATCGCCTCGAGGCTGGCCGCGAGCTCGTCCAGCGGCGCGGCCACCGTGGTCGCCAACAGCGCGGTGGTGCCGTGCAGGGCGTGGAACGCCGCCACCGCGTCGACCTCTTCGGGGTCCGCGGTGTTGCACTGCGCGCCGGCGCCTCCGTGCACGTGGGTGTCGATGAAGCCCGGCGCCAGCCACTGCGCCCCGAGATCGAGCGCGTCGCCGCCGCCCGGTTGCGGCTCCGCCGTGACCGACGCGATCCGCCCGCCGTCGATCGCGACCTCGCCGCCGATCACCCCGGATGGGGTCACGATCCGTTCGCACCGGAGGCGCACGGTCGGCTAGCGGGCTCCGGTCGGGTCCACTACGTCCCCAGCGTCCGCGCGACCCAGCGCGTGATCACCGCGAGCGCCTGCTCGTGGTTGCGCTCGAGCATCATCCCGTGGCCGTTGCCGTGGACCCCATGGTCGGCCAGCCGGACGAGCTCGGCGTCGCACCCGGCCTGGCGCAGGAACGCGACCAGGTGGCGGTCGAACATCGCGAACATCGACGCCTCGGCGGTCACGACCGCGATCGGGAAGCGGGCCAGGTTCGGCAGCGACCGCGCCGGCTCGCGTTGCAGCGTCAGCGGCACCGGCGCCAGCTCGGCGGGCTCGGTCGTGACCAGCGACAGCTCAGACGGGTCGGCCACCGGCGGGTCGTAGCGCAGCGGGGCCGCCGCCAGCCCCCAGGCGAGGTCGATGCCGGCGTCGGGGCGGCGGACGAACGGGGGTCCGACGGTCTCGATCGCGACCAACGCGGCGACGTGCTCGGGGCGGACGTCGGCGGCCAGGAACGCGCCGGGACCGCCGGCCGAGTGGGCGACCAGCACGGCGGGGCCGACCCGCTCGAGCAGCTCGGCCAGCCGCGTCTGCTCGAGTCGGTGCATCTCCGACCAATCCGCGAGCGTCGGCCCGGCCGGCGCCAGCCACTGGTCATAGACGGGGTCGCCGGGCGCGCGGCCGCCCGGCCACTGGGTGTGCAGGTGCGCGGCCGGGTTGCTGTCGGGGCCCTGCGCCGGGGGCACGAAGATCGCGCGCAGGCCCTCGGCGCTCGGCGGCGGCGACATCGGGCCCAGCACGTCGGGGTGGTGGGGGGAGCGGCCGTGGCCGGGGCGGTCGACCACGTAGACGGTGTGGCCCTGGGAGACCAGCAGACGCGACCAGCCGGGCCGGCCGTCGGGCGTGGTCAGGTAGTCGGTTCCCTGGCCGCCGCCGCCGTGGACCAGCACCCACGGCGGGCCGGCCGAGGGCTCGGCCGGGGCCTCCCACGCGACGTACATCGGGCCTCGGGCGACGGTCCCGAGCCGGCCGCTGACCGGCTCGGTGCCGACCCAGAACGACCCCCGCCGGGAGCTGGTGAGCGGGCCGCTGGGGACGTGGGCGCTCACCGGCGGTGAGTCTATTCCCCGCACACGGGCATGATTGAGCCGATGCGCGAGGCGGTGATGGCGGGGTGAAAGAGGCGATCTCGTTGGTCGCGCTGGCGGCCTGCCTGGTCGCGGCCGTCACCCGGCCGCGGTGGGCGCCCGACTGGGTGGTGGCGATCGCGGCGGCGGTCGTGGTCGTGGCCGCGGGCGCGATCAGCTTCAAGGGTGCGCGGTCGGCGCTGAGCGACCTCGGGCCGACCGTCGGATTCCTGGCGGCGCTGCTGCTGCTCGCCGACGGGTGCCGGCGGGCGGGGTTGTTCGAGGCGCTCGGCGCGTCGATGGCCGCGGGGTCGCGGCGCCGGCCGCGGCGGCTGCTGGCGATGGTATTCGTGGTGGCCGCCGTCACCACCGCGGTGCTGAGCCTCGACGCGACGATCGTGCTGCTGACGCCGATCGTGTTCGCGACCGCCGCGCGGCTGCGCATCAACCCCCGGCCGCACGTGTACGCCTGCTCGCACCTGGCCAACTCGGCGTCGCTGCTGCTGCCGGTCTCGAACCTGACCAACCTGCTGGCGTTTCAACGAAGCGGTCTGTCGTTCGCGCGCTTCGGCGGGCTGATGGCGCTCCCGTGGCTGCTGGCGCTGGCGGTCGAGTGGGTGGTGCTGAGCCGGTCGTTCTCGGGCGACCTCCGGCGGTCGCCGACCGAGGCGGGCGAGATCGAGCGGCGGCCGCTGCCGGCGTTCGCGCTGTGGGTGGTGGCGGCGACGCTCGCCGGGTTCGTGCTGAGCTCGGCGATCGGGATCGCTCCGGTGTGGGTGGCGGCGGCCGGGGCGCTGGTGCTCGAGCTGCGCTACCGGCCCGCGCCCCGCGAACTGCTGCTCGCGGCCGAACCGACGCTGCTGGTGTTCGTGCTCGGCCTCGGGATTGTGGTCGCGGCGGCCGGCGACCACGGGCTCTCGAGCGCGGTCCGCTCGGTGCTGCCCGGCGGCAGCGGGCTGCCGGCACTGCTCGCGGTGGCCGCGATCAGCGCGGTCGCCGCCAACCTCGTCAACAACCTCCCGGCGACGCTGATCATCCTCCCGGTGGTCGCGGCCAGCGGCCCCGGAGCGGTGCTGGCGATGCTGGTCGGCGTCAACGTCGGGCCGAACCTGACCTACGTCGGCTCGCTGGCAACGCTGCTGTGGCGGCGGATCGTCCACGCCCACGAGCAGGAGACCGATATCGCCGAGTTCACGCGGCTGGGGGTGAAGACCGTTCCGGCTGTCCTGTTGGCTTGCACCGTCGGCTTGTGGTTGGCTCTGCAGGTCCTGTGATGCGCGCGGTGATCTGGATATCGGAGAACACGTGGGAGGCGTGCGTCGACCACGCGCGCGAGCTGGTCGGTGCCGGCGCTGAGCTCACGCTGCTGCACGTAGCGCCCAGCGACGTCGAGGAACTCGCCACGCGCAGCGCCGCCCGGCCTGCTGGGGCGGCGGCCGCCGCCGCCTCCCGGGCCGCCGCTGCGCGCGATCGCCGCCGAGGAGGCCCAGGCGCTGCTCGAGGCCGCCCGCGAGCGCCTCGGCCGGCCCGCCGAGATCGACTCACGTCGCGGGAACGTGGAGCGCGAGGTGCTCGCCGCCTGCGGCGATGCCGACCTGCTGGTGCTCGCGCGCGACGGCGAGGCCCGCGTCGGGCCGCACAGCCTCGGGCCCCGTACGCGCTTCGTCGTCGACCACGCGGCGTGTCAGGTGCTGCTCGTGTGGGCCGTGGCCCTCAGCCCTGGAAATCGAGCAGCGCCTGATTGACCCTCGGGGTCCGCGAGGGGGTCAGGCGGCGCTGGTCGCGTCGACGATCGTCCGCAGGACCTCGACCCCGCGCGTCCGCAGCCGCCGCGCGGCCAGCCGCCCGAGCCAGACCGCCTCGACCACGCCGGTCGCGAGCCCGAACGGCACCGCCGCCCACAGCAGCCAACGCGCCCCCGCGAGTTGACCGGCCGCGAGCACGACCAGCGGCGGCAGCGCGGTCAGCGCAACCACGACGAGCGCGACGTGCACCTTCAGCGACCACGCCGGCGTCGGGCTGCCGGTGTCGTCGAGCGGCTGCACGCTGACCAGCGAGCCGTACGCACACAGCCCAGCGGCGCCGCCGAGCAGCGCCGGGACGCCGGCCAGCACCCACGGCCACGCCCACGCCTGGCCGCTGACCGCGGTCAGGACCACGGTCGAGGCGAGCACGAACGGCGCGACGATCAGCAGCCACGCCAGCGCCCGGCCGTGCACGTCGGCCGCGGAGCTGTGCGGGGTGGCGATCGTCAGCCACAGACTGGTCCCGTCGTTGCCGTACAGGTTGCAGGCGCACGCCCCGGCGATCACCGCCGTCATCGCGCCGGCGAACGGAAGCAGCACCGAGCCCGCCCCGGAGATCGCCGGGATCGCGAACGCCGCGGTGCCGACGATCGCCGCGATCAGCAGGCAGGTCAGCCGGATCGGATCACGCCGCCACAGCCGCAGCTCCTTGCCGGCGACCGCGCCGGTCGCCGTCGCCGGCAGCGCGCGCGGGCGCCCGCGCCGCCGTGCACGCCCCGGTCGCTGCCGGTCGCGCCGTGCATGCGGCGGCCCAGGATCGGGGGCCACGCGGCGGCGACCGCCACCGTCAGCGCGGCGGTTCCGAGCAGCGCGCCCGCCACCAGCCCCCACTGCGACCGCGCGGCGGCGTCGACGGCGACCGGGCCCCAGCCCGACGGCAGCACCCGTACGAGCACCGAGAGCCACGGAGCCGAGCGGCGCTCCAGCGTCCGCGCCAGCAACGGCAGCAGCGTCCCAGCGACCGCGATCGCGCTGAGACCCACCGCGACGACGATCGTCCCGGCGTCGTGGCCGCGGCGCGAGCTCGGCCCGAGCACGCCGGCCGCGACCGTCGACAGCACGCTCGTCAGCACCAGCGACAGCAGCACCGCAACCACTCCGACGACGGCCTCGACCGGACCCGACCGGGCGCCCAGCGCGATCGTGGCGGCGTAGGCGATCCCCACCACGAGCAGCGAGGCGTCGGCCAGCCCCGCGATCAGCAGCGAGCGGGCCAGCCGCGGCAGCGGGATCGGAAGCAACGCGAACAGCTCCGGACGCAGCGTCCCGTCGCCGCCGGCGAGCGCGCTCTGGGCTACGCGACCGAGCATCCACAGCGCCAGCACGAGCGCGACCACGTCGACGCCGGCGCCCGGATGCTGATAGTGGGCGAGCCCGAGCACCAGCGTGCCGAGCGCGCACGCCAGCCCGAGGATCGCGCCGAACGCCAGCCACGCAACTCCGGCCCGCGCCACCTGATGGCGGGCGATCGTCCGGCGCAGCTCGATCAGGACCGAAACCATGACAGTCCCTGACCCGGCTCGCGCGCCCCCACCAGCTCGCCGAACGCCTCCTCCAGGGAACGGCCGCCCCGAACCTCCGACAGCGTCCCCGCGGCCAGCAGCCTGCCCCCGGCCATCACCGCGACGTGGTCGCAGAGCTCCTGCACCAGCGCCATCACGTGACTGCTCATCACGACCGTGCCGCCGCTCGAGATGAATCCGTCGAGGATCGCGCGCACGGTGCTGGCCGACACCGGGTCGACCGCCTCGAACGGCTCGTCGAGCACGAGCACCCGCGGACCGTGCAGCAGCGCCGCGGCGAGCGCGATCTTCTTGCGCATGCCGGTCGAGTAGTCGGCGACCAACGTCCGCTGCGCCCCGCGCAGGTCGAGCACCGTCAGCAGCTCCTCGGTGCGGCTCTCGACCACGTCGCGTGGCAGTTCGCGCAGCAACCCCAGGTAGGTGAGAAGCTCGGGTCCGGTGAGCCGCTGGGGAAGCGCGAGCCCGTCGGGGAGCACGCCCAGCAAGGCCTTGGCGCGGTCGGGGTCCGACCACACGTCGGCGCCGAGCACGCGGGCGCTGCCGGCGTCCGGTGCCAGCAACCCGACCGTCATCGACAGCGCTGTCGTCTTGCCGGCGCCATTGGGCCCGACCAGGCCGAAGAACGCTCCTGCCGCGACCGACATACTGAGGTCGTCGACCGCTAGCGTCTCGCCGAAGCGCTTGCTGAGCCCGTCAAGGACGAGCGCCGCCTCTCCCACACTGGTCATCTCAAGATCACCCTCCCGCTCCTGGGCCACATGACCACCAACGACCCGCCCGGCGCCGACGGACCCTACGACCTCCGCCCGATCGGGGTGGTCCGCTCGGAGCTGACCGATCCCGCGAACGCCCCGAAGCAGGGCGACGAGGGTGGTGCCGAGGCCTGGCTGGAGCTCGATCAGGGCGTTCGCTTGGCGCTGCGCGACCTCGAGCCCGGCGACGAGGTGATCGTGCTGACCTGGCTTCACCGGGCGCGGCGCGACGTGCTCGAGGTCCATCCGCGCGACGACGCGTCCAACCCGCTGCGCGGCGTGTTCAGCACCCGATCGGCCGACCGGCCCAACCCGGTCGGGCTGCACCGGGTGACGATCACCGCGGTCGACGGCACGCGGATCCGGGTGCGCGATCTGGAGGCGATCGACGGCACCCCGATCGTCGACCTCAAGCCCGCGCTCGGGCCACGCGACCGCTGACGACCCAGCCGCGCCGACGGCCTATCGCGCTGGGGGCCTACCGGCTCGAGAAGTGAGCCGCGAGCAGATGCGGGATCTGCCCCGGCTTGGCGCCCGGCAGCGGCGGCGCAACCCAGCACGCCTGGGTGGTGTCGGTGGCCGCGCGCGCGCCGGTCCCGCCCGCGCCGGTCTGCGTGCAGTCCCATGACGGGAACGTGAAGCTGCCGGGGAACTTGCCGCCGGCCGAGAACGACAGCGGATCGGCGAGCCACAGCGACGGGGGGTAGGTGTTGCCGCGGCTGTTGGCGTCGCGCTTGGCCGCCAGCCCGCTGGTCTGCGGGCCGACCGGGGAGAACTGGCGCAGGTAGTGCCCGCACGCCGACGCGCCGCACTTCAGGGCGCCGCCGTAGGTGCTGGTCTTGGCGGCCACGCCGACGGCGCCGACCGAGATGAAGTCAGACAGCAGCTGCTGGTGCAGCGACAACCAGTCGAGGATCGGGTTGAGCTGCCCGAGGAACGGGGCGACCGCCCCGAGCAGCGGCTGGGCGCCTTCGAGCACGCGCTCAAAGCCCGGGAAGCCCGTCTTCGACGCGGTGATCAGCGGTCCGAGGTCTACGAACAGGCGCTGCAGGTCGGGGGCCAGCGCGCCGACCGAGCGCAGCGTCGGCCCGAGCTGCTCGGCCACCGGGATCAGCTCCCGGACGACCGGATCGGCGTCGAGCGAGAACGACTGCACCTGACCCAACGTCGCCCGGGTCTGGCGTAGGAACTCCGGCAGCTGCTCGATCGTGGCGGCGAGCTGATCGTTGTTGGCCGCGGTGGTCGCGAACGTCGCGCCGGCGCTGGTGATCAGGCTGCGCAGCGCCGACTGGTTCTGGCTGAGCGAGGCGAACACGGTGCCGCCGTTGCGGACGAGCCGCGTCACCGCCGTGTGCTCGACGTCGAGCACCCGCAGCACGTCGGTTGCGTCGGCTGAGAACGCCGGCAGATTGCCGAGCACGCTGTTCAGATTCCGGCCGTTTCCCCTGACCGCCAGCGCCAGCTGCTGCTGCCACACCTGGAACGCACGGCGGGTAGCCGGATCCAGCGCGTCGAAGATCTGGTCGAGCTGCACGGCGGGCTGGACGCTCGAGCGCGGGAGCATTCCGCCGTCGGCAAGCGCCGGCGCGTCCTGGGAGCCCGGCGCGATCTCGACGTAGGTCTCGCCGAGGATCGTCTTCTCGCGCAGGATCGCCCGCGCGTCGCGGTGGATCGGCGCGAACTTGTCGTCGAGCTGGATCGTGGCGATCGTGCGGTTGCCCTGCGGATCGAGCGACTTCGACACCACCTTGCCGACCGACACGCCGGCGATCCGCACGTCGGCGCGAATCGCGAGCTCCTGGGCGTTGGGGAACGAGGCCTCGAATCGGTAGCCCTGGGGGTTGAACGGGATCGTGCCGCCGAACGACAGCCACAGGAACAGCAGCAG
Organism: uncultured Solirubrobacterales bacterium; assembly: GCA_963831845.1. GTDB lineage: Bacteria > Actinomycetota > Thermoleophilia > Solirubrobacterales > Solirubrobacteraceae > Palsa-465. Next base: position 170,746 of record CAWHRT010000018.1, on the reverse strand, counting down.
CCCCACGCACGACAGCGCGAACAGCACCATCGTCACGACCTTGGTGATTGAGGGGGTGCCGGTGTCCATGGGGTCAGCTCGTGGCCGGGCAGTGCGCCCGCAGCGGTGCGAGGTTCAACAGGCTTCCGACGAGGCTGAACGGCGAGGTCGCTCCGGTCAGCAGGTTCACCTGACTGCAGCTGAACTGGATGAACACCGGTCGGTAGGGGCCGTTGGCGTCCTGGATCGAGAACAGCGTGCGGGTGTTGTGCCCCAGCCAGGCCAGCCACCACAGATAGCCGTGCTGGCCTGCGCCGGGGTTGTAGCCGAGCATGTTGGTGAGGTGGTTGACGACTCCGAACACGCCGCTCAAGTTCGGAGTCGCCTTCGCCAAGTCGTTGGCGGCCGGGGTGAGGTCTGAGAGCAGCGGGTTGGCGGCGACCACGAACGGTCGCACCTGGTCGCGGATGATCGGCGTGGCCGGCTTGGCGAGCGCGGCTAGCGCCTGGTTGGCCGCCGGCAGTGCGCGGGCCGCGGGCAGCAGGTGGGTCGCCGTGGGACCGAGCTGCTGGGCGAGCGTTTGCACCTTGCCGAGCGTGTCGGTCGTCTGGCGCAGCGTCGCGGGCAGATCGGCGACGGCACGGCTGACGTTCTGGTCCTCGGAGGCGAACGCCCTGAACACCGTCGAGCTGGAGTCGACCAGCTGGCTGATCTGGCCCTGCTCTCCGGCCAGCGCGGTGTTGACCTGCGCCAGCGAGTTGACCAGCCGGCGCAGGTTGGTGCCGCGCTGGGCGAGCGCCTGGCTGACCCGGGCGAGGTCGCGGTGCGTGGGCTCAAAGCGCTCGAGCACCTGAGCGAGCTCGTCGCCGCCGCCGTCCTTCAGACCCTGTCCGGCGCCGTTGACGAGCAGGTTCAGGTAGGCGCGCGTGTCGCCGTCGAGCGAGGACAGGATCTCGTCCACGTTGACGTCGGGGGCGGTGTTGGCGACCGGGATCGTGAACCCGGGCTTGACCACCGGGGCGGTCTTGGACCCGGGGTCGAGCTCGACGAACATGTCCTTGAGCCCGGTGCGCGGTCGCAGCAGCGCGGTCGCGTCGATGTGGATCAGGTGCTTGTAGCGCTGGTTGATGTCGAGCGTGACGACCGCGAGCCCGTCGTGCAGCTTGACGCCCCCGATATCCCCGATCTGGACGCCGGACACCCGCACGGTCTGGCCCTGGGCGGGCGCCACCGCCTGGGCGGTCGAGAACTCCGCGTTGATCTTGAACTGGGCCGATGTGATCAGCGGGAAGCGGAACCGCTGGTGCTCGAGGATGTAGCCGGCGACCGCGACGGCCAGGATCAGCAGCCCGAGGATCGCCGCGACGTCGCCGATGTGGTTGCGGATCGCGCGCTTCATCTCAGCTGGGAGAGCGCCGGACCGGTGGGCGCGGAGAGGTCGTGGATCGGGGTCTGCGTCTCGCACGGCACGTCGGGCTGCAGGGGCGGGCGCTTTCCCCCGGGCGGCAGCGTCGGCTGCGTCGAGATCAGCGGCGCCACCGCCTGGCCGAACGCGCCGCGGGTCAGCGAGTAGGTCAGCGACCCGGCGGTCAGCAGCACGCGGATGTAGGCGCCGTTGGCATCGAAGTTGCGCGACTCGCCGGCCAGCCCGGGCAGGTAGTCCACCGCCTCGACGAACACCTTGCGCGGCGGGAACCCGTTGGAGGCGTTGAAGTGCGGGTCTTTCAGGGTCAGCTGCGACCACGGAAAGACGACGGTGGCCAGGCAGCTCGAGGCCGGTCGCACGCCCTGGGACATCAGCGGGATCGTTGCGCTGGTCAACCGGGCGAGCGCTGGGGTGGCGATCGACAGCGTGGACGCCAGTCCACCCAGCTCGCTGGGGGCGACGAGCGCCCGCAGCTGCGCGACCAGCGGCAGCGTCGCAACGATCGCGGGGCCGGCCGACCGCACGCCGGGCAGCAGCGCGTCCGCGAGCGTGGTCAGCGGCGGCAGCGACGCGTTGAGCGCGTTGAACGCCGGGATCGCGGCCGACAGCGTCCGCGGCAGCTCGGCGAGCGCGTCCTGCAGGGCGGCGCTCTGGCGCGCGAATGCGCCTGCGGTGGTGTTGAAGTCCGTGACCAGGCTGCCCAGGTTCTGGGGGCTGGCGTTCAGCGCGCCGGCCACGGTGCCCTGCGGCCGCGATGAAGTTCGACAGGTCGTGCGGGCCGATCCCGAGCGCGTCGTGGGCGACGACCGAGCTGTAGCGGTAGGCGGGCAGCCAGTACGGGATCGAGCGGTTGTACGCGGGGCCGCCGCGCTTCACGGCGGTGCCGTACTGCTCCAGCAGCGTCTGCAGGTTGCGGCGGGTGTCTGACTGCAGCGAGGTCAGCACCTGGTCGAGCTGCACGGCCTGGGTCCCCTGCTGGACCGGGAACGTGTGGCCGTCGGGCGCCTTTGGTGCTTCCGGCGTGCCGGGGCTGACGTCGACGAAGAAGTTCCCCTCCAGGAACGTGCGGGGGCGGATCGCGAACGTGGCATCGGTGTGCAGCGGCAGCCCCTGGTCGTCGATCGTCATCGTGACCTGGGCGGCCGAGCAGCTCGCCCGGCCCGGCTGGTCGTGGGCGCAGCCGGGGACCTTGCCGATGCCGGTGACCTTGCCGACGTTGACGCCGGCGATCCGCACCAGCGACCCCGGGCGCAGCCCGCCGGCGCTGGCGAACGTGGCGTGGACGGTGAACGGGTTGGCGAACGGGTTGGCGAACTTCGTGAACGCGAGGTACGTGAACACGACGATCACGACGATCCCGATCACGCCCGCGGCAAATGCGCTCAGGCCCCGGCGTCGGCGCGCGCGCGTCATCGGCCGCTCGCAGTCGTCGGGAGCTGGGGGCCGGTCTGCGGGTTGCGGCTGAACGTCTCGCCCGCGGGCACTCGGGCGCGGCCGTGGAACGTGGGGCCCTGGTCGCCGGGCGTGTGCGGGTCGACCGCCAGGTTGCGGCCCTCGGGGTCGAAGCTATTGAGCTTCTTGGGGTATCCGCGCTGGCCGGTCTCGCAATCGGCGTTGCCCTGGTCGTCGATTGCGGCCCCGTAGGACTGGGCGTGCAGGAACTGCTTGCCGCCGAACACGGTCAGCGGCGGGCTGTCGCTGCCCGAGGTGCCGTTGACCGGCGTGGTCGCGCCCTGCTGGCCGACGCCGCCGCCGGACGGCGCCCCGAGGTTGAGCAGCGCGCGCTGGGCGAAGCCGAACCTGGTCGGCTGGGACAGGTGGTCGGCGAGGTATGTCCACCAGTAGTTCCAGTCGTCGCAGACGGTCTGGTAGGGCCCGAGGTAGCGGACCATCGGGTTGAGCGTGTCGACGGTCGAGGTCAGTCCGTTCAGCGCCTGGTTGGTCGTGGGCGCGACCGCGAGACGGTTCAGCGCAGCGAGCAGCTGCTGGAGGTCGTCGTTGAACGCCGGGGTCCGGATCAGCGTGCTCGTCCCGGCCTCGATCGCGGGATTGAGCACCGGCAGTGTGCGCTCGAGCTGGGCCGTCGCCGGCGTGAGCGCGTGCCCGAGCCGGGTCAGGTCTGAGAGCAGCGGCTGGGCCGCCCGCAGCGAGTCGGTGCCGACCGCCAGCGTCGAGGGAGACTCGGCGATCGCGTCCTCGAGCGCGGCCGGGTCGCGGGAGAGCGCCTCGAACGTCGTCGCCATGTCGGTGAACAGGCGAGAGAACACCGGCGCAACCGGGGCGATCGTCGCCGTGAACGTGTTCAGCGACCCGATCAGTCGGGTCAGCTGTGTGCGCGGATCGGACAGGTTGCGCGCCACCGGCTCGAGGTGGCCGAGCAGCGCCGGGAGCGTGGCGAGCGTGTCGTTGACGGCCGAGCCGCGACCGGCGAGCGTGTCGCCGATCCCCACGAGATTGTCCTGGATCGCCCGGCGAGTCTGGGGATCGAACGTCTGGAAGATGTCGTCGAACTGGACCGGCACGTGCGTCTGGGCGATCGGCAGCGTGCCCCCGTCGGCGAAGATCCGGGGCGAGTTGCCCTTGTGCAGGTCGACGTACTTGGAGCCGAGCACCGACAGCGGGAGGATCGACACGGTCGAATTGACCGGGACGTCGCCGTACTTGTGCGTCAGCTTCAGGGTCAGCTGGGCGCCGACCTGCCCGTTGGCCAGCCGGATCGGGTCAAGGCCCGAGACCAGACCGATCCGGTAGCCGCCCTCGCGCACGTCGTTTCCGACCGTCAGATTCGAGCCGCTGGCGATGTTGACCTTCAGCTCCCGGGTGGGGACGAACGGGAGCCCGGTGTTGGCGTCGTAGGCCAGGAACACCGCGACCAGCAGCACCAGCACGGTTGCCGCGCCGACCAGCACGGGGTTGTGCAACGCGGATTGGGTGTTGCGGCGTCTCATGGGTCGAGCAGGTAGCTGAGGAGCCGGCGGGCCTGGCCGCTCTGGGCCTGGGTGGACCGCTGCCCGGCGGCGCCGCCGTGGCCGCCGTTGTCGCCTCCGTGATGGCTGCCGGACGCGTCGTCGCGGCCGGCGGCGCTTCTGCCGGCCACCGCCGACGCGGTCAGCCGACAGACGCTCGTCTGCGGGCCGCGATCGCCGGGGGGCGCACCGCCAGGGTCGGGCACGCAGGCTCGGGGGTTGGTCGGGTCGAGCTCGTTGACCCCCGGCTGGCTGGGTCCCAGCCAGGCGTAGCACTGCCGGTAGCTGGGCCCGAACTTCTGCAGGCTGAGCGCGATCGTCGCCGGCGTCGCGTACGGGGTGCACTTGGGGTCGACGAACGCGTCGACGGCGAGCACGTGGCCCAGCGGGCCGAACGTGTTGATCGCCAGCGTCTGATTGAACACGTACTGCAGAAGCGCTTCCAGGCCGGTGTAGCCCTTGCCTCCGGGGCTACGCGGGTCGGGCTCGACCGCGCGGCCGCGGTCGTCGAGGTCGCGCAGGACGATCGACAGATTCTGGGCGAGCTCCGGTGTCGGCTTGGCGAACGCTGCGAGATCGTTCACCGTGGGGGTGGCCGCCTGCACCGCCTTGCGGCCGGTGGCCGACGCGCGGCCCAGCGACCTGACCGCCGGCAGCGCGGCTCTCGAGAACGGGGCCAGGTCGGTGAACAAGCGGTCCAGCTGCGAGGAGGCCGCGTCGAGGTTGGCGAGCACGGGCTGGTTGGCGGTTGCGGCCTGACCGAGCTTCGCCATCGCCGGGCGCAGCTGTTGCAGGAAGCCCGGCAGTCGCGCGAGGCTGTCCTGGAGCGCGGCGTGCTGACTGGCGGCGGCGGTCGCGGTGTTGTTGGCCTCGATGACGAACCGCGCCACCTGGCGCTTGTTGCGGGCCAGCGCGGTGACGACCGTATCGGCGTTGACCGTCAGCCGCTGGAGCGTCCGCGAGTCGTCGGCGAGCAGCTTGAGCAGGTTGTCGGTCTCGGTCAGCGCCGGCACAGCGCGCCGCAGCGCGGCCTGCAGGTCACCGGAGCGGCCGGCCACGCCGGCGCCGAGCTCATTGATGATCAGCGCCAGGCGCTGGCGATAGGGGAGCCGCAATACGTTCTGGAGCAGGTCGGCGGGGATCGTCGACTGCGTCTGGGTGACCGGGATCGTGCTCCCGGGCGCCAGCACCGGGCCGGAGTCGCCGGGCTGGCAGTCCACGAAGTACTCGCCGATCAGCGACTGGGGGCGCGACTGGCAGAACGCGTCAGCGTGAAATGCCCCGAACCCGTCCTGGGAGACGTGCACGGTCACCACCGCATGCAGCGTCTGCTGGTCGAGGTCGATCGAGGTGATCGTGCCCGCCGGCACGCCCGCGACCTTGAATTGGGTGCCGTCGACCAGGCCGAACGCGTTGTCGAACTCGATCTTGTAGCTGCCCTCGGCGCTCGGCCCGCTCGCCGAGGCGCCGCCGATCGCCACGAACGCGGCGACCGCCGCGACGGCGGCGAGCAGGGCGGTTGCGGCGAGGATGCGCCTCACGGGCCGCTCGGCACCTGTCGCGGGTTGCAGGGGAAGCCAGTCTCGGGGAAGAACAGTGCGCCGCGCTCCATCGAGCCGGGGCAGCGGTCGCCCTGGAACGCGGTCAGCCCGCCTCCTGGGCCGGTCAGGAACTGGATCACCTTGGCGATCTGCTGATCAAGCGGCAGCCCGCCGAGCAGCGCGCTGTCGGTCGGCGACAGCACGCTCAGCGTGGCCGCCACGCGGCTGGAGCCGCCGTTGGCGTCGATCGTCCCCGGATGCGAGAAGCCCTCGAACCAGCCGGTCAGGTCGACCGCGTACGGCCGCGCGGTGGCGAGCTCGGGGGTGAAGTCGTTCAGCGCGGCGGTCGACTCCGGGAACGCGCCCGGGCGGCGCTTGCCGTTGACCCGGACCGGGTCGACGGTCGCCGAGGCGAGCGGGGCTCCGAGCCTGGTCAGGTCGGTGAGGTCGTTGTCGGCCCCGGGCCGGCTGACCACGTTGGTCAGCGCTCGCACCGTCGGCACCGCCTCCTGGGCAAGCGGCTGCAGCGCGGCCAGCAGCCGCTGCAGCTGCGGCGCCACCGGCCTGGTCGCGTCGATCAGCGGGGTGAGCGCGTCGAGCGCGCGCCGGACGTTGACGAACGTGGTGTCGGCCAGCCGCATGAACCCCGGCAGCTGGCGGATCGACTGACCGAGCGCGTCACGCTGCGCAGCCAGCGCCTGGGTGGTCTGCGACAGGTTGCCGACCAGGCCGCTGAGGTCGCTGCTGCGCCTCGACAGCGTGGTCACCAGGCCGCTTGACTTGACGATGAAGTCGGTGAACTGGCTGGTGTCGCGGTTGAGCTCGCCGAACAGGGCACTGCTGGACGCGATCGCCGGGTTCAGGTACGCCCAGGCTTGCTGGGCTTGACGGCCGCGGCCGGCGTACTGGGACGCCGAACCCTGGAACACGTCCTGGAGGCCCTTGAGCGTCGGCGGGTTGAGCGTGTTGAACAGCTGGTCGAGGTCGACCGCGCTGGTGGTGTCGGCGGTGCCGATCATGCCGTGGTCGGGAATCGCCGCGGCCGTGGCGGGCCCCAGGCGGAGATCGACGTAGCGGTTGGCGACCCCCGACAGCGAGGTCTGCCGGACAGTCGCCTGGGTGCCCTCGCGGAGGGGGTTGAAACGTCGAATCGTGGATCGTCAGCGTGAGCTGCGCGCGGCCGTCGGGCGTGATCGAGATGCCCGAGACGCTGCCGATCGGGTTGCCCGCGACCGTGACCTGATCGCCGGTGACGATCTGGCTGGCATTGATGAAGTCGGCGTTGACCTGATAGCTCGACCCGCCGAACAGCAGGATCACGACGACCGCGACCAGCACGATCGCGACCGCGGCGACGCCGGCGATCCGGGTGATCGTGCCCGAGCGCCGCACCGAGGACCTAGTGAGCGAACCGCACTACCAGCGACCCAGGCCTGTGGAGCACGGCTCCCCCGTTCGGACGGACTATCCCCGGCCGCCGCGATGCGACGGCCTTCCGCAAGATAACCAACACCGCAAGCTCAGGCAAGGGACCGCCCTCCGTCCCGGCTATGGCCGCAATCGCGCCACCCGCGCCCGACACCGGGAACTGCCACGATCCCGGGAATGGACGAAGGTCTGCAGCGGCGCCTGGCCAACAACGAGGCGACGTTCCGCGATGTCAACGAGGCGCTTGAGCGCGGTCACTGGCCGGGCGAGGACCGCACGCCGGTCGCCTTTCGCTGCGAGTGCGCCCGGCTCGGCTGCACCCGGCTGATCGAGCTGACGCCGCGCGAGTACGAGCGCGTGCGCGCGCATCCGCGGCGGTTCCTGGTCGCGGTCGGGCACGACGTCCCCGAGGTCGAGGCCGTCGTCGAGATCCACGACAACTACGTGGTGGTCGAGAAGCGCGAGGCGGCGGGAAGGATGGCCGAGGCCACCGATCCGCGGTCCTGATCGTGCCGATCAGCGGCGGTCAGCTGGGGTCGGCTGAGGGTGGAGGGCTACCGGGCGCAGAAGCGCAGGCGGATTTCGGTGCCCCCGGAGGACCGTTCCACGACCGAGAACCCGTCGGTCATCTTCGAGATCAGCGCCAGCCCGAGCCCGAGGCCCTCGCTGTCGCCCCCCGCGTGGATTCCGCATCCGCTGTCGGCGATCAGCACCCACAGCTCGTTGCCGGCCATTCGCGCCGTCACGTGGATATCGCCCGTCCGCCATGGGTACGCGTAGAGCACGACGTTCGTGAGCGCTTCGGAGACCGCGAGCCGGATCTGGTCGATCTGCTCCGGATCGGCGCCGGCGTCCTGCGCCCATTCCGTGATGACGCTCCGGGCGAGCGGAATCGACCCCGTGACCGCCGGGAACGACTCCCGGACGTGAGGTCGATCGCTGACACCGGTGGCGTAGCTGGAAATGCGTGCGCTCTCAATCATGGCTTTGGAAACCTGTGCTACCCGCCGCGGCACTTTGAAAACCTGCGTATCGCGAACGATCTTTGCAGGACCCGCGGCCGATTGAAAGCCGCGGCGGCTCCGGGGATGATCTTCGGGCAATGCTGGCAACCGCCGTCATCGGCAGCTATCCCCAGCCGGACTGGCTGATCGACCGCTCCGCGCTTGGCGCAGGTTTTGTTCCGCGCGTGCGCGTGCGCGACGCGTGGCGAGTGGCCGAGCCGTTCCTCCGGGAGGCGCAGGATGACGCCACCCGGCTGGCGATCAGCGACATGGAGCTTGCCGGGATCGACGTGATAACCGACGGCGAGATCCGCCGCGAGAGCTACTCGAACGCCTTCGCCACCGCGCTCGAGGGCGTCGACGCCGACACTCCGGCCACGATCACCACGCGCTCGGGCGAGCGGCGGACGGTGCCGCGGATCACCGGCCCGGTCCGGTGGCGCGAGCCGGTCGAGGTGCGCGACCTGGAGTTCCTGCGCGGCCACACCGACCGGACGGCGAAGATCACGCTCCCGGGCCCGTTCACGATGGCCCAGCAGGCGGTCAACGAGTCCTATGCCGACCCCGACGAGCTGGTGATGGACCTGGCGGCGGCGGTGAACCGCGAGGCGCGTGCGTTGCAGGCGGCCGGCGCCGGGGTGATCCAGCTGGACGAGCCGTGGCTGCGAAACGACCCGGACGCCGCTCGGAGGATCGCCGTCGCCGCGATCGACCGGGCGCTCGACGGGATCACCGTGACGACCGCCGTGCACCTGTGCTTCGGCTATGCCGCGCTGGTCGGTCCGAAGTCCCGCAACCGCTATGACTTCCTCGGCGAGCTCAGCGCCAGCGCGGCCGATCAGATCTCGATCGAGGCCGCGCAGCCGCGACTCGATCTCGCGCAGCTCGGCGAGCTGGCGCCGAAGACGGTCCTGCTCGGGGTGCTCGACCTCGGTGAGCCCGCAGTCGAGTCGGCCGAGTGCGTGGCGCAGCGGATCCGCGCGGCGCTGGCGTATGTTCCCGCCGACCGGCTGGTGGCGGCCCCCGACTGCGGGATGAAGTACCTGCCCCGCGAGCGGGCATTCGCGAAGCTGAAGGCCCTGAGCGCCGGCGCGGCGATCGTCAGCGCCGAGCTGTGACGCCCAGGACCTTGGCCACTCGCTTCAGCCCGTGGTTCGCTTGCGGTAGGCCCACAGCGTCGCGGGCACCGTGATCGCGAGGAGCAGCGCGCACCAGGCCAGCGACGCGACCACCGAATGCTGCAGCGGCCACGGGGCGCCGTGGGGGAGCGCGGTGGGGTTGCCGAACAACGTCCGGATCGCCGCGGCGAAGGCGCTGATCGGGTTGTACTCGGCGACCGTCTGCAGGACGCCCGGCAGCCCGCCGATCGGGACGAACGCGCTGGCTATGAACGACAGCGGGAACACCACCAGGAACACGATCCCCTGGACGGCATCGGGCGAGCGGGCGAGCACGCCCAGTCCGGTCCCGATCCACAGCATCGTGAACGCGATCAGGGTCAGCAGCGCGAACCCGCCGATCGCCTCCGGGATGCCGGTGTGGATGCGCCACCCGATCACCAGCCCGGCGACGGCGAGCACCGCGATCGCCAGCACCGAGGCGGCGAGCTCGGCGATCATGTGCCCGAGCAGGTATGCCGAGCGGGCCATCGGCAGCGAGCGGAAGCGATCGACGATCCCCTCGTTGAGGTCGGTGGCGATCGAAGCTCCGGGGCCCATGATCCCGAACGCGATCGTCTGCACGGCGATCCCCGCGAGCAGATACTCGTGATAGCTGCCGCCGGGAACGTGGATCACGCCTCCGAACACGTAGGCGAACAGCAGCACGAACATCAGCGGCTGCAACGTCACGTCGATCAGCTTCTCGGGGATCTGCCGGACGTGCGCGAGGTTGCGCCGCGCCAGCACGAGGCTGTCCTGCAGCTGCCAGCGCAGACGCATGAACAGGCCGGGATGGGGGGTTAGGACGCTCATCGCTGGTGGGCCTCCTCGGGATCGGGGTCGCGGTGGTTGCGGGTGATGGTCAGGAACACGTCGTCGAGCGTGGCCTCGCGACGGTGCACGTCGGTCGCATCGACGCCGGCGGCGTCGAGCGCGCGCACGATCTCGACCAGCCGGGTGCCGGGCCGGACGGGCGCGATCACCTCAGACTCGTCGGCGTCGGCCGCGATTTCGCCCTCGGCAAACGGGCTCAACGCGCCAGCCACCACGTCCGCGCGGTCGTCGGCGCCGAGCGTGATCGCGACGCGCTCGCCGCCGACGCGTTGCTTGAGCTCGGACGGGGTGCCCTGCGCGGCGATCCGGCCGTGGTCCAGGACCACGATCTGGTCGGCCGTGCGGTCGGCCTCGTCGAGATACTGCGTGGTCAGGATCAGCGTCGTGCCCTCGTCGACGAGCTCGCCGAGCAGCGCCCAGATCTGGCTGCGGCTCTCGGGATCCAGACCTGTGGTGGGCTCGTCGAGGAACAGCACCGGCGGGGCTGCGATCAGGCTGGCGGCGAGGTCGACGCGACGGCGCATGCCGCCGGAGTACGTCTTCACCAGCCGATCAGCGTCGTCGGCGAGCCCGAGTCGCGCCAGCAGCTCGTCAGCGCGCTTGCGGGCGATCGCCCGCGGTAGGTGGTAGAGCAGGCCGACCATCTCGAGGTTGGCCCGCGCTGTCAGCAGGTCGTCGACGCTCGCGTACTGGCCGGTGAGCCCGATGCTCGCCCTGACGCCCGCGGGGTCAGAGACGACGTCCAGGCCGGCCACGCTGGCGCGGCCCGTGGTGGGCTCGGCCAGCGTGGTGAGGATCCGGACCGCCGTGGTCTTGCCGGCGCCGTTGTGTCCCAGCAGCCCGAGCACGCTACCGGTGGGCACCTCCAGATCGAGCTCACGCAAGGCCCACAGGTCGCCGTAGCGCTTGCCGAGTCCCTCGGCCCGGACGGCGGTCTCGGAGTGGTTATTCGTATGTTGTACTGTGGATTCGTACATGGTACGAACACGCTAGCAGTACACTGTACGACATGTCAAGCGAGGAATTCGAGAGGCCGGGAGGTCGCCGCCGCCAGCGGCCTCAGCGACCCCCGCGCAGCCGTCCGACTCGCGAGCAGCGAATCGAGGCGCGCGACGAGCGCCGGGTCGGTCGCGGCCGCGACCGAGCGGGGAGCGGTGCGGAGCCGTTTGACCTGATCTGGTCGCGTCCGGAGCCGGGCGCCCGACGGGCCCGGCTGACCCGCGAGGAGATCGCCGATGTGGCGCTGCGGGTGGCCGACGCGGAGGGCCTCGAGGCGGTCTCGATGCGGCGCATCGCCGGGGAGCTGGGCGTCGGCACGATGACGCTCTACTACTACGTCCGCACCAAGGACGAGCTGATCGAGCTGATGCAGAACGAGATGATGGCCGAGGTGCTGGTGCCCGACGGCGAGCTGCCGGCGGACTGGCGACAGGCGCTGGAGGCGATCGCGGGCCGTACCCGCCACACGTTCCTGCGCCACGCCTGGGCGATCTCGGCGCCCCCGACCAGCGGCGGGCCGAACGCGTTGGCGCACTTCGAGCAGTCGCTGGCCGCGGTATCGGGCCTGCGCGCGGACCGCGTGACCCGGTTAGAGGTGATCCTGATGGTCGACGACTTCGTGTTCGGGTTCATCGCGCGCGAGCTGGCGCTGCGGGCCGAGCGCGAGAGCCCGCTGGCCGCGGAATCGGCGATCGACGCAATGGTCGAGTGGATCCAGTCTCAGCTCGGCGACGAGGACTACCCGAACGTCGAGGAGCTGATCGGCGGTCGCAATCCGCGGGCGGTGCTCGACGAGCTCGAAGCGTCGGTCCGCGACGTGGGACGGTTCGAGCGCGGTCTCAGCCGGCTGCTCGACGGGATCGCGCTCGATCTCGAGCGCCGCGGAGCGCTGTGACAGGGCGCCGCGGGCCAGGGGCGTGAGGCCCCGGGCCCGCGGGCCTGTCCGTGGTCATGACGTCGGCGGCAGCTGCGGCGCCACGAGCATCCCGTGCGGGTCCATCAGCTCGCGGGTGCGGCTCAGCCGCTCGAGCGCCCGCCTGGGCACGCAGCCCTCGAGCGTGTTCCGCCGCTCGGCGAAGCTCGAGAACAACGTCCCGGTCGCCCACGGCCGCATCGCCCCCAGGTAGCGGTCGAGATGCGCCTGCAGCTGATCCGCCGGCGCCGGCATTCCCGGGATCCCGACGCCGAACATCAGGTACTCGCCCTCGAGGTGGCCACGCGCGCCGGCGCCCTGAGGCGACGAGGCGAGCGCTCCGCCCAGGTGCCGGATCTCGGCCGACAGCAGCGGCGAGCCCGGACCGGCCGAGCGCAGGAACACCTCGATCGCCCAGTCGTCGAGCTTCTCGAGCAGCAACCCGTCGCCGACCGCGGGCACCGGGGCCTCGGGGTCGCCGTGCAGGCGCACCACCGCGGCGCTGGGCATCGTCCCGAACCCCCCGAGGATCGGGGTTGAGACCCAGCGCAGCCGCTGCTCGAGCCCGGCCAGGTCGTCGGTGCCCAGCGCAACGCCGTTGATGCAGACGGTGGGGACTCCTTGCAGCGGCTCCGGCACCTCGGGCATCGGTGGCAGGCACAGCATCCGGAACGTGGTCGTGACCGCGTCGGGAGCGTGGGCCGTCCAGTCGCGCCAGGTGCGCAGCAGCGCGAACGCATCCTGGGCGGGGAAGAACATCGACCCGGCGTTGACCTCGGCGTAAGGGAGCAGGCCGATCTCGACGGCCGTGACGATCGCGTAGCCGCCGCCACCGCCGCGCAGCGCGTAGAACAGGTCCGGGTCGTGGTCCTCGTCGACCCAGCGCCAGCTGCCGTCCGTGGTCACGACCTCGAACGCGCGAACGTGGTTGACGGCCAGTCCGTGCTTGCGGCCGTAGAACGACAGACCGCCGCCGAGCAGGTAGCCGATCACCCCGACCGACGGCGACGAGCCATGCATCGCGGCGAGCCCGTGTGGGGCCGCGGCGGCGACGACGTCGCCCCACACCGCGCCGGCCCGCACGCGCGCCACGCGTGACTCGGGCTCGACCTCGACCTCGCCGTCGTGGAGGGCGAGCTTCAGCAGCACGGTCCGCTCGAGTGACGGCAATGCCGCCCCCATGTGGCCGGTGGCCTGCGGGGCTACGCGGAGGCCCTGATCCCGAGCGAACCGCACTACCGCCTGGACGTCCTCGGCGGTGCGCGCGACGCACACGGCGGCCGGCCGCTGGTCGGCGTGGAGGTTCCACGCCTGCCGGGCGCTGTCGTAGTCCTCGGAGTCCGGGAGCACCAGCGGTGGCAGGCCGGCGGGTCGTGACTGGGAGAGCGTGCTCGTGGTCATCAGGTTCCTTTCATGGCTCCCCGCCTCGGCGCAGAGCGCGTCGATCGCGGACATCAGCCCGAGCCAGCCCGAGAACGTCCGGTCCCGGGCATGGGCGATGTGCGCGCGCCCGGACGGATGGTCGTCGGCGAGAGTGAGGTCGAGCTCGATGGAGATTGGCTTCGTGTTCACGGTGTCCAGCATCCGCGACAAGGCCCAACCGCGCATCAGGCGGATCCCTAATCCTTGACCCCAATCTTTGGAGCGGGCGACCCCTACGGGTTACCATCGCGGCATGCTGCTGCAGGGGCCAGCGCTCGCGTCTCCGGCTGCCCCCCTCAACGACCTGCTCGAGGCCGGTCTGGCGCGGGCGCCCGACGAGACGGCGATCGGGTCGATCGTGCGCTCGATGACGTGGCGCGAGCTCGATCGCGAGAGCTCGGCTCTGGCCGGCGGCTACCGCGCGACTCGGGTTGAGCGAGGGCGACCGGCTCGCGTCGCTGATGCCCAACCGCATCGACCTGGCCGTGCACTACCTGGCCTGCTTCAAGGCCGGGCTCGTCGCCGCTCCGCTGAACTATCGCTACACGTTTCGCGAGATCGATCACGCGCTGGAGGTGAGCGGCGCCGACGCCTTGCTGGCCCATGTGGAGCGGGTCGAGGACGTGGCGGCAAGCGCGCTGACCGGCGGGCTGCGCTGCGGCGTGATCGCCTACCGCGACGAGCTGGGCGACGGCGCCGGCGTCGGCTGGACGCACGATTTCGCCGCGTTGCTGGCGACCGAGCCGCTCGTGTACGACCCTTCGCCGGATCCCACGATCCCCGCGGCGATCTTCTTCACCTCGGGCAGCACCGGGCCTGCCAAGGGAGTGACCCACACCCGCGAGTCGCTGCGGTGGATGATCGCCAGCGCCGCGGCCGCGTTCGAGCTCGATACCGACGACGTGTTCCTCCCGGGCTCGTCGATGTCGCACCTCGGCTCGTTTCTGTGGACGTTGACCGCGCTGGCGGTCGGCGGCCGGGTCGTGGTGGTGCGGACGATCGACGGCCACGAGCTGCTGCCGCTGCTGCGCGAGCACCGGCCGACGGTGCTGGCGATGATTCCGGCGGCGCTGTTGGCGCTGGTGCGCGACCACGGTCTGCGGCCCGACGACTTCGCCTCGCTGCGGATCTGCCGCGCCGGCTCCGACAAGGTCTCGACCGAGCTGTTGGTCGAGTTCGCGGCCGCGGCAGGGTTCCCGATCGTCGAGGGCTACGGCATGACCGAGGTTGGCCTGGCCACGCTCAACCCGCCGTCGGGAGTCATCAAGCCGGGATCGATCGGGCCGCCGATCGACGGCTTCGCGATCGAGCTCCGAGCTGAGGACGGCAAGCCGGTAGCCCCCGGGGCGGTCGGGCGGATCTTCATCCGCACGCGCAGCCAGATGGTCGGCTACTGGAACGCCCGGGAGGCCACCGACCAGGTCGTCTCCGGCGGCTGGCTGGACTCAGGCGATTTGGCTCGGGCCGACGATGACGGCTACCTGTGGTTTTTCGGCCGCAAGAAGCAGATCATCGTCCACGACGGATCCAACATCAGTCCGTTCGAGGTCGAAGGCGCCCTGCTCGAACATCCCGCGGTCGCGCTTGCGGGGGTCGTCGGCGTCCACGACGCCGTACACGGCGAAAGCGTGCGCGCGTACGTGACCCTGCGCGAGCAGGCGACTCGCCCGACCAGCGCCGACGTGATCGTGTTCTGCCGCGATCGCGTCGGCTACAAGG
This sequence comes from uncultured Solirubrobacterales bacterium, assembly GCA_963831845.1. GTDB lineage: Bacteria > Actinomycetota > Thermoleophilia > Solirubrobacterales > Solirubrobacteraceae > Palsa-465. The sequence goes on along the minus strand of CAWHRT010000018.1, from coordinate 155,355 downwards.
CGCCCGAGGAGGTGATCTTCCTCGACGAGATGCCGTTGAACCCCACCGGGAAGATCGACCGCGTCGGGCTCAAGCGGATGGCCGAGGACCACCTGCACCCGCACGGGTTGTAAGCGCCAGCTAGCCGGACGAGGCGAGCGCCGGGACGAGCTCCCGTCGCGAGCCGACGCCCAGCTTGCGGTACGCCCGCGACAGATGCACCTCGACGGTCTTCGGCGTCACGTACAGCTCCTGGGCGATCTCGCGGTTGGTCTTGCCCTCGGCGGCCAGATCGGCCACGCGGCGCTCGCTCGGGGTCAGTGATCCGGGACCGGACAGCGCCGCCGAACGCGGGCGGGCGCCCGACGCGTGCAGCTCGCCCCGGACCTCGTCGACCAGCGGCGCGGCGCCGCAGGACTCGGCCAGCTCGAGCGCGCGGCGCAGCGGCTCGCGGGCGTCACCGGGGCGGCGATGCAGGCGCAGCGCTCGGCCCAGGGCGGCCAGCGCGCGGGCCTGCTCGAGCCGGGCCGGGGACCCGGCCAGCAGCTCCGCGGCCTCCTGCAACCGCTCGATTCCCGCGGCGCCCTCGAGCCGGCCGAGGATCGCCAGCCCGCGCCCGACCACGCTCGTCGTGCCCCAGCGCCGCGCCAGCTCGAGCTCCTCGGTGGCGAGCGCCACCGCCTCCTCGGCGTGGCCGAGCGCCTCCAGGCAGATCGCGGTCAACGTGCGCCAGGGCATCCACGCCGGGTTGTTGACGCGCCGGGCTGCCTGCCCGAGCTCGCGGGCCAGCTCCAGCGCGCGCTCGGGCCGGCCGCGCGCCAGCTCGAGCAGCAATCTCCCCTGGCGCAGGAAGTTCTCGCCGTCGGAGTGCGCGATCGTGGCCCCGGCGCGATCCATCACGCGCTCCGCCTCGTCGACCGCCCCGTGGTCGAGCAGGCTCATTCCCAGCATCCCGTACGTGTAGCCGGTGGTGTGGCGGCGGCTGCCCGCCCACAGCTCGATCTCCTCCGCGGCGTCGGCGAGCAGCGAGCCGGCGGATTCGAGATCGCCGCGCCGTAGCGTCAGCGCGCCCTCCCACAGGTGCACGGTCAGCGCCGTGAACAGCGATCCGCGGCGGTGGGCGACCTGGCGGGCGAGCTCGAAGTAACGGCTGGCGTCCTCGACCCGGTCGGCGAGCGCCAGCGTGTTCGTGGCTGCGACCCAGAACAGCCCCGAGTCCTCGGCCAGGAGCAGCCCGTCCGACAGTGCCCGCGCCGCCAGGTCGCCGGTCGCGCGCGCGTCGCGCCCGTCGATCCCCAGGTAGGTGCTGGCGATCGCTTCGAGCGCCCGGGCGCCGAACCCTTCCTCGGAGACGCCGCCGGCCAGCTCGTAGAAGCCGGCGACCTCGTCGGGGTGCCCGGCGCCGAAGAACACGCAGACCGCCTCGAGTGCGCGCAGCGCGCGGGTCAGATCGCCCAGCCCCGATGGCGTCTCGGCGAGCGCGTGCCGGACGATCGTCAGCGCGTCGGCGGCGTCGACGAACACGGCGGTGTTGACCAGCGTGTACGCCGCCCATCCTCGGGCCTCCGGGTCGGCGATCATCGGATAGCCCTCGCGGAGGTGGACCACGCTCTGCGGTGCGTCGACCTCCTGCTCGATCCGACCGAGCGTCAGCAGCAGGCGGCCGCGATGCTCAGGGTCCGGGTGCTCGGCCAGCGCCCGCCGCAGGTACGCGACCGCGCTTTCAGGCGCGCCGCGGGCCACCGCCGCGCTGGCGGCCTGTTCGAGCAGGTCCGTCGCCCAGTCACCGAGCCCGGGCGGACCCAGCAAGAGCTGGCCGGCCACCAGCTCGGGCGAGGCCCCGGACTCGAGGAGCATCGACGCGGCGCGGGCGTGCTCGTGCTCTCGTTCGGCCGCGGTCAGGTCGTCGTAGACGGCGTGGCGCACCAGCGCGTGGACGAACCCGAGCGGCGGCTCGGCGCGGAGGATCTCCGCCCGCACGAGCGCGCGGGCGGCATCGACCACGTCGCCCTCCGCCAGCCCCGTGTGCTCCGCCACGTACGCCAGCGACGTGCCCTCGCCGAGCACCGCGACCGCCCGGGCCACCGCGGTGGCGTCCGGACCGAGCCGGGCCAACCGCGCCAGCACCGTGCGCGAGACCGCCCGGGGGCCGATGCTGCGGACCACGTCGGCGTTGGCCGCGGTCGGGCTGACGTGGTCGACCTCGAGTGCGCGCACCAGCTGGCGGAGCATCAGCGGGACGCCCCCGGTGGCCTCGTGGCACTCGGCGCAGAATCCGTCGTCGGCGTCGGGCAGGACCTGGCGGATCAGCCGCGCCGAGCCGTCGCGGGTGAGCTGGCCGAGGTGCAGCGAGACCGACAGCGGATCGCGGGCCAGGTCGGCGAGCAGGCTCGGGTCGGCCCCCGGCTCGGCGGTGCGCAGCGTGGCGATCAGCAGCACCGGCAGGTCGTCCAGGCGCCGGGCCAGATACGACAGGAACCGCAGCGACGGGGGATCGCACCAGTGCAGGTCGTCGACGGCGAGCAGCAACGGAGTGCGGTCGGCCAGGTTGAGGACGAGCCAGTACAGCCCGTGGAGCGCCGCGAAGCTGCTCTCCTCGCCGGCCTGGTCGCCGACGGCGGCGAACACCGGCGCCGCGGCTGCGCCCGCCCCCGCCAGTGCCGTCTCGCGCTGCTCGGGGTCGGCGATCACCGCCTCGAACAGCTGGCGGACGACGCCGAACGGGAACTCCTGCTCGAGCTCGCCGCCCCGGGCGGCCAGCACCCGCAGCCGTCCGGCGCGCCCGCGGGCCTCGGCGAGCAGGCTCGACTTGCCGACCCCGGCCGCCGCCTCGATCACCACGAAGCGGCCCTCGCCGGCGGCAGCGTCGAGCATCAGGCCGTCGAGGGCCTCGATCTCGTGCTCGCGCTCGAGCAGTCCATCCGCCCGCGCGCGACTCGCTGGGTTGTGCGCCCCGCTCATCTGAGCTTCCTGAGCGTATCGGGGCGCCGGTTAAGCGCCGCTGAAGATTGGCCGAAAAACGACCGCCAGCTGTGGGGCCCGAGGAGGTCGTTCAGCTCGTGGAGGCGTGGACAACGTCCCACTCGAGCGCTCCGGACGTCACCGTGGGACGTTCGCCACGTGGGGCGTGATCAACGTCCCAGGCCAGCCCGCGAAGGCCTCCAGTGGGGCGTTAAGCACGTCGCGGACCGACGACCGGGGCGGTGATCAGGAACTACGGCTAGCGGCGGCGCAGCGAGGCCGTGAGCAGCGCAGCGACCGCGACCGGCATCACCCACCACGCCGGGGCGCCGGCCCCGGCGATCGCCGCCGTCAGCGCAACCGCGACCGCGACGCCGACGGCCGTGACCCAGTCGTCGCCGACGACGAAGTCCCAGATCGCGCCGAGGATTCCCGCGACGCGGCTCACTTGTTGCCTTCGAGCGACGGCTCCCCGGAGGACCGCGAGATCCCGGCGGCGTGCGAGATCCGCGCAACCAGCGCGAGCGCCAAGAGCGCCACGCCGGGGATGATCACGAGCAGCGCCGCATCCCCGCCGGGCCAGCTTGCGCCGGCCCCCTCGGCGCTCCAGAAGATGCCGAATGAGGTCAGCATCACGCCGACGACGAACTTGAGCTGGTTCTCGGGCACGCGCTGCAACGGGGCACGGATCAGCAAGCCGGCGCCGGTGACCACGACCACCGCGAGCGCGGCGGCGGCCGCGGCCAGCCCCACGCGCTGCTGGGTGGCGCCGAACGTGAGCACGATGAACACCACCTCGAGCCCCTCGAGCAGCACGCCCTTGAACGAGAGCACGAACGAGTAGTGATCGAGCGACCCGGACACCGCGCCCGCCTGCATCGCCCGGCCGGTCTCCGACGCGAACGCTTCGGCCTCGTCGTGGAGCGCCTTACGCCCGGCCGCCCGCAGGATCGCCTTACGCAGCCACTGCAGGCCGAACACGAGCAGCAGCGCGCCGACCACCACCCGCAGCGCGTCGATCGGCAGCGCCGTCAGCGCCGGGCCGAGCGCCGCCACCACCACCGCGAGCGCCAGCACGCCGGCGCCGACGCCATACAGGGCCGAGCGCCAACTGCGCGTCGAGCCGACCGCCAGCACGATCGTCAGCGCCTCCACCGCCTCGACCGCGCAGGCGAGGAACACCGACAGCGCGAGACCGAATTCCGTACCGGACATCGTCTACGCAGTCTGCCGCCTCAGCGGGTCCAGGCCGAGAACTGAGGGATCAGCGCGATCGCCAGCACCGCCCCGGCGACCACCGCCCCGGTCAGCGAGATCCACCGGCCGCCGCGGCCCCCGACGGTTCGGGTGGACGCCGGCAGGCGCGCGAGCTGGGGCAGGTGCCCGAGGATGTGGAGGCCGACGAACACCGCCCAGGCGATGAAGCTGACCTTGTGCACGAGCACCAACGGGTCGCGCGAGCTCGGGCCCAGCAGCAGCAGCGCGATACCGGTGGCCAGCACCGCGAGCGTCGTCAGCACGACCAGCGCGGCCAGTCCTCGGAGCAGCGGGTGGGGTGGACCCCTGCGGCGGTAGGGGACGCTGTGGGTGTAGTAGCGGGCGAACCGATAGCCGGTCGACAGCAGCTTCAGCGCGACTGGCCCGATCACCAGCAGCCCGAGGAACAGGTGCAGCCACAGCAGCTGGCCGATCCACACGATCGTGACTCCGACGGCGGCGAGCAGGACGATCAGCATGGCGCCCGTCATTGCGGTCAGGCGCTCGTTGCCGGCGGTGCCCCCGCCGGTCAGGACTGGGCTGCGTCGGCGCATCGCCGTCGAGGGTGCGCGATCGACGTGAGTCCAGGATGAGAGCGATGGCCGCACTCAGCGGGCGAGCGCCGGGTCGCGGCTTCGGGACGGGCTCGCCGGCAGGCTGACCCATACGTCGGCCCCGCCGTCGGGCAGATCGCGGGCGCCGGCGTCGCCGCCGTGCGCCTGGGCGATCGTGCGCACGATCGCGAGCCCAAGCCCGACGCCGCCACGCCGGCGCGCCCAGTCGGCGCGGCTGAAGCGGTCAAACGCGTGGGGGAGGAACTCGCCGAACCCCGGGCCGCGGTCGGTCACGTGGATCTCGACCGAGCCCTCGGCGGGCCGCGCGCTCAGGGTGATCGGTCCGGCGCCGTAGCGGAGCGTGTTGTCGATCAGGTTGGACACGGCCTGGGCGATGCGATCGCGATCGCCGCTCACGAAGATCGTCGCGGGGATCGCGACGGGCTCGACTGCCAGCGAGCGGCCTTCGCGCCCTACGATCGGCTCAAACCGGGCATGGAGCTCGGACAGCAGCTCCTCGAGATCGAGCTCGACTGACTCGATCGGCAGCGTCCCGTCCTGCGCGCGAGCCAGCAGCAGCAGGTCCTCGGCGAGCTTGATGATCCGGTCGGTCTCCTCCGCGGCCGAGTCCAGCGCCGCCCGGAGCTGGCGCTCGCCGCCGCGTTCGCGCAGCGACACCTCGAGCTCGGCCTTGAGCACCGCAAGCGGCATCCGCAGCTCGTGGCTGGCGTTGGCGACGAACATCCGCTCGTGCTCGAGGCCCTCCTCGAGCCGGTCGAGCATCGCGTTGAGCGTGACGCCGAGCCGGCGGATCTCGTCCTCGCTCTCGGGCAGCGGCAGCCGCTTGCCGAGCTCGTCGGTGGAGATCGTGGCGGCGCGGCTGCGCATCCGCTCGACCGGACGCAGCGCCGCGGCCGCCAACAGGTACGCGGCGAGCGTGGCCAGCAGCAGCGCCGGGGGCACGCCGATCGCCAGCGCGTCGTCGAGCTTGTCGAGCGCCTCGTCGCGCTCGGACAGGAACACGCCGGTGACGACGATCTTGTGGTCGCCGGGGAGCGGCATCGCGTACAGGCGCAGCTCCTTGCCGCGCTGGATCAGCTGGGCGCGGCGAGCCGCCGACGGGATCTCCTGCGGGCGCAGCAGCGACGGGCTGGAGAAGCCCGCGCTCGCCCCGAGCACCCGCCCGGATTGGTCGAGCACCTGCACGACGTTGTTCTCGCTGGTGGGCAGCTGCCCGAGTGCGCCACGGGTCTGCTGGGCGTCCTGCTGGCGGACCAGGCCGGCGATGTCCTGCGCGCGCGTGCGCAGGCCCTGGTTGATGTTGTAGTCCAGGTCCGAGCGGAAGTGGAAGTACAGGAACGCGATCAGCCCGGCCAGCAACACCGCCATCACCGCGGCGAACATCAGCGTCAGGCGCCAGCGGATCGGCACGCGGCGCAGCCAGCGCTGCAGGTCGGCGGGCTGGTAGTCGGGGGTTATTCCTCGCCGCACAAGCGGTAGCCGACTCCTCTCACCGTCTGGATGCTGTTGCGCCCGAACGGACGGTCCACCTTCTCCCGTACGTAACGGACGTAGACCTCGACGATGTTCGAGCGGTTCTCGTACCCATACCCCCACACCTGCTCGAGCAGGTCGAAGCGCGACAGCACGTCCCCGGGATGGCGCATCAGCGCCTCGAGGATCGCGTACTCGGTGCGCGACAGGTCGATCGGGACCTCTCCGCGCCACACCTGGTGACGCGCGGAGTCCAGGCGCAGGTCGCCGGCCTCGAGCATCACCTTGCGCTCGATCGGCCCGCGCCGGCTCATCGCGCGCACCCTCGCCAGCAGTTCGTCGAACGAGAAGGGCTTGACCAGGTAGTCGTCGGCGCCGCTGTCGAGGCCGTGAACGCGGTCGCGGACCGCGTCGCGGGCGGTGAGCATCAGCACCGGCGCGAGCGTGTCGTCGTCGCGCAGCTCCCGGCACACCTCGAAGCCGTCCATGTCCGGGAGCATCACGTCGAGCACGATCACCGCGTACTCGGTGGCCCCCGCGCGGACGATCGCGTCGCGACCGGAGGTGACCAGGTCGGCGGCGATCGAATCGGTGGCGAAGCCGCGCACCAGCACCGGTCCTAATTTCGGATCGTCTTCGACCACCAGGACTCGCATGTCACCAAGGGTGCGAGATCAACATGAGTCATGGATGAAAGCGCGCCACGGGCGTTCTCATCGAGATCTCATCTGCGGCACCTACAACTGCGCGCCGATGACGTTCGCCGGCATTGCGCATATCAGCATGGCCACGTCCGCGCCGCTGACCTATTTCCAGGCCGTCGTCCTGGGTCTGCTGCAGGGTGTGACCGAGCTGTTTCCGATCTCCAGCCTCGGCCACACCGTGCTGTTCCCGACCCTGTTCGGGTGGGACGACCTGGTCAAGGCCCAGTCGGACCCGGAGTCGTTCTGGCTGGCGTTCGTGGTGATGCTCCACGTGGGCAGCGCGATCGGGCTGCTGATCTACTTCTGGCGCGACTGGGTCGAGATCGTCCGGGCGTTCTTCCGCACGCTGGCGCGACGGCGGATCGAGACCCCGACCGAGAAGCTGGCGTGGCTGATCATCGCCACCACGATCCCCACCGGAATCCTCGGGCTGGTGCTCGAGCATCCCATCCGGGTCGCGCTGGCCAAGCCCACCGCGGCCGCGGTGTTCCTGATGATCAACGGGCTGATCCTGCTCGGCGCCGAGCGCCTGCGCCGGCGCGCCGACGTGCGGGCGCTGGCCGCGCGGTCCGGGCCCGGACGGACCCGGGCGGTGACCGACCTGAGCTACAAGGAGGGCGTCGGGATCGGGTTCGCGCAGTCGACGGCGCTGATCGCCGGGGATCAGCCGCGACGGAGTGTGCATGACCGCGGGGCTGCTGCGCGGGCTGGACAACGAGGACGCGGCGCGGTTCGCATTCCTGCTCGCGACCCCGATCATCCTCGCCGCCGGGATCTTCAAGTTCTCGGACCTGACCGGTCCGCTCGGCGCCGGGATTCGCGGGCAGGCGGTGGTCGCGGCCGTGTGCGCAGCGATCGCGGCGATCTTCTCGGTGCACTTCCTGTTGCGCTACTTCAAGACCCGCAATCTCGTCCCGTTCGGGATCTACTGCCTGGCGTTCGGCGCCGCGATGGTGGTGTACACGACGGTGACGTAGCTCAGGCCCCGGGGCCGTGCGGGACGCCATTCACGCCGCGGTCCACTCCAGCGCCGCGTGATCGACCACCCGACCGGTGCCCCCGCAGCGCGCGCACGAGCGGTCGGAGCCGCCGCACGCCGGGCACCGGGCGAACCGCGCCTGCGCGGTGTCGAGCACCTCGCCGCAGGAGCAGCGGGCGAGCAGCACCGGCGCCTCACCCTCGGCCTCGACCAGCTCGAAGCCCTCGAACAGATGTCCGGGGTGGACGTGGAACGGCGGCACCCCGGATCCACCACCGCCGGTCGCGCTCACCTGCCAAGTGTCCCGTTTTGGAAGTACGCGCGCATTCGAGGCACCCCTGGCGGCGCTCGGCTTCGTCCTCGTCGCCTCGCGTAGCTCCGCTACGCCACGGCTCCTGCGTCCTCGCCGCGCATCCACCAGCGGCACCTCTCGGTGCCCACGAACTTCCCAAACGCGACACTAGGATATGCCCGATGGCGACCGAGGTCTCCACCGGAGAGCGCCCCGCCCGGCAACGCGAGACGCTGGCCGACACGTTCGTGGTCGACGCCGACGTGCACGTCCACGAGGATCCGGCGGAGCTGGCCGAATACGCCGAGTCGCCGTGGGACGTGGGTCTGCGCGAGATCGCCACCGTGCAGGAGCGCTACCTGGACCTGCCGGGGATGTCGCCGCGCGCCGAGTACCGGGTCCCGTTCCCAGGCGGCTCCAACCGGCGCCAGATCGTGACCTCCGCCCGGGAGATGCGCGAGGGCCTCGATGAGCTGCACGTCGATCAGGCGGTGCTGTTTCCCGACCACCTGCTGTCGCTGGCGATGGTCCGCGATCCCGCGTTCGCGACCACCCTCGCCCGCGCCTACAACCGCTGGCTGCACGAGCGGTGGCTGACCGAGGAGCGATCCTTGAAGGGCTCGCTGGTGGTGGCGCCGCAGAACCCGGAGGCCGGCGCGCGCGACATCCTCACCCACGCGGGCGGTCGCGAGTTCGCGTGCGTATACCTGCCGGCGTCGGGCCTGAAGACGCTGTACGGCGACGAGCGCTACGACCCCGTGTACGCGGCCGCGTCGGAGGCCGGCCTGCCGGTCGTGATCCACAGCGTCGAGGCCGTGTATCCGGTGTTCCCGTTCCAGCTCGAGCAGTTCCGCACCTCGATGGCGGTGCACGCGCTCGCCCACCCGCTGTCGATGGTCGCCAACCTGGTGTCGATGATCGAGACCGGCGTCCCGGTCCGCTACCCGGAGCTCAAGATCGGCTTCATGGAGGCGGGCACGGCGTGGGTCCCGTTCATCGCCAACCGTCTCGACAAGGAGTACATCGAGCGCCGGCGGGAGGTGCCGCTGCTGCAGGAGCGCCCGAGTCGCACGATGCGGCGCTTCTACTACGGGACCCAGCCGATCGAGGAGCCCGAGCGCCGCGCCGACCTCGTGTCGCTGTTCGAGCTGTTCGACGGCGAGAACCGCGCGATGTTCGCCTCCGACTGGCCCCACCACGACTTCGACCATCCCCAGCACGTGTTCGGGCTGCCGTTCTCGCCCGAGGCGCGCCGCCGGATCATGGGCCTCAACGCGGCCGAGTTCTTCGGGCTCGACGTCCCGCAGAGCTACGCCCGGGACTAGTGCCCCGCGAGCATCCGATCGGCCGGGCCGAGGAGATCCCGGAGGGCCAGCACCGCGTCGTCCGGGTCGGCAACCGCGAGATCGGCGTGTTCAACATCCGGGGCGAGTTCCACGCGATCCCCAACCTGTGCCCGCACCAGCGTGGCCCGCTGTGCGACGGCGGCGTGTCCGGGACGATCGACTACGGGCCGCACACCGATTTCAAGCTCGCCTGGATCTGGGAGGGCGAGGTCGTCACGTGCCCCTGGCACTCGCTCGAGTTTCACGTCCCCACCGGGCAGTGCGTGGCGTTCGACGAGATCCGACTGCGCACCTATGAGGTGCTGGTCCGCGACGGCGAGCTGCTGGTGCTGATTTGAACCCCGTGTACGAGCTCGACGGCAAGGTCGCGCTCGTCACCGGCGCCGCGCGCGACCGCTCGATCGGCCGCGGAATCGCGCTCGCGCTGGCCCGTCGCGGCGCCGACATCGCGGTCAACGACATCGCGTTCGAGGACGAGGCCGCCAACGGCGTCGCCGAGATCGAGCGCCTCGGGCGCCGCGGCGTGTTCATCGCCGCCAGCATCGCCGACCCGACCGAATGCGAGCGACTGGTGGCCGAGACGGTGCGGCGCCTGGGGGCGCTGCACATCTTCTGCGCCAACGCCGGCGTCGCCCACTGGCAGATGCTCGCCGACGTCACCGAGGAGGCGTTCGATCAGATCGTGGCGGTCAATCTCCACGGCTGTTTCTACGGATGCCAGGCGGCAGCCGCGCAGATGCGCCGGCAGGGCGACGGCGGCCGGATCGTGGTCACCTCGTCGGTCAATGCGGTCCGGCCGTCGCCGACGCTCGGCATCTACGGGGCCACCAAGCACGCGGTCGCGCAGCTCGTCGGGGTGATGGCCCGCGAGTGGGCCGCCGACGGGATCACGGTCAATCACGTCGGCCCGGGCTGGGTGGACTCGAACATCAACGACCGCTCGCCCGACTTCGCGACCGACGAGCTGCAAGCGGCGGTGAGGGCGACGATTCCGCTGCACCACCGGCCGGTGGAGCCGGCCGAGATCGGCGACGCGGTCGCGTACTTCGCCTCGCCCGGCGCGCGGATGACGACCGGCGCGTACCTGCGCGTCGACGGCGGCTCGGTGATCGGCAAGTACTGATGCCCAGGGTGCTCGTGCACGGTTCCGATCCGCCGCTCGAGGCCGCGCTGGCTGGGCGCGCCGAGCTCGAACTGGTCCGCGAGGGCGACGCCGAGGCGTTCTTGTCGCTGGGCCCGCCGCCGCGGCTGCAGGCGCTGGCCGACATCACCCCGCAGGAGTGGACCGAGCGCTTCGGCGTCTGGGCGCAGCAGCCGTTCTGGGCGTTGCAGGCCTGGCTGCGGCGCGTGCTCGAACGCGGGCAGGGCGGCCGCTGGGTGGCGGTCACGACGACGCTGGGCGCGCAGCCGTTCCCCGGCGGCGGCCCCGATGGCGCCGCGGCGGTGGCGCTGCAGACGCTGGTTCGGATCGCCGCGGTCGAGTACGGATCGTCGGGCATCCGCGCGAACGCGATCGCGGCCGGCTGGCGGGCGGGGTCGATCCCGGACGGGCTCGACGCCGAGCTGGCACTCGCCGACACCCCGACCGGCCGGTTGGTTTCAGACGCCGACTTGGCCGCGACGATCGCGTGGCTGCTGTCCGATGACGCCGATCAGGTCAACGGCGAGATTCTCCGGGTGGACGGCGGCTATACGATCACCGCCGGCTCAAGACCCGACCCGAGGACGCAATGACAGTCGACGAGATCGTTCCTGGAATCCACCGCATCGAATCCGATCTGGGCGTCCGCTTCATGGCCCAGTACCTGCTGGTCGGCGGGCGGCGCAGCCTGTTGGTCGACACCGGCATCGGCCAGACCCCGGACGGAGTGCTGATCCCCGCGCTCGAGCAGCTCGGCATCGAGCCCGACATGATCGCGATCAGCCACGCCGATCTCGACCACAGCGGCGGCAACCGCCGGATGCACGAGCGCTACCCGGACGCGCTGCTGGCGTGCCACGAGCTCGACCGCCCCTGGATCGCGTCGAACGCGGCGATGCTCGAGCAGAACTACATGTGGTACGAGGATCACGGGTTCGCGCCCGTCGACGAACAGGAGCGCGGCGAGATGCTCGAGCTGCTCGGCGGCGACGCCCCGATCGACCTAGGGTTGCGCGGCGGCGAGACGATCGGGCTGTCGGAGGACTTCCGGGTCGAGGTCCTCCATCTCCCCGGACACACGCTCGGGCACATCGGCTTCTGGGACGCCGACCGCCGGATCGCGATCATCATCGACGCGGCGCTCAGCGACGGGATCTACGACCGCGCCGGCAACAAGCTGATCCCGCCGCGCTACTACGACGCCGAGGCCTACCGCGACTCGATCCGGCAGATCCGTGCACTCGAGCCCGCGCTGCTGCTGACCGCGCACTACCCGCCGATGTCCGCCTCGGAGGCCGCCGCGTTCTGCGACACCTCGCTGGCGTTCGTCGACTCCGTCGAGGCGGCCGTCCGCGAATCGCTGGCCGCGGGTCACACCGGGCTGTACGAGGTCACCCAGCACGTCGACCAGCAGCTCGGCCCGTACCCCGAGTACGCCAAGGAGCTCGGGGCCGGGGTGCGCTCACACCTCAGCTAGCCCGTGCTCGCGCGTCCGAGCACGGCCGACAGCGCCCGCTCGGCTGACCCGCCAGCGTCGACGCCCGCCACCGGCTGGCGCCAGGCCACGAAGCCGTCGGGCCTGACCAGCACCGCCCCGTCGGCAGCGATCCCGTACGCGTCGCAGAAGCTGCCGTCCGGGTCGACCAGCTCGCCGCAGCCGATGCTGTGCACGTCGACGGCCACGCCGGAGCGGCGCCACGCGTCGCCGCCGAGCTCGCGGCGCTCGGGTCCGGTCAGCAGCACGAACCCCCGCCCGAGCAGGTCGTGGGTCGAGATCTCCTGACCGCCCCGCCGCAACCCGACGTGGGGCGCTCGGGTCCCCGGCCGTCCGCGGGTGGCGCGCGGGTCCTCGTGGACGGCGCCGTCGTCGTCCGCGTCGCCGACCACGCACGCCGAGCGGTACACATAGCCGAGGTCGACGTTGGCGTCGCTGACGAACGCTGGCAGCTCGGGGCCCGCGAGGTGCAACGCCGCGCGGACGACGTAGCGGAGGTACGCCTGGTCGACGGTCAGCTGGGCAACCGGCCGCCGCTCCTGCTCGTAGGTCGCCAGCACGCTGGGGTCGGCGACGCCGGTGAGCACGAGCGCGAGCTTCCACGCGAGGTTGTGGCCGTCCTGGATCGCGGTGTTGCCGCCGAACCCGCCGTAGGGCGGCATCACGTGGGCGGCGTCGCCGACCAGGAAGATCCGACCGTGAGTGAGCCGGTCGGCGACGTCGGCGCGGCACTCCCACCGCTGGATGTCGTCGATCGTCACCGCGACGTCGTCGACGCCGAGACCGGCGTGGATCAGCTCGACGCACTGCGCCTCGGTGCGATCCCAGATGTCGGTCACCGGCCGGTCGGGGTCGCCGAGCATCTGCACGATCAAGAACCCGGAGCGGTACGGCTTCTCGATCCGGAAGAAGCCCCGGAAGGTCGGGTTGCGCACCAGGATCACGCTCAGGTTGCGCCCGCGCATCAACGGGCCGACGTCGCCCCGGAAGTAGATCGTCAGGCTCCTGGACAGGACGCCCTGCCCGTCGAGTGTCGCGCCCAGCGCCTCGCGGATCACGCTGCGGCCTCCGTCGGCGGCTACCAGGTAGGAGGCGCGGATCGTCGAGGTCTCATCCGTGTCCCGGTCGCGTACGGTCACCGTGACGCCGTCGGGATCCTGCTCGAACGAGGTCATCTCGGTCCCGAACCTGAGCTCCGCCCCGAGCTCGCCGGCGCGCTGATGCAGCACCGGCTCGAGCGCGTCCTGGGTGACGAACATGCGCTCGCTGGGGCTGAGGTCGCGGACCGCCTCGTTGAGCTGCGCCACGTCCCAGTTGAGCTCCTCGCCGGCGAGTGCCTCGACCGACATGATCGCCCCGTCGGGCTCGAACTGCTCCAGCGACCGGCGGCGGATCGGCGCCTCGATGTCGATCGACCGCAGGATCTCCATCGAGCGCTGGTAGACGAGCGCGGCGCGGGGATGGATCGCGGTGCCGCGATGGCGCTCGATCACCAGCGAGCGCACTCCCTGCTGCGCCAGGAACGCGGCCGTGGTCAGGCCCGCGAGACTGCCTCCGACGATCACCACGGGGACCTTTGAACCGATCACGTCACGAGCTCCACTCTTCAGACCAGCACCGGCGCAGCGTGTTCAGCAGCCTACGGGTCCTCGCCGCCGGTCGGGTTGGCGATCCGCCACCACCCAGGATCGCGGCTGATCAGGCCGGGCGGCCGGCGGCCGGCTCGCCGGGAGCTACCTGAGCCTGACCGTTGCGCGCCCCGTCGCCACCGAGCGCGACGGCGGCCCGCGCCGTCACCAGGTGATAGAGGATCAGCAGCTGAACCAGCGCCAGCGGCTCCGAGCGGTACAGCTCGGTGCCGACCGTGAACTCGCCCAGCCGGCGCGCGCGCAGGTGGGTGGCGAAGTGCATCCGGGCCCAGATCGCCTCCTCGATCGCGGCGGCATGATCGGGGTCGACCCGGCCCGGGATCCGCAGCAGGCGATCCTCGCCGGTCTCGATCAACGTCAGGCCGTTGCCGTCGTCGTTGATCAGCGGCGACAGGTCCGGATGGGGGAGTCCCTCGTGCAGGGTCAGCTCCGCGTCGAGGTGGGTGGGGTCAGCTTCGCCCTCCGGGGCCACGAACGACACGATCATGTCGGCGTGCCGTCGCTGCGGCCGGATGAACGCCTCGGAGTCGGGCTCACGGCGGTCGAGCTCCTCGAGCACCTGGTCGGTGGTGTAGCCGCGGCGCGAGCAGTCGCGCTGCACCTTCCATCGGCGCCTCAGCTCCTCTGGCGGGTTCAGGAACACGCGCACGTCGTAGACGTCGAGCATCGCGGGCAGGTGGTAGCCGAGCAGCCCCTCGATCACCATGAAGCGCTCGGGCCGGACGTACACGGGCGCTCCGAACGTCCCGTCGCTATGGCGGTAGACGGGCTTGAGGATCGGCTCGCCGCACCGCAAATGGACGAGGTGCTGGGCGATCATGTCGACGTAGTTGCAGTCGGGGTGCAGCGGGGTGATCCCGAGCTCCGCCCGCTGCCGGCGGTCGTAGCGGTGGTAGTCGTCGGTGCAGATGTGGCTGACGTTGTCCTCGCCGAGCACGCGGACGAGACCGCGGGTGATCGTCGTCTTGCCCGCCGCCGAGTCGCCGACGACTCCGAGGATCACCGGGCGGGGCATGGCTCGCTCCGCTCGGCTTGCCTGAACACGCTGCTGGCGCGGATGTCCTGCGCCTCGATCCGCGCGAGCTGATCGCGCGTCGGGGGACGTCCCTGGCGCGCGGCCTCGTACACGCGGTTGGCGTGGCGCAGGCGAGCGCGCTCGATCGCGTTGCGCACGCTGCGGGCGTGCGCGAACCGGGGCTGGAGCATCCGCAGCTCGAGGTACTCCTCGAACGCCTCGTCGGCGTCGGGCGAGAACTCATACGCCTCGGCCGCGAGCATCAGCTTCGCGATCTCCATCAGCTCCCCGGCCGTGTAGTCGGGGAAGTCGATGTGGTGGGCGACGCGCGACGACATCCCGGGGTTCAACGCGAAGAACTCATCCATTCGGTCCTTGTAGCCGGCGAGGATCACGACCAGGCGCTCGCGCTCGTTCTCCATCGCCTGCAACAGGATCTCGATCGCCTCGACGCCGTAGTCGCGCTCGTTCTCCGGACGGTACAGGTAGTACGCCTCGTCGATGAACAGGACGCCCCCGGCGGCCCGCTTGAGCACCTCCCTGGTCTTAGGGGCGGTGTGCCCGACGTACTGGCCGACGAGGTCGTCGCGGGTGACCGCGCTGACGTGGTTGCGCTCGATGTATCCGAGCCGGTGAAGGATCTGGGCCATCCGCATCGCGACCGTGGTCTTGCCGGTCCCGGGGTTCCCCGTGAACGACATGTGCAGCGTCGGGCGGCGCGACTCCAGGCCGACCTCGCGCCGCAGGCGGTCGATGACCAGCAACGCCGAGATCTCGCGAATCCGCGTCTTCACCGGAGCGAGCGCGATCAGGTCGCGGTCGAGCTCGTCCAGCACCGCCTCGATGTCGGCGTCGCGCAGCAGCGCGCCGATCTGGTCGGCGCCGTCCTGCGGCTGCTCGAGCACGGTCACGCCGCGCCGCCGTTGAGCTCGGGCCGTCCGTCGTGAGCTGCCGCCTCGGCCGGGTGCAGCCGGTAGCGGACGACGCGGTCGTGCGTCTCGGTCCGCTCGACGCGGAAGCTCCGCTCGTGCGCCGGCCTGCCCACGATGAAGCTGAGCGCGGTCGTCTGGCGCCCGCGAGTCGGGTCGTAGGCGATCAGCTTGACGTAGCGGTCGGGGTGCGCCTCGCGGCAGGCACGCACCTCGCGCAGGACGACGTCGGCCTCGTCGGTGGCCACGTCGAACATCGGCAGCCCCCACATCTCCCAGTACTGGTTGCGCGGGTGCGGATCGTCTGTGTGCTCGACCGACATCGCCCAGCCGTGGTGCAGCGAGTAGCGGATCTGGGCAGCGATCTGCTCGTCGGTGAAGTCGGGCAGGAACGAGAAGGTCCCCTGGGTGATGCGCATTCTCTTGACCTCCGGAGTCAGGCGACGGTCGGGGTGACGGTGTAGTCGGGCGTGTCCGTCGACGCGAAGTCGAACGTGACGTCCTTCCACACCTGGAGGGCGGCGTTGAGCTCGGGGCAGCCCTTGGCGGCGTGCTCGAGGATGTCCGGTCCCTCCATGAAGTAGTCCCGGCCCTCGTTGCGCGCCTGAATCATCGCCTCGACGGCAACTCGGTTGGCGGTCGCTCCGGCGGCGATCCCCATCGGGTGGCCGATCGTGCCGCCGCCGAACTGGAGCACAACGTCCTCCCCGAGGTACTCGAGCAGTTGGTGCATCTGGCCGGCGTGGATCCCGCCCGAGGCCACCGGCATCACGCCCGGCAGCGATGCCCAGTCCTGGTCGAAGAAGATCCCGTGCTCGGGGTTCTCGGGGACGTGGTCGAGGCGCAGCGTGTCGTAGTAGCCCCTGACCATCGCCGGATCGCCCTCGAGCTTGCCGACGACCGTGCCCGCGTGCACGTGGTCGACCCCGAGCAGCCGGCACCACTTGGCGAGCACCCGGAACGAGACGCCGTGGTTCTTCTGGCGCGTGTACGTGCCGTGGCCGGCGCGGTGCAGGTGCAGGATCACGCCGTTGCGCCGGGCCCACTTCGACATCGACTGCATCGCCGTGTAGCCGACCGTCAGGTCCATCATCACGATCACGCTGCCGATCTCCTTGGCGAACTCGGCCCGCTCGTACATGTCCTCCATCGTCGCCGCGGTCACGTTCATGTAGTGGCCCTTGACCTCGCCGCTGGCGGCGGACCCCCGGTTGACGGCCTCGATCGCGTACAGGTACCGGTCTCGCCAGCGCATGAACGGCTGCGAGTTGATGTTCTCGTCGTCCTTGGTGAAGTCCAGGCCGCCCCGGAGCGCCTCGTACACGACTCGCCCGTAGTTCTTGGCTGACAGGCCGAGCTTCGGTTTGACCGTCGCGCCGAGCAGCGGGCGGCCGAACTTGTCGAGATACTCGCGCTCCATGACGATGCCGTGCGGCGGCCCCTGGAACGTCTTGACGTAGTGGGTGGGGATCCGCATGTCCTCGAGGCGCAGCGCCTTGAGCGCCTTGAACCCGAACACGTTGCCGATGATCGACGACGTCAGGTTCGCGATCGACCCCTCCTCGAACAGGTCGATGTCATAGGCGATCCGGGCGATGTACTCGCCCTCGCGACCGGGCACCGGCTGGACGTCATAGGCCTTGGCCTGGTAGTGCTCGTGGTCGGTCAGCCTGTCGGTCCAGACCACCGTCCAGGTGGCCGTCGACGACTCGCCGGCGACGGCCGCCGCCGCCTCGATCGCGTCCACACCCGGCTGGGGCGTGATCCGGAACGCGCACAGGATGTCGGTCGGCTTGGGCTCGTAGTCGGCGTCGTAGTAGCCCATCTCCGCGTAGGGCGTAACGCCCGACGCCCAGCGATCCTTCTTGTGCTCTGTGGTGCCAGCAGCAGTGACGGTCATCGAAACCGAGCCTTTCGGTTGGACTCGACGGCGAAGCTACTCCGACTGGATATAGAGAACAAGCACTTCTTCTGTAAGTTCTCATAGAGCTTTGGCTATGACTAGCCGGATGCCACGTGGCCCGGCTGTCGCTGCCGGGACATAGACGCAGGTCGATCCGGCGACGGAGATGTCCGATGGACCGAGGCGACGCCCGTAGGTATCCATTCTCTGTGGCCGCATATGAACGCGAGCGGACGGTCGCGGCAGCGCGATCGATCATCAGCCGGGGCGGCTGGTGCGTGGTGGAGGTCTGCGTCGACGTGCCCTCCCAGCAGTGGGAGGTCTGCGCGCTGCTGTTCGATCTCGTGGCCGAGAGCGTCGCCGACGTGGTCGAGGAGGAGATCGCGTTCGAGCCCGGCCTCGACGTCCGCCTCACCGGCTGTGACCGGTGCACGCTGGCACCGGACCCGGGCCTCGGCGCCCAGCTGTGCCACATCGCCGACGCGCCGCGGCCCGCGGCGGTCTCAGCTCGGGTCGGCTGACGCCCCGAGCAGGAACTCCACGAACAGCTCGCGCGTCGGCTTGGCGGGCCCGACCGTCGATCGCAGCACGAACCAGGGGCGGGCCGGCGGTCCGTTGCTGAGCCGGATCTCCGCGAGCCTGCCCGACGCGAGCTCGGTCTGGACCGCCGCCCGCGAGACCAGCGAGACGCCGAGCCCGGCCCACGCCGCCTGCTTGATCGCGCCGTTTGAGCCGAGCACCAGCGTGGGCGGCGTCAGCCCCCGGTCGGCCAGGAACTGCTCGTTGAGCTTCCGCGAGCCCGAGCCGGGCTCGCGCATCAGCCAGGCCCGGTCCGCGAGCACTCCGGCGTCGACCGGTCCGTCCGCGCACACCGGATCGTCGGGGGCGGTGATGCAGACGATCTCGTTGGTGGCCAGCGGCTCGGCGGTCAGTCGCGGATCGGCGGGCGGTCGGCCGCAGATCGCCAGGTCTGCCGTGTGATCGAGAACCCGCTCGAACACGTACTCGGCGTTGCCGACGTCGAGCGTCAACTCGATCTCGGGGTGTTGCTCGGCGAACGTGCGCATCAGCGGTGGGACAAACGACTCCGCGGCGGTGGTCACCGACGCGATCCGTAACCGCTTGTCCGCTCTCGCCGACGCCTCCAGCACCGCTCGGCGGCCGTCCTCGAGGATCCCCAGCACGTCCCGCGCATACGGCGCGAACGCCAATCCCTCGTCGGTCAGCCGGATGCCCCGGCCCGCGCGCTCGAACAGCTCACACCCGAGCTCGCGCCCGAGCGCGGCCAGCGCCGAGGACACCGACGGCTGCGTGACCACGAGCTCGTCGGCCGCGGCCGTCACCGATCCGCCGCGGACGACCGCGAGGAACGTCGTGAGCTGGGTGATCGTGATCGCCATCGACGTGCAGGTGGGGCATTGGGATTTAACTACACGAGCGTCGCGATCCAAAGCCTTTGATCTATGCGATGACGTCCGGAAGGAGCCGGGCGTGCGACCGGATGCATAACGACGCACTGGCGTGCATAACGTCCCACTGGCGTGCATAACGCGTCAGATCCAACGTGAATCGTGAGGCTTGCCGTGTAGTGCGCGCATACGGTGCTCCGTACGTCAAGCCTCCGCCTCGCTCGGCGGATTTGTCGTGATCTGCACGCTGCGGGATCCGCAGGGGTCCCGCCTGTCCCTGCGTCCGCGCGGGCGGAGTCGGCGATCAGCGCTTGGGAGCGGCCGGCGGCCGCCACGGCTCGCCGAAACGGCGCGCGCCCTCGGGCCACCCCTGTGCGGTCATCTTCATCCTTCGCATCGCGTCGCGCTTGAACTCCCACGGCACCCGCCGGTACAGGGGCACGAACACGTAGCGCCAGAACAGTCCCCCCCGGGGCAGCGCCGACGGCGCGAGCCGGCCGGGGTGGCGGCGGGCGATCTCGTCCATCGCCGCCAGCCGCAGGACGTATTCCGAGCGCTGGCGCAGCGTGCGCTGGCGCTCCGCGAACGTCATGCCGGCACCTGCTCTCGCTGCTTGGCCCGGACCTCGGCGAGGCCGTTCTGTGCGGCGATCTGGATCGGCTCGAACAGCGCGCCGATCGGGGGCGAGTAGATGTTCTCCATCCACGCCAGATCGTCGAGCGTGGCGCCGCGCTTGCCGACGAACGCGAGGAAGTCGCAGCGCTCCTTGATCCCCTCGCCGCCGTGCAGCTGCGCGCCGATCAGCCGCAGCGTGCCGGGTTCGGCGAGCAGCTTCACGTGCGTGCGCGCAGCGCCGGGGAAGTACCGGGCGCGAGACACGCCGACGCCCTTGGCGACCAGGTAGGGGATCCCCATCGCCTCCGCGAGCGTCTCGCCGATCGAGAACCCGCCGATCGTGTAGTCACCCGCCATGAATCCCCACGGGATCCATACCGGGTCATAGGCACGGTCCTCGCCGGCCGCGTTGGCCCCGGCCGTGCGGCCCTGGGAGTACGCGTGCGAGCCGGTCAGCCCGCTGATCGGAAGCATCGACAGCCCGTGCGGCACCTCGATGACGTCGCCGGCCGCCCACACGCCCGGTGCCGACGTCCGCATGTGGTCGTCGACCACGACCGCTCCGGTGGTGCCGAGCTTGAGCCCGAGCTGCTGGGCGAGCGACGTGTTCGGGAGCTTGTGCAGGCACACCACCGCGACGTCGCACTCGAGCTCGCCCGCCGAGGTGGCGACCGCCCGCGCGCGCCCGTCGGCTTCCTCGAATCCGAGCAGCCGGGTGCCCATCATCACGTTCACGCCGAGCTTCTCGAGCGCCTCCTGGGCGGGCTCGGCGACATCGGGGTCGGCGAGCTCGGACAGCAGCCACGGACCCTCGTCGATGAAGTCGACGTGCAGGCCGCGCCGCGCGAGCGCGCCGGCCATCTCGACGCCGAGCCACATGCCGCCGATCACGACCGCGCGCTTCATCGAGTCGAGCTCCTTGTCGAACTCGATCGCGCGGCGGATGTCCTTGACGTAGTGCAGCCCCTCGAGGTTGGAT
This sequence comes from uncultured Solirubrobacterales bacterium, assembly GCA_963831845.1. Classification (GTDB taxonomy): domain Bacteria; phylum Actinomycetota; class Thermoleophilia; order Solirubrobacterales; family Solirubrobacteraceae; genus Palsa-465. The sequence continues at coordinate 134,654 of CAWHRT010000018.1, read as the reverse complement.
CCGGGGACGTCGGGCTGCTCCCAGAGGAAGCCCGTGCAGACGATCAGCTTGTCGAAGCCCTCGTGCTTGTTACGGGAGGTCACCGTGCGGCGCGCCAGGTCGACGTCGGTCACGACCGTCTCCATGCGCATGTCCAGGCCGTCGTCGATGTAGCGCTGGACGGTCGACAGGAACAGGTTCTCGAACTCGGGGATCTCGCGGCCGTGCGCATACGGGATCCCGCACGGGGAGTAGGCGATGTCGGGGAACTCCGTGAACACCGTTACGTGCAGGTCGGGGTTCACGCGTTTGGCGATCGTGGCCGCCGCGGTTCCGGCGCCGCCTCCGCCGATCACGATCAGGCGCTCGCTCATGTTGCTCCTTCCTCGCTCTTACAGACTGGTTGGAGGTCGTCGTCGCGCGCGCCGTCGCACGCGGTCCAGCGGCCGCCCTCGCGGTGCAGGACCCGCGGCGGCGCCTCCCCGAAGTGCGTGGATGCCGACTGCTGGTAGGCGCCGACCGCGCGGGCCACGAGCACATCGCCAGGCCTCACTGGCGGCAGCTCGGCGCGCGGGTGGATCACGTCGACGTTCAGACACAGCGGACCGGTGACGAGCGCCGGCGTGGTCGAGCCGCACGCGTGCGGCGCCTCGACCCGCGGCGGGGTCGTCAGCGCGCCCGGCAGGAAGTTCGTCCCCGCGTCGCAGATCAGGCAGCGCTCGCCGCCGGCGAGCGTCTTGACCGCGACCACGCTGAACGCGAGGTCGACGGCGTCGGCGACGAGCGCCCGGCCCGGCTCGAGCAGCAGCCCGCCGGCAAAGCCGCGGTCGCGCAGGGCGCACGCCACCGCCCGAGCGTGCTCGCCGGTTGCCGGCGCCGGCGGAAATCCGCCGCCGAGATCGATCGTCGCGATCGGGTGCCCGTCGTCGGCAAGCTCGTGTGCGAGCCTCGCGAGCAGGTCCGCGGCGGACGCGTGCTCGCCGGCCGTGCGTGGCCACGAGACCACGACCCGGCCGGTGGCGAGGTGCAGGTCGGTCGACACCAGGTGGGTCGACAGCGCCTCAACCTCGAGCCCGAGGCCGGCGGCGGCACGGGCGGCGGCGCCGATCTCGGCCGGCGGGATCCCGAAGCGCGTGCGGGCGCCGGTGAAGCTGTCCAACGCGACCCTCAGGCCCACGCGGCGCACGCCGGCTTGCGCGGCCCTCGCGAGCTCGGCGCCCGAGTCCGCGAGCACGAGCGCGCCGCCGGCCCCGGCACGCGCCAGCAGCGCGTCGGGCTTGGCCGGCCCGTCGACCACGATGTTCGCGGGATCGACCTCCGCGGCTCCGGCCGCCAGCTCGTATTCGGCCGTGGCGGCGACCTCGGCCAGCGCACCCGCCTCCTCGGCGGCCTGCAGGAACGCGGGCAGGCGGTTGGTCTTGTACGAGTAGGCGATCCTCGTGGCCGGCCAGTGGCTGCGCCAGGCTGCCCGGAACGCGCGGACGTTGTCGGCGAAGCGGTCGACGTCGGCGAGCCACAACGGCGAGCCGAACTCCCCGGTGAGCTCGGCGACGCTCACGATCGCCGCCGGATCTGCTCGGCCACTGCCGCGGCGCGGGGGGTCCCCTTGCGTCGCAGGAGCTCGAGCACCGGATCGCGCCAGCGTCCCGAGGCGGCCTCCTCCACGGCCTCGGGGAGCACCTCGCGCAGGTGGTCCATCGCCCACGCGTCGGGACGAGACAGGTTGAGGCGGATCGTGCCGGCCGCGGCGGTGTCTCCGAGGCCGTCGGCGGGATACACCGCAACCCGCCGTGCGAACAGCGACACCATCAGCTCCTGCGCGCTGGTGCCCGTGCCCGAGACGTCGACCGCGCACGCCAGGCCACGACGCGGGCGGATGACCAGCCGCGCGCCCGCCACGTCCTCGACCGTGCGTTCAAGATGGGCCAGGTTTCGCGCAATCGTGGCCGCCGCCGAATCGAGGTACTCGCGGTCGCGCAGCGCCGCCAGCGCCCCGTGCTGGGAGATCAGGTTGGTGTTCAGCCGGGTCAGCGCGGCCTTCAGCTGTAGGCAGCCCCGCACCAGCCCGGGCGGGCCTCCGAGGAAGCCGATCCGCGCCCCGGCCATCCCGAAGCAGTGCGACACCGACATCACCGCTACGGCCTTGTCGGTCACGTCGAGCGCGGGCAGGCTGACGAACGGCTCGCCGGGTCCGAGCGCCAGCGGAGCGTGCGTGACGTCGTGGATCAGCAGCAGCCGGTGGCGCTCTGCCAGCTCCGCTAGCGCGTGCAGCTCGGCGGTGGTCTGGACGGTCCCGTACGGGTTGACCGGGTCGACGATGCAGATCGCGCGGGTTCGTGGAGTGATCGCCGCGGCGACCGCGTCGGGATCCAGGCGAAAGCCCGTGTCCGAGCGGATCGCAACGGCCACCGGGGTGGCTCCGGCGGCGAGCACCGCCGACGGGATATGGAAGTAGCCAGGGTCGGAGACGATCACCTCGTCGCCCGGATCCACCGACGCCAGCAGCGCGAGCGCCAGGCCCGCCTGCGCGCCCTCGGTGCCGACCACCTCGAAGCGCTCGTCGCGCGCGCGCCCGAACTGCGTCGCGGCTTCGTCGCGCAGTGGCTCGATCAGGTCCGGGGTGTATTGGTTCAGCGACTCCTCGGTAACCGCCTCGCGCATCGCCTGCAGCGCCGACGCCGGCGGCCCGCAGAAGCAGGTCAACCAGCCGAGGTCAGCCCACGTCTTCGGATCCAGCCGGGTGGTGCCGGCCGGATAGATCTCGGCGGGATCCAGCCCGAGCAGACCGATCGCGTCGCGGTAGGTCACGTAGTTCCACATGCCGTGGTGGCTGGCGGCAACTCGCCGGAGGCGCTCGGACACGGCCAGCTCGATCGGACGCGCCTCGGTCCAGGTGAGAACGCTCGCGCTCATCGCGCGCCTCCGTCCGTCCGCATCAGCCGCACCACGCGGTAGATCCGATGGCGGTCGGCGCGGACCGTCGCCGGCTCGTAGCCCGCGGCCGCGGCCCACTCGAGGATCATCTCCAACGGCCGCAGGCGCCACACGCATCGCTGCCCGCGGTGATCACGCCACACGCGCGCGATGTGCTCGATCTCTGGGTTCTGGGTCTGCACGTTGAACACGATCTGCTCGGGGGCGACGATCTCGGCCAGGTCCTGAAAGTGGCGGCTGATCAGCTCGTCGTCGTGGTAGATCCCGTACAGGCCGAGCTCGATCACGGTGCTCGGCCGGGGGTCGAGCTCGGCCAGCCCGTCGCGGTCAAACGCGCTGCCCTTCACGAACCGCACCCGGTCGGCGAGCCGCATCGTGGCCGCGGCGGCGCGGGCCTGCTCCAGCGCGGCCGGATCGATGTCGCACAGGATCGCCCGAGCGCCGGGCTGATCCGCGAGCGCCTCGAACACGTACGGCGCGGGCCCGGCCGCGAGGTCAGCCACGACCGGCGCGGGGGAGGGGTCGGACTCGATCGCCTCCCGCACCGCCTGGGCGGCGAGCCCACGGATCTCGCGAAACGCCTGACAGGTGCGGCGCGCGAGCAGCCGCCGGTCGATCGCGAGTCCGAGCTCGGTGTGCCCGCTGGGCTGATTGGCGTAGACGTGCGCCATGAACGGGCCCGAGTCGAACCCGTGCCGGTAGCCGATTCGCAGCCCGTCGCTGACCAGCGACCCGGCCCGGGACGCAGTCGACAACGCCCCGAACCGCCAGGCGCGGGGAGACAGGGGGGAGAGCTCGCGCTGGAGCTCTACGAACGAGGGGCCGCCAACGGTGTCAGACCCGGCTGGCATACAACGGCGTCTCGGCGAGCTCGCGCAGCCGGTAGAGCTCGTGCGCGGCGGCGGCCGCCGGACCATCGGGACGGCGGGTGAAGTCGCGCAGGCGAGCCAGCGCGGCCTCGTTGTCAGCCCGCACGGTCGACAACACCGCGTCGTCGTCGGAATCGACAGCGGCCCCGGCGTAGACGGCCAGCAGATCGCCGAAGTGCTCGAGCGAGCCGAGCGCGTAGGCGAGCGTATCGTCGCCCTGCAGCGGGGCGAGCTGCTCGTAGATCTGCTCTCCCTCGGGAGGGCAGATGTAGGTGTCGGGATCGACGCCGTGGGCGATCGCCCGCTCGCGAAACAGCACCGTATGGCGCGCGTTGATCGCGACGATCTCGGCCACGAGCTCGGTCACGTAGGGATCGCCGATCTGCGGGAGCCGCTGGGAGAACAGGTCCACCCAGCGCCGCATCCCATAGGCGTGCCGGGCGAACACGGCACCAAGCACATCGGGGTCCGAAAGCACCTGCTCGAGCTCTGAGCGGTTATCGAGCACCGATCGGCTCCTTTCTACCTTGGTGTACGTCCGTCCACAGAAGTGTAAGTGTAATCGAGACGCACCCCAGCGGTGAGCGTGTTCGACACCCAGCAGAACCGCTTCGCGGACTCCACCAGCCGGGCGAGCAGATCGTCGGGCGCGTGCGCCCGCGTCTCCACCTCGAAACGCTCGTAACGCAGCTCGCGCCCGGCCCGGAACGCGGTCACGACGACGTTCAATCCCTCGAGTTCGATCCCGCGCTTGCCGGCCACATGCGCGACAGACAGGCAGAAGCAGCTCGAGATCGCGGCGCACAGCGCCTCGGTGGGCATCATCCCGGCGTTGCCGCCGCCGTGCTGCACCGGCTCGTCGATCGTGAGCTCGTGCTCTCGGGCGCGGACCCGGCACTCGTACCGGCCGATCCAGCCGGCGCTGACCTCGAGCCGATCGGCCACCGCTAGTGCGTCTCCGTCTCAGCGAGGGCCACTAGACCGCCAGCGAGCTCAGCAGCTCGGCGTAGACCTGCTCGTGAGCCGCGGCCGCGGCGTCCCACGTGAACCCGCGCGCGACCGCCTGACCGCCGGCCCGCAGGCGGTCGCGAGCGCCGCGGTCGCGGGCCAGCGCGGCCAGCGCGGCGGCGAGCGCGTCGCGGTCCTCGGCCGGCACCAGCAGCGCGCTGCGGTCGTGTTGGAGGAACGTGCGCAACGCGTCGATGTCGGACGCCACGACCGGCAGCCCGCAGGCCAGCGCCTCGAGCGCGGCCAGTCCGAAGCCCTCCTTGGTCGAGGGGAACGCGAACAGGTCGGCGGCGCGGTACAGGCGAGAGAGCTCGTCGTCGGACAGGCTGCCGAGAACCCTTACCCGGTCGCCGAGCCTGAGCTGCTCGACGCGGTCGTGAAACCGGTCGATCTCGCTGCGGTAGTCGAACAGCGTCGCCCCGCCGGCGACCAGCAGCACCGGGTCGAGCTCGGGCGCGAGCTCCCGCAGCCGGCCGAACGCCTCGAGCAGCGTGAGCGACCCCTTACGCGGCTCGATCCCGCCGATGCTCAGGATCGTCAGCTGCCCGTTGAGCCCGGCGGCGGCGCGATCCTGGTCGCGCTCAGCCTCGTCGGCGGGCGGGCGGTGACGGCGGGCGTCGACGCCGTTGCGCACGATCCGGGCGCTCACCCCGAACTCGTCGGCCAGCCGTCGCACCCACGGCTCCGACACGCACAGCAGCGCATCCGGGCCGAGGATCGAGCGGTCCTGGCACTCGATCAGCGACGGCGAGGTGAAGTCGTCGACGTGATGCACGGTGCGGATCACGTGGCCGATCACTCCGCGGTCACGCAACGCCAGCGCCGCGTTCGCCGACAGACAGTCCTGCGAGTGGACCAGGTCAAAGCCACCCTCGCGCAGCGGCTGCTCGAGCCCGTCGGCGTACGCCTCGAGCATCGCCTGGATCCGCTCATCGAACGGGGCCTCCGGCGGTTGGAACCGGACGATCCGCGAGCGCACCTCGGGCGCACGGAAGAACCGCTCGCCGGCGCGGCCCAGCGCCATCACCTCGACGTCGTGCCCGCGCCGGGCGAGCGCGGCCGACGACCTCGAGTGCGTGGACGACACCGCCGCGAGGGCGCGTCGAGTACGTCAGCATCGCGATCCGTAGCGGCCTCATCGCAGCGCCTGCAGGGCGAGCCGGGCGGCCGCGGCGTTGGATGGAGCCACCAGTGCCCCCGCGTCACGCAACGTCTGGGCCTGGCGACGGGCATCCTGCGGGTCCTCCGGCGTGCCGCACACACGCGCGATCACCAGCGAGCGCTCGCACACCTGGCCGATCGCCTCGGCCAGGCCGCCAGCCGGATCCGCGTGCCCGCCGTAGCCGAGCACGACGTCGAGCAGCACGCAGCCGGTCCGGTCATCCGCCGCGGCGTCCTCGAGCATCGCGATCCGCGCGGTCAGGTCGACCATCGGGTGCGGCCGTCCCTGGGTGTATTCCTCCTCGCCGAGGTCCAGCAGGCGGTGTGCGCCAGGCTCGCCGTCCGGCGGCCCGTCGCCGACGTTGCCGGCCAGCGGCCCGAGCACCGGCTCGAGGATCGTCGCGGCCTCGTGGGCGAGCGAGCCGCCGGAGTACAGGCCCAGCAGCGAACCGTCCACGTGGCCGGATGCTCGCGAGGCGAGCTCGCGTTCGATCTCGCGCGGATCGGGGACGGCCACGCCGGCGGCGGCCGCGGCGCCCGCCTCCAGAGTCGGGTGAATCTCCAGCGACGGCTCGTGGCGATCCCAGCCGACGAACGCGGCGACCACCCGCACGTCGGGCGGCACCGCATCGACAACGCGGGCGACGGCGTCGACCGAGGGCGCCTTGGACACGAGCAGCAGCGTGTCGGTGGCCTCGTCCTCGGCGAGCATCTGCATCCCTTGCCGGAACATGATCGCCCCGACGTCGCTCGACAGGTCGCGCCCACCGACGCCGATGATGTGCGAGACGCCGACCCCGGCCGCGTCGAGCAGGCAGGCGCATTCCTGGGCGCCGGTCCCGGCGGCCGCGACGATCCCGACGTTCCCGGCGCGGACGACGTTGGCAAACCCCAGCCCGACGCCGCCGAGCATTGCGGTGCCGCACTCGGGGCCCATCACCAGCAGACCGAGCTCAGCGGCCCGTCGCTTGAGCTCGAGCTCGGCCTCGAGCGGCACGTGGTCGGAGAACAGGAACACGTGCATCCCGGCCGACAGCGCCTGGTGGGCCTCGAGCGCCGCGTACTCGCCGGGCACGGAGATCAGCGCGACGTTGGCGGCGAGCAGCTCGCGGGCCGCGACCGTCAGCGACCGGGGGCGCGCGCGCTCGGTACTCGGCCCACCCGCCCCGCCGTTGGCGGACTGCAACGAGGCGAGCTCCTGCTCGGCGGCGGCGAGCGCCTGGTGAGCGTCACCGTCCTCGGCCTCGACCGCGATGATCAGGTCAGCGGGGGAGGCGGTGGCGTCTGCTCCCAGCTGGGACAGGAACTCGATGTTGGCCGGCGTCCCCATCCCGAGCTCGCACCGCCGGACACCATCGCGCTCGCGCACCGAGCGCGAGATGCTCATCAGGCGGACGCTGTCCGCGTAGCGATTCGGGACGACCTTGACTTGCCAGCTCACGCGGCCTCGGCAGCGGCGCTCGCCCAGGCGGTGGCGGAGGGGCCCTCGGCGTCTGCAACCACGCGCGTGCCGGCGACCCCGTCGACCGCGGCGACCAGCCGCTCGGCGCAGGTCACGACCGCGGCGCTGCCGGCGCCGGTGACGAACCTGATCGCGGACTCCACCTTCGGTCCCATGCTGCCGGCCGGAAACTCACCGGCCGCCAGCAGCTGCTGGGCATCGGACACGGTCAGCTTCGCCATATCGCGCTGCCAGCGGGTGCCGAAGTCCAGCGCGACCCGCTCGACGCCGGTCAGCATCACGAGCATGTCCGCGCCGACCGCGAGCGCGAGCGCGGCGGACGAGCGATCCTTGTCGATCACGGCCTCGACGCCGCCCAGGCATCCGTGCGAGCGGACCACCGGGATCCCGCCGCCACCGGCGGCGATCACCAGCACGCCCTGTTGGGCCAGAGCCCGGATCTGCTCGAACTCGACGATCTCGCGCGGCCCCGGGCTGGCCACGACGGCCCGCCAGCCACGGCCGGCGTCGGGGGCGACAGCAAGCCCACCCGCCGCGTCGCGTGCGGTCTGCTCGTCGTCGTAGAAGCGTCCGATCGGCTTGCTGGGGCGGCTGAACGACGGGTCGCGCGCATCGACGCGCACGCGGGTGAGCACGGTGGCGGTCACCACCTCGGGGTCGACGTCCTCGATCGCGGTCTGCATCAGGTAACCCAGCTGCCCTTGGGTCATCGCCACCAGCGCGTCGAACGGCAGCTGCGGGACGTCGCGGGCCGACCGCGTGTGCTGGGTGTACAGCGCACCGACCTGGGGGCCGTTGCCGTGCGTGAGCACGAGCTCGTGGCCGGCGCGCTTGAGCTCGACTAGATCCCGCGCGACCGCGGCGGCGTTGGCCTGCTGCTCAGCCCAGGTTCCGCGCTCGTCCTCGGCGGTGATCGCGTTGCCACCGATCGCGATGACGATGCGCATTAGTGGCTCCCCACCGCAGCGGACTCCTACGAGCCGCGGATCGACAGCCACACCGCGCGGGCCGGCCGGTCGTCGGGGTTTGCCCAGGAGTGAGGTCGCACGGTGCGGAAGTGGATCGAGTCGCCGGCCTCGAGCTCGTAGGACTCGCCGTCGATCGTGAAGTTCATCCGGCCCTCGAGCATCAGCACCAGCTCTTCTCCGGGGTGGCTCATCGGCTGGGGGCCGCTGTCGGCGTGGGGCTCGGCGATCGCCTCGGCGCCGGCCACCCAGAACGGTCCGTACCGTCCCGAGATGTTCTGGAGCTCGAGACCCTGCTTGGACGTGTACAGGCGGGAGCGCTCGTCCCGGCGCACGACCGTCACCGGCCTGGTCGCCTCGACCTCGTCGACGAAGTAGCCGACGCTCTTGCCCAGCGCCGCCGCAACCTTCATCAGGCTCGCGATCGTCGGCGTCATGCCGCTCTTCTCGATCTTGTGCACGGCGGCGGTTGACAGCTGGGCGCGCTCGGCCAGCTGCGACAGCGACCAACCCCGCTCGGCCCGGGCCTTGGCGAGCTTCGCCCCGATCTCTGAGACCGTTCGCTCGATCTCGGGGATGTGCTTCGGCGCGGAGGCGCTGGCGGATCTCTTTTCGGCTGTCGCCCCTTCTGGTGTCATGCAGCTCCGAACCTCTCCCGGGTCGATGTCGTACACCATAGTACATGAGCGCGCCAGCTCCCAGGGGTGAATAGATGCCTGCATTTACACCCGATTCAGGGATCGCTTGACCCGAGAGCCCGGTCGCGATATGAATAGGGCGTCTACGATCCGATACGCGGTTGCGATGCCATCACGCGTCTCGCGCGACGGGGTCGGAAGTGGCCGCTCCATGTCTTCCCAAGGAGGAAGCAGGTGACAGTTAACAGCGACCTCGCGGAGTCCAAATCACCCGGGACCGAGCTGTTCAACACCTCAGAGAAGGTGTTCGAGGACATCAAGGCAAACCCGGGGGAGAAGGCCTTCACGTTCATGCACACCGTCCCCTACGAGGGGTCGGTCGGGCTGGTCAACCTCCTCACCACGACGCGGGTCCGCCGCAAGGGCTTTGACACCACGCTGGTCCTGTATGGGCCCGGAGTGCTGATGGCGTCGGGCACGCGTGGATTCCCGAAGGTCGGGGACGAGGCGTTTCCCGGTCACATGGCGATCAACAACCAGATCCGCACGTTCCTCGACGAGGGCGGGACCGTCTACGCCTGCAGGTTCGCCTCCGGAGCGCTGTACGGCTTCCCCGAGGACCTGCTGATGGACGGCGTCAAGCCGTTTCACCCGCTCGACGTGCTCGACGCGGCCCTGACCGCGTGGCGCGCCGGCGCGTTCCAGCTCAACACCTGGACGGTTTGACCGACGCCGGGATCCGTGACCGTGACGCCGCGTTGGCAGCGTGGCGTCACGCCGAAGCCGTCGTGTACCCGTCGGTGATGGTCAACGCGGTCCTGTACCAGCAGTACGTGACCGTGGTCCGGGCGATCGCAGACGAGCTGCGCGACGTCCACACCGAGGACGATCTCGTGCGCACCTGGCACGAGCAGCGCGGCCTGGGGGCCGACACCGTCAAGCGGCTGTCACCGTCGATGGCCGCGCTGATGGACGTCAACGCCGTGCGCGACGCGGCTTTCTGTCAGCGGCATCGCGAGACCACGCGCGAGCACGCCAAGGAGATCGCCCAGCAACGGCTGCTCGAGGCACGCCGCACCGGTGCCCCGTGGGTCGTCCTGTTCGAGGACGTGACGCCGTTTGGGTCGCACCGGCTGGAGATGCACGTCGCGTCCGGCCGGGCGATCCACGCGTCCGCGAAGACCGAGCCCGAAGGGGGCGCGACGTATGAGCTCGAGGTCGTGCAGCTGGATCCGCGCGACGGGGCGTGGCTGCTCGACCAGCCGCCGCTGATGCCGGCGCGCACTTTCACGCGCCACGACGAGTGGGAGGCGCGCGTCGCGCAGGCGCGCGAGCACTTCGGAAAGGACTGACGATGACAACTCACCCAAAGAAGATCATCGACGCTCACTGCCACATCGGCGAGATCCCCCCGTGGAAGTACTACGACCTCGAGCATCCGGTGAAGCCGACCGTGTATGACTACCGCAACACGAACGAGTTCATCAAGAACCACATGGACGAGTTCAACATCGAACGGGCGCTGGCAATGTCCAACTACGGCGTCCCCGTGCACGAGATCTCGTTCGACCTCAACGACGTGGTGATGGACGCGGCCACCACCAACGACCGCGTGCTGGCCGCGATCTGGGTCTCGTTCCTCCCGCGCAACGCGGAGCTGACCCGCAAGGCGCTCAAGCTCGCCGCCGAGACGCGGGTGGTGGCGCTGAAGACCACGTTCCTGCTGGGCGGCAACCCCGACCCCAACACCTGGGATGAGGAGACGCGCGCGATCGCCGACGAGTGCTTCGACGCCTGCGAGAAGCACGACCTGGTGTTCCACTTCCACACGAGCCCGGGTGGCAACTCGGACGTCAACAACTTCATCCCGCTGGTCGAGCGCTATGGCCAGCGCTGCAAGATCTACCTGGTGCACTTCGGCGGCGGCGTGTCGGGGCACATCAAGCTCGTCCCGAAGTTCCTGCAGTGGGTGCAGGACGGCTACAAGGTCTACACCGACACCTCGTGGGCGGTCGGGTTCGGAGCCCGCTGGCTGCTGACCGAGATCGAGCGCACGGGGGTCGGCGGCGACCGCGTGTTCTTCGGCTCCGACGAGCCGTGGTCGGACTTCGACAGCGAGTACTGGAAGATCAACGGGATTCGCGGGATCTCCCAGGAACTCAAGGACCGGGTGTTCTGGGGCAACTACGAAGCGCTGTTCGCCGGCCGTGGCTGAGGGCGCACTCAGGTTGCCCGACCTCGACGAGCGCAGCCTGCTCGTCGAGCTCCAGTCGCTCGGCGTCAACGTGCAGGACGAGCGGGCCGACGACGTGGCCGGGGCCGGCGCCAGGTGGGCCGGACGCCGCGGCGGGGCCGGGCCGTCCGACGCCCTGTTCATGTGGGTGCGCGGGCTGCCGCTGACGGTGCCGTGGCAGGCGTCGTTCGTGCGGCGCTCGCCCTACACCGTGCACCTCACCGACGACGGCGCAACCCTGTACCGCGGCGAGGATCTGGTCGGCCCGGTGAAGCTCCCGCGGCGGCCGCGGATCTACGACATGGAGACCGCCGACGGGATCCCGTACTGGAAGATCGCGCTGCTGCACCTGGACTCGATCGCCTCGACCGTGGTGCAGAAGTGCATCTACTGGGGCACCGACGAACAGTGCGGGTTCTGCGGGATCGAGCTGACCCGCGGAGAGCAGACGATTCCGGTCAAGACGCCTGCCCAGCTGGCGGAGGTGTGCACGGCCGCGCGTGACCTGGACGGCGCTGTCGACGCGACGCTGACCACCGGCTCGATCAACCGCCGCGACCGCGGGGCGCTGTACATCAGCCGATGCGCGGCGGAGATCAAGGAGGCATCGGGCCTCCCGGTCCAGGTGCAGTTCGAGCCGCCCGACGACCTCTCGGTGCTCGATCAGGTCAAGCGGGCCGGCGTCGACGCGGTCGGGATCCACATCGAGACGTTCGACCCCGACGTGCTGCAGCGCGTCGCCGCGGGCAAAGCAAAGTGCGGGCGTCGAGGGCTATTTCCGGTGCTGGGAGCGGGCCGTCGAGCTGTTCGGGCGCGGCCGCGTGACCACGTATGTGATCCTGGGAATGGGAGAGCGCCCCGAGCTGATCGAAGAGGGCTGCCGGCGGGCGATCGAGCTCGGCGTGTACCCGTTCGTGGTGCCGCTGCGTCCGGTCCCGGGCACGTTGATGGCCGACTCGCCGCCGCCGCCGTCGTCCTACGTGGCGTCGGTCTACCGGTCGGTGTCGGAGATGCTGGCCGAATCCGGGCTCGATCACGTCGAGGCCAAGGCCGGCTGCGCCCGCTGCCAGGCCTGTTCGGGCCTGTCGGCGTGGGAGCGGCTGTTCAAGCGAGAGGAGGCCCGTGAGCGCGGCGAGCTCCCCATCTTCTCTCGTAACTAGCCCGCCGGCTATCGGCTGCCGGCTGGCGAGCTCGGCTCGCGAGCTCGAGGCTCACTTCGAGCTGCGCCGGGCGGTGTTCGTCGCCGAGCAGGGGTTGTTCGCCGACGACGACCGCGACGGCCGCGACGCCAGCGCCGACACCCTCCACGCCGTCGGCTACGTCGACCGGATCGCGTCGGGCGCGGTTCGCCTGTACGAGATCGATTCCCCCGCGCGGGTGTGGAAGGGCGACCGGCTGGCGGTACTCCCCGAGCATCGCGCGAACCATCTCGGCGCCCAGCTCGTGCGGTTCGCGGTGTCGACCGCGGGTCGGTGGGGCGGCAGCACGATGATCGCCCACGTGCAGCTGCCCAACGTACGGTTCTTCGAGCACCTCGGCTGGCGCGTAGAGGAAGACCCGGCGCCGTTCCACGACGTCATGCACCAGCTCATGTCGATCGGTCTGTCCCGAGCCGGGTGAACGGTTCGCGGCGCAGGTCCCACACGGCCGCCGTCTCGCCTCCGGCGTCGAGCCTGAGCACGCCTGAGTCGTCGAGGCGACCGCAGGCCTGGCAGGCCAGTCCGCGCTGGGCGAACGGCTCGGTCGCCTCCCGCGCGCGCTCCGGCGGCGCGGTCAGCAGGTACCCAAAGCTCGGGAACGTGATCAGCCAGCGGTCGAGCTCGACCCCCGGCGGGCGCGGGATGTTCTCCAGTTGCAGCGTCGCCCCGCAGCCGGTCGCCTCGAGCATCTGCAGCAGCGACCCGGCCACGCCCGGCATCGAGATGTCGCGGGCCGCGTGCGCGAGCTCGTTGTCGGCGACCTCGACCAGCGCCTCGCCGTCGTCGCGCAGGGACTCCGGGGCGCGATCCCGCAGCGAGCTGAAGTACGTCGTGCCCTCGGTGTACCGGCCCTCGAGGCTGAACGCGGCGAGCAGCACGTCGCCGGGCCGGGCCCTGGAGCTCAGCAGCGGGCGCCTGGCCACGCCCGTGCAGGACGCCGACAGGGCGGGCGGATGCCCGAGCGTGAGGTGCCCGCCGACGACGTCTACGCCGAGTAGCGCGGCCGCCCACGCGATCCCGTCGAGCACGGTCTCGGCCAGCTCGCGGTCGGGGCTCACGAGCATGTCGACCAGGCCGAGCGGGCGGGCACCCATCGCTCTGACGTCGGATACGTTGGTGATGACCGCCGCCGCGCCGGCGGCATGGGGGTTCGCCTGCACGAACGTCGGCACGATCGCCTCGCCACAGACGATCAGGTACTCGTCGCCGTGTGGGATCGCCGCTGCGTCGTCGCCGTCGAGCGCGGCCGCGAGCCTGCGGACGATCGAGAGCTCACGCTTGGCTTGCATCGCGGGGGCGTTGCGGATCATCTCGGCGAGCTCGTTCACGGACGTCATCGGCGGTCGATTGGGATAGCAGATGGCGCGTGTGTTGCGTACCGAGGTGCTGACCCGGGTGGCGGCGATCAACGTCGGACTCGACCTGTTCGCCGACGCGCTCAGGTCTCAGGGCACGGAGCTGACCGAGGTGCAGTGGCGGCCTCCGGCCGGCGGCGACCCGGACACCGTGGGCGCGCTCGAGCGCCTGTGGGGCCGTCACGGCGAGCGTGTCGCGCGGGCCAACGACGAGGCCGTCAAGCGGATCGAGGCGACGAGCCCGGCGGCGGTGGCGGTCGCTCCGGCGGGCGACGTGCTCGAGGTGCTGCAGGGGCGCACATTGCTGCACTCGGGGACCGCGATCGAGTTCGGGCGGGTCTGCGACCCCCAACGCCGGGCGATGATCGCGGCGTGCCTGTTCGAGGGCTGGGCGAGCGATCGCGAGGCGGCGGCCCGGCTGCTGGCGTCCGGGGAGATCGCCCTGCAGCCGGGGAACGAGCACAACCACGTCGGGCCGATGACCGGAGTGTGCTCGCCGTCGATGCCGGTGTGGGTCGTCGTCGACGAGGCATCCGGCGCACGCGCGTACTCGACGCTCAACGAGGGGTCCGGCCGCACGCTGTGGTTCGGCGTGGGCGACGACGAATCGATCGAGCGGCTGCGGTTCTTCCGCGACGAGCTCGGTCCGATGCTCGCCCGGCTGCTCGAGCGCGAGGGCCCCGTCGACGTGTTCGCGCTCGCGGCTCAGGGCCTGCAGATGGGCGACGAGCTCCACATGCGCAGCCAGGCGACTGGCAACCTGCTGATGCGCGACCTCCTGGCGGGGTTCGCGGCACTCGGCGGCGAACGCTCAGCCAGGTTCCTCGCCGGCAACCACCACTTCTTCCTGAACCTGACGATGGCCGCGGCGAAATGCGCTTCGATCGCGGCCGCGGACGTGCCCGGTTCGAGCATCGTTGTGCTCATGGCCCGCAACGGGACCGACATGGGCATCCAGGTGGCCGGCCTCCCCGGGCGCTGGTTCCGGGCGCCGGCCGCGTTCGTCCAGGACGCGCTGCTGCGCGAGGGCAACACCGAATCGGACGCCGCGCCCGACATCGGCGACTCCGCGGTGATCGAATGCGTCGGCCTGGGTGGGATGGCCGTTGCCGCATCGCCAGTCGTCGCCTCGTTCTTCGGCGGCGCCGCCGCGGACGCGATCGCCCGGACCGAGTTGATGGGACAGATCACCTGGTCCCGTTCGCAGCGGTTCACGGTGCCGTCACTGGACTTCGCCGGCACCCCGGTGGGGATCGATGCGCGCCTGGTCGCCCAGCTGGACACGACGCCCCAGATCACCACCGGCGTGCTGCACGCCTCGAGCGGCGCCGGCCAGATCGGCGCCGGGGTCGCGCATCAGCCGGTGGCGCCGTTCCGCGAGGCGGTGATGGCGCTGGCCGCGGAGCTCGACCGAGCGTGACCGAGCGACCGCCGGCGGCGACGTTCGCTGCGCCCGGGGCGCTCGCGGCGCTGCGCGATGGGCGCCAGGGCGTCGTCGAGCTGGTCCTCAGCCGGGGCATGTACCTGCGGTTCGGCGAGGATTGGGTCGGGCTCGCCGAGCCCGGCGTGGAGTTCGGACCGCTGTCGGTCGTGGTCCGGGGGCTGTCCCAACTGCTCTCGGGCTCGGTCGCCGGCACCCCGGCGCGTGTGGCCGGCCCGCAGCTGTTCCTCGGCGGGGGCGCGGTGGCGCTGCAGCGAACGCGCGAGCGGCGCTGCGTCGCCGCCGGGATTTCGCACGCGTCCGACGGCGCGCAGGACCCCGCGGCCGCGGGCCGCGCGGCGCTGCATGGGCTCGGCGCGCCGCCGGAGCGATTGCGCGCCGGCATCAACCGACTCGGATCTGGGGCTGTGAAACCGGGAGTCCTGGCGCTCGCTGGTCTGGGCGACGGGCTCACGCCGGCGGGCGACGACGTGCTCGCCGGTTACGCCGCCTGGAGCGCGGCGGCCCACCGGCCCCCCTGCCTGGGAGAGCTCGCGCGGGGGCGCTCGTCGTCCCTCGGCTTGGCCTATCTCCGCGCGGCCGAACGCGGAGAGCTCCCCGACGCCGGCGCGGCGCTGCTGGCGGCCGTGCTCGCAGGATCGGCGCCGGCGGCCGCGGCGGCGGCGCGCGGGCTGCGGTCGTGGGGTGCGTCGTCGGGCGCGGCAATCGGCTGGGGGATCCTGGCGGGTGCGACGCCGGTGTTCGGCGCCGGCCTCCGAACCGACCCGGATCGCATGGTGCGCCGGCCGACTCCGGGTAAGGAGCTAACGGCTCCGGGACGCAAAGCAGTCACCAAGCAGTCACGTGTTACTGCGGATCGCGTTCACGGTGGCGCCGATCCTGTTCGGAGTCGACAAGTTCTTCAACCTGATGGTCAACTGGGAGAGTTACCTTGCGCCCTGGATCCGCGATCTGAGCCCGCTGAGCGCGTCGCACACGATGCACATCGTCGGCGTGATCGAGATTCTGGCCTCGAGGTACGACGCCCCCTGAGGAGCGCGACGGCGGTCGCGCCCCCTGAACGGAGGGGGCGCGACCGCCTTGACGCTCTGATCCGCGCCCCTAGCCGGCCCAGGGGGCGTTCTGGTTGACGGCGTCCCAGAACCCGCAGTGATGCTGCTGGTTGATCGCGGCGGTCGAGACGAGCGTGCTGTCACCGGCCGGCACCAACGACATCACGTTCCGGCGGTTGGTCGTGTAGCTGGTCCACCGCGGGGCGCCGGGGACGGTCGGGTTGCCGGTGCGGGCAAACCCGCTCCACTCCGCCACGATCTGGTCGCCGAACGCGGCCTGGTCGGGGGTGAACGTCAACGTGCCGCTGGGGAACAGGAACGGATTCTCCGCGTTGTGGAAGGCCCCGAGCGGCAACGTCGACGTCGTCGGCGTGTCGGCGTTGTCGTTCTCGAACGCGTACGTGGGCACGTCCTTGGCCAGTTGCTGATCGGCGACCAGCGCCGGGCACACCGAGGCCGAGTCGGCCATCACGGTCCGGTAGGCGATGAACGGCGACGAGTCGGGGAATCTCGCCAGCGGGTACAGCGCCAGCACGGTCGACGCGAGTGAGCCGAACTGCTGGCGCACCAGCGTCCTGTAGTCGGCGGGCGTGTTCGCAACCTGCGTCGTGTACACGCCTCCGTTGAACTCGTCGCGGGCGACTCCGACCATCAGCTTGATGTCGTTCAGGCGGTTGGTCCGGATCGCCTCCGCCGCCGAGATCGGCAGCGTGGTGCCGTTGATCGTCGGGCCGATCGTGCCTCCGGCCGTGGGGTTGAGGATCTGCCCCCCGTTGTCGAGCAGCGTCTGCACGGGAACGTTGCGCAGACACGCTGCGACATCGCTCGCGCCCGAGCAGCCGACCTTGGCCGCGAACGCGGCCCCGTCCTGCTGGGCGTGGTCCTCGCTTTCCATCGTCGACTTGCAGTCGCCGTTGGCCCAGATCGTGTTGTCCCAGTAGTTGAAGAACCCGCTCTCGCTGATCCCCTTCTGGAACAGGCCGGCGGCGGTGGGGGAGGCAGCCGCGTCACAGACGCTGGCGCCACCGGCCGACTGCCCGAACAGCGTCACGTTGCCGGGATCGCCGCCGAATCGCGCGATGTTGCGCTTCACCCATTTCAGCGCCGCCTGCTGATCCTGCAGGCCGTAGTCGCCCGAGTGCTGCCCGAGGGCCTTCTCGGCGAGGAACCCGAGGATCCCCAGCCGGTAGTGGACCGCGACCGCGATCACGTGCCCGGTGGCCGCCAGATGTGCCTGGTTGGGTGGGCTGCCGATCAAGAACCCGCCGCCGTGGATCTCCACCATCACCGGCAGCGGCCCTGGTCCCGCGTCGGTTGGAACCTGGACGTTGAGAGTCAGGCAGTCCTCGCTGGACGCCGGCGGCGGCGACGTCGATCCGGGGTTCGGCGGCTGCGGGCACGCGGGGCCGGCCAGCGTGGCCTGCAGCGTCTGCGACCAGGGGGTCACCGGCGCGGGCGCCCGCCAGCGCAGCGCCCCCAGCGGCGGAGCGGCGTAGGGGATCGCCAGGTACGAGGTCACGCCGTTGGCCGTCAGGCCGCACACCGGACCATCGCGGGTCTGTACGTCCGTGCCCGGCGTACACGCCGGGGACGCCGAAGCTGCGGCGGCGGCGGGGCGCGACCCTCCCGCGGCCAGGAACACCACCACCGAGCCGATGATCGCCGCTGCCGCCGCGATCAGGCAAGCGCACCTTCTGGCGCGACCGTCGATACTCATGCCAGCTCCCTCCGGTCGAGTGAAACAGAGCTCAAACGGCCATGCGGTCTACTCCTCTTACTCGCTGACTGTCAAATATCACATGCCGAATGTGTCATCGCTATGACACACCGCATTTCGGGTTGGCTATGTGACGCGCGGAAATGTGTCACCGGCTCCGCCCAGGGCTACCGGTAACTGTCAAAGCTTGTAGTGAGTTGACCAGCGCCGTGCCTACATGCCCAAAGCGGCTCAGCTGGCCGCCTGGGTGGCGTGGACTCCGGCCGCGTCCAGCGGCGCCCCGGCGAGCTGGCCGCCAGAGCACTGCTCGGCGGACACGACGCGCCGGGGGTTGCGGATCCCGGCGGCGCCGATCACGCCGCCGATGATGACCAATACACCGATACGCCGATGCCCAGCCTGAACGCCGACAACGAGGACTGGTTGGAGGCGACCGTGATCCGGACGGCCTCGCCGGGCGGGACCCCGGCGACCGAGGGACGCCCGAGCGTGTTGCGCTTGGCCTGCGCAACCGCAGCGTGCCCGGACGCGGTCAGCGGCGTCCCCGACAGGTGGCGGTTCAGCGAGGCGCTGAACTGCCCCGCCACCAGCGCTCCCACGGAGACGGTCGCCACCAGGCCCGCCACGCGCGCAACCGCGTTGTTGACGCCGGAGGCGATCCCAGCGTCGTGCTGCTCGACGCCGGCGAGGATCGTCGCGGTCAGCGGCGCGACGGTCATCGACAGGCCCAGGGCGAACACGAGTACGGCGGGCAGCACCTGCGTGACGTAGTCGACGTGCACCCCGATCCGGAGCAGCAGCAGCATCCCGACGCCCGCCAGCAGCGGCCCGACGCCCATGAAGATCCTCGGCCCGATGCGGTCGGCCAGCGCGCCGAAGCGAGACGACAGCACGAACATCACGATGCTGTCGGGCAGCAGCGCCAGTCCGCTCTGAAGCGGGGAGTAGCCCGCTACCTGCTGCAGGTACAGGACGAGGAAGAAGAACAACACCGAGAAGCCGCCATAGATGGCCAGCGTCTCGATGTTGCCCACGGAGAAGTTGCGGCTGGCGAACAAGCTCAGCCGCAGCATCGGGTCGCTGGCTCGCGACTCGTAGACCAGGAACGCGGCGAACAGGATCACGCCGCCGATCAGCGAGCCGCCGACCGCCGGGCTCGACCACCCGAGCCGCGGCTGCTCGATCAGCGCGAACACCGCGCCGCCGAGTCCCAGCACGCACAGCGAGGCGCCGGTCACGTCGACCTTGCGGCGGGGTCCGGCCGGGCTCGTAGTCGGCACCGCGCCGGCGATCAGCCACAGGCACGCCGCAACCAGCGGCAGGTTGATCAGGAAGATCCAGCGCCATGAGGCGACGTTCAGGATCGCGCCGGCCACCAGCGGGCCGAGCGCCCCGGCGATCGTTCCCCAGGCCGTCCACGTCCCGATCGCCGGCCCGCGCTCGCGGGCGGTGAACGTCGACACGATCACCGCCAGCGAGCTCGGTGTGAGCAGCGCCCCCGCGACACCCTGGAGCGCGCGGAACAGGATCAGCAATGTGATCGAGGGGGCGATCGCGCACAGCAGCGACGCCGCGCCGAAGCCGCCGACGCCGAGCGCGAACACCCGCCGCTCGCCGAAGATGTCACCGAGCGAGCCGCCGAGCAGGATCAGCGACCCGAGCATCACCAGGTAGGCGTTGGTCACCCACTGCTGGCCGGCGAGCCCGCCGCCGAGGTCGCGCTCGATCGACGGCAGCGCCACGCTGACCACGCTGCTGTCGAGCACCGCGATGCTCGACCCCAGGATCGTGGCGATCAGCGTCAGCCGCTTGGCCGATGCCGATGCCCCCCGTTCTGACCCGGTCTGACCGGGTGTCTGACGGCTAGCTCGCGTCCTTCTGGGCCTCGGCGGCGTCGCGCTCGATCTGCTCGTTGTCGGCCTTGAGCTCTCGCTGCTCGAGCTTGGCGGCGCGCTTCATCGCGCGCTGGACCTTGGCCTCCATGTCGGACACGGCGACGACGACGAGGCCGGCCTCGCCGCGGTCGAGGTGCTCGCCGAGGTCCTTGAGGTCGTGGC
Organism: uncultured Solirubrobacterales bacterium; assembly: GCA_963831845.1. Taxonomy (GTDB): domain Bacteria; phylum Actinomycetota; class Thermoleophilia; order Solirubrobacterales; family Solirubrobacteraceae; genus Palsa-465. Next base: position 114,584 of record CAWHRT010000018.1, on the reverse strand, counting down.
GGCTCATGCCCATCGCGGCGTGCCCGGCGACCGCACCGAGGATCGCGCCGCCGGCGGTGGTTCCCACGAGCAGGCCGCCGCCGATCGCGGCGAACGGGAACAGCGCCACCACCAGGCCGGTGGCCAGGCCGACGCCGCCGCCGAGCACTCCGCCCACGCGGGTGGGCGTCTCGTGCTTGGAGACGATCTTGGTCTTGCCGTCTTGACGGCGCTCGACTACGGCCGCGTCATAGGCGTCGATCAGTCCGGCCTCGACGTGCAGCTCCTTGACCAGCTGATAGTCCGCCTCCGCGTCGGCGACGCTGTCGTAAACCCCCACGTAGGCCATCAGCGTGTCCATCGCCATCGAGCTCTCCTTTCGTCGCTGGGTGAGGGACGATCCTACGCCGCCGAGCGCCGGGCGCGTAGTCTCCGGCGGCGATGCGCCGGTCCTGCGTCAACGTGTCGCTGCTGTTCGGCGAGCTGCCGCTGCTCGAGCGCTTCGGGGCCGCGCGGGCGGCCGGCTTCGACGCCGTGGAGATGCACTGGCACCGCGACGTCGCGCCCGCTGACGTCCGCGCCGCGATCGCCGACGCCTCGCTGCAGCTGGCGCTGCTCAACTTCGACGGCGGCGACACCGCCGCGGGCGACCGCGGCCTGGCAGCGGACCCCGGCCGCTGCGCGGAGTTCCTCGACAACGTCCCGGTGGCGCTCGAGCTGGCGGCGGCGGTCGATTGCCGGCGGCTGAACGCGCTCGTCGGCAAGCGAGTCGAGTCGGTGTCGCTGGACGAGCAGCTCAGGCTCGCCCGCGAGAACCTCGCCGTCGCCGCCGACGCTGCGGCCGGCCAGGGCGCCGAGGTGCTGATCGAGGCGCTCAACCGGCACGACACGCCGGGCTGCCTGATCGCGGACACGGACGCGGCCGCCGAGCTGGCGCGCCGCGTGGGTCGGCCCAACGTGCGCCTGCAGTTCGACGCCTACCACATGGACCGCATGGGCGAGGACCTCGCCGGTTCGATCGACCGCCACCGCGGCGAGATCGCACATGTGCAGCTCGCCGACAACCCCGGGCGGGGGGATCCCGGAACCGGGGAGATCGACTTCGAGGCGGTGTTGGGCGCGCTCGACGCGATCGGCTACGACGGCTGGATCGGGCTCGAGTACGTGCCGCCGAACGGGGACACGCCGGCCAGTCTGGCGCGCCTCCGCGGGACCGGGCTCCTCTAGTTCCGGTTCCCGAAGATCTGCAGGAAGAACAGGAAGATGTTCAGGACGTCCAGGAAGATCGAGGCGGCGAGCGGGATGGCCTGGTCCTTGCCGGCGCGACGGAGTCGGTTGAAGTCGAGCACCGTGTACAGGCCGAACACGGCGAGTCCGAGGATCGCGTAGATCGTGTAGGCGGCGTCGATCCGCACGAAGATCAGGACGATGCCCGCCACCAGCAGCGCCAACAGCAGCCAGAAGGCGATGCGATACAGGAACGAGAGGTCGCGGCGGATCGCATAGCCGGCCGAGCCCAGCACGCCGACGAACAGCGCCGTGGCCCCGAACGCCTGGCGCACCGCGGTCGGGTCGGTGGCGGCGTAGAAGTTGACGGTCGCCGACACACTCACGCCGATCAGCAGCCCGAACGCGAACAGCAGCACCAGCGCGAGGCTGGTGTTGCCGCGGGCGTTGGCGAACTGCAGGCCGAACAGGCAGCCGATCGCCAGCAGCCAGGCGATGAACCAGCCGGCGCCACCCCAGCTGCGGGCGATGAACACCCCGAGCGTGGCGAAGCCGACGGTGACCGCGACCAGGCCCATCACCCGTCCGAACAGCGCGGGCGTGCTGCGGGCGCCGGACCGTTCTGCGTAGCCGACTGCGCTCATCGCTCAGTCCAGGTGCTGGGCAAAGTTGTCTGTCATGGGCGTGCGGGAGGACACGAGATCCCGCATCGCCCCCGGCCGCGAATCATATTCCAGTGAGCTTGCGGCGCGCGCGCTCGGACCGCCGCTTCGGGGGCGCGAGCGCGCGAACGCCGCCCGCAGCGGCTGCGCCGATCCGTCGCGGACCAGCCACCCGGTGGCGAGCGCCAGGCCGGCGAGATAGGGGAGGCCGTGGATGTCACCGAGCACGGTGTCGAGCACCGCGAGCGGGATCGCCACCGCCGCTTGCAGCCTGAAGCGCTGGAGCTGGGGAACGCCCCCCACCAGCGAATACGCCGTCAGCCCGCCCAGGATCCCGACGAACGCGACCGAGGTGCCGCCCTGCAACGGCTGGAACACATCGCCGATCGCGTGGCCGACGAGTGCGCCGACGAGGTACAGCGCCAGCCAGCGACGGCGAGTGAGCAGCTGCTCGGCGATCGCGCCGATCACCGCGCACATCACGAACACGAGCAGGACGTTGCGCAGCCCGGCGTCGCTCTGCACCAGCACCGGCGAGAGCAGCCGCCACAGCTGACCGTGGCCGAGCGCGCCGGGGTCGCGCCGCAGCGCCTCGAGCGGACCGTCGCCGAGCAGCCGCGTCGCCGTGACGATCGCGGTCAGGCCGACCGTGATCGACGTGATGACTGGGAAGCGTCTCGTGAAAATCATTTGAGTCACTATATCATTTGAGTCACTACAGCACTGTGCTAGCCTTGTCGCCGTGGCGGTGACCGAGGGCAGACGCGAGCGCAAGAAGCGCCTGACAGCCGAGCGGATCGCGCTCGCGGCCGGCACGCTGTTCGGCCGGCGCGGTTACGAGGCGGTCTCGGTCGCGGAGATCGCCGAGGCGGCGGACGTGTCCGAGCAAACCGTCTACAACCACTTCGCGACCAAGGAGGATCTGGTCTTCGACCGCACCGACGAGCTCGATGCGGCGCTCGCGGACGCGATCGCGCAGCGCCCCCCCGAGACGCCCGCGGCCGCTGCGGTCGCTCCGATCCTGCACGGAATCCTCGACCGGATCTCGGTCCTGACGTTCGACCAGCACAGTGGCGGGATGCCGAGCCTGGCCGCGGCCAGTCCGGCGCTGCAGCGGGCCGGGCTTCAACGCACCCGCCGGCATGCCGCGACGATCGCCCGGGCGCTGGCGCTCGACGGTGCCCCGTCGCCCGAGGACAGCATTGTCGGCTGGGCGATCGCGGGGCTGCTGCAGCTGCTGATCGAGGACCTCGGCAGCGCCCACGAGCGCGGCGAGCAGCCGGGCGACGTCGCCAGACGACTGCGCGGGGTGGTCGATCGCCGGGTCGCGGCGCTGTCGCGCCTCGGCTGATCGGCGATCCTCAGAGCAAGCGGGAACCTCGCTCGACGAGGCGTGGCAGCGGTACATACTCCCGGGTGGTCATGAGCATCCGCCTGCTCCGCCGCCCGGACGGCCTCATATCCCGCATCAGCGGGCTGGTCGCGGCGATCCGCGACGGAGACGACAAGATGGTCGAGGACGCGGTCACACGGCTCAGTCAGCAGAAGCGCTGGCTGGCCCCGCTGGCGTTCGCGGTCGGTGCGCTGGCGATGCTGTTCGAGGGCCTGCGGCTGGTGTTCACGAACTGGCGGCTGACGCTGATCCAGATCCTGCCGGCATCGTGGATCTGGCTGGCCACGTTCGACCTCAAGCTGCACCTCCTGCACGGCCGGCAACTCAACGTGCTCCGCGGGCCGATCTTGATTCCGCTGGTGATCGCGATCGCGGCGATCACCGCGGCGTGCTTCTTCCTCAACGCGGTGTTCGCGTTCGCGATCGCCGACAGCGAAACTCACGAGGTCCGCCCGGCCGTGCGCGAGGCGCGCCGTCATCTCGGCGTCGTGCTCGGGTCCGGCTTCGTCGTCGGCCTGGCGCTCGCGTTCGCGACGTTGATCGCGGCGCGGTTCGGGCCGCCCTGGTTCACGCTCTCGCTCGGGATCGTGATCGGCGTGATGATGCTCTGCTACGTCCTGATCCCGTCGCGGCTGATCGGCGCCAAGCCGGTCCGCTCGCGCCGGGACAAGGTGATCGCCAGCGCGGTCAGCGGGGCGTTCGGGGCGGTGATCTGCACGCCGCCGTACCTGCTGGGCCGGATCGGGGTGCTGATGCTCGGAAGCCGGGCGCTGCTGATCCCGGGGATCATCCTCATGGCCGTCGGATTCGCCCTACAGGCGGGCGCCACCGGCGCGGTCAAGGCGATCAAGATGAGCACCAAGCTCGTCGCCGGGCGGCGCGCCGACGACGGGTCAGACCGCGGAGTCTCCGGTCAAGGCGCCCGGGACGATCGCGGCGAACGCGGTGATCACGAACCCGAACAGGCAGACCACGCCGATCGCGTGCGCCCAAGCCGCGTCGGCGACCGTCAGCCCTCCGAAGCCGGCGATCAACAGCGCCACCGAGATTCGCGCCAGGAGGCCGGTCCGGAAGCTCGGTAGCGCCGCGGCGGCGGGCTCCGGCGGTGCCTCGGCGGCCGCGAAGCGGCCGGTGAGCGCCAGCCGGAACAGCAAGGCCAGCGACGGGAACAGGATCGCGCCGCCCGCCAGCACCGCGACCACCACCCACACCAGGGTGTCGTGGCCGGCCGCCGCCTGGTCGATCGTCAGCCCGGGGAGGATCGTCGGCCAGCGCGCCAGCGTCCAGCCCAGGATCACCGCTGCGACCGCCACGGCGCCCGTGTAGCGGGCCGCTTCGAAGCGCCGCACGTACACGAGCGCGAGCGTCCCCGCTCCGGCCAGGGCGGAGACGATCACCGCCACCAGCGCGTCTCCGCTCAGCAGCGAGTGGACGAGCTGGTGGTCATCGCTGTTGATCACGAACAGGCCGCCGAACGCGACCGCCCCCGCGACCACACCGATGGCGAGCGCCCGGTTGCGAAACGCGCGCACCAGATCGTCCTCGCCGCGGCCGGCGGCGTCGGCGGCCAGGTACACCGCCGACAGGTAGGCGCAGTTGCTCACCGCCAGCACGCCGATGAAGATCGAGGTCGGGTTCAGCCAGCTCGACCACATGTCGCCGATGCCGGTCGCGGGCACGCGATCGGAGGCGATCCCGCCGATCGCCGCCCCGAGCGCGAACGGCGTCAGGATCGAGGACACCGAGAAGATCGTGTCGATCGCGCTCGACTCCCGCAGGCTGGAGGCGCCCGCCCGGAGCGCGTAGGCGGCGCCGCGGAACAGGATCCCGAACACCGCGATGAACAGCGGGACCGCCAGCGTCGTGAAGATCGCCTGAAACGCCTGCGGGTAGGCGGTCCAGAACACGGTCAGTACGAAGATCAGCCACACGTGGTTGGCCTCCCACACCGGCGCCATCGACTCGTGCGCGTGCTCGCGGACCCGCTCGGCGTGCTCGCCGCGGCCCGCCGACAGCTGCCAGAACCCGGCTCCGAAGTCGGCCCCGGCCAGCACCGTGTACAGGGCCACTCCGGCCAGCACGAACACGAGCGGGAGCGCTTGCAGCATCGGTCAGGCGGGTTGGGGGTCGGGGCCGAGGTCGGGCTCGGGCTCTCCGGGCAGCCGCAGCGGGGCCTTGGCCAGTCGCCGCAGCACCCAGGCCAACCCGCAGGCGATCACCACGTAGCTGGCGGCGAGCACGCCATAGCCGACCGGAATCCCGTGGGCCCCGGTGACCGCGGCCGAGGTCGGCATCACCCGGTAGACGACCCACGGCTGGCGGCCGACCTCGGTGACCACCCAGCCGGAGATCAGGGCGACCAGCGCGCCGGGGCCGGCGAGCACGACGGCGGCGTAGAACAGGCGCGAGCTGGGCAGCGATCTTCGGCGGATCCAGACGACCAGGTACAGCGTCCCCAGCAGCGCCAGCAACGTCCCGATCCCGACCATGGTCTGGAACGCGAACCGCACGACGTTGACCGGCGGTCGCTGGCTGGCGGGCACCGCCTCGAGTCCCTGGACCTTGGCGTTCCAGCTGTGGAACGACAGCAGCGACAGCAGATGCGGGATCTCGATCCCGTACTTGACCTGGTCGTCGGTGTACCAGCCGAGGATGTGCTCTGGCGCGCCGCTGGTCGTCGTGTACAGGCCCTCGATCGCCGCGAGCTTGGTGGGCTGCTTCTCGGCCACGGCGCGCGCGGCCCAGTCGCCGACCAGTACCTGGACCGGCGCGGCCAGCGCGGCGATCGTCAACGGGATCGTCAGCGCCACCCGCTCGTAGCGACCCCAGCGCCCTCGCAGCCGGCAGGCCGCGTACACCCCGGCCATGATGAACCCGGTCACGATGTAGCCGGCGATGTACATGTGGATCAGCTCGTGCCACAGGTAGCTGTTGGCAAACAGCGCCTTGAACGGGTCCACGTCGACGACGCGGCCGCCGACTAGACGAAAGCCCCCGGGGTGGTTCATCCAGGCGTTGACGGCGATCACCATCCACGAGCCGGTGAAGCCGGTGATCACGATCGGGATCCCGGTGGCCAGGTGGGCGCGGGGGGAGAGGCGCCCCCAGCCGTATACGTAGATCCCGATGAAGATCGCCTCCATGAAGAACGAAAAGCCCTCGATCGCGAACCCGAGGCCGAACACGCTTCCGAACGTGCCGGTGAACTTCGGCCACAGCAGCCCCATCTCGAAACTCAGCACGGTGCCGGTGATCACCCCGACCGCGAACAGCGCCACCATCAGGCGCGTCCAACGCCGGGCGACCATCAGGTAAACGCGGTCGCCGCTGCGCACGTACAGCCACTCGACGAACAGCACCATCACCGGGAACGAGATCCCGAACGCGACCAGCGGGATGTGGACGGCAAACGACAGCGCCTGCATCTGGCGCGCCTGCAGCAGGTAGTGCTGGTCGACCGGGACGAACGCGGCCGCCGTCGCGAGCATCGAGCCCATCTCGCTGTCCTTTCTGAAAGAGCAGTCCGACGGCGCTGCTGAGCGGTCCATCGTACAGGCGACCGTGGGCGTATCGTTGGGCGCGCCGGCCGTGGCGCGCTGGATGTCGTCCGCCGCCGGTCCCTGCCATTTCGCGAACGCCGAGGAGGACCATGGATCGCCACACGCCGACAGTTAGCGAGGTTGTGCGCCGCGCCGTCGAGGTGGCCGATCCAGACGATCGCGACGAGGCGCTGGCGCGCCTGGAGGAGCAGTTCGAGGACGACGACGAGCCGATCACCGCGGTCGACAACATCGAGGAGCGGCTAGCGATCGCCGCCGAGGGCGCCGACTACGAGGCCGAGAACCCGGCCGTGTCGGTCGCGCTGGCGATCGTCCTGTACTCGGCCGCGAAGGGCGGCCGGGTGGACTACGACCGCGACCCCGGCGAGCTGATCGCGCTGGCCGCTCGGGCCCAGTGGCACCGCGACCCGCCCGAGGCGGTCGCGGACTGGCTCGCCGACCGCGGCGTCAGCCTCTGACGATTCAGGGGTGCCGCAGCTGCTCGGTGAGGATCAGAACCTGCGGGTGCTGACGAGCTTGGTCGAGCACTTCGAGCGCCACGTCGAGCAGCCGGTGCTGCTCGACCAGGAGTGGGGAGCGCGGCTCGCCCGGGGCACGGTCGGCATCCGCCTGCCGATCTCGCGGTTCGTGTTCAAGCGAAAGCTCAGCCAGGACAAGGATCCGGTGTCGCGGCGCCAGGCGATCGCCGCGCTCCGGGCGGCCGGGCCCTACCGATACCCGGAGCTGGCCGACGAGATGGAGCGGGAGTTGGCGTGCGACGAGGGGGGCGGGATGTGAAACGTCCTCATACGGGACGTTTCACATCCAGCCCCAGCTATCGCTACCAGTGGCGGCGCGGCGGCCACGGAATCGGACCGTGACCGACCACGAGGTCGACCGTGCCCGACACGTACCGGCCGCCCTTGACATCTCCGTCGACGACCAGCCGCGGCTGCTCGAGCGCGACGCCGTCCTCGTTGAGCGAGAGCTGCAGCGGGCGGCCGCCGACGGCGGCCTCGGCCGGCGTGACCAGGGCGACGTAGCCGTCCGAGCCAACCGCCGCCACCCACGTGTTGGCGTCGACGTGCACCCGGGCGGCTCGGAGCACGGTCGCGAGCGACGGACCGATCTCGGTGTGCTGCTGTGGCGTGGTGCCGGCCTGGAAGCTGACCTGCAGGGTCTGGGACGGCAGCGCCGCAAGCGTGGCCGCGCTCAGCACCCGGCTCGCCGCCCCGTCCTGCACCGTGAGCGCGCCGGCGAACGGCGGCGTCGTCGCCGTCGGGCTCTGCACGCCGACGTCGATGCTGGTCACGAACGGAACTGTCCGCGCGCCGCCGGCGTCGCCGGGCACGATCAGCTCGGGGGCGGCCTGCGGGTGCCCGTTGCGCACGAGCGCCAGGTACGCGGGGTGGTTACCGAAGCCGGCGTCGAGCTCTCCCAGCGCGAGCGTCACCGGCAGCTCGAAGCGGTTGCTCAGGGTCACGGTCACGCGCAGCAGCGCGTTCTTGGCGTCCGGGAGCGTCGGCTGCGCGGCGTTGACCAGGTCCTCGACCGGCACCCCCGCATACGAGGTCGTGTGCAAGCCCCGCCAATCCCGGCGGGTGACGCTGAAGCTCGTCGGCGTCATCCCGCGTAGCTGCGTGAGCGAATACGTCGTCGGCACGGAGACCGCGCCGCCGATCCTCAGCCCGGAATAGCGCGGGTGATGCAGCCGGTGGTGATGCCGCGGCGATGCGACACTCGCCCCCGCGGTCAACCCGGCGAACCCCACGGCGATCGCGATCGCAACAAAGCACCTGCGCAGCATCCACGCACCTCGTTCCCCACGTCGTTCTCGGAATCCTGCCTGGGCACATCATATGCAGAGTCCGTTTCTGCTCGGGCGGCTCGTGGGCTCCACCGGAACGCTTCGCCGGGAAGGACGAGGTCCGAATGGCGCGGCCTTCACTACGGTTGGCGCGATGAGCGAGCACGACGTGATCGTGATCGGAGCCGGTCCCGCTGGGGAGGTGTGTGCGGGGCGGCTCGCGGGCGAGGGTCTCGACGTGGCGCTAATCGATCTCGAGCCGGGGGTCTCGATCAGGGTGGAGGACACGATGCGGGTGCCCGGGCGCGACTGGCTGTACGCGATCGGTGACGTCAACGGGCGCGCGCTGCTTACGCACGCCGGCAAGTACCAGGCAGTGGTCGCGGCGGCCACGATCATGAATCGCGAGGCTCACGCCACATGGGATGGGGTGCGCACACCGCGGGTCGTGTTCACCGAGCCGCAGGTCGCAGCGGTCGGGCTGACGCTCGACCGCGCGCTCGAGGACGGGATCGCGGCGAAGGCGGTCGATAGCGATCCAGGCACGACCGCCGGCGCGAGCTTCACCGGCAAGGGCGCACGCACTGGCGCGCGGTTCGTCGTCGACGAGTCACGCGCCGTGTTGATCGGCGCAACGTTCGTCGGGCCCGAGATGGCAGAGGCCTTGCACGCGGCGACCGTGGCGATCGTCGGCGAGGTTCCGCTCACGCGGCTGGTTCATGCGATCCCGTCGTTTCCAACGCGCAGCGAGGTCTGGCTGCGGCTGCTCGCGGAGTGGGCGCCCTAGTCGGTCAAGGCTCTAGTCGGTCAAGGCGCGAAGCATCACGACGTGCTCGGGATTGATTCCGATCTTCTGACCGGTCTCAGCGTCGGTGACCCAGGCGAGCTCCATGATCGAGCCGCGCGCGGCGCTGAGAATCGCAGCCTCCAGCGACTTTGCGTCTTCCTCCACGAGCAGCCTGTCGCCGCCCACCATCGTGACCTCGGCCTTGGGCTTCACCGCGTCGATGAGCCGTCGACGCGACAGCGCCCGTTCACGGGTCGAACTCCGCTACGTCGTAGGCGTTTCCCTCCAGCACCTCGCAGCCTATGTCGAACGGGACATCGCCTCGCCGGTGGTAGACCAGAAACGGCTGATGCGGACCCATGTCGAAGATCGCGATCACCGTGTCTCCACAGATCGGATCGGGCTCGCCGACGGTGGTGACGCAATCGACGTTGCCCCGGCGGGTCCACAGCTCGATGATCCGGCGGTCACGCGGCGCGCGGCCCATCCGTCGTTCGGCCAGCCTGCGCATTTGCTCGTAGGTCGACTGCACCGACGGGTTGTCGACGAGCCCCGGGATGAAGAACGAGGTCACCGGCTCACAGCCCACGCTTGCGGGCATCTTTGCTGAGCGCCACCGAGAGTTCGGCTGGGTCGAGCCGTGCTTCCAGCTCCTCGATGCGCTTCTCCTGCCGCTGGGATTCGCGATACATGGCGTCCTGGAGGCCTTCGACCAACTGCTCCAGGTGTTTCATCCGCGCCTCGAGCGGCTGGCCGGACTGGGCGTTGCCCTCCGAGTCGGCGCCCTCGGACTCCGTCGCAGCGGCCGGGAAGGCGCGTCGGACCTGACGAATCCCGGCTATCGGTCCTGGTGGTCCTGGTCGCTCTGGAGCGCTCATGGCCCGTCCTTGGTTTGGGGCGACGGGTGGGGGGTCTTGGCCGGTCTCGTCGTCGGGCGGATCGCCTGGTCCTCGTGACAGCAAATCCTGCTCCCTTCGTTCGCCAGCGCGACCCGATCAGGCGGGAACTCGCGGCGTCGCCGAGCTGACCGTCACGGGCGGAGCCCGCAAGCCGAAGCTAGCACCTGCCGGTTGTTCCGGCAAATCGGCACGATCTGTACTGACGAGATGCGTTATGCTGACCCTCGGTCGAGCGTCCGCTCGACGTTCATGCGGTGCCCCGCGTTTTCGCAGTCGTTGCTCTTCAGCGTCCTCCGCGTTTCGCAGTGCACATAATTTCTGGAGGAATGCCAAATGGCAACTGGAACCGTTAAGTGGTTCAGCGACGACAAGGGCTTCGGCTTTATCACGCCCGATGATTCGGGCAAGGATCTTTTCGTCCACCACTCGGCGATCCAAGGCGACGGCTTCAAGACGTTGACCGAGGGAGCGAAGGTCAGCTTCGACGCCGAGCAGGGGACCAAGGGTCCCGCCGCGGCGAACGTAACGCCGATCTAAGCTGAGATGCACCGCGACGGGGGACGCTGCGTCCTCCGTCGTTTCTATGAGTTGAGAGCTCCATCGAAGGAGGAACTCGATGCCGCATGGCAGGAAGACCACGATGGCGAAGCTCTCACGGGAAGCCCGTCTGCGAGAGCGCCGTCTCGAGAAGAAGGCCCGAAAGGACGCTCGAAAGCGCCAAGCTGCCGAGGGACCTCCTGACGGTTACGACACACCCGGCAGCGACGACATGACCGACGGCTCGGGGGCGGCCGGCGGCGAGCCGGCGTCAGCCGGCGACCCGGCTGCGGTCGAACAGGAGCTCGCACCAGACCCGAGTCGGTCCGACGCCGTCGCTCCCGACTCCCCATGAATCGGACAAAGCCGCTACCAGGAACAACCCGAACCCTCCCGGGGTTCCGGGGTCGGGGGCGACGCTCCGCGGCTTGAGCTTCGAGCCCGGGTCGGTGACGACTATCCGCAGTCGATCATCGAGCGTCAGGAGTTCCAGGGTCAGGGCCTCGTGAGCGCGGACGTTGGCGTGGCGAACGCTGTTGGTGACCAGCTCGCTCACGACCAGCTCGGCGTCCGAAGCGGCGGTTGCCGTGACTTGCCCGTCGAGCAGCGAACGTAGCGCCGTCCGGGCGCGGCGCGGCGCGTCGTCGCCGCCCGTGAGCTGCAGTCGGACCAGGCGATGGGATGCCGACGGATCCGTAGTCGACGCCGTCAACTGATGGCCCACCTTCGGCGGCCATCGACGACGCCGGTCGTCGTACCGCGACGACGGTGATGTCCGGGGGGCCTTCGTAAACGGGCGCGCGATCGGGGTGGCAACGGTCACTCCTGCTCGGAGTTGCCTGCTCAGCACCGCCTCCAGTGACCGCCGATCGGCCGTCGCGGACGCGCCTTTTGCCCTGCATCTGCGGCCCTCAGAGCACCCGCCCCGGTAGGCGGGCAGTCCGACGTCCGGGTTGGTCAGCTTACTGCACGAGGCCACGATGCAACCCCACCATCCGTCGCGGTACGATCAGCCCGAGTTCGGAAGAGAGCGCTCCGTGTACCGAGCCGGACGGAGCGTGGGGAACAGCATCCGCAGCATCCGTGAGCACAGCACAGGGTTCAGAACACAAAGGCACCGCGTGAGCATCGGCGGCTCGGGAGAGCCGGCAGCCGAGCCGCTTGCGGGTGGCAGGCTGCTGGCGGAGATCACCAACCGGATCGTCGCGTTCATGCGCGAGCACTACGGTCGGGGCCCGATCAAGGCCAAGACCTACGTGCTCGACAACCTGATCGTCTGCGTCCTCAGCGACGGGTTCATCGCGATCGAGCGCACGATGATGGAGGGCGGCGAACCGGACCGCGTGCTCGAGATGCGTCGCGACTTCCAGCGGATGATGAAGGAGCGCTACAGCCAGATGATCGAGCAGCTGACCGGCCGCAAGGTGCTCGCGTTCCTCAGCCAAGCCCATGTCCAGCCTGATCTGACGATCGAGATCTTCCTGATGGACGGGCCGGTTCCAGGCTTCGGCGCGCTCGAGCTAGTCGACCCGTCACCTCCGGAGCCCGGCGAGCCGAGTCCCTAGCGTAGCCCGCTGCTGGGCGTGGGGATTTGAACCCTTCCCGGGGCCGCATCGAGTAAGCTCGACGGCGTCTAGGCAAGCTGGCGGGACCATCTAGGTGCGGCCGGCTGTCGCGACAAACGAAGAGCTCGCGCTCGTGGCGGTCTGCTGACGGCCTGCGGGGGTGTTGCGCTCTGCAACGTCCACCCCTGCACAGGAGCAGACCAATGTCGCGTGAAGCAAGCTGCCGCACCGGCCCTGAAGCGCTCGCGTCCTACGCCCAGCCCCGTCTGGCGCGCAGCCTGCTGGAGCTCGCCACCTCCGTCGTGCCGTACCTGGTGGGTTCGGCGTTGATCTACTTGACGCTCGGCGTCTCGTTGGCGCTCACGCTCGGGCTGATGCTGCTGACCGCAGGCTTTCTGGTGCGCACATTCGTCGTCTTCCACGACTGCGCGCACGGATCGTTTCTGGCCTCCAAGCGCGGGAATCGCTACGTCGGGCGGATCATGGGCCTGTTCGTGCTGTCTCCGTACCTGCGGTGGCGCCACGATCACGCCATCCACCACGCGACGTCGGGTGACCTCGAGCGCCGCGGCGTGGGAGACGTGATCACGCTGACGGTCTCGGAGTACCGCGGTCGCCAGTGGCGGGGCCGGCTGGCCTACCGGATGATCCGCAATCCGCTGGTGATGTTCGGACTCGGTCCGGTGATCGCGATGGTCGTGGGACCGCGGATCGCGACCCGCGCACAGCGGCCGCGGATGCGCCACAGCGTTCTCGCAACCGACGTCGTGCTCGTCACCATCATCGGCGGGCTGTGCTGGCTGATCGGCTGGCAAGACTTCCTGCTCGTGTGGGCGCCGCCGGCGATGCTCGCGGGCTCCGTGGGCATCTGGCTGTTCTACGTGCAGCACCAGTTCGAAGACGCCTACTGGCAGAGCGCCGAAGGGTGGGATTACGCCGATGCGGCCCTGCGCGGCAGCTCATATCTGAAGCTGCCCAAGGTGCTGCAGTTCTTCACCGGCAACATCGGCCTGCATCACGTCCACCACCTCAACGCGCGGATCCCCAACTACAACCTGCAGCGGGCGCACGACGAGAACCCGGTGTTCGCCCAGGTGCCGACGCTGACGCTGTGGGACGCGCTGCGAACCGTGCGGCTCAAGCTGTGGGACGAGGACCGGCGCAAGCTGGTCACGTTCGCGCAGGCGCGCGTGGCCCCAGCGGCGCTCTAGCCGCCTCGCCGTCCAGCCGCGGCCGGCTCAGCGAGCTCGGTCTCGGTCCCGGTCGCCGTCTCTGACGATGCGGAGGTTGCTGGTGCGCGCCTGGAGGCGGTCAAACGCTGCGTCGAGATCCGTCGACGGCCGCTCCGTCGACCACCGTCGGCCAACTCGGTGGACCTCGCCGGCGGCCTCCAGCCGCTCCAGACGCGAAAGCACCTTGGCCTCGTTGAGGCCGGCCGCCTTGGCGATGCGCCCGGTGGAGTGTCCACCCGGAGGCAGCGTGCGCAGCGCTCGCTTGAGGCGGTCCTCGGACTCCCTGGGACGCGGCGGACGCCGTCGCTTGGGCCGTCGCTCGGCGGGTCGTTCGGCGCGCTGCCCGGCGGCCCCTTCACCCGGTCCCGCAGTCTCCGCTGGCCCAGGAGCCGGTGCCAGGTCGCCGAAGCGGGCCCGGCACGCGCCGCACATGACGACTGGCTGACGGCCGTCGTGGCGGACGACCTCGAACGTGCGCCACCGCCGTCCGGTGCGACACACGGAACAGCGACGGCTGCTTTGCTCGATTACGGTGAGGTCTTCGGGGCTCATCGGACGCTACACCCAACATAGACGGTCCCGGCAAAACCTGACTTGCCCGACCGCTCCACCGGTCGCCGCGAGGCGGCGCCGCGGCCCGTCAGGGCCGATCCCCAGTGCGCCCGAGAGGACTCGAACCTCCACGGACCATTCAGTCCACAAGGCCCTCAACCTTGCGCGTCTACCAATTCCGCCACAGGCGCTGAGGCGGCCAGTATAGCCCGGAGGGGGCCACGGCTGCCCGGGCTTTGAGCGTCGTTCGGGCCCCGCGTTCGCGGGTTGAGTCCGTCCTTGGGCCGCGCTAGTCTTTCGAACACATGTTCGACGTACGGGATCAGCCCGGGTCAAACGAGTAAGGAGTTGGCGGTGGACCTCACCAAGCGTCAGCAGGAGATCTTCGACTTCATCAAGCGCTACTCGGCCATGAACGGCTATCCCCCGACCGTGCGCGACATCGGCAAGGCGGTCGGTCTGGCGTCGTCGTCGACGGTGCACGCGCACTTGGCGAACCTGGAGCGGATCGGCTTGCTTCGACGGGACCCGAGCAAGCCCAGGGCGATCGAACTGCTGGACCGCGCGGCGGCGGGAGTACGGAGCTTCGTGAAGCCCGGGCTGCCGTTGGTCGGCCAGGTCGCGGCGGGCCAGCCGGTGCTCGCCGAGGAGAACATCGAGGACTACGTGGCGACGCCGACGTTCGCGGGTGGTGATGACGGCGGCTACCTGCTGCGGGTTCGGGGCGAGTCGATGAAGGACGTGGGGATCCTCGACGGCGACCTTGTTGTGGTACGACCTCAGGACGCCGCCGACGACGGCGACATCGTGGTCGCGCTCGTGGGCGAGGAGGCGACCGTGAAGCGGTTCTTCCAGGAAGCCGATCACGTGCGCCTGCAGCCCGAGAACGAAGCGATGGAGCCGATTCGAAGCCGTGATGTGCGAGTGCTCGGCAAGGTTGTGGGCCTGATGCGGAGCATGAGGTGACTGGGAGGTGAGCGTTCTGGCACCGCCTGCGGAGTGCGCTCCGCCCACGCTGTTCGACGCGAAGGGCGGTGAGCCCATGCTCGACGAGTTGCTCGTCGGCGTGTGGGAGGGGCTCGCCGCTCATCGCGTCGCGCAGTGCCCGGTGTGCGGTGGCGAGATGCACGCCGAGTACGGCGTCCACTCCCGTCCCGTGGGCGGTCGCTGCAAGACCTGCGGCACGACGCTCAACTGAGGACCGAAGCGCCCACGGCGGGGCGGTTCGCCGCTATGCTCGCCAGCGCAGGCCGAGCAGCCGCGGAGGTAAGTGCCTTCGAGGAAAGTCCGGACATCACAGGGCAAGGTGGTCGGTAACGCCGACCCGGGGAAACCCGCGGGAAAGTGCCACAGAAATGACACCGCCTAAGCCTGGAGCCGCTGCAGCGCTTCAGGCCGGTAAGGGTGAAATGGTGCGGTAAGAGCGCACCGGCGTCGCGGTGACGCGGCGGCCAGGCAAACCCCACCTGATGCTAGGCCAAGCAGGACCGCTTGTAGGTGGCCCGCCAAGGTCCGGGTAGGCCGCAGAGATGGATGGTTGCTCACGACAGGATCCGGCTTATAGGCCTGCTACGGAAGAGCCCCGCTTCGGTGGGGCTCTTCTATTGCCGTCGCCGGCGAGTCTGAAACGCGCGGCCACCGGGAGCCCCCGCGCACCGCGGGAGCTCCCGGGGGGCCGGTCTCACCTCAGGTTCGGCAGGGTCTTCGCCTCGAGCGCGGCGATGATGTGGTAGCCGGGCGTCTTCATGTGGATGTTGAAGCTTCCGTCGCAGAAGTACGTCAGCGTGCACACCTTCGCCACCGGCACCGGGATCGGGCCGAACGTCGGGTCGTTCGTGCTCAGGAACGGGCCGTAGGCGCCGGTCGCCGTGGTCACGTCGACGAACGCCGCACCGACGGTGTCGTAGGCCCGCTTCAGCCCCGGGTTGATGTCGTCGCGGAATGCGCTCAGCGATCCGTCGACGAGCTGCAAGGTCTTCGGCCCGAGGACGGTCGGATGCACCCAGACGCCCAGCTCGACGTCCGGGTAAGTCGCGCCGATGATGCGCATCGTCTTGCCGCCCGCCGCGCGCAGCTGCTTGACCATCTTGGTCAGGTTCTTGGTGGCCCTGGGCATGTTCGCCTTCACGCAGGCGGTGGGATCGGGCGTGGTCGGGCAGGAGTCGACGTCGTTACCGCCGATCGAGATCGTGACGACCTTGACCTGGTTGGGGTGGCCCTTGATGAACGCCAACGCCGCCTGCAGCTGGCTCTGGTTGGGGTAGTTGGGCGCCCCGGGGGCGCGGGCCTCCGCCGAGCAGCCGATCGGCGACGGCGTGAGCATCGAGGTCGTCGTTGCTCCACCGCAGCCGAGGTTGACCAGCTTCAGCTTCCAGCCGCGGGCGGCGGCCAAGGGCACGAGCTGGTCAGCAGGCCCGTTGTGGGTCGAGCCCTGCTTCCCGCCGGGCAGCTCCTGCCAGCCGACGGAGTAGGAATCGCCCAGCGACAGCAAAACGCCTGTGACTGGTTTGTGCTTCGGCGCGACCTTGTGATGACTGCTGGCCAGGGCGGCCGGCGCGAATACCAGCATCCCCAGCAGCCCGAGTGCCAGGAAACGAAAACGACAGGGCATACCGCTCCTCCTTGATTTAAAGGCAACCCAAAGAGATAGACAGTAGCGAGACCGACAGGACCCGCGGCGGTCAGTGAGGCACCGGCGCTCCGGCGAGCGCGACGACGCTGCCGATCACGCCGGCCGCGACGAGCGTCGGCACGATCCCGCGCTTGGCGATCAGCAGCGCGACCGCCGCGGCCGCCAGCAGGCCGAACTGCCACCCCTCCTGCAGCGCCCGGGCCAGCGGGATCGCCGAGCCGAGGATCGCCCCGATCGCGGCGGGGCCGGCCCCGTCGAGGAACCGCTGCGCTCGCAGATCGGTGCGCAGCCGCTCGAAGTGCCGCCCGCCGGCGAGGACGAATGCGAACGACGGCGCGAACGCGACCGCGGCCGCCAGCACGCCGCCGCCGACCCCGTGCGCGGCGTATCCGACCGCGGCGACGGTGGCGACCACCGGGCCCGGGGTGACCTGACCCAACGCGACCACATTCAGGAACTGACCCGAGGTCATCCAGTGGTACGTATGGACTGCGTCGCCCTGCATCAGCGGCACGATCACGAACCCGCCTCCGTACGACAGCGCCCCGACCTTGAAGGCCACCCAGACGAGCGCCGGGATCCCGCCCGCGGCGGCGGCCGTGACCAGCGGCAGCGCCGGCAGCGCCACCGACGACACCGAGCGCGCGCCGAGCCCCGACGCGATCGCCAGCTCGACCAGTCCGCAGCCGAGCAGCACGAGCACCACGTAGCGCCCGGCCAGCGCGCCGGCGACGGCGCCGAGCACCAGGTAGGCGACCCAGCGGGCGCGCCGCGCCTCACGGCGGCCGGCCCGCTCCCAGCTGGGGACGAGCAGCAGCAGCGCGGCCTGGACCGCGACGGCGGCGACGGCCGAGCCGGCGCCGGCGCCGGCGCCTCGCACCCACGCCGGCGGCGCCTGCGCGAGGAACAGCGCCGACAGTGCCAGCATCAGCGCGACCGCGGGGACGATGAAGCACAGCCCTCCGACCAGCGCTCCCGGCGCACCGGCAAGGCGCCGGGCGCAGAAGATGCACAGCTGCGTGGATGCGGGCCCCGGGAGCAGGTTGCAGGCGCCGACGGCGTCCTCGAACTCTCTTGGCTCGATCCAGTGGCGCTCGTCTACGACGAGCCGCCGCAACAGCGCGATGTGAGTCGGCGGACCTCCGAATCCGGTGAGGCCGATCCGGCCCCACTGGAGCGCAATCGTCGGCAGCGAAGGCGCCGGGCGCGGCGGGGACTCGTCGTCGGCCAGCACCCCGGCAAACCCTACAACTCACCTCCGCGGCCACGATGGCCGGATTTCGGACAACATAGGCGGTCTCGGTGCCGCTCCTGCATAACACGATCATCCGGCCGATCGGCCGCCTCGGGGCGGCAGCGCAGAATGCGCTCGAGGTCGCCCGCTTCGGCGGACTGGAGACCGACCAGCAGCCCTCTCCGTACGAGCTGGCCGCCGAGCACCGCGTCTACCGGCTGCGCCACTACTACCCGGCTGCAGACGCCGCGCGACGACCGGTGCTGCTCGTGCCGCCGCTGATGCTCGCCGCCGAGATCTACGACGTGGCGCCGGCCACGAGCGCGGTCAGCCTGCTGCACGACGGGGGCGCCGATCCCTGGGTGGTGGACTTCGGGGCGCCCGAGCGCCAGGCCGGCGGGCTGGAGCGCACGCTGGCCGACCACGTGCTGGCGGTGTCCGACGCGGTTGACCGTGTGCGCGAGGCGACCGGCTCGGACGTCCACCTCGCCGGCTACTCCCAGGGCGGGATGTTCTGTTACCAGGCGGCGGCCTATCGCCGCAACGACGGCCTGGCCTCGCTGATCACGTTCGGCAGCCCGGTCGACACCCGCGCCGGGATGCCGTTCGGACTGCCCGAGCAGCTCGCGGTCGGCGCCGCCGACCTGCTGGCCGACCTCCTCCGTGGCGGGGCGCTGCCCGCCTGGGCCAGCCGTAACGGCTTCCGCCTGCTGGATCCGGTCAAGGCGCTGCGCAGCCAGCTCGAGTTCATCCTTCAGCTGCACGACCGCCAGGCGCTGCTGCCCCGCGAGCGCCAGCGGCGGTTCCTCGAGGCCGACGGCTGGGTGGCGTGGCCGGGTCCAGCGCTGGCGGAGTTCGTCAGCCAGTTCGTCGCGCACAACCGAATGCTCGAGGGCGGGTTCGTGATCGACGACCGCTTGCTCACGCTCGCCGACATCGCGTGTCCGATCCTGTCGGTCGTGGGAAGCGTCGACGAGATCGCGCCCGCGGCCGGCGTCCGCGCGATCCGCCGCGCCGCGCCGCGCGCCAAGGTGTACGAGCTGACGCTGCCGGCCGGGCACTTCGGGCTCGTCGTCGGATCCAAGGCCAACGCGGTGACGTGGCCGGCGGTCGCGGCCTGGACGCGATGGCTCGCCGGGGAGGGCGAGCTGCCGGCGCCGGTACGCGAAGTTGGCGGCAACGCGGCCCCTGCGCCTCCAGTTCGCAACCGGCTCGGGTACACGCTCGAGCTGACCGCCGCGGTCGGCGGCGGGATCGCGCGGTCGAGCCTCGGGGCCGCTCGGCGCACGACCCGTGGGCTTCGCGAGCTCGCGCGCGAAGCGGTCGCCGAGCTGCCGCGGCTGGTGCGTCTGGAGCAGATCCAGTCGCGCACCCGGATCTCGATCGGGTTGCTGGTCAGCGAACGCAGCCGGGGCGCGCCCGACGAAACGTTCTTCCTGTTCGAGGACCGCGCCTACACCGCGGGCGAGGTCGACGTGCGGATCGACAACATCGTCCGCGGGCTGATCTCGATCGGGGTCCGCCAGGGCGAGCACGTGGGCGTGCTGATGGGTACCCGGCCGAGCGCGCTCGCGCTGACGGTGGCGCTCAGCCGGCTCGGGGCGGTGGCGGTAATGCTGCGTCCCGACGGCGAGCTCGAGCGCGAGATCGAGCTCGGGCAGGTGCGGCGGATCATCGCCGACCCCGAGCGCGCGGCGATGGTGACGGGACGCGGCGAAGTGCACACGTTCGTGCTCGGCGGAGGCGCGGCGCCGCGCGAGTTCGACGTGGCTGTCGCCGGCGACATGGAGCAGATCGATCCGGCGGCGGTCGTGCTGCCGGCCTGGTACCGCCCCAACCCGGGGCGGGCCGCCGACCTGGCGTTCATCCTGTTCACGGGCGAGGGACCGGCGACCCGAATGAGCCGGATCACGAACCGGCGGTGGGCGCTGTCGGCATTCGGCACCGCGTCCTCGGCCGCGCTCAGCAGCGCCGACACGGTCTACAGCGTGTCGCCGCCGTATCACCCGTCCGGGTTGATGATGGGCATCGGCGGCGCGATCGCCGGCGGCGCGCGGCTGGCGATGGCACGGAGCTTTAACCCGGACACGTTCTGGGACGAAGTCCGCCGCTACGGGGTGACGGTCGCGTCCTACACCTGGACGCTGCTGCACGACATCGTCGAGGCGCCTGCGCATGCCGGAGAGCGCGGCCACCCGGTGCGACTGTTCATCGGCTCGGGGATGCCGCGGGGCCTGTGGCGCCGGGTGCAGCGACGCTTCGCACCGGCTCGGGTGGTCGAGTTCTACGCCTCGACCGAAGCCGGGGCGATCCTGGTCAACGTGCGCGGCGCCAAGCCCGGATCGATGGGCCGCCCGCTTCCGGGCAGCGCGCGCGTGCGGATCGCGGCGTACGACCTGGGATCGGGCGAGCTCGAATTGGGGGCCGACGGGTTCGCCGCGTGAGTGCGGCGTCGACGAGGTCGGGATGCTGCTGGCGCGCGTCAGCTCCGCCGAACAGCTGAGCAGCACGCCGCTGCGCGGGGTGTTCTCGCGCGATGACGCGTGGCTGCAGACCGGCGACCTGTTCCGCCGCGACGCCGACGGTGACTACTGGCGCGTCGACGGCGTCGCCGACGTGATCCGCACCGCCGCGGGCCCGGTGTTCACGTCGCCGATCCGGGACGCGCTATACGACCTGCCGGCGATCGACCTGGCCGTGGCCTACGGGGTCCGCCCGGACGATCGGATCGACCGAGCTCGCGGTCGGCGCCGTCACCCTGCGCCCGGGACACGAGCTGACCGCTCGCGAGCTCGCGGCCGCGACGGCGACGCTCGAGGCCCACCACCGCCCCGCGGTCGTTGCGGTCGTCGACCGGATCCCGGTGACCACCTGGTATCGCCCGCTGACCGGTCCCCTGCGGGAGGCCGGCCTCCCTGAGCCCTCCGCGCGGGGTGGCGCCTGGTACCTGGACGGGTCAGGCCGCGTCTACCGGCCGCTCACGGAGGCCGCCCGGCGGCGCCTGGTCAAGCGGGCGCGGCCGGCCGCCGGTCAGGCACCGAGCAGCGCGCCGCCGTCGTAGAGCTTGATCACCCGCACGGTGCCGGCCGGCGCCGCGTTCAGGCACAGCTCGCAGAGCACGCACTCGTCGAGCTTGTCCTGCACGATCTCGACGCCGTCGACCCCCGCGCGGAAGATGTCGACAGGGCAGACCTCGGCCAGCTTGGCGGCGAGCTCACGGTCGTGGGCGACCGACTCGTCGACCTGGACGTCGATGAACAGCGCGGCGCTCACACTCGCGCCCCGATCCGGTCCCGGACGATTGCGGGGATCTGCGAGATCTCCTCGGCGACGACGATGCCGGCGGTGGCCAGGCGCGCGATCTTCTCGGACGCGGTGTCCTCCTTGCCCTCGACGATCGTCCCGGCGTGGCCGAAGCTCATCCCCGGCATCTCGTCCATGAACCGCCCGGCCATGAACGCGACGATCGGCAGCCGCGAGCTGTGCTCGGTCACCCAGTGCGCCAGCTCGGCCTCCATCCGC
Organism: uncultured Solirubrobacterales bacterium; assembly: GCA_963831845.1. Classification (GTDB taxonomy): domain Bacteria; phylum Actinomycetota; class Thermoleophilia; order Solirubrobacterales; family Solirubrobacteraceae; genus Palsa-465. Next base: position 93,017 of record CAWHRT010000018.1, on the reverse strand, counting down.
CCGCCGGGCTCGGTGTAGATCACGATCGCCTGGGTCTGCGGGTCGGCCTCGAACAGCGGCATCAGCTCGGCGTAGCTCGAGCCGATGATCGCGTCGCCGCCGATCGAAACCGCGGTCGACTGGCCCAGGCCGGCCGCCGTCAGCGTCGAGGACATCTCGGTCGTCATCCCGCCGCTGCGCGAGATCACCCCCACCGGACCCGGGACGTAGGACTTGGCGGCGTCCTTGGCGGGGCCGCCGATCCCGCCCATCTTGATCACGTCGGGGACGATGATCCCGAGGCAGTTGGGGCCGATGATGCGGGCGTCGCGCTCGCTGGCGAGCTCGACCATCTGGGCGACGTCGCCGCGCGGGATCCGCTCGGTGACGATCACCACCAGCTTGATCCCGTTCTCGAGCGCCTCGAACACGGCGTCCTTGGTGAACGCGGGTGGGACCGTCACGACCGATCCGTCGATCGGGCCGCCGTGGTGCTCGACGGCCTGCGCGACCGTGTCGAACACCGGCACGCCGTGGACGTCGCGTCCCAGGCGCCCGGGGGTGACGCCGCCGACGATCTTGGCGCCCTTGCCGTAGTCCAGGCACTCGCGCGTCAGGTTCACGGCCTCGCGGCCGGTGATGCCCTGGACGATGAACGTCGTGTGCTCGTCGAGCAGGATGCTCACGCAGCCGCCCCCTGGATCTTCTCGACCGCGCGCCGCGCGGCCTCGTGCAGCGAGACGCTGCGGTCGGCGTACTCGACCCCGTACTTGTCGAGGATCTTGAAGCCCTCCTCCTCCCACGCGCCCGGGATCCGGAAGATCGCGATCTTGTCCGCGGGGTCGTAGCCGAGCTCGACGCACGCCTTGATCACGCCGCGGGCGACGATGTCCACGCGCGTGTTGGAGACGATCGACATCATCACCGCGATCTTGTCGACGCCGGGCTTCTGGAGCACGAGCTTGGCCAGTCCGCAGGCCTTGGCGACCGACGGGTTGCCGCCGATCTCGCAGTAGTTGGCCGGCCGCCCGCCGTGGGCGCGGACCGCGTCGAACAGCGTCAGCGACCCGCCGCCGGCGCCGATCACCAGACCGAGGTTGCCGTCGAACTCGGTGACGTTGCCGGCCACGCCGCGGTGGTCCTGGGCGTCGACCTCCTCGCCGGCGAGCTCGAACGGGGTGGCCTCGCGCGCCTGGCGGGTCTCCTCGTTTCCGACCCCGAGCTCCGAGAGCAGCGCCTGCTGGCGGGGGCGGGCCTCGTTCTCCATGTCCATGTGCGCGTCGAGCGCGACGAACGACCCGTCCTCGAGCCGGCCGAGCGGGTTGATCTCGGCGAGCGTCATGTCGTAGCGGATGAACAACCTGGCCAGACGGGCCAGGATCGGGGTGAGCCGGTTCAAGGCCGAGCCGGTGATCCCGAGCGAGGCGATGACCTGCTTGGCGCGCCAGTCGGGGAACTCGCGCAGCGTGGAGAAGTGCCCGCGGGCGACGTGATCGGGGTGCTGCTCGGCGACCTCCTCGATGTCGATCCCGCCCATGTCCGAGAACAGCATCACCGGGCGCTTGCGCAGCCCGTCCCAGACGACGCCGGCGTAGTACTCGTGCGCCACCGCGGCGCGCGAGTCGACCAGCACGCCCCGGGGCATGTGGCCGCCGATCTCGAGGCTCAGCACGTGCTCGGCGTGGCGTTGCGCCTCCTCGGGCGTGTCGGCGAACTGGACGCCGCCGGCCTTCATCCGGCCGCCCGTCAGCACCTGCGACTTGATCACCACCGGGCCGCCGATCTCGGCCGCGATCTCGCGGGCCTCGGCGGGGGTCTTCGCGAGGCCGTGCTTGGTCACCGGGATCCCCGCCTTGGCGACGATCGCGCGCGACTCGTACTCGAAGAAGCGCATCGGGCGGTGGAGCGTAGCGGAGCGCAGGACCGCGTGTTCGGATGCCGTTCGAGATGCCTGCGCCGCACGTTCGCCGGATACTCCACTAACCTCACCCAAGCAATAATTCCGATAATCTCGATTGACAAAGCAGGTCTTGTGGCAAAAGGAGTTTTGATGAGAACACCGTTTCGAGCCGGTCACCGGCTCTTCACCCGCGCCGGTGCCCTGGCGCTTGTCACGGCCGTGGGCGCCGGGGCTGCGCTCGCCGGCTGCGGCGGGTCCTCCGACACCAGTGGCGGCTCGAGCGGCAGCTCGTCGGGCGGGAGCAGCGGCGGCGGAACGCAGCTCGCTCTGGTCGGTTACTCGACCCCGAAGAAGGCCTACGGGGCCCTGACCGACGCGTTCGCCCAGACCAGCGCCGGCGAGGGCGTGACGTTCAGCCAGTCGTTCGGCGCGTCGGGATCGCAGAGCCGCGCGGTCGACTCCGGCCAGCCCGCGGACGTCGTGGCGTTCTCGACGACGCCGGACATGACCCGCCTGGTCGACGACGGGATCGTGGCCAAGGACTGGGACGCCAACCCCGCCAAGGGGATGTCGAGCGACTCGGTCGTGGTGATGGTCGTCCGCAAGGGCAACCCGAAGCACATCACCGGCTGGAGCGACCTGATCAAGCCCGGCATCGACGTGATCACCCCGAACCCGTCGACCTCCGGTAGCGCCCGCTGGAACATCCTCGCCGGCTACGGCGCGATGCTGAAGGAGGGCAAGACCCCGGCGCAGGCGCTCGACTACGTCAAGACGCTGCTGACCAAGAACGTCAGCGTGCAGGACTCGAGCGCGAGCGCGGCGCTGCAGACGTTCACCAGCGGCAAGGGCGACGTGCTGCTCGACTACGAGTCCGACGCGATCGCGGCCCAGAAGGCCGGCGACTCGATCCAGTACCTGATCCCCAAGCAGACGCTGTTGATCGAGACGCCGATCGCGGTCACCAGTAAGAGCAAGCACCTGACCCAGGCCAAGGCGTTCCTCGACTACCAGTGGTCCCAGGCGGGCCAGACGATCTGGGCCCAGCAGGGCTACCGCCCGGTGCTGCAGTCGGTGGCCAAGCAGTTCACCAAGGAGTTCCCGACCCCGCCGCAGCTGTTCACGATCGCGTATCTGGGCGGCTGGTCGAAGGTCAAGGACCAGTTCTTCGACCCCGACAACGGGTCGATCACCAAGATCGAGCAGGACGCGGGGGTGCCGACTGCCACCTGACGCATACGCGATCCCGGCCAAGCGCGCCGTCCCCCGCCGCCGGGCGCGGCGGGAGGGAACCGGCGCGCTCGGCCTGGGACTCGCGCTCCTCTACATGAGCGTGATCGTGCTGATCCCGCTCGCTGCGGTCGTCGTCAAGGGGGTCTCGCAGACCCCCAGCGAGTTCTGGCAGTCGGTCACCAACAAGACCGCGCTGACCGCGCTCGCGGTGACGCTCGGGTCCTCGGCCGTGGTCGCCGTGATCGGCGCGGTGATGGGCACGCTGGTGGCCTGGGTGCTCGTCCGCGACGAGTTTCCCGGCAAGCGCTTCGTCAGCTCGCTGATCGACCTGCCGTTCGCGCTGCCCACGATCGTCGCCGGGCTGACGCTGCTGGCGCTGTACGGGCCCCAGAGCCCGTTCGGGGTGCACCTGGCCTACACCCGCGGCGCGGTGCTGCTGGCGCTGCTGTTCGTCACGCTGCCGTTCGTGGTGCGCTCGGTGCAGCCGGTGCTGCTCGAGCTCGACCCGGAGGCCGAGGAGGCGGCCGCATCGCTGGGCGCCTCGAACCTGACCACGTTCCGCCGCGTGGTGCTGCCGTCGCTGCGCCCGGCGATCGTCTCCGGCGCGGCGCTGGCGTTCGCTCGCGCGGTCGGCGAGTTCGGGTCGCTGGTACTGCTCGCCGGCAAGGTGCAGATCGCCAGCATCGTGATCTTCGCCGACATCGAGAGCGATGCTCCGAAGGCGGCGGCGTCGCTGTCGATCGTGCTGCTGGTGATCTCGCTGATCGTGCTGTTCGCGCTGCGCGCCTGGGGAGGCCGGATTGCACACTAGCCGCGCAGCCCGGCTGTCCCTGCGAACGATCGCGATCACGTACCTGTCGCTGCTGCTGCTGCTGCCGATCGGCGTCGTGCTCGTGCGCACGTTCGAGCACGGCTTCGGCGTGGCCTGGAACTGGATTACCACGCCGGCGGCGGTCAGCGCGCTGTGGCTGTCGATCCTGATCGCCGCGATCGCGGTGCCGCTGAACACGATCTTCGGGGTCGGGGCGGCGCTGGTGATCGTCCGCGGCAAGACTCGCGGCCGCAAGCTGCTCGACGCGCTGATCGACCTCCCGTTCGTGGTCTCGCCGGTGATCGTCGGCCTGGCGCTGATCCTGGTCTACGGCAAGGGCGGGTGGTTCGGCGACTGGCTGATCAACCACGGGATCACGCTGATCTTCAACCCCGCGGGGATGGTGGTGGCGACCGTGTTCGTGTCGCTTCCGTTCGTGGTCCGCGAGGTTGCACCGGTGCTGGTCGAGGTCGGCGACGAGCAGGAGCAGGCCGCCGCGACGCTGGGAGCGTCCTCGTGGCAGACGTTCTGGCGCGTGACGCTGCCCTCGATCCGCTGGGGGGTCGCCTACGGCGTCGTGCTCACGACGGCGCGGGCGCTGGGCGAGATCGGGGCCGTCGCGGTGGTCTCCTCCAACGTCGCCGGCTCGACGCTGACGCTGCCGCTGCTGGTACAACAGCGAGACGCCGACCTGGGCGCCGGTTCGATCACCGGCGCCTACGCCGCGGCGACCGAGCTCGCGGTGATGTCTCTGATCGTGCTGGTCGCGATGACCCTGCTGTCGCCCGGGAGGCATGAAACCCGATGAGGATCGATGTTCAGGACGTGTCCAAGCAGTTCGGTGATTTCACCGCGCTGCAGGACGTGTCGCTCGAGGTGGCCAAGGGCTCGCTGACCGCGCTGCTCGGGCCCAGCGGCTCGGGCAAGTCGACGCTGCTGCGGATCGTCGCGGGGCTGGAGACGCCCGACAGCGGCACCGTGCTGCTCGAGGGCGAGGACGTGACCCGCGCCCGCCCGCAGGATCGCGGGATCGGCTTCGTGTTCCAGCACTACGCGGCGTTCGCGCACATGAGCGTGCGCGACAACGTGGCCTTCGGACTGCGGATCCGCAAGCGTCCCCGCGACGAGGTCCGCGCCAAGGTCGACGAGCTGCTCGAGCTCGTCGGGCTGACCGCGTGGGGCGGCCAGCGCCCGGCACAGCTGTCGGGCGGCCAGCGCCAGCGGATGGCGCTGGCGCGAGCCCTGGCGGTCGAGCCCCAGGTGCTGCTGCTCGACGAGCCGTTCGGCGCGCTCGACGCGAACGTCCGCGCCGAGCTGCGCCGCTGGTTGCGGCGCCTGCACGACGAGCAGGGCGTGACCACGGTGCTCGTCACCCACGATCAGGAGGAGGCGATGGAGGTCGCCGACCGGATCGCGGTGATGCAGACCGGCCACATCGAGCAGGTCGGCTCACCGCGCGAGGTCTACGACTCGCCGGCCAACACGTTCGTGATGGGCTTCGTCGGCCCGGTCTCGAAGCTCGGCGACCGGCTGGTGCGCCCGCACGACATGACGATCTCGCTCGAGCCCGCCGACGACACGATCGAGGCGATGGTCTCGCGCGTCGTGCACCTCGGCTTCGAGGTGCGGATCGAGATCGAGCTGCCCGGCGGCGAGCCGGCGCGGGTACAGCTCACGCGCGGTCAGACCGAGGAGCTCGAGCTGGCCCGCGGCGACATCGTCTACGTCCGACCGCCGGTCGAGGGCGCCGCGAGCGCCCCCGCCGTAGCGGGACCGGCCCAGGCGCCCGCGGTCAGCGGGTGACCCAAGCCTCGGGGTCCTCGGCGAGCTTGTCGATATCCGCGGGCAACGTGCCGCTGGCGACGTCGGCCACCGTGACGTGCTCGACCACCCGGCGCAGGTTCGCGCGCACCGCGATCCACACGCGCGGCAGCGCCGCCGACGTACCCGGGTAGGAGGTCTCCTCGGGCGGGCCGCCGCGGACGCTGGCCAACGGGCCCTCGACCGCGCGGATGATGTCGGCGATCGTCAGCTCGTCGGGGGGCTTGGCCAGCCGGAAGCCGCCATCGGCGCCGCGGTGGCTGCGGACGATCCCGGCGTGGCGCAGCTCGCCGAGGATGTTCTCGAGGAAGTTGAGCGGGATGTCCTGCGCGGTGGCGATCCGCTCGGCCTTGACCGGCTTTTCGCCGGTGGCACCGGCGAGCTCGACCGCCGCGCGGACGGCGTAGTCGGCCTTGGCTGAGATCCGCATGCGCGCAGCCTACGCGGTCGCCACCGGCTCGAAGCCGTAGGCGCGGGCGAGTTCGGGATCTTTGTGGGCGAGCATCTCGGCGAGCGTCACCATCACCTTGCACTGCTTCCAGGTGGCGTCGTCCTGCATCTTGCCGTCGATCATGTGCACGCCACGGCCGTCGGGGATCGCCTCGAGCACCTTCTTGGCGAACAGCACCTCGTCGGCGTCGGGGCTGAACACCTTCCTGGCGATCTCGATCTGCACCGGGTGCAGCGACCAGGCGCCCACGCAACCGAGCAGGAACGCCGCGCGGAACTGCGTCTCGCAGCCCTCGACGTCGCGGATGTCCCCGTAGGGGCCGTAGAACGGGAGGATCCCGGCCGAGGTGCAGGCGTCGACCATGCGCGCGATCGAGTAGTGCCAGGGGTCCTGCTGGGCGGTCGGCCGGGGGGCGTCGGGGTGCTCGGGATCGGGGTCGCTGATCACCCGGTAGCCGGGGTGGCCGCCGCCGACGCGGGTGGTCTTCATCCGCCTGCTGGCGGCCAGGTCCGCCGGGCCGAAGCTCATCCCCTGCATCCGCGGGCTAGCGGTCGCGATCTCCTCGAGGTTGACGACGCCGAGGCCGGTCTCGAGGATCGCGTGGACGAGGATCGGCCGGTCGAGGCCGGCCTTGGCCTCGAGCTGGGCGAGCAGCCGGTCGACGTAGTGGATGTCCCACGGGCCCTCGACCTTGGGGACCATGATCACGTCGAGCTTGTGGCCGATCTCCTTGACCAGGATCGTCAAGTCGTCGAGCACCCACGGGGACTCGAGGCTGTTGACGCGCGTCCACAGCTGGGTGTCGCCGAGCTCCACCTCGCGGCCGACCTTGACCAGGCCGTCGCGCGCGGCCTCCTTGCGGTCGACCGGAACGGCGTCCTCGAGGTTGCCGAGCAGGATGTCGACGGTCGGCGCGATGTCGGGCACCTTCGCGACCATCTTCTCGTTGGAGAAGTCGAGGAAGTGGATCATCCGCGAGGGCCTGAATGGGATCTCGCCGACGGGCGCCGGCGCGCCGATCGCCAGCGGCTTTCCGAAGTCACGGGGGTTTCTCAAGTGGATCTCCTGGTCGGTTCCTTGCGGGGAAAGTACCGGGGCGGGGGGCGGTCCGGCGTATGTGTCGAGTCCGAGCGTGTGTGGCGTGACCGGGAAGTTCGTTGCACTCGGTGCGCCTCCACGCCCGCGGGGAACGTTGTTCCCGGTCAGCGGGAAGTTCGTAGACCTCGGCGACCGGGATCCGTCGAGTGCAACGAAGTTCCCGGTCCGACCGCGCGCCGGTTACGCCGTCTGCGACGCCCGCAGGTAGGTGAGCACCGCGAGCACGCGACGATGATCGTCGTCGCTGGCGGGCAGCTGGAGCTTGCCGAAGATGCTCGAGATGTGCTTCTCGACGGCGCCGACGGTGACGACCAGCTCGCGGGCGATCGCGGCGTTGGTCCGGCCCTGGGCGATCAGCTCGAGCGTCTCGCGCTCGCGCTGGGTGAGCGCGCCCAGCGCGCTGTCGGCGTCCCCGCGGTCGCGCTCGCGCACCAGCGACGCCACGACCTCCCGGTCGAGCGCGGTCCCGCCCTCGGCCACCCGCCGGACGGCGTCGAGGAACGAGCGGATCTCGCTGACGCGCTCCTTGAGCAGGTAGCCGACGCCGCTCTCGCCGGTGGCCAGCAGCTCGCCGGTGTACACGGGCTCGACGTACTGCGACAGCACGAGCACCGCGAGGTCGGGGTGCTGGCGGCGGGCCTCGAGCGCGGCCCGGATCCCCTCGTCGCTGAACGTGGGCGGCAGGCGGACGTCGACGATCGCCAGATCGGGCTTGTGGCCGGCCACGATCCGCAGCAGCCCGGGGCCGTCCTCGGCCTGGGCCACGACCTCGATCCCGTTCTCCTGCAGGAGCGCGACGATCCCCTCGCGCAGCAGCGCCTGGTCCTCGGCGATCACCACGCGCATGGCAGATCCGCCCTGATCGTGGTGCCCGAGCCCACCGGGCTCGAGATCTCGAGGTGGCCGTCGAGCGCCTCGACGCGCTGGCGCAGGCCGATGAGCCCCGAGCCGTGCGGGTCGGCGCCGCCCGGGCCGTCGTCGCTGACCGACACGATCAGCTTGTCGCCCGACTCCGCGATCGTGATCCGCACGGTGGCGCCGGGAGCGTGCTTGGCGGCGTTGGTGATCGACTCGGCGGCGACGAAATAGGCCGCGGTCTCGACCACGAGCGGCGGCCGGACCGGGACGAGCGCGTTGACGGTCACGTCCGCCGCCGAGCGGTCGGCCAGCGCCTGCACCGCCGCGGCGAGCCCGCGGTCGGCGAGCACCGGCGGGGCGATCCCGCGCGCCAGGTCGCGGAGCTCTCCGATCGCGGCGGTCGCCTCCTCGCGGGCGCGGCGGACGAGCTCGGCGGTCTCGGGCCGATCCTCGAGCCGCTCCTCGGCGCGGCCGAGCTGGATGCTGAGCGCGACCAGACGAGCCTGGGCGCCGTCGTGCAGATCGCGCTCGATGCGGCGAAGCTCGGCGCCCTGGACGTCGAGCGCGCCGCGACGGGTCCGGGTCAGCTCCTGAACGCGGACCTCGAGCTCGCGCGCCTGGGGCCAGCGCACGGCGACGTGGATCGCGAACAGTCCGCCGAGCGCGACCAGCGGGAAGATCGGCCAGAACAGCCCGCCGCCGGACATCGCCCACACCGCCACCTCGATCGCGACCAGAATCGCGGTCAGCACGCCATGGATGGCCAGCTGGCGGTGGCGGCCCTCGGGCTGTGCCCAGGCCCACACCACCCCGAGGTGCACGCTCAGGACGATCGCGATCGCCAGGTACACCCACATCGGCCAGAAGTAGCCCCTGCCGGTGACCGCCCAGATCACCGTCATCGCCACCGCCAGCGCCCAGGCCGCGGTCAGCTCGATGATCAGCGTCGTCCGGCCCGGGAGCGATCGGCGTGGGGCTACTGCGTCCATGGCGTCAGCTTGGCGCATGATCGAGATTCTGTCTCGGGGGATATCCCCCGCACGTGCTCCCGGCGCCCCCATTGTTGCGCGGCCTCGGCGGGGTCAGCCTGGTCGCATGTCGATCACAACCCTCCACACACGAGCGCCCGCCGTGTCCCTCGCCGGCGTGACCAAGACATACGGGCGCGGCGAAGGGACCGTGCGCGCGCTCGACGACATCTCGCTCGCGTTCGAGCGGGGGACGTTCACCGCGATCATGGGGCCGTCGGGGTCGGGAAAGACCACGCTCCTGCAGTGCGCCGCCGGCCTCGATCGCCCCGACCGGGGCACGGTCCGGATCGGCGGTACCGAGCTCACGGGGATGCGGGAGCGCCGCCTGGCGCGACTGCGGCGCCAGCGCGTCGGCTTCGTGTTCCAGTCCTTCAACCTGCTGCCGTCGCTGACCGCGGCCCAGAACACGATCCTGCCGCTGCGGCTCGCCGGCGAGCATCCTCGGCGCCGCGTGGCCCGCGAGGCGCTCGGCCGCGTCGGGCTCGCCGACCGCGCCGCGCACCGTCCGGCGCAGCTGTCCGGCGGTCAGCAGCAACGGGTGGCGATCGCCCGCGCGCTCGTCACCGAGCCCGAGGTGATCTTCGCCGACGAGCCGACCGGCGCGCTCGACACGCGTAGCGCCCGCGAGGTGCTGGCGATCCTCCGCGGGATGACCGACGGCGACGGCCGCACGCTGGTGATGGTCACGCACGACCCCGCGAGCGCCGCGGTCGCCGACCGCGTCGTGTTCCTCGCGGACGGGCGCGTCGTCGACGAGCTCGCGGGCGCTCGCGCTGAGGTCGTCGCCGACCGGATGATGGATCTGGGCGCGTGATGGCTCCCCGGGAGACCCACCCGTGATGCTCCACCGCCCGACCCGGATGCGCGCCGGCTCGGTGGCCGGCGTGTTCGTGATGATCGCGATCACCGCGACGATCGCCGCCGCCGCGGGCCAGATCATGGCGACGGCGCTCGGCGCCGCCGGCCCCGGCCGGTTCGCAGGGGCGGACGCGGTCGTACGCGCGAACCCGAAGGTGCAGCTCGGCCACGGCGACGACGCCGATACGGTCGACGTCCAGCGCTCGGCGCTGTTGGCGCCCGCGGCGCTCGCCCGGGTCGCGAGCGTCCCCGGAGTCAAAGCCGCAATCGGCGACGTCGCGTTCCCGCTGACCGTGATCGGTCCCGACGGCCAGCCGCTGCACACGCGCGGCGGTGGCCCCGCGCACGGGCACGGTTGGCCGAGCGCTGGGCTCACGCCCTACCGACTCGTCGCCGGCCGCGCGCCCTCGTCGCGCAACCAGGTGGTGCTGGACGCGCCGCTGGCCCGCGCCGGGCACCTTCACGTCGGCGGCCCGGTCAGGCTCGTCACTCCCGCCGGCCCCAGCAACCTTCGCCTGAGCGGGATCGCCACGGCCTCGCGCGCCCAGCTTCACCGACAGTCATCGGTGTTCGTGACCGAGCAGCGGGCCCAGCAGCTCTCCGGACTCGGGCCGGGCTTCAACGCGATCGCGGTCCGCGCCGACCCGGGACACAACACGGCCGAGGTCCGTCGCGGCGTCGCCGCCGCCGTCGGCGGCAACGCGCAGGTGCTCGACCACCGGCAGGCGGCGGCCGCCGACGCGGGCGACCCGCGCGCATTCGACCGGATCGAGCTGGTCGCGGTGGTCGCCTCGAGCGGCGGGATCACGCTGGGGATCGCGATCTTCGTCCTGGCCGGGACGGTGGCGTTCGCGATCCAGGGGCGGCGGCGCGAGCTCGCGCTGATCCGCGCGATCGGGGCCACGCCGTCCCAGGTGCGGCGGATGCTGCTGGTCGAGACCGTGCTGATCGGGCTGGCCGCCGGCGCGGCCGGCTGCTTCGCCGCCGCTGCATTGGCGGGATGGTTCGCCCGCGCGCTGGTGTCGGTGGGGATCGCGCCCGACGGGTTCTCGGTGACACCGATGTGGATCCCGTATGTGATCGCGGTCGGGGCCAGCGGCGTGGTGGCGCTGCTGGCAACCGTGGTGGCGGCTCACCGCGCGCTGGCGATCCGGCCCGGCGAGGCCCTCACCGAGGCCGCGCTGCCCGACCGCCGGATGGGGATCATCCGCGCGATGCTGGGGCTGGTCGCGCTCGGCGGCGGCATCGCGCTGGTCGTGGTGCTCTCGGGGCATGCGCTGTCGTATGCGACGCTGGCCGCGTTCTGCTTCATGATCGCCGTCGTGCTGCTGGGTCCGGTGGTCGTCGGGTGGCCGACGGCGCTCGCCGGCCAGGCGCTCCGGGCGATGGGCGGGAGCGGGTTCCTCGCGGCGGGGGCGCTTCGCACCGGCCGCTTCCGCGTCGGCGCGGTCGCGGCCGCGATCGCGCTGGTCGTGGCCCTGGCCGGGGCTCAGGTGCTGAGCCTCGCCACGGCCCAGCGCGCGACCGAGCGCACCACCGCGCAGCGCGTGCACGCCGACCAGGTGCTCGTCTCGCGGGCGGGCGGCGGACTGCCTCCGTCGGTCGCGGCGGCGGTCGCGAGGATCCCGGGGGTCACGGCCGCCGGGAGCGTCTCGACCGAGGTGTACCTGCTCGATCGCCACCTGACCAACGAGGGCGACAGCTGGGACGCCGCCGGGCTGGACCCCGCCACCACCCCGACGACCCTCGAGCTCGGCGTCGACAAGGGGTCGCTCGCGGACCTCACCGGTAACCGGGTGGCGGTCAGCGAGACGATCGCCCGCCACGGCGTCGGGCCTGGAAGCGTGCTGCACGCCCGTCTGGCCGATGCGACCCCGGCGGTGCTGCGGGTGGTGGCCGTCTACCGCCACGCCAACGGCATGGGCGACGTCGTGCTCCCGCGCGCGCTCGCGCTCCGGCACGCCCAGGCGCCCCTCGACAGCGCCGTGTTCATCCGGGCGCCGCAGCACGGACCCGCGGCCAGAGCCCTCGGCGCGCTGACCCGGTCGGTCCCGACCGCGGCGCTGGAATCCCGCGGCCAGTACCTCGACGACGTCCGCACGCAGGGCCAGGACAACGCTCGCGCCCAGTGGGTGGTGGTCGCGCTGATGATCCTGGTGTCGGTGATGGCCGCGTTCAACACGGGCGCGATGGCCGCCTCCGAGCGCCGCCGCGAGCTGGTGCTCGCGCGGCTTGCGGGGGCCACGCGCGCGCAGGTGATCGGTGCGCTCGCGTTGGAGTCGCTGTTGACGACCGTCGCCGGAATCGCCGTTGGAAGCATGGTGGCGCTGATCTCGCTCGCCGGCGCGGGCAGCGACCCCGCGGGCGGGCCGCTCGCGGTCGGACTCGGGCAGGTGGCGCTGGTGCTCGCCGGGGCGGCGGCGCTGGGGTTGCTGGGGACTCTCGTTCCGGCCGGCCTGGTCGGGCGCGCCCGGCTGACCGCGTTCGCCGGCGCGCGCGACTAGCCCGAAACCGCCCCGATTTCACGCGGGATGGCATGCTCCCGGGCCCCACCGATCCTCCAGGAGACGCCGCAGATGAACCAAATCGACACCGATCAGGCAGCGCGCGAGGCGTCGGGCGCGCACCCGTACGGCCGCTACCTCGAGGAATTCGAGGTCGGTGCGGTCTACAAGCACTGGCCCGCCAAGACCGTCACCGAGTCCGACGATCACCTGTTCTGCCTGATCACGATGAACCACCACCCGCTGCACATCAACGACGTCTACGCCAAGCAGTCCCAGCAGGGCCGCAACGTGGTCGTCGGCCCGCTCGTCTACTCGCTCGCGCTCGGGATGAGCGTCTCCGACGTGAGCGGCAAGGCGATCGCCAACCTGGCTACCGAGGAACTCAAGCATCCCGCCCCGGTGTTCCACGGCGACACGCTGTTCTGCGAGTCCGAGGTGCTCGACGTCAGGCCCTCGCAGTCCAAGCCCGACCGGGGAACGGTCCGGGTGCACACCCGCGTGCTCAACCAGGACGGGGTGCTCGTGGCCGAGTTCAAGCGCCTCGTGCTCGTACCGCGCCGCGAGCCCGGGGCGTAAGCGAGCACTAACAGCGTGCGTTAATCGGTCCGCATACCGTTGTTGTCTAAGACACAGCCCTAGGTCCAGAATCCGGTGCAGGAGGCGCCCTCGACCGATCGGCGAGGCGTCGTGCATCTGGCTCGCTCCGACCATCGGGTCGCGCGCGCGGGTAGGCTTTTCTGGGCACAACAACATACCCAAGGAGTGCCTGAACACAAATGGCCCACACCGCACCCAAGCCTCAAGCCACGACCAACCACGCCGGCCTACGGGCGTGGGTAGACGAGGTCGCGGCGCTGACCGAGCCGGACGACGTTCACTGGTGTGACGGGTCCGCGGAGGAGTACGACCTGCTCGCGCAGAGGCTGGTAGATGCGGGAACCTTCGAGCGGCTGTCGGACGCCAAGCGTCCGAACTCCTATCTGGCGCTGTCCGACCCCGACGACGTGGCACGGGTCGAGGACCGGACGTTCATCTGCTCGGCGCGCGAGGACGACGCCGGCCCGACGAACAACTGGCGCGAGCCGGCGGAGATGCGCGAGACGCTGACCGGGCTGTTCAAGGGCTCGATGCGGGGCCGGGTGATGTACGTGGTCCCGTTTTCGATGGGGCCGCTGGGCTCGCCGATCTCCTACATCGGCGTGCAGATCACCGACTCCTCGTACGTGGCCTGCTCGATGCGGATCATGACCCGGATGGGGCAGCCGGCGCTCGACGTGCTCGGCGACGACGGCGAGTTCGTGCCGTGCCTGCACTCGGTGGGGATGCCGCTTGGCCGACGGCGTCGAGGACGTCCCGTGGCCGTGCAACGCCGAGAACAAGTACATCGTGCACTTCCCCGAGTCCCGCGAGATCTGGTCGTTCGGGTCCGGCTACGGCGGCAACGCGCTGCTGGGCAAGAAGTGCTTCGCGCTGCGGATCGCCTCGGTGATGGCCCGCGACGAAGGCTGGCTGGCCGAGCACATGCTGATCCTCAAGCTCACCTCGCCCGAGGGCGAGGTCAAGTACATCACCGGCGCGTTCCCGAGCGCGTGCGGCAAGACCAACCTGGCGATGCTGATCCCGACGCCTCGAGAACTGGAAGGTCGAGACGATCGGCGACGACATCGCGTGGATGAAGTTCGATTCCGACGGCCGGCTGCGCGCGGTCAACCCCGAGTCGGGCTTCTTCGGCGTGGCCCCGGGCACCGGCCAGCGGACCAACCCCAACGCGATCGCCACGATCGAGCGCAACTCGATCTTCACCAACTGCGCGAAGACCGACGACGGCGATGTGTGGTGGGAGGGGCTGACCGGCGAGCCGCCGGCCCACGCGATCGACTGGCACGGCAAGGACTGGACGCCGGACGCCGATCACCCGGCCGCCCACCCGAACGCCCGGTTCACGACTGCGGCCTCCCAGTGTCCGTCGATCGCGCCCGAGTGGGAGGACCCCAAGGGCGTCCCGATCGACGCGATGCTGTTCGGCGGCCGGCGCTCGACCGTGGTGCCGCTGGTCGTCGAGGCTCGCGATTGGACTCACGGCGTGTTCCTGGGCTCGACGATGTCGTCGGAGAAGACCGCCGCCGCGGCCGGCAAGGTCGGCCAGGTGCGGTGGGATCCGATGGCGATGCTGCCGTTCTGTGGCTACCACATGGCCGACTACTTCCGCCACTGGCTGACGACCGGCCAGCGCAACGGGGCCAAGCTGCCGCGGATCTACAACGTCAACTGGTTCCGCAAGGACGACGAGGGCAAGTTCATGTGGCCCGGGTTCGGCGAGAATTCGCGCGTATTGGCGTGGGTGTTCCGGCGCTGCGAGGGCACGGCCGGCGCCGTCGAGACCCAGATCGGCCTGGTTCCGCCGGTCGGCGAGGGCGGCATCGAACTCGACGGGCTCGAGCTCTCGGAGGACACGATGGGCAAGCTGCTCGAGGTCGACGCGGACGGCTGGAAGGCCCAGCTGCCGCAGATGCACGACCACTTCGCCGAGTTCGGCGACAAGCTGCCCGACGAGCTCCGTGCCGAGCTGGAGGCCCTGGAGCGCCGCCTGGAGTCATAGGGGTGACTCTGGCGGCCACGTGGCCGCCAAAGTCGGGCCCCCAGGCCGTGTCTGCGGCCGCTGGGCAGCCTAAGAAGTCGAGAAGAGCTGCGGGCAGCGGGCCCGCGGCGACGTAAGCTCATCGTCATGACCCTCGGGTTCGTGCCGTCCGACGCTGGTCTGCTCGCGTTGCAGGCTGGGATGGTCGCAGCCCCGAGGGCGGCCTCGCGGATCGAGGCGCTGCGGCGCTTCCGCGGCCGCGGCTGGGCGCTGGTGCCGATCGGTTCGATCGTGCTGGTGATCTTCGCGATCCGGTACGTGTCGGACACCGCCAACGGGCTGACGTGGCTGGCGCTGATCGCGGTGCCGATCCTGGCGGCGGTCACGCTGGCGTGGGCAATGCGCGGCGCCAAGCCGCTGGCCGCGCTCGCCGTGATCCCGCTGTTCGTGCTCGCCTGGGCGGCGAAGGACTCGCTGTCCGGCCAGGCGGCGGGTGCGATCCTGTCGGGGCTGAGCTGTGTGACGCTGGGGGTGCTGCTGGCCGCGGTCACACCTCCCGCTTGGCTGAAGGTCGGGATCGTGCTGATGGCCGGCGCCGACGTCTGGCTGGTGGCCTCGGACCTGTTGCAGGCGCCCAACGCGACGCTCGGCGCCGCGGCCCCGCCGGTTGGCCTGCCCACAGCTGCAGGCGGAGGTGTTCGGCACGGTCACGATGGGCTACGGCGACCTGTTCATCGCCGCGGTCCTCGGCGCGGTGCTGGCCGACCGGCGAAATGTGCAGCTGTCGGCGGCGGTCCTGACGCTGGTGCTGGCGGGCCTGTTCGACCTGCTGTTCTTCGTCGTCGACGAGCTGCCGGCGACCGTTCCGGTCGCGCTCGCGCTGATCATCGTCGAGGTATGGAGCCGGAGTCGTCGCCGCGCGGAGTCGCGCGCGGACGCCGTGACGCCCGCTAGTGCTGCTTATCGTCGCCCGTGGACGCGGGCGGGCGCGATTCCTCGGCGAGCGAGGTGATCGCCAGCTGGCCGCGGGCGGCCTCCTCGAGCACCTCGGTGGCCTCGTCGGCCGAGCGGGCGTAGAGCTCGACCAGCAGGTGCACGACGATCCGATCGTCGTCGTGCTTGTGGAAGCGCACGTGGGTGAAGAACTCGCGGGTGCCGTGATCGCCGAACGCCGCGTAGGACAGCGCGTCGCCCGCCTCGGGCCCCGAGCACGACTCGACGTCGTCGGCGTCGACCGTCACGGTGCAGGACGCCACCCAGGGCGTCCCGGCGATCATCCGCTCCCAGCGGTCCTCGATCGGCTCGACACGGCCGTTGTGGAAGCCGAGGTGGGGTTGGTCGTGCATGCACTCGAGACACTGCACCACCGCTTCCTGCATCTCGTCGACCACCTCGCCGCGCTCGCCGGTCTCGGGGTCGATCCGATGGATCCCCTCGTAATGCACCTGCACCTCGAGGTTCTGGGACCAGCACCGGTAGCAGCGCAACCAGCTTCGGACCGAGGTTGAGCCCTCCATCAGGTTGATTCTAGGATCCTTTTGTGAGTAACCACGGCCAAATCGTCTGATGCGCCGCCGCCGGGAGCCGATCGGCGTGATCCTCGCGGGGGGATCGGGCCGCAGGATCGGGGGATCGAAGGCGACCGTCCAGCTCGCCGGGACGCCGCTGATCGCTTATCCGCTGCGGGCCATGCGCGACGCCCTGGGCGACGTCGCGATCGTCGCCAAGACCGACACGCAGCTGCCCAGCCTCGCCCGGCGTGACGGTCTGGATCGAGCCCGACGAGCCCCGCCATCCGCTGGTCGGGATCATGCAGGCGCTGGCGCTGGCCGACCGCCGTCCGGTGGTCGTCTGCGCCGCTGATCTGCCGTTCGTGACCGGCGAGCTGGTCGCCGAGCTGGCCGGCGCCGATCCCGGCCGCGCGCCGGCTGTGCTGGCCGCCTCGGAGGGCAACTTCCAGCCGCTGCTGGGCTGCTATCAGCCCGGGGCGCTCGAGCTGCTCGAGCGGACGGGCTCGGCCTCCGATCGGCCACTGCGCGAGTGCATCGCGGCGATCAAGCCGGCCACGCTCGAGGTCTCCGATCCCGACCTGCTGTTCAACGTCAACACGCCCGACGACCTGCTCCAGGCCGCCGCGATGCTCGACACCTGGCGCGCGCGATCGGCCCCGTCTACCCGAACGTGAAGTCGTACGCGCTGACCCCCCGGGGCACCTGCACGCGTCAGCAGATGCTGCTGGTCGTCGGGCAGCGAAACCAGCGAGTACAGGCGCTGACCGCGCACGGTCACCAGACCGTGGCTGACGTCGGTGCCGCTCTGCTTGTCGGAGATCGGCTTGCCGTCGAGCAGCACCCTGACCTTGCGGGGGATGTCCCCGGCGGACGTCAGGACCAGGTACACGTGGGCTGCCTTGACCCGGCCGATGATCGAGGCGCCGTCCGAGACCGGGGTGGAGGACTGGTTAGTGACCTTGAAGGTGCCGTTCAGCGCGAACTGGTTGAGGGCGGGGTTGGTGGTGCCCGCGTACAAGCTCACGCCTGGCCGGAGCTTCTCGGCGAACCCCTGCGAGCGCTGGTCGTCGAGGTATGTCTCGGGCGTGCCCAGCGACTTGGACGGCATCACCGCCGTGGCGGTCATCGGCGGCGGCAGCCGGTGGGCGCCGGCGTCGGAGAGCAGCTGGCGGACGGCCGCCTCGTCCTGCTTGTAGTCGCCCTCGCCGAACTGGGCGTGGCGGACCTGGCCGTTGGAGTCGATCAGGTACTCGGCCGGCCAGTACTGGTTCTGCCACGCGTTCCAGGTCCCGTAGCGGTTGTCCTGGACCACCGGGTAGGTCAGTCCGTCGGAGTGGATCGCCTGCTGGACGTTGGCCGCGCTCCTGCTCGAACGTGAACTCGGGGGTCTCCACCCCGACGATGTCCAGCCCGTACCGGTGGTAGGTCGAGTACAGGCCCTCGACGAACGGCAGCGTGCGGATGCAGTTGATGCACGTGTAGGTCCAGAAGTCGACCAGCACCACGTGGCCGCGCATTCCCGCGATCGTCAGCGGCGCCCCGTCCGGGGTGTTGAACCACCGCTGGGTGTCGGCGAACTCCGGGGCGTCGCCCAGCTTCGGCAGCTGCGGCGTCTTCACGCCCGAGATCGAGACTCCCTCGGTGGCCGGCACGGGCTTGGTCGATGCCTCGTTCTGGCGGGTCACGAAGCGCGATTGGGGGCGCAGCGAGGCGAGCCGGTTCTGGACCGCGTTCGAGCTCTCCAGCGAGCGCGTGGGGTCAATCAGGAACCCGGGGAGGCTCTGGTCCTTGGCCAGCGCCTCCTCGAAACGCACGTCGACGTTGGCCAGCATCAGCACGCCGGTGGCGAGCAGCACGACCCCGAGCGTGCGCTCGACCACGTGTCCGCGCGCCGAGCGCCGAACCCGGTCGATCACGGCCCGGCCCCCCAGCGCGTAGAGCGAGCAGCACCGCGCTGAGGCCGATCGCGTAGGAGATCGCCACTGCCACGATCTGCGCCGTGGCGCCGCTGGACGCGCTCACCGACGTCACCGCGGCCAGGATCGGACCGGCGCACGGGGCGCACACGAAGCCGAGCGCCGCCCCGACGCCGACGCCCGACCAGAACCCGTCGCCGCGGGTGCGCGGCCCAAACCGCGCCAGGCGCGACAGTGGCGCCTGCACGCGCGCCGCCAGGCTCGGGATCAGCAGTAGCAGCCCGAACGCGATCAGGACCACGATCGCGATCGTCCGGGCGGCGCCGCTGGCCAGCCCCACGCCCTTGACCAGCTGGGCGAGCGCGACGATTGCGATCGTGAACGTCGCGGCCAGCCCGATCACGATCCCCAGCGGCCGCCTGCGGCCGCCGACCGCGCTGGCCGACAGCAGGGCGGGGAGGACGGGCAACACGCAGGGCGTGATCGCGGTTCCCGCGCCCGCGATCAGCGCGAACAACATCAGCAACAGCATTGGATTCAGCCGACTATGCCGCTACGCCATTGCGGAGTTATTAACCGCCGATCGCCGACATCGAGCGCGCCGGCTGGATGAACCCGGGCTCGCCCACGTGGTGCTTGAGCTCCTTGTGCCAGACGGCGTCGCGGATCACCCGCTCGAGCTCGTCGTCGCCGGCTCCGGCCCGCATCGGCTCGCGGAGGTTGGTCTCGTTCATCGAGAACAGGCAGGTTCGGAGGTGCCCGTCCGCTGTCAGCCGGATGCGGTTGCAGTCGGCGCAGAACGGCTCCGACACCGGGTTGATGAAGCCGATCCGGCCCTTCCCGTCGGCGAACCGGTACACCCGGGCGGTGGCGTGCGGCTCGCGCGGCTCGGGCTCGAGCGGGTACACCGCGTTGATCGCGTCGCGGATCTCGGCGCCGCTCAGCACCTGGTCGTCGCTCCACGCGCGGTCGGCGTCGAGCGGCATGAACTCGATGAACCGCACCTCGTAGGGGGTGCGCCGCGCGAACTCCGCGAACGGCAGCGCCTCTTCCTCGGTGAAGTCGCGCATCGCGACCGCGTTGATCTTGATCGGGTGGGCCTCCGGAAAGCTGCCCAGCACCTCGAGGCCGCGCAGCACCTTGGGCAGCGCGTCGCGGCGGGTGAGCTCGTAGAAGTGGTCCTTCTGCAACGAGTCGATCGAGACGTTGAAGCGATCCACGCCGGCCCGGACGAGCGCTTCGGCGTCGCGCTCGAGCAGGAACCCGTTGGTCGTCACCGACAGCTCGTGGACGTCGGCGACGCCGGCGAGCATCTCGGCCAGCCGCGGAAACTCGCGGCGCACGAGCGGCTCGCCGCCGGTCAGGCGCACATCGTGGACGCCCATCCGGGACATCAGCGAGACCAGGCGCGTGATCTCCTCGAACGTGAGGATCTCGGCGCGGTCCAGCCAGGGCAGGCCCTCCGCGGGCATGCAGTACTGACAGCGGAAGTTGCAGCGGTCGGTGACCGACACGCGCAGGTCGCCGATCAGGCGGCCGTGACCATCGCGGAGGGGCTCGAGCTCCATACCCAGAGGCTACCCTGTCGCTGCCTGGCTTCACCTCCGATCCGTCCACCGCCCCCGAATCGATGCCGATACCCCCTCGAATAGTCCATCTGGACCAGATCGAGTCGGTTCCCGGCCCGGGGAGCCTGACCTGGCATCCGGTCCGGCTGACGCTCGGGATCCGCGCGTTCGGCTGCAACGCCTACACCGCCGCCCAGGCCGGCGACGACGTCGTCGAGCCCCACAGCGAGGATCCGAAGCTCGCGCACGAGGAGCTGTACTTCGTGGCCGCCGGACGGGCGACGTTCGAGATCGACGGCGAGCGCCACGACGCCCCCGCCGGCACCTACGTGTTCGTGCCCGACCCCACCTCGCAGCGTCACGCGGTCGCCGCCGAGCCCGGCACGACCGTGCTCAGCTTCGGCGGGCCGCCCACGTTCGAGCCGTCCGCGTGGGAGTGGGCGTTTCGCGCCGGGCCGTTGCTGCGCTCGGACCCTGACCGCGCCCGGCGGATCCTCGAGGAGGGACTGCGGGCCAACCCGGATGCGCCGACCCTGCACTACAACCTGGCCTGCCTGGAGTCCCTGCAGGGCGACCGCGCCGCTGCGGTCGGCGAGCTGCGCCGGGCGATCGCCGCGCGCCCCGAGGCCGCCGGCTGGGCCCGCGACGACGAGGATTTCGCCTCGCTGCGCGACGATCCCGGAGTTCCGCGGGCTGGTCGGGCCTTCCTAGCGTCCCGATTCACTAGGTCGCGCCGCGCAGCACCGAGTCGCCCGAGTGGGCGGTCCCGTTGCGCGGCAGCTGGCGCGAGATGTCGATGTAGCGATAGCTGCTGGCCGGCGCCGGAAGCGTGAGCTGCAGGTGTGCGCGCCCCTGGGAATCGACGGTGAACGAGGCGATCGGCACGAGCTTGGTCGTGCTCGACATCAGCCACGCCTCGTAATACGAGCCCGCTGCGTTGCGGGGAAGGTCGCTGACGACCAGGTCCAGGCGCTCGGACCCGTTGACCCGGGCGGTGCCGCTGGCTGGGGACGGGCTTCCCGGCAGCGGCTTGAGCGCGACCGTGGCGCCGGACGGCCCCGAGCCGCGCTCGAGCAGTACGCCGACTCCGATCCCGGCGGCGAACAGGACGATCGCCGTGGTGGCCAGCGCGATCGCCACCCGCGGGGTCAGGCGCCGGGAACGCCGTGGGGGAGGAGTGGGCGCTGTCGCGGGCTGGCCGCGGCTCGGCGCCGATCGCCTCCCAGGCCGTCGGGGGCAGCGTCTGCAGGCTGCTCACGAGCGGGCTCAGGCGCTCGGCGCGCGCCCGCAGCTCGGGATCCTCGGCCAGCCGGCGCTCCATCTGGCGGCGGGCGTCGGCGTCGAGCTCGTCGAGGAGGTAGTCGCTGAGTTCCTGGTCGTCCGTCATCGGTCTTCCCGTTCGATCAAGTCTCTTAGCCGCTCCAGGGCACGGACCATCCGCATCTTGACGGTGCCGAGCGGGATCCCCGTGCGCTCGCGCGATCTCGCGCTGCGACAGGCCCTCGTAGAAGCGCATCGACAGCAGCTTTGACTCCTCCTTTGGCAGGTTCGACATCAGCGCCGCCATCCGCCACTGTTCCAGCAGCGCGTCGACGGCGTCCTCGGCGTCGCGGTCGAGCGCCTGGGCGACCGCGCCGGGATCGAACGGCTCGGGCACGCGCCGGCGCAGCTGGTCGAGCGCGCGCGAGCGGGCGATCGTCAGCACCCACGTGGCCAGCGAGCCGCGATCGGGGTCATACGACGGCCCGCGCCGCCAGACCTCGACCATCGTCACCTGCATCGCGTCCTCGGCCGCCCCGCGATCGCCGAGCACGCTCGTCAGGTAGCCCAGCACGATCGGTCCGAGGCGGCTCCCGATCCGCTCCACGGCGGTCGGATCCTGGCGGCGCAGGTCGCGCTCGAGCTTGCGGTCTCGCAGCGAGTCGAGGGTCGGGCGAGCAGGGGTCACGGGCTCCGAAAAGTTTCCCAACCGATCTCGGCGGTCGGCTCGTACTGACAACTGAACCCGTCACGAGCAGAGGAGCCTCGATTGAAACGCATCACGGCAGGCATAGTGGCAGTTGCAGCAATCGCCCTAGTGGCGGTGCCGGTCGGCGCAGCCGCGGTCAGCGCGCCGAAGAAGAACATCGTCCAGACGGCGGCCGCCGCGCCGCAGTTCTCGACGCTGGTCAAGCTCGTCAAGTCAGCCGGCCTGGCCGGAGCGCTGTCGGGCAAGCAGAAGCTGACCGTGTTCGCGCCGACCAACGCGGCGTTCAAGAAAGTCCCCAAGCAGACGCTGAACAAGCTCGCGCACGACAAGAAGCTGCTGCGGGCCGTGCTCCTCTACCACGTCGTCAAGGGTGAGGTGCTGGCCAAGCAGGTGGTCAAGCTCCACTCCGTCAAGACGCTGAACGGAGCCAAGCTGACGATCCACGTCCGCAAGGGCAGCGTGTTCGTCAACCAAGCTCGCGTGACCCAGGCCGACGTACTCGCCTCAAACGGCGTGATCCACGTGATCAACGCGGTCTTGATCCCGCCGAGCTGAGCCCCCACCGTGGGCGTCGCCGCGCGGCTCGTTGGCCCGCGGCGGCGCCCGCGCTCAGCGATCGCCGCGCAGCAGCCCGAACGCGACCATGTCCTGGCGCTCGCCCTTGCCCTGGAGGTATGAGCGCACGACCGCCTCGCGCGCGAACCCGCTGCGCTCGGCGACACGCTGGGAAGCCGGGTTGCCGGTGCCGGCGTAGAGCTCGATCCGCTCCAGGCCCAGCGAATCGAAGCCGAAGCGGCAGATCAGTCCCACGGCCCGGGTGACGTGCCCCCGGCCCCGGGCGTCACGCCCGAGCCAGTAGCCCACCTCGCCGCGGAGGTGATCCCAGTTGAGCGCAAACAGCGAGGTCGACCCGAGCACGCGCCCGTTGTCGTCGGCGTCGACGATCGCGAACGGCGCCGTGGCCCCGGACAGGATCGCGTCGTAGCGCGACAGCAGGTAGGCCCGCCCGTCGGCCTCGCTGAAGCGCTCCGGGACCCGCGTCCAGCGCGGTATCTCCGGGTCCTGGCAGATGCTCACCAGCTGCGGGAGATCGGAGTCGCGCCACGATCGCAACGCGGTGGGCCCGTCGACGAGCGGCTCGGCCGGGAGCACGATTCGGTTCACGGCTCGATTATTCCTGTCACGGGCCGTCCTCCGCGCGCGCCGCCAGCAGCCGCTCCAACGCGGGCACGTCGAGCCCGGGCTCCTGGCCGGCCAGCCACCGTTCGGCCTGACGGCGCCCGCCGAGCGCGCGCAGGCCGCGCTCGCCGAACTCGCCGGCGAAGTCCGCCAGCGCGTGCATCCGCCGCGACCGCAGCCGCCGCGCCGGGAGGTCGAGGTCGGCGCGGTGGCGGTCCAACGCCGCGACGACCTCGGCGATCCCCGACGGCGCCACCGACGACGCCGCAACGACCTCGACCTCGGCTGCGCCGAGCGACCGCAGCGCCGCCCGCAGGTCGGCGACCGTGCGGTCGGCGATCCGTCCGAGGTCGGACTTGGTGACGACCACGACGTCGGGCACCTCCATGATCCCCGCCTTCAGGAACTGCAGGACGTCTCCGGAGCCGGGCTGGATCACTACCGCGACCGTGTCGGCCACGTCGGCGACCTCGGTCTCGGACTGCCCGACGCCGACCGTCTCGATCACCACCACGTCGAATGCCGCCGCCAGCGCGCTCGCCGCTGCGCGAGTGGCCGGGGCGAGCCCGCCGAGCCGGTCGCCCGCGGCCGTGGAGCGGATGAACAGCTCGGGGTCGGTGGGGTCGACCTCGAGCCGGGCGCGGTCGCCCAGTAGCGCGCCGCCCGACCGGCGCGAGGTCGGGTCGACGGCCAGCACGGCGACCGACCGCTGCCAGCCGCGCCACTGCGCGATCAGCCGCGACAGCAGCGACGACTTGCCGACGCCGGGCGGGCCGGTGATCCCGACCACGTGCGCGGGCGCCTCGTGTCCGAGCGATGCCGGGGAGACGGCGGCCAGCAGCGCCGCCGCCTGGGCGCGCGCCTCCGGGGTGCGGCTCTCGACCAGGTTCAGCACGCCAGGGGCCGCGGTCAGGTCGCGCGCGGCGAGGCGCGCTCCCAGGTGGTCGCCGTCGACCTCGCCGGGGCTCAAGCGACGGCGGCGGAATCGACGCCGTGGCGCTGGGCCACAAGCTCCACGATGTCGCGCATCATCGCGTTGAGGTCCCAGTGCTTAGGCGTGTACACGGCGGCCACGCCCTCCTCGCGCAGGGCGGCGGCGTCGACCTCGGGAATGATCCCCCCGACGACCACGGGTACATCGCCGACCCCGATGTCGTGGAGCGCCTGGAGCACGGACGGGATCAGCTCGCGGTGCGAGCCCGACAGGATCGACAGCCCGATCACGTGCACGCCCTCCTGGGCGGCGGAGGTGGCGATCTGCGAGGGGGTCAGGCGGATGCCCTCGTAGACCACGTCCATGCCGGCGTCACGCGCGCGGACTGCGATCTGCTCGGCTCCGTTGGAATGCCCGTCGAGCCCGGGCTTGCCGACCAGGAACTTCAGCCGGCGGCCCAACACGTCGCTGACGCGCTCGACCTCGTCGCGGAGCACGGCGATCTCCTCACTGGAGACCGCCGCGGCCTCGCCGACGCCGGTGGGCGCCCGGTACTCGCCGAACACCTCGCGCAGCGTCTGCGACCACTCGCCGGTGGTGGCGCCGGCGCGGGCGGCGGCGATCGTCGCCGGCATGATGTTCTCGTCGTGCTCGCGGGCGACCCGGGCGAGTTCGGTCAGCGCGGCGTCGACGGCCGGCTGGTCGCGCAACTGGCGCCAGCGGGCCACCGCCTCACGCTGCTGGGCCTCGACCTCGGGATCGACCACCAGGATGCCGCCGTCGGCGTCGGCGGTCAGCGGGGAGGGCTCGGTCGACTGAAACCGGTTCATGCCGACGACGGTCAGCTCGCCCGACTCGATCCGCCGCCAGCGCTCGCGGTGGGATTCGACCAGACCCGACTTCATGTAGTCGACCGCCTCCACCGCGCCCCCCAGCTCGGCGACGCGGTGCATCTCGTCGCGCGCGCCCTCGGTCAGCTCAGCGACGAGCCCATCCATCACCTTGGAGCCCTCGAAGATGTCGGGGTACTCGAGCAGGTCGGTCTCGTAGGCCAGGATCTGCTGCAGGCGCAGCGACCACTGCTGGTCCCACGGGCGCGGCAGCCCCAGCGCCTCGTTCCACGCCGGGAGCTGGATCGCCCGGGCCCGGGTGCCGCGGCCGAGGGTCACCGCCAGCGCCTCGAGCGCGATCCGGTAGACGTTGTTCTCGGGCTGTGCCTCGGTCAGCCCCAGCGAGTTGACCTGCACCCCGTAGCGGAAGCGGCGGTGCTTGTCGTCGGCGACGGCATAGCGCTCGCGCCCGAGTTCGTCCCACAGCGCCGCCATCGCCCGCAGCTTGGCGTGCTCTTCGATGAACCGCACGCCGGCATTGACGAAGAACGAGATCCGTCCGAACACGCTGCCCATCAGCTCCTGCGGGACGCGATCCCGGACGGCGTCGAGCACCGCGATCGCGTTGCTCATCGAGTAGGCGATCTCCTGCACGGGTGTGGCCCCGGCCTCCTGCAAGTGATACGAGCAGATGTTGATCGGGTTCCACTTCGGGACGTGCTCGACGGTGTAGGCGATCGTGTCGGCGATCAGCCGCATGCTCGGCCCCGGCGGGAACGCGTAGGTCCCGCGGCTCAGGTACTCCTTGAGGATGTCGTTCTGGGTCGTGCCCTGGAGCTGGCGCTCATCGATCCCGCGTCTCGTCGGCGGCGACGATGTAGAGCGCCAGCAGCCATGCGGCGGTGGCGTTGATCGTCATCGAGGTGTTCATCTGGTCCAGCGGGATCCCGTCAAGCAGCGTCCGCATGTCGCCCGAGTGGGCGATCGAGACTCCGACCTTGCCGACCTCGCCGCGGGCCAGTTCGTGATCGGGGTCATAGCCGGTCTGGGTGGGAAGATCGAACGCGACCGACAGCCCGGTTTGCCCCTTCTCCAGGTTGCGGCGGTACAGCTCGTTGGACCGGCGGGCGTCGGAATGCCCCGCGTAGGTCCGCATCATCCAGGGACGATCGGGCTCGGGCAGCCGGGGCGGAGGCGTCTCCGACATGGGATCGCCATTGTATGGAGGCCGATTGGCGGCGCATCCGGAAATCCCAGAGAACCGCTGGGAATCAGCCGAGCCACTGTTGCGCAGCCGACCACTGGGGTAAGGTCAAGCCATGCCTGATCAAAGCTCAGCTGCATCGGAGCACGCGATCATCCAGGAGATCACCGCGCCGCTCGCGACGATGCCCGACGATCCGGTCTCCATCACCGCCGATCCCCATTTCCCGGTGGCGATTCGCGGCTACGACCGGATCGCAGTCGACGCATACGTCAAGCAGACAAGTCAGCTCGTCGCCGAGCTCCAGGCCACCAGGTCGCCCGAGGCCGCAATCAGGCGCGCGCTCGACCGGGTTGGCGAGCAGATCTCGGGGATCCTGCAGCGGGCGCACGACACCGCCGAGCAGATCACGGCGCAGTCGCGCAGCGAGGCCGAGGACCGTCTCGAAGCGGCGCGGCAGGAGGCCGCGCGGATCACCGCCGCGGCGGAGCAGCGCCTGAAGGATCTGGACGCCGACACGGACCGGATCTGGGCCGAGCGTCGCCAGATCGTCGAGGACACCCGCGAGCTGGCCGGCCAGCTGCTGGGTATGACCGACTCGGCGGCCGAGCGTTTCCCCGCCGCCGAGACCTCCGAGGAGCCCGTGCTCGGCGACACCCCCGAGCCGGCCGGGCCGCCCGAGTTCTACGAGCCGGGCGAGGGCGAGCCGGCTCCCGGCGAGACCGAAGCGGCGGAGCCCGGCGCGGAGGAGGGTGAGGCCGACCAGGCCCACAACCAGGACGCCGAGCAGCCCTACGACGTTGAAGGCGATCCCGGCGCCGAGTTCGACGCCGCCGACTCGCCGACGGCGGTGATCGACCGCGACGCCATCGACCAGGAGGCCTCCGACAAGGAGTCCACGATGGTGCTGCCGCCGCGTCCCGCCGACGACTCCGAGCATCGCTAGGGGTCGCACGGCCGATGCACCGATGAGGCTCATCGACCTGATGCACACCGGTCTCCCCAGGGTGATCGGGTGCTATCAGCTGGATGACGTCCTGGTCGACCCCGGGCCGGGGTCGTGCTTGCCGACGTTGCTCGAGGGGCTCGGAGGCCAGGTTCCCCGAGCGCTGTTGCTGACCCACATCCATCTCGACCACGCCGGCGCCAGCGGCGCGCTGGTGCGGCGCTGGCCCGACCTGGAGGTGTACGTGCACGAGCGCGGCGCCCCGCATCTCGTCGACCCGTCGCGGCTGATGACGAGCGCGCGGAGGCTCTATGGCGACGACATGGACCGCCTTTGGGGCGAGATGCTCCCGGTGCCCGAGGCCAACCTGAGGATTCTGTCGGGCGGCGAGCGGGTCCTGGGCGAGGCGTTCGAGGTTGCCTACACGCCCGGGCACGCCTCGCATCACGTCTCCTACCTGCACAAGGGGACGGCGTACGTGGGCGATGTCGGCGGCGTGCGGATCCCGCCGTCGTCGATGGTCCAGCCGCCGACGCCTCCGCCCGACATCGACGTCGAGGCCTGGCACCGGTCGATCGAGCTCGTGTCCGGCTGGCAGCCCCGCCGGCTGGCCATGACCCACTTCGGGCTGACCGAGGACGTCGACGGGCAGTTGTCGGAGCTGGCGCGGCGCCTGGACGATTGGGTTGCGATCGTCCCCGACCACGACGAGCAGTCGTTCATCGGGTGGCTGCAGGCTCAGATCGAGCGCGAGGCCGGTCCGGAGCTGATGCCGATGTACGCCCAAGCGGCCCCCGCGGACCAGATGTACAAGGGCATGGAGCGATATCTGCGAAAGCGTGCAGAAGCGCTCAGTGGCCGAGCCGGCAGCGGCTCGCCGGTATCCTGAGGGGGTATGTCGAGGACAGTCGAGCTGCCTCGTGTCAGCGGTCCTGGGACCGGCACCGGCGGACTCTGGCGCGTGGTGGTGCTCAACGACAACCACAACACGTTCGATCACGTGGCCGAGACGCTGGCCCACGTGATCCCGGGTGTGTCGTTGGCCGAGGGCTACCGGTACGCCGATCGGATCCATCACAAAGGCTGCGCGATCGTGTGGAGCGGGGCCCGCGAGGACGCCGAGCTGTACTGGGCGCAGCTCGACGGCGCTGGGCTGACGATGGGCCCGCTCGAAGAGGGCTGAGCGCCGGTCTGCGGCGCGCGTGAGGGGGCGGGCGCTCGCCCACCCCCTCCGAACGCGAACTCGTTAGCCGCTGGTCACGTGGATCGTGGCCGTGGCCGTGCTGGTCTGCGCGGCGCTGGTGCTGGGCGAGACCTTGTCCATGTCGATCTCGAGGTACTCGCCGTTGTCCTGCTGGCCCGTCGCCGGGCTGAGCTTCGACTCGAGCTGCCACGGCGGGGCGTCGTTGGTGACGCCGGCGATCCCGAAGTCGCTGTCGTTGGAGATGACGATCTGACGACCGCCGTTGAGCACCGCCACACCCTCGACCTTGTCGTGGGAGTAGAAGCGCCCCTGCGGGTCGAGCGACAGCAGCAGCGCGTCGACGTCGAGGAACAGCTTCGAGCTGACCGGCGTGATCCCGGCCTGCTGCAGCGTCGCGGCCGCGTCGGCGGTCTTCTCGCCGAGGGTCAGTGCCTCGATCGTCTTGCCGCCGATCAGCAGGCCGCCGTGGGCCGCGTCGTAGGTGGCGCCCTGCACGTGGCCGCGTGGCCCGACGTCGGTCGCGCCGTCGAGGCTGATCTTCCACAGCTTCTTATAGCCGTCGGCAGCCGGGAAGTTGCCGTCGCGCTCGTCGACCAGGAAGGTGTCGTTCGACACCGCCGCGATCTCCGAGACAGCGGTGCCGTCGGCCTTGGGGTCGTCGAGCAGGAACAGGTACTCGTGCAGCGCGCGGGTGCGCAGGTCGTAGGTAACGATCCGCACCGGCACGATGTTCTTGGCGTTGGAGCCGTTGAGGTCGGTCTGCTGAAGCGCCGACTGCATGATCCCGACGAGCATGCGGCCGTTGGGAGTGATCGTCAGGCCCTCCATCCCGCGGTTAGGGACGCGGTTGACGAGCTCTTTGGGCAGCGAGCCGTCGAGCGGAGAAAGCCGCTCCAGCGCCCGCCCGTTGGGGCTGAAGTGGGTGATGAACGGGCCGTACTCGTCCGACACCCAGAAGCTGCCGTCCGGCATCGCCACCAGGCCCTCCGAGTCGTATCCGTTGGGGTCCTGGGCGAGCTGGTTGCCCTGCAGGTCCTCGATCACCTCACCGGTCGGGTTCTGGGTGCCGACCAGGCCCGAGTAGGGATGTCCCTTGGCGTCCTTGAGCGGAATCTCCTTGAGCAGCTCGGCCTTGCCGGCGACGAACCGGAACTTGCCGATCGCCGGGTCGAACGTGGGGATCGGCTCGACGTCGTTGCCGTCGGCGGCGGTCACGTTCGGGCCGCGGTCCTCGAGCCCGTAGAACTCTCCGGGCTTCCCGGGCACCGGATACATCGAGGAGCCGAACCCGCCGGCGTTGAGCGAGACGCCGCCAAACGTCCCGAGCGGGGGCAGGTTGTCGCTGAACAGGTGGACGGCATCGGCGACCGTGTAGGAGAACGTGTCGTCGCCGGTGAACCCGGCCTGCGGGACGTACCCAAACGAGCCGTCTGGCTGCAGCGAGAGCGAGCCGTGGGCGGTGTCGGTGTGGCTGATCAGCTGGACGTCGCCGGAGTCGTTGGCGAGGATCCCGCGGTTGGCGCGAACCGCCAACGTACCGACGTTCGGCGTGGTGTAGCTATCGGGGACGGCCGCCAGGCGCTGGTTGGCGGCGTGGGCCGGGGCGCCCTTTCCGGCGCTGGCCGACACGAGTACGAGCGATCCGAGCACCCCGGCGGTCGCGACCAGGGTGGTCGCTCCCACTACCAGGCGCCGGACATTACGAGAGCGCGGCCGTTGCGGGTCACGCGTGGCGTGGAACATCTGCCCCTCCGTGTAGAGACTTGGCTTCGTTGCGCCTGCAGTCAGCGCGGCGGCGAAGCTATTCCAACGCCCGGGGCGCGATGTTAATGCGATGTGACGGCGAGCCCGGCGTTCCCGGGCGCGACGGAGCGACGGGGAGGGGGGAGTTGCTAGGCCTGGGTCGGGAGTGCCTTGGCGCGGCGGTCCGGCAGGGCCTTCGCCGCCTGGCGCTCGGGGCTGATCCGCACCACGTTCCAGATCACGCCGAGCTTCTCGAGCAGCCGGATCACGAGCCCGGCCGGGTCGGCGATCCGCTCCATCGGGCTCAGCCCGTGGAACGCCGAGGTCGGGAACGCGTGGTGGTTGTGGTGCCAGGCCTCGCCCATCGACAGCGGCGCCAGCCAGAACACGTTGCGCGACTCGTCGTCGACGTCGAAGCGCTTGCGGCCGACGAAGTGGCACACCGAGTTGATCGACCAGGTCACGTGGTGCAGCAGGAACACGCGGACGAAGCCGCCCCACAGCAGCGCGGTCAGCGCGGCGCCGAGACCTCCGCCGATGAGCCATCCCAGCGCGAACGGGATCACGAATCCGAGCACGGCCCACACCCAAAACAGCCTGTCGACCGCGCCCAGCACCCGGTCCTTGAGCAGGTCGGGGGCGAAGCGTTCGCGCTCAGCCGTGCCGACCGTCTCGAACAACCACCCGACATGGGCGTGCCACAGTCCCTTGATGGCGCCGACGAAGCCCGGGCCCGCGAGGTGCGGCGAGTGCGGGTCGCCTTGCACATCGGTGAAGACGTGGTGCTTGCGGTGGTCGGCGACCCAGGTGATCACCCCGCCCTCGACGGCCATCGACCCGAGCACCGCGATCGTCGCCCGGAACGCCCGCGAGGACTCGAACGCCCGGTGGGTGAACATCCGGTGGTAGCCGACGGTCACGCCCAGCGCAGTGATCACGTAGAAGAACACCATCAGGCCGAGCTGCAGCGGCCCGATCGCCGTGTCCCACAGGAGGACCACCGCTGCAACCAGGCCGATCAGCGGCAGCGGCACGCCGATCAGGTTCGCGATCTTGTTCGTACGGCTCATGCGGAGAAGCGAGCATACTTGGATATCGTGCGAAATTCTCTTACTCTTGCCACGACGATCGCTCGCAAATTTGTAGGTTTGGCATAAGAAGTGGCCGATCAGCCATGGCACGAGCTTCCGCCTGAGATCGCCGGAGTCCTCCGGCCGGTGCTCTCGGACGTGGCCGACGAGATGATCGAGGCGGTGCGAACCGTCCCGGCCTACTCACGGCCGATCGACGGCGAGTTCGGCGCGGGCGTGCGGATCGGCGTGCAGGAGGCGCTGCGGCACTTCCTGGTCGAGATCGAGGCCGGCCGTGCGGTCCCGCGGCGCGACGTGTACGTGGATCTCGGCCGCGGGGAGATGCGCTCGGGCCGCAGCCTCGACTCCCTGCTCAGCGCCTACCGGATCGGCGCCCGGGTGGCCTGGCGGCGGTTCGCCGCGGTCGGTGTACAGGCCGGGCTGGATCCCGACACGCTGTATCTACTGGCCGAGTCGCTGTTTGCCTACATCGACGTGCTCTCGGCCGAGTCGGCCGAGGGTCACGCGCTCGAGCAGTCGGCGGTCGCCGGCGAGGCCGAGCTGCGCCGCCGCCGGCTGGTGCGCCTGCTGGTCCGCGAGCCCCCGGCCGAGGAGCGCGCGGTCCGCGCGGCCGCCAGCGAGGCCGGCTGGCAGGTGCCCCGGCGTCTGGCGGTGCTGGCGATCGCCGGTCCCGGGCGCGACCGAGTCGCGACTCGCCTGCCGGGCCGGGTGATCGCCGAGACGTTCGGTGACGTGCTGGTCGCGGTGCTGCCCGACCCAGACGGGCCGGGGAGGCGCGCCGCGGTCCAGCGCGCCGTGGCCGACGCCGGCGCGACCGCCGGGCTGGGGGCGACGGTCGAGTGGGGGAACGCCGGCATGAGCCTCGCGCGAGCGCGGGCGGCGCTGGGCCTCGCGAACGGGGCGCCTGCGCTGGTGGTAGCGCGCGAGCAGGCTGGGCGGCTGCTACTGCGCAGCGACCCAGGGCTCGCCGACGAGCTCGCGCGCGACCGGCTGGCGCCGCTGGCCGATCTGTCGGCCGGCCAGCAAGCGCGGCTGACCGAGACGCTGCGGGCGTGGCTGGCGCAGCAGGGCCGGCTCAGCCGCGTGGCCGAGCGGCTGGACGTGCACCCGCAGACCGTGCGCTACCGCCTGGCGCGGCTGCGCGAGCTGTTCGGCGACGCGCTCGAGGATCCCGAGGAGCGGTTCTGGCTCGAGCTCGCGCTGCGCGCCGCCGACGCGTAGCGGACCGGGCCGTGGCGGCTATTGCGCGGCGGCGGGCTGGACCGGGGCGGGCTCGGGCTCGGCCTCGCCGTTGGGCACCTGGGGACCTAGCGCCCCTGCGATCAGCTCGTCCTGCCACACGTAGATGATCGGGATCGTGTAGTGGCCCGACAAGCGAGCGCGGAACTCGATCATCTCCGGCCCCTCCCAGTAGCGGTACCAGTCGGCCTTGCGCTCAAACCAGGACATCTGGGTGACCTTGTAGCGGTCGTCGCGGGAGGTGTGGACCGCGTACTGGGTGGCGCCGTAGCGCAGCACATGCGGGGCCACCTTGACGACCTCCTCGGCGAACGAGTACTGGCGCTTCACGGTCGCGTACCACTGGACGTGGATGACACCCGCCATGGCTATGCACCCACCTCGGCGCGGATCGCGCCCGGTCCCTCGGTGTGCTTGCCCTCGCCCTCGCTCGTCGCTCCGACGAGGATCGCGATCTTGCCCAGGTGCTTGTTGTCGCGTAACAGCTGGTGGGCCTCGGCGACCCCGTCAAATCCCATCGTCTTCCACAGAACAGGTCGGATCTTGGACTCCTCAATCAGCTCGTTCGCCTTAGTCGCCTCCCACGCGTTGGCGAAGTGGGAGCCGATGATCTCCTTCTGGCGCATCCACAGGTAGCGCACGTCGAAGTCAAGCTGGTAGCCGGACGTGGCGCCGCAGATGACGACCTTCCCGAACGGCTTGGCGACCAGCACCGAGGTGGGGAAGGTGGCCTTGCCGACGTGCTCGAAGACGATGTCGGGTGAGCCGCCCAGGACCTCCACGACAGCCTTGCCGAAGCGGCGGGATTCCTTGAAGCGCGCGAGCTCCTGGTCGGGCGATTCGCCGCCCTGGCGCATCATCCCGGCGTACTGAGAGCGATTGACGTAGCCGATCGCCCCCAGCTGTTCGATCAGCTTGCCCTTGTCGTCACTGGAGACGACCCCGACCGCGTCGGCGCCGGTCAGCGCACACAGCTGCGTGGCGAACACGCCCAGGCCGCCGGCCGCGCCCCAGATCAACACCCGGTGGCCCGCCTGCAGCTTGCAGCGGTCGATCAGCATCCGGTAGGCGGTGAAGTACGTCAGCCCATACGAGGCCGCCTCCTCCCACGCGAGGTGCTTGGGCTTGGGCAGCAGCTGCTGGGCCTGGACCTTGCAGAACTGGGCGAACGAGCCCCAGCTGGTCTCATACCCCCAGATCCGCTGGCTGGGCGCGGCGAGCGGGTCGAGGCCGTGGACCTCGGGGTCCTCGTAGGAGGCCTGGTTGCAGTGGACCACGACCTCGTCGCCGGGCTTGAAGCGGGTGACGCCGGCGCCGACCTTCCAGACGATCCCGGAGGCGTCCGAGCCGCCGATGTGGTGGTCGTCCTCGGGGTGGTAGCGAAACACCGAGACCGGCTCGCCGAGCGCAGCCCAGACGTTGTTGAAGTTCACGCCCGCGGCCATCACCCGGACGATCACCTCAAACGCGCCCGGCTCGGGCACCTCGATCTGCTCGACCTGAAACGCGTCCACGGGCTCGCCGAACCGCTCCTCGCGGATCACCCAGGCCGCCATCGTCGCCGGCAGCTCTCCCGGCTCGGTGTCGACCTGCGTGATCTGGCTGAAATCGACGGCCATGCTCACGCCTGATCGTACTCGGGCCGGGAGGCTCGCGCCGGACCGGCGCAACGGTCCTCGGGCGGGGGCGGCGCCCCCCGCCCAAGCTTGTTCAGGCGGTGGTGAGCTCCGGCACCGGCGTCTCCTCGGCGCGCTCGACCGGCTCGGACTCGACGGGCTCGGTGGCCACCACGCGGGGCTCGATCAGGATCCAGGCGAGCACCGCCGCGCCGAGGGTGAGCGCGGCACTGATCGCCAGGCCCGTGCCCAGGGCCGACACGAACGCCTCGTGGACGGCCGAGACCACGTTGGCCGCCAACCCGTGCCCGGACCCGCCACCGGCGCCGAGCGAGTTGGCCAGCGCTCCGCGGGTGTGGGCTGAGAGCTGCGGGAGGCTGTCGTCGATCTTGCTGCGGCCGAGCGTCGCGATCAGCGCGCCCATCACCGCGACGCCGAAGGTTCCGCCGACCATCCGGCTCATCGACAGCACGCCCGAGGCGGCGCCCGACTTGGTGCGGTCGACCGAGTTCATCGCGGCGGTGCTCATCGGCGACATCACCAACCCGATGCCGATGCCCATCAGCACGAACCCGGGGAGCAGCCGCAGATAGCTGGTGTGGACGGTGATTCCCGATTGGGTGAACAGCGCAGCGGAAACCACGACCAGTCCGAGCGTCATCAGCGGCCGCGGTCCGACTCGATCGGTCAGACGCCCCGCCAGCGGACCGAGGACGACCAGGATCAGGGTCGAGGGCAAGAACCGGATTCCGGCCTGAAGCGGCGAGTAGCCCAGGATGTTCTGCATGTACAGGGCGAGGAAGAAGAACTGGGCGAGCATCGCGAAGCTGACGAAGAAGCCGACGAGGTTCGAGCCCAGGAACGTTCGAGAGCTGAAGAAGCTGAAGTTGACCATCGGCGCCTTGACGTGCAGCTCGATCAGCACGAACGAGACCAGTCCGATCACGGCGACCGCCAGCAGCGTGATCAACCGGGTCGAGCCCCAGCCCCAGCTGTTGCCCTCGACCAGGGCGAGCACGAGCGCCGTCAGCCCGACCGTGATCGCGGCGATGCCCGGGTAGTCGACCGTGCGGTCGACGGTCTCGTCGCGCGACTCGCGGGCGGCAAACAACGTGACCGCGACCGCGCCGATCGCGATCGGCGGGTTGATGAAGAAGATCGCCCGCCAGCTCACGTACTCGGTGAGAAAGCCACCCAGCACCGGGCCGATCGCGAGCGCCAGCGCGCTCACGCCCGCCCACGTGCCGATCGCGGTGCCGCGCTGCTCGGGCGGGAACGCCTGGGTGATGATCGACAGGGTGGCGGGCATCATGAACGCCGCGCCGACTCCCTGGACCGCCCGGAACGCCACCAGCGTCGTGTCGGTCGGGGCGAACCCGATCGCCGCGCTCGAGACGCCGAACACGACCACGCCGAACAGGAACATGCGGCGCCGTCCGAAGATGTCGCCGAGGCGGCCGCCGGTGACCATCAGCACCGCGAACGTGAGCGTGTACGCGTTGACCGTCCACTCCAGCGCGGACAGCGACGCGTGCAGGTCGCGCTGAATCGACGGCAGCGCGACGTTCACGACGGTGTTGTCGAGCATGATCATGAACAGCGCGAAGCACATCGCGCCGAGAGTCCACCAGCGGCTGTTCTCCTCGGTCACGAGGCGATGACGGTGGGCAAGGATTCGGCCTGTCACTGGATCGCCTCCTCGGGTCGGCAATTGGCAAGGTCTTGACGCTGCATCAGCCCGGAAAGGGCGGCGGCGAGCTGGTCGTGCTCGCCGGCCGAGAGGGTCTCGACGAACTGCATGAGGCGCCGGAAGCGAGCGGCGTTCAGTCGCCTGATCACCGCACTGCCGTCCTCGGTCAGGCGGACGCGCTTCATCCGGCGGTCCTCGGCGTCCTCGTTGCGCTCGACGAAGCCCCGGCGCACGAGGTCGTCGACCAGACGGCTGGCGGCCGGCAGCGAGACGTGGACGAACTCGGCGGCCTCCTTGAGCGAGATCGGGCCCGAGACGTCGGCCAGATGGCCCAGCAGCTTGATCTGGGAGAGCGACAGCTCCAGCGACCCGACCGCCTCGAACAGGTCGTTGTTGCACTGCTTGTGCAGGTAGACGATCAGCGCGTAGATGTCGACCGCGAGGTCGTTCGCGCGAGTCGACGTGGGCGTGGCCGTCGTCGACCCATCGGCAGTTGCTTGCATGCATGCAAGTATTGCATATTCTGTAATGGTTGTCCGGGGCGGTCGGATCTCCCGACCGAGGCGCGCACGGGAGGCGGCTAGGGCTGGAGCAGCTGGTCGCTCGCCGATGCTCGCGGCGGCCCGATGTGGAGGCTCGCGCCGCGGACCGGCTTGGCCGTGGCCCGCTGGGCCTCGGTCCCGCTCGCGGTCGAGGTCGAGATCGTGTAGTCCCCGGGCCGGAAGTTGACCATCACCTGAGCGGTGGCCTGGGGGTTGATCGGACCCGTGTCGGCGAGCGCGTTGGCGGTGCTGGTCCTGCCCTTGTGGACGATCGCGAGCGACTCGGACGTGTCGGCTTGGTTGGTCACGATGAACACGACCGGGCCGGCCCCGACCGACTGCGGCGACAGGGAGACACGGGCGTTGCCGATGTACACGGTGAGGTTCACCGGCGACGGCGGCCGCGGGTCGTTGGCGAAGCTGCCGCTACCGCCGCACCCCGCCAGCGCGAGGGCGCAGATCCCAACTATCCAGACGATCGTCCTACGCATCCGTGTCAAGACTTGTTCGATGGCCCCGGTGGCCGCCCCGACCGCGGCCCGGAGGATCGTTCAAACCCTAACCGAACAAACACCCCTGAAGTCAAAACGGCTCGGCCTCCAACCGAGCCGTTCGCGACGCTCCGTGATCCCGGGACTCAGGCGGCGGTCTGGTTCAGCGTCTGGCGCCGGCGCTCCAACCGCTGCAGCTCGCTCTGGAGCTCCGCCCACGACTCACGCTCGGCGTGCTCGTAGTCGTCTCCGACAAGGCCGCGCAGACCCTCGCTGTACGCGCTCCAAGCGCGCTGCGTACCTGCGTCCAGCTCGCGCTGCTGCTCTTCGGCGTCATGGGCTATGGCTGCCATGTCCCGACTCCTTAGTAGCTGTCTGCTTTGCGATGGTACCCCTCAACGCGGTCGCCAACCATGAGATATGCCACGTATCGGCCCGTCCGGCGGGCGTCCGCGGGCGATTCGCAATCGCCCCTGCATGCCGTCCGGAGGCTGGCGTATCACGCGATGCTTGGAGTTTCTCGACGCACCGATCGCGACCGCCGAGTTCCTCGTCGTCGACACCGAGACCAACGGCCTCAACGGTGACGGCTGCGAGCTGACCGAGGTCGGCGCCGTGCTCGTCGGCGGCGGTGAGCTCCACGATCGCTGGGATTCGCTGGTGCGCACGGTGTCTCCGCTGCGGCGAGGGGTCCAGCGGCTGACCGGGATCACCCAGGCGATGGTCGAGGATGCGCCCGCGCTCGAGGTCGTGCTGCCGGCGCTCGCCGAGCGCCTCGAGGGCCGCGTGATGGTCGCCCACAACGCTCCGTTTGACCGCCGCGTGCTGCGCCAGGCGTTCGAGCGCATCGGCCTGGACTGGCCCCAGCCGCCGGTGCTGTGCACCGCCGCGTTGGCCCGGACGCTGCTGCCGCTCCAGCGCCGGCGCGGTCTGCGCGCGGTCGCCGACGCGCTGGGGATCGACGTCGACGTCGTGCACCGGGCGCTGGCCGACGCCGAGACCTGCGCGCGGGTCCTGTGCGCGCTGTTCCCGCGCCTGTGCGCCAACGCGCTGACGATCCGCGACGCCGTGTCGATGCTGGCCCCACGGCGCCGGCGCCGGCCCAAGCCGCCGTCGATCCGGGTGGCGGCCGCCCCGGCCTTCCCCAAGCTTCCGCAGCTCGACTTCGCCAAGCTCCCGCGCGACCCCGGCGTGTACCTGTTCCGAGACGGCTCGGGTCAGACGCTGTACGTCGGCAAGTCGGTCTCGATCCGCAGTCGAGCCCGGGCGCACTTCGCGCCGTCGAGTCCGCAGGCCGACTGGACCGCGCACGCCGAGATCGTCGACTACCGCACGACGAATTCCGAACTCGGCGCGCTGGTGCTCGAGAACCGCCTGATCAAGGAGCTACGCCCGCCCGGCAACAGCCGGCTGGTGCGCGGCGACGACCGGCTCTGCTACATCCGCTGCCGGCTCGACATCCCGTTCCCGATCCTCGAGGTCGCCTCCGAGCCGGCGCCGGGACACGCGGTCACGGTCGGTCCGCTGCGCGGCCGGCGGCTCGCGCTCGAGCTCGTCGAGCAGCTGGACTCGCTGTTCGGCCTGCGCCACTGCGGACGCAAGCTCCCGCGCCGCGAGCACCCCTCGGCGTACGGGCAGATGGGCCGCTGCCTGTCGCCGTGCCTGGGCGACCTGGACCCGAACCTGTACCGCCGGCGGCTGGACGAGGCGCTGCGGATGTTCGTCGGCGCCGGAGCCGGCCGCTCCCGGCTGATCGCCCACGTCGAGGCTCAGATGCGCCACGCGGCCGCGGAGCAGCGGTTCGAGCGCGCCGGCTGGCTGCGGCGCCGCGCCCGCCGGCTGTCGGCGATCCTCGACCGGCTCGGCGGCGTGCTCGAGGCCACCCACGCGCGGCCGCGGCTGGTACTGGCCGCGCATCCGGTGGCTGGCAACCTCGACGCGTTCTGGCTGGTGGCCGGGCGGCTGGTCGACTGGGGCCCGATCGGCGACGCGGACCGCGATCCGGCCGAGCTGCAGCGCCGCACCGAGTCCGCCCTGACCCGCGCCCCGCGGCCCGGCGAGCTGGCCACGCACCTGCCGCCGGGCGAGGTCGACGAGATCCGGATCATGGCCACCTATCTCGCCTCGCACCCCGACACCCCGCAGCTCGCGCTCGACCCCCCGCCGGCTCCCGCGGACCTCGAGCGATTCATCGCCGCGAGCGCGGCTGGGCGATCGAGTGCCGCCTAGAGCGGCAAAATCTCGACCAATCAGGTGAAGGGGAGGTCGACGACCTCCGCGGTGACGCCGCTCCCAAGCTGCACCGTCGCCCCGACGGGCGCCTCGCGGCGCACCAGCGCCAGCGCGATCGGCCCGAACCGCGGCGACAGCGCGACGCTGCCCGACCCGGCCGACGACCTTCCCGTCGAAGCTGAGCTGCTCGCCGGATCGGCCGGGCCTGAGACAGCCGCAACCCCTGCAGGCGCCGGTTGGGCTTGCCCCGGTAGTAGAGCCGCGCGACGGTCTCCTGGCCGACGTAGCAGCCCTTGGTGAAGGACACGGCGCGCTCGTTGAGCCCGGCCTCCTGGGGGATCACGCTCGTCGTCGAGATCGACGCCGTAGCGCGGGCGGCCGTGCTCGACCCGCAGGCACTCGGCCACGGCCTCGGACACCGGCATCGCGCCGGCCTCGGTCACGCGCGGCCAGCAGGTCCGCGGAATCGGCGGAGTCGCAGAGCAGGTCGATGCCGAGGTCGGTGCGGATCGCCCGGGCCGCCACGCCACCGATCGACACCTCCGCGTTGGCGTGCTCGGTCGCGCCGAGCGAGGGCGCGCCGCCGATCACGCTCTCGGCCCCGGGACCCAGGAGCGAGAACAGGCCGCGCTCGAGCGTGCGCTTGTGGAGCGCGACGTCGTAGCCGATGCTGAACCGGCGGATCATGTTGAACAGCTCCTGGAGCGCCACGCGCTCGGTGTCGAGCAGCAACTCGTCGCCGGTGTCGAGGATTCGCAGATCGCCGAGCATCTTGCCCTTCGGCGTCAGGAACGCGGAGTAGCAGCCTTCGCCGGGAGACAGCGACTCGACGTCGTTGGAGACCTGGCCCTGCAGGAACTCCTTCGCCGCCGATCCGGCCAGCGCGAGCTTGCCGCGTTGCGAGCGGTCCAGCACCCCGCATGCCTCGGTCACGGTCTGGTACTCGGCGGAGGGGAGGGCGATCGCGGTCATGTCTCACAAAATAGCGCCCGGCCGATCTCGCTCCCGTTGCCAGAATCGAAAGTTAGGGCTACCATAACTTTCGTAATGGGACACCAGGAACAGCAGCCCGTGATCTCGCCGGCGATCGAGGACTACGCCAAGGCGATCTACGCGCTCGAGCTCCGCGACAAGGAGCCCGTGAGCACCAACGCGCTCGCCGAGCGCCTCGGCGTGACCCCCGCGTCCGCCTCGGGCATGGTCAAGCGCCTCGGTGAGCTCGGGCTGGTCGAGCACCAGCCCTACCGCGGCGTTTCGCTGACCCCCGACGGCCGGCGGGTGGCGCTCGAGGTGATGCGCCACCACCGGCTGCTCGAGCTGTACCTCGTGCAGAGCCTCGGCGTCCCCTGGGACCGGGTCCACGAGGAGGCCGAGGTGCTCGAGCACGTGCTGTCCGAGGAGCTCGAGGAGCTGATCGCGGCCAAGCTCGGCGACCCGACCCACGACCCCCATGGCGACCCGATCCCGACGCGCGAGCTGACGATCGAGGAGGGCCCGACCCAGAGCCTGCAGTCGCTCGACGCGGGCGCCGGCGGCACGTTCGCGCGGGTGTCGGATTCCGACCCGGAGATGCTGCGGTTCCTGGCCGAGCGCGGGATCAGCCCGGGCGATGAATTTGAAGTGATCGAGAAGCAGCCGTTCGAAGGGCCGCTGTTCGTCCGCTTCGGCGACAACGTGCACGTCCTGGGCGGAATGCTGGCGAAGGCGATGCGGGTAGAGGTCAGTCGTTGACGCCGCCCCCTCCGGTCGTCACGCCGGCGCTGGAAGCGGCCACCGCCGGCGAGCAGACTGCAGGTGCGCTCGGGGCTCAGGGCCCGAGCGCGCTCGACGGAATCCTTTCGCGGGGCCGGCTGCGGGCGGTGCTGACGATGCTCGGGCCGGCGTTCGTGGCGTCCGTGGCCTACGTCGATCCCGGCAACTTCGCCACCAACATCACGGCCGGAGCCAAGTTCGGCTACCTGCTGCTGTGGGTGGTGGTGCTGGCGAACCTGATGGCGATGCTGATCCAGTATCTGTCGGCCAAGCTCGGGATCGCCACCGACCGCAGCCTCCCGGAGATGTGCCGCGAGCAGTTCTCCAAGAAGGTCACGATCGGGCTGTGGGTGCAGGCCGAGGTGATGGCGATGGCCACCGACATCGCCGAGTTCATCGGCGCGGCGATCGGACTGAACCTGCTGTTCGGCGTGCCACTGCTCGTCGCCGGCCTGATCACCGGGGCGATCACGTTCGTGTTGCTCGAGTTGCAGCGTCGCGGCTTCCGCCGGTTCGAGATCGCGATCGCGGCCCTGCTCGGGATCGTGCTCGCCGGGTTCCTGTATCAGACCCTGAAGATCGGCCCGTCGGCGCACATGGCGCTGTCGGGGCTGGTGCCCCACTTCGCCGGAACTGAGTCCCTGTACCTCGCGGTCGGGATCGTTGGGGCGACCGTGATGCCGCACGCGATCTACCTGCACTCGGCGCTGACCCAGGGCCGGATGCCGGTGCGCGATGACACCGAGCGCCGCCGCGTGCTGCGGTTCGAGCGGCTCGACGTGCTGGTCGCGCTCGGCCTCGCCGGGCTGATCAACGTCGCGATGCTGGCGGTTGCCGCGAAGCTGTTTCACACGCCGGCGCTGTCTGACCTGGACACGATCCAGGCGGCGCACGGGGAGATCGGGCGGCTGGTCGGCGGCGGCGCCGCGCTCGCGTTCGCGGTCGCGCTGCTGGCCTCGGGCGTCTCCTCCTCGAGCGTCGGTACGGCGGCCGGCCAGATCGTCATGCAGGGCTTCATCAGAGTTCGGATCCCGCTGATGGCCCGCCGTGCGGTGACGATGCTGCCGGCGCTGATCGTGCTCGCCGTGGGGGTCAATCCGACCAACGCGCTCGTGCTTAGCCAGGTCGTGCTGTCGTTCGGGATACCCTTCGCGCTGGTGCCACTAGTGATCCTCACCGGACGCCGCGATGTGATGCGAGTCCACGCCAACGGACGGCTGACCCAGTTCGCGGCCTACGGCGTGGCCGGGCTGATCACCGCGATGAACGTCGTCCTCCTCGTCCTCCAGTTCGGCGGATAGCTATCCACTGCTGATGCCCCCGCTCGCTGAGACCTTCATGCAGGTCGTGGACTCGCTCCCCGACGACTGGACCGACCTCGAGCTCGACGTCCGGATCTTCGACGAGCGCCGGTACGTCGACGCCGCGGTGTTGATGATCACGTGCAACGCCCAGCCGTATTCGAAGGCCGACTGGCACTGGCGGCTGCTCGTCGCCCACCGCTTCGGCCACGCCGCGTCGGTGTCCGCCGTCCACACCGCGCTGAAGCTGCTCGACGACGCGGGCATCGAGGGCGAGCTTGCGGTCCGCGAGCAGCGCACCGGCCGCGTCGAGATCAGGCAGGGGTGGGGCCGGCCCGAATCCGCCCGCGAGGAGTTCAGGCGGATCCGGGCCCAATAGGTCCGTCGCCGACCGCCGACGGCAGATCGATGGCCCGC
This sequence comes from uncultured Solirubrobacterales bacterium, assembly GCA_963831845.1. GTDB lineage: Bacteria > Actinomycetota > Thermoleophilia > Solirubrobacterales > Solirubrobacteraceae > Palsa-465. Next base: position 50,517 of record CAWHRT010000018.1, on the reverse strand, counting down.
GTAGTCGCGTTCGTGCCGGACCTCCTGTTCGGGTCGACCGTAGTCGGCGCGCTGACCGCGGCCGGGCACGAGCCCGCGCTCGTCTCGGACGGCGACTCGCTGCGGCGCGAGCTGCCCGAGGCGCAGGTGCTGATCGTCGACCTGACGTTCGACGCGCCCGAGCGGATCGAGCTGGTGCGCCTGACCCGGCCGGCGGGAGTCCGGACGCTCGCGTTCTACTCGCACGTCGAGACCGACGTGCGCGACCGAGGGCGCAAGGCGGGCTTCGACTTGGTCGTGCCGCGCTCGCGGATGGCGCGCGAGGGGGCGGCGCTCGTCGACAGGCTGCTCTCCGCCGAGCCCGGGGAAACGGACCCCGGGGACCCCGCTCCGTAGAATCGACTCTCCCCGCATGCGCCGCCGCGTCACGTTCAGTCGCAACCTCACGCTGTCGCTGTCGCGAACCTGCCGCTGCTACTGCAAGTACTGCGCGTTCGCGACCCACCAGCCGCATCTGCACGCGCCCGACGAGGTGCTGAAGATCCTCGACCGCGCGGCTGGGCGCCATCGGGTCAAGGAGTTGCTGGTGCTGACCGGCGAGAAGCCGGAGGTCAACGCCGGCGTCGCCGCCAAGCTGGCCGAGTACGGCCACGATGACTTCACGTCCTACGTGGCCTGGACGTGCGAGCGCGCGCTCGAGCGCGGCCTGCTGCCGCACACCAACCTCGGCGTGCTCAGCCGCGAGGACCTGGGCCGCCTGCGCGAGGTCACGGCCTCGCAGGGGCTGATGCTCGAGTCCGTCTCGGAGCGGCTGATGGAGACGGTGCACGCGGGCTCGCCGACCAAGCATCCCGCGCACCGAATCGCCACGATCGCCGCCGCCGGCGAGCTGAAGATCCCGTTCACCAGCGGGATCCTGGTCGGGATCGGTGAGACCGAGGAGGAGCGGGTCGCCTCGCTCGAGGCGATCGCCGAGCAGCACCGCCGGCACGGTCACATCCAGGAGGTGATCCTCCAGAACTTCGTCCCGCACCAGAGCTACTACGGGCAAGAGCCGGCCGAGATCGCCGACGCCGCCGCGCAGGAGTACTGGCGCACGGGCGTCGCCGACGGCCCGCAGCTCGACGCGCCGAAGTGGGCCTGCGAGGTGACGATCGAGGACATGAAGCGGCTGATCGGCGAGGCCCGCAGGCTGATGCCCGACATCGGCATCCAGGTGCCGCCGAACCTGTCGGACTGGTGGGTCGAGCTCGCCCGGGCGGGCGCCACCGACCTCGGCGGGCTCAGCGCCAACGGCGACCACATCTCGCCCGAGCACCCGTTCCCGTCGCCCGCCCAGGTCCGCGACAAGCTCCAGGCCGAGGGCCTCGCGCTCACCGAGCGGCTGTGCGTGTACCCCGAGTACATCGACCCCGAGTGGGTCGCTCAGTCGGTGCTCGACGTGATCAAGAGCCGCTACTGGTCGTTCATCCCCCGCCGTGGCTCGGGCCGCCGCGCCGAGGTGTCGGTCGCGGACGACGCCGCGCCGCGCGCGATCGCCCGCGCCCGCGACGGCCGGGCGCTGACCGCCGAGGAGCTGACCGCGCTGTTCGCCGAGCGCCGCCCGGCGGTGATCGAGGACATGCGCGCCGCGGCCGACGAGCTACGCGTCGAGCTCGCCGGCGAGACGGTGACGTTCGTGGTCAACCGCAACATCAACGTCTCCAACGTGTGCATCGTCGGCTGCGCGTTCTGTGGGTTCGGCCAGGCGCGGCGCTCTCCGGACGCCTACGAGCACTCCGAGGCCGAGTTCGCCCAACGCATCGAGGATGCGGTGGCGTCGGGCGCGACCGAGATCTGCATCCAGTCGGGGATCCATCCCGACTGGGATCTGGGTGACTACGAGAAGTGGCTGCGGTTTGCCAAGCAGCTGGCCCCGCAGCTGCACCTGCACGCGTACTCGCCGATGGAGGTCGCGCACATGTGCGACGTCTCCGGGCTGGAGCCGCGGCGCGTGTTCGACCGCCTGCGCGAGGCCGGCTTGGACTCGACGCCCGGCACCGCCGCGGAGGTGCTCCACGACGGCGTACGCGAGCGGATCTCGCCCAACAAGCTGCCCGTGGCCCGCTGGGTCGAGATCATCGAGGCCTGCCATACCGAGGGGATCCGCTCGACCGTGACCGTGATGTTCGGCCACATCGAGGAGCCCTGGGAGCTGGCCGAGCACATGCGAGTCGTGCGCGAGCTGCAGGAGCGCACCGGCGGCTTCACCGAGTTCGTGCCGCTGTCGTTCATCCCGTTCCACACGCTGCTCGGGCGTACGCACGGGGTCCAGGAGATCTCCCGCGAGGAGAACCTCAAGCACACCGCCGCGTTCCGGCTGGCGCTCGGCCGCACGATCCCCAACGTCCAGGCCAGCTGGGTGAAGATGGGGCTCGACGCGGCCACCGAGGCGCTGCATTGGGGCGTCAACGACCTCGGCGGGACGCTGATGGAGGAATCGATCTCGCGGATGGCGGGCAGCTACCACGGCGTCAGGCTCGAGCCCGAGGACCTGGTAGCCGCTGCCCATCGAGCCGGCCGGCCGGCGGCCGAACGCACGACGCTGTACGACATCCGCCGCCGGTACGAGTTACCGGTGGCTGCATGAGCGCCACCGAGCGCCCACCTGCTTTATTCGCCGGCGTCGAGCCGCTGGAGGTGTTCGTCGAGCTGCTCGCCGACCTCGACACCGACACCTCCTCGACGGAGTTCTACGACCGCATCTGCGAGGCGATCTGCCGGCTGACGTCGATGCGCCGGGCGGCGATCTTCATGGCCGACGCCGGGCGCCGCCGGGTCCGCGCCGTCGGCTCGCACGGGACCTCGTTCTCACAGCTGGCGACGCTGCGCCCGACGCTCGTCAACACGCCGATCGCCCAGCGCGCGCTGCTCGAGGACAACGTCGTCGTGGTCTCGGACCGGATCGAGCAGGCGGTCCCGTCCGAGTACGCGCAGCTGCTGGGGATCACCACGCTGGTGTGCACCCCGTTGAGCGCCGCCGGCCGCGCCTACGGGGTGATCTGCGCCGACCGCGGCGGCGGCCGCTTCGAGCTGTCTGACGGCGAGCGCCACCTGTTGTGGACGCTCGGCAAGACCGCCGCGCTGGTGGCCACCGCCCGCAACGCCACCAGGCAGCAGGAGCGCACCCGGCGCCTGGGGGAGCGGCTCGAGCTGGCGCGCGAGATTCACGAGCGGGTGATGCAGCGCCTGTTCGGGGTGTCGCTGGCGCTGGGCGCCGCGCAAGAGCTCGATCCCACCGAGCGCGAGCGCTGCCGGGTCGAGCTCCAGGAGGCGGTCGGCGACCTGCGCCGCGCGCTCGAGCGGCCGCTGGCGCCGCTGCCGCCCGAGACCGGAACCACGCTGGCCGACGAGCTCGAGCGCCTCCGGGCCGCGCCTGGTGCCCCGCTGCACATCAGCTGGCCCGAAGACGTGACCGTGCCCGCCGACCTCGAGCCGCTCGCCCAGTCGGTGCTGACTGAGGCGCTGCGCAACGTGGCCAAGCACGCCGCCGCCGCCCGCGTGGACGTGGTGATCCTCCGCGACGCCGACACGTTCACGCTCGAGGTCCGCAACGACGGCGCGCGGACCGACGGCCGCGACGCCGGGATGGGGTTGCGGCTGGCGGCGTTCGAGGCGCTCCAGCAGCGCGGCGTGCTCGAGTTCGGACCCACCGGCGAGGACGGCTGGCGGGTCCGGCTGGTCGTGCCGCTCGAGCAGGAGACGGCGTGACCGCGCCACTGCCGCCGCGCCTGGAGGAGAAGCGCCTGCGGGTGCTGGTGGTCGACGACCACGACGTCGTGCACTGGGGTTTTCGGGTGCTGCTCGGCGAGCAGCCATGGGTCGAGCGCTGCCTGGCGGCGCGCACCGGCGAGGAGGCGATCGCGCTGACCCGCACGTTCGAGCCCCACGTCGCACTGGTCGACCTGTTCCTGGCCGGCGAGTCAGGCGCCGACCTGTGCGAGTCGATCCGCGAGGCCTGCCCGGCGACGCGGGTGCTGCTGATCTCGGGCGCCGGGCGGATGTCGCCGGCCGCCGCCCGCGCCGCCGGCGCGTCGGGGTTCGTGTCCAAGGACTGGGAGGCCAACGAGGTGGCGACCGCGGTGCGGATGGTGGGGCTCGGGATGACGATGTTCCAGCCCAAGGCCGATCAGCCCGCGACGTTGCTGACCGAGCGCGAGCAGGAGGTGCTCGACCTGATCGCGGCCGGCTCGACCAACCGCGAGATCGCCGAGCATCTGTACCTGTCGCCGCACACGGTCAAGGAGCACACCAGCGCCCTGTATCGCAAGCTACAGGCGCGCAACCGGGCCGAGGCGGTCCAGCGGGCGCAGCGGATCGGCCTGCTGAGCTGATGGGCGCCAAAACCGCGAGCACGCCGGGAGCCGGATGAACCCACGCAAGGACGCGGCGGACCGGATCGACGAGCGGTGCGACCCGCGTGTGCTCGAGCCGTCGCCGCCGGCGGTCTCCGAGCCGCCGTGGTTCGCCGACGACCCGGTCGCCCGCGGCGATCTCGAGCCGGGCCGCACGGTCGTGTCGCCGGTCCCCACCGGCGACATCACCTGGGTGGAGCTGGCCGCGGGCGATCCCGAGCTCGGCGCCTGGTGCGCCGACCGCTGGCTCGGCCCCTACAAGCGGCTGGTCCCGGCGCCCGCATCCCTGGTGGTGACCCGTCGCTCGCTGCATCGGCTCGCCGAGCGGGTGATCTCTGCGGCGCGGATCCACGCCAACGGGAAGGTCGGCCTGCGCTACACCTACCGCGGCTTCGGCACGCCGTTCTTCGGCGCCGACGTCCAGGTCCGCGTCGTCGGGGCCGAGCTGATCGTCGTCGAGCGCGGCGTCGAGCGGCGGGCCCCGATCTCGACGCTCGACGCGGCCGCCGACCACATCGGGCGCGACGAGCTTCCCGATGACGTCGAGCTCGGCACGGAGCTGCTTGCGGTCGACCCAGTCGCAGCGGTGTTCCTCGGCGACTGGTACGGATTCGCGGCCTCGGTGCTCGAGGAGCTGCGCGCCGGGTTCGACGCCGACGGCGATTCCTCACGCGTGCAGCTGTGGCCCGAGCACTTCGATCTCGCGGTGGCGCTCGGCTCCGAGGACTCCGGGGCCCGCGCCACCTACGGGCTGTCGCCCGGAGACGAGCTGCATCCCGAGCCATTTCTGTACGTGACGCCGTGGGCGGCCCAGCCGGCGGGGGAGCTTTGGCAGGCCACCCAGTTCCAGGGGGCCGAACTGCCCTACGCCGGGCTGATCGCGGCGCCGGATCAGCGCGCCGCGGCCCTCGAGTTCTTCGGTACCCGCCTGGCCGCGCTGGCGGGCTGACGTCCACCGGGCCACCGGGCCCAGCGACCTCGTCCAATTTGTGCAGGAGTCGCGGGGAAGATCGCTAAAGCTCGACACGTTGGTCCAATACAATGTGTAGTGACGGGTTGGACGTTCCAAGTCGTCCGAAGGAGTGGGTGGTGCCGTGAGTGTCATGGATGTAGCTCGCATTGCCAGCGGCCAGCTATGGCTGGTTTCGCCGCCTCGGCGCCGCACCGCGACCAGCGAGGGCTTCTACCAGCCTCCGGACCCGCTCGGCGACGGCGAGCCCGGCGACATAATCCGGTTCGAGCCGATGGACGCCTACCTGGCGCCCGGCGTTCGCTTGCGGGCCCGCGGCTGGCGGGTGCTCTACCGCTCGACCTCGGCGCTCGGTCTGCCCACCGCGGTCTCGGGCACGGTGCTCGTGCCCTACGGGCGGATCCGCGGCCCCCGGCCGCTGATCGGCTATGGCGTCGGTACCCACGGGATCGGCGACTCGGCGGCGCCGTCGCGGCTGCTGTCGCGCGGCCTGGAGTGGGAGAGCGGGATGATCGCGATGATCCTCGCGCGTGGCTGGGCGATCGCGATCACCGACTACGAGGGGCTGGGCACGCCCGGCGACCACACCTACATGGTCGGCCGCGCGCTCGGCCCCAACGTGCTCGACGCGATGCGCGCCGCCCGGCAGCTGCACCCCTCGGAGCTGCCCGAGGAAGGCCCGGCGGCAATCGTCGGCTACTCGGAGGGCGGGGCCGCCGCTGCCTGGGCTGCCCAGCTGCAGCCCACCTACGCCCCGGACCTGCCGCTGACCGCGGTCGCCGCCGGCGCCGCGGCCGCCGACGTCGAGTTGGGCGGAGCCACCGTCGACGGCACCTTCTTCTCGTTCTTCATCTCCTACGGTGGGATCGGCTACGCCGCCGCCTACCCCGAGCTCGAGCTGGATCGGTATCTGACGCCGAAGGCCGCCAAGGGGATCGAGGCGCTGCGTCAGTCCACGATCTATCAGGCGATGCTGTCGGGCCCGCGCTTCGCCCACGCCTCGGACCTGACCCAGCCCAACGTGCTCGAGCTGCCGGAGTGGCGCGCCCGCCTGCGCGAGAACCGCCTCGGCGAGATCGCGCCCGCGGCGCCGGTGCTCCTGCACCACGCTCGCCGCGACCAGATCGTCTCGTTCGAGCAGAGCCTCAACCTGCAGAAGTCGTGGGAGCGGCGCGGCGCCGACGTACGGCTGTACGTGACCCGCGGCGGCGTCGACCACATCAGCGGCGGCGTCGCCGGAATGCCGGTCGCGCTGGGATGGGTGGCCAACCGGCTGCGCCGGGCCGGCAAGGCGATTCCGCCGCCGGAGCAGCCGGTCGTGGCGCCCGAGCGCAAGGTCGCCTGAGCGGCTGGCGCCCCCTGCAGCCGGCTACCGCCGGCGCATCGCCCACTCGATCACGGGCAGCTTGATCGCGTTGGGGATCGCGCGCGAGGCCTCCATCGCCGCTCGCATCGGCAGGCCCGGCACGATCACGCGGCTGCCCGATTGCAGTCCGTCGACACCGGCCTTGGCGGCCTGCTCGGCGGTGATCAGCGCCGGGCGGGGGATCGCGCGCTCGAACGACTGGCCGCTGGCGACCTGCCAGTCGGCGATCTGCCAGAAGTCGGTCTCGACCGGCCCCGGGCACAGGGCGGTCACGGTCACGCCGCGGCCGATCAGCTCCTGGTGCAGCGCCTCTGAGAACGTCAGCACGTACGCCTTCGCGGCCGAATAGCCGGCCGAATAGGGCATCGGCTGCATGGCCGCCGTCGAGGCGACGTTGAGGATCGCCCCGCGGGCTCGCTTGACCATCGCGGGCGAGAACGCCGAGGTCAGCGCGACGACCGCCTCGACCAGCACCCGCACCTGTTCGAGCTCCCGCTCGGGGTCTGACTGGTAGAACGGGCCGCCGGTGGCGAAGCCGGCGTTGTTGACGAGGATCTCGACCTCGAGCCCGAGCCCGGCGACCCGCCCGGGCAGCCGGTCCACCGACGCGGCCTTCGACAGGTCGGCGCCGACCGCCTCGGCGCGGATGCCGTGCTCGTCGGCCAGCTCCTGGGCCAGCGTCACCAGCCGCTCGCGGCGGCGCGCGACCAGCACCAGGTTGTGACCCCGCGACGCCAGCTCGCGGGCAATCGCGGCGCCGATTCCGGCCGATGCACCGGTAATCAGAGCTGCTGAGTCGGGGTCTGGAGGTGGCAGGCTCATCAGGGGACATCGGGATTGGACCACATCCCTCCCCCCGAACGGGGGGAAGTCCGCGGTCGGGCTGTATCTGTTTCCCGCTGCGTGCGTACGTTCAAACGCGTGCCCAAGACAGCGATCATGTTCCCAGGCCAGGGGAGCCAAACCCCGGAGATGCGCGACGATGTCGAGCGCGATCGACCCGATCTGCTCGAGCTCGCCACCGAGATCGTGGGCGAGGACCCGTTCCCCAAGGCCGAGGAGGGGACCAACTACGCGCAGCCGGCGATCTTCTGCGCCAGCCTCGCCGGCTGGGACCGTCTCGGGCGCCCCGACGCGGACTTGATGGCCGGGCACTCGCTCGGGGAGTTAGCTGCGCTGGTCGCGGCCGGGTCGCTGGAGGAGCGCGACGGTCTCGAGCTGGTTGCGCTGCGCGGCAGGCTGATGCAGGAATCCGGCGAGGCGGCCGGGGACGGTGGCATGCTTGCGCTGCTCGGCCGCGGCGCCGCCGACCATGCCGCCGAGCTCGCCGAGGCCCACGGCTTGTCCGTCGCCAACGACAACTCCCCCCAGCAGGTCGTCCTCTCGGGCGCGAAGCAGGCCCTACCCGCGGCCGCCGACGCCGCCAAGGAGCTGGGCCTGCGGGCAGTCGAGCTGTCGGTCAGCGGAGCGTTTCACTCCCCGATGATGGCCGCGGCCGTCCCCGAGTTCGAACAGGCGGTCAAGCAGGTCAAGATCTCGCCGCCGCGCGTCGAGGTCCTGTCGGCCGTCACCGCCGAGCCATTTGCGGACGTGGCCGCTCAGCTGACCCAGGCGCTGACGAGCCCGGTCCGCTGGCGCGAGACGCTGATTGCGATGCACGAGCGCGGCGCCGAGCGGTTCGTCGAGGTCGGCCCCGGACGGGTCCTGAGCGGCCTGGTCAAGCGCACCCTGAGCGATGTCGAGCTCGCCAATGCTTGATTCGAACGGGTCAGCTCCCGCCGTCCACCCCGAAGGCGAGTTACTCCGGCCACAGTCGGCGCTGGCCCGCCCGGCGGTGCTGTCGGTCGCCAGCGAGCTGCCCGAGGGCAGGCTGACCAACGCCGAGCTGTCGGCGAAGCTCGGCGTCAGCGAGGACTGGATCGTCTCGCGCACGGGCGTGATCGAGCGCCCGATCGCCAAGCCCGACGACCGGCTATCGGACTTCGCCGCCCGCGCCGGGGCGACCGCGCTGAGCCGCGCCGGGATCGACCCGGTCGATGTCGACCTGGTGATCGTCGCGACGCTCACGGCCGACGAGATCACGCCGAATGCGGCGCCGCTGGTCGCCCACCAGCTCGGCGCCGAAAACGCCGGCGCGGTCGACGTCGGCGCTGCCTGCACCGCGTTCTTGTCGGGGCTGTCGCTCGGAGCGGCGCAGATCGAGAGCAATCGCGCGCGCAACGTCCTGCTGATCGGCGCCGACTTCATCTCGCGCGTGGCCAACTGGGAGGACAAGCGCTCGGCGCCGCTGTTCGGCGACGGCGCCGGAGCGGTCGTGATGGCCCCCGCCAGCCGCGACTACGGCGCGATCGGCCCCGTCGTGCTCGGCTCCGACGGCTCCCAGGCGGGCGCGATCATCATCCCGCGCGATGCCCGGCTCGAGATGGACGGTCCCGAGGTCTACCGCCACGCGGTCGCGCGGATGAGCGAGTCCACGCTCAAGGCGGTGCAACTCGCGGGGCTGACGCTCGCCGACATCGACTTGTTCGTCTACCACCAGGCCAACGCGCGGATCACGCGCGCGCTCGGCGAGCGACTCGGGCTCGACCCCGAGCGCGTGGTCGACGTGATCGCGCACCTGGGCAACTCGTCGGCGGCGACGCTGCCACTGGCGCTGGCCGAGGCCGAGCGCGACGGGCGGCTGAAGCCAGGCGCACGGGTTCATCTGGGCACGTTCGGCGCGGGCTTCACCTGGGGCGCCGGGGTGATCGAGTGGGGAGGCGGCGGCGATGGATGAGCGCGAAGGTTGCGCGCTCGTGACCGGCGCATCCCGCGGGATCGGCGCCGCGATCGCTAAGGCGCTCGCCGCCGACGGCTGGGCGGTGGGGGTCAACTACCGCTCCGACAAGGACGCGGCCGAGAAGGTCGTGGGGGAGATCGAGGGCGACGGTGGCCGCGCGGTCGCGCTCGGCGCCGACGTGGTCGATCCCGACGCCGCCGACCAGCTGTTCTCAGAGCTCGAGTCGCATTTCGACGCGCCCGTGCTGGTGCTGATCAACAACGCGGGCATCAGCCGCGACGACCTGACCCCGTCGCTCGACGACGAGCAGTGGAACGCGGTGATCGACACCGATCTCACGGCCGCGTTCCGGCTCACCCGCCGCGCGCTGAAGGTGATGCTCCGCGCCCGCAACGGGCGGATCGTCAACATCTCCTCGGTCGTCGCCCTGCGCGCCAACCCGGGGCAGGCCAACTACGCCGCGGCCAAGGCCGGCCTGATCGCGATGACCCGGACTGCGGCGGTCGAGGTCGCCCGGCGCGGAGTCACGATCAACGCGGTCGCGCCCGGGTGGATCGAGACCGAGATGACCGAGGGGATCTCGACCGACCTCCTGCAGGCCGTGCCCGCGCGCCGGGCGGGCAAGCCCGAGGAGGTGGCGGCGGCCGTGCGGTTCCTCGTGTCCGAGGACGCGGGCTACATCACGGGCGCCGTGTTGAGCGTCGACGGAGGACTTGCCGCGTAGCTGGGCGAAACGAACACCACCAACCCCACTTACCAACAGGAGAATCAATGTCAGCAGTCACCACCGAGCAGGTCGAGGCCCGCGTCACCGAGACGCTGGCCAGCTTCGGCCCCGACGCCGACCAGATCAGCCGCGGCTCCACCTTCGAGGAGCTCGACATCGACTCGCTCGACCTCGTCGAGCTGGCCCAGGTCGTCGAGGACGAGTACGGCGTCGTGCTCAAGGGCGAGGACATGAAGGACCTCAAGACGGTCGGGGACGCCGTCGACCTGATCGTCAGCCGCGCGGAGTAGCGGGCGGGAGCGGGAGGTGTCCTGATGCCCACGAACGACAACGGCTCGAGACCCGCGCGCCTGCGCGTGGCGGTGACCGGTCTGGGCGCGGTGACGCCGCTCGGGCTCGGCGCCGCGCAGCTGCACGAGCGGTGGGCCGCAGGGGAAGTTGGGATCGTCGACGGCGCCGGAGCCTGTACCGATTTCGAGCCCAAGGAACGGCTGTCGGTCAAGCAGATCCGGCGTCTGGACCGGTTCTCCCAGATCGCGCTGGTCGCCGCCGACGAGGCGCTCGAGCAGGCGGGCTGGAGCGATGGGCTGCCGTACGACCCGATGCGCATCGGCTGCGTGATCGCGACCGGGATCGGCGGGATCGAGACCGTCGAGTCCCAGCACGACGTGATGCGCGACCGCGGGGCGAAGATGGTCTCCCCGTTGGGGATCCCGCAGTACATGCCCAACGCCGCCGCGGCGGCGCTGTCGATGACCTACGGGCTCCAGGGCCAGATGTACGGCGTCGTGTCGGCCTGCTCGAGCGGCGCCCACGCGATCGGCTCGGCGATGCGGATGATCCAATACGGCGACGCCACCGCGGCCGTCGCCGGCGGCTCGGAGGCGACGCTGACGGCGTTCGGGTTCGCCTGCTTTCACTCGATGCAGGCGCTGTCGCCGACAGGCATGTCACGCCCGTTCGACGCGCGGCGTGACGGGTTTGTGATGGGCGAGGGCGCGGGCATGATCGTGCTCGAGGAACTCGAGGCGGCCAGGGGCCGCGGCGCCACGATCCTCGGCGAGCTGGTCGGCTACGGGTCCACCGCCGACGCCTACCACCTGACGGCTCCGCAGCCGACCGGCGAGCCGGCCGCGCGGGCGATCGAGTTGGCGATGCAGGACGCCGGCGTGACCCCCGGCGAGGTCGCCTACATCAACGCCCACGGGACCTCGACCCAGCTCAACGACTCTGCCGAGACGCTCGCGATCAAGCGCGCGCTCGGCGAGAACCGCGCCAAGCAGATCCCGGTGTCCTCGACCAAGTCCTCGATCGGGCACCTGCTCGGCGCCGCCGGCGCCGTGGAGGCGGTCGCGACCGTGCAGACGCTGATCACCCGCGTGATCCCGCCGACCCTCGGTTACGAGGTCCCCGACCCCGAGCTCGACCTGGACTACGTGCCCGGAGAGGCGCGGCCGCTGCTGGCGGCCAACGGAGGACCCCCGGTGGCGATCTCGAACTCATTCGCGTTCGGGGGCCACAACGTGGCCCTGGTGCTGCGAGGAGCTCCTCAATGACCGCGACCCTGATTCGCGAGCGGACCGAGCGCCTGGGACCGCTCGAGCGCCTGGAGGCGCTGTGCGACCCCGGCAGCGTCCACGTACTGCGCTCGCGCATCGTGTCGTCCAAGCTCGGCGCCCGCGCGGCCGAGGGCGACGGCGTCGTCGGCGCGACCGGGATGGTCGCGGGCCGGCCGATCGCCTGCTACGCGCAGGACGGCGCGTACCTCGGCGGCTCGCTCGGCGAGCGCCACGCCGACACGATCGTGCGCGTGCTGCAGACGGCCGAGCGGGCCCGGATCCCGGTGGTCGGGTTCGTCGAGTCCGGCGGCGCGCGGATGCAGGAGGGAACCGCGGCGCTCGGCGGCTACGGGCGGATCTTCCGCCACACGGTCGGCCTCACCGGCGTGGTCCCGCAGATCTCGGTGGTGAGCGGCTCCTCGGCCGGCGGCGGCGCCTACTCGCCCGCGCTGACCGACCTGATCCTGATGACCGAGGACGCGGCGATGTTCCTGACCGGCCCCGGCGTGGTCCGCGAGGCGCTCGGTGAAGAGATCGACGCCGCCGCGCTTGGTGGCCCCCACGTGCACGACCGCAACGGCGTCTGCCACCTCGTCGAGCCCGACGTGCGCGCGGCGGCGCTCCGGGTCCGGGAGCTGCTCGGCTTCCTGCCCTCGGCGTCCGGCGAGGCACCGCCGGTGACCGCGCCGATGCCGCCTGCGATCGGCGACCCCGGAGCCGTGGTGCCAAGCGAGCCCCGCCGCGTATACGACGTCCGGGATGCGGTCGCGGGAATCGTCGACGCCGGGTCGCTGCTGGAGCTGCAGCCCCGGTGGGGGCGCAACGTGGTCACGGCGCTGGCCCGGCTGGACGGACGTCCCGTGGCGATCGTGGCCAACCAGCCGCGCCACCTCGGCGGCGTGCTCGACGCCGTCGGTTCCGAGAAGGCCGCGCGGTTTGTCAACTTCTGCGACTCGTTCGGCGTGCCGCTGATCGCCGTCGTCGACACCCCGGGGTTCATGCCGGGCTCCAGGCAGGAGCAGGCCGGCGTGATCCGCCACGGCGCCTCGCTCGTCCGCGCGTTCGCTGCGGCGCGCGTGCCGAAGCTGACCGTGATCCTGCGCAAGTCCTACGGCGGCGCCTACATCACGATGAACTCCCGCGACCTGGGCTCGGACCTGGTGCTCGCGTGGCCCGACGCCGAGCTGGGGATCATGAGCGCGCGCGCGGCGGTCGGGATCGTCAACCGCCGCGATCTGGTGGCGGCGGACGACCCTGAGCAGGAGCGCGAGCGCCTGGCGACCGCCTACGCCGACGAGCACCTGCGCGCGCAGGCCGCTGCCGCCGCCGGATTCATCGATGAGATCGTCGAGCCTGTCGAGACACGCGAGCGGCTTGCCTGGGCGCTGAGGGCGCTGGCGAGGCCAACTTCGTGATCCTCGAAGGCAAGCGCCTTCTGATCACCGGCGTCATCACCAGGGACTCGATCGCCTACCACGTCGCCGAGCAGGCCCAGCGGGAGGGCGCGTCGGTGGTGCTGACCAGCTTCGGGCGCGTGCGGCGGATGACCGAGCGCGCCGCCAAGCGGCTGCCCGACCCGCCCGACGTGCTCGAGCTCGACGTCAACAAGCCCGACGGACTTCGACGCGCTGGTCAAGGAGCTCGGCGAACGCTGGGACGGCCTCGACGGGGCCCTGCACGCGATCGCGTTCGCGCCCGAGGACGCGCTCGGCGGCAGGTTCCTCACGACTCCCGCCGACAGCGCGGCGCAGGCGTTTCAGACCAGCGCGTTCTCGCTGAAGGCGCTCGGGGCCGCGCTGGCGCCGCTGATGCCGCCGGGGTCGGGGATCGTCGGCCTGGACTTCGACGCCGGCGTCGCCTGGCCGATCTACGACTGGATGGGCGTCGCCAAGGCCGCGCTCGAGTCGGTCTCGCGGTACCTGGCGCGCGACCTCGGGGGCCAGGGGATCCGCGTCAACCTGGTCTCGGCCGGTCCGCTCGGGACCGTGGCCGCCCGCGGGATCCCCGGCTTCGAGGACCTCGCCAAGCTGTGGGTGTCGCAGGCTCCGCTGGGTTGGGACATCGAGGATCCCGCGCCCGTGGCGAGCACGATCTGCTTCCTGCTGTCGGATTACGCCCGCGCGATCAGCGGCGAGATCGTCCACGTCGACGGCGGCTTTCACGCCGTCGGCGCGCCCACCGACCTCTGAGTCCTTCGCGCCAAACGCCTCGGCCGCCGCTCCGACGTACCCTGAAGGACATGGAGCGCTGGCTGGCCACCGAGCGCAACGTCCGCCTGTGCGCCGTGATCGGCGCGCTCACGATCGCGTTCTCGAGCATTCTCGTCAGGCTCAGCCACGCTTCGCCCTCGACCGCGGCCATCTACCGCTGCGCATACGCGCTGCCGGCGCTGGCGTTGCTGGCGTGGCTCGAGGATCGCCGTCACGGGCGTCGACCCTGGCGCGACCGCCGCACGGCGCTCGTAGCGGGCGTGTTCCTGGCCGTCGACCTGATCCTGTGGCACAACGCGATCGAGGACGTCGGCGCCGGACTGGCCACGGTCCTCGCCAACATCCAGGTCGTGCTGGTCCCGCTCGTCGCCTGGGCTGTCCTGGCCGAGCACCCGCGCCGCCAGGTGCTGGCGGCGCTGCCGGTCGCGCTGCTCGGCGTGCTGCTGATCTCGGGCGTGCTCGAACACGGTGCCTACGGCGCCGACCCGGCTCGGGGCACCCTGTTCGGACTCGGGGCCGGCGTCGCCTACGTGGGGTTCCTGCTGCTGCTGCGCCACAGCGGCTCTGACCTGCGCCGGCCGGCCGGGCCGCTGTTCGACGTGACCGCGACGGCGATGGTGGTCAGCATCATCATCGGCTCGCTGATCGGCGACGCTCACCTGGCGCCCCAGTGGCCGGGCGCCTGGTGGCTGATCACGCTCGCGCTCACCTCGCAGGTGTTCGGCTGGCTGCTGATCAGCAGCTCGCTGCCGCGGCTGCCGGCAGCGATCACCTCGCTGCTGCTGACGATCCAGCCGGTCACCTCGGTCGCGCTGGCGGCGCTGATCTTTGGCGAGTCGCCGAGCTGGCTGCAGCTGGTGGGCGTGGCGGTCGTGCTTGCGGCCGTAGTCGGAGCCACCCGACCGGCGCGGCGCGCGCCGGCCGTCGAGGGGGTGGTCTCGAACAAGCGTTACGCGATCGCGGGCGCCTCGGGCAGCCGCTCGATCGCGGCCTCCATGTCCTCCTCGGAGAACTCCGGATCCTCGAGCTTGCCGGCCAGGAACGAGTCGTAGGCGCCGAGGTCGAAGTTCCCGTGGCCCGAGAGGCCTAGCAGGATCACCCGCTCCTCGCCGGCTTCGCGGGCCGCCAGCGCCTCGTCGATCACGCCCTTGATCGCGTGGGCGGGCTCGGGCCCGGGGATGATCCCCTCGGTGCGGGCGAAGCGGATCGCCGCGGTGAAGATGTCGTTCTGGCTGTAGGCCTTGGCCTGCACCATGCCGGCCTTGACCAGGCCGCACAGCATCGGCGCGTCGCCGTGGTAGCGCAGGCCGCCGGCGTGCACCGGAGGCGGCACGAAGTCGTGGCCGAGCGTGTACATCGGCATCAGCGGCGTAAGCCCGGCGGTGTCCCCGAAGTCGTAGCGGTACACGCCGCGGGTCAGCGTCGGGCACGCCGTCGGCTCGGTGGCCAGGAAGCGCGTGCTCGCGTTGCCGCGCAGGACCTCGCGGATGAACGGGAACGTCAGCCCGGCGAAGTTCGAGCCGCCGCCGACGCAGCCGACGACCACGTCGGGCGCCTCGCCGGCCATGCCCATCTGCTCGATCGCCTCCTGGCCGATGATCGTCTGGTGCAGGCACACGTGGTTGAGCACCGAGCCCAGCGAGTAGTTGGTGTCGTCGCGCTGGGCGGCCACCTCGACCGCTTCGGAGATCGCGATCCCCAGCGAGCCGGTGGGGTGTTCGGCGTTCGCCTTGCCCGACTGGGTCAGGTCCGACGGCGAGCGGTGGCAGGTCGCGCCCCAGGTCTCCATCATCGAGCGCCGATAGGGCTTCTGGTCATAGCTCGAGCCGACCATGAACACCTCGCACTCCAGCCCGAACAGCGAGCAGGCGAACGCCAGCGCCGAGCCCCACTGGCCGGCGCCGGTCTCGGTCGCCAGCCGCTTGATCCCGGCCTGCGCGTTCTCATACGCCTGGGCGACCGCCGTGTTCGGCTTGTGCGAGCCCGCGGGGGAGACGCCCTCGTACTTGTAGTAGATGTGCGCAGGGGTGTCGAGATCGCGCTCCAGGCGGCGGGCCCGGTACAGCGGCGTCGGGCGCCACAGCTTGTAGGCCTCGCGGACGGGCTCGGGGATCTCGATCTCGGGCTCGGGCGAGACCTCCTGCATGATCAGCGACATCGGGAAGATCGGGGTCAGATCGTCGGGGCCGGCCGGCTCCATGGTCCCCGGATGAAGCGGCGGCAGCGGGTCGCCGGGGAGGTCTCCGAGCAGGTTGATCCAGTGGGTGGGGATCCTGCTCTCGTCCAGCAGGTACTTGACGGTCTCGTCGCTCATGCTCTCTCCCATGGGGCGTCTCGGATTGCGCGCCCACGCTACCTGAAACCCCGCGGGGCGACGCTATCTGAACAGGTCCTCGGCCTCGGGCCGGACGAGCGCCGTGGCGCCGGGGCCGTCGGCCTCGGTCACGTGCCGGCCGGCGCCGCGCACGACCACGACCGGCTGCGCTCCGTCCTTGCTGCGCGCCAGATCGGCAGCAGCGGCGAGTTCGTCGGCGGCCGCGATCGCGGTTGCGTTCAGCTCCCGGCCGGCAGCGTCGGCGCGGCCACGCCAGTCCTCGACCGGCTCGATCCCGGCGGCGCCGATCGCGACGTCGCACTGTCCGTGGCGCCAGGCGCGCCCGAACGAGTCGGTGATCACGACCGCGGGTGCGGTGCCGAGGCGGATCCGCAGGCCCTGGCGGATCCGGCGGGCGGAGGCGTCGGGGTCGACCGGGAGCAGCACCAGCGTCCCGGGCTCGGGCGCGTTGGAAGCGTCGACGCCGGCGTTGGCGCACACGAACCCATGCCGGGTCACGCAGATCAGCACCCCGCGGGCCGCGCGCAGCAGCTGCTGGCACTCGTCGAGGACGACCTGCACGTGGCGGGGGTCCTTGCCGTGCTCCTGCGCGAGGGCGAGTGCTTGCTGGCCCGGGGTCACGTCGGCCAGCCGGCGGACCCTGCCCTCGGCTTTGGACACGACCTTGTGGGCGATCACGACCACGTCGCTGCCTGAGATCGTGTCGCCCGGCGGGGGCGGGGCCGAGGCGATCAGCGCCGCGATGTCGTCGCCGGGTCGCACCTCGGGAATTCCCTCGAGCGCCACCGCGGCGACTTCGCTCAAGCCAGGCTCCGGCTCATCTGGTTGAGCATCCCGCGCGTGCGGGCGGCGCCGCCGTGGGTGCAGGCGAGCGTGTCGCGGACCTGGTCGAGGTCCTCGGGCGTGTCGACGTCGAGTGCCAGCGACGGCACCTCGACGACCTCCGCAACGGCCCCCGCGGCCTGGGCGTTGTCGACGTGGCGCTGACGGCTGCCCTCGCCGAACGCCGGCTCGAACACGTCTGGCGGCGTCAGCAGCAGCGCGTTGGTGCCGGTGCCGTGGCGATCGGGGACGATCAGCACCGAGCGCTCGCCGACGGGGCGCTCGATCAGTGCCGCCAGCTGCTTGGGGTCCAGCAACGGGCAGTCGCCGGGGACCATCAGCGCCCGCTCGGCCCCGCTCTTGAGCGCCTGCAGCGCGCCGTTGTAGGCCGCCACGTTGTGGCCCTGGTCGGAATCGCCGATCACGGTGGCGCCGTAGCCGCCGGCGATCCGCTGGGCCCCGTTGTCGCCGGTCACGACGATGATCTCGTTGATCGCCGGGGTGCGCCTGAGCGCAACCAACACGTCGGAGAACATCGCCTCGGCCAGTGCGCGGCGCCAGGAGGCGGCGAGCCCGTTGGACAGGCGCTGCTTGGCGTCGGGAAAGCTCTTGATCGGAAGGATCGCGGCGGTGCGCATGGCGGCGAACGGTATACGCTCGTGTGCAGGTCGGGCAGTCCGCGGCGGCCTCAGGCCCTCAGCTCGAGGGCAAATTGCAGCGTCGCCTCGGCCACGCGAACGCGCTCGGCGGGCGTGTTCAGCAGCACGTCGTCCTGGAGCAGCGGCACCAACTCGGTGCGGTCGTCGGCCACCAGCCCGTCGATCACGCCGTCGTAGACCGATGCGATCCCGTCGGCCGACAGCGGCTGGCCGGCCCACTCCATGAACGCAGCGGTCGGACCCTTGAGCACCTGGCCACCGACCAGCGGGCTGACCGCGATCACCGGCGCCCGGGCGGCTGTGAGCGCGTCGCGGATGCCACGGGTCTCGAGGATCGGGCGGATCGAGATCACAGGGTTCGACGGCCCGATCACGATCGCCCTCGCGTTCGCGATCGCGTCGAGCACCTCCGGGGTGGCGCCGGCGGCGGCGACGCCGCGGAAGTCGACGCCGTCGACCGGGCCCTCGCCGCGGCCCTTGATCATGAACTCCTGAAGCGGCCACCACCGGTCACGGGCCAGCACCCGGGTACGGACCGGAGCGTCGCTCATCGGCAGCACGCGCGCCCGCACGCCCAGCGCCGCCGCGATCTCGGCGTGCGCGTGGGTCAGGCGGGCGCCGCCGTTGAGCGCCTGCCCGCGGTGCAGGCCGATCGCCAGGTCGTGGTCGCCGAGGTTGAACCAGATCTCCACGCCGAGCTCGCGGAGCCCGTCCATCACGTGGAACGTGTCGCCGCGCAGTCCCCAGCCGCGCTCGTCGATCAGGTCGGCCAGCCAGAACGTGACCAGGTCCGGGTCCGGCGACACGTGGGCGCCGTAGATCTCGATGTCGTCGCCGGTGTTGGCGACCACGACGAGCTCGTCGGGGCCGACGGCGTCGAGCATCCCGCGGGCGAGCTTGGCGCCGCCGGTGCCCCCCGCCAGCACGACGACCGGACCGCTCACAGCCCGGTGATCTTGATGCCCGCTCGGACCTTGTTGCGGACGTTGATCGAGATGATCAGCGGCGTGAACTGCTCCACGATCCGCGCCATCTCGAGCGGTCCGCAGTCGACCGGGCGCAACCCGGGGATCAGATCGACCAGCGCGGCGACCTTGTCCTTGTCCTCGCGGCGGTCACCGCAGATCAGCACGTCCTCGTCGAGTTCGTGATCGAGCTCGCGCAGCAGCGCGGCGCTGACGGTGTGAAACGCGGCTACCACCGGGACGCCGTCGGGGGCCATCTCCTGCGCCGCCTGGGCCGCCGATCCCTGCCACACGCCCAGCGTCCGGGTGGCCTTGCCGCTGACCGCCGCGGCCAGCGGCACGGTCGCATCGATCAGCAGATGGCCGGGCTTCAGCACGTGCTTGAGGTGCGTCATCGTCTCCGACTGCGTGCGGAACGGCACGCTCAGCAGCACGATCTCGGCCTTGGTCGCCGCCTCCTCGTTCGTGTAGCCCTGAAACGAGCCGTCGGGGACGTGTTCGCGCAGGTTGCTGACGGTCTCCTCGGCGCGCCCGGCGTCCCGCGATCCGACCACGATCGGCACCCCGGCCTGCCCGAGCCGCAGCGCCAGACCGAAACCCAGCGCTCCCGAGCAGCCGACGATGCAGACGGTTGGTGGCACGGCGGCGGAGTGTATGGATCTCGGGGCGAGTCTGGCCCGCTCGATGTAGGGTCCGCGGTTCATGGACGCAGCCTTGGAGACCGGCCTCGAGGCCACGTACGAGTTCGAAGCGGAGGGAGCGCTGCTGACCGACGTCGGCGGGACGCTGCCCCAGCAGGTGCTTTCGACGCCTGGGATGATCGCGATGATGGAGCGAACCGCCGCGCGGCTCGTGTATCCGCTGGTGGGGGAGGGCAAGGCGACCGTCGGGTTCGAAGTGTGCGTCAAGCACGTCGGCGGCGCGGTCGAGGGGACGCGGTTGGTGGCCCGGGCTCGCCTCGAGGAGATCGTCGACGACCGCAAGCTGCGGTTCTCGGTCGAGGTGCAGACCAACGACGGGCGCACGATCGGCGTCGGGACGCACGAGCGGCGGGTCGTCGAGACCCGATAGCCGGCCAGATTGGCGCCGGGGTCGGTTCTAATATCCGAACGGCGTGCGAGCGAGGTATGTCGTAGCTGCAGTGGTAGCGGCGCTGGCCGTCGCAGTTCCGGTCGCCGGCGCGGCGAAGACGCCGCCGGTCTCCAAGCGTCCGCTGTCGATCCAGTCGGCGTCGCTGACCCAGTCCGGGCAGCAGCTCGTGTGGAAGGTCGACCTCGACCAACGGTTCTCGCCGGCGGCGCTCACGCAGGCTCGCCGCTCGCTGTGCCTGCTGTTCGAGCGCCCCGGGAATGGCAGCGTGGCGGCTCAGCTGTGCGTCGTGCCGCCGGCCAGGAAGGGCGGCAACGCGCGGGTCGCGTACGCGCCGATCACGCGCAAGGGGCCGGGGACGCTCAAGGTGATCCCGGCCGAGATCTCGCGCAGCGGCGCTCACGACTTCACCGCGACGTTCCTGCCTCAGGACGCCGGGCGTTCGTACGCAGCGCTGCGCTGGCAGGTGATCAGCACGCTTCGCCCTCCCGGCTGCAAGCCGTCGAACTCCGACCGGATCGGCTGCTTCGTCAAGTTCCCCAGCCGCCCGACGCTGGCGCGCCTGCACACGCCGCAAGTCGTCGGTTGCGTCCCCAGCGGCGCGCCGTTCGTCAACAGCATCGACACGTCGCGCAAGGAGATCGCGCTCACGTTCGACGACGGGCCGTGGATCTTGACCTCGAAGTTCCTCGACGTGCTCGAAGCCAAGCACGTGGTCGCGACCTTCTTCGAGGTGGGCGAGTACATCCCGACCTACGGCGACGGCGGGGCGATCGAACGGCGGATGCTGCGCGACGGCGACATGATCGGCGACCACACCTGGAGCCACGTCGACGTATCCGGCGCGGGTCCGGGCGCGGCCAGCCAGATCTCCCGGGCGGCCGACGAGCTCCGCAGCGTCACCCACGGGTTCACGCCGTGCCTGTTCCGCGCGCCCGGCGGATCGGTCAGCTCGGCGCTGATCTCCGAGGCCAGGTCGATGGGCTTCACCACGATCCAGTGGAGCGTCGATCCGCGCGACTGGGCGACGCCGGGCACCGACTCGATCTACAACACGGTCGTCCGCAACGCCCACAGCGGCTCGATCGTGCTCCAGCACGACGGCGGCGGCCCCCGCTCCGAGACGCTGGCCGCGCTCCCGCGCGAGATCGACACGCTGCGCGGCGAGGGCTACACGTTCGTGACCGTGACTCAGCTTCTCGGCCAGAAGCTGATCTATAAGTAGGGACATGAGCCCGCTGCCAGAGCGCGTCCGCATCCGAGAGGTCGGGCCGCGGGACGGCTTTCAGAACGAGCCCGAGGTGGTCCCCACCGACGACAAGGTGAGGCTGATCGAGCTGCTCGCGGCGAGCGGGCTCGAGCGGATCGAGGTGACGAGCTTCGTGCGTCCCGACGTGATCCCGCAGCTCGCCGACGCCGAGCAGGTGCTGGAGGCCGTCAACCTGCCCGACCGCGTCGCGGTCAGCGTGCTGATCCCGAACGAGCGCGGGCTCGAGCGGGCGCTGCGCCACCGCGACCGGTTTCAGGAGATCAACGGCTTCTTGTCCTCGTCGGAGACCCACAACCGTAAGAACGTGGGCCGCTCGATCGAGGAGTCGCTCGACGGGTTGCGACGGACCTTCGCCCGGGCCCGGGCCGAGGGCCTGCGCTGCGAAGGGGTGATCTCGACTTCGTTCGGATGCCCGTACGAGGGTCACGTGCGCCCGGAGCGCGTGCTCGAGATCGCGCGGGCGCTGGCTGACGCCGGGGCCGAGGAGGTCGGGTTCGGCGACACCACCGGGATGGCCAATCCGGTTGGAGTGCGTGAGTTCTTCGCCGCCGCGGTCGCCGCGCTGCCGGACGTCGAGCTGACCGCGCACTTCCACAACACCCGCGGCCAGGGCCTGGCGAACGCGCTCGCCGCGCTCGAGCTGGGCGTCGACAGCTTCGAGTCGTCGTTCGGCGAGCTCGGCGGGTGCCCGGTGCCCCCGGGAGCGACCGGCAACATCGCCACCGAGGACCTCGTCTCGATGCTCCACGAGATGAGGATCGAGACCGGGATCGACCTGCCGGCGCTGATTGCGGCGTCGCGAGCCGCGCAGGAGGTGCTCGGACGGCCGCTGGGCAGCCACGTGCTGTCGGCCGGCCCCGTGGAGTGGTGAGATCGACCGCGGGCTGATCAGCTCCGCGCTGGAGTGGCTGCGGCCGGCGCCGTTTCGCGGCGACGTGATCGCGGCCGGGGCGATCCCGCTGGCGGCGGCGGCGATCCTGATCGACCTGCGGATGACTCAGTGGGCCGTGGGGCCGCGGCTGATCGTGGTCGGGGTGGTCGCGGCGCTGATCCTGACGATGGGCTGGCTGGCGCCGTCGGAGGGCCCCTCGCCACGGTCGTATCACTCGATGCTGCTGGTCGCGGGGCTGATCGTGCTGGCGGTGGCCCTGCAGCTGCTGGCCGAGGCGCTGGGAAGCTCGCGGCCGCCGGGGGCCGGTGCCGAGTTCTGGACTTTCGGCCTGGTCTGCGCGGTCGCGGCGACGTCGGCCCGCCGGGCGAATTCGGCGGTCTGCACGCTGAGCGCGGCGCTGGCCGGCGGGATCGCGCTCGAGGGTCTCGTCGCCTGGGTGTTCGCGCCGACCAGCCTGAGCGCCACCCGCTGGGTGCTGCTCGCGCTGACGGTCGGGTTCGGGGTGGGGGCGGTGCGGCTGCGCGACGGGCAGCGCCGTCACGCGGTCGCGCTGATCAACGCCGCCGGGCTGGCCACGCTGGTGCTGGCGCTGACGCTGGTGCTCGAGAGCTCGATCGCCACGGTCGTCTTGCGCCAGGGAGGACCCGTGATCGGCGGCCATGGCGGCGGGGCCGCGTTCGGCTGGAAGCTGTGGATCCTGGCGATCGGATTCGGACTGATCGCCTACGCCGGTGCGGACCGCGAGCCCGGCCCGGCGTACATTGGGGTCGTCGTGGTGCTCGCGTTCATCCAGCTCGCCGCCTTTTCGCCCTCTGGTCGAGGCTCGATCGTCGGCTGGCCGCTGTTCCTGCTGGTGGTCGGTGGCGCCGGGCTGGCGATCGGGCTGCGGCCCACCACACCCGCGCCGCCGCGGCCGACGACGCCGGTGGCCGAGACGATCCAGTTGCGAGAGGACGACGAGGCATGACCGACTCTGGAACACGGCGACGCCCTGGACGAGGCCACCGGCCGGGCGGTCGCCGGCGGGCCCGAGCGCCACCGTGTCAAGGCGGCCGAGCAGGGCAAGCTGCCGGTGCGCGAGCGCGTCGCGCGGTTGCTCGACGCGGGCTCGTTCGCCGAAGAGGGCCTGCTCGCCGGCTGGGACGAGGACGGGCTCGGCGCCGAGGGGGTCGTGACCGGGATCGGCACGATCGGTGGGCGCACGGTGGCGGTGATGGCCAACGACCCGACCGTCAAGGCCGGCTCGTGGGCGCCGCGCACGGTCGAGAAGATCCTCCGCGTGCAGGAGCGCGCGATGTCGCTGCGTGCCCCGCTGGTGTACCTGGTCGACTCCGCCGGCGCGAGGATCAACGAACAGGTGCAGATGTTCCCCGGCCGCCGCCACGCCGGGCGGATCTTCTTCAACCAGGTACGGCTGTCGGGCGTGGTGCCGCAGGTGTGCGTGCTGTTCGGCCCGAGCGCCGCCGGCGGCGCCTACATTCCCGCGTTCTGCGACGTCGTGATCATGCGCGACGGCAACGCCTCGATGTACCTCGGCTCGCCGCGGATGGCCGAGATGGTGATCGGCGAGAAGGTCTCGCTCGAGGAGATGGGCGGCGCCCGGATGCACACGTCCAAGAGCGGCGTCGGCCACGCGCTGGTCAACACCGACGAGGAGGGGATCGACTTCGCGCGCCGCTACCTGTCGTACTTCCCGGGCTCGTGGAAGGACGAGCCGCCGGACGCGCCGCCCGCCGCTCCCGGCTCCGAGCGGCCGATCCGCGAGCTGATCCCGGCCGACGAGAACAAGCCGTTCGACATGCGCGAGCTGCTCGACTCGCTGGTCGACGCCGACTCGTTGCTCGAGATTCACGCCCGCTGGGCCAAGGAGGTGATCGTCGGCTACGCGCGGATCGACGGGCGCGCCGTCGGGATCGTCGCCAACCAGCCCAAGGTCAAGGGCGGCGTGCTGTTCGTCGACTCCTCCGACAAGGCTGCACGGTTCATCTGGACCTGCAACGCGTTCAACATCCCGCTGCTGTTCCTGGCCGACGTGCCCGGGTTCATGATCGGCACCCAGGTCGAGCGCGAGGGGATCATCCGCCACGGGGCCAAGATGATCAGCGCCGTGTCTGAGGCCAACGTGCCGAAGATCTCGGTGATCGTCCGCAAGGCCTACGGAGCCGGCCTGTACGCGATGGCCGGCCCGGCGTTCGATCCCGACTGCTGCATCGCGCTGCCGACGGCGTCGATCGCGGTCATGGGCCCCAGGCCGCGATCAACGCGGTCTACTACAACCAGCTGCAGGCGATCGAGGACCCCGACGAGCGGGCCCGTCAGACCGAGCAGCTCCGGCGGGAGTACGCCGAGGACATCGACATCCTGCACCTGGCCTCCGAGCTGGTGATCGACGCGGTGATCCAGCCTGAGGAGCTGCGCTCCGAGCTGATCCGCCGATTCGCGCTGGCCGCCGGCAAGCACCGGGAGTGGCCGGCCAAGCGCAATCCGGTCACGCCGGCGTAGACGACGGGCGCCTCGCGCGCTCGCGCGCCACGAACGCCCCGATCGCGTCGGCGAGCAGCAGCCCGAACTGCAACGCCCGGTCGAGTGCGTCCGGGTCGAGCTGGTCGGCGCGGTCGGAGGACTGGTGCGATCGCGGCGCGATACCCCGTCGGTCCAGAGCACCCGATCGAGATCGCCGGCAGACGCCGCTCGCGGGCCGGGTAGGCGGGGGCCGCGCCGCGTCCACGGTGTCGGGTGGCGCCGAGGTGGGGCTCATCGGCGGCGACGCGGCCGCTCAGCTCGCGCAGCGCGGGGGCGTAGCGCAGCGGCACCAGGCGGCCGTCGCTGTGCCACCAGCTCGGCCGGCCGTCGCCGGACGGGCCGATCCCGAGCACTACCGTGTCGGCGGGCCTGAGCTCGGTGCGGTGGGCGCGGAGGTAGCGGCGCAGGCCGGTGGCGCCGCCTTCGCCGGCGCCCTGGAGCAGGACGTCCACCGCGACGCCGGGAGGCGGGGCGGCGTCGAGGGAGGCGGCGAGTGCGAGCGCCACGGCCGTGCCCGACGCGTTGTCGTTGGCGGCGGGGCCGGGGTTCGACGCCGCCAGGTCGACCAGGAACGCGAGCGCGATCAGCAACGCCGCCGCCGGGACGATCTGAATCGCGCCGATCGCGTGCGAGGAGACGCCGCCGGCGATCCGGAGCACCGAGGTGCCGAGCAGCCAGACGATCGCGATCGCCGTCCAGCCGAGCCATCCGAGAGTCAGGCCGTGGAGCGATCGCGTGAGCCGCGCGGTGGCCGAGCGGAAGATCGGGTGGTAGGCGAGCCCGGTGCGACCGGCGTCGTAGTTGGCGGTGATGATCAGGCGGACCTGCGTTGGCCGCGCCTCGGGTGTGCTGGTGGCGGTCCGGGCGGGCGCGACGACGTTCTGGCTGGCGCGCTCCGGGGTGAGTCTGCGGCCGAGCGACACGCCGAACAGCTCGTCGGCGAGCAACGACACGAGCCCGATCAGGACCAGGATCGCGCCGGCCCACGGGCTCGCGATCGCCAGCAGGCTGCCGCCGATCGCCAGGATCAGGTGCCAGACGTGCGCCAACGCCCAGTTCGGACGGCACCAGAACGGCTCAATTCGCGTCTCGCGTCCGCCGTGCTCGAGCCGCTCGGCCAGCCAGCGAGCTGCCCTGCGCTCCGCATCCGTGCCCGGGCCCCGCCGCTCAAAGCCCGCAAGTCCCGCGGCGGTCTCTGTGACCCGCATCGCCTCGGGATGATCGCAGCGGCGGCGCGGATCGTGTAGAACGGCGGGCATGACGCAGACCGAGGAGCAGGAGCTTCTCGCTGTGGCGCTGGAGGCTGCCCGAGCCGCTTCGTCGGAGCTTCAGTCTCGGTACGGCCGGCGCCCGAGCGGGGTGCGCACCAAGAGCGGGCCCACCGACCTCGTATCGGACGCGGACATCTCGGCCGAGTCCGCGATCCGCGCGGTGCTGGCCGCCCGGCGGCCGGACGACGCGATCCTCGGCGAGGAGGGGGGAGAGACCGGCGACGGAAGCTTGCGGTGGGTGGTCGATCCGCTCGACGGGACGATCAACTACCTGTACGAGATCCCGGCGTTCGCGGTCAGCGTGGCCGTCGAGGACGCCGACGGGACGATCGCGGGGGTGGTGATCGATCCGATCCGCGAGGAGGTGTTCGGGGGGACGCGATCGGGCGCACCGACGCTCAACGGCGAGCCGACTGCCCGAGCGGCCGAATCCGCCCGACAGCCTCGGGGTGGCGATGGTCGCCACCGGGTTCGGATACGACCAGCAGGTTCGCACGGGCCAGGCCGAGGTCGTGGCGCGGCTGCTGCCGCACGTGCGCGACATCCGCCGGGTCGGCGCGGCGGCGCTCGACCTCACCTGGAGCGCGCTGGGCAGGTTCGACGCGTTCTACGAGCGCGGGCTGCATTCGTGGGACCTCGCCGCGGGCGCGCTGGTGGCCGAGCGGTCGGGGTTGGTGGTACGGGAGCTGCCGGAGGCCGATGGTCAGCCGTGGGGCGTGATGACCGCGCCGGCGAACATCGTCGACGAGCTCTACGAGCTGATCGTCGGGTAGTCCCGGGCGATGCGGCCGTTCGCGCACCCCAACCGTGCATATCGCGTCAAATCCAGCGCTCACGGCGAGGCTTGCCGTGCTGTGCACCGTATGCGTGCCCTACACGGCAGGCCTCAAATTTCGCGCCGGATTTGACGCGTTATGCACGCAGCCACCGTCCACGGATTGATGCCCGCCCTCGACGGACTCATGGCCGCCCTCTGCGGACTGATGCCACCGCCCTCTGTTCCAGCCGGCGACATCGACATGGTCAATGGCGCGTTCGAGAAGGTGACCGAATTTGCCCCAGCGACGACCAAATCTCGCTCTGAGCAGGGAATTCCTGAGTGCGGCGGGTGGGATTCGAACCCACACGTCCGTTCGGACAATGCCTTTTGAGAGCATCGTGTCTACCGTTCCACCACCGCCGCCGGCGTCCGGAGTGTAGATCGGCGGCCGGGCGTACGGGACGGTCCGGCTTTAGTTGACGTCGTCCGCGCGCGGCGGGTCAGGCCGCGGCCGGGCTCGGAGGCGGGGGCCCCGCGGGTGTGAAGCCGCGCCGTCTGGCCTCGTCCTCGGGGACCTCGAGCTCGACGTTCCACCCCTGGGCGAAGCCCCGCATCGCGCACACGACCAGCAGGATCTGCACCGGCGCCAGGATCACGGTCAGCAGCCCGAGCATGTTCGGATCCAGCCCGTCGCCCCCGAACAGCGACTGCGGCGGCGCAAACCCCTCGTGGGCGCGGTCGAACCAACTGGTACCGGAGATCCCGGTCGCCGAGATCACCGACAGGATCAGCAACAGCACTGCCAGCGCCGCCGCGATCGGCAGCAGCCCGCGCGTCCAGCGCACCATCACGTAGTAGGCGATCAGCAGGTAGGCGATGCACCAAGCGAAGTTGACCGCCTTGAGCCCTTCGAGCTTGGACCAGCCGCCGATCGTGATCAGCAGCATCAGCGCGACCGAGACGAGCAGGATCAGCGCCACGGCCGCCTTGGTGACCTTGCTGGTCGACTTCTCCCGGTTGGGATAGACGACGACGTAGCCGGGGGTCAGCGTCCGTCTCTGCGCCATTCGCGGACCATACATTCTCGGTCGGGCCATTGCCCGATCTGCTGGGTAACGGGCGGCATCATCAAGGGATGGCCGCCGACCGCGATCAGGCACCTCACGGGTTCGCCCTCAGCCCTGAGGACGACCGGCTGCTGCGTGGGCCGGTGCCCGAGCGCGCGCTCGCGTGGGCGGCCCGCGCAGTCGGTGACGGAGCTCGGGTGGTGCGGTCGCGGCCGCTCGCCGGCGGAACATCGTCGGCAGTGCACGCGCTGAGCGTGTCGAGCGCCCGTGGGGGAGTCGAGGAGCTGGTGCTGCGGCGCTTCGTGCGCAGCGACTGGCTGGCCGAGGAGCCGGACGTCGCCCGGCACGAGGCGACGGCGCTGGAGGTGGTCGCCGGGCGCCCGGTGCCGACGCCGCGGCTGGTGGCGGTCGATCAGGACGGAGGAGCGGCGGGCGAGCCCGCGGTGCTGATGACTCGGCTGCCCGGCGCCGTGGTGTGGGACCCGATCGATGTCGAGCCGTTCCTGCGGACGTTGGCCGAGATCCTGCCGCCGGTGCATGCGACGCCTGTTCCGGCCGGCGCCTCGCTGCCGGACTTCACGTCCTACCGCGTCGAGCTGCGGCGTGCGCCCCGATGGGCGACCCGCCCGCGCGTGTGGGAGACCGCGATCGAGGTGCTGGACGGACCGGTGCCCAGCTCCGAGCGACTGCTGATCCACCGCGATTACCATCCCGGCAACGTGCTGTGGGAGCGCGGCGAGCTGGGCGGCGTGGTGGACTGGGTCAACGCGAGCATCGGCTCGCCGTGGGCCGACGTCGGCCACTGCCGCGTCAACCTCGCGGGCGAGCTGGGGCAGGACGTCGCCGACCGGTTCCTCGAGCGCTACCGGGTGGCCGCCGGACGCGATGACGAGTACCACCCGTACTGGGACATCTCGGCCGCGATCGGCGGGCTGGACGAGGACGCCGACGAGGCGCCGAGCCCGGCTGACGAGGCCTTCCTGGCGGCGGCGGTGGCTCGTCTCTAGGCGGTCTCGGTCTCGGTCTCGGCGTCGGTGTCGTGGTCGCCCTCGAGCAACGAGGGGAGCGCCAGCCCGAACAAGTACGCCAGGCCGACGCCGAGCAGCGTCTCCAGCACGCGCTCGCCGAATCGCGATCCGGCCGAGGCCGGGTTCGAGGCGAGCAGCAGCAGAAACACCAGGAAGGTGGTGAATGCGGGGGTCACGTACCAGCGGCTGCCGTGCGTGCCGCCGGCGCCGGCGAGCGCCGCGATCGCCGCCAGGGCGTAGACCGCGTGCGTGGGGTTGAGTTGCACGAGCAAGATCCCCGCGACCGCGCCGATCACCACCGCGCATACGCGGCCGACGCTGCGCAAGCGCTGCATCTCCGCCACCGGACGCATCACCAGCAACGCCGCCGCGCACGCCCAGCCCACGTGGTCGAGGTCGAGGATGAATCCGATCGCGGCCGCGATCGCTCCCGCCAGCCCCAGCCGGATGCCGTAGTCCAGCGTCGCCCCGGGCGTCGCCGTCGGCCCGCCGCGTGCCCGAGGTGGCGCGCGTTCGGGCCACAGCAGCGAGACCGCGCAGGCGTACAGCGAGCCCGCGATCATCAGCAACGCGACCGTCCCGCCCTTGCCCGCCGTGAAGCTCAGGCCGATGCCGATCATCGGCAGCGAGAAGAACAGCACCAGCTGGCCGACCGGCGTCCGCGCCGCCAGCCAGGTCGCTCCGATCGCGAGCACCGCGATCGCCACCACCGCGAGCACCGGGATGCCCTCCAGCGCGCTCCCGATGAAGATCGACACGCCGGCCAACACGCCGACGGTGACCGACCGCACGCGGCCCCTTCTCGTGGGCGCCAGCCCGAGGATCGCCGCCGGCAGCACCCCGACCGTGAACCCGAACCCCTTGACTGGATCGCTCAGGACCACGATCGCACCCGGGAGCGCGTAAATCGCCCCAAGCGTCGCGTTGGTCCAGTTCCACGCGATGTTCGGCTGCGCTCCCGGAGGTCGGGCGGCGTCCTCCGCTCGCGGCTCGCTGGTCGTATTCAGTTGTGATCTGTGGATGCCGGGCATCGGGCAGGGGAGATCGGTCAGACCGGGTGGACGAGCTCCCAGCGGTGAACCAGCAGACCGATCCGCCGACGAATGTATCCCGCGCTCCGGCACCAGCCGTCCAGCCGGGCTCGGCCCGCCGGGCGCCCGCCACCATTCGCGCTTGCGCCCGGCCTCGCCAGTGGCACACTCCAGCCGATGGCCGACAGCAACGCCGACCGCGCTCGGCGGGGATTCGACGCCGCGCTCCGCGGCGATTTCGACCTCATCGCAGATCTGCTCGACCCGGATGTCAAGTGGCACGGCGGCGACCCCACCGCCGAGGGCTCCTGCCGCAACCGCGATCAGGCGCTCGAGTTCATGCGCATCGGACTGGCCCGACGCCCAGCCCCCGAGCTCCTCGACGTGGTCGATGCCGGCGACAAGGTGGTGGTGATCCTGCGACCCCCGTCGAGCTCAGCCGAGCCCGCGGCCCCGGTCGCCAACCTCACCACCTTCCGCGACGGCAAGGTCGTCGAGATGGTCCACTATCCGAACCCGGACGACGCGATCGCGGCGGCGCGCGGCTGAGCGGCCGCTGCCGGATGCGGGCGGAGGGACTCGAACCCCCAAGAGCGCAAGCCCACCGGCACCTAAAGCCGGCGCGTCTACCAATTTCGCCACGCCCGCGACGAGCCTGGGCGATTCTAGTCCGCATCGGGTGCACGAACGTATGTTCGCACCGGGCCCGGACGGCCTCGTTCAGCGGGGGACCGAGGAGTCGAACCTCGCTTTGCGGTTTTGGAGACCGCCGTCGTAGCCGATAGACCAGTCCCCCGGATCGGTGCTGCCATCGTATCGACCGCTGCCGGGCGCGGAGCCCGCCGTCTGCCGAGCACCCACAGCCCATACGATCCCGCCCATGAAATCGCACACCGCGTATCACACGTTCAACACCCAGCAACGCCGCGAGTTCGTGAGGATCACCGACGACGTGCAGCACGCGGTCAACGAGGCCGGGATCAGCGAGGGCATGGCGATCGTGTGCGCGATGCACATCACCGCGGCGGTGTGGATCAACGACGACGAGCCCGGGCTGCAGGAGGACGTGCTCGAGTGGCTCGACAAGCTCGCGCCGCCGACCTGGAAGGAGCCCGACGGCGACGTCGCCCGCGAGCTGCTGCCGAATCCCGGCGACTACCGCCACCACCGTGGCGGCGAGGACAACGGCGACGCGCATCTGAAGAACCTGCTCGTGCATCACCAGGTGATCGTCCCGGTGACCGACGGTCGCCTCGACCTCGGCCCCTGGCAGCAGATCTTCTACTGCGAGTTCGACGGCCGGCGGCGCAAGCGGCTCGTGATCAAGGTGCTCGGGGAGTAGTCGTGGAGCCGTCGCGCCTGTTCGCCGACGGCGCGCTCGCCGGGCGCGTGGCGATCGTCACCGGAGGCGGCACCAACCTCGGGAAGGCGGCGGCCGCGGAGCTGGCGCGCTGCGGCGCCTCGGTGCTGATCGCGGGCAGGCGCGAGGACGTGCTCGAGGCCGCGGCCGCGGAGATCGGTGGGCGCTGCGGGTGGGTTGCGGGCGACATCCGCGAGCCGGCGGACGCCGAGCGAATCGTGTCGACCGCGCTTGACCGCCACGGCCGGCTGGACTTCTTGCTCAACAACGCCGGCGGTCAGTACTTCGTCCCTGCCGAGGGCATCAAGCCGAAGGGGTGGAGCGCCGTGCACCGCCTGAACGTCGACGGGACGCTCGCGATGAGCGAGGCCGCGCATCGGCTGGCGATGGGCCCGGCAGGGGCGGGAACGATCGTGAACGTCACCGTCTCGCCCCACCAGGGCTTTCCGGCGATGGCCCACACCGGCTCGGCCAGAGCCGCGGTCGAGGCGCTCACGCGCGAGCTCGCTGCAGACTGGGCGGCCGACGGCGTCGCCGTGATCGCGGTGGCGATCGGCAGATTCGACACCGAGTCGCTGCGCAAGTACCCCGCCGACCTGTGGCGCAGCGCCGCGGCCACCGTCCCGCTGCAACGCCTCGGCGATGTCGAGGAGTACGGCTGGCTGGTCGCGCTGCTCGCCTCACCGCTCGGAGAGGCCCTGTCCGGCTCGGTGGTGACGATCGACGGAGGCCTCGACAACTGGACCGGCCCGTGGCCGCCGCCCACCCTCGCGCCCGGCGGCGAGGTGCCCACCGAGCAGCGCATCGCCCGCTGAGGGAGCCTCCACGGGGCCCCACGCAGGCCGAAAAGCGGCGGACGGGGATCGAACCCGCATCATCGGCTTGGAAGGCCGAGGCTCTACCATTGAGCTACCACCGCGGCGGGGGCCTTCGCGACGCGGCGGGCCCCGTGACGACGTCGAGCGTAGCGCTCAACCTGGCCCCGCGGCACACGACGTCGTACGCATGTCGAGGCCGTCGGCTGGCGGGCATCGGGCGCTTGGCCCTAGAATCCGATCACCACGGGGAGTGGCGCAGTCTGGTAGCGCACCCGGCTGGGGGCCGGGCGGTCGCAGGTTCAAATCCTGTCTCCCCGACTATACGAAAGTCCTGCAAAGCGGGCATTTCTCGCTCGGACATGACGCCAGGATAAGCCCCGGCGGGGATCAAACGGGGATCAAACTTTCGTCGGAGAGTGCAAGCAGGCCTCCCGGGCTCGGTCCCCGAGCGAGCGCTGGCGAAGCGACGTCATCGGCCCCCGGTAGAACCCAGCGGGTCGATGTCCACGCCGCGACGCCCTCCGAAACGACATACGCCCCGCGGCGATGTTCAGCGCCAGCCGCCGCTTTGGTCCTCGCGCTGCCCCCCATCTCGACGATGACATCTGGGAGGTCCGAGTCGACGGCGATCGTGTGATCTACCGCGTCCTCTTCGCCGAGGAAGGCGCCAGGGGTCGGATCCTTCTGGCGCTTGAGGCGCACCCAATTTTGGGTGTCTGAACAGCCCACAACTGGGTGGATGACCGACGCCGAATCCTCGAGCCTCCATGACATCGCAAACCACTCACGGGGGATTCCGATGACCTCTCACATGACACACCTTCTCGCCCAGCACCACATCGCAGACCTACAGCGCGCGGCAGACCACCGGCGTCTCGCGGCCACGACTAACGCCGAGCCGGCCAAGCCGCGCCGTAAGTCAGCGCGCCGGCGCTGGCTCGTCCTGTCGCTGGTGACCGCTCGCCGGCACG
Source organism: uncultured Solirubrobacterales bacterium (assembly GCA_963831845.1). Lineage (GTDB taxonomy): Bacteria > Actinomycetota > Thermoleophilia > Solirubrobacterales > Solirubrobacteraceae > Palsa-465. The sequence goes on along the minus strand of CAWHRT010000018.1, from coordinate 17,672 downwards.
GCTGACCCCACCGTCGGCCGGCTGCCAGCCGGCCGGGCGTGTCGGTTCTACGAGCCGCGGTGGCGCAGCGCATCGATGTTGCAAACAACGATGCGCTTGCGTTGTGTCTGGATCCAGCCCAACTCGCGAAGCGTCTGCAACGCCTTGGCGACACCCGCGTGCGATGCGCCCGTCCAGGCACCGAGCTCCTCCTGCGTGAGCGGCAGGCCGATGATCGTCCCTTCCGGTGTGACCTCCCCGTAGCGCTCGCACAGCTCAACCAGACGCGCGGCCAGCCGACCGACCGTGTCGAGCTCACGGAACTGCACGCGCTTGCGTGACGCATCGCGAAACCGCGCGCTGAGCGTTCGCAGAATCACCAGCGCGACCCGCGGCCTCTCCTCGAGGTAGCGCCCGAACGCGGCCGCCGCGATCGCGAGGATCTCGACCGGCTCCAGCGTCGTGACCGTGCTGAACCGGGGCTGATCGTCAAGGAACGACAGCTCGCCGAGGATCTCGCCAGGCCCGCGGACGCTGAGCAGCGTCTCCTGCCCATCATCGCTCGTGGTCGTGACCTTGACCCGCCCGGCGAGCACGACCATCACCCGGTCGCCCGGCTCGCCCTCATACATCAGCACCGCCTCGCGCGCCACCGTCCTGCGATGACCGCGAGCCTGCAACGCCGCCCAATCCTCCGCCTCCAGCAGCGCCGCGAAGCTGTCGGGCTCCAGCAACTCTCCACTGTCGGTCAGCGCGGTCACCGATCCGATTCTCGCGGCCAGACCTGCCGCTGACAAGCCGCGCCGACCCGGTGCAGCCACAAGTGGGCGCTCGGATCACCCAGAACTGGGTAGTGGCGAGCACCCCCTTAACCGACCATCCACTTCACGGAATGTCCGTCGACCAACCAAGCAGGTTGGTCGGTACCTAACGAAGGGGTTGCTCACGTCACTAGTCGAAACGGCTGCCCCCAACGATCCAGAATCGCGCCCACGCGGGCGACTGACTCGCTGAGGGGGGGTGATAGGCAGGACTTCGTGATTCAGGTCCCAGCGCCGATCGGCGCGTCGAGGATGGCGGCTGCGCGTCGTTCGAACGCGCCGTAGCCGTGCTCCCGGGAGAGCTCGAGTGCGCGGGTGGCGTGTTCGCGAGCGGGTCCGGGTTGGCCGCGGTCGGCGAGCGCTTCGGCCCAGCCGAGCTCTGATCGGGCTTCCCAGAGGCGCAGGCCGTGTTCGCGGTGAAAGTCGCAGGAGATCGCGAACTGGGCGTCGGCGTGTTCGTGGCGGCCCAGCGTCGCGTCGAGCAGTGCCAGGTACATGCGCGTGTGTCCGTACCCCGCGGCGCCGTTCCAAACGAACTGGTCGGCATAGGGCTCGAGCAGCTTGTACAGCATCCCGCCGGCCTCGAGCGAGCGGGTCTGCGCGGCCGTGTCCGCGAACGCCGTCAGCGCGCTCATCTGAATTGTGTCGTAGGGGATGTGTTGGAAGTGCTTGGCTGCTGCGCGCGCGAGTACCGCAGCGCCCTCCGGCCGGCGGTCGGTGAAGCAGTACAAGCGACTCAGCCCGGCCTCCCAAGCCGGGATGCCAGGGTTGCTCGCCACAGTTTCCTCCACGAGCGCGATCACCTCGGCGCCCCTGCCCTGCGCGGCTCTGTTCTCAAGGAGCGTGGCGCCGTAGACCATTACCGCGTCGGGTTCGCTGGCCTCCTGCCCGAACTGCAGAGCCTGTTCGGCGAGACGCTCGCCGGCGTCCAGTTCGCCGTGCATGCACGTCACCGCGGCCGCGACGTAGCCCGCGATCCAGCGGTGCGTCGGCTGCCGCGTCTGCTCAGCGATCGCGTGCATACGCGCGAGCGCCGCACCGGCCCGCACTAACTCACACAGCTCGACCGCCACGAATGTCTCCCAGAGCCCGGCGAGGAACTCGACGTTGAGATCTCTCACGTGCGCGAGCAGCGCTTGCAGCTCGAGCACGTGCCCGGCGCGCTCAGCGAGCGTGTCTGGCGCCCAGCATGCGTAGTAGGCGTCCGAGAGCACCGCGGCAAGGGTCCGTGGGTCTCCCGCTTCGCGCGCGAGCGCGATCGCCTGCCCGGCCAGCGCCCGCCGCCGCGCGTGCTCCGGCTCGAATGTCAACTCCTGGGCCTGCAGCGCCAGCAGCCGCGCGTGCCGGGCCGGCTGCGGCGGGTGATCGAGCTCGAGCGCGCGCTCGATCGCCGCGACCCGCTCCACATCGACCACCCCGAACCCGCTCGCGAAGCCGCGGTTGTTCGCAAGCGCCGCCCGGGCGGCGAGGTCGGCGTCCGCAAGGTCAGACGCGATCCGAGACGCCTGCAGCAGCGTCTCCCGGTACGCCGCATCGCCCGTGAGGCGTTGCGCATCGCCGAGGCCGATCAACGCCTCGCAGCGCGCGATCGTGGCCCCCGGTCCAAGCAGTTCGAGCGCGTCGGCGAACAGCTTCGCGGCCTCGCTCGGGGCGAGACTGTCGAGCGCACGCTGCCCAGCGCGCAGCGAGTAGCCGGCCGCCTTGTGCTTATCGACCGACACGGTCGCCAACCGCCAATGCAACGCCAGCTCCGCCAAACGCTCCTCGGCATCGCTGCCGTACAGCGCTTCGAGCGTCTCGGCGACCTGCAGGTGCATCCGTGCGCGCCGTGTCCCGCCGAGACCGTTGTACAGGGTGTGATTGATCAGCGCATGCACGAACGAGAACCGCCCGACGCGGTCCGACGATTCGACCAACAGCGACGCCTGCACAGCGGCCTCGAGCTGCTCAAGCAACGTGACCTCATCGAGGTCGACGAGTTGCGCGAGCAGGTCGAGGTCGAAGCTACGGCCGATCACCGCCGCCGCAGTCAACGTCTGCCGTGCGCCAGTGCCGAGCACCTCGACCCGCCGCTCAACAACCTCACGCACGCTCTCGGGCAAGGCCACCCCGGAGCTGCGATCAATGACCCACCGGTCGCGCTGCTCGTCGTAGACGACCATCCCGGACTCGGATAGGTTGCGGAGGATCTCACCGACGAAGAACGGGTTTCCACCGGTCTCCGCCGCGATCTCCGCGGCAAGGGCGATCCCGTCCGCGTCGAGCTCGTAGCCGGCGGCTGAGGCGGTCATCGCCTGCACGTCCTCCGTTCGGAGTCCCTGCAGCGCGATCCGCTCGACGCCGTCGAGCCGTCGAAGATCGGCGAGCGCCGCGCTCAGCGGATGCTCCTTGGTCAGGTCAGAGTCTCGATACGTGACCAGCAGCTGCAGCGGCCCGTGCTCGAGATTGCGCGCGATGTGCTTCAGCAGCGCCACCGATTGGCCATCCGCCCACTGGAAGTCATCGAGTACAACGCACAACGGCACCGACGCGGCCACTGCCCGCAGCAACTCCGCCACGGCCCTGAACAACAGGAAGCGCTCAGTCTCCGGATCAGAGGTCTGTCGGGCTGGAGCGTCCGGAATACGGCGGGCGAGGTTGCCCGCCAGCCGCGCCATCTCGCCGCCGTGGAGCTGCGCATAGTCCGAGAGCACGTCATTCGGTGCGTGCTCGACGATCTGCGTGCAGACCGCGATCCACGGCTCATACGGCGCCGCCAGATCCTCGCTGCACGAACCCCAGCAGACCGCGAATCCGTCCCCGTTCGCGCCGAGTGCTGAGTAGGACGCCAGCCTCGTCTTCCCGATACCCGGCTCGCCCGACAGCAGCACCAGCTGCCGGGCACCCGACCGCGCATGGCTGCGCGCGACCTCGATGAGCCCGCGCTCCAGTTCACGACCGACGTACGCGATCCGCGGCACCGTTCGCAGCGCTTCGGGCAGCGGCCACCGCCCCACATCGGCCCCGGACTGCTCAGGATCCAACGGCTCCCAGAGAACCCTGAATGCCTCCACCGGCTCCGGGATACCTTTCAGTTCGAGCTCTCCGAAGGACTCGAACTGCGCGCCGTCGACCCGCCCGGCAGCCATCTTGGTCATCGGCGAGACGAGAATCCCGTCCGTCGGTGCCTCGTCGCACAACCGAACGGCCTCGATCGACGGCATCCCGAAGTAGTCCCCGTCCTTGACCAGCGACTCCCCGGTCCCCAACCCGATCCGCACGCGCAACCGTTGCTCGGCTCGGCGAAAGCGCCGTTCGAACAGCTGCTGCGTCAACACCGCGCACTTGACTGCGGCCGAGGCGGAGCTGAACGCGACCATCAGCCCGTCGCCGGTGTTCTTGAACTCCTCGCCGCCGGACGGCTCGATCGCCTCGCGCAGCAGCGTGAAGTACTCCTCGCGCAGCTCATCCGCGCGAACCGGCCCGACCGACGTCGCCAACCGGGTCGAGCCGACCAGATCGACCAGCCAGATCGTTCCTAGCTGAACCGACTCAGCCACACGGCCCCCCGGCATAGGTTCCACGACCCAAAAATCCTAACGCGCCGACCCCAACCCAACAACCACCCGGCCACCCCATGATACCGGGGGACCACCGAGGTCAGTGCGCACCTGGAGTGCGCTCACGGCCAGCCTGTGGTATCCAGCCGCCTGACCTCCGAGCCGTCAGGCGCAGGACCTCCTTAGCGCTAGCAAAGTGCCCTCGACGTGCAAACAGTGACGCGAGAGCGCCAGCGTCGGCTCGATCTCCGAGACGGCAGGATTGCCGCTGTTCCGGCCACCTCAGCTGACAGCTGGAGGGTAGCTGCAGTTCGCGCTAAGGAGCTACAAGATCGGCACGGTCGGCCGAAGTCACGCTGTCCCAATCGGACAGCACGAGTCACGGCGGTGCCGGCGTACCCGGGTACCCGTGCGAGCACGAACGCAGGTCTCTGGCGGCGGGTGGGCGGCGACCTCCTCCTGACGTCGCTCGCTCCGAGACGGCAGGATTGCCGCTGTCCCGGCGACCTCAGCTGACAGCTGGAGGGTAGCCGCAGTTCGCGCTAAGGAGCTACAAGATCGGCACGGTCGGCCGAAGTCACGCTGTCCCAATCGGACAGCACGAGTCACGGCGGTGCCGGCGTACCCGGGTACCCGTGCGAGCACGAACGCAGGTCTCTGGCGGCGGGTGGGTGACGAACCTGCTCCTAGGGGATGTCGGCGCGCGCCGCGGCCGAGGGGATGCACCGGGTCGGAGAGGGCGTCAGTCCGGTCGGGCGCGACTGGACATATCTCGACGAGCGCGAGCAGCGGCGGCGCCAAAAGGTGGGACTGCCGTCTTGGCGCGAGGAGGTCGAATCGCAGCAGCGCAAGCTATTCACTGAGGCCTACATCGAGTACACCTCCGACCACGGCCCCCAGGACCGATACGAGGAGGCAGTGCGCTACCTCGATGAGCTTCGCCGGCGCTGAGGAGAGCTCGCTCACGGCGCGATTCGATACCTGCAGGCCTCCCATGTTCGCGTGCGGCCCCCAAAGCCTCGCGGAAGTAATGCTCTCGGCACCTCCTTCGCCGCAGACCACAACGCCCACCGTCGTGCTAACGTCTAACCGAATGGTTATAAGTACGGCGGAGAGCGAAAAGACCGACGCGCTCTTTCATGCGCTCGCCGACCCTACGCGCCGCGACATTCTCGCCACGGTGCTGCGGGACGCGCACTCGGTATCCGAGCTGGCCCGCCGCTACCCGATGAGCTTCGCTGCGGTGCACAAGCACGTCGCAGCGCTGGAACGCGCGGGACTGATCACTAAGACACGTCACGGCCGCGAGCAGCGCGTGCGCGGGGACGCCGCGACGCTACGGACCGCCCACCACCTCTTGGACGACCTCGAGGCACTCTGGCACGGGCGGATCGAGCGCATCGAGCAGATTCTCGCGCCTCCGACAGAAAGAGCACCGCAATGACCGTGATCGACGTGGTCAAGGACGCGGAGGCCAGGACCATGACGATCACCGCGCACTTTGACACGCCGGTCCGCCGGGTCTGGCAGGTCTGGAGCGATCCGCGCCAACTGGAGCGGTGGTGGGGGCCGCCGCTGTACCCGGCGACGGTGACCGAGCACAACCTCGTGCCGGGCGGCACTGTCGCCTACTACATGACCGGGCCGGACGGCGACCGGCACGGCGGCTGGTTTCGCGTGCGCGCTGTCGACCCGCCGCACACGCTCGAGCTCGACGCCGGCGTGGCCGACGCGGGCGGCCACCCGAGCCCGGACGCGCCCACGGCCGTGATACTCGTCGCCCTCTCTGAGCCGGCCGGCGGCGGCACGCAGATGGTCATCACCCTGGCGTGGGCCAGCGACGAGGGGATGGAGTGGATGCTTGCTACGGGCACCGACACCGGGATGACCGCCGCCGTCGGCCAGATCGACGAGCTGCTCGGGCTCCCTACCGGAGCCTGACCGCCCCGCCAACCAACCGCGTTCGAGGAGAACGACATGACTGCCCTCTACACGTTCGACGTCTATTGCACTCTCGACGGCTACGGTTCCTACGACAGCGCCGGCGACTGGGGCGGCTACTGGGGCAAAGAAGGCCCGGAGCTCCTCGAGCGCCGCCTTGCCGTGGTCAGCGAGGAGCAGATCCTGGTCCTGGGGGCCAACACATATCGGCAGTGGCTCGAGTTGCTGGGCCCAAGCAGCGAGGCGTCCAAGCTGGACCCGGTCAACGCCCGGATGCGGACGATGCCGCTCATGGTGGTGTCGAGGACCCTGGAAGGCCCGCTCGACTGGCCGGGGGCGACCATCGGCAACGGCGACGCCGTCGACGTCGTCGCCCATCTCAAGCAGGAGTCCGAGGTGCCGTTGCGCTCACACGGCAGCCTGTCGCTCAACCGGGCGCTCATGGCCGCCGGCCTCGTCGACCGCGTCCAGGTCACCATCTTTCCGGTCATCAGCGGTCAGACCGGCGCGGAGCCGATCTTTGAGAATGCCGCCGACTTCGACCTGGAACTGATCGAGAGCCGGACGCTGGACGGCCGCGCCCAGGAGCTCATCTACCGACCCACCCTCCACTGATCCGTACGGCCCGAATGACACGGAGGAAGATCTGATGGCGACCACTCCCAGCAACGCGAGCAGCGGCCTCCCCGGCAAGCCACTCATCGTCGACCCGGGCTACCTGGCAGGCGGCGCGCGACGTGTCTCGCTAGCAGCCCTGGTCGGGATCAGCTCGCTGGCCGGGTGCCCGTTAGAGGACCCCCAAGCGGGACAGTCGTGGCGCTGAGCAGGCATCTTCGCGACGCGATCGACGGGGTGTCCCGTAAGGGTGGTCCGGTGATGCTTGCCGGCGACGGGGCGACAAACGGGACATCCGCACGTCCGGGGGGAGAACGCTCGACGCGGGCTATCGCCCCAACATGCGCGTCGGACTGCTAGCGGCGCCAGCTAGCCGCATGGACGCTCCCTGCTCATCGCTAGCGAGCATCCGTTTTGCTGCGGCTGTTCCCAACGAGCGAGTCGTCGACGAGTCGGTGGCAACCGGATGATCCTCGTCGTGGCAGAGCGCTCGTCCACCGTCGTCAAGCACTGCGATCGAGATGTCGCCGTAGCGCTCGTGCGATGCGGCGTCGGCGGCGCGATTGCTCTCGCGCGGATTGCGATCGTGCCGCAGCCCGGCGCCGCCCGCACCGCGGGGGTACCGGATTGGGCGGGGCTGCTGGTTTGCCCCGCGGATCCAGCGGCGTCAGTGTTGCGGCGACGTCGATGCTGCTAGCCCGCGGGCTGTCTGCCACGGTTGCTCGTGGCTGCTGCGTTTGCCTCGATACGACAGGCCGACGCTCGTGTTCGTATGTGATTCGGCGCACAGCGCGGGGCTGGTTCAGTTGGCCGCGAACGCATGGCTCGAACGCGCAACGGCTGTCTGGGGGGGCGGTTACAATTCGCGCCCATGCACAGGCTCCTCGTTCTCTATCCCCTGCCGTCGGACCCGGACCATTTCCGAAGCTACTACGAGGACACGCACCTGCCATTGGCGGCGAAGTTTCCCGGCCTGCGCGGCTACCGCTACAGCTTCGACGTCGCCGCCGGCGAGGGCGAGTCGCCGTATTACTGCGTATTCGAGGCCGACTTCGACGATGCGGCGGCGCTGAGTGCGGCGAGGGAATCCCCCGAGGGTCAGGCAGTGCGCGCGGACGTTCCGAACTACGCCACCGGCGGCGCCGTCGTGCTGGACTACGAGCTCCGCGCCGGCTGAGCCACGGCTCCGAGGCAATCGCCCGTGTCCGTGCGCGCGGGCCAGCGCCGATCGACCGGGCGACCAACGCGACGACTCACTTTCGCATCCGCCTGACAGCAGCAGCCGCGGTGGCCGGGGCTCCGACCGCCCCGATCCATGCAAACAAGCAGCCTCGAGGGACTCCTCGTCGCGCTGCTGGATTGGGCTAGCAGCGTCGCTGAGGTGTGGCTGCTGCTTGGCTTGGGAGCAGGGGCCGGGGTGCGGGAGCGCCGGGTGCGCTCCCGCGGGTGCCTGCTAGAGGGCGAGGCCGGCGCTGGCGTGCATCATTGGCGCCCGCCTGGCGTGGACGGTGGAGATGATCTCCTCGGTGTTGATTCCCTCCAGGTAGGTGCCGGTCGTGGACAGGTGCGAGTGGCCGAGTTGGCGCTGGATTAGCGGCAGCGGGATCCCCTCGTGCATCAGCTCGACGGCGTGGGCGTGGCGCAGCTGGTGGGGCGCGAAGCGGCGCCTGACTCCTGCCTTGAGCGCGAGGTGGCGCAGCTCGACCCGTGCCGCGCTGGCTGACCATGCCCGTCCGCGGGTCGGACCGTCGATCACGCAGAACAGCGGCCCGACCGGGAGAACCACGCGATCGGCGAGCCATGGTTCGATCGCCGTCCAGGCCCAGGCGTCCATGCCGACCTCGCGGCGGCGGTCGTTCTTGCCGTGCCTGACCAGAATTGAGCCGCGACGCCGATCAAGGTCGGTCTCGGTCAGCGAGAGCGCCTCGTTGATCCGTAGCCCTGCGCGCCACAGCACGACGATCAGGGCACTCAGGCGATGCCCATGACGATCACGGCCGGCTTGGCGCATGACGGCGACGATCTCATCGACGGTCGGCGGGTCGGCGGGGTAACGCTGGCCCTTGTTGCGCGGGGCGATCCCGGTGCGGAACCCTGGCGTGGTCGCCGGCGAGCGGCGCCGCCCGGCAGCGTCAAGCAACGGCTGAACAGAAGACATGACTCCTCCTGTGAGAGCTAGACAGTTACCCGCCCAGCTCTACAGCCCACGCTGCCGCAGCCCACGGAAGCAGCAGCGATGCATCATCGCTGCTGGTCGATCAAAGCAGCACCGTGACCACAGCCGATGGTTCCCGGTCGGTGCCGTGACGGTGAGGCAACGTGGCGCAAATGCGCGCGCGGTGCACCGGCAGCCAACCGTCGGTGCCACGCCAGCGGACGCCCAGGGCCCTAGTGGAGCACGATACGGAGTGGTCTCGGTCGGCTACGCAAAGGCCTCGCTGCCAAGCGCGTGGAGCGGCCTACAGCCGCGCTGGCGCGAGCGTCCCTGCGAGCTGTCTCGAGCGAATCGTCCGCCGCAGCCGCTGCCTTGCAGCAGGAGACGACGAGGACGACGGTGCCCACCCATACCGCTCCGGCGACCAATGCGATCATTGCTAGCGGCATTGCTAAATACGGCTCCCCCTATCGCCGCTGGCCTAAACCCCGAGCCTCGCTGCGCTGTCGCCCAGACCAGCACGATTCGGTTTCTCTCGCGACCGATCACCCGGCGACCTGTCCGGGCAGGGTCAGGCCGCGGGCGACCCTTCCCCTCTGGTGCTGCTTTTCGATCAAGGCGGCGTCTCGTGGCTCCGCCTGGCCAACTTCGCCCGTCCAGTTCCGCCGATGAAACTAGAACGGCGCGGCAGGCAGTGTCTCCCACGCTCCGTTGAGTTGCGATTGCAGATACGTCGGGGCAAAGAGGCTCACGATCGGGATGATTGACAGTAGGAAGAACAGGCCTCCGCTCCCGCCTGGTCTCCCCGCGACCCTCCGGGTGATCCGCATGCGCGTGCCCGTGTGGAAGATCGACACAAACGGCGGGACGAGGATGAACCAGCCGAGCGTGACGGCCACAACGCTCATCCCCGGCGAGTGGCCGATGTCGATCTTGTTCGCCTCACCGTAGTCCGCCATCTCGCGGTTGACGAAGTAGTACCAGAAGAGGTAGTAGATCCCGATCGTAATCAGGATGAAGAGCGCCACCAGCCACGGATTGCGGATCCTGGCGGTCGCTCCATGCTCGTTGATGACGACCTTCTTCTTCGGGATTGGGATGCGGCGGTGGCCGATTGCGTCGGCTCGGGCATCATCGACGGGGTTTCGTCAGGCGTAACCGGGAGCGGTGGTTCAGACGTCCGGGATGGAGTTGGTTCAGGCGTCCCGGATGGGGTTGGCTCTGACTCTTCTGTGCCCATGCGACCTCCTACTGAAGGTGTTCATTCGCCCCTCCGTGCGGCCCTGCTCGGACCAGATACTCGCAAGCTCGTTCTACCGCTGCAAGGCTGGTCAATCATCCGTGGCAATCAAGTTCTGCGCGTCTCAGTTTTCCTAGGCGCGATTCGGTCCTTCGAGACGAATGGCTCAGCCTGCCGGCGACCGCTGCTCCGGGCTAATCGCGACAGCCGGAGCACGCTGCTGAGGACCGCCGCACCGTGTCAGCTAGGAAGAGACCATTCTCTGCCGCTAGCGCGAGCTCGACCCTCGCGCTGCCGCTTCTCGATCATTGGGGCACTGTGCGCCAGCGGGGGATATGCGGCGCTCAGCGAACTCGCTCTCGACGGTTTCAGAGGTGGCGTCTCTTTGGCGCTGTAAATTCGGTTCCCGGTGGTGGTCAGTCTATGCGGCTGTCACCTCCTCGGGGATGGTTTGCTCGTTGCCTTGGTAGCGCGCTCGTTTGAGGCGTTGGCGGTCGAGCGCGTTGAAGTGGATGCCGTTGGTCTGGTGGGTGATCAAGAGGTCGAGCACGGCCCAGACGAGGGTGAGGCAGCTGGTCTCGCCGGGGAAGCGGCCCATCACCTTGGTGCGGCGTTTGACCTCGCCGAGCGAGCGCTCGAGCAGGTTCGTTGCTCGCCATCGTCGGCGGTGGCGGAGTGGGTAGCGCAGGTGCACCACGAGCGCGTCGAGGTCGTCGGCGAGGCAGCGGGCGGCGGCGGTGAACCCGTCCTTGTCGAGCTCGTCGACGAGCGCTTGGAGGCGGCGTTTGGCGTCGTGTTCGCTGATCGCGTCATCCAAGGCTTGCCAGTAGGCGTGCTTGACGCGTTCGCGCTCGCGGTCGGGCAGCTTGGCGTAGAGGTTCCGGGCGCGGTGCACGCAGCAGCGCTGGCGGTCTGACGCCGGCCAGCACTGCTCGATCGCCTTGGTCAGCCCGGGGGCGCCGTCGGCGACGATCAGCATCGGCGCGCCCGAGCCCGCGGGCGATCAGATCGCGGCCGAGGGTCTGCCAGTCCTCGAAGGACTCGCGCATCCCCAGGCTCACCGCCAGCAGCACCCGCTCGCCGTCCTCGGTGAACCCCCACGCGACCAGCACACCCTCCTTGGGCCCGTCCGGTCGGACCGCGATGAACGTCGCGTCGAGGAACAGCGCGACCAGCCCGATCTCGTAGAGGTCGCGGCGCCGGAACGCCGCAAAGCGTTCCTTGAGCTCCTCGCACATCCGCGACGCGGTCGACTTCGACAGCTTCCCCAGCCCGGCCTGCTCGCACAGCGACTCGACATCGCGCATCGACAGGCCACGCACGAACGCGCCGATCACCAACGCCTTCAATGGCTCGGTCCGCAACAGCTTCGGCGTCCGCGGAAACAGCTTGGACGCGAACGTCTCCGCCGCCTGGCGGACCTGCGGGATCTCGATCTCCAGCTCCCCCTCGGCGGTCTGCACCCTCCGCGGCCGAAACCCATTGCGCAGCCCGCTCTCCTCGCTCACCAGGCGATCGCCCTGATCGTGCCCGCGACGCTCGTAGCGAGCGCGACCCAGCCACGCATCGAACTCATCCTCAACCGCCCGCTGAATGATCAGCCGCGCACCCAGCCTCGCCAGCTCAGACAACGACTCGCGCGGGTTCTCACCGACCCCGACCGACAGCATCTGCTCGATCCGGGCTTCTATCTCCGCCGACGGCGGTACGGTACGTCTCACGGCGTAGGCCTCCTTCATCGTCTGGCAGGACCTGAGGGAACCTACGCCGTCGCCTTGACAGCACCGGCGCTATTTACAGCACTTCTGAGACGCGACCGTTTCAGAAATGCGAGTGACGCTATGCGGGCGGAGAGTCGCACCATCCGGGAAGCAGCCTCGACCGAGAACGCATCGGCGCCTGTCTCCGCCCGAGCGAGGCAGAAGGGCGTTCGGCTGCGCGTTCAGTGGGTTGCCAGGTGGATGATGCCGACGCTATCTAGGCCGTCGAGCATGAGTTGGACCGCAAGCGCCGCTAGTAGGACACCGAAGATCTTTTCGGTCACGAGCATGCGGCTCTCATCTAGATGATCGCTCACACGGTTCGCCCAACGGAATACAGCGACATCGAGAGCGAGCACGACCGCAAGCACGCCGAGCACCATTGCGAACACGGCGAAGGAGTCTGCCTCCGCTGAGAGCGTGACGAGCGTCACGATCCCGGCCGGGTTCAGTAGATAGGGGATGGCGAGTGGGAATACGGCGATCTGCATCGGGTCGCGGCCCTTTATCGCCGGACTCTCCTGCGCATCGGTTGATCCGAGGACCATCGTGACCGCGATGATCACGAGGATGATGCCGCCGGCAATCGATAGCGACCCCGTTGAGAAATGCAGCAGCCTTGCCAGCAGCTCGCCGAGTCCGACGAGGATGACCGCGACGACACCCGCGGTGATGAGCATCTTGCGGACGACGACCGCCTTCGTTGCACCATCCATAGCGGCGCTGACCTCCAAGAACGGCACCAGCGCGATCTTCGGCCCGATCCCGATCAATAGCAGCAGGAAGGTATCGATCACCAGGTAGATGTCGATCGACGTGTGATCCATCGCCCGTCCTCCTTGCTCCTCTGTGAGTCGGCGCCATCTGACAGCGCGGCGACCGAATCGTTGGGTGACAATATCCGCCGTTCCGGCTCCGAGTCTCGTCCGAATCGGGTGATCCCGCGCTGGCCGTCATCAGCTCGAGCATCGTCGGCAACTGCGGGATGTCCGTTCTCAGGACAAGTTCCGGCGACTACTGCAAAGGGCTAGCAGCATCGACGTCGACGCCAGACTGACGCCGCTGGCTCCGCCCGGGAAACCAGCAGCCCCACGGAACCCGGTAGCCCCGTCCTGCGGACGGCGAGGGCTGCGTCACGATCGCATTCCTCGAGAGCGATCGTCCCGCGAGCCCAGGGCGGACGAGCGCTACGGCGACATTGCCGGCTCTGCTTAGCGAGGGTCCCGTGTGTCCTTGTTCTCGGGAGCAGCGCCGGTCGGCCGCCGGTGGGACCGACCAGGCAGGACCGTCGTGACGGGCGGGGTGCGCTGGGCGCTTCCTGCTGGTACGGGGGCTCGGCCCGTCGGAGTCGTCACCCCCTTGCGTCTGCCGGCGGGCTCGCGGGCATACTGAGCCGATGGATGGCGTCGTGACGGGCCGGCTTGGTGAGCTTGTGGGTCGCGGCGGTGTGTGCGTGCTGTCGGGCGCGGGCCTGTCGACTGAGTCGGGGATTCCGGACTATCGCGGTCCGAGCGGCGCGCTGCGCGCGCGGCTGCCGATGACGATCGCTGAGTTCCGCGGCTCGCCGGAGGCTCGTCAGCGCTACTGGGCCCGCGCTCACATCGGCTGGCGGCGGATCGTCGCCGCGCGGCCCAACGCCGGGCACCGGGCCGTGGCCGCGCTTCAGCAGGCGGGCGTGCTGCGCGGGATCGTCACGCAGAACGTCGACGGGCTGCATCAGGCCGCCGGCGCCCGAGACGTCGTGGAGTTGCATGGAGCGCTTGACCGTGTCGTGTGCCTGGAGTGCGGCGCGCGCAGCACCCGGGAGGCGCTTGATCAGCGGCTGCGTGCCGCCAACCCCGATCTGGACTGGGACGAGGTCGCCGCCAGCAACCCTGACGGAGACGCTGAACTCGCCGAAGAGCAGGTCGCGCGGTTCCGGCTCGTTGGCTGTGAGTGCTGCGGGGCCGACATGCTCAAGCCCGACGTTGTGTTCTTCGGCGAGAACGTGCCGCGGTCCCGGGTGCAGGGGTGCTTCGAGCTCCTCGACGGCTCGGCCTCTCTGCTCGTGCTCGGCTCCTCGCTAATGGTGATGTCGGGGCTGCGGTTCGTGCACCGGGCTCAGCAGGCGCGGATCCCGGTGGCGATCGTCAACCGGGGCGCGACTCGTGGCGACCCGCTCGCCGACATCAAAGTCGACGCCGCGCTCGGCGAGGTACTGCCCACGCTGGCCGGCGCCCCCGAATAGGCCGGGCCAGGCCGGCGAGGTGCGGCCTGGGCCGCCGGTCACCAGCGCGACAGTGAACGACGCCCGCCACGCGACTGCTTTCACCTCAGACCACAGCTGGCTGGGGCCAAGCTTCGGCGACGCCTCGATCGTGCCGATCCATGCGCCGCATGGCGTGGAGAGGATGAAAGGGATCGTCCGAAACCTCGCTGCGGGACGTGTGGTCACCACGAAAGAAACCCGCTGCGCCCCGTCGAACTGGGCACCCAACCGAGGAAACCGTCAGAGGGCCTGATGGTACTTCGCCCTGACGGCGAGTCACGACACTCCAGATCGCCTCCATAGCAACCACGCTCCAAGCGAAGGTCGGGACCGTCGCACCAACGCGTCTGCGTGTTTTGCCCGCAGACCGGAGGCGAGCACTCGGTGACACGTTCTGGACCCCTAGACCCTTACAGTAGGGTGTCTCTGCCACCCGGCGGGACAGGGCGTCACGGACGAAGGGACCTCTCGTCGGCCGGAAGCGCGAGCAGCCGCTCGAAGCGCTTGGCGAGCGCCGGATAGTCCTCAAATGCCTTGGCAAGGTCAAAAGCGAGCCACGCGCGGATCTTGGTGGAGTGCCAGGACGGCGCGTGCGAAGGCTGCGTCGCGGATGAACTGTGCGGCAGGGACGCCGTCGGACCTGGCCGCCTCGACGCCGTCGCCGACGTTTAAGCGCTTTGCCACTCCGACAACGCTGGTCTCGGCGAGTGTCCGTGCGGTCGAGCTTGACCTCAACGCGGGTGCCCACGGCACCCCAGACCTCGACCAGCTCGCGAGCGACGCGCAGGACGCGCACGATCAGATCGACCCGGTCCGCGACAGCTTCGCCCAGACGACCGACTCAAGCGACGCGCAGCTTGAGGTGTTCGGCGCCGCCAACGATCTGAAGAACGCGATGGGCGCGATCGTCGCTTGGACCGGCGATCCGAACCCGGCGACGCTCGCGCACGCGACATCGCAGCTCAAGACGGCGTTTGCCGAGTGGAACGACGGCGTGCGCACGATCTGGCACGCAGCGCACAGGCACGACGGCCCGACGATCTAAGGACAAGCGCGCGCACGTGCAGCCTCGCGTCACCACAGGAGACACGAAATATGAAGCGCATCCTCGCCATCGCAATCACCGGCGACTTTGCGCTCATCCCGTGCGGCTGGGACACTGCGCGCTGGAGCTGTACGGTCAGAACAGGAGGGGCGCGATGAGTCGGACGCGTGTGCTCGTGACGGCGAGTGTGATGGTCGGGGTGCCGTTGGGCGTATTCGGCGGCGCGGCCCATGCCAGCGCGAAGTGGTTCGCCGCTACCGTGACCTGGCCCTGCCCGTGTATGACCGGCGCGTGACCGTCTACAACTACAACCATCTCTCATGCGGCGCTGCCGCCCGTGTCGCGAGCGCAACCTCCGACGCGTACGAGCGCGGCCTGCCGGTCGCGGACTAACCGCCGCCGCCGGCACCGGGCTTCCCCGGCGGACAGAGCCGCACGTTCAAAGTGCACACCCGCAAGTACGGGACCTACACCTGCCGGATGACAGAGCGCGGCAGCGATTTCATCCAGGCGCGCTGCCGCCAGGGCGTCCGGTTCTCAAGCTTCGTCGTCGAGGAACATTGGTGGCTGCACGGGCAGGCCGCTCGCTGAGGTCGACGAGCTGGTGGTGAGTCTGCGGCGGATGACCGGGGTCAAGGGGTGATCGCGAACATCACCCGCGGGGGCAAGACGGCCGGGGTGCTGCGCTACCTCGTGGGCAAGGGCAAGCGCGAGGAGCACCAGCACCCGCAGCTGGTGGCCGGTTCTCCGGAGGCGGTGTTGATCGCCGAGGGCCGGGAGCTGACCACCCGCGACGCCGGCGACCTGGCCCGGTTCCTCGACGAGCCGCGCGAGCAGTTCGGCACACGGGTGACGATCGCTGAGCGTGACCCCACCGGCAAGCTGATCGGCACCCGGGATGCGCACGTATGGCATTGCTCGTTGGCGCTTCACCCCTAAGAGCCCGAGCAGTCCGACGAGCGGTGGCGCGAGATCTGCGAGCGGTTCGTGGCCGAGATGCGATTCGTCGGTGAGACTGCGCCGGCGCAGTGCCGCTGGGTGGCGATCCGCCACGGCCGATCTACGGGCGGATCAGACCACGCGCACGTCGTCGTGACGCTGGTGGCCGAGGACGGCAGCAAGGCCAACATCCATGACGACCGCCCGCGAGCGCAACACGCCTGCCGCAAGCTAGAACAGCAGTTTGGGCTGCGGTCACTGGAGGCGCGCGCCCACGGCTTGGGCAGCCGCGCGCTCAAACACGGCGAGATCGCCGCCGACCGGCGGCGCGGCCGCGGGGTGGGGAAGAGAGGCGAGCACGAGGAGCGCTCCACCCGGCGGCGGCTCGAGCGGATCGTGCGCGGGCGCGCGGGCGGGAGCCAGAATGAGAGCGAGTTCGTGACCAGGCTGCGCGAGCACGGCCTCCAGGTCAGACCTCGCTCGCCGAGGGCGGCACCCGCCGTGTGACCGGCTACTCCGTCCGCCTGCCCACTGGCGAGCCGGACCGGGGCCGGGCGGTCTGGTACGGCGGCGGGCGACTCGCGCGCGACCTGACGCTGCCGGCACTGCGGCGAGGCTGGCATGAGGACGGCGCCGCCACCGCGCGTGCGGTCGGGAGTTGGCAATCGGGTGATGCACCTCGCTCGGCGGCTGTGCAGCAGGCCGAGGTCGAGCTGGACGACGCGACAGAGACCGCACGCCAGGCGACCAAGCCGCTCGATTCCAGTGTGCGTGAACCGCCCGACCAGGCCACCGACGTGGAAGCGGTCAAACGTCTCGGTGACCAGACTGGTCGGCACGGGCCTCGCCGAGGTGTAGATGAGCGACCCGGTCCGGCACTCTGACTCCGTCGAAGAGTTGGGCGTGTGCTCAATACCAAGGAGAAGGTTCTCGCCTACCTCGAGGAGATCGGCGCGCTCACCACACAGGGGCGCAGCGCCGCTTAACCAGTTCCCCGTCGCCCGAGCCGTTTGAGCCCGGTCGGCTGTTCAGAGTGCTCGAGTCGCACAAGGTCCGCTACTTGGTCGTCGGGGGTATCTCCGCGCGGCCGTTCGGAGCCCAGCGTCGGACATATGACCTCGATTGCATTCCGGACCCCAGCGCCGCGAACATCGCGGCGCTGACGGCCGCGTTGCGGCAGCAGCGCGAGGTTGCGGATCGACCGGGTCAGCGACGCCGAGTCGCGTGAGCTGCCCGTCGATGTCGGGCACATCGTGCGCACCCAGGAGGTGTCGCTGTGGCAGACCGACGCCGAACCGATCGACGTGCTGCACGGCCTGCGCGATCGCGACGGGCAGCAACATGACTACAGAGACCTACAAGCGCGGGCGGTCCACAGCACCACCAACGT
>CAWHRT010000017.1:0-105082 GCA_963831845.1 uncultured Solirubrobacterales bacterium | reverse complement strand
GAATGTATCGCCGTCGGCGCCCACGCCGACGACACCGCCGCCCTGGTGCTGCGGCGGCGTCCGGCGGACGGCACCGGGATCCGCGAGCGAGCCACTCCGGGGGTGGCTCGGCGGGACAACGGCAACATCGCCACGAGGGACTGACAATTGGTTCGACCGACGAAGTTCGAGATCGCTCAGAGCGAGCGCGACGGCGCCGTCGTCCTGTCGGTCACGGGCGAGCTTGATATGAACTCCGTCGAGGTACTGTCCGAGCGGGTGCAGCAGCAACTCGACGCGGGGGCGATCTCGCTTGTCATCGACCTCAGCGGCCTGGCGTTCATGGACTCATCGGGCCTACGGCTGCTGATCGCGCTGCACGATCGTGCCCGCGAAGAGGTGTGGACGCTGAGGCTGCGCTCCCCGCGCGAGGAGGCGGCAAGGATCGTGCTGCGTGCCACCGGCGCCGACGAGGCCCTGCCGTTCGAGCGGGAGCCCCGATGAGCTGCGCGCCCTCCCAGACCCACCCGGACGAATCGCCGGTGCTGGCGCTCGTTCTGGAGACAAATCGCGAGGCACCCTCGGTGGCGCGCGCCGCGATCGCCGGGTTCTCGGAGGACCGGGAGCTGGGCGAGAACACGCTGGCGACGTTGACGCTGCTCGTCTCCGAGCTCGTCACCAACGCCGTGATCCATCCCGAGGTCGACGATCCCGGCGACATCCAGCTGCGCGCGCGGTTCGCCGGCGACGTGATCCGCGTCGAGGTCACCGACGGCGGCGACGGTTTTGAGCCGCGCCCGCGGGACCCGACCCGGTCCGACCGCGGATACGGCCTGTACCTGCTCGAGAAGCAGGCCGAGCGCTGGGGCGTCGAGCGCGCCGACGGCACCACGGTCTGGTTCGAGCTGTCGGTGCGCGCGGCCTGAAGCCCGCGGCGCGCCGGCGATGAGTTCGCTCAACGGGCGCGCAGGAGCGCGCCGAGGTCGACGGCGTTCGCCATCGCGCGGTAGCCCGCGTCGTTGGGATGGAGGTGGTCGCCGCTGTCGTAGCGGTGGTCCAGCCTGTCGGGATCGTGCGGGTCGCCCAGCGCCTTGGCGAAGTCGATCGCGCCGTCGAACCCGCGGCCGGTGAGGATCCAGCGGTTGACCGCGTCGCGCTTGACCTCGCCCTGGGCCGACCAGTAGCGCGCTCCCTGAAACGGGGTGATCGTGGCTCCGTAGATCCTCAGCCTGGCCGCGTGCGCCTGGGCGATGATCTGCTTGTAGCCCGAGATGATCTGCGCCGCCGACACGGCGGTGTGCGGAGCGTTCAGCGTGCCCGTGCTGAGGCTGAAGCCGATGTCGTTGACGCCCTCGAGCAGGATCACCGCCTTGACGGCCGTTCGCGCCAGTACGTCGCGATCGAAGCGGGCGACCGCGTTGACCCCGCAGCATGGTGAGTCGTTGAGCACGCGGTTGCCGCCAATCCCCTCGTCGACCACGTTCAGCGTCGATCCTGAGCGGGCCTGCAGGCGCCTGGCCAGGTCGATCGGCCAGGACGCGTTGGCGCCCGTGGTCGAGCCGACGCCGTCGGTGATCGAGTCGCCGATCGCGACGATGGTGCCGCGGGTGCGGACTGGGGTGAGCACATCGAGGTCGTCGACCAGGTACCAGCTCTGGGTCTCGGACTCAAACGCCGACGCCGACTCGTCGGCGGCGTGGTCGCCCGCCGCCACGTAGCTCACCTGTTTGGCCGCGCCGTGCTCGGTGGGTGGGCCGGTCGGGCCGGGTACGAACACGCTGATCGCCAGCCGATGCATCGCCGGGACGTTCAGGCTCACCGGATCGCTGACGATCTCGGCCCCCGGGGGAATCTGCACCGATTCGCTGCCGTCGAACTTCAGCGTGCGCCCGGTTCCGGCCGCCAGACGGGCGCCCGAACCCTGGACTGCGACGGTGGCGGCGCCGATCGCGAGCGGCCTCGATCCGAACGCGTTGCTGAGGCGGACCCGCACCCTCCTCCCGCCGAGGCTGCTAAACACAATGTTGCGAATCGTCCGGTCCTCGAAGCCGGCCACGAACTGGCTGCGCAATGAGGCTGTCTGCGGACTCGCAGCCCATGCCGCCACCCAGCGAGCAGGGCCCGGCGCCGGCGGCGTAAGCGCACTGCGCTTCACCGCGTGCCGCGGCCGCCCCGATGCGGTCGACGCGAACTCTCCGCGGATCAGGGCGCCCCCGCCGACCAGCAGCACGGCGATCAGCGCGAGCCCGGAGAACCGGCGGTGCGACAGCAACACACGACTGACCGACTTCACCCCACAACCCTCCTTCAGGCCCATTCGCCCCGACGCTCCAACGGCCATGCTACCGCCGCGCTCTTTACGCTCGTTCGACGGGCGGATGGGTAGGAACCGGGGCGTGAGCGTTTCGAGAGAGTCGAGACGCCCCGGACAGCCGAGCTACCACGCGGGGCTCGATGGCCTGCGGGCGTTGGCGGTCGTGGGCGTGCTGCTGTACCACGGCGGCGTCCCCTGGGCGAACGGCGGATTCCTCGGCGTGGAGGTGTTTTTCGTCCTGTCCGGCTTCCTGATCACCACGTTGCTGGTGAACGAGTGGCAGCGCACGGGGACGGTCGCGCTCGGTGCGTTCTGGGCCCGCCGCGCCCGCCGGCTGCTGCCCGCGCTGTTCTGCATGGTCGCCGCTGTCGGGATCTACTACGCGGCCGCCGGCCCGATGGATGCGATCCCCGATCTCAAGGGCGAAGGCATCTCCACCCTGCTCTACGCTGGCAACTGGCATGAGATCTCCACTGGGGCCAGCTACTTCGCGGCCACGGGACCGACCTCGCCCTTGAAGCACACCTGGTCGCTGGCGATCGAAGAGCAGTTCTACCTGTTCTGGCCGGTGCTCTTGGTCGGCGTGTTCTGGCTCGTGCGCCAGGTGCGCCACCGCCGCGGCGAGAGCGCTCGCTCGCTCGAGATCCTGCTTGCCGTCACGGTCATCGGCGCCGTCGCCTCGGCGATCGATATGGCACTGCTGTTCAACGGTGGCAGCGGCCTTGACCGGGTCTACTACGGCACCGACACCCGGGCCGGCAGCCTGCTCGCCGGTGCCGCGCTGGCGCTGACGCTGGCGATCCTCCAGCGCCGCGCCGAGCGCACCGCCGATCCCCGGCCCGAGCGCGATCAGCGGCGGCTGCTCGGGATCGCGGCCGTGGCCGGCCTGCTCGGGATCGTCGCCGCGATGCACTTCGCGAACTCGAGCTCGGCCTGGCTGTATCCGTTCGGCCTGCTGGGCGTCGACGCCGGCGTCGGGCTGCTGATCGTCGCCGTCGTCCTGTTCCCCGGCGCGGTCGTGGGCCGGATTCTGTCGGTGCGCCCGGTCCGGGCGATCGGCCAGATCTCCTACGGCATCTACCTGTGGCACTTCCCGCTGTTCCTGTGGCTCGACGCCAACACCACCGGTCTGAATGGCCCCTGGCTGCTGCTGTTCCGGATCGGCGTGACGCTGGCGGTCAGCGTCGTCTCGTTCGCGCTGATCGAGCAGCCGATCCGCAAGCGCCGGATCCCCACGCCGGTCGTGCGATCGCTCGCCCCGGTGGCCGCCGGCGGCGCCGTGATCGCGCTGCTGGTGGCGTCGACGATCGGCGCCACCGCCTACGACGCGGCCGCGGCGCCCACGCCCCCGCACAGCACCGACAAGTTCACCGGCACCAACCCCGGCTGCTCGGTCACGCTCCAGGACACCAAGCAGTACGGGCTCGCGCCGCTGCCCCGCAAGGACGCGACCAAGGACATCTACGCCTGGCTCGGGGCCCATCAGCTCGGCTGGAACGGCTCGACCACGACCACGTTTCACACGTGTCCGCCCAAGAAGGTGCTGGTCGTCGGCGACTCGCTGGCGTTCACGATCGGCGTCGGCCTGATGGACGACGAGGAGCACTACGGCGTCGAGGTGGCCAACGCCGGGATCCTCGGCTGCGCGTTCACCACCACCGGCGAGCTCGACGTCGGCGGCGCCTGGCAGGAGCAGTCGGCCGGTTGCCCCACCGCCCTGCAGCAGTGGTCCCAGAACGAGGCCCAGCTCGACGCGAACGCGGTGATCGTCGAGCTCGGCTACCGCGACCAGTTCGACTGGCAGATCAACGGCCACGTGGTCCACCTCGGCCAGCCGGACTTCGACCAGTACGTGCGGCAGCAGATCCAGCAGTACGTCGACGTGCTCGGCCGCGGGGGCGCCACGAAGGTCCTGTTCCTGTCGGTCCCCTACACCCGACCGCCGTCCAACCCCGACGGCTCGGCGTCCGCCGCCGCCGACCCGGCGCGCCACGAGCTGATCAACCGGATGCTCCGCGACGCCGCCCGCGATCACCCCAACGTGCGCGTGCTCGACATCGACAAGGTCGTCTCGCCGTCCGGCGCGTATCAGACCAGGGTCAACGGCCAGGTCTGCCGCTTCGACGGCATCCACTTCAGCACCTACTGCAGCAAGCTGCTCCAGCCTAAGGTGCTGGCCGCGACCCGCAAGCTGATCGCTCACTAGCCTGCGCCGGCGTCAGCTCGTCAGGTACGGCTCGACCAGCTCGCGCAGCCGCATCCGGCCGCGGTGCAGACGGCTCTTGAACGCCGCCGGGCCGATCCCGACGACGGCCGCGGCCTCCTCGGTGGACAGCCCCTCGATGTCGCGCAGCACGACCGCCATCCGCCAGTCAGGCGGGAGCGCCAGCAGCGCCATCTCGAGCGCGCGCATCAGCTCGTCGTCGAGCGCGCGGGCCTCGGGTCCACGCTCTGGCGCGTCGGGCAGGGCGGCGATCGGATCGGGGGCCTCGGGGTCGGGTATGACCGACGCCGGGCGCCGGCGCGACAGGCGCCGCTGGGCCTCGTTGAACGCGATCCGGTACAGCCAGGTGGAGAACCGCGCCCGTTGCTCGAATCGGGGGAGGCCGCGCCAGGCGCGCAGGAACACCTCCTGGGCGACCTCGTCGGCCTCACCCTGATCGAGCCCGAACCGCCGGAGCGCGCCGTACACGCGATCGGAGTTGTCGGCGACCAGTTCGCCGAACGCGTCCTGGTCGCCGGCCCGGGCTCTGCGGATCAGCTCGCCCTCGGCGGTCGCGCCGGTCACGGCGCGTTTATACCGCTGCGGGAGCTACGCCGAGTCGGAGTCCTCCAGCTTCAGCGAGACGGAGTTGATGCAGTAGCGCTGCCCGGTCTCGCCGGGGCCGTCATCGAAGACGTGCCCGAGGTGGCCTCCACAGGCCGCGCAATTGACCTCGACACGGTGCATCCCATAGCTGAAGTCGTCGTGCAGCTCGACGTTGGCCCGCTCCGAGGGCTCGGTGAAGCTCGGCCACCCGGTGCCCGAGTCGAACTTCGCGCTCGAGTCGAACAATGCGGTCCCGCAGGCGGCACAGCGATACGTGCCGTCGCGCTTCTCGTACACGTAGCTGCCGGTGAACGGCGGCTCGGTGCCCTTCTGGCGGAGCACCTCGTACTGGGCCGGGGTCAGCTCCGCGCGCCACTCGCCGTCGGTCTTGATGACCGAGTTCGTGGCGGTGTTGGTGTCGGTCTTATTCGTGTTCATGCTTTGTTTGACCCGGGTGCGGGCGAAACGGTTCAGCCGTCGAGGCGGGCGATCACGGCGGCCGCCAGGGCTTTGGGCGGCGTAGGCGAGGCCGGTGACGGGAGCGCCTGCACGCCCGCGACCGTCTCCCGGAGGCTCACCAGCAGCTGCCGGCAGCGCTCACAGCGGGCCAGGTGACCCTCCATCCGCCGGCGGCGGGGGTCCGCCAGCTCGCCGTCGACGTAGGCGGACATCTGCGCGCGCGCCCACCGGTGGTCGAGCTTGAACTGCCTGGTGTCCGCGTAATCGCTCATACGTGGTCTGACCCGGGTTCGGGGCGAGAGGTTCTCACACGTCGTCCGCCTCGCGATTGCGCGCATGCAATGCTTCACAACCATGAGCCGCCAGCTGTGTCTCGCCTCCCGCCCCGTCGGCGACGTCAAGCACTCTGACTTCGACCTCGTCGAGGGCCCCGTGCCCGACCCCGGCGACGGCGAGTTCGTCGTCGAGGTCACGCACATCTCGCTGGACCCGGCGATGCGCGGCTGGATGAACGCCGGCCGCTCGTACGTGCCGCCGGTCGAGATCGGCGAGGTGATGCGAGCGCTCACGCTCGGACGGGTGATCAAGTCCCGCCACCCGACGTTCGCCGAGGGCGACCTCGTCCGCGGCGCCTTTGGCGTCCGGGAGCACGCGCTCTCGGACGGCTCCGGCGTCGACAAGATCACCCCCGAGGAGGGCGTCTCACTCGCCGCCTACCTCGGCGCGCTCGGGATGACCGGCCTGACCGCGTACTTCGGGCTGCTCGAGGTCGGGCGCCTGCAGGAAGGCGACACCGTGCTGGTCTCCGGCGCGGCCGGGGCCGTCGGCACCGTCGTTGGGCAGATCGCGAAGATCAAGGGCGCGCGCGCCGTCGGGATCGCCGGCGGCCCGGAGAAGATCGCGCTGCTGGAGGAGCTCGGGTTCGACGCCGCGATCGACTACAAGCAGGACAACGTCCTCGCCGACCTGCGCCAGCACGCGCCCGACTACGTCGACGTCTTCTTCGACAACGTCGGCGGCGAGATCCTCGACCACGGCCTGACCCGGATCGGCCGCGGCGCCCGGGTCGTTATCTGCGGTGCGATCTCGCAGTACAACAACACCGGCCCGGCGACCGGGCCCAGCAACTACATGGCGCTGCTCGTGCAGCGCGCCACGATGACCGGCTTCCTGGTGTTCGACTACGCCTCGCACTACAGCGAGGCCACGGCGGAGATGGCCAAGTGGGTGGCCGACGGCCGCCTCAAGTGCGTCGAGGACACCACCCCGGGCGGCATCGAGTCGTTCCCGGCCGTGTTCAGCCGCCTGTTCAGCGGCGAGAACACCGGCAAGCTGGTGCTCGAGCTAGCGACCCGGCTGGTCCCACGGGCGCTAACGCCACCAGGGGCGGCGGCGGATCTCGGCGATCTTCACCGCCGGGGCCACGAGCTCGCCGAGATGCTCGGACAGGTGCGTGAGGTGCTCGCACAGCCACACCAGGTGCGGCGACACCGCGAGCGTGTGGTTACCGTCAGAGCTGAACGTGGGCGGCGTCAGCGTCTCGATGCTGCGCCCCCGGGGCTTGTCGACCTGGGCCGCCAGGCGGTCATACCAGGCCCGGAGGATCGCCGTGCGGTTGTCCAGCACCTCGATCGCGGCCCCGGGTTCGTCGACGTCGTGGGGCGGATGGGCCGCGACCGCGTGCGCCGTCAGCCGCAGGCGCAGCGAGCCGCCGACCAGGTGCCACAGCTGCTCCATCGTGACGTGCTTGGTGCCCTGCTCGGCGATCAGACCGCGCAACGAGTCGTCGAGCCGCTGGCCCGCGGTCACGGCCTCGAGTGAGACATCGGGCGGCTGCTTGCGGATCCCCGCGGCCCACTCGACCGCCTGGGTGAGATAGGCCGCACCTGACCGGAACGCATCAGCCAGGTCGTCGCCCACGACCGAGGACACGCCCCGCGGCCAGAACAGCAGGCCCACGACCAGGCTGACCGCGCAGCCGATCGCGATGTCCTCGATGCGCACCACGACGACGTCAGGGCCCACCGGGAGCAGGAGGTTGAACAGGACCGCGATCGTGACGGTGAACGCGGCCTGGCCGACCGCGAACGGCGCCGTGCCGGGAGCGTAGGCCGCAACGAACACCGCGATCGGCAGTACCGCCCAGAGCACCGACGAGCCCGTCCCGATCGCCGTGATCACCGCGGCGCCGATCACGAACCCGAACAGCGTGCCCAGCAGCGCCCGCAGCGCGGTCGCACCGGTCGCGGACGCGTTGGTGCGCAGCACCGAAAGCGTGCCCAGCACGACCCAGAACCCGTGCTGGACGGTCGTCAGGTCGGCCACGGCGACCGCAGCCGCCAGCGCCAGCGACCCGCGCAGGCTGTTGATGAACCACACCGACCGGAGGCTGGCGTTGCGGACGGCGAGGCCGGCCAGGTTCGAGACGGCCTGGCGACGGTTGGTGGCGGGGTCGAACGTCGTGCCACCGAACCAGCGGCTGCCCTCCTCGGCGATCCGGTCGGCGTCCGCGACCCGCGCTGCCACCTCGGCGTCGGCCCCGATCGCCAGGACCGTGATCGAGATCGCGTGTGCATGGAACGAGATCTGCACCTCGCGGAAGTGGTCGGCATCCTGCGGCAGTCCGTGCAGGTGGCCGATGCTCTGCATCCGCAGCTCCTCCAGGCGCTCCAGGTCGGGCTGGGCCGTGCCCCCGGCCAGCAGCGTGCCCGCGTCTCGCATGACCTGAGCAGCGACCGTGAGCAGCTCGCGCTCGATCTCCGGCGCGTTGCTGAGGTCGTGGCGCTCGCGGACGCTGTCGGCGATCAGCGACGTGCACCACTCGAGCAGCTCGACCGCGTTGGCCATCGCCTGGTCGGAGGTGGCCACGCCGGTGGGACGGAACGGGGACGCCGTGAACACCGTGATCAGGTCGTGCTCGGCGTCGATGCAGCGGTTCAGGCGCTCCGCGGTGGCGTCGCCGCGCACGATCGCGTCGAGCTCGTCGGCGAGCTCGGCGGCCAGCTTCGAGGCCGCGCCTCGCAGCCGGTCACCGGCGCCGGGTCGGGACATCGCGATTACCGCCGCGGTGCCGACCACCGACGCCAGCCACCACCCGGCGAGGCGGTCGGGCACCATCGAGATCGTCCCCGGGGACGCCGCCGGGAGCACGTACAGGAGCAGCGCCGCGGTCACGCCCGCGGCCGCGTTGGGCCCGAGGATCCCGCCGAAGAAGACCGCGAACGTCACCGGCACGGTCACGATCGCGGCCAGCGCCACCGACGAGTTGACCGCGGTCCCGATCGTCAGCAGCACGCTTCCGACGACGGCCAGCCCCAGGTGCGCCGTCAGCTTGTCGCGGCGGGTTCCACCGAACGCCGCCAGCACCAGTGTGGCGAACGACCCGAACGCCGCGAACGTCGCCATCTGCACGTTGCCGACCACCTCGAAGGCGAAGGCGAACAGCCCGGGCATGATCACCATCGCCCGCACCGCCCGCAGCGCCGCGGCGCTCGACCACACCGGCAGCCACGGCGTCGATCCCGGGCGGACGGCCAGCGACCGCTTCAGGCGGGACATCGAGATGGCGCCGGCCTGTGCCATGAGTGGCCGCGAGTCTAAGGGCTCACGACGTGAGCCCTGATCGGCCCGGCGCTACAGTTCCGGTCCTTCAGATGCTCGAATCGGATCGTGTGCAGGAGCGACCAGGGGCAGCAAACGCGGAAGAGCTCGACGGCGATCCCGCGGCCCGACCCGGTGGCGCGCGCGAGCGGATCCTCGAGTCGGCCTACGAGCTGTTCTCCACGCGCGGGATCCAGGCCGTGGGGATCGACGCAGTAATCACCCACTCTGGGGTCGCGCGGCAAACGCTGTATCGCAACTTTGGCTCAAAGCAGGAGCTGGTACTGGCCTTTCTCGAGCGCCGCGAGCAGCTCTGGACCAGAGGCTGGCTCCAGGCCGAGGTGCGCGCTCGGGCGACCGAGCCGGCGGAGCGGCTGCTGGCGATCTTCGACGTGTTCGACGACTGGTTCAGGCGCCCCGACTTCGAGGGCTGCTCGTTCATCAACGTGATGCTCGAGCACCCCGACCCCGCCGACGCGATCCACCGGGCCGGCGTCGGCTATCTGGCCGAGATCCGCGGGTTCCTCGAGCAGCTCGCCGACGCGGCGGGGATCGCCGAGCCGGAGGACTTCGCGCGAGCGTGGCACATCCTGATGAAGGGGTCGATCGTGGCCGCGGCCGAAGGCGACGTCGACGCCGCCCGCCGCTCGCAGCGGATCGGCTCGCTGGTGCTGCGACAGGCCGTTGACGACGGCCCGGGCGCGAAGTAGGCTCACCCCAACGAGGGAGACCAGTCGGTCTCGCAGCCACATCAAGAGGGAGAGTCGAGCATGGCCTACGACCCGCGCACCGAGACGGGTATCCCGACCGAGCCTGTCGGCTCGGTGCCGCGGCCGGACAAGCTTCAGGCGGCCTACGCCGACTACGACGCCGGCAAGATCGGCAAGGACGAGCTCGAGACTGAGCAGGAGGCCGCGGCCAAGGACTCGATCAGCCGCGGCGAGGCGGCCGGCGAGCCGATCGTCTCCGACGGCGAGCAGTGGTGGTCGAGCTTCGCCACCTACCCCGTCACCGACACGCTCGCGGGCACCGGCCTGGCCGACAACCTCGGCCCCGGCGGCCAGTACTTCGCGATCTTCGCCGACGGTCACTACCGCCAGCTGCCCAAGCTGGTGGGCGGCCCGTTCCGCTACAAGACGTTCGCCGCCGACACGTTGGCGCGGTCGATCAAGTTCGCCAGCAAGCCGATGAAGCAGGCGGTGATCGCGCCGTCGATGCTCGCCCTGCTGTACCCGCTCGACGAGCAGATCGACAACTACTCGCGCGAGCAGTTCGAGGAGGATCTCGTCAACGAGTGCGAGCGGGACATCCGGCAGGCATTCGACGCGGGCGCCGCTCGGGTTTCGATCGACTTCACCGAGGGCCGGCTGGCGCTCCGCGAGGACTCCCGCAACCCGTGGACCGGCCGCGGCATGCTCCCGCACTTCGTCGACCTGATCAACCGGGTGCTGAATCGCTTCGGCCCCGACGAGCGGGCAAACATCGGCGTGCACACCTGCCCCGGGGGCGACCGCGACTCGGTGCACAGCGCCGATGTCCCCTACAGCGCGCTGCTCCCCAGCCTGTTCGCGCTGAACGCGGGCTATTTCCTGATGCAGTGTCGGAGCGAGCGCGACCGCGAGGCCGTCTACAAGCTGGTCGGCGAGCACAGCCGTGAAGACGCCGACGGCGTGCCCCAGATTGTCTACGTCGGGGTGACCAACCCCCAGAACCCGGGGGTGGAATCCGCACAGGAGGTCTGCGACGAGCTCGTCACCGCCGCCAAGTACATCCCCAAGGAGCGCCTGGCCGCGACCGACGACTGCGGGTTCTCGCCGTTCAGCATCGATGAGAAGCCGCTGCACGGATCCGCCGACTACGCGCGCGACATCGCCTTCGAGAAGATCGCCAGCCGAGTGCAGGGCACGAAGATGGCCGCGGAGCAACTCGGGATCCACGTGCCCGCCGCGGCCTGAGGCGGCCTGAGGCGGCCCGACCAAACACAGGGGGGTCTCCCCGGTGCGAACCGCCGTGCGAGCGGCGGACCATCTCCTCATCGCTGAACTCGCCTGAACGGAGACCCCAATGAGAGCTCGGAGCATTGAGAAGCCCGAAGACGACCTGACCCTGCGCATGCTCGAGACCGTGATCGACGGCTCGGTGTCGGGGCTCGCCACCTATCACCTGCTGAAGATGCAGCTACACGCGATCCGTGGCCTGCCCGAGCTCACCGAGCGGGAGCGGAGGCCGCCGCCGGGGAGCGGCGCGTAAGGAAGGGCGGGACGCCCCGCTGCGCATCTACGTCCCGCCCCGCTCGGCGGGGTGGTCAGTGACCCTTCGCCGGCCGCACCGCCAGGATCGGACACGGCGCGATGTGCAGCAGCCGGGCGGTGACGCTCCCCAGCACCACCCCGACCAGCGGCGTGTGGCCGCGGGTGCCGGCGACGATCAGGTCGGCCTGCTCAGCCTGCGCGTAGTCGGCGATCGCGTGGGCGGCACCGCCCGCGGGCCTGCGGACGAACTCGACCGTGGCGGAGATGCCATCGCCCGACAGCTCCTTGACCTGGCGCTCGATCTTGGCCTCGAGCTCCTCTTCGTTGGCGCTCACCGAGAAGCTGCCGCCACCCTTGCCGGGCAGCGTGTACTCGTCGCAGTGGATCGCCAGCAGCTCGCCGCTGGATTCCTGCGCGAGCGTACGCGCATGGACGAGCGCGTCGTCGGCGGCGTCTGAGCCGTCGGTTGCCCACACGACCTTCTTGTACATGCTCGATCTCCTTCGGCTGGGTCGTCTCGGCGAGAAGCCTCCAGCCTCGGCGCGCCGCGGTCAAGCATGGCCGGCGAAATCACGTGCCCAACGTGGCCAGGAACTAGAGCTAGTCCAGGTCGGCGGTTTCGCGCAGCTCGTCGTTGACGCGGCGCAGGATCCGGGAGACCTGCATCTGTGAGACGCCCACCTGAGTTGCGATCTCGCTCTGCTTGAGGCCGTCGCGGAACCGCAGCGCCAGCACCTCGCGGTCGAGCTTGCGCAGCCCGCGCACGCCCACGGCCAGGCTCGCGGTCGTGTCGACCAGCGCATAGTGGTCGTCGACCACGCCGACGGTGTCGTGGCGCGTTCCGGATTCGTCCTCGAAGTCGGCCTGGATCGGCTCATCCATCGACGCGGCGTGGTGGGTCGACAGCGCGTCCAGGCCCTCGAGCACCTGCTCGATGTCGAGCCCCAGGTACTCGGCGATGTCGGCGACAGGCGGCGATTCACCGCTTTGGGCACTGAGCTTGCCCTCGGCCTCCTGGATCTTGAGGGCGAGCTCCTGCAGCCCGCGCGGAAGGTGCACCGGCCAGCCTTTGTCGCGGAAGTGGCGCTTGACCTCGCCCACGATCGTCGGGACCGCGAACGACTTGAACGCGAATCCGCGGTCGAGGTCGTAGCGGTCGATCGCCTTGACCAGCCCGAGGCTCGCCACCTGGAACAGGTCCTCGAACGGCTCCTGGGTGCGCGCGTACCGCGCCGCCAGGCCGCGGGCGAGCGGCAGGTAGCGCCGCACGAGCTCCTCGCGGGCCGCCTGGTCGTGGTGCTGCTGCCAGCGGGTGAACAGCCGCTCGGTGTCGGCCTGCTCTAGCTGCCGGGCTCCTGCGCCTGAGGCTCGAGTACGAAGATCTCGAACGTCCGCGGCGGATCGAACACGATCTGACTGTGGTACGTGAGCACCTTGCGGCCCACTAGCTCGCTGACCGCGTCCATCGTCGTCGGCCCCACCGTCTCCTGGAAGCTCAGTCGGTAGCCGCGCACCAGGTCCGCCTTGCCGTCCGCCAGCAGCGTCTCCTCGTTCCGCGTCAGCCCTCCCTCCATCGCCACGAACACGTAGTCGTCCAGGATCCACGCCTTCGCCGCCGTCGGCCCGCGCCCGTAGAACTGCTTCTTCATCCCCACCATTGCGTTCGCCAGCGCCGTTCGCAGCGACCCGCCGTGCTCGCCCGGCATCTGGCCGCCGGCCGCCTTGACGAGCTCGCGGGCCGGGCTCGGCCGTTGTGAGTTCTGTTCGTCGGTCATTATCGGTAACTATCGCCGATGCATCGAGGATTTCAACGGCGTCCCCCCGGACCGCGCCCGCGGAATCGCCGGGCGGCGATTGCGAGATATGAGACCGATGCGGCATTGGAACCTCCGGCAAGACGGAAACCTGGTTCCGGGAACGCGCACTTCGCCGTAAAAGCGAGGCGATCACCCGGTTGTCCCGCCTGCCGGCGCTCCCCACGGGACGCGCGCGGCCTGCTCCGCACATTCTAGTCGGCTTGGCGGCAGGCTCCGCGGAAAATGTCCGCGTGAGAACCACGATCGAACGGACATCGCGCGGCCCGGGTCGCGACGGAGTGCAACCGGGCTTCCGTCCGGGCGCGCGGCGAAGTCGCTGATGTGAGCTTCAGAGCATCGCCAGCTGGCGACCCCTCCAGACGGCCGGGGGCGGATCGCCGCCGGCGACCGCGGCCTCGAGGTCGAGCAACGCCTGCTTGCGCTGCAGCCCGCCGCCGTAGCCGGTGAGCTCGTCGTTGGCGCCGATCACCCGATGGCAGGGGACGACGATCGGGACCGGAGTCCGCCCCACCGTCGCCCCGACCGCGCGCACACGATCGGGGCGGCCGATCGCGTCGGCCAGGGCGCCGTAGCTGATCGTTGCCCCGAACGGGATCGCGATCAGCTCGGCCCATACCCGCCGCTGGAACGCCGTGCCGCCGAGGTGCAGCGCCAGGTCGAACCGGGTGCGGGTGCCGTCGAAGTACTCCTCGAGCTGGTCGCAGGCCACCGCGAGCGCGTCGGGGTCACACCGCTCCTCGGCGAGCAGTCCACTGCGCCCGGGGAAGTACAGCGCGCTCAGCCGGCCGGGCCCGCCGATCAGCGTCAGCGGCCCCAGCGGGCTCTGGTAGATCGTCCACGCATCTGTCATGTGCACTGAACGCGTCCGCGCGCCGGTCCGTGAGATTTTCGCGACGCTTCGGCATCGACGCCCGTGGGGTCGACGCCTTCGGCATCGACCCACTGGCCTCGCCGCAGCAATAAGCTGAGCATCGTGCTCGGCGATCAGGAGCTGGTGGCGTTCGTGGGCGTCAGCGACCTCGCGCGCGCGCATCGCTTCTACGGAGGAGTGCTCGGCCTCCACCGGGTCGACTCGAGCGAGTACGCGAACGTGTACATGGCCGGCGGCGCGCAGCTCCGGGTCACCCGTGTACCCAAGCCGGCGGCGCCGCCGTACACGGTGCTCGGGTGGCGGGTCGACGACATCGCGGCGGCGGTTCGGGAGCTGACCACGGCCGGCGTGCGGCCCAACCGCTACCAGGGCATGGACCAGGACGAGCTCGGCGTGTGGAAGGCGCCGGCCGGATCGCTGGTGGTCTGGTTCTCAGACCCCGACGGCAACACGCTGTCGCTCCAGCAGCCGCCTGGGTAGCGGCTGGCGCGGACGGCCGCGGCTCGTCGCCCCCGGGTCAGCCCAGCGCCTGCTCAGCCCAGCGCCTGGGCGAGATCCGCGACCAGGTCCTCGGGCTCCTCGACCCCGCAGCTGAGCCGGACCAGATCGGCGGGCACCGCGGCGGTCGAGCCCTCGACCGACTGATGGGTCATCGCCTGCGGGACCTCGATCAGCGACTCGACCCCACCCAGTGACTCGGCGAGCGTGAACAGACGCGTGCGCGCGGCGATCGCCGTCGCGTCGGGATGCCGGAAGCTCACCATCCCGCTGAAGCCCGGCCAGCGCACGTCCCGCACCCCGTCGGTGCGGCGCAGCAGCTCGACGACCGCCGCGGCGCTGCGCGCGTGGGCGGCCATCCGCAGATGCAGCGTGCGCAGGCCGCGGTGGACGAGGAAGCAGTCGAACGGGCCCGGCACCGCGCCGACCGAGTTCTGCACGAACCGCAGCTGCTCGTACCAGCTCTCGGCGCGCGCGATCGCGGCGCCGCCGACGACGTCGGAGTGCCCGCCGAGGTACTTGGTCGTCGAGTGCACGACGAAATCCGCGCCCAGCTCGAGCGGACGCTGGTTGGCCGGCGTCGCGAACGTGTTGTCGACGGCAACCAGCGCAGCCCGCCGCCTGGCGACGACACCCTCGATGTCGACCACGTTGAGCAGCGGGTTGGTCGGGCTCTCGACCCAGATCAGGGCGGTGTCATCGCGCACGACGCGCTCGAGCGCGTCGAGGTCGGTCTGGTCGACGAGGTCGAACTCGAGCCCCCAGCGGCTGAGCACCTTGTCGACGAGCCGGTACGTCCCGCCGTACAGGTCGGC
The DNA here is from genome assembly GCA_963831845.1 of uncultured Solirubrobacterales bacterium. Lineage (GTDB taxonomy): Bacteria > Actinomycetota > Thermoleophilia > Solirubrobacterales > Solirubrobacteraceae > Palsa-465. The sequence goes on along the minus strand of CAWHRT010000017.1, from coordinate 89,668 downwards.
CGGCAGCACGATGTGCGATCCGGCCCGGCAGACCACGGTGATCAATGCGTGCTCGGCGGCCAAACCCGACGAGTAGGCGACCGCAAGCCCGCCCTCGAGCTCCCCGAGCGCCTCCTCGAGCGCGGCTCGGGTCGGGTTCGCCGACCGCGCGTAGTCGAAGTCGTCGACGAACTCGCCCGGCCGGCGCTGGGCGTAGGTCGAGGTCTGATGGATCGCCGGGATCACCGATCCGAATGCGGGGTCGGGCTTCAGACCCGCGTGCACGGCACGGGTGGCGAACGCGTCGCGGCGCTGGGGAGGGTCGGTCACGAAGCCAATGCTTCCAGGAGGTCGGCTCGCGTGACGAGCCCCTCGGCGCGTCCGTCGCGCGTGACCAGCAGCGCCTGCTGATCGCCGACCAGCAGCTCCACCGCATCGCGCACCGGGTCGTCGGCCGAGACCGCCGGGAACGGAGGCTCCATCACCTCGACGATCTCGGCATCGAGCACCGACGGGTCGTCGGCGGCGCGCTTGAGCAGACCCCGCTCGCCGATCGCCCCGACCACGGTGGCCGGGTCGTTCGTGCTCACCACCGGCAGCTGGGAGACGCGGTGCTCGTGCAGCAGCGCGACCGCGTCGCGCACCTTGTAGTGGGTCTGCACGGTGACCAGCGGCGGGATCTCGCCCGCGTTGCGCTTGCGCACCAGCACGTCGCCGACGACCAGCTTGGAGTCGCGGTCGAGGAACCCGTACTGGCGCATCCAGCTGTCGGAGTAGATCTTCGACAGGTACGAGCGGCCGCCGTCGGGGAGGATCACCACGACCAGGGCCTCGGGGTCGTTGACCTCACTCGCGACCTGGAGGGCTGCGTGGAGGGCCAGGCCGCCCGACCCCCCGGCGAGGATCCCCTCCAGCTGGGCCAGCCGGCGGGTGGTCAGGAACGAGTCGCGGTCGGACACCGTCACCCAACGATCGATCACCGTCGGGTCGAACGTCTCGGGCCAGAAGTCCTCGCCGACGCCTTCGACCAGATACGGGCGGACGTTCTCCTCGCCGCCGGAGTAGATCGAGCCCTCAGGATCGGCCCCGACCACGACCAGGTCGGGCTTGCGCTCACCTAGGTACCGGGCGGTGCCGGTGACGGTCCCGCCGGTGCCGACGCCGACCACCAGGTGGGTGATCCTGCCCTCGGTCTGCTCCCACAGCTCGGGTCCGGTCGAGTCGTAATGAGCCTGCGGGTTGGCCTGGTTGAAGTACTGGTTGGGCTGGAACGCGCCCGGGATCTCCTCGGTCAGGCGGTCGGCGACGCGGTAGTAGGACTGCGGCGAGTCGGGCGGCACATCGGTCGGGGCGAGCACGACGTCGGCGCCGTATGCGCGCAGCAGGTCGATCTTCTCGCGCGACATCTTGTCGGGCATCACCGCGATCACCCGGTAGCCCTTCAGCCGGGCCGCGATTGCCAGACCCGTGCCGGTGTTGCCGGAGGTCGGCTCGACGATCGTGCCGCCTGGCTGCAGCTTGCCGTCGCGCTCGGCCGCGTCGATCAGCGCGATCGCGACGCGGTCCTTGATCGACCCGCCGGGATTGAACGCCTCGAGCTTGGCGACCAGCTGCGTCCGCAGGCTCGCGCCGATGCGCGACAGGCGCACCAGCGGCGTGTGGCCGACCGTGTCGAGGATCGAGTCCTTGATGAGCGGTGCGGTGATCGTCTCTGCCATGGCACTAGTGTGATGATTCTGCGGCAATTTGACAAGTGTTCGCAGATTCTGCGTCTGATCGGTCGTCAAATGGATATTCTTCGGCTGACACCCGGCTTTTTACGTCATGCCGAACGATCGAGAACCCGCCCTGGACGACATCGACCGAGCGATCCTCGGGCTCCTGGCCGAGGATGCCAGAGTGACCAACCAGCGCCTCGCCGATCACGTCGGGGTGGCCCCCTCGACGGCGCTGGCCCGACTGCGCGCGCTGCGCGAGCGCGGGGTGATCCGCGGCTTTCACGCCGAAGTGGACCTGGCCGCGCTCGGCCGTCCGCTGCAGGCGCTGATCGCGGTCCGTCTGGCCGTTCACGCGCGTGAGCAGATCGACGCGTTCACCGACGCGGTCCGAGGGCTGCCCGGGGTGCTGATGGTGTTCCACCTCACCGGCGTGACCGACTACCTCGTGTGGGTCGCCGCGGCCGACGCCCAGGACCTGCGCGAGTTCGTGGTCGATCACCTGGCCACCCACCCGTCGGTCGCCCACGCCGAGACGTCGCTGATCTACGAGCACCGCCGCGGTCCCGGGATCTGGGGCGCGGCGGACCCGGCATGAGGGCCGCCGCGCGAACCGGCGGACTGGGCACCTCGATCTTCACCGAGATGAGCGCGCTCGCGGTGCGGACCGGCGCGATCAACCTCGGACAGGGCTTTCCCGACACCGATGGCCCGGCCGGCGCGATCGAGGCCGCGGTCACGGCGCTGCGCGAGGGTCACAACCAGTACGCCCCGCTCCCCGGTGTCCCCGCCCTGCGCGAGGCCGTGCTCGACCACCAGCGCGCCTATTACGGGCTCGAGCCGGAGGACCTGCTGATCACCTTCGGAGCGACCGAGGCGATCGCGGCCGCGCTGCTGGGGTTGTGCGACCCCGGCGACGAGGTGGTGGTGCTCGAGCCCTACTACGACTCCTACGCGGCGTGCATCGGGTTCGCGGGGGCGCGGCGACGGCCGGTGACGTTGCGCCCTCCCGACTTCGCGCTCGACCCCGACGCGCTGAACGCGGCGATCTCGTCCCGCGCGCGCGTGCTGCTGCTCAACACCCCGCACAACCCCACCGGGCGCGTCCTTGATCGCTCCGAGCTCGAGCTGATCGCCGCGGCCTGCGTCGAGCACGACCTGGTGTGCATCAGCGACGAGGTCTACGAGCACCTCGTCTACGACGTCGAGCACATCCCGGCGGCGACGCTCCAGGGGATGGCGGAGCGAACGCTCACGATCTCGAGCGTCGGCAAGACGTTCTCGTTCACGGGCTGGAAGATCGGCTGGTGCTCGGGCCCGGCCGAGCTCGTCGCCGCGACCCGCAAGGTCAAGCAGTTCCTCACGTTCGCCGGCGGCACCCCGCTCCAGCACGCCGCGGCTGCGGCGCTGCGGCTGCCGGCCGCCAACATCGAGACGCTCCGCGACGACCTCAAGGCCAGGCGCGACCAGCTGTGCGCCGGCCTCGCTGCCGCCGGGCTGAGCCCGCTGGCGCCACAGGGCACGTACTTCATCAACGCTGACGTGGGCGGCGACGCGGTGGAGTTCTGCTCCTCGCTGCCCGAGCGCTGCGGGATCGTGGCGATCCCGACCAGCGCGTTTTACGACGACCAAGAGGCGGCGGCGACGCTCGTGCGCTTCGCCTTCTGCAAGCGCTCCGAGGTGATCGACGAGGCCGCCACGCGGCTGGCGAGCCTTGGTTGAGCAGCCGGGCCATCGCCAGTCCGTCAGAATCAGCGGCATGCTCACGTCCGAGATCGTGGTCGCGGGCCCGTACTACGACGAGCTGTCGGTCGGGCAGGTATTCGAGGAGTCGCCCGGGATGACGTTGACCGACGGCCACGCGGCGCTGCATCAGGCGATCCTCGGCGACCGTCTGCGGCTGGCGCTCGACGCCGACCTGGCAGCGCACGTGATCGGAGACGGGCCGCCACCGGCCCACCCCGGCCTCGTCTGCGACGTCGCGATCGGGCAGTCGACGCTCGCCACGCAGCGCGTGATCGCCAACCTGTTCTACCGCGGCTTGGCGCTGCGCCGCAGCCCGCGGATCGGGGACACGCTTCGCACCGTCACCGAGGTCGTCGCGCTGCGTGACACGTCCGAGCGTCCGGGGCGGCCTCCGACCGGGCTGGCAGCGTTGCGTGTGATGACCGTCGACCAGCTCGACCGTCCGGTGCTCGACTATTACCGCTGCGCGATGCTGCCGATGCGGCCTGGCTTGCCCCGGCCCGGGCACACCGCCGACCTGAATGCGATCTCCTCGGAGATCGACTCAGCAGCGCTGACCGCTTCGGTTCAGGGTTGGGACCTGTCTGAGTTCCGCGCTCGGGTGCCCGGCCCCCACGCGGACGGGATCCGGCCGGGTACCACCTACGTGCTCGAGAACGGCGACACGGTCACCGGCGCCACCGAGCTCGCTCGGCTGTCGCTGAACGTCGCGGGCGCCCACACCGACCCCGGCGCAACCGGCACCGGGCGCCGGCTCGTGTACGGAGGACACACGATCGGGATCGCGTTCTCGCAGGCCGTCCGGGCGCTGCCCAACCTGGTGACGGTCGTGGCGTGGCGCTCGTGCGATCACCTCGCGCCGGTGTTCGAGGGCGACGTCCTGCGCAGCTCGGTGACCGTCGATGCCGTCGACGAACTCGACGGCCCCGGCGCGCTGGTCGAGCTGCGCCTACAGACGGACGCCGACCGCATCGACGAGAGCGGCACCGAGTCGGTGCTCGACTGGCGGTTGGTCGGAGTGATGGCGTGAGCGCCGACGGCCAGGGCTCGGGCGGCGGGATCCTCGAGGGCTTCCGCCTGGTCGAGGGCTCGGCGTTCGTGGCCGCGCCGCTGGGCGGGATGACGCTGGCCCAGCTCGGCGCCGACGTGATCCGCTTCGATCAGATCGGCGGCGGGCTGGACTACCAGCGGTGGCCACTGGCGGCCGACGGCCAGAGCCTGTTCTGGGCCGGGCTGAACAAGGGCAAGCGCTCGATCCAGGTCGACATCCGCTCCGATCAGGGCCGCGAGCTGGTGACGGCGCTGATCGCGGCCGCGGGCGCGCTGCTCACGAACTTCCCCGCCCGGGGCTGGCTGGACTACGAACGGCTCCGCGATCGGCGCCAGGATCTGCTGATGGTGGCGCTCAGCGGCAACCCCGACGGCAGCTCGGAGGTCGACTACACGGTCAACCCCGCCACCGGGTTCCCGTGGGCCACCGGGCCGCGAAACCTGTCCGAGCCGCTCAACAGCGTGTTGCCCTCGTGGGACCTGGTGATGGGCGGGCTCGCCGTCACCGGCCTGCTCGCGGCCGATCGCCGGCGCAACCTGACCGGCGAGGGCCAGCTGATCCGCCTCGCGCTGTCGGACGTGGCGTTCGCGACCGTTGGGAACCTGGGGCGGATCGCCGAGGCCGAGCTCGGCGCCCAGGACCAGCGCAAGGACGGCAACTACCTGTACGGCGCCTTCGGCCACGACTTCGCCACCGCCGACGAGCGTCGCGTGATGGTGGTCGCGCTCACCGCCCGCCAGTGGCGCGGGCTCGTGGAGGCCACCGAGACCGGAGCGGCGTTCGCCAGCATCGAGGAGGCCACCGGTCAGGATCTGGCCACCGAGACCGGGCGCTACGAGGCCCGCGACTTGATCGCGGCGATCCTCCGCCCCTGGTTCGACGCGCGCACGCTGGCCCAGGTCCGCGAGCAGTTTGCCGGCACGGGCGTCTCCTGGGGCCCGTATCAGACCTTCCGCCAGCTTGTCGAGGAGGACCCCCGCGCCTCACTCGCCAACCCGATGTTCCAGGAGGTCGACCATCCCGGCGTCGGCCGGTACCTCGCCCCCACCTCGCCGCTTGACTTCGTCGGCCGCGAGCGCCTCCCGGTCCGCCGCGCGCCGCTGCTGGGCGAGAACACCGAGCAGATCCTGGCCGAGGTGCTCGGGCTCAGCCAGCGTGAGATTGGCGCGCTGCACGACCAGCGGGTCGTGGCCGGCCCGGTGTCGGCGCCGGCCTAAGGCCCGGTCCGTAAGCCGTTCAACCCGCCAGGGCGCACCGGATTGCCGGCCAGCTGGCGAGACCGCGTGTACAACGTCCCACTCGAGCGCTCTGGGCAGCACCGTGGGACGTTCGCCACGTGGGAGGTGGTCAACGTCCCACGCTGACCCGCGAAGGTCTCGAGTGGGGCGTTAATCACGTCGCGGCCCGAGGTGAGCGCGAGCGCGGCGCAGCGTCGGACTACGAGTGCATCGACGGCATGTAGGAGATCCCGACGATCAACCCCTCGGGCGAGAGGACGCGCACGACCGTCTGGCCCCACGGCTCGGTCCGGGTCGGGTGCAGGATCTCGTGGCCGGCGTCGCGCAGTTCCGCCTCGGCGTCGCGGACCGCGGCCTCGTCGGCCACCTCGAATTCGATCGACGCCTGCGGAGCCGGGCGGTCGGCCGGCCACTCGGTCGTGCCGAAGCACGCCTCGGCGGCTTGGGCGAGCGGCCACACCCCGAAGTGCCGGCTCCCGGGCACGTTCTCGCTGTGGATGTAGTCGTCCCCCTCCAGCGGGAGCCCGACCGTGTCGACGTACAACCGCCGGCTCGCGGCGGGATCGGCGCTGACCGGGGCGATGCTGGCGACGAATTCCACGTTCATGAGCGTTCCTCCTGTCTGAGCTTTGCGCGCATTCAAGAGGCCCGCGGCGATCGCGTCTTGATCGAATCGGACATGTGATCCTGTCGATCGGGGAGCGAGGGATGGGGGCTAGCCCCGATTGGCTCGTCGCACATCGGTTCCTACGGTGGGCAGGATGTCTCGACCAGCGCTGATCGCGGTTGACGAGGATTCGACCATGCTGCGGGACCTAGAGCAGGAATTGCGCGATCGGTACGGACGGCATTACCGCGTCACGTGCTTGACCTCGTTGGTCGATGCACGCAACTGTCTGGAGGGGCTCGCCGCTGGTGACGACGAGGTCGCGCTGATCCTGGCAGGAGCGCGGCTCTCGAACGCTGCCGGGATCGCCCTACTGGATGAGGCGCGTCACCTGCATCCGGACGCGAAGCGGAGCTTGCTGGTCGCCTGGGGCAGCTGGGGGAATCGACCGATGGGTGAGGCGATCTTCGACTCGATTGCCCACGGTCGCATCGACAGCTACGTGTTCAGGCCGTCCGGGTCGCCGGACGAGCGCTTTCATCAGGCGATCGCGAGCCTGCTGCTGGAGTGGGCTGAGGGGCGGCGCGTTGCGCCGAACACGACCCGTGTCGTCGGCGAGTCCTGGACCGGCCGCGCGTATGAGCTCAGGCGCACGCTCGCGCGCTGCGCGATCCCACATTCGTTCCACCTGGCCGATTCGAACGACGGGCGCGCCCTGGTCGCCGCAGCGGGCGAAGGGGCGAAGCTTCCGATCGTCGTGCTGCCCAATGGCAGGGTCCTGACGGATCCGAGCAATGCTGAGATCGCGGCGGCGGCCGGCTCCTCGGTGAGCCCGGAGCGGTCGGATTACGACCTCGCCATCGTCGGCGCGGGCCCAGCTGGTCTATCGGCGGCGGTCTACGGCGCCTCGGAGGGATTCAACACGTTGGTCGTCGACGAGGGTGGCCTTGGAGGGCAGGCAACCTCGAGCTCGCTGATCCGCAACTATCTCGGTTTCCCGCAAGGCATCAGCGGTCGCCATCTGGCTCAGCAGGCGTACGAGCAGGCGTGGATCTTCGGGGCGAGCTTCGCGTTCATGCAGCGGGTCACCAACCTGAGCCGCGAGGACCAGAGGCTGGTCCTCAGGCTCGCTGACAGCGGGCCGGTGCATGCCCGTGCCGTGCTGCTCGCGACCGGCGCGAGCTATCGGCGGCTGGGCGTGCCGGCGCTCGAGGCGTTGAACGGTGCCGGGGTGTTCTACGGCAGTCCTGCTCCCGAGGCGCCGGCCATGGCTGGGCGGGACGTCTACGTTCTCGGTGGCGCAAACTCGGCGGGGCAGGCGGCCCTGTATCTGGCCCGGTACGCCCGGCGAGTGACGCTCGTGGTGCGTGCCCAGTCGGTGAGCGCCGGGATGTCCCACTACCTGGTCCGCCAGGTCGAGGCGACCGACAATGTCGAGATCCGTGCCGGAACCGAGATCGTCGACGGCGGGGGCGACGGGCGACTCGAGCACCTCACGCTTCGCGAGCGGCCGCGAGGGGGCCAGCATACGGTCGCCGCCGAGGCGCTGTTCGTGATGATCGGAGCGCGCCCGCACACCGATTGGCTGCCACCGGACGTCGCCAGAGATGCGCACGGTTTCATCCTCACCGGAACGGATCTTCGCGAGACGTGGCCGCTTGATCGCAGCCCGCTGCTGCTGGAGACGACCATGCCGGGGGTTTTTGCGGCGGGCGACGTGCGGCACGGCTCCGTGAAGCGCGTGGCCTCGGCGGTGGGAGAGGGTTCGGTCGCGATCCAGCTTGTACATGGCCTGTTCGCGGCCGACCGGCTGCATCCGCGCCGCCGTCCGGGAGAGGCCACGATCGCGGTCTGATCGCGATCCGCTCGTGCGGAGCCGGGCTCGAGCACGGTGGCTGAAACGGCGACCCTGGCACACTTCGAGATCATGCGAGCCGGACTGATGACGATGGGCGACGCCGCCCGCAGCCGAGGTCGGGGCCCCGCATGACGTCGAATCGCCGGGACTTCCTGCGAACGCTCGGCAGCCGAGTCGTCCGCGAGGCGCGGGAGATCACCGAGATTGCGGCGCCGTCCGTTCGCGCGATGTCCGAGTTCGGGAACATCCTCGGGGACAATTCGGCGCCGGACGATTCCATCCCCCCGGACTTCGGAGAGCCGCTGCCGATTCGAGCCGAGGCCAGAGCGCCGGTCCGCTGTCTCGAGCTGGACGAGCTTGCCGAGCTCGCCCGGGATGAGGACCTGGAGGGGCGGCTGGCCGAGATCCAACAGCTCGCCCAACGGTCGGTGCGGATCACCCCGGATGCGACTGATCCTGGACAGGCTGAGGCGTGGCTGGACCTCGACGCCGGGCAGGAGCTCGCGGAGGCCTTTGAACCTCTCGGGCCGGGCCCAGAGTTCGTTGCGCTGGCGCAGATCGCGCTGGCCGCGCCGGCGCTGCACGAGACGTCGCTGGCCGGGTCGGGCTGGCTCGTGGTGTCGGTCGAGCGGGCCGCGACGCAGTCTCCGGGGGTCCCGGACGCGCTCCGGGCCAGGGTCGAACACCACGAGCAACCCCTCGCGTTTGGGCCCACGATGCAACCCATGCGGTTGGGCGCTCAGCTGCTGCTGCCGCGGGTCTGGAGCGATCCGGTCCAGGAGCTGGAGCTCGATCCGGACGAGCACTATGCCTACATCCGGGTGCGTGACGAGCTGTCTGAGCGTCAGGGCGTCGAAGTCGAGCGCGACGGCGGCGCGGAGCTGGCCTACCACCGGCTGCTCGGCTACCCCGACGAGACCACGGGAGCGATGCCCGCCGACTGTGTTGCGGCCGCGGGTGACGGCGACTGGCGCCTGCTCGTTCAGCTCAGCGTCGGCTCGACCGAGCGCGTGTATGTATGGGTGGCCAACGACGACCGCGAGCGCGCGGTCGCGTTCATCCGCTGAGCGTCGACACGGTCATTTCGCGCGCCCGCGCTGTCATTGGCCGCTGTTCTGTTTCTGCTGGCCGGCCGCGCCCGCACCGAGCATCACCGCTGCGCCGGTAGCCATGTTCGCGCCGCTTAGGTTGGCGTCGAAGAAGTGCCAGGTCAGCGTCGGGAACGTGGCGGGGGTCATCACGCCGCCTTTGCTGGCGATCTCGGCGGCGATCGCGCGGATCGCACGCAGGTCCATCAGCGTTGGCGACGGCGCGACGTTGATGCGGCTGTCCGGATCCGTGAACTCGAAGCTCGGCGCCAGCGACCCTGTCCCCGGCGTGACGCTCATCGGCGTGCCGTGATTGCGGTTATTGGACAGATCGAACGCTATGCCGTGGGCGTAGCTGTGATGCAAGACGAGCTTGTTCAAACGTGCCTCAAATCGCCCGAACGAGTTCGGGCGAACAGGGGATAGTGCGACTCTGGTGCGCCAACCAGGTGGCGCCAATGCGCCAGCGCCATCCTCTGCTGATCAGGCCCTCCCTGTCAAGGGGCCGCGCCATTTTGGGCCCAGCGCGGAGGTTCCCCACGCCAAACGTTGCTATTTGCAGCGCGCCCGGGGCTAAGCGAAGGGCCGGTACGAGCTCACCCGTACCGGCCCTCCTCGCCTCCCGGTCTAGGGGTTAGGGTCGAGCTTGTCCCAGAATGCGCAGTTGTGCAGCGCTGAGACCTCGGCTGCCGTGACCTGCCCGGTGTCACCGGCCGGCTGCAGCGAGATTTCGGTTGGGTTGTTGTTCGGCTCAAACCGCCGCCACGCCGGCGCGCCGTTGGGGGCCGGCTTGCCCGTCCGTGCGAACGTCGTCACGTACGCGACCTCTTGGTTTTGGAGCACCTGCTGATTGGCGTCCAAGGCTGGCGAGACGGGATTGAGGAACCACGCCCCGACATGCGAGGCCCCCGGGGCCACGACGCCAGGTCCAGCGGGCGCGTAGGGCGGGATGTCGTTGTCGTCGATTTCGTACCCGAAGGTCGGCATCCTGCTGGCCAGGTCCCGATCGGTCTGAAGCGACGGGCATACGGTGTCGGAATCGGCCGCCACCGTCCGCCACGCAACTCCCGGCGAATCAAACCGAGACAGCGGATACTTAGCCAGCACCTGAGAGGCGTGCACGCCGTACTGGGTATCGACCAACGACTGGTACTGGGCGGCGCTCGTCGCGGTGCCCACCAGGTCCTCGTCCCGGTCGGTGCCCGCGATCACCCGGACCTTGTTCACATGACCGGTTCTGAGGGCCTGACGCAGATTCATCGTCAGCGTCGACCCGTTGATCGTCGGGGCAACCGTGCCCTGGCCGCCGTACTGGTAGCCATCGCCCGGAGTCCATGCGGCGTTCTCGATGTCACTCACCGGCAGTGCCTGCAGGCAAGAGACCACGTCCGTCCCCTTGCCGCACCCCACCGCGGCGGCGAAGTTCTTGCCGGCCGCGTTGGCCTGAGCCTGCGTCGGCAGCGCCGACTTGCAGTCTTGCGTCTCCAGGTCTTCCGGGATTCGTGGACTCTGTTCGGGCGTGCCCAGCAACGTGTTGTATTCGCCGCTGGTGCTGATTGCCCGTTCGAACAGCCCGTTCGCGGTCGGCGACGCGATCTGGTCACACACGCTCGATCCGCCGGCTGATTCACCGAAGATGGTGACCGTGTTCGGATCACCGCCGAAATTGGCGATGTTGTTCTGCACCCACTGGAGTGCAAACTGCTGGTCTTGTAGTCCGTAGTCGCCAGAGTGATCGCCAAGACTCTTATCGGCCAGGAACCCAAAGATGTTCAGCCGATAGTTCATCGACACGATCACCTCATCGCCGGTAGTGGCGAGCAGTGAGTTGTCAGCGTTGCCGTTGCCGTTGAAGAAGCCGCCGCCGTGTATGTGCACCATTACCGGCAACTTCCCGGTGCTGTCCGCCGGCCTCCACACGTTGACATAGAGGCAGTCTTCGCTCCCGACGGGGTTCGTCGCCGAGCCCTGGATGCATTCGCTGCCGAAAGCGGTCGCCTGTCTCGTCGTCGTCCAGGGCGCCGGTGCCTGTGGTGGTTGCCACCGAAGTGCTCCCACTGGTGGAGCCGCGTACGGTATTCCCAACCACTCGTTGACCCCGCTGGCAGTGATCCCGCAGACCGGACCATTAGTCGTCTGCACGTCGGTCCCCGACGCACACACGACCGCCGCGCCGTCCGCGGCGGCTGACCTCGACGGTCCAAAGATCGCTATGACGATGACGGCTGCGGCTACCGCTGCGAGCACGCCCACGAGACCCCATCTACGGGTTCTCGATGTAAGCACTCCCATATGACCCTCCCTTCATTGACACTGCCGCTCAGGATGGATAGCGCTGGTCGGTTGGTTCGCCGACCGGCGGAGTGCCGGTCCTCCTACATCGCAGCGCCCTAAGCGGCACGGCTGTGACAGAACCTAATCCCTCACCACGCAGGTTCAAGGCCGAGACGACGGACGGCGGTACCCCGACGACGGCCGGTCGCTACGGCTCGATGAACGGTGGCAGGCTCGGACGGCAGTTGCAGTGACACAGCTGCGCACGCGGGCAACCTGCTGCGGGTGCCTGTCAGGCACCTTCGGGAGGTTGGGGCGCGGGCATGTGCCAACGCGCCCCGACCTCCTCGTACTCATGCCGCGATCGGCTCTGCCTGGACGAACGAGGCGTTCTCGCGCTCAAACGCCTTGACCGCACCGCTGTTCCAGCTCTCGGCCAGCGACGCCGACATCTGGTCAGGGAAGATGTCCTCCTCCCCTGCCTGCACTCCGTCGAAGATCGCCCGCGCGACGGACTCCGGAGATGCCTTCGGGATCTCGAAGCCGCGAGTCATATCGGTGTCGGTGGGCCCGGTCAGGACGGCGTGCACGCTGACGCCCCGCCCGGCCAGCAGCGCGCGCAGCGACTGGGTCAGGTTGAACGCGGCCGCCTTCGAGACCGCATAGGCCGGCGTGAGCGGCAACGGGGCGAGCGCCATCGTGGACACGTTGTTGACGATCGCTCCCCGAGACTCGGTCAGCAACGGCAGGAAGGCCTGCGTCACGCCCCACGGGCCGAAGAGATTGACGGCCAGGCTCTGTTCGAGTGCCGCCCGGTCGCTGAGGTCGTCGTAGAGCGCGACGCCGGCGTTGTTGATGAGAACGTCGAGCGAGTCGACGGCCTCGACCGCCGCCTGGATCTGCACCTGATCGGTCACGTCAAGCGTCACGGCCGCCACGCGCGAATCTGGATGAGCCAACGGCCGGCGGGTACCGGCATAAACCCGCTTGGCGCCTCGCCTCAACGCCTCCTCGACCAGCGCCCGCCCGATCCCGCGATTGCCCCCGGTAACCAGAACTGTCTTGCCTTCGATGGTCATGCTGTCCTCCGACTTAGGTGGTTCGCGGTGCCTTCGCCGCGGTCGCCAGTAGAGATCCGGGCGCATCGGGAAATCCAACGGTCGGATCGGATCCGGCCCGCGGTTCGCCCCGCCGTTGGATTTCGGCCGCTCGGCGGATCTATGTCTGCACGTGACGAATCCATCCCCCACCCCGCGCGCTGTGGCAGCAGCAAGAATGGCGGCTGTGACCAACCGCGAAAACGACCTGCTCGACGCTGCCCGGCGCGGCGATGAAAGCGCATTCAGTCAACTGATCGGAATGCATCGTGCGGCGCTGCACGCTCATTGCTATCGGATGCTCGGCTCGCTGCAGGACGCCGAGGACGCGCTCCAAGAGACGCTGCTGAACGCGTGGCGCGCCCTGCCCCGGTTCGAGGGTCGCAGCTCGCTCAAGTCCTGGCTCTACCGGATCGCCACGAATGCCTGCCTGAGGGCGATCGAGCGACGGCCCCGGCGAGTGCTTCCGGTCGACTACGGCCCCGCGGCCGACCCGCACGATCCACTGGCGCAACCTATCGTCGAGTCCGTCTGGCTCGAGCCCTACCCAGACGCCAGCATCGAACTCGAGGACGGGCTCGCCAGCCCAGACGCCCGCTACGAGCAGCGCGAGGCCGTCGAGCTCGCGTTCGTGGCAGCCCTACAGCACATCCCGGCGAAGCAGCGCGCGGTCCTGATCCTCCGGGATGTCCTCGGCTTTTCGGCACGGGAGGTGGCCCAGACGCTCGAGATGACACCTGCCGCGGTAGACACCTCGCTGCAGCGCGCCCACAAGACCGTCGACGAGCGACTGCCCGCACAAAGCCAGCAGGCCACGCTGCAAGCAGTCGGAGACGAGCGGCTCCGCGAGCTGGTCGACGGCTTCGTCGACGCCTGGGAGCGCGCGGACGTGAAGTCCGTTGTCGCGATGCTCGCCCACGACGCGACGATCACGATGCCACCGCTACCGACCTGGTACCGCGGGCGAGACGCGGTTGAAACCTTCCTACGCTCAGTCGCGCTCGCGGCAGGGATACGCTGGCGACTGCGGCCGGTCAGCGCCAACGGACAGCTCGCGTTCGGCGAATACCGATGGAACGAGTCCAACCGACACTTCGTCGCGGAGGCGGTGACCGTACTCACCCTGGCAAACGCGCTCATCGCCGACATCACCGCCTTCCGCGGCCCGGGGCTGTTCGCCCAGTTTGGCTTACCGGAACTACTGGCGCCGTAGCCCGCGCTGGCGTCGCCGGCAACTTGCAAGACCGCGGGAGCCGCGGTTACTTCGGCCGGTGGCAGCAGCGGGCGGCTGCTATTGATCGCCGAAACTCAACGCGGTAGCTCATAGCGCATCCGGACGGCAGGTCCGAAGCGGGTCTGCGCGTCTCCGACTACCACGAAGCCGACTCTCTCATAGAAACCCTCTGCTGGGCCAGCAGTCACTTCCAGACACGCCCCGCCGGCGTCTGATGCGCGCGCGACAGCGTCCTCGACGAGCGCGCGACCTACGCCGCCGTGCATGCGATCGGGCTCGACGAATAGCCCATCGAGCTCATAAGTTCCGCTGTCGGACGGGATAACGACCGAGAAGCCGATCGCCGAGTCGTCGTCCGCGATGGCAACACGAACCCAGCTGCTGTCGATGAAGCTCGGCGAAAGCTCGATCGCCTCCGGGTCAGCCGCGAGCTGCTGGCGGTACTGCTCCCAGACGTCCGAGGATCGCCGCTGAAGCGCCTCGAGCATAGGGGCCTCCACCGCCTCCGCGTCCCGGATCCTCACGATCCGACACGCTAGCCCTTCATCGCCTCGCGAGCGAATGCACCTCGAATCCGCCGACGAACAGCTCGCGCTCAGCGCAACCAATACTGCCGGCGCGTCGGCAGGATCATCGAGCCTCGGCTTTAGGATCATCCAATCTCCTACTCGCCCCCACAGCCAGAGCAGTCCGCGGTGGCGCGCCAGCGCGTGGCGCTCGTCACCGGAAGCTCCCGCGGACTTGGCCGAGCGATCGCCTGGCGACTTGCGTGTGACGGCTTGGCGATCGCGGTCAACGACCATCTCGGTGACCCGCAGGCGTCGGAGCTGGTGGGCGCGATCCGCGACGGGGGCGGCGTCGCTGCGGCGTTCACGGCAGACGTCACCGACGAGCGGGAGGTCGGCGACCTCGTCGCTGCGATTGCGGGGAGCCTCGGTCCTGTCGACGTGCTCGTTGTCAACGCCACCGGCCCGCAGCCGGAGGCGCCGGTAACGGACGTAGCGTGGTCGGACCACCTTGCGCAGCTGCACTTCTTCGTCAAGAGCCCGCTGCTGCTCGGCCGAGCCGTGCTCGGCGGGATGAAGCAGAGACACTTTGGACGGATCGTCCAGATCGATTCCGAGGTCGTCGACCTCCCAGCTCGCGACAGGTCCGCGTACGTCACCGCGAAGAGCGCCCAGATCGGATTGACCCGCGCGTGGGCGCGTGAGCTCGCCGAACTCGGCGTTACCGTCAATACCGTCGCACCGGGCTTCATCCCGGTGGAGCGCCACGCGGACGTTGAGGACGAGGTCAAGGCCGCCTATCTGGCTACCGTACCCGCCGGCTACCTCGGGAGCTCGGCGGACGTCGCCCACGCTGTCAGCTTCTTCGCATCAGAGGCCGCCAGCTTCATCACCGGCCAGCGCCTCGTCGTCGACGGCGGCCGCGGGCTTGCCGGCTGAGCCGCTGAACGCGGCACCAATCCCAGCTGTCATCCGCTCGCAGCCACCAGCAGCCCAACTGCGTCACCGGATCGCGACACACGTCGAGACCGAACTCCTCGGTGACCGTGTCAATCCGTTGCGCCAGCGACGAACGCCGAGCGGTGCTGACGAGCGATGAGCTGGTCGGCGATCGCGACAAGGTCGTCCCCGATGTAGTTCGGCTGTGGACCGACGTCCAGTGGGGCGTTACCTTCGCGGAGAATCAGGCCAGCCTGCCAGCCGGCCGCGACGGCGCCGAGCGTGTCCCAGGCGTGGCAGGCGACCAGGCAGATGTCCCCGGCGTCGACCGCGAGCTCGCTGGCCACCGAGTCATAGGCCTCCTGCGCCGGCTTGTGGCGATGCACGCTCTCATCGACGCTGAAGCGGCGTTCGAACAGATGGATGATGCCCGCCTTTTCCAGTTGGCGGCCCGAGATCTCCAGAGTGTTGTCGGTCAACGTGAACAGGCGAAAGCCGTTGTCGCGGAGCCGACGGAGGGCCGAAGGGACCTCGGGATGGGGCGGCATCGACGCGAACCGGTCGGTGAGCTCGGCGCCGTCGGCGTCGCCGATCGCGATCCCGCGGGCCGCGGCGAGCATCCGCAGCACGCCAGCGCCGATGTCGGTGAATGGCACATAGACCCCGGCGAGCGTGAGTGCCTCCGAGTAGGTGATCAGACCGGCGAACCACAGCCGCATGGCGGCCGGATCGTTGAAGATCCGGTCGAACGTGGGGCGGATCGTCTCAAGGTCGAGCAGCGTCTCGTTGACGTCAAAGACGATGATCGGTGGCTCAGCCATCGGAGGCCTTTCGTTCGCAGTAAAGGGAACCCTGGCCAGCATGGGCGGCGCCCGGGACCGGGATCTACCTAGATCAGTAACCATCCTCGCGGCGCTCTTACCGCAAGACGAAGGGGAGCGAGATAGCGAGGCCGTAGCCGGAGGCGTGGGGGTTGGACGGATCGATGGATCGGATGCTGTCCAGTCGCCGGCGCTGCCAGCGGCGGTTCAGCAGCGAGCCGTCGCAGATGCCCTTGACGAGTTTCGCGAGGTCCTCCGCGGTCGAGATCCCTGCGCCGGCGGCGCCGGCCCATGAGGGATTGATCACGGTCACGTTGTACGCGGCAGGGATCAGAGGCCGTACGAGATGCCGGCGAGCCCACGCGCGGCCAAAAGTGTCTTCAGCGATGCCAGGGTCCGACTGCGAGGGGCCAGGGACTCGGCCACCTTCATGGCCGAGTAAACCGCTGACTCCTGCGAGTCAAAGCCGGTGGTGTATTGGCCGCTGAAGTACAGACCGTCGCGTCCCTGCAGCGGCCGCAGGGCGCGGGCCGCCTGGATCGTCGATCGGCTGATCAGAGGGTGTTTGAACCGCCGTTCCAGCAGGATGTGCCTCGGGTCGGCGCGTCGGCGCTGCGCCCATGACTTGAACACATCGATCGTCGTCCCCGACGGAAGTTTCTGGTGCAGGGCGCCATACCAGACGCTGCCCTCACACTGGCGACCGTGGACTCCGGCGTTATAGGCCGCCCAGTTCCGGCGATCGCGTTGCACGTAGGTTGGGTCGGTGTGAATCAAGATGCGCGAGTCGAAGTATTCATACGCGTCCAGCAACCTTGCGAGGTGTGTAGAGCTGGTGTGTGCGCACAGCAGCTTGCGCCCGGCGTGTGGCGGCGCGTTCAACACGACAGAGCGGTAAGGCCCGTGGGTGCCGGCCGGCGTCTCCAAGAACCAACCGGCGCACTCACGCTTGAGGGCGTGCACTGCCGTGCCGCGGTGCACCCGCGCCGTGCGGCTGCGATCCAGCATGCGTTGCAGGTTGCCCTGCAAGCCGATCGTCGAGTTGTACGTGTTCGCGCCCTGGCCGACGTTGGCCGGAAACGCCAACGCGAAGGTCTGCAGAATCGACCGCGCCGACGCCCGCAGCGCGTCAGATCGACTGGACCCGATCAACGCCGTGATCCACGGATACACGATGTCGTTCTTGAATGACTGGTCGATAGGCAGGCTGCGGATCCAAGCCTCGACGGTCGTCTTCCACGGCATCTCAGACAGAACCGCGTGCCGCGCGAGTTGTGTGAATCTGACGAAATCGAGCGCACGGCCTGGCGTTGCCAGCGGGTTCGACGACGAAAACACCGGCGGGCCCTCGTCCGTCGGGAAGATGCACAGGCCGGCGGGCGCCTCCAATGTCTCGTCGGTGTTGGGGTGGGCAGGGTCGTAGAGGCCGAGATGCTCCAGCAGCGTGACGTAAATGGGGTGCGTGTCGGGATGAAAGAACTGCGCGCCGAGATCGACGGTGAGCCTCTTTCCCCGGTAGTCGATCACGTGTGAATCGCAGTGACCGCCGATCTTGGATCTCGCCTCGAACAGGTCGACGTCGAGAGTGTCGGCAAGAAAGTAGGCCGCAGCCACGCCACCCGCCCCGGCGCCGATGATCGCCACGCGGTGGCGATCCGAGCTTGGCCTGGCGTTTCGGGTGCGGCTGGCCGGCGAGGCAGTCGCCGCGGCAGCGTCCCGACCCATCAGCACCGAGCCGGCGCCGAGCGTCGCCAGGGCGACGGCTCCCTTGACGACATCGCGGCGCGTCATTGACGAGGAAGGTCTAGGCATGCAACAAGCATCGACCATCGTCGCCGCCGTCGCATCGTGGCCACCCCCAAACGTCACCCCCAGGATTCGCGCCCGACCCCCCGACACCGAGTCGCCTGCTTGACTGGGCTGGCTCTACCAGCTACCTGGTCGCGCACGCGCCAAGCGCCCGTTGGTCGCCGCCTCGACGCTCTGATCCAGCACAGTCCCGTTCGGCCGTCTCCCCCGTCATCTACCGTGACGCCGTGCCGCGCCAACCCGACGCCCGCAGCTACGGAAGCGTCTTCGATGAGATCGCCGAGGACTATGACCGTTATCGTCCGACCTACCCGGACGTACTCGTCGACCGGGCCTGCGAGGGCGTCCGCATCGGTCCCGGCGCCGCGGTGCTCGAGATCGGCTGCGGTACGGGGCAGCTCACGCGCAGCCTGCTGGCCCGCGGGCTGCGCGTGACAGCCGTGGAGCCGGGCCAGCAACTGATCGCGCGGGCTCGCGATCAGTGCAACGGCGTCGGCGATGTGCAGTTCGTCAACGCGCGCCTGGAGAACGCCTCGCTGCCGCGTGCCCGGTACTCGGCTGTGTTCTCGGCCTCGGCGATCCACTGGGCCGACCCGGACGTGAGCTGGCGTAAGGCGGCCGACGCACTGGTGGACGGCGGGAGCCTTGCTCTGGTCTCGTACTTCGGGCTCGACGATCCCCGCAGCGACGGCGATCAGCAGGCGCTGCGTACCGCCATCGCGACGATCGCACCCGAACTTGCCGCCGATTGGCCTACGTACCGGGACCTCGCCTGCACGCTCGCTGGTGTTGCGGCCCGGCGCGACAACGTCTCGGAGGTATGGGCATGGCTGGGGGACTATGAGATCGCACGCGGGTATGCGGCGGACCTGTTTGATGACGCGCAGGTCGCCGCGGTGCCGAGGCTGCTGGAGCACACCGCTGACGAGCTCAACGCTCTGCTCGGCACGATGTCGTTCTGGGCAGGACTGTCACCCCGCCAGCGCGACGCTCTCGCCGAGGAAAATCGAACCTTCCACCGGCGGATCGGCCGGCCGATCCGCTCTAGCACGGTCGCCTGCTTGGTAGTGGCACGGCGCCAGCCCCGCAGCTGACCAGCTTGCGGCCCGTCTTGGTCGCGGGCCGCCCCGACCTCGATTCGGCCCAGGCCTCGGTGCTTAACGCCCCACTCGACGCCTTCGCGGGTCAGCGTGGGACGTTGTTCACGTCCCACGTGGGCCAACATCCCACACTCGCGCCCAGAGCGCTCGACTGGGACGTTGTACACGCGATTTCGCCCGCCGTCCGCGCACCGCACCCGCGCCTACCGTCCCAGACTACGGGGAGGCATCGCCGTCTGTCGGAGTCGGAACCCGCCAGGATCGTGAACCGCAGCGGCCGGCTCGTGGAGGTATGACCCGCGGCTCCGCGCGCCGTGATCACGAGCTCGTAGCGACCGGCCGGCAGCCAGCGTCCGTTGCCCGTCCGGCCGGTGAACTGCACGTGGTTGAGCCCTGGGTGCCCGGTGCGGCGCACCGACCGGCCGGCCACGCACCCCCGCTGCACGCGCGTGAACGTCATTGTGAGTCGCGCCGGAAGGTTCAGCTCGAACGAGAACGTCGTCGAGGTCGGGTGCCGTCCGGCGTGCGCGCCGGGTTCGGCCCAGACGCGGTGCGACTGTCGCCGGCCACTGATGTGCAGGCGGCGGGCGGGGCGGGCGCGTGGTGGCGGCTGGCTGGTGGTAACCGTGGGCGTTGTGGTGGTGGGCGTCGTGCCCGTGGGCGTGGTGGTCGTCGTCGTGCTGGCCGTCACCGTGTAGCTGACCTGACGGCTGGCGGTCTGCTGGTCGGTGTCGGCCGCGGTCACGGTCACCTGGTGGGGCCCGGGGCTGGAGGGCAGGGCCGATCCGCTGGCAACCGGGGCGCCGCCGTCGGCCACGGCCGAGCAGCCCGCCAGGTCGCTGCGCAGTGCTGCGTTCGCGCCCGCGGTGCAGCTGAACGAGACCGCCGGAACGGCGCCGGGAGCGTATTGCGCACCGTCGCTCGGGACCGCGATCGAGACGGTCGGCGGTTTGATCGGATGCAAGAGCGCGCCGAAGGAGGTGCCGACGATCCCGCTGACGACCTGAGCGGAGGCGCGCACGTCGGAGCCGGGCTGACCGACAGCGACGTTGAAGCCGCCGTCGGAGTTCTGCTGGGCGGCCAGGAACGACAGCCCGGCGGTGATCTGATCGGCGTAGGTCGAGCGATCCAGGTCGAGCGCCATTAGCGCAAGCGCAGCGGAGTTGGTGCTGTCGCCAGCGGCCCCGTGGAAGCCGCCGTCGCTCTGCTGCTGCTGGGCGATCCATGCTTGCCCGGACGCCACGGCGTCGGCCGCGGGTTGGCCGGGCGCGAGCGCGAGCGCCATCACCGCCATCGCGGTGCTGTCGACATCGGTGTCGCCGAGGGACGGGATCGCGCTCGACCATGCCCCGCTGAGCTCCTGCAGGGATTGCAGATAGGCGATCGGGGCGGCGGCGTTCGCGTCGTCACCGGCACGCAGCTGAGCCATGATGCCCAGCGTCTGGTCAAACGTCGAGGAGGAGTTCTGGTAGTTGCCGGGGGCCGCGCAGATCGGGCCGTTGGGGTCGCTGGACACGGCGGTGCAGACCTCCTGATCGAGGTCCGCGATCAGGTCCTGGCCGCCGAACGCGCGGGGGTCGTCGCCGACGACCTCGGCGAGCAGCGCCTCCTTGCCGATCGCGCCGCTGGAGACGAACGGGAACGCGCCGCCGACCTCGGACGCCGGGCTGGTGCCCGTCCAGTCGGCGACCGTCCGGCCCGACCCGTCGGAGCCGTGCTCGATGAAGTCGACCGCCGTGCCGAGCGTCGCGTTGTCGCTGCCGGTGGCGGCGAGCGCGAGCGCCCCGTCGATCGTCAGCCCGAAGTCGGCAAAGCCGTCAAACAACTCGTAGTACCCGTCGCCGGCCAGGCTCGTGCCACCGTCGACCCCGTTGGCCGTCGTCGTGGTCGTGAGGTAGCTGACCGCCGCCGGAAGGTCGGGTGTCGCCGGCGCGTCGGCGGATGCCGGTGCGACGATCACCCCCGTCGCGAGCGCCCCGGAGATCAGCAAGCTTCCGCAGGTCAGGTACAAACGAGATCCGAACCATCCGTTCGGCCGGGGGGACGACGCTCCGTTGTCGCGCTTCATGCTCCATCCTCGTGGTCGGCCCCGAGGGTGAAACCGGAACGTAGCGTCGCCGTGATCGCCGCACGCACCGCTCCCTCCGCGGGGACTGGTGTCGTGACGCGCCGGCAGGCGACCGGGCTCGTCCCTCGCGTCGAGGGCTTCACCGTTGCGGGACAGCGCCGGGGTCTAACCGGCTTCGCTGCGCGCTGCGCCGTTCTCTGTAATCGAGAACGGCGGCATCATACATGCGCCTCCACGGTTCGCCCCAGGGCCGTGTTACGATCACCCGCGCCCCTGGCCCGCCGGGGGCGACGCACGGGCGGCGAAGTTCGGTCCAAGTCCGACGCTGTCCCGCAACGGTCAGGCCCCGTCACGCGGCGGGGATCAGCCCGGTCGACTGCCCGCCGCGTCTCAACGAAGAGCCCTCGGCGGAAAGGGTCACTCGTTGCGGGCCAACCGCGCGAGCCTCCCCCGAGGAAACGTCTCGAAGGAGGGCGGCAGTTGAGTCTCAAGCGAATGTTCGCCGCAGCGGTCGGCACCGCCGTCGTCGCGGCGGGTGTCGCCGGGCCGGCTATGGCCGACACGACACCGCAGTTCGCCGGCTCGATCACGACCTGCAGCGCCACCAAGGGCGCGGTCGTCGCCGTCGACTTCGGCGCATGGCAGGGGCCGGTCACGCTCGGCTGCGATACCTCGAGTCCGGCTCGGGGGATCGACCTGCTCGCGGACGCCGGGTTCACCACCGCGGGTGACCAGCACGATGGCCCCGGGTTCCTATGTCGGATCGGCAGCAAGCTGTTCGCCAACGGCACCCAGTATCCGACCCCGGCGCAGGATCCCTGCATCGTCACCCCGCCGGCCACCGCGTACTGGTCCTACTGGCTCGCGCCCGCCGGCCAGGCCACCTGGACGTACAGCCCGCTGGGCGTCTACTCCGATCACCCGCAGCCGGGCGAGATCGAGGCGTGGGTGTACGGCGGCACCGACATCGGCGGCTCGACCGGGCAGCCCGTGTTCACGCCTCAGCAGGTTCGCGACCAGGAGACCGATTCAACCAGCCCCGGCGGCTCCGGTGGCGCCAGCGGCAACGGAGGCACCGGCACCGGCTCCGGTGGCAGCACCGGCCCCGGCTCGAGCGGCAACGGCACTGGTGCCGGTGGCGGCGGCAGCGCCGCCGGTAACGTCGCGCATCCCGGCTCCACGCCGCGCCCGGCCGATCTGGCCCGCGCCGTCGGCTACCTGGTCAGCACCCGCGGAGCCAACGGGTTGCGCAACGGCGCGAGCTTGCAGCGCAACGGCTACTACGAGTCCGCGCCGCGGTTTGCCGATTTCGGGCTGACGATCGACGGGGCGTTCGCGTTGGCCGCGACGCATCGCGACGCGGGCGTCCTCAGCCGGGTCGTCAACTTCGTCGGCACACGGCGCAAGGACCGGTCCGGCCGCTCGATCGACACGTGGACGCAGATCGGCACCCGATTCGCCAACGGAGGATCGATCGCCAAGGAGGCGCTGCTGGCCGAGGTCGTGGGACGCGACCCGCACCGGTTCGGGGGGCGTAACCTGATCGGCGCGCTGGACAAGTTGATCTGCTCAAGGACCGACAAGCACGGCTGCGTCGGCGGCGCCGGCAGCTACGCCTACGGCGGGTCGACCTTCGACCAGGCGCTGGGGATCATCGCCCAGCTGCGGGCCGGCGATGCCGAGCGCGCAGCGCCGGCGATCGCCTTCCTCGAGCGCCGCCAGCATCCCGGCGGAGCGTGGCCGAGCCTGATCCCGTCGAGTCGCGACTCCGACGTCGACAGCACCGCGATGGCGGCGATGGCGCTCGCGCTGCGCAGGCACGACGCGAAGTCCTCGGCGTCGGTCCGCAGAGCGCTGGCCTGGATCTCCCATCGTCAGAAACGCGACGGCGGCTTCCCCGGCGCCGCAGGCGACTCGACGAACTCGACCGCGCTTGCGCTCCAGGCACTGCGGCTCTCCAGCGCCACGTATCAGCCCGCGATCAACCGGGCGCTCACGTTCCTGGCCAACCAGCAGAACCGCGACGGCGGCTTCAACATCGCTGCCGGCGCAGCGCGTCGCTCCGACGTGCGCGCCTCCGCACAGGTAGTCGGGGGGCTCGTCGGGACGTCGTTCGGAACCCTGCGCAGCGGTCGCGCGCGGCCTCGCCGATGAACCGCGCGCGAGCGACCGGAGCAGTCCGGCGATGGCTGAAGCCCGCGTGGGCGGCGATCCTAGCCACGTCCGCTGTCAGCGTCGCGGCGGCGGGCGCCGCGCCGGGCGCCTCGGCGGCCCCGATCAGTCAGTGCACGCCGCACTCGGGAACGATCGTGGCCGTTGACTTTGAGCACTGGGGCGGCCCAATCGTCCGCGGCTGCGGGGTCAGACAGCGCAACGGGTATGACCTGCTGCACGCTGCCGGGTTCACGACCGCCGGCGACCAGCACGACGGGCCCGCATTCATCTGCCGGCTGGGGAACGCCGCGTTTCATGCCGGCACCCAGTACCCCACTCCCGGCCAGGAGGACTGCGTGTTGACCCCGCCCGCCGCGGCGTACTGGTCCTACTGGCTTGCGCCCGCGGGCCAGAACCACTGGACCTACAGCCAACTCGGAGCGATGGGCGAGGTCCCCAAACCCGGAGAAGTGCAAGTGTGGATCTTCGGCGGGACGAACATCGCTGGGACCCACGGCTCGGGCGTGCCGAAGTTCAGCCCCGCCACGCTGCGCGCGCACAACCCGCCGCCCGCCACCCAGCCGGCAACTCAACCCACCACCGCGCACCGTGCGGACGACGGCGCCAGCACGACGACACACCCCAGCGCAGCGCCGACCCACACCCACCACACCACAACCAGTCCGCCCGCGGCGCCGGCCACGGCCACCACGAGCACGCCCCACGGACCTCACCATCCCGCCGCTCACGCACGCGCATCACATCCCGCGGCGAGCCAACATCAAAGCCATCCCAGACACAGCCCGAGCGCTCCTCAGACAGCCACAACGCAATCGGGTGCGGATGGCTCGAGCAGCTCCGCGACCACTCCCGAGCCGCAACTGGTCAACGCGCGGGCAACCAAGGAGCCCACCTCATCGAGCTCCGCCGCGCCGCTGGTGATCGGCATCGGCCTGGCGCTGCTCCTGTGCGCGGGCGCGGGCTGGACGATATGGCAGCGCCGGCGCTACGAGTGACGCAATCCCCGGCGCCGCCCGGTCACCGGGCGCGTCGGGTACGCCGACACCAACGGATCCCCCGAGAGCTGCATCCAGTCGCATGGTGGATCTGGGCGGGCGGGCTCGCCGTCGCCGTCAACCGCACGACGAACCCGCTGCTGTTGATCTTGACGGTGGCGGTGCTCGGGTTCGTCGTCGCCAACCGCCGCGGCAACGCCCCCTGGGCGCGCGCGTTTCGCTACTACGTGATCGCCGCCGCGATCCTGGTCGTGTCACGGATCGTGTTTCGCTGCGTGTTCGGCTCCGGAATCACCGCGAGCGACCACATCATCATTCACCTGCCGCACATCCCGACCCCGAACTGGTACGCGGGCATCCAGATCGGCGGGCCGGTGTCGCTCGAGGCGACGCTGTCGGCCGCCGTCGACGGGCTCCGCCTGGGAACGATGCTGTGCTGCGTCGGTGCCGCCAACGCGCTCGCGAACCCGAAACGAGCGCTGCGGATCCTGCCGGGAGCGTTGTATGAGCTGGGCACGGCGGTGGCGGTGTCGATCAGCCTCGCCCCGCAGCTGATCGAGAGCGTTCAGCGAGTCGCGCGGGCGCGCCGCCTGCGAGGGGGACGCCGGCGCGGATGGCGGGCGCTGCACACGATCGCGATCCCGGTTCTGGCCGACGCGCTGGACCGCTCGCTGATGCTCGCCGCAGCCATGGACTCCCGCGGGTACGGCCGGACCGGACGGTCCACCGCCGCCAGCCGCCGGGCCACCGCGGCGCTGATGGTCGCCGGGATGCTCGGCCTGTGTGTCGGCGCCTACGGGCTGTTGGACGGGACCGCGCCGCGCTTCCTCGGCGCGCCGGCGATCGCCGGTGGACTGCTGGTGTGCTGTGCCGGGCTGACGCTCGGTGGGCGCCGCGTCACCCGCACCCAATACCGCCCCGATCCTTGGCGGGCGCCCGAATGGGTGGTGTCCGCCTGCGGCGTCGCCAGCGCGGTGCTGCTGTATGTAGGCGCCGGCTACAGCGCCGCCGACCTGAACCCGAGCTTCTATCCGCTGCAATTTCCGCCACTGCCAGCCGCCCCGGTCCTCGCGATCCTGATCGCCGCGATCCCGGCGTTCGCGGCCCCGCCGCCACCCCAATCCTCACGACCGCCGGCCGCACATGGCAGACCCGCCCCGGCCGGCAAGCTAGTGCCGAGGGTGCCGACGTGATCGAGTTCGACCGGGTCACGATCACCTACGACAGCGCGCCCGAGCCGGTGCTCTCAGACGTCACGCTCGCGATCGACGAGGGTGAGCTCTGCCTCGTGGTCGGACGCACCGGGTCTGGCAAGTCGACCCTGTTGGGCGCCGTCAACGGGCTCGTGCCGCACTTCACTGGCGGCACGCTGTCGGGCCACGTCGAGGTCGACGGCCGCGATACGGCTGACTACCCGCCGCGCGAGCTCGCCGACCTGGTCGGGGTGGTGCTCCAAGACCCGCTGGCGGGGTTCGTGACCGACACGGTCGAGGAGGAGCTCGCCTACGGCATGGAGCAGCTCGCGCTCGCCCCGGAGACGATGCGCAAGCGCGTCGAGGAGACGCTCGACCTGCTGGGGCTCGCCGAGCTGCGCTCGAGCCCGCTACGCGAGCTGTCCGGCGGCCAACAACAGCGAGTGGCGATCGGATCGGTGCTCACCGCCCACCCGCGCGTGCTGGTGCTCGACGAGCCGACCTCATCCCTGGACCCGACGGCGGCCGAGGAGGTGCTCGCGGCGATCACCCGGCTGGTCCACGACCTCGGCCTGACGGTGCTCGTCGCCGAACACCGACTCGAGCGCGTCGCCCAGTACGCCGACCGGGTCGTCAGCCTGCCGGGAGACGGATCGGTCACCGACGGACCCGCCGCGCGGGTGCTCGAGACTGCTGACGTCCGGCCACCGGTGGTGACCCTGGCCCAGCTTGCGGGCTGGTCGCCACCGCCGCTGTCGGTCAGAGACGCCCGCCGGCTCGCCGGGCCGCTTGCGCGAACGACTGGCCGCCGATCCACCCGCGCCGGGGCACCGGTCCGCCGCCACCGGGACCCAGGTGCTGCGATCACGCGGGATCGTCGTCCGCTACGGCCAGACCGTCGCCGTAGCCGGCGTCGACCTCGACCTCGCGGCCGGGGAGGTGACGGGCCTGATGGGCCGCAACGGCTCGGGAAAATCGTCCCTGCTGTGGGCGATGCAGGGTTCGGGGCGTCGCCAGTCCGGTCGCGTCGAGGTCGAAGGCCGTGATCCCGGTCGCATCTCGGCGGCGGACGCACGCACGCTGGTCGGGCTGGTGCCCCAGACCGCGTCTGACCTGCTGTACCTGACGACGGTGGCAGCCGAGCTCGAGCAGGCCGACCGCGAGTCCGCCGCGTCGCACTCGGTCCCCGCCGGCGAACTCCTAGACCGACTCGTGCCGGGCATCGACCGCCACGCCAACCCGCGCGACCTCTCGGAAGGGCAGCGCCTGAGTCTCGTGCTCGCGATCCAGTTGCGCGCCGCCCCCCGCGTGGTGTTGCTCGACGAGCCCACTCGCGGCCTGGATTACGACGCCAAGCACGCGCTCGCAGAGATCATCGATGGGCTGGCCCGCGACGGCAAGGCGGTCGTGATCTGCACCCACGACGTCGAGTTCGCAGCCGCGGCCACCGATCGCGTGGTCGTGATGGCCCAGGGCGAAATCGTCGCTGATGGCCCGACTCCCGAGATCGTCGTGGCCTCGCCGGCGTTCGCGCCGCAGGTCGCCAAGATCCTCGCGCCGTTGCCATACCTGACCGTCGCCCAGGTACACGAGGCACTGGACCTGGAGGTGAGCCGATGAGCGTGGCGATCCAACCACGACGTCGCGTAGTCGCGATCCGGATGCACCGGCGCTCGATCATCGCCGCGACGCTGGCGACGCTGATCGGGTTCGTGTGCTTCCTGTGGCCGTTCGTACTGGTCCCCGGACGGTTCGGCAGCAGGTACACGCCGCCGCTGATGTTCGGAATCGTGCTGTTGCTGGTACTGGCAGTCGTGTTCGCGGAAATCGCCGACGGCGGGATCGACTCCAAGGCGATCGCGATGCTCGGCGTACTGTCGGCGATCAACGCCGGCCTTCGGCCGCTCGGAGCCGGCACCGCCGGGATCGAGACCGTGTTCTTCGTGCTGGTGTTCGCCGGACGCGTGTTCGGTCCCGGGTTCGGGTTCGCGCTCGGCTGCACCTCGCTGTTCGCCTCGGCGATCATCACCGGCGGTGTCGGCCCGTGGATGCCCTACCAGATGTTCGGCTGCGCCTGGGTCGGGCTGTTTGCGGGCCTGCTCCCGCCCTGCCGGGGCAAGCGCGAGATCGCGATGCTCGCCGCCTACGGTGTGTTCGCCGGATACTTCTTCGGGTTCATGCTCAACCTCCAGTTCTGGCCCTTCTCGGTCGACCCGGGCAGCTCGATCTCCTACCTGCCAGGCGCCCCCTTCACCGTGCAATGGCACCGGTACCTGGTGTTCGACGCGACCACCTCGCTCGGCTGGGACACGGGACGCGCGGCGACCGACCTGATCTGCATCCTCCTGCTCGGCCCCGCCGCGCTCACCACCCTACGCCGCGCCGCCCGCCGCGCGAACTTCAACCCGCCCGTCACCTTCGCTCCCCACCGCTCGCCACCCAGCCAGACATCTGCACGATCTGCCGAGCGGTGACCGACGGGTCGCGCCCGGTGTTCTCCACCACGCCGGACTCGACACCGGCCGCCGAGACCACCTCGCTGAACGAGCGCAACTCACCGATTGAGCCGACCGTGCATCGCTTGTCATGATCCCGCTTGTGACAAGTGCGCGACAGCGACTCACCGTGGGGATCGTCGGCGTCGGCCGCATGGGCTTGCCGATTTGCGCGCGGCTCGCCGAGAACGGCTTCGCCGTGGTCGCCACCGACATCCGCCGCGAGGCTCAGGCGGCGGTGCTCGACGCCGGCGCCGAGTGGGTCGACGACGTTGCGGAGCTTGGCGAGCGATGTGATGTCGCGATCACCGTGCTGCCCGGTCCCACCGCGGTCACCGCGGCGCGCGACGCGTTGATCGCCGCCCTTTCGCGGGGCTCGACGTGGATCGACATGAGCACCGCGACTCCCGGAATCGCGGGTGAGGTCGCGGAGGTGGCGGGACGCCACGGGATCCGTACGCTCGACGCGCCGATGGGTGGTGGCCCGATGCAAGCGCGCGAGGGTCGCCTGGTGGCGTTCGTCGGCGCCTCGTCAGCGGATCTGGAGTCTCAGCGCGAGGTGCTCGCAGCAGTTGCCGGCACGATCCTGCACGTTGGCGCCGTGGGCAGTGGCTATGCCGTGAAGCTGCTCGTCAACCTGCTCTGGTTTGGCCAGGCGATTGCCAGCGCCGAGGTGCTGGCGCTCGCGGTACGAGCCGGCCTGAATCCTGAAACGGTCCGCCTGGCAACGCAGCAAAGCGCCGCCGCCAGTCGCTTCATGGAGCACGATGCACGAGCGCTGATGCGCGGTGAGGACCTCACGTCATTCTCGTTGGCTGGGTGCGTCGAGGAGCTGTCCAACGTTCTGACGCTGGGAAGCGAACTCGGCGTGCCGCTGGCGTTGGGAGAGCGGGTAAGCGAGCTCTACGCCGAGGCGCTGGAGCATTACGGCAACATCGACGGAGAACTCCTGGCCGCGAGGCTCGTCGCCGAACGAGCGAACGTCGCATTTGGCCGCGCCGCTACCTGAAGCCGAGTGGCGCCCCTCGGCAGAGGGACGCCAGAACTCTCAGCGGTGGTCAGCGGACGGACTCCTTGACCTTCATGGCGACGCCGTTTCCCTTGCCGTTGCCCTTGCCGTTGGCGACAACTCCGGTCGGCTTTTTCGGCAGCCCGGCCGCTTTGCGCAGCTTGGCGGCCACCTCGGAGATCATCTCGGGGTCAGGTCCGGGAGCGAACACCGCCGGCTGGGACGGAAGATCGAACGCGGGAGCACCCTCCGGTGAGATCTCCTCGGCGATGAACAGGTCTTCGCCGGTCTCGGGGTGCGGGCCGTTGAACACGGCAGCGAGTTCGTTGAAGTCGCTGGGAGAGAAGCGGTAGAGCTTGAGGTGCTCGCCGCGCTTGATGTGGGGCTTGCACTCGGGGATCTTGTCGGTCGGGATCCGCGGAGAGGGGAACAGCTTCATCAGGTCGGCCCCGGTGAGGTTCTCCAGTGCGCGGGCGTAGGCGACCTGATGCACGCCGCCGCGAACCAGGAGGTAGCCGGTCAGAGCGCGGGCGGCGGGATGATCGACCATCTCATAGACCTTGAGCTTGTTGTTACGCGCGCCGGTCTCGAGGAAGAAGTTGTGGGTGAGGTCCTCGACGAGGTCGCCAGAGGAGAACACGTTATCGCCGGTCCACGGCCGGAAGTTTGAGTCCTGGACGAGCGAGCCGGCACCGCCGGAAATGAAGTGCTGCAGGTTACGAGCGTCCTTGACGCCGGTCAGGTCGCCGAGCTTGCCGGGCTTCCCATCGGTCGCGTCGGTAAGCATCGTGTTGATCGCGGTGGAGACCAGCTCGATGTGGCCGAACTCCTCGGCGGCAATACTCGCCACCAGGTCATAGAACGGGCGAGCGCCCTGCCGATTGCGGAAGTTGAACGACTGAAACGTGTAGTTCATGAACGTCGACATCTCGCCGTACTTGCCACCCAGAAGCTCCTGAACTGCGGAGGCGCCGATGGGATCAGGGTCAGACGGAGGCGGCATCTCAGTGAGCAGGCGGTCGATCCTAAAAATCATGGAAATTCTCCTTTATGAAACATTGTCCAATTAGCACTGCCCGATCACGAGCAGGCTCACGTTTTGCGCTAAGTGCCCGGTGCGCTCAGACAGTCCTGGCGCGCTTGTGTGCTTTGGGCTCTGAGCGTTCTTCGAGCTGGATCGCGCGCTCCGCGCCGGGCATCCCGATCCTCCAGTTGCCGGGAGCGTTCGCGCTCGGCGTTGACCTCCGCGCCGAGGAGGATCGCGACGTTGGTGATCCAGATCCAGACGAGGAACACGATGATCCCGCCCAGAGTGCCGTAGGTCTTGTTGTAGGACCCGAAGTTCGAGACGTAGAACGCGAACGCCGCCGAGGCCACCAGCCACACCACGACCGCCAGCACCGCTCCCGGGAAGATCGATTTCAGACTGCGCAGCTTCGCGTTGGGTGAGGCGTAATACAGCAGCGCGATCATGAGCATCACGACGATCAGCAACACCGGCCATTTGGCGATGTTCCACACCGTCACAGCCGTGCTTCCGATCCCGATCGCTGAGCCCACCTTGCTGGCGAGCGGGCCGGTCAGCACCAGCGCCACCAGCACCAGCGCCAGCAGCAGGACGAGCACGAGGGTGACGAGCATCTGCAGCGGGCGCAGCTTGATGACCGAACGACCCTCCTCGACCTCATAGATCACGTTGGACGCACGCATGAATGCCCCGACGTAGCCCGACGCGGTCCACAGCGCGGCGGCAACACCGACGATCAGCAAGGATCCCGGCCGTGCCGCTGTTCTTGGTCAGACCGTCGATCGGCCCCTTGAACGTCTGCGCCGCTGATTTCGGACCGATCGAGGTCACCAGGTCGGTCATCTCCTTGGTGATCGTGTGCGGGTCACCGACCAAGCCCGACGATCGCGACCATGGCCAGTAGCGCGGGAAAGATCGACAGGATCGCGTAGTAGGTCAAAGCGGCCGCCGAGTCGGTGAGGTTGTCCTCGCTGAACTCGCTCCAGGTTCGCTTGAGCGTTTGCAGCAGCGAACCCCGACGGGCATGAGCCGGGCCCTGGGGCCGGCGGCCCGGGCGCGTCTGCTCGGCGTCGGTGACGGTCGGCTCCGCCGTCGTCCGGGTCGCGCTTGGCGGTCATTGGCTGTTGGTCGTGCGAGTCTGTAGTCATGGGTTTCCCTGTCTGGCGTCTTGGCGTCAAGGTGCTGCCGATCAGCGCGGAGCGCTGCCGGCGCGGCGGGTGCTAGCGCGTTGTTGGAGGTCGGCGAGGTCGAGCTCACCGCGGTAAAAGGCGGCGGCGGCGTAGAACGCTGCCGCTCCGAGCAGGCAGAGGATCGCGTCGCCGAACCCGAACGCGATCCAGGCGGCGACGAAGAGAAAGCCGAGCAGTCCGGCGAGCTGTTAGGGGTTCATGCGAGTTCCCTTCTGGTTTGTCGGTCATATCCGGTCAGCGTCACGTTGACCGGCAGGCTGGGTAGGTCGTGGCGTTCCAGTTCGGCGCGGACGCGCTCGTGCACGTCGTGCAGAGTGGCCGCGACCGAGCTCGCACGGCGAGAGTCGATCCCGACGGAGAGCTGTTCGTCGCCGAGCCGACCGCTCGCCGCCGTCACGTCGGGGTTGCCGCGAGCGGCGAGCTCGGCGACGCGTTCGATCGCGCGCGGCTCGATCAACGTGGTGCCGTGCTCGTTGTCCTCCAGGGTGACGTCACCGCGAGCGAGGAACGGTCGCGGCCACGCTTTGAACGCGAGATAGAGAAAGACCAGGAACGCGATCAACCCGGCAAACCCGGCGATCAACCGCCGCAGCGTGGTGAAGTCGCTCGCTGTGAGGTCGAGGGCGTCGTCATAGAGCGTGCGATACGCGCTGAGTGAGTTGACGGTATGCGGCGATACCTTGACCGCCAACAGGACGACCATCAGCCCGTACCACAGCAGCAGGGCGCCGAGGACGATCGTCAGCAGGGCCACCAGGTAGCCCAGCGCGGGGGTGCGTAGGTTGACGCGTTGGCGGATCACTGGGTTCGATTCCCCGACTCGCCGAGACGGATCTGCACTCGGGGTTTGAGATGAAACGGTTTGGCGATCGGCGCGATCGCTTCGACCACTGCGTCCTTGACCTGTTGCGGGTCGCCGGTGCGATTGCGGGTGGCGTTCACTCTGAGCCGTCCCCGTGTGCCGCGGCGCGACAGCGACAGCCTGGGGCGCTTGACGCTGGTCGCTCCGCGGGCCTGCTCGGCAAGCGCCAGCGTCATGTCTCGCAGCGGCCTTGGCCTGGCGGCGACCGTGCCCTCGACGGTGTTCGTGCTCCAGGATCGCTAGGCGTTGTTTGCGGCGGCCGAGCACCCCGATCGATCAGCAGGATCCCGAGCAGCATCGCACCCACCCCGCACAGCAGCGCCAACCCGGCGGTCGATCCGGGCGCCGAGACCTGATCAAGGAACCGGCCGACGTGGCGGCGCACGTCGGGCAGGTTGCAGCAACCGGTCCGGCCTCGCCGATCCCAGGCTGATGACCGCGTCAAAGCAGTACATCGCCACCGCTAAGCCGAACAGCGCCAACGCGACCATCCAGACGGACGCCGATCAGCCGCGCCAACGGTCTCAGGACGCTCATCACAGATCTCCCTCGACGGCCAGCTCAGCGAAGTGCACGCTCACGCTTGCCAGCTCAATGCCGGCGTGGTTCGCGACTCTGCGGACCGCCGCCTGGACGCGCTCACCGAGCGGGTAAAGCGCCACCAGACCGGCGGTCAGGCGCAGGGACACCTCGTAGCCGCCTTCCGGGGCGGCGACACACGTGATCCCCTCGAGCCGCTCCCCGTCGCCGGCGCCAGTCACGAACGTCCCTGCTGGCCCAGCGTCAGTGCCGCGAACCCCGGGCACGCTCAGCGCCGCTCGGCGCGCCGCGCGAGCCAGACGAACCCGGTCTGATTCGGCGAGCGCGGAGTCGCTGAGCGCCCCGCCACTAGATTGCTCGATCACGTGAAAGGTCTCGCGGTCGGCTATTGAACGCGCGAGGACTCGTCGTCGGACTGCTCGTCGCCGGGGAAGTGCAGGTCGTTGACGGTCACGTTGACCTCGGTCACCGCCAGCCCGGTGATCCCCTCGATCCGGCGGGTCACGTTCTCACGGATCTGCTGTGAGAGCTTGGGGATCGACTCGCCGTACTCGACCACGATCGTCAGATCGACCGCCGCTTCCTTCTCCCCGACCTCGACCGACACGCCCTGGCTGTGCTGGCTGCCGATCCCGACCCGCTGAGTCACCGAACCGACTGCGCGCGCCGTTCCGCCTCCCAGCTCATGCACACCATTGATCTCGCGCGTCGCGATGCTCGCGACCTTGGTCACCACCGTGTCAGCGATCGTCGTCGCGCCCTTCTCGGTCTGCAACCCTCCCGCGCCCTCATCACGGCGCGCTAGCCCACTGCCCTGAGATGCCGATGAGCCTGCCGCCGCCGGGGACGGCGTCTGCGCCCCGGATCTGGTTCCTGTCGATGCTTCCGCCATCTGTTGCCTCCGTCGCTTGATTGATTTCCGAGCAGGGGCGCCGCCGCCACGACGCACCCGCCGCCGGTCAGCGGCGGGCACTCCGCTGCTGGTCAGCACGCTGTGCTATCGGGCGGGGCGATCCCGACCCTGGGGGTCGGCGATGTCGGTCCCGTCGGTTTCGATCTGCTCCTTGCGGACCTCTTCTGAGATCTCGCGATCCTCGCTGACCGTCTCGGTGCCCATCCGCACCCGCTCCTTGGCGACCGCCTGCTTGTCGACGACGACCTCGTCCTCGTGCAGGACGACCTCGTGCTCCTCCTCGGAGATATCCGGACCGTCCAGCGCGTCATCACGGTTGGTGTCGGTGATCGGCTCACGCTCGATGCGAACTTCCTCGTGCTTGACCGGAACGGTCTTGGTGACCATCTCGGTGACCACGTACTTACGCAGCCGCGCCCGGCCGGCCTCGCGCTGACGCGTGCCAACCGTCAGCTCCTCCTCAGACCGGGTCATCGCGTCATCGGTGGTCGGCCCGCTGGTGTCGTGCCCGACATGCTCGCCGTCGGGCCGACCCTGCGCGGTCGTTGACCCCTCGGTCGTGTACGGCACGTCGTAGTGCTCAAACAGCTGCCGCTCCTCGGCCTCGGAGAGCTCGCCATCGTGCTCGACGCCCGGCGCGTCCTTGACCTGATCCTTGGTCACCTCGGCGCGGACATCCTCCCCATCGGGGCGAGCGCCCGCCAGCGGCACGAAATTCGACTTGGTGCCGAACAGGCCGCTGGACACCGTCGCCCACTCCGGCTTACCGGTACCCGAGTCCTCATAGATCTCGCTGATCTTGCCGATCTTCTCGCCATCGCTGCCGACGATCGTCCGTCCCTGCCACTGGTATGCATCCGTCATTTCCGGCATGGTCCTGTCTCCTTAGTCGAGACTTCGTTGTGCAACCGTCGCAGCGTAATCCCGTTTGTCTCTGTTCTACCCGGATTGTCCCGGTTATCTCGGACAGTTGTACCCGTAATGTAGCCTTGGGAACAGGAAGTCATGGGAAAACTTGGACAGAACCAGGACAAATCGGACAAATGGTCATATCAGAGGCATCGAATGACTCTCGACGTCGGTGCGTGTCTTGACTAGGGCTTCGCCGTCTGCTGACGCGGAGGGAAGCGAGCCGGCGTTTCTACGCGCTGACGCCGCTGAGAGCCGCCGGCGGATCCTCGAGGCCGCGGCGACGCTGGCCGGCGATCGGCAGGTCAGCATGTCTGAGATCGCCGCTGCGGCCGGGGTGGGCCGCTCGACGCTGTATCGCCACTTCCCGACCCGCCGGGCGCTGAGAGACGCCCTGCGACCGATCGATCCGCAGGCCGACAAGTCCTCGGCAAGACAGGGAGTCGCCGGCCGCGCAGATCGCAACGATGCCGTTTCAGGCTCCCGGGCTGCTGGGGCGCGAGGTCCCGCTGGCGCTCGAGGTGACGCGGATTCTCGATGAGGTGCCACCGCATCTGGTGCCCGATCAGCTCGTTGCCGAGGCGCGGCGCGCGGCCGGGGCCGCGGTCGCGCTGTATGTGGTCGACATCGACGGCTCGCATCTGCTGCGCCTCGCGGGCTCCCCGGAGTTTCCGGAGCGCATCGAGAACCCCCCGGCGCTGGGACCGGAGATCGTCCCCGAAGGGCTCGGGCACTTCTATGAGCAGCTCCAGGAGCAGCTGCCGGGATGTGTGGCTGAGCCGCTGTGGCTCAGAGGCCGTGTCACCGGGCTGCTGTTATGCGTGGGAGATCCCGTCAGCTCTCTGGCCGACATCGCCAAGCAGGGGGCCGCCGCGCTCGAACTGGCCAACCGCTACACCGATTTCGTTGAAGCCGCGCGCCGGCGAAAGCCGACCACTCCGGCGGCAGAGATCCAGCAGAACCTGTTCCCTCCCCGGATCGTGCGTATCGCCGGCGCCCAGCTTGCCGGAGTGCTGCTCCCCACCTACGAAGTCGGCGGCGACTGGTTTGACTTCGTGGAGAATCGCGACGGGGCGTGGCTGGCGATCGCGGACGCGTCGGGCAACGGACCGACCGCCGCTGGAATGGGCGCTGCCGTCCTCGGTGCGCTGCGCGCGTCGCGTCGCGCCGGCGGTGAGCTTGAGCAGACGCTGTCGCTCATGCACCAGACCGTGCTCAAGCTCGAGCATCCCGACGCGTACGTCACCGCGCTCGTCGCCCGCTGGCACGCCCCCACCGCGACCCTGCGCTGGATCAACTGCGGTCATCCCCCCGCCTACCTGATCGATCTCGAAGGGAACCTCATCGAACTCGAAGATCAGCATCACCCGGCCCTCGGCACGGGAGGCAGCGAACCCGTCTTCATCCCCAGTCAGCGACAGCTTTATCGCGGCGAGCGACTCGTCCTGCTCACCGACGGGGTCACCCAACGGCACACGCAAGACGGCGGCAAGTTCGGCGTCGACGGCCTGCGGCAAGCGATCGAGAACGCCGCCAGCTCGACAGCCACCGCGACGGCCATCGCGATCCAACAGGCCATCACCAGCAGCTGGGAAGAACCGCTCGAGGACGACGCGACCGTCGTCGTGATGGCCGTAACCTAGGCCACCTAAGTCTCCGGTTACGTTTGCCTCGCCGCTGACCGGATACCAGTTCACTGAGATGGTCGCTCCGGATGCGTCATGGATGCCGATCAGAGAGCTCAGCCGTCGCATCGGCGTGAGCACCGATCTGCTGCGCAAATGGGAGCAGCGCTACGCCGTGCTCAGCCCGCAGCGCACCGCCGGCAATCAACGCCTCTACTCCCGCGTCGACGAGGCCAGGGCTCGCCTCATGGTGCGCCACGTCCGCGACGGCATGCCCGCCGCGCAGGCCGCCGAACTGGCGGTCAGCACCAGATTTCGGATCGCTCCCGACGCCACCACCGCCGCCACCGCCACCGCCACCGCCAGAATCGCACAGGTCGCGCAGACGACCGCCGGCATGCAAGCCGCGCTCGAGCGCTATGACGAGACCACCGCCGACCAAGCCCTCGAAACACTGCTCAGAATTTCTCCCGCGACGACCGTGATCGGCGAAGTTCTGATGCCCTACCTGCGCGACATCGGAGAGCGCTGGAAGCACGGCCAGCTCAGCGTCGCCCAAGAACACTTCGCCACCGCGTTCATCCACGGCCGCCTGCTCGGCATGGCCCGAGGCTGGGACCGTGGCCTCGGCCCACGCGCCCTGCTCGCGTGCCCCCCCGACGAGCAACACACCCTCGGACTGATCGCCTTCGGAATCGCGCTACATCAAATCGGCTGGCGCATCACCTACCTCGCCGCCGATACGCCCATCCCGATGGTCGCCGAAGCCGCCGCATCGATCCACCCTCGCCTGATCGTCATCTCAGCGACGATCCCCGACCACCTACAGCCCGCCCTCCCGCAGCTCCGCGAACTGCGCCCCCACGACACCGTCGCCATAGCCGGCGCCGGCGCCAGCCGCGACCACGCCCACCAATTCGGCGCCGTGTACCTGCCGGACGACCCAATCACCTCCGCGGACACCGTATTCGTCCAAGGCAGCGGGCTTAAGAACCAGACTTGATCCCGGTAGCGAGTCGCGGCTCAGAGACACTCGCTCGAGCTAAGAGTTCACCTGTTTAGGTGATGACATGGCGGCGCGGCGCTGGGATCCTCCGGGGCCGGATGCGCGTCGTGGCCGTGATCAGCGTGGTATCCCTGCCACGGATGGGTGTTGGGGGCTGTGCGTAGCCCGCTTGGGCTGGCCGGGGTGCGGACGGCGGGGCTGTGGTTGGCCGCGTTGTGCGTGCTGGCGCTGATGCCGGTGGCGGCGAGCGCGTCCGACAGCGTCTACGTGACCAACCTCCTCTCGGCGGGAGCGGGCGGGGTGTCGCAGTACACCGTCGGGGCCGGCGGCGCGCTGTCGCCGATGGCGAGCCCGACGGTCGCCGCCGGCAACCAACCAGCCGCGATCGCGGTCAGCCCGGGCGGCAAGAGCGTGTACGTCGCCAACGAGGGCACCGATGTGCTCGTCGGGATCTCGCAGTACACCGTCGGC
The DNA here is from genome assembly GCA_963831845.1 of uncultured Solirubrobacterales bacterium. GTDB lineage: Bacteria > Actinomycetota > Thermoleophilia > Solirubrobacterales > Solirubrobacteraceae > Palsa-465. Next base: position 52,128 of record CAWHRT010000017.1, on the reverse strand, counting down.
GCGGGCGGCGCGCTGTCGCCGATGGCGGCTCCGATGGTCCCGGCAGGCGGCCAACCGGCCCGGATTGCGATCAGCCCGGACGGTAAGAGCGCATACGTAGTCAACCAGGGGGGTGGTGGCGTCTCGCAGTACACGGTCGGGGCCGGCGGCGCGTTGTCGCCGATGTCGACCCCGCTCGTCGCCACCGGCGGCAACCCCGATGGGATCGCGGTCAGCCCGGACGGCAAGAGCGTGTACGTCGCGAACTTCGGGTCGCAGGGCATTTCGCAGTACACCGTCGGTCCGGGTGGCGCGCTGTCACCGATGGCGATCCCGCTCGTCGCCAGCGGTCCGTTCCCGGAAGCGATCGCGGTCAGCCCGGACGGCAAGAGCGTGTACGTGGCCAATTTCGGCGCGGTTGGGCCGGCGGACGGCGTCTCGCAGTACAGCGTCGGTCCGGGCGGGGCGCTGTCACCGATGGCGACCCCGGCCGTCGCCGCCGGCGGCGAGCCCGATGCGATCGCGGTCAGCCCGAACGGCACCACGGTCTACGTCACCAACGGCCTTGGGGGCGTCTCGCAGTACGACGTCGGTCCCGGCGGCGCGCTGACACCGATGACGACCCCGACGGTCGCTGCCGGCAGCTTCCCATTCTCGATTGCGGTCAGCCCGGACGGCGACAGCGTGTACGTCACCAACGCCAGAACAAATGGGGCCGGCGGGGTCTCGCAGTACACGGTCGGCCACGGCGGCGCGCTGATACCGATGGCGGTCCCGACCGTCGCCGCCGGCGACATGCCGGGTGGGATCGCGGTGGTGCCCGATCAGGGGCCGGTGGCGGCGTTCTCGGCCACCACCGCGCCGCCGGGCATCGCGACATCGTTTGACGCCTCGGCGTCACGTGACCCCGACGGGTCGATCGCCAGGTACGCGTGGAGCTTCGGCGATGGCAGCAGCCAGACGACGGTGTCGCCATCGGTCACCCACGTCTACGCCAACCCCGGGAGCTACACCGCCAAGCTGACCGTGACCGACGACATCGGCTGTTCGACCGCGGTCGTGTACACCGGCCAGACCGCGTCCTGCAACGGCGGGCCCCAAGCGCAAGCAACGCGACAGCTAACAATCGCGACGGCGCCGTCCGCGCCCTCGATACAGATCAGCTCACCGACAAGCACAGCGCGCTACCCGCGCGGGCATCTGGTCCGCGCCAACTACAGCTGCCACGACGGCACCGGTGGCCCCGGGATCGCCTCGTGCACCGGACCCGTCGCCCCCGGAAAGCCGATCAACACCTCCAGGCGCGGCCGCCACAGCTTCACGGTCACCGCCACCTCCAAGGACGGGCAGACCACCACCACCACCGTCCGCTACACGGTGCTATCGCCCACCAACCACTTCACGGTCACGCACATCAAGACCCACCGCAACGGCAGCATCACCTTCAACGTCAAGGTTCCCGGCGCCGGCGCGATCGACGTGCTCGAGACCGCCTGGAACGACAATCTCGCCACAGCCGCGGTCCTATTGGCGCCCGCCCCGCGCCGGTTCGTCGTCGCCCGCCGGCACAAGCGCGCACGCCGCGCGAGCACGCTTCACCTCCGCGTGCCTCCCAACCAGCGCGGGAAACGGCTCGTGCGCCATCACACCTACCGCGTGACCCTGAGGCTGTGGGTCAGCTACACGCCCAACGGCGGCAGGTTCCGCAAGCAAGGCTTCTACGGCCTACACCTCCCTCGCTGAATCGCACCTCCGAGGCGTACGATCGTCTCGTGCTCGTTCCCGTCGATCGCGTCGAGGTCACGCTGGTGATTGACAACTTCCTTGACGTGTTGATGGCGGGCGAGGAGGGCGTGGTTCGCTTCCGGGTGCGGGACTTCGGAGCGCCGGAGCAACTGGTCGCCGAGCACGGCTTCTCGGCCGTGGTCGCGTTTGAGCGCGACGGAAATCGTCGTGCCGTGCTCTACGACGCTGGTCTGACGGCCGATGCGGTGGCTCGCAACCTCGACGTGCTCCAGGTGCCGGTGGGCGACTTGCGCGCGATCGTTATCTCGCACGGCCATGCTGACCACCACGGCGGGCTGGAGGGACTCGTCCGTCGGAGGGGGCGCTCGCGACTGCCGCTGGTGATCCACCCGGACGCTTGGCGCGAGCGCCGGGTCGTGTTTCCAACGGGCGGCGAGCTGCGCCTACCTCCGCCGAGTCGCCACGACCTCGAGGCCGAGGGGCTGGAACTGGTCGAGGAGCGCGCACACAGCCTGCTGCTCGATGGTTGCGTCCTGGTCTCGGGGCAGATCGAGCGCGTAACCGAGTTCGAGCGCGGCTTTCCCATCCATCAGGCACGTGGGCCGGGCGGGTGGGAGCCCGATCCGATGATCTGGGACGACCAGGCGCTCATCGTCAACGTACGCGACCGAGGGTTGGTCGTCGTCTCTGGCTGTTCGCACGCGGGAGCGATCAACGTCCTGCGACACGCTCAGCGCCTGACTGGCGAATCCCGCGTTACCGGCTTCATCGGCGGCCTGCACCTCACCGGCGGGCTCTTTGAGTCGCGCATCGAGCCAACGGTCGAGGCGCTACGCGCGGCCGGTGTGGGTCGCGTGGTACCCGCCCACTGTTCGGGCTGGAAGGCGGTCCACGCAGTCGCCCGAGCCATGCCTGACGCATTCGTCCAAGCCGCCGTCGGAACGACGGTCACGTTCTGACGCTCAGGGCCCGTTCCACCCGGCCATGTAGCACGGGTGGCCGTCGCAGACGGCGTGCAGCGATCCATGCGGCGCCAGCCACTGGCCGATCGCGGCCTCTCCGTCGGACGTCGTGGCCCAGTCGGGTCCGTGCGGGTCGACACCCTCGGTGTTGGCGACGTTGTCGAGCGGCGGGGGCGGCGTACCCGCCTGCGATCCCTCGCACACCGTGACGCCGTCATTCGGGCAGGGGCGCAGCGGCCCGAGGTCGCCGACAACCATCGCCGCCCGGCCGCTGAACGGGAACGAGCGGATCCGCGGGATGCCCCAGTACGGCGTCGGGCCGGGGTAGCGGCCGGGGTCGAGCACCGGCTCACGCAGCTGCGCGCCGATCGTGCGTGCCTCGATCTCGCTCGCCCAGTTGGTCACCTGGTGATCGCCGAACCCGACCGTCATCAGAATCGAGTGACGCGGGGTGTCCGGCAGCGGGTCGCTCGTCAGATGCTCGGCGTAGCCGTCGGTCTCGCCGTGGTCCCAGAGGTCCTGTTCGAACGAGAACAGCATCGCGCGCTCGAGCGGGTCCGGGTAGGCGCTGTAGAAGAACTGGGCGAACTCGGGGAAGTCGCTGCTCCTGGTCAGCAGCAGCCCGTAGTCCATGCCCGCGACGTTGAGCGCGGCCCGAGTGAAGTCGGGGTCGATCGCGCTCAGCGCGCCGCCGAAGATCGCGCCCTGGCTGCCGCCGTCGTAGAACAGATGAGAGGTGTCGAGCACGCACTTCCCGTTGACGCGAAAGACGGTGCTCGAGCAGAACCCGGCCGGGTTGATCAGGTCACGGCCGAGATAGAGGAAATCGATCATCCCTTGTTGCAGACGGTCCGGAATCGAGGGGAAGCTCGAGAGGTCCTGCAGCGACGCGACCGCATTCGGCACATCCTCCTGCGCCATCCCGATCTCGTCGGTCGCACACGCCATCAGCCGGAATGGCGCAAGCGCGTAGAGCTCGTCGCTGTTCACCTGGTCGGCGGTGCCGAACAGGCCGTGCCCGTTGAGCACGGGTTGGAACGTCTGACCGCTCGTCGCCCCGATCGGGATGTTGCACTGAAAGTTGGCGTTGATCGTGTTCCCCGGGATCGGGTTTGGCAGGATCGCGTTCGCGCTGGAGTACTGGAAACGGGACCCTGGCGGGCACCCGGCCGCGTTCAGGTAGCACGGGACGACGACGTGGCCGCTCACGTGCGCGTAGACGCGTGGATCGAGCGTGGTGCTCGTCGTGCAGCCGGCCGGCGCCGGGCTGACGGATACGGTGCAGCTGTCGATCGAGAAGCTCGGTGCCCGGCCCTGGACGACGCCGTCACCCGGCCGCTTGTCGCCGAGCTTGGCCAGGGCGTCGTCGCGCATGAACAGGATTGGGTCGGTGAGGCTCTGGCGGCTGGCGACGGTGAAGTCCCACGCCAGATACAGCGACCGGCGCGAGATGCCAGCGCGCTCGAGCTGCGGGAAGATGCTGTGGCGGTAGTAGCGCTCTCGCGCGGAGGGCCTACCGTGCCCGGAGACGAGCTGCGCGAACGGCGACTGCGGGCTGATCACGTGGCCGTCCGCGTCACGCAGGTCGCGTAGCGCGACGATGTAGCGGTGACCCTCGGCGAGGTTTCGCGCCGGGTGGATAATCAGCGCCGTCCGCGCCGGCGAGGGCGCGTTGCCGTTCAGGTCGAGCGATCGATCGAGCTCAGCCCACACCGGCCAGCGCCGCCCGGTCGTCGCGTCGATCACGACGATCGGTGAGTCACGGTCCAGACTGCGCTGGATGTCGATGTTCGTCGGGGCGTGCGTGTTGGCGAACGCCTGCGGGTTGTCCATGCCGGGCACGTGCGTGACGATCGGCGAGCCCGGGCTGAAGCCGTCGAGCCGGTTCCAGTCCGTCGGGTCGATCGGCACCCCGGCCACGTTGCGCGGTGTCGCAGCCGGACTGATGTTCAGGCGAAGCCCGGTCGGGGTGGAACGATCGGGCCGGGTGAAGAAGTTGTCCGGCCAAGGCAGCATGCACAGCGAGGGATCGATCGGGTCGCACGTCTGATCGCCTGCGGACGGGGGCGGGCCTCCTCCGTGCCGGTAGCCGTCATGCTTGGCCTCAGCGGGCGCCGCCACCAACAACATGGCGCAGACAGCCGCCATCAACGATCCGATTCTCTTGTGCATCCGTCCTCCTCGTGTGCCGCGGCATAAGATACGGCCGCGACTGCGGGACCCACAATGGGATCCGACACCGACTTGGCCCGCGATCTTTGTGACAGGTCACAAAGATTCCCCGCCGCGGCGGGCGATGCTCATCCGGGGCCGCCGCCGCTAGCCGCCGAGTAGGCCGCTGTTGCGCGCGTCGTGGTGATAGTGCGGCCAGGAGTCACGCTTCGCCGTGCCGCCCACCCGCCAGACGAACAGCGAACCCTCGCGAGTGCCGAACGCGAGCCATTGCTGGCCGCCCGGACCTGCGCCGCGATCACGCCGCTGAACGAAGGTCACTGGCCGACGAACTTGGGGAAGCCCGGCGCCTCCCCGCCGGCGGGCTCGTAGGCGTGGATCCAGCCGGAGTCGTTGGCCTCGATCACGGCCTGCTGTGGCGAGTCCGACAGGTTGGCGATCAGCGATCCCGCCTGGCCGGTCAGCTCCACCATCAGCGGATCCCCCGGGTAGAACCCGGGGTTGGGAGCGCAGGTGCTCGTCCGCACCCCGGGCTCAGGGTCTTGAACACCGAGCCGTCGCCGTTTAGGACGACAGTCTTCGGCCCCGGTCGCTGTGATTCGTCACACGCTTAGGCGAAGGCGATGCTCGTTGGGACGTTGCCGATCGCGGTGTCGATCGTCTGCACGATGTTGTTCGACGAGGGATCGATGATCGGGATCGTGCCGGGGACGTTGCAGGCGAGCCAGATGTTGCCGTCGGGTCCGAGCGTGATCGCGGTTGGGATGTGGTTGCCGACCGGGAAGGTCACGGTGGAGCCGGAGCCGTTCTTCGCGCTGAGTGTCGCGCCGCCCAATGCGATCCGGTCCCTCACCCTCCGACGCGCGGTGTCGATCACAGACACCGTGTCGTCGTTCGAGTTCGCCACGTAGGCCCTTGCCCCGTCAGCGGTGAACGCCACGTTCCACGGCGTGCGGCCGACCCGGATACGGCCAACCTCGTGCAGCGAGGCGGTGTCGATCACGATGACCTGGTCGTTCTCGGAGTCGGTCACCCACGCCTGCGAGCTGTCGGGCGTGACCGTGACTCCATGGGCATCGCGGACCCTCGTGCGCGCCTTCCTGACTGCGCCGCTCGAGACCTTGATCGCGTAGATGCCGTCTGCACAGGTGACGAACGCCTGCGAGCCGTCGGGCGCGATCGAAATCACCATCGGAGCTTCGCCGACGGTCAAGGTGCTGGTCACCTTCTGGCTCGCGACGTCGATCACCGACACCGTCTCGGATCCTCCACGACCAGTGTTCGGCCCGGTGTTCGCGACGTAGGCCTTCGTGCCGTCCGGCGTCACCGCGATCCCGTGCGGGTAGATGCCGACCACGATCGTGGCACTGATCTTGTTCGTAGCCGTGGGGATCACCGACACCGTGTTGGTGCCCGACTCGGTCACGAATACGGTGCTTCCGTCGGGCGTTGCGGCGGCGCCGTAGGGGTTCGTCGTACCGCCAATGGACGAGGCGAGCGCGTACGTCGACGCGTTGATCACGGCGATTGAGCCGCCGACGATTCCGGGGACGTACGCGAACGGCGGGTCCCCGGTCCTGTCGACCACGGCGTTCTCGACCTTGGCCAGCCGCGCCAGGTAAACCTTGTCCTGGTGGCCGACGAAGTCGTCGCGATGAGATGTGCGGTTCTCGACCAAGCGGCTGGTCGTTGCCGGCAGCGCCTTCGAGCCCCGCTCGAACTGGCGGTGCTGCGGCTTCCACGGCAGCCGGGGCCGGTGCTTGTCCTGGTGGGGCGGGGTTTGATCTGCGCCCGGGATCGTCGCCGCCGGCAGCGTCACGACCTCGGCCTCCGCGGTCCAGAACTCCGAGATCGTGTTCGGCAGGGTGCGCGGGAACGTCGTCCGCTTGCCGCCCGAGAAGCCGAGCGCCGAGGTCAGGTCACCGAACGTCTCGCGGCGCCAGTCACTGACGTTGACCGCCTTGACTCCGGTCAGGCGCTCGAGGAACTGCAGCACCGATGTGTGGTCGAACTGCTCGGTCGCGACATAGCCGCCGACCGTCCACGGCGAGACCACGAAGCACGGCACACGGACTCCGCCGCCGATCGGCCAGTTCGGACTTGGAGCGACTTGGACGAACTCCCCGGGCGTGCCCGCGGGAGGCAGGGGCGGCACCACGTGGTCGAACAGCCCGTCATTCTCGTCGTAGTTGATGATGAACACCGTGTCGCGCCACAGGTCATCGTTGGCGGCGACCGCCTCCAGCTTCGAGGCGAGGTAGTTCGCACCTGATGCCGGCAGGTACGCCGGATGCTCGCTCTGCCCGGACGTCGGGACGATCCAGGAGACCGTCGGAAGCCGGCCCTTGCGCGCGTCCCACTCAAACCGCTCCGGGCTGTGGATCGTCAGCCCGCTCTCATACAGCTCGGAGCCGACTCGGGCATTCTGGAACGCCTCGAAGAACTCGAGCACGTTTGTTCCGTAGTCGTCCTCCTCCTGGTAGATCCGCCAACTGATCCCTGCCTTGGTCAGCGCCTCGGGGTAGGTCTGCCACGTGTAGGGCGTGCCGCTGCTCGGGCTCGGGACGACGTTCGAGATCACCGGCCCGCCATCGGCGCCGTCCGGGTCGATCATCCCCGTCATCAGATACATGCGGTTTGGCCAGGTGGGGCCAAGGAGCGAGCAGAAGTATGCGTCGCACAGGGTGAACGTCTCGGCCAGCGCGAAGTGGAACGGGATGTCCTGCCGCTCGTAGTAGCCCATCACGTACCAGTACCGTGACGCGCCATCGGCGACGAAGTGGCTCGGGATCCAGTTGTCGTTGGTCGCCGTGGTCGGCTGCCCCGGGGTCGTCGGAACGGTGATGTCCAGCGATTCGTGCTGGAAGGACCAGGCGTGTGAGGTTGATGGGATTGCCTGCGAGCTGGTCTTGGTCGTGTCGAGGTGCCACGGCAGCAGGTAGCCATCTGGGTTGTGTGGATCCTGCTGATAGAACACCGAACGCCCGTTGGGCTGGATCTGGACGTTGGGGTCGCCGAAGCCACGCACTCCGGCGAGCGTCCCGAAGTAGTGATCGAACGACCGGTTCTCCTGCATGTGGACGACAACGTGCTTGACATCTCGCAGCGAGCCGTGCTGCGGGCCGCGGGCGGCCGCTCGGGCCAGCGCCGGAGGAAGCAACGAACTTGCCAGCACCCCACCTGCACCGGCAGCGGCAGAGCCCAGCAGACGACGACGAGTAATCTCGGGCATAGGACGAACCCTTCTTGTGGACGGACGTCGAAGCAACGCCCAGGCGGCGGCGCCAAACAGCAGAGCGCCGTTCCCGAGCGATCTGGCGAGGCGCGATGCTAGGCCGCTCGCCGGCGTCGAGCATGTTAACGACGCGAAGACCAGTTGTTACGCAGCTACGACCCGACGAGGTAAGACAGCTGACACCCGTTGGGAGGGTGACCTATGGTGTCGCGATTTCCGCCGTGTTACGTCGTTCTTGATCGCGGATATACGGCGGTGCCTCGGCCATCACCGCCTCGCTCATGAACTGGCCAGGAAAGTTTCGACGTCGGCCGCGAACTCGGCGTGGTGTTGGAAGAGGAAGCCGTGCGCCGCGTCCGGGTAGATCTTCAAATCCGCCGCGGGGATGAGTCCGGCCAGCAGATAGGAGTAGCGCGGGAGGATCATTGGGTCGCTGTCGCCGGCGGCCACGAACACGGGCTTGTCGATCGCCGAAAGCCGCTCGAGCAAGGCGTGGTTTGGCTGTCCCCAGGTGCATACGGCGTCGTACTGCGCCAGCCGGGTCTGCCAGTCGGTCGCCGCGTCACGGTCCGCCGTGCGCGCGCCGAACACCCGGCCGAGGATCTCTTGTCCAGCCGCACGGCTCGCCGCCGATTCGGTGAAGAAGACGCTCAGGTAGTCCTCACCCGGAGTCTCGGGCTTGCCCACGGCGGCGATGACGTCTGCGGCCCAACCGTGCATTCCACTCGCTCCCTGCGGCGCCGAAGAGGCGAGCACCACCTTGCGCGCGGTCGAAGGGCGCACGAGAGCGATCTCCTGGGCCACGAAGCTGCCGATCGAGAACCCGAGCAGATCGACCTCCCCGACGCCCAGCGCATCGATGAAGTCGATCGCGTCAAGCGCCATCTGCGCGATCGTGCTCGGCGTCGTCCCGCTCGAGGCCGCGACCCCCCGGTTGTCGAACGTGATCACCCGGCGGCCGCGGGCGAGCGCGTCGATCAGGGCCGGATCCCAGTTGTCGAGGTTGCCGCGAAAGTGCTGCAACAAGACGAGCGGACTCGCATCAGAAGCGCCTGTCGTGCGGTAGGCATAGTCAACCCCGTTCGAGGCACTGAGTAGTTGAGTTTCAGCGTCGACGTACGTCGCGACCGCTTCGGTCTCGGACACGCGTTCTCCTTTCGTATTCGTCACAGGTCACGATGTCCGCGTGAATGCAAGATCGAGCGCCTGGCCGATCGGCTCCGGGCCGCCATTGACGTAGAGAATGTGACGTGCGGCGCGCGGGTCGTGAAGCACGTCGGCGAGAAACGTCGCGAGGTCGTCTCGAGGGATCTCGCCGCGGAACGGCGAAGAGTCGACGCGGACTCGGCCGGTACTGGGATCGTCTGTTAGCTCGACCGGGCCTGACGATCGTCCAGTCGCGGTCACTGGCCGTTACCGCGCCATCGGCCTCGGCTTTGGCGCGTAGATAGACGCTGTACACGTCGTCACCGTCCGGAGGGTTCTCGACACCGATGCCACTCAGCATCACGTAATGTGACGAGTCGACGGCCGTCGCGTTGAGCAGCTTGATCGCACCGTCACGGTCCATCGTGATTTTTCGCGCCGCGCCGCTCCCCGGTCCCGCGCCAGCGGCGAAGACAACAGCGTCGCTTCCGCCAACCGCCGCCGCTACTTGGTCGAGCGTCGCGTGCTCGAGATCACAGATCTCCGGATCTACGCCGGCCGCACGCAAGTCTTCGGCGTGCCCAGGGTTGCGGATCAGTCCGATGACGTCGTCGCCGCGCTCGACGAGCAGGCGCGAGAGTCGGATTGCGACCTGCCCGTGTGCTCCGGCGATTGCAACGCGCACGGGCTTAGCCTATCCCGGCATCGCCCGTGCGACGTGGGATTGTTCGGTGATCCAGGAGGCTGCAAGCGTCGTCCAAGCCGCAGCGTCGCCGCTGCCCTGCGCCAAGCCGAGGCTGTGGGGCCCGTGGGCGAAGACATGGACGGCGTGTGGAACGCTGTGGGCGGCGAGAGCGGCGGCCAGGCGGTAGGTGTGCTCGGGTGGGACATAGACGTCCTCGGCCGTGTGCCACAGAAAGAACGGTGGCGAGGACTGGGTCACCAGCGCGTCCAGGGAGGTTGCGCGACGAAGCTCCGGCGTCGCATCCTCGCCCAACAGGATCAGGCGAGCGGGGCGGTATGTCTCTGTCTCCATCGATGTGATCGCGTAGCCGAGGACGGCGAAATCAACCGCTTGGCCGGGCTCAGCGGCGGGCCCGAGCGCCGCCAGGCCGGCGAGGTGCCCGCCGGCGGAGAACCCGATCAACCCGATCCGCTCAGCCCCGCCGTGCCTCAGCCTATGAATCTCAGCCTGGAGAGCGTGCAGCGGTTCGGGGTGGCGCACCAACAGCGGGTAGCGAAACACGCTGGCTCGGACGCCGAGCCCCTTCAGCCAGCCGACGATCGGCTCGCCCTCGTGGGCTGCATGTTCGGCATAGCCCCCGCCGGGGAGGACGATCATGTGCGTCCCCGAGACGCCCAATCGTGCTGCTCTGACCGTTGGTGTCGCTTCGCGAGCTCACCTGGTCGGACCTCGCAGTGCGCTGGGCTTCGATCCAGGATCTGGTCAGCTCCAGGTAGTCGTCGGCGCCGTCCTCCCACGTGAAATGGCCGGTCTCGAGGATGTCGAGCTTGCTGTGGGGAAGCCGCGCGTGGAGGAACTCGGCGTTGCTCGGCGGCACGAGCGCGTCGTGGCGCCCGGCGATGATCTGAACCGGCGTCCTGATCTCACCGAGTCGTTCAGCGAGGATCGGCAGGTCAGACGGATAGCTGCGCACGTAGGCCGCCGACTCGACGAACCGATCGCCCGCGTAGGACGCCAGGTAGTCCTCGCGCACAGCGTCGGGCAGGGTGTGCTGCTCGATGCCTTCGAGGGCTCCTGCGACGATGTCGCGCCCATCAATGCCTCCAAACCCGGTCAAGTCGGGAGCTTCGATGATTTCTTTGAGGGCGCCCGTGACCTCCAGCGGAAATGACGTGCCGCCGCTGCCGACGACGGCGCTGGGGAATCGATCGAGGTCCTCCGACGCCGCAAACAGCACCGCACCGGTTCCGACGTCGGGCCCTATCACGTGGGGGTGGCCAAGTTCCCATTCATCGATGAGGCGCAGCAGGAACATGCCCATGGCCCGGGGGGAGAGCAGGTCGGCCCTGCGCTCCGACTGGCCGAAGCCCGGCAGATCGATGGCAACGAGTCGCGCGGTCTCAGCAAGACGCGGCCAGATCGTGTCCCATGCGAACAGGCTCTCGGGCCACGGATTGAGCAGCAGGATCGTCTCGTCCCGTGCTCCATCGGCCTCGGCACATCTGATGGCGAGACCATCGGCCTTGCGCTGCCGTGTATCCACCGCCTACACCGCGGCGGTGGTTGGGGAGCCTTGGACCGCGTTGGCGGCGGTGCGGATGACGTCGAGCACGAGGTCGGGGCGGGAGAGCATCGGGACGTGGCTGCTTTCGAGCTCGTACGTCGTGGCGCCCATGCGCTCCGCCGCGAAGCGCTCGAGCTCGGGGTTGACGGTGTGGTCGTTCTTGCCCACGATGTACCAGCTCGGCTTCGTCCTCCAGGCGACGCCCTCGACCTTCTGAGTGAACAGATCCGCGACGGGCGACATCGCAGTCGCCCACATGAGCTCCTTCTCGTCGGCGGTCAGATCGCCCGCAAAATAGTCGATGCCGTCCCGGAGCAGCCAGATCCGTCCGTCCGCGATCTCGATGTGGGAGAAGACATCGGTAGCGGGAAACTTGTCCTGCTGGCTCTGCGATGTCTCGGTCTCGTCGGGCGCGAGCGCCGCGATGTAGACGAGCCCGACGACGCGATCGTCGGTCCCGGCGGCAGTGATCAGGGTGCCGCCGTAGGAATGGCCGACGAGGATGACCGGACTGGAGACCCGACCGATCACCGAACGACACAGTCGACGTCGCCCTGGAGCGAGTCAAGCCCGTGCTCGCTGGCGATCACCTCGTACCCCTCGGCCCGCAACGGACCCATCACCTTGTTGAAGCACGAACCGTCGGCCCAGAGGCCGTGGCAGAAGACGATGCTCGGTTTGCTCTGCGCGGACATGGACTGCTCCTTTCGCGAGAACCGCCGACCCGAGGCGCTCAGGAGGTGAGCACTCGGACGATGCCCTCGGCGGTTGAGGTCGAGATCGCGTGAGGCTCCCGCAACGCCTGCCGCAGCGCATCGCATGTTCGTGTGATCTGTTAGCGCGTGGCCACCGTGTCGTGCTCGGCTGCGATCCGCGCGAGCGCGAGGCGCGAGTTGATGTCGAGCTTGGCGAAGATGCTTCGCAGGTGGCTCGAGACGGTGTGCGGGGACACGAACAGCCGCTCGGCGACCTCGCGGTTGGTGAGACCGTGGGCGACGAGGCGCGCGACGGCGAGCTCGGAGTCGGTCATCGCCGTCCAGCCGGTGTCGGCGCGCTCGCGCGCGACGAGACGTCGGCGCACGCCGTGGTCACGGAGGCGGCTTCGCACGCGGCCCGCGTCCCAGCTGGCGCCGCGCCTCTGCGTACAGGACCAGCGCGCCGTCGAGCGCCTCGATCGCGGCGTCGACCGCGCCGGCGCGGGCGCGTGCGACGCCGAGATCCTCGAGTGCGGAGGCGCGCGCGAGCGGTCGCGGCCCGGTCGCGAACAGGTCGACGGCGCGCTCGAGGTCGTCGATGTTGCGACCCGAGCAGTCCGCGGGCGTGGGCCGCGGTCGCGACGATCGTCGCGACCCGCGGGTTGAGCTGCGCGCGCCGGTCCGCCTGCGCCGCCGCGACCTCGGCCAGTTCGTCGTCGCCGGCGGCGAGCGCGATGCGGACGAGCTGGGGCTCGTCGGTCACGTCGATCGGGAACAGCGGCAGGATCGCGGTGCGCTGATCCTCGCCGAGGGCGCACAGCCAAGCGTGCGCGGCCCCGGGATCGCCGGTGGCCATCGCCTGCAGGGCGAGGAGCCATGCCGCCTGGCGGCGGAAGTTTGGCGTGGCGTCCTCGAGCAGGCCCCGGGCGAGTCGGGCCGTTCGTTGCTGCAGGCGTCCGTTGCCCTGATGCAGCGCGACTCGCCCCAGGGCGACGATGCCCGCGGCGTCAAGGGCGCCGATGAAGCGATCGCCGGTCTCCGGGCTGAACTGCCCGTCGAGGATCGCCCCGGCGTCGTCGAGCCGGCCCAGCTGGTGCAGCTGTCGGCCGCGCCAGATCTCGAAGATGCGGATGGCCCAGCCGTTTCGGTCGCGCTGGGCCGCCGCGATGCTGTCGGCGGCCAGGCGCAGCGAGTCATCCACGTGGTCCAGCACGGTGCGCGTCTCGCAGCGCCACTCCTGGGCGAGGTCGCTCGCGCGCCCAGTCGGTCGTGCCGATGCCGGCGCGCGCCGCCTGCTCGGTCATCTCGAGCGCGTCCTCGTAGCGCCCGTCGACGTAGGCGGTGACGGTCTCGGCGAGCGCGAACGCGAACGCCGAGTTGGCATCCCCGCTCGCCTGCACGGCCGCGGCCGTCTCGGCGTGGATCGCCTTCGCCTCCTCGGTGCGGCCGCCGACGAGCAGGTTGTGGAAGAGCGCGGCGAGGTGGTGGGCGCGCAGGTCGCAGCGGCAGCTCGGGCAGCGCGAGCGCCTGTCGTCCCGCGGCGACCCGCGCGTCGGGCGGCACGCGGAACATGCCCGCGATGCTGAGGAGCACCTCGGCCTCCTGCTCTGCCGGCAGCGCATCGCGTAGCTGCGTGTCGGCGAACGCGCGAGCCTCGTCGACGCGGCCCGCGGAATGGAGCAGGACGGCGGTCTGGGCCAGGAGCGGCCCGCGCAGGGCGTGGTCGCGCGGCGCGAGCTCCAGCGCGCGCCGGCTGAGATCGGCACCGGCGCCGGGGTCGGTGGTCGCGAGCGCCTCGCCGGCGCGCAACAGGATCGAGATCGCCTGCTCGTCGCCTGGCTCGGCACTCGCCGCGATCTGAGCGGCGACCTCGACGGGCGTGGCGCCGGCCGCCAGGAGCACGTCGGCGGCCTGCCGGTCAAGCGCTCGCCGGGCCGACACGGGAACGCTCTCACGGACGGCCTCGCGCGTGACGTCGTGCCGGAAGGCAAGGCGGTCCCCGCTCTCGACCAGCATCCCGCCGTCGATCAGCTCCTCCACCGGCCCGAGCAGTGCCGCCGGGGGCCGGTCGAGCATGTTGGCCAAGTCGGCGAAGGAGAACCGGCGGCCGAGCGAGGCGGCGACCGTGACGGCCTCGCGAGCCGGCGCGGAGACGCCGCGCAGGCGCTCTCGCATCGTGACGCCGACGCGGCGGGGTAGGCGTGCCTCGACCAGTTCGGTCTGACCGGCGACGACACGGATCAGGTCCTCGTCCCGGAGGCCCGACAGCAGCTCCGTGAGCACGAACGGGCTGCCGCGCGCACCCTTGACGAGGTCGAGCAGCGCGTCGTCGGGCTCGGCGTCCATGACGTCCTCGGCGACTTGGGCGACGGCGGCGTCGTCGAGCGGGCCGAGGACGATCGTCTCGGCGCCGCTGTGGTCGAGATGCTCGATCGCGCCGCGCAGCGGCGCCGAGCCCTGGCCGGGGCGAAAGGCGAGGATCCAGGCGATGGGCACGCCGGCGACGCGGACGGGCAGCGCGCGCAGCGCCGCCGCGGTTCCGCTGTCGGCCCACTGCAGGTCGTCGAGCGAGATCAGCAGCGGCCCTCCGAGCGCGGCGCGCTCGAGCATCGCCTGCAGGTCCTGCAGCAGCCAGTATCGCTGCTCGGGCAGCGAGTGAAGGTCCCGCAACCCGGATCGTTCGAGCAACGGATGCGAGCCGTCGAAGAGCGCGGTCATCAGCGGGGCGAGCTCGACGACCCCCGCACCGGGCTCGGCCGCACCGCCACCGACCCTGAACGCGAGCCGTCGCGCGACCCGTGCCGCCTCCGCCAGGAGGCGGGTCTTGCCCATGCCCGGCTCCCCCTCGACGAGCACGACCGCCCCGGTGCCCGAGCGCACGCGGTCGAGCTGAACACCGATCGACGCGAGTTCAGGGTCACGACCGCGAACAACGGGAGTAGGAGACGTCACCCGGCCCAGATCAGCGAGTCTACGGCCAACACGGGGGTCCAATTCGCGGCATAAGAGATCGCATGTCCATGCGATGCGGAACGACCGTCGCGGCTGAAAGGTTCCAGTCATGCCCATGATCGACGTCTACGCCGCCGTCGGGACCTTCAGCGACAAGAACCGGCTGGCGCAGGACCTTGCCCGCGCGGTGATGCGCTGGGAGGCGGTCCCCGAGATCCCACTGTTCACCGACAACACCGCCGCCTTCATCCACGACCTGCCGGCCGAAGCGATCTCGACCGCGGCGGGGCGCAGTGACTATGTCCGCGTGGGGGTGCTCACGCCATCGGGCGTCCTCGACCGCGACAAGCAACTCGGGGTCGTAAAGGAGCTGACCGAGATCGTCGCCCGTGCCGCCGGCGACCCGACCCTCGCGCAACGGACGTGGGTGCTGCTCACCGAGTCGCCGGAGGGCGGCTGGGGCATCGCAGGGCACGCCAATACCCAGGCCGACATTGCCGCGGCGGCCCGCGCGGCGCTCTCCGCCGGCGACTAGAGCGTGCGGGTTCCGGGCCGATCGGCGCTGTTGACGCCCGACGGACGCGGCCGGACCCTCGCCGACGGAACGGTGATACCGCTGCTCGGGCTCGGGGTGTGGCAGGTGCCGGACGGACCGACGTGCGTGCACACCGTCCGGGCGGCACTGGAGCTGGGATACCGCCACATCGACACCGCGCAGGCGTACGGAAACGAGTCGAGCGTCGGCCGGGCACTACGTGAGAGCGGCATCGCGCGCGACGAGGTATTCATCACGACGAAGTTCCACCCCGGGCGACGCGACGCCCTCAGAGAGTCGGCCTACAGCATCGAGGAGCTCGGGGTCGACTACGTCGATCTCTACCTCGTCCACTGGCCGGGAGACGGGGCCACGTGGGCCTGGCCCGGCATGGAGGCCGCCCGTGCGCGCAGCTACACGCGGGCGATCGGCGTCTCCAACTTCGGTACCGACGAGATCGATCAGCTGATCGCCGCCGCGACGGTCCCACCGGCGGTCGACCAGGTTCAGTTCAACCCGTCGGCGTATCGCAAGGCGCTCCTTGACGCCTGCGACGAACGGGGCGTCGCGCTCGAGGCCTGCAGCCCACTGGGCACCGGCGCGCTGCTGGGCGACCCGGTGGTCGTGGGCATCGCAGACCGTCTTGGGCGAACCCCGGCCCAGATCCTCCTGCGCTGGTCCGTCCAGCGCGGCATCCCCGTCGTCACCAAGTCAACCCATCGCGATCGCATCGCCGAGAACGCGCAAGTGTTCGACTTCGAGCTCAGCTCCGATGACATGGAGGGGCTTGACGCGCTCGATCGCTCAGGAGGGACCCGAGCGGCACTGGTGCGGCCAAGCTGATCTGCGAGCACCTCGGGCCAGCGGCTTGCGGCTTGTGGGTTTGAGGGTTAGGTTCCCGTCGATCCCGAGTTGGCAAGAGGCCATAACTGAGGCGCACATCGATGGACCATTCGAGCCAGGAAACTCGTTCGACTTCGAGGAGACTGACGGCGGCGTTCGAGTCAACGCTTCGTCTCCTGATTAGTCGCAGCACTCGGTAGAGCACGGCTGCCGCTATCCGACCGGGGAGAGCTCAGCGCCAGTCAGCTGCGCGTAAACGGCAAAGCCGAACGGATCCAACAACTGGCGCTGCTCCAATAGCCTGTGCAGAACCGCTTGCCGGAGCTCAGCAAGCTCACTGCTGTCCGGATGCCGGAGCAGGCCCGGAGCGAGGATTTCGAGCGCAAGGGCCAGGTCGCCCTGACCGGCAAGGGTTGCCGCGGCGGTGACGAATGCCTCGGCCTCTCCCCCGGCTAGCAGGTCGAGAGCTTCCGCTCTTTCTTCCTCGCTCCGCGGGTCAAGCCCTTGTCCGTCGGGCTGCCAATAGCCCGTGCGCTGGTGATAGAGCCTGGCGATGAAATTGTCACGGCTGAGGAGGTACGGCACGACCGCAGGCGGGTGGTCCCGCAGCGCGGCCGGCAGATAACCAATGTCCAGGATGTGCGGCAGCGGCATGTTCTCGCCGATCCTGGCCAGTGCGAACTCATACAACTCGGTGAGAGCGGGCTCCAAGCCCGCCACCGCCTCGATGGTGAAGTTCTCCGTCAGCGTCGTGTGACCCTCGATCAGCTGCCGAGGGGCTAGCTCGCGGATATAGCGCAGTGTGTCGAGCAGTCCCTCCGGGGAACCCTCGGCGAAGAACGGGACGCCCAGGTAGGGCATCAGCACGTCGCCGGCGAACAGCACCCCGCTGGCGGGCAGGTACACCATCAGCGCGTCTGACGTCTCGCCGCCCCTGACAGGAATCAGCACGAACTCGGTGTCGCCGACGACAAGCGACGTCCGTTCGCCGATCAACCGGTCCGGCTCCACGTCGGAGCCCGGGCTGGCACTGGTTCCGATCAACTCGGGCGGGACATAGTGCCGCAGCCGCTCCGCCTCAGCAGGGAATTGCGCCGAGGCGATGACCTCGGTGTGAGGGCCACGCACGGCCGCAGCCCCGCTGATGTGGTCGAAGTGAGCGTGGGTGAGGATGAGGTGACTGACAGGCGCTTGGTCCTTCAGGCCAAGGTCGGCCATTGCGGCCAGCACGCGGTCCGGGCTGGTCCCCGCGTCGATCGCGACGACTCCTGCGGTTGTCTCGATGAACGCGAAGTCGCTGAAGTCATAGGACTGGGCGACGTGCACGTTCGGCGCGGGGCTGAGCGTGCCCGGTGCCGACAGCCGAAGCCCGTCCCGCGCTGTCAGCGAGAAGCTCGTGAACGTCGGCAGCCGGTCCGTCGCGACCAGGCCCACGCCTGACCGTCGCAGCGCCTCCGCCGCCTGCTGCTGGCGCCCGAGCACCCGGTAGGCACGGGCGAGGCCCTGGTGCGCGGCGCGGAGCAACGAGACAGGGAATTGATCACGCGCCGCGAGCACGAACTCGAGGTCGGCGATCACCTGGTCCGCCCGCGCGGTATCCGCGGCAGCCAGCGCCGTCCCCGACGGGGCTTCGCCGGGGAGCACCTCCGCCAGGGCAAGACCGCGGAAGTACTGCGGCAGGCCGGGCTCCATGGTCGCGGCCTTGTCCAGCTTGCTGATCGCGGAGGCCATGTCATGGCCGGCGCGGACCTGGAAGAAGCCGGCCAGAGCCTGCGCCGTGGCGTCGGCGGGGTCGCGCTCGGACAGGTCCTGGAAATAGCTACTTCCCTCGGCGTCGGCGCGCGCCGCTACCAGCGAGAGGGCCAGAGTCACGACCGTGTTCCGGTCTGCCCCAGGCCAGCTGGCCGCCTCCTTCAGCGATCCGAGCAGGCGATCGCTGGAAATTGGTTTCGGAGCAGGGCCGTCAACGCGCGGAGCAAGCAGCCTGTCGACTGCGCCTTGGTGATGCGCCTCTTGGTAGTCGGTCGAAGTCATGGTCTGCCTTTCCTTTGCGGAGCGGACCAGACTGTCGCGCCGCTAGGGCGCCATTCGCGTCGGGGTCGCCCTAGTGAGCAGGGTCCATGGCTGGAGTCACCGCTTGTCTGTCAGCGGATGACCCGGACGGGAGAGCCAGCGATAAACGCGGCGATGTCCTCGACGGCGTCCCGGTAGAACACCGAGTACAGCTGTTGGCTGACATACCCGATGTGCGGAGTGAGAAGCGCGTTATCGAGAGACCGGAGCGGATGATCCGCAGGCAGCGGCTCTGTCTCGTACACATCTACGGCCGCGCAGGAGATCACGTGCCGGCGGAGTGCGTCGACGAGGGCGCCCTCATCCACGATCGGCCCGCGAGACGTGTTGACGAGGATCGAGGTCGGCTTCATCATCGCGAGCTCGGGAGCGCCCACCATGCCTCGGCTCCGCTCGCCCAGCACGATGTGGATGGACAGGACGTCCGCTTCGACGAAGAGCTGCTCCCTCGAGACGGCAGTCACCCTGTGCTCGGCGGCCCGCTCGGCCGTCAGGTTCTCGCTCCAGGCGATGACAGGCATGCCGAACGCGTGTGCGATGGCGGCGACCTGCTCGCCAACATTTCCGAGTCCGAGCACGCCCAAGGTCAGGCCTTGAACACTCGTCCCCAGACCGAGCTGCCAGCCGCCGCTTCGCATCGACTGGACCTGCTGCGGCAGCTTCCTCGCGGCGGCAAGGATCAGCGCCCAGGTGAGCTCAGCCGTCGGGTAGGAGAAGTAGCCGGTGCCACTGACCACGACGCCCAGCTCTCGTGCTGCGGCCACATCGATCGCCGAGTTGGCGGTACCGGTGCTCACGAGCAACTTCAGACTCGGCAGACGCGACAGCACTTCGGCAGGAAAGCGGGTCCGCTCGCGCATCGCGACCAAGACGTCGAAGTCCGCTAGCTGCTCCACGACCTCGTCCGAGTCCACGAACGGAGCCGTGAACACCTCGGTGTCGGCGTCGAGCGAACCCCAGTCAGCAAGGCTCAGAGCAACGTTTTGGTAGTCGTCGAGAATGCCAATCTTCAAGCGAAACATTGGGGTTAGCCCTCTGAGGCGTATGGTGCTCGGTTCGGTTCGCGCAAATCGGCTCGTGCCGCCGACAGAGTGTCACCCGGTTAGGGCCGCGCTCGCATCGGGGGCGCCCTAGCCGCCAGTGCCAGGACTAGGGGAGCTCCGATGCGAGCGGCTCCCTAGCCGAGCCAACCTCCACGTACGTTCGTGGCCGCAGACGGCGGACGCGGAGCGATCTAGCCGGGAATCGTCACCAAGGACATGGGAGCCCGATTTCGATGAAGACCCTTCAGCTTTCTAGCTTCGGCGCACCGACCAACGTCGTCGACCTCGCCGAGGTTGATTCAGCGGATCCTGGCCCCGGCCAACTGGCGGTGTCGATCGAGGCGGCGCCGATCAACCCGTCGGATCTGAACCTGATCAGAGGCATCTATGGCGTGCGCCCGGAGCTGCCCGCGGCGTTGGGCGCGGAAGGAGTCGGTCGCGTGATCGCCGTCGGCGACGGCGTGGCCCGATCGCGTGTCGGGACGCGGGTGCTGGTCGTCCCGACGCTCGAACAAGCCACCTGGCGCGAGCAGGCGGTCCTCGACGAACGCAACGCCGTGCCCATCGATCCCGACGGCGACCCGCTGCAGCTGGCGATGCTCGGCATCAACCCGATCACGGCGTACTGCCTCCTCCACAGCTACGTGAAGCTCCCGCCCGGTGCGTGGGTCGCCCAAACGGGTGCGAGCTCGGCGACAGCCGGATACGTATTGGCGCTGGCTAAGCGCGCCGGCCTGCACACGCTCAACGTGGTGCGGCGGGCAGAATCTGTCAAGCCGCTGATGGATGCCGGCGCCGATGTCGTGCTCGTCGAGGGCGCCGACCTCACCGAGCAGGCCGCGGACGCGATCGGCGACGCGTCCCTCGAGCTGATCGTCGACGCGGTCGCCGGGGAGCCCGTGGCGCAGCTCGCCTCTCTCTTGAAGATCGGCGGCCAGATCATCAGCTACACCGCCCGTGCCCGGCAGCCGCTCAGGATCCCGGTCGTGGATCTCATCTTCCGGGGCCTCAGCGTTCACGGCTACTGGGTGAACCTGTGGCTGCACAGGACGCCGCGGGAAACGGTCGCGCAGATCTATCACGAGCTGGCCACCCTGGTCGCCGATGGCACGCTCGCCGCTCCGGTCGAGGCGACCTACGCGCTCGAGGATTACCGCGAAGCGATCGCCAATGCCGCCCGGAACGACCGTAACGGCAAGGTCCTCTTCGCTCTCCGATGAGCGCCGGAAGACCGACCGCGCGCTGCTACGGAGCGGAGATCAGTCCGGGCAGCGCGGCGCGCGCTTCACGCAAGGGGTCGCCGTTGCCGCGGATCACCGAGTGGACGACCGCGCCGTCCAAGAGCATCAGCACGACTTGCGCTTTTTGCTCGGGATCGGACACGCCAATTTCGGTGAGGAGGGCAGCCAGTTCGCGGAGCATTCCATCCTTGTGCGCGACAACCACGGGTGCCGCCGGGTGATCGTCGTCGGGCACGTTGAGCCTGGCGTTCACGTACGGGCAGCCGATGTAGCTACCCCCGCCGCGATCGGCACGACGGGCGACGCGATCGAACAGGGCCAGCAGCCGCTCGCGAGGTGTCCTGTCCGCAGGGTCACCGATCAGCCACGCGCGGAGATCGAGGTCACTTTCCGCCAAGGCCTCGGCGACGAGTTCATCCTTGCCGGAGAAGTGGCGGTACAGCGACATCTTTCCGGCGCCGGCTCGCTCGGCGATCGCGGCGGGCGTGGCGGCGTCGAGCCCTCCGACCGTAACGAGCTCTGCGGCGGCGTCGAGGATGCGCTGGCGTGCGTCTCTTGTTCCTGCCATTACCCGACCTATGATACCTTGGGGTCTCGCACGACGATACCTTGAGGTCTCATAGCCATGGTTCAAGCACTGGCACCTAGACCGGACGTTCCGAGCGACGAGGTTTGGGCGCCGCCGGAAGAGCGCTCGCAGGGGCGACTACGCGGTCGGAGCCGCGAGCGGGAGCAACTCGGCCGGCTACTGACCGGGATCCGGTCGGGACGCAGCGGGGTGCTGATCGTCCACGGCGAGGCGGGGATCGGCAAAACAGCCTTGCTCGAGCAGCTCATCGACCAGGCGGCGGGATGCACGGTGGCTCGGGCGACGGGCGTGCAAGCCGACATGGAGCTCCCTTTCGCCGGGCTACAGCAGCTGTTCGGGTCGATGCTCGGCCCCCTCGAGCGCCTCCCGGATCCGCAGCGCGAAGCCGTCGAGGTCGCGTTCGGTCTTCGCTCCGGCCCCGCACCGGACCGGTTCGAGGTTGGGCTGGCGATGCTCGGATTGTTGGCTGAAGTTACCGAGCAAGAGCCGCTCGTATGCGTCATCGACGATGCTCAGTGGCTCGATCAGGCTTCCGCCCGGACGCTCACGTTCGTCGCGCGGAGGCTCATGGCAGAGTCGGTCGCCCTCGTATTCGCGGTGCGCGACCCCGCTGACGAGCAAACTTTCGCCGGACTGCCCGAGCTCATCGTGGAGGGCCTGAATGACGAAGATGCGCGCGCGGTGCTCGGCTGGACGATCGCCGGCCGCGTCGATCGCCGAGTGGTAAACCGGATCGTCGCCGAGACGCGCGGAAATCCGTTGGCGCTGCTGGAGCTCCCGCGCGGACTGTCGGCGGCCGAGCTCGCCGGCGGGTTCGGAGTGAGCTCGACGCAGCAACTCTCCGCTCGTCTCGAGCGAAGCTTCCTCGGACGGGTCCGGTCGATGCCCGACCGGACCCAGCGGTTCTTGCTCCTCGCCGCGGCCGAGCCGGTGGGCGACCCGGCGCTGCTTGTGCGCGCAGCGGAGCTGGTCGGGCTGGGCGTCGAAGCGGCCGCGCCGGCGGAGGCGGTCGGCTTGATCGAACTCGCCGCGCAGGTCCGGTTTCAGCACCCGCTCGTGCGCTCGGCGATCTATCGCTCCGCGCCGCTCGCCGACAGGCAGGCCGTCCACCGCGCGCTGGCTGAGGCGACCGAGGCGCAGGAAGACCCTGACCGCCGAGCGTGGCACCGCGCGCAAGCTGCGCTCGGCGCTGACGAGGATCTCGCCGCCGAATTGGAGCGCTCGGCCGAACGGGCGAAGGCGCGTGGCGGCATGGCGGCAGCGGCGGCCTTCCTCGAGCGCGCGGCTGCGCTCACACCCGACCGCGCCCGGCGCGCGCGCCGAGCGTTGGCGGCGGCGCAGGCAAAGTACCTCGCCGGGTCGCCTCAGGCGGCACTGACGCTGCTGCAAAGCGCAGCGTCCGCGCCAATGGATGGGCTGGAGATTGCTATGGCCGAGCGACTTCGCGGGCGGATCGCGTTGCACCTCAGTCGCAGTGGCGAGGGCGCGCCGGTCCTCCTCGATGCGGCGCAGCGGCTCGAATCGTTCGATCCTGGACTCGCGCGCGAAACGCACCTGGAAGCCCTGCACGCGGCGGCCGTCGCCGGCCGGCTCGGCATGGGCATGCGGGACGCAGCCACCGCGGCGCGCACCGCGCCGGCGGCCCCGGGAGCGCAGCGTGCCTCGGACCTGCTCCTCGATGGCCTAGCGGTCAGGTTCACGGACGGCATCCGTGCAGGCGCTCCGATGCTCAAGCTCGCACTGGCCGCATTGCTCGACGGTAACGGGGATTACGAGGAGGACGTGCGCTGGCCATGGCTCGCGTGCCGCGTCGCGGCGGACGTGTTCGACGACGAGACCTGGCATCTGCTGGCCAGCCGATACGTACTGATCGCCCGCGCCGCAGGCGCTCTCAGCGTCTTGCCGATCGCCCTCATGCACCTCTCGCTATTGCACGTGTTCGAAGGGAAGCTGGACACAGCGGCGGCGCTGGTCGAGGAAATCGATTCCATCATCGACGCGACCGGCAGCCGCCGGATCAGCATTCCGAAGCTGATGCTTGCCGCTTGCAAGGGTGACGAAGCCCGGGCGTCGAAGCTGATCGACGAGGCCCGGCGGGATGCGATCGCGCGCGGTGAGGGTTTCGTGCTCACCTTCGGCGAGCAGGCTCACGCCGTTCTCCACAACGCCTTGGGGCACTACGAAACGGCACTCGACAACGCGCAACGCGCGAGCGCGCAGGACGAGCTGCATGCCTCGGTCTGGTCGCTACCCGAGCTGGTCGAGGCGGCTGTCCGCAGCGGCAAGCCCGAGGTGGCGGCTGACGCGCTCCAGCGCCTGCACCAGCGGACGCAGGTCGCCGGAACCGAGTGGGCACTCGGCATCGAGGCGCGCTGCGCAGCGCTGTTGAGCGATGACGCGCTCGCTGAGGGCCTCTACCGAGAAGCGATCGAACGCCTCGGCCGCTGTCGCGTCGCCCTCGACCTTGCTCGCGCGCATCTGCTGTACGGCGAATGGTTGCGCCGCCGCGGGCGGCGCGTCGATGCGCGCGAACAGCTCCGAACCGCGCGGACGAGCTTCGCGGAAATAGGCGCCGAGGCGTTCGCGCAGCGCGCCGGACGCGAGCTCCTGGCGACAGGCGAGACCGCCCGCAAGCGATCCATCGAGACAAGCGACGAGCTCACCCCGCACGAGGCGAGGATCGCGCGGATGGCACGCGACGGGGCTTCAAACCAGGACATCGCGACTGAGCTGTTCGTCAGCCGCAAGACGGTCGAGTACCACCTGCACAAGGTCTTCTCAAAGCTCGGGATCAGCGCCCGCCAGCAGCTCGAATACGCCCTCCCGCGGACCTGAGCGCACCACATCCGCGTGAGCGGAGCGGGGGCGGGACTAGGGCCTCTCCGATGCGAACGCCGCCCTGGCCCGCCGACACTGTCACGACTTTCGAGCACGGGCCTAGAGCACTACTCAAGAGGTTTCCAATGACAGACGATTCGACATCACTCACGTGGGACGTCCATGTAGCGCCGTCGGAACCGCTCCACGCCAGCGACCTGGCTCCGGGAGAACAGGCGCCGTCCTGGTCGCCGATATCGGCAACGCTGATCTCGGGCGAGCGGGACGCGATCCTCGTCGACGCGCTGCTGACCGTCGGCCAGGCCCACGACCTGGTCGAGTGGATCGACGGGCACGGCAAGAACCTCACGACCGTGTACATCACGCACGGTCACGGCGATCACTGGTTCGGGCTGGGCGCGGTCCTCGATCGGTTCCCTGACGCTCGAGCGTTCGCGCTCCCCGCTGCCATAGAGCAAATGCGGGTTGGGTCCACGCCGGAGTTCTTTGAGGCATTCTGGACGCCACGCTTCGATGGCAAGCTTCCGCGCGAACTCGCATTCCCGGAGCCGCTGGAAGGGCACACCATCGACCTCGAGGGCCACGAACTCGTCGTGGTCGAACTCGGCCACACCGACACCGACCAGACGAGCTGCCTGCACGCCCCCGACATCGGCCTCGTCGTCGCCGGCGACGCCGCCTACAACGACGTTCACCTCTATCTCGCCGAGTCCGACCCTCAGGGACGGCGCGAGTGGATCGCCGCGCTTCAGACGATCGAGTCCCTATATCCGCAGACCGTGATCGCCGGGCACCAGCGAGCCGGCCGCCACGACGGCCCCGAGATTCTCGAGGAGACCCGGCAATACATCCGCGACTTCGACCGTATCGCCGAGACAACCAGCACGGCCCAAGACCTCTACGAGCAGGTCATCGCGCTCTATCCCGACCGCATCAACCCGGACGCACTCTGGCTCTCGGCCCAGGGAGTGAAACCGTCGCGCGCAGAGCCAGTATCCAGGCCGATTAGGGCGCCTCGGATGCGAACACGACCCTAGTTCCCTAACGCTCTGGTTAGACGAAGCAGTCAGGAGCCATTACGCAAACCAAGGGAGCTCTCCATGCATCGACTGGCACAACGACGGGTGACATATCTCTGGCTGACGATCGCGCTCGGGCTGATCGCTGGCCTGGCCATCACCCTCACCACATCACAATCCCAGGCCAAGACGCGAACGAGACCGGACCACGGCGGCAAAGCCCACCGTGGTCTTAGTCAACGGAGCGTGGGCGAACAGTGCCGCCTGGAGCGGGGTAATCGAGCGCCTGCAGACCGAGGGATACACGGTCGACGCTCCGCCCAACCCGCTGCAGAGCCTGACGGGCGACGCCGCCACGATCGCCGACTTGCTAAAGACGATCAAAGGCCCGATCGTCCTGGTAGGCCACTCCTACGGCGGCGCCGTGATCACGAACGCCGCGACGGGCAACCGCAACGTCAAGGCGCTGGTGTACGTCGACGCGTTCGCGCCGGCGAAGGGCGAGAGTGCGCTCGGGCTAGATTCGTCAAAGCCCGGGTCGGCGTTGGGCGCGGGCCCAGAGAAGGTCTTTAACTTCGTGCCCTTCCCCGGGGCCAAGCAGGGCGACGCCCTGCTCTATGTCAAGCCTGCGGTGTTCGAGCAGGCGTTCGCGAACGGG
The DNA here is from genome assembly GCA_963831845.1 of uncultured Solirubrobacterales bacterium. Classification (GTDB taxonomy): domain Bacteria; phylum Actinomycetota; class Thermoleophilia; order Solirubrobacterales; family Solirubrobacteraceae; genus Palsa-465. The sequence goes on along the minus strand of CAWHRT010000017.1, from coordinate 26,153 downwards.
CTTCCGGCAAAAGAGGGCGCAGTACTGGCCGCCACGCAGGGACCGGCGGTCTACAGCGCGCTAACGGCGCCTTCCGGGACGCCCGCGTGGAAGACGATTCCGAGCTGGTACGTGCTGGGGACGATCGACAAGGCGATCCCGCCCGCGATTCAGCTGTTCATGGCTCAGCGGATTCACGCCCACATCACCAGGGTCAGAGCCGGGCATCTCTCGATGGTCGCCGCTCCCGGAGTGGTCGCGAAGGTGATCGCGGCCGCGGCGAAGGCAACGAGGTGAGACCGCTGAGCGTCGGAGCGCAACGCATACCCGAAGTAAACGCCCCTAGAAAGGAACACCCGATGTCAGTTGATCAAGATGGAATGCGCCCTCGGCCGAACATCGTTCTGGTCCACGGTGCCTGGGCCGACGGTTCCAGTTGGAGCTCGGTCATCGAACGCTTGCAGGCCGCTGGCCACCACGTCACGGCACCCCAGTTTCCCCTCACGTCGCTGGCAGATGATGTAGCCAGGCTCCGCCATGTGCTGGCACTCCAGGACGGACCGACCGTCATCGCCGGCCATTCCTACGGCGGTCAGGTCATGACGGCGCTCGGCACGGACGCGCCGAACGCGGTCGGTCTGGTTTACATCGCGGCGTTCGGGATCGACGAAGGCGAATCGCTCGGGGGATTGCTATCGCAGGGACCACCGCCCCCGGCACTGGCCCACCAGTTCATCGACAACGAAGCGTTCGTCTGGTTGACCGAGGATGACTTCGTCAACCACTTCGCAGGTGACGTGGACCCGGTCGAGGCAAAGGTGTTGTACGCCGTGCAGCAACCGCTGGCGGCGAGCGCCTTCGACGACGTGATGACTGTCCCCGCGTGGAAGCTCCTGCCCTCGTGGTACCTGGTCGCCACAGACGATCAGGCGCTCCCGCCTGACGCCCAGCGAATGTTCGCCAAGCGCATGAATGCGACGACCGTCGAAGTCTCCTCTGGCCACTTGGCGATGGTCTCCCACCCGGCCGAGGTCGTGAAACTCACTGAGGCGGCAGCCGAAGCTGCACTCGCCGCCAGTTTGGCCGTCCGTCCAAGCCACACGGGGGGTGGACCAGGGCATCACCCGGATGCGACTCACGTGCCCCGAGCCCAAGCTACCTAGCTGCAAACAACAGCAGCCGCGCTCGATCGTCGACCGCTGACTGCATGAAGAAAGGCAACGCCATGATCGCCGCGTACATCATCAAGCAGTACGAGCGTGCAGTCGTGTTCAAGCTTGGGAAGGTGAACGACAAGCCACGGGGACCAGGTCTGATCTTCGTCGTCCCGTTCGCGCAGCGGATTCGGCGTGTGTCCTTGCGGATCGTCACGATGCCGATCCAGTCACAGGGGATCATCACCAAGGACAACGTCAGCATCGACGTGTCGGCGGTCGCCTACTACCGCGTGGAGGATCCGATCCGTTCGGTGATCGCGATCGAGAACATCGAGGCCGCGATCGGTCAGATCGCCCAGACGACCCTCCGCGCCGTGGTGGGACGCCACACGCTCGACGAGCTGCTGTCTGAGACCGAAGGCATCAACCAGAACATCCGCGAGATCCTGGACGTTCAGACCGAGGAATGGGGGGTCAAGGTCACCGTCGTCGAGCTCAGGGACATCCAGCTGCCCGACAGCATGCAGCGCGCGATGGCTCGCCAAGCCGAGGCCGAGCGCGAAAAGCGAGCCAAGATCATCGCCGCCCAGGGCGAGTCGCTCGCCGCCGGCGAGCTGGCGCAAGCAGCCGACGTGATGGCGGCTCACCCGCTGGCGCTGCAACTGCGCAACCTCCAGACCCTCGTCGAGGTCGCGGTGGACAAGAACTCCACCGTCGTATTCCCGGCCCCGCTGATGAGCACGATCGGCGAACTCGGCTCATTCCTGGCGCGTGAAAGCAAGGCCGCCAGTGAGCTTCCCGACGGCCCCCTGGCCACGAACGGATCCACCAACGGGGAGTTGGGCGACCAGCTCGACGCAAGTGCTCACGCGCCCGCGGAGGTTGAGGGTTCAACGCTCCGCTGATCCTCGTAGCTGATGTCACCGCGGGTGACGTAGCAGTATGGGTGGTAGTAGACCTCGAGTGCGGAGTGGCGCTCGGCACGGATCTCGAAGCGAGAGCCGGTCCGGTGGTCGCTCCCGCAGACGGTGAGCTCGTCTCGTGCCGGATGCCAGAGCAGTCTCTCTTGCGCGGTCGTTGCGCGTGCGTTGCTCAGCCCCGGGGCACGTACCGGGGGGTTGCACGGGCGCGATCGGGGGCCCGAAGCGCGACCGTAACGTCCACAACCGATTCTGCGAGGCCGGAGACACCGTGGAGTTCCCAGTCGAGTTCGATGTAGAAGCGCCGCACCCAGTCGCGATCATCACGGGCGCTGAACGGGGCATCGGCGCTGGCCTCGCAACCGCGTTTCGCCGCACAGGCTATGCGGTCGTCGCGACCTCGCGATCCATGCCCGCCTCCGACGAGTCCGACCTCCTCACGGTGCAGGGCGACATCACGGACGCCGAGACCTCACGGCGCGTGGTAGATCAGGCACTCGAGCGGTTCGGAAGGATCGACACGCTAGTCAACAACGCGGGCGTGTACATCGGCAAGCGTTTCACCGACTACACGATCGATGACTTTGCCGCGATCACCGCTGTGAACCTTGCCGGCTTCTTCCACATCACCCAGCGCGCCATTGGGCCGATGGTCACCCAGGGGGCCGGCCACATCGTCAACATCAGCACCAGCCTCGTCGACCACGCCGACAGCACGAGACCTTCCGGCCTGGCATCCCTAACCAAAGGCGGTTTGGTTGCCGTGACCCGATCGTTGGCGATCGAATACGCGTCTCAGGGGGTGCGGGTCAATGCGGTCTCGCTCGGAGTGATCAGGACCCCGATGCAGGACCCCGCGTCCTATGACGGCATGGGGGCGCTTCACCCCCTCGGCCGCGTAGGCGAGATCAGCGACGTCATCGACGGGATCCTGTACCTCGAACGCGCCGATTTCGTGACCGGCGAGATCTTGCACATCGACGGCGGACAGAGCGCCGGACATTGACACCCAGCATCCCCATAACAGCCACAGACACGAAAGGAAGGCATCATGCCATTCGTCAAAGTCGGAACAGAGAACACGGCCGACATCAAGATCCACTACAACGACCACGGGACCGGCAAGCCGATCGTCCTGATCCACGGCTACCCGCTGGACGGCAACTCCTGGGAGCGCCAGGAGCGGGCGTTGCTCGCGAGCGGATACCGCTGCATCACTTATGACCGACGGGGGTTCGGCAAATCGAGCCAGCCGACGACGGGATTCGACTACGACACGTTCGCGGCCGATCTGAAGTCGCTGCTGGACCATCTCGCGCTCGAGCAGGACGTCGTGCTGGCCGGGTTCTCGATGGGCACCGGCGAGGTCGTGCGCTACCTCCGGAGCTACGGATCAGCCGGGGTCAGCAAGGCGGTGCTGATCGGATCGATCCCGCCGTTCCTGCTGCAAACCGAGCACAACCCCCGCGGCGTCCCCGGAGAGGTGTTCGAGGGCATCAAGGAGGCGATCGTGGCCGACCGCTACGCGTACTTCGACGCGTTCTTGGCCAACTTCTACAACACCGACGTCCTCGCCCCGGAGCGGATCGGCGATGCCGCGTTGCGAGCAAGCTTCGAGGTGGCGGCCGGCTCCTCGCCGTACGCAAGCTACGCATGCGTCGACACGTGGCTGACCGACTTTCGGGGCGACCTGTCGAAGATCGACATCCCGGTCCTGGCTGTCCACGGCGCCGCCGATCGTATCCTGCCGTTTGCGGCCACGACGGGACGACTGCGCGACGAGAAGCTGATCGCCGACCTGACCGTGGTCGAGATCGCCGATGGCCCGCACAACGTCGGGTGGACCTACCCGGAGGAGGTCAATGCAGCGCTGCTTGACTTCCTCGGCGGGAAAGGCGCCGATACGGCCCCCACGCCCGCTCACGCGGTCACGGTCTGAGAGACGTCCCGTTCGGGGCACGACGGAGGTCCGAAGGCGAGCGCCGCGGGCAGAACGCGGCGCTCGCTTGATTCCTCAGTGCGCCAGGCCGCTAGGGCAACCGCACTAGAGCTCGGTTGCGAGCTGTCGCGTGCGTTGGGCGATCTCGTCGCGGATGGTGCGGACGGTCTCGATCGGCTGGCCGTGCGGGTCGGGGAGGTCCCAGTCGATGTAGCGCTTGCCGGGGACGAATGGGCACTCGTCACCGCAGCCCATCGTGACCACAACGTCGGCCTGCTCGGCCAGCTCCCGGCTCAGCAGCTGGGGCTTTCGGTCGCCGAGATCGATGCCGAGCTCGCGCATCGCCTCCACGACTTCGGGGTGCACCTGGTCGGCGGGAGTGGTCCCGGCCGACAGGGCCCGGTGGTCGCTGCCGGCGGCGCGTTCGAACAGGGCCTGGCTCATCTGCGAGCGGCCGGCGTTCTGCAGACACACAAAGAGAACAGTGGCCATCGCTAACAGTATTGCATTGACAGATATCACTTGAATCGATATCTGTATATCGATGAGCATCGATCTTGAGCTGTCCCCGAAGATCAAGCGGCCGGCCGGCGAGCCTTGCTGCGACCCGGTCGTGTACCCCGACGTCGACCGCGAGCAGGCGATCCGCATGGCTTGGGTGGCCAAGGCGCTGGGCGACCCGGTGCGGCTGCAGCTGATCGATGTGCTTCGAAAGCACGCCGGCAAGGTGTGCGTGTGCGAGCTGGTGCCGCTGTTCGATCTCTCCCAGCCGACGGTGTCCCATCACCTCAAGGTGCTGCGCGACGCCGGGCTCGTCGGCTCGGAGCGTCGCGGCCTGTGGGCCTACTACTACGTGATCGACGACGCGCTCGACGAGCTGTCGGAGTGGCTGACCTCAGGAGCCACTCCGTGACCATTTCGAACGATCAGGACGAGCTGCGCGAGGCCGTTCGTGCCCGCTATGCAGCCGCTGCCGTCGCGACCGGGGGGCCGAGCTGCCGGCGGCTGTTGCGTTCCCAACAGCGACGTCGTCACCGACGAGCAGGGCCAGCAGTTCGGCCAGGCCCAATATGACGCCGCCGACCGCGAGGCGCTTCCCGATGCCGCCGTGCTCGCATCGTTGGGGTGCGGCAACCCGCTCGCGATCGCCGAGCTGCGCGAGGGCGAGACCGTGCTTGACCTCGGCTCCGGCGGCGGGATCGACGTGCTGCTCTCCGCCCGCCGCGTCGGTCCGACCGGCCTCGCCTACGGGCTGGACATGACCGACGAGATGCTCGACCTCGCCCGCCGCAACCAGGCCGAAGCCGCGGTCACCAACGTCCAGTGGCTCCGCGGCCAGATCGAGCACATCCCCCTCCCCCGCGACACCGTCGACGTGATCATCTCCAACTGCGTGATCAACCTATCCGCAGACAAGCGCCAAGTGCTGCGCGAAGCCGCCCGCGTGCTCAAGCCCGGAGGCCGCTTCGCCGTCTCCGACGTGATCGCCGACCCCGACATGGACGACGCCACCAGCCGGAGCATGCGGGCCTACACCGGCTGCATCGCGGGCGCACTGACCCGCGACGAGTTCACCCAGGCGCTGCAGGACGCCGGGCTGACCGACATCTCCATCCAGGAGACCCACCGCGTGCAGAAGCACGCGGCCTCCGCGATCATCCGCGCCACCAAGCCGTGAGTCAGCGGGACCGTGATTACGCAGCCGCGCGCCCGTGGCTCGAGGGCGAAACAAGCCGTCGCCGGCCGGCTTGGTTGAGTGCCGCCTCGACGGACCGGTAGACGCCGTCGGCTGCTTCGGCACTCTCGGCTATCGCAGTTACTCCGGCCCGCGCGAGTTGCCCGACTGACCCGAGCATGTGAAAGACGGCTCCGGTGCCGTGCTGCCCGTCCCACGTCAGCCGCTGCCGCCGGGCCGCTGCGAGCAGCCCTTCAGCACCGAGCCGGCCGAGCCCCGGGGTCTCGAGGTGATCCGACGCGACGTAATGCCGCGGTTCGCCGCTCGGCGTGCTGAAGATTGCGCGCTCGGCGTCATATGCGCCACCGGTGAGGCACGCCAGCGTTTGCTGGGGATGCGTCGTCCCGCCCATGCGAAGGTTGAGCTCGATTGCGAACGGCTGCCACCGCCCCGGTTGGCGAGCGACCACGAAGTCGATCCCGAGCCGGCCGATCACCCCGACAGCGGCAAGCCGCTCAGCGATGCGCCGGGCGAGCACGCTGATCGTGACGGCGTAGGCCGGATCTGCCGGGAACCGGCATCCGAGGTATTGCTGACCGGTTCGCCCCCCGAGGATCTGGTCGTGAGTGGCAAGCACTTCGACGCGGCCGGCCGGCGTGATCTCGAGTTGGACGCTCGGGCTGCGGATCTCTATGCCGGTGATCCGCTCCTCCAGCACGCCGCCCTGGGCGGCGAGCTTGTCGAGGAAGTCCGCTGCGCCCACCGACGGCCACTTCCGGGACGATCGCGCGAACGCGTCCTTCGACGAGTTGGTCGACGCCCACCGTTTGCGGCGCGGGCAGGTCGGCGAGGTCGATGATCCCGTTGCCCTCGCCGGACACGCCTCTATCGAGTTTGACTATGAGCTGACTGAGCTCTGGCTTGACGTCACGTAGCCGGCCGATCGCCCGGACGGCGTCGCTAACACTGCGGACGTCCTCGGCCCCCAGCGGATGGCAGACTCCGGCCTGGGCAAAGAGCGCTCGAGCTCCACTCTTGGTCCCCAGGTGCTGGTGAGCGGGGTCAGGCCCGTAGACCGGAATTGCAAGCGCCTGGGCGACGTCCCGCTCGGCCGCGGTCGAGTTGTAGGGGATAAGCCACGCTCGCCGCGACACCGGGATCGTCCGTCTGATTTGCGCGAGCACCGACCCGCGCTCGAGCAGCCGTTCGCTGAGGGGACGCGCGTCGCCGTGGCCGACGGCAACGAGATCGAGACGCCGGCCGGCCGAACCTCGAGTGGCGGCCGACAGCATCGAGAGGTGGTAATCGACAGTCGCCGAGCTGATCGGCGCAGAGCTGACGAAGGTGATCTCGAGGTGCGGATCGCGCAGCTCGAGCAGGAAGCTGAGCAGCCGTTCCTCGTACGCCTGCGTCTCGGCCGCGGGCTCGTGCCACCGGTCGAGCGCCCTTGATGGCACCACCACGATGCGCCGGCGTCCGGTTAGTGGCCACGCCTCGGCCGACGGATGCGCGCTCGGCTCCGGTCGCGACTGGACGAACGCTGGGTGGCCCGTCATGCCGGACTACCGGCGCAGGCGAGGTCGGAGACATGCTCGTGGGCAGCCAGGTAGCTGAGCGGTGCGGTCATTCGGATCCCCCTATGTGTCGGCCGACCGTCGTGCCACGCGACTCCCGCGCCCTACGACGCTCCCGATGTGATCAGACGTCAGATGACGTTTGCTGGGGAGACGTACCCACCCGCTGATTCCTTCCAGCCCACGTGCTCCACCCCAGGGCGGCCACCTCTCGACGCGGTTCGCTTAGAAGGCCCGAAACGTCTCAGCTACGAACAGCGGCTCGTGGCTCGGCGCGTCCCGTGCCGCGGGCTTCCCGAATGAACGCTCCCGCCGCTTCGATCGCATCGGCAGCTTCGGGCAGGAACGACCAGAACAGATGGAATCCGTGCGCGTCGACCGGGAACAGCGCAAGCCGTGCATCGACGCCATACGTTTGGGCCCGGGCGGCGAGCGCCTTGGCGTCCGCCAGCCGGGCGTCGCCGGTGGCAGCCTGGATCAGCATCGGCGGCAGGCCGGTCAGGTCGGCGGCCAGCGGGTCGACCACCGGGTCGTCGAGGGAGTGTCCCGCGAGGTACATGGCCGCGCAGTTGCGTGCCTCCTCGTCGGCTGCGCCCGGCGCGATCGGGTTGCTGGGCTCGCGTTTGAGGCGGAGGGAGAGGTCCAACCAGGGGCACATCAGGACCACGGCGCCCGGCTGCGGAGAATTCTGCCTCGCCAGCGTGAGCAGCAACGAGAGGACCAACCCGCCGCCGGAGGAGTCGCCAGCGACCGTGACTTGCTCGGGTGCAATGCCCCGTCCGAGCAACCATTGGTACGCGCTCAGGGAATCATCGACGGCCGCGGGGAACGGGTGCTCGGGAGCGAGGCGATAGTCAGGGAGGAGAACGCCGGTTCGTGCCGCCATCGCGATCGCGCCAGCGTGGGCCCGGTACCCGAACGCCGACCCGAATACGTACCCGCCGCCGTGGAGATACAGAACGGTTGCGGGCGGGTCTTCGGAGGGGGAGACGAGCAGCGACGAAACCCCGCCGGCGGTCACGGGCCGAACGCGGGTGCCGGGCGGGGGCGACGTCTGCGCGAGCAATTCCTCGCCCGCGGCGCGAGCCTCCGCCAGGTCGGCCTCGGGGGCCAGAAGCCCCACCATCGGCTCCCACAGCTTGGTGATGCGACTCAGGAGCTCGCCTCCGACCGCGAGCGTGGCGGACACCGCCTCGTCGACGTCGCGCAGGACCTTGTGCGAGCGATCCAGCAACGCCTCGCCCGCGATCGTGAGCTCGACTCGGTGCGTTGAGCGGCGCAGCAACTCGCAGCCGAGTAGCTGCTCGAGGCCGCGAATTTGGCGGCTGAGCGCGGATTGGGAGATGTAGAGCCGGTCTGCGGCGCGGCCGAAGCTCAGCTCCTCGGCGACTGCCACGAATGCTCGTAGGTGCCGGAGCTCGATCCCGTCGGGAGCTTGCGGGAAGGGGAGCAGATGTCCACGCTCATCCATGCACCGAAGTATGGCCTTCGAGCTGCCTGCCGGTGATGCCGAGCGTGCATAACGGCCTTGTGTGATCGGACTTTCCCTTTCGATGATCCGCTGGGACGCTGCCCTGGATGCGACGTCCAGAGCGCCAGAGCAACGAGACCACGGCCGGTTCTGTCCTAACGGCCGGACTTACGCTGCGCATCGCCGGTCGCCGGCTTAACGGTCGCGTCTACTGGGCCAACGGTAACGATGCCAAGTCCGGCTCGGCACTCATGTTCGTGCCGGCGCTTACGGAAGCAGCGGACTCCGATCCGCTATGCCGGCTCCTATGCTCGGCCGCTGCTGCCGTCGCACTCGCGATCCCGAGCCCGCGCGCGACTGATGATGACTACCAGCGGGCCGCGCTCGGGTGGGCCGTCGAGCACGCTGCCGAGCTTGGCGCGCACCCGGAGCAGGTGATGGTCGCGGGCGAAGGCGCCGCTGGAGCGCGCGCCGCCCGGCTCGCCATCCGTGCGCGCGATACCGGCTGGCCGCATCTGTGCCGCCAGATCCTGGTCCATCCGACCTTCACTCAAACGTGCCCGATGCCGTTCCTGCTCACGGGCGTCGCCCCCGCGACGGTCATCAGCAGCGACACACGAATCGACGACGGGAGCACATACGCAGCAAGGCTGCGGGCCTCGGGGATCGAAGTCGATGTGCTTCGCTACTCGCCGGCGATTCTTCCCGGGCACGACGCTTTGTCCGCCGCGCTCGCCGGGAGGCAGCGGATGAGAAAGATCGTCGCGTGCCTGTTCTGCTCGGTGGACGGCGTCGTCGGCGAGCCGGCGGAATGGCTGGCCATGAGCGACGACCTGGCTGCATCGGTCGCCGCGCGCAGCGCGTCCACTGACACCATCCTGCTCGGCCGCGCGACCTACGAGCAGTTCGCCAGCCAATGGCCGTATCAGTCCGGTGCGATGGCGGACTTCATGAACCGGACGCGCAAGCTGGTCGTGTCTACGAGCCTCGACGACGCCTGCTGGCAGGACACAGACCTCATCGACGCCGACTCCAGCATCGGAGAACAGCTGGCGAGGCTGCAACGAGCGCCTGGGAACGACATCCTGGTGCTCGGAAGCGCCACCCTCGTTCAGTGCCTGCTCCGCCGGGCGATGATCGACGAGCTGGTGCTCCTCGTCCACCCCGTGATCAAGGGCCGCGGAAGGCGACTGTTCGACGAGTTCACCGACCACGTGCCGATGCAGCAAATCAAGTGCGTCACATTCAGCAGCGGGCTCGTGTCTCTTAGCTACGAGATGAATTCGCGCGGCCCAAGCAGTCCTAACCAACAGACACGACCCCAAACGACCGCGCGGGAGGACACGATCATGCACCCAACCACCAATCGCACGACCCGCGAGCTGGATCATCGAGTCAACGACGGACTCGACGTGAAGCTGCTATGGAACTCGCGCACAGACCGAGTCTCGGTCGCGGTCGAGGACCAGCGGACTGGCGAGTTCTTCGAGCTCGACGTTGATCCCGAGCACGCGCTGACCGCCTTCTACGACCCATACGCGTACGCCAACCGAGGCGGGACTGACCACGCACTCGCCGCCTAGAGCCGCGAACTGAGGTCGATCTCGTCGACCTCGCGTTGCCGTAGACAAATCCCCCCGAAGCCCGCTGGCTGCACGTAGCGCGCGATGCTCGTGTGGTGGCCGTGTGGGCTGCGGCTCGGTAGGCTGAGTTCATGCGGGACCGGAGCGGCAGGGACGCGCCTGTTCAAACGGCCGAAGCGATCCCGGACAGATCGGCGGTCGCGGGTTTGCCTGCTACCCCGGTCAGCTCGCTCGCTGACCTGGAGCGGCTCCCAGGGCCCGCCCGCCGGCAGGCGATCCAGTCGCTCCAGCGCTCGGTCGGCAACCGCGCGATCGCTCACGCGCTGACGATCGCCCCGCGTATCGTCGTTGCGCGCGAGCCGCCACCGAAGAGTGCCAACGCCGACCCGACGTACAAAGCGATCACCGGGACGCCGTTCGTCAACGGTGTCAGCCCCGACGACGTCCACCAGGGGCAGCTCGGGGACTGCAACCTGCTCGCACCGGCGATGGCGGTCGCACGGGCAAGCCCAGCGGCGATCAGCTCCCTGATCACCGACAACGGCAACGGGACCTACAACGTCACCCTGTATTACAGGGACCATTTTTGGAGCGACCTCACCGCACACGTTTTCACGCTCAGCAACCAACTCCCAGTCAACAGCGACGGCAACCTCGTCTACGGCCAGTCGTTCGACACCGGCTCGGGCGGGCGTGAGCTGTGGGTTTCGCTGCTGGAGAAGGCGCTGGCGAAGTGGAAGGGATCGTATGCCGACGCCGAGGGCGCTCTCTGGGACAAGGAGGGGCTCGAGACGCTCACCGGCAACGAGGCGACCGAGCACGACCCCCGCGACTACGCCGAGGACCTATCGCTCGGACTTGTCGCGGGCGCGCTGCGGGCGAACCACGCACTGACCGCGTGTACCTCCACGAGTCGCTGGACGAAGTTTTGGCTGAACGATGACGAGAAGGCCGAGATCAAACGGTGGGACATCGTCCTTAACCACGCCTATTCGATCGTCGCGGCCGACGAGAAGGCCAAGACCGTCGATCTGAAGAACCCGTGGGGCAATCACCACATCAGCGGCCTACCGTGGTCGGTCTTCCGCCACTATATGTACAGCTGGTCCGACGTGAAGGTCAGGTGACCGACACCATCCGAGCAGGGGAGGGATTGGTCGCCTGGCTCGGCGGTGTTCGAGTCGGCGTTGCCAACATCTGGGAGCGCCCCTACGAGCTGGGGGACGGCTCAGCAGCGACCGGCCTCAGCGCTCAGCTGATGCCCGACGACGGCGAGGACGTGGTCGTCGGCGAGGGCAGCCATGTCGAGTTCGGCGGAACGCAATTCCGCGTGGTCGAGGTCGTCAAACACGGTGACGAGCGCGGCTACGTGGTCTTTCAGCCATTTTCCTAGCTCGATAACGACAGCGAGAAGTCTCCGCAGTGTCCGGTGACTCAGAAACGATCCTGAAGGCGAGCCGACGTCGCTCAACCGAGCACGGAAGGGCCGAAGTCCTGGGGCACGGCGTCCATGAGGACGACGTCGGTGGGCCTGCCGCGGCTGATCGCGGCACCGCGGCGCACGCCGATACGGCGAAAGCCGGCGCGCTCGTAGGCGGTCAGCCCAGCGGCGTTCCACGCGAGCGCCTCGAGCATCACGTTGCGCAACTGCAGCACGTGGAACGCGAAGTCGAGCACGAGGCGGGTGGCCTCAGTGCCGAGCCCCTGGCTGCGCCGCTCGCCGATGGCGATGCCGAACGCGGCCCTGCCGTTCGCGTGCGAGATCTCGAATAGCCCGGCGGTGCCGACCGGTGCACCGTCGCTACGGTCATAGATGGTGAACTCGACGCCCTTGGGCTCGCGCTCCGCGCCCGCCTTGATGTTGTCGTCGACCCACTTCTCCCGGCTCTGTGGCGTGGCGACGCCGAGGAGATCGAGGCCACGGCGGACCTCAAGTTGGTTGTCCCAGCGCGCGTAGCTCGCCGCAAGGTCGCGTCGAAGCGGTCCCAGCGCCACCTTCTCGCCTACGACGATGAAGTCCGGCGCGTCCTCGTCCCTGTCCATCCACGCATTGTCGCTCAGGAGACGCGGCTCAGGAGCGTCACAGCAACATCGAGTACGCCCGACACACCCGTTCTCCCGCCGTTCAGTGGCACACGCAAAACCACTCGACCACGACCTGGGTGTCGTCGTCGAGCACCGGCGGATCCTCCCATCCGGGGAATACCTCCTCGGTCCAGAAACGCTCGTGCTCGACGCGCCACCCGACGGCGGTACTGTAGGACTCGCCCTCAGCCCGGGCGATTCGATCATCAACCGCTGCGAGTCTGAGGACTTCCACGGCAACGATCTCGATCGTCGCCACCCGCACACCGTCAGAATCGATCACCGTCTGTCGCTCGCCCACAACCGGCAACGGCTCGCCGTCGCGCTGCCAATCGGCAAGCAACGACGAGGTTGCCGTCTTGGCCCCTGTCAGCACCGCGACCACCAGTCGATCGCGAAGCGGCCCGGGAAACCCAAACTCGCAGACCCGGAGCGACATGCCAGCAAGTAAAAACCACGGCCGGCGGCGGCGCAACGAATGTGGTGTCCTAGTTGGCGGCCCCGAGCTGACCGCTCGCGAGTTGATGTCGGCGTCAGGGTCCGCCGCAGGCAGCGTGTCGCTCGGGGCTGGTCGTGGCGCTGCTCGTGCGGAGTCTCAGGCCTCGATCAGGCGGTCGAGTAGCGAGAGGGTGTCGGCGAGAACCCTCTGTTCGCGTGAGTTAAGTCTGTCGGTGATCGCCTCGGCGAGCCAGCTGACGCGGCGGCGTCGGTCATCGTTGAGGCGGTCGCGTCCGTCTTGGCTGATTGCGATCAGTATCTTGCGGCGGTCGGTGGGGTGGGGTTGGCGTTCGAGATAGCCGTGGGCGTCGAGTTCGGCGAGTTTGGCGGCCATTGATTGTTGGCGAACGCTGTGACGTTCGGCGAGCTCGCTGGTTGTCATCGGGCCTTCGCGGTCTAGGAAGCTGAGTGTTTCCGCGAGACGCGTTGGAAGCGTGACGATGTCGCGTTCGCGGGTGCGGCGTGCGAGTTGTCCGACGATGTACCGGAGATCGCTAGCGATCTCCGCGGGTTCGGGGGCGTTCGGTGGCACGTTTGACATTCTACAGGATAGACTGTACAGTTGTAGCTGTGCAGTCCGAGCTGCGTAGACTCCGATCAGCTGCTCGTCGTCGTGATGACGTTTGATCGACGGACCCCCGACCGTGCAGGCGATTGGTGAAGGAACAGGTCGTGGATCAAGCGCGGACTGATGCCGCGCATTCGCGGCCAGGCGCCGCGGGAGCCGCAACTGAATTCGAGGTCAGGCCTTCGTGTTAACGGAAGCGCGCGGCTGCTGCGGTTTGATAGTCGGGTGACGTTGCTCGACGCGTTACGCGACGGGCTGGGGCTGACGGGCACCAAGAAGGGCTGTGATCAGGGCGCGTGCGGGGCGTGTACGGTGCTGCTCGACGGTAGGCGTGTGTTGTCGTGCTTGACGCTGGCAGCGCAATGCGAGGGGCGGGAGGTAACGACGATCGAGGGGCTCGCCCGGGACGGAGTGCTGCATCGGGTGCAGGAGGCGTTCGTCCGTCACGACGGTTTTCAGTGCGGGTACTGCACCCCCGGGCAGATCATGTCGGCGGTCGCCCTGCTTGCGGAAGGGCGGGCCGGGTCCGACGAGGAGATCCGCGAGTTCATGAGCGGCAACCTCTGTCGTTGCGGTGCGTATCCAAACATCGTCGCCGCGATCCGAGAGGTCGCCGCGGGCGGGGTCGAGTAGCGACGCGACCGTTCGAGTACCTCCGCCCCGACGATGTCGCTGCTGCGGTGGCCCTGGCGAGCGCTGATCCCGATGCTCAGTACCTCGCCGGCGGCACAACCCAGCTCGACCTGATGCTGAGGGACGGCGTCCTCGATCCCGAGCGACTGATCGACATCACGCGCCTGCCGCTGCGCGGGATCACCCGCAAAGACGACACCCTCACGGTCCGAGCGCTAACCACGATGGAGGAGCTGGCGGCGGACCCCACGGTGACCGATCGGTTGGCGTGCGTCCGCGAGGCGCTGCTGGCTGGTGCGTCGACGCAGCTGCGCAACATGGCGACTATCGGCGGGAACATCCTGCAGCGCACGCGCTGTCGCTATTTCCGCGACCCGACGGTGGCGGCCTGCAACAAGCGCGCGCCCGGTTCCGGGTGCGCTGCGGTTACCGGCGCGGCGCGGATGCACGCGATCCTCGGCGCCAGCGAGCACTGCATCGCGCTGCACGCGTCGGACCTCTGCGTGGCGTTGGTTGCGCTCGATGCCGTCGTGCACATCCTCGGGGCACGTGGAGAGCGCAGCGTCCCGCTAACCGAGTTCTACGTCCTCCCGGGCGAGCGGCCCGACATCGAGAACGTCCTCGAGCACGGTGAGCTGATCACGCACGTCGACGTCCCGCTGCTTCCCGTGGGAGCGCGGTCGCGCTATCTGAAGGTCCGCGACAGAGCGTCGTACGAGTTCGCGCTCACCTCCGCGGCTGCCGCGCTCGTGATCGAGGACGGCACGATCGCGACGGCGCGCGTCGCAGTGGGCGGCGTCGGAACGGTCCCGTGGCGCGCCCGCGACGCCGAGGCGATCCTCACCGGTGCGACCGCGAATTCCGACACCTTCCGATCCGCTGCCGAGGCCGCGATCCAGGACCCGTTCACCGTTCCCGGCACCGCGTTCAAGGTCGAGCTCGCCAAGCGAACGATCGTGCGAATCCTGCAGACGATCTCGGGAATCCAGCCGTGACCACGGCCGAGAGCAACACGATCGTCGGCGCCGGTGTGGACCGCGTCGACGGCCCGCTGAAGGTGACCGGCGCCGCACCGTACCCCTCGGACTTCTCCTTCGATGGCCTCGCGCACGCCGCGCTGGTGCAGTCGACGATCGCTGCTGGGACGATCAGCCGAATCGACACAGAGGACGCGGAGGCGTCGCCCGGGGTACTGGCGGTGGTGACGCACAAGAACGCGCCGGCACTCGCGGACGGCCCGATGACACCGCTCGGCCCGAGCCCCCCAACGCCCTTGAGGGACAATCGCATCCTGCACCACGGCCAGCACGTGGCCATCGTTGTGGCGCAGACACCGGAGCAAGCAACCGCGGCGGCGCGGTCGGTCAGGATCGAATACCAGCAGAGCACCCCGATACTCGGGATCGAGAATCCCGACGCGGCCGTCCTGCAAAACCCGTGGGGACTGGAGCTGCAGCGCGGCGACGTCGAGGCGGCGCTCGCGTCGGCGGAGGTGCTCTACGACGAGACGTTCGCGATCGCGGCCGAGACCAACAATCCGATGGGGCTTTTTGGGACCGTGGCACGCTGGGAGGAGAACCGTCTGACCGTGCATGACTGCAACCAGTGGCCCGTGATGGTGCGGCAAACCCTGGCGACCGTATTCGATCTACCAGAGACCGACGTGCGGGTGCTCGTGCCCTACCTGGGAGGCGGGTTCGGCGCCGGACTCCGAGCCTGGCCGCACGTCATCCTCGCCGCGCTCGCGTCGCGGCTGGTGCAACGGCCGGTCAAGCTCGTCTTGACCCGCCCGCAGATGTTCACCTCCATTGGGCACCGCGCGCAGTCGCGGCAACGCGTGCGGCTCGGGTCTGAAAGAGACGGGCGGCTGGTGGCGATCGACCACGAGGGGACCTCCACGCTGGCCATCGAGGACTTCAACATCGATCCGATCACGATGGCCACGGGTTCCGCGTATGCCTGCCCGAACGTCGCTACCCATGACCGCCTGGTCAGGCTCAACATCTCGAGCCCTGGCGCGATGCGCGCTCCCGGCAAGGCTGAGGGCAACTTCGCAATCGAATCGGCGCTCGACGAGCTGTCATACGAGCTGGCGATCGATCCGATCGAGCTGCGACTGGCGAACTACGCTGAGGTCCATCCGGACTCCGCGCTGCCCTGGTCGAGCAATGCGCTGCAGGACTGCTATCGCGTCGGCGCCGAGCGATTTGGTTGGGCCCGGCGCGACCCGGCGATCGGATCTATGCGCGAAGGGAACTGGCTCTTGGGCTACGGGATGGCAGGCGTCACCTTCGGGTCCTACCAGGCGCCGTGTCAGGTCCGGATCACGCTCAAGCGAGACGGGACCGCGGTCGTGCGCAGCACAGCGACCGACATCGGAACCGGGACCTACACGATCGCCACACAGCTCACGGCCGAGCTGCTCGGCCTGCAGATCGCGCAAGTCACGACAGAGATCGGCGACAGCGACCTGCCTCCAGCAGCCCAATCCGGAGGCTCGGGTCTCGCTATGTCGCACAGCGCCGCGATCCACGACGCCGCCGGCAACCTGCTGCAGGCGTTGCTGGCCCTCGTCGGCGACGACGAGCAGTCGCCGCTTCGGGGAAGAGGTTCAGCGGATGTCGGCTGCGCCGACGGCCGCGTTCATCTTGTCGACGACCCTGCCGCGGGCGAGAGCTTCGCCGAGATACTGGCTCGCCAGGACCTTGACGAGATCACCGCCGACGGGCGAGCGGACCTCGAAACCGGCCGCGGCGACAGTGCAACGTCGGCGTTCGCCGCGCAATTCGTCGAAGTACGGATCGACAAAGACCTCGGTCTGCTTCGGATCGCCCGGGTCGTCTCGGCGATCGACGCGGGGCGAATCCTCAACCCGAAGACGGCCCGCAGCCAGATCATCGGCGGCGTCGTGATGGGCATCGGGATGGCAACCCTCGAGGAGACCATCTTCGACTCCGCCACCGGTCGCATCGCGAACGCCACCCTCGGCGACTACCTGATCCCCGTCAACGCCGACGTGCCCGACATCGACGTCGTTTTCGTCGGCGAGCCTGACTCGTTCAGCCCGGTCGGGATCAAAGGTCTCGGCGAAATCGGGATCGTTGGCGCGGCCGCGGCTGTCGCAAACGCGGTCTACCACGCCACCGGACGACGGTTCCGCTCGCTGCCGATCACGATCGACCAGCTCCTTTGACGGCATCCGTTAACAAGCACACGGACGATCGGACTACGCGATCGCTAGCACTACGCCGGAGTCGTCGAGAAGCCCTCTGACGGACTCGAACCGTCGACCCCTTCCTTACCATGGAAGTTTGAGGGAATAACGGCCGTTCACGATCGGCGCTAGGAGGCCACGAAAGACCTGCTACCGACCGGTTTTTAAGGTGTACTCCCGATACGCCGCTGAAGCGGCTGAAGCGAACCTGATCGACGCGGAATCGACGCGCTGTCGCATCGGCCACGTTCACCGACCGCACCGGCCTCGAAAACCGGTATGGGCGGTTTCGTCCATCGAGGGTTCGAATCCCTCCCTCTCCGCTAGATACCTGTGTTTCCGCGCCCTAGCAGGGAAATCGGGGTGCCTCCAGGTCGGTACGTGGGGTCGTAACGGTGGGTCAACGCGGGCCAGCGTAGGCCCCTGTTTTTGGCCTTTCGTTCCCTTTTCGTTCCCTCGAGGGGTTTCCCCGAGTGGTCAGATCGGCGACCAATCGCGCTAGCGGCCGAGCTCGCGGAGGTCGCCTGTGAGCGATAGAGCTGCCTGGCTCGAGGACTGCTGCCCGCGATGCGGCGCTGCTCCCGGCTCGCGTGCCGCCTGCCCTTCGCGACTGGAAACGACTCAGCGCTCGCGCTTTCGCGTCTGCATCCAGCCCGCGGATGGCGGAGCCGCTCATGCCCGACGTGCCAGGCCATCCGTGGAGAGGCTTGCCGCGCTCATAGCGGGCGCGCCGCCGTCGAGCCGCACGCGACTCGGCTCCGTCCAAACCAGCTCGAGATCGCTCGATGAGAAGGTCTGGACGGAGCTCGAGCGCCGAGAATTGATCGAAGCCGTCGTCACGTTCTCCACCCACCCAGGGCCGGGTGGGATCACGCACTCGGTGCGGTTGCGAAGCCATCGCGCGAGCTTCGGCTACGCGCCGAACTGCCCGACCGACGACGAGCTGCAGTTCGCGTTAACCGAACCCGTGTGGGCGCGGTACGGCTCCTTCGCCGGCCAGCCGGCGATACGCGGCGAGGTGGTCTGGAATGTGCAAGACCGGCGCGAGACGATCGGCGGAAGGCGCGGCGACCAACGGTTCCAGGAAGAAGTCGAGTGAGCGGCACGCGCCCACCAGAGCTCCGGCCGCAGGTTCACCACGGTCCGGCCCACGCACGCGGCCCACCCACCGATTCCACCTCTCCGAAACGAGAAAGACCGGGTGGCAGCCCGGTCTCTCAACCCATAGGCGCCAGCTGCGCCAACCAAATTCACACGCGCACGCGCAGTGTAGCCGGGCTCCGGACGGACCCAAGGGCTATGGCGAGCGTATGTGCGCCGCAAGCGGCGGGCCTGAGCGTCATCGCGAGCGTCCACATCCATGGCGCTGGCGATGACTTTCAGCCACACCTGGCCATTCGCGCGGCAGCGTGTCCCAGCCTCTCGCGGGCCTCGAGCTGTGCGTCTCGCCTGCGAAATCATCTCTTGTCGGGAGCGCTTGCCGTGAGCCGTCGCGCGATCGCCGCAGCGCTAGCACTCCGCGAAATCTCGCCGGCCGAACGCCTCGTCGCGTTCTCGTTGGCGAGCTTCGCCAATCGCGACCAGTTGGCGTGGCCCAGCAACCCTGTGGCCATTGGCCGCGCCAGTCTCAGCCGCAGTCAGTACCTACACGCGCGCGACCGGCTGACGGACGGCGGATTGATCTCGATCGCCGAACGCGGCGGCGGCCGTGGGCGCTCGACAACGATCAGGCTCGACTTTGCTCTGGCAGGCCCGTGGTGGGACGGACCCGTCAATCCGCAGCTGGTCGAGGCCGTCCTAAGCCGCAGCTCGGCGCGGGGGCCTGCTCGCCAGCTACTTGCCGCGATTGCAGCAATGGCAGACGCGGACCAACAACTCAGCGGCGTCACAACTGACGAGCTCCGTCTCGCCGCAGGGTTGGCAGACAGTACCTACCGGCGGGCTCGCGCTGCCCTCATAAGCTCGGGAGGCGGCGTTCTGCAGGGCGCCGGCCGGGGGCCGCGGCAGGACCAATCGCTGGCACATAAGCCGACCGTCAGTCACCGAGAGTGCCGCGACCGCACCTCGTCCGCGCCGCGTCGCGCCAGCTCCAGGGTCACGGCCGCTGCTGTCCACGATTTCCGCATCGGCTGCCTCAAAGGACGCCCTGTCACGAAGCGCGGGCGGGGCTGCGGACTCGGAGGATCGGTCGCCTCTCAAGCCGCGATCGTGCCGTTCCTACCCACGCATCACACCGCGCCAACTCGGACGGTCCACGTCCGACCGGCGCTTGCGTCTGAAATGGGCGCTCAGGCCCGGACCGTTTCTTCCTCAAAGGGTCCGGACGTGAGCGGGGATTCGCTCAAAAAGGGCGCTCAGACCCGGACGGTTTCCGTCCTAAACGGTCCGGACGTGAGCGGGGTTTCGCTCGAAAACCCCGCTCAGACCCAGACGGTTTCCGGCAGACCCCCGGCACAAACCCCGCCAGAACCCCGCCACCCAACGCGCGCGCGGGGAAGGAACCCCAGAACCAAAGAACACCTCACCCCCCTAACCCCCCTGAAGGGGGGAACCAGGTCGAGGACTCCGTTCTCGTCGAAGAGACCTACCTGAGTGCACGCGGGCGAAGACGCCGACGAACCGTCCATCTCGACCTAGCCGACACGCGACGCACCCTCGAGATCCCGACTGTCCAAAACAGCACGGACTGGCAGCGGCTCCGCGACAACCTCGCCCTCAAGATCGACGAGAGCACGTTCGAGATCTGGCTCGAACCACTCGAGCTGGTCGCCGTCGACGACACCACCACGCTCGTAATCAACAGCCCGCCCTCGACGCAGTCATGGATCGACCGTCGATTCGGACCCGTGATCGCCAAACACGCCGAAGAGCTCGGGCGACGAGTCCGGTTCGCAGACGAGCTCGAGCGGTACGCGCTGACGCGACCAATAGCCACCGCAGAGCAGCACAGGAGGAATGCATGCTGACCGCAATCGCCCAGGCCAAAGGCGGAGTCGGAAAGACAACTTCCGCCATCAACATCGGAGTGCTGCTCGCACGCCAAGACCGGCGCGTCCTGCTCGTCGACACTGACCCGCAGGCCGCGCTGACCCGCCAACTCGGGCTCGAACCCGACTCGGCGCCAACACTCGTTGATGTGATGACCGGAACCGCTGATGCCGGGGCCGCGATCCGAAGATCCGTCCACGGCGTCGACGTGCTCCCAGGCGCGCCGGCTCTGGCAGGTGTCGAGATGAGCCTCGTCGCCGAGATGGGCCGAGAGCGATTCCTACTAGACGCTCTCGACGACACGATCGAGAGTTACGACGAGCTCCTCATCGACACCCCACCCAACCTCGGATTGCTCACGGTAAACGCGCTCGTCTGCGCCACCTGCGTAATCGCTCCGGTCAGCGCCGAAGACGAAGGAGCAATTCACGGAATCGCCGGGCTCCGCAAGACCATTCGCCGCCTGAAGCGACGGCTCAACATCGACGGACCAACGGTGATGCCAGTGATCACACGATGGATGGCAATGCGCCTCAGCAGTCGCATCGTCGAGCGCAAGCTCAACGAGCTTGAGCTGCCAGCCATCGGCCGCATCCCCCTCCGTTCCGCAGCGATCGCCAAAGCCGCACACAAACGCATTCCACTCGCAATCTCCACTCCAGACCACGCAGTTGCCCTGCCTACCGCAACACAATCGAACACCTGCTCGAGCCCATCACGCGATGACTAACCCACCCAAACGCCGACTGATACTCGACGACCCCACCAACCCCAGCACACACCGCGACCCTCGTGATCCGGCCCACGCCGTTCCCGAGAACCACCTACTACAGCTCCCCGTCGACGCAATCTCCCCAAGCCCCAGACAGCCGCGCCGTCGCTTCGATCAAGACTCGCTGTCCTCACTCGCTCAGTCGATCCGACACCAAGGGGTCCTTCAACCAATCATCGTCAAACCCCAAAGCGAGGGCAAGTACACCCTCTGGCCGGCGAACGTCGCTGGCGCGCCGCGCTGCTCGCGGGTCGTCGGACCATTCCGGCGCTACTCAAGCCTGAGTTCGATGACGCCGCCTCGCTCCAGGTCGCCCTGATCGAAAACATCGTTCGACAAGACCTGACACCAATCGAGGAGGCCCGCACAATTGCAACGCTGCTCGAGGATCTCGACCTAACCGCTAGCGCGCTCGCTCGCCAGCTAGGACGCAGCCGCACCGACCTAGCCCACACCACCAGACTGCTCGAACTTCCCGACGAAGCAATCGAACTCATCGATCGCGGCTCGCTCACAAAAGGGCACGGCAAAGCCCTCCTGACCGAACTCGATCATGATCGGAGGCGACTGCTGGCGCAGACGCCGCGCAGCAAGGATGGTCGGTCCGTGTGCTCGAGACACAGATCGGCAAATCCTCCGCTCCGGCCAGGCGCCAAGCCGAACCCCACCCCGATCACGTTGCCGCGGCAGAACGACTTGAAGTCGCTCTCACAGCCGCAACCGGCTGCGAAGCCATCGCCCGGCCACATCGCCAAGGCGTTCAAATACTGCTTCATCGGCACGCGGCCGCGTCCCTGCACGAACTACTCACCAAGACCCAAGGGTCAGCCTGAGAGGGTGTGCCACGTGGCACGGCTGCTCGCTGGATCGAGGTGACGGAAGGCCGTAAAGCACCTCAGCCACCACCGAACGTCGCGGCTGCGCAACGAAGGCCAACACTCACGCTCGAAACCGGCGAATCCGATCTGGTCCGTGGCGTCGGTCGTGCCCAATCGGGACGATTGTCGCGCCATCGCAATCGCCCCGCGCTCGTTCATGCTGGCCATTGCTTGCGTGGCTAAGCGCTCGCGCGGGGGCCGATCCGCGGACCACTCCTGCGTCGCCAAGGCAGTCGCCGGCTCGGAGGCGCGGCCAGGGTGAAAGCAGTCGTCCGCTGGCGCGATCGCGGACGCCTGCCGCTGGGCGATACCAGCAGCGAATGCAGCCAGGAAAGCGCTTGCTCCACATGTAAGTCGTGGGGAGCCAGCTAACGGTCGCCGTGCTTGCTTCCGGCCCCCTTCGCAGCAAACGACCTGGCTCGGGAAGGGTTCCCCACCCGTCCTCCCGGCTACGCGTCCGTTCGCGAACGCTCTGCGGGCACCGGGCGCTGCTGCGTGCGCTCGCAAGCACGTCGCGTTCGCAGCGGGGCTATTGCAGCCAAGCCTGGTCTGCGAGAAAGCCCCAGATGGGGTTGTACTGGTAGTTGTGTAGGCGTCGCGAGACGAGTTCGACGTCGCGGACGTTGACGGTCGGCACCCAGGCGGCGTCGTCGGTGAGTTGGTGATCGATCGCGGTCCAGACAGCAGTGGCTTTCGCGGGGTGGTGGGGGTCGAGCAGCGAGGCTTCTCGCATCTTGCGGTCGAGTTGCGGGTCGCAGTAGTAGCCGTTGCCGTTGCCGCCACCACAGGCGAAGAACTGAGGGATGTAGGAGGACGGGTCGGGATAGTCGGCCAGCCAGTCGCCGTCGGCGGAGAGCTGATGGCGCCTGCGGATCGCTTGCGTGATCGACGCGATCGGCGCCAGGTGGAGGTGCGTGCGGTAGCCGAGGGAGCGGAGCACGTGGGCGACGTACATGGGCACGCTGCGGGGAATGTAGGCGTCGTTGGCTTCACCCCAGAGGTCGACCCGTTCACCGCGCGTCCCGGATGCGCTGACGAGCTGCTTGGCTCGTGCGAGGTTCGGTGCGGTCCATGCTCCATTCGGACGGGGACGGAGCGTGAAGGGGCAGTAGCGGCTGTAGCCGGGCAGGCCGGGCGCGAGTGGTTGGCACGTGGGCGTGGCGAAGCTGCGGCCGCCGTACAGCCGAGCGACGTTCGCTCGGTCGATCGCGTAGTTCAGCGCCCGTCTGACGCGGATGTCGTCGAACGGGGCGCGATGGGTGTTGAGGTGCACGAAGTCGACCTCGAACAACGTGTTCGAATGCAGCAGCGCTGGATCCTCCAGCCGCAGCCGGCGGTATTGCGCCGTGGGGATCAGGCCGTAGATCCAATCCCCGCGTCCCTGCTCGACCGCCGTCGCCGCGTCTCGTTGGGATGCCACGAAGCGCCACACGATGTTGTCGGGATTGCCGTCGGGCTGGGCCGCATGTGACCATTCGCGGAAGTACGGGTTTCGCACGAACCGGACTTCGGTCTGCTCGGCGCGGGCGATCCTGTAAGGCCCGGTGCCGGGCGGGGCGCCGGAGCTGGGTTCGTGGTCGGCTGTTCCGGGCGGGATCGGCGAGGCGAAGTCTTGCTCGGTGAGCTTGAACAGGAAGTTGGGATCGGGCCTGGCCAGGTGAAAGACAACGGTTCCGGCTGCGTCGTCGGTGGCGATCCCTCGCGAGAGATCGCACCTTTGCGACTGTCGTGTGCAGGCTGCGGCTCCGATGATCCCGGCGAAGTAGCTGCTGCCGGGTGAACCGAGACGGAACAGGCGCTCGATCGTTCGACGGAAATCGCTGGCCTGGACGATCCGTCCGTCGGAGTAGCGAATACGCGGGTGAATCCGGAATGCGTACGTTGCCCCGCCGTCGCTCGGGGTTGGGATCGCGAGCGCGAGATCGGGCACGAGTCGCAGTCCATCTTCGCCGTCGGTGTGCTGGAACGTGACGAGCGTGTCGTACGCCAATCCACCGAACTGCGGCGGCCCGGTCAGGTTGAAGAATGCCGGATCGACCGAGCCGAAACCACCCGTGGCCACGAGCACGAGCGTGCCGCCGCGATGGGACGTATCGCTCGCCGCGACACCCACCCACAGTTCCCCCATTCCCGAGGCCAGCGAGGTGGGCTGTTCCCCGATGAGCACCGTTCCGGCGACCTCATTGCGCCGTGGCTCGATTCGCGAGATGCTGTGGGAGTAGCGGTTTGCCACCCAAATGCTTCCCGCATTCGTCGCCAGCGCCGACGGCCCGCTGCCGACGGGGATCGTCGCGCGCACAGTAAGCGTGCGCGGATCGATTCTGGAAATCGTGGAGTCGAGGCTGTTCGCGACCCACAGCGAGCCGCTCTGGATCGCGAGCGCGACCGGTCCATTGCCCACGCGAACGCGCCCGATCGCGCGTCCGGTCGACGGGTCCAGCTTCTCGACCGCGGCGTCGTCGTACGCGGCTACCCATACCGCCCCGCTTGCGACCGCGACCGCGCTCGGCTGCACATCCAACGAAACCGTTCGTGTGAGCGATCCGCTCGAGGGATCGATCGCGAACAGCTGACGAGCGGCTGAGTCCGCTACCCACAGGCGGCTCTGCCCGAACGCGAGCGCGCCTGGGCGTGACCCAGGGAGGGCGATCTCTTGCGTCACCGCCTCCGTCGCGGGGTCGATTCGGACGAGCTTCGCACCGACCGTGCTGGCAACCCAGAGCGCCCCGTTGACGCTGGCAATGCTCCCTGGGCTGCCGTCGACATGGATTCGCTGCACGACAGCACCCGATCGGCGGTCGATCCGGGACACGGTCCCGCTGCCCGCATCGGCCGCCCATACGGAGCCGGCGGCGGTCGCGACCGCTGCCGGCGCCGCCGGCAGCGCCGCGGTAGTGGTGATCTCGCGCGTGCCGGTGCTCAGGGCCAGCAGTCCGTTCGCGCCTCGAGGCAGTGCTCGGCGCGCGTGGCTCGCGCCTGAACCGAGCAACAACGCGGCCACGACTACCCCGAGGAGTGCCGCGGCCGAAACACCGGCGATCGCACCCTTCGTCCTCGACCCACGCGCGACGAGGACCCGGCGCGGTTCGGCGAGCGTCGGATCGTGCTGGAGGATTCGCCGCTGAAGCTCCTGCAGCTCCCGCCCCGGCTCCAGCCCGAGCTCATTGACGAGTCGATCGCGTGCAGCCCGAAACACGTCGAGGGCGTCGGTCTGGCGTCCGGCCCTGTACAGGGCGAGCATCAGGTGGCAGCGCAGGCCCTCCCGGAGTGGCTGCACTGCCACGAGCCGCTCGAGCTCAGGCACGAGCTCTGCCCCCGACCGCTCACGAGTTCCGCCTCGATGCGCGACTCCACTGCTCGCAGCCGAAGCTCCTCAAGCCGCCGCGCCTCGATGTCGGCCAGCGGCTCGTCGAGCAGATCGACCCACGCCGACCCACGCCACAGCGTGAGCGCCGAGGCCAGCGCCGCCGCCGCGGCACCGTGGTCGCCGGCCTCCGCTGCGCGACCGGCGATCCCGATCAGCTGCTCGAACTGCTCCGCGTCGAGCTCGCCCGACTCGACGCGGAGCAGGTAGCCACCAGCCTCGCGTAGCAGCCGGTCGTGACCGAGCAGCTTCCGCAGCCGGTAAACGTATGCGTCGAGCGACTCAGCGGCACTCCGCGGTGGGTGCTCCCCCCAGAGCGCCTCGACCAGCTGGCCTCGGGAGACGCCCTCGTTTGCGTGCAGCAGCAGCATCGCCAGCAACGTCCGCTGCTTACGCCCTCCGAGTGAGACCGGGCCCCCGTTCAGCGATACCTCGAGCGGCCCAAGCACTGCAAACCGCATACGAGCGGAATGAAAGCACCTGTCGGGGGTGCGAATGCCAGGTTTTTGCCAGGCACGAGCACGATCATCCGGACCGTTCCGCTCGACCCACAGGGGGCTACAGTGTTGACTCGAGTCCCGAATCCTCTCGTTGGTGCTCCTCACCACGCTCGCCGTGCTCGCTGCGGCCGCCGTAGCAGCCGGCACCACGATCACGCCTCGTGGCGCGACTGCATCGTCGAGTTCCCTCCGAGAACCCCGTCTGCCAGCGCAGGGTTGGCGGATTGCCGGTCAATCGGGCCTCGAGATCTTCGGCGGAGCGATCGGGTTCGGTTCGGCGCTCGTGGGGTCGGCGCCGGCCGGAAACGGCCCATCCACGCTCGCGATCAACCGGGACACGCACACGATCTACGTC
>CAWHRT010000016.1:0-32197 GCA_963831845.1 uncultured Solirubrobacterales bacterium | reverse complement strand
AGGCGTATTTGGGGGTGGTCGCGGCCCGAGCGGTGAGGTTTTGGTTTTCACCGTTCGGGCTGCGGCTCAGCGCTGTCCGCGTTCCGGCCTGCGCGCGCCATAGCATCTAGGGCGTGCGCGTCCTCCTCACCAATGACGACGGGATCGAGGCTGATGGCCTTCAGGCGCTGCGCCGCGCGCTGATCGCGATCCCGTCGGTGGAGCTGGCGGTCATCGCGCCGGACGGCAACCGCTCCGCGATGGCGCGCTCCATCACGACGCGCCGCCCCGTGTGGGTACAGGAGGTCGACTTCGAGGACGGGACGGTCGGCTACGCCACCGACGGCACGCCGGTGGACTGCGTGCGGCTGGCCCACCTGGGACTGGTGGAGGGGTTTACTGCCGAGCTGGTGGTCTCGGGGATCAACCACGGCTCCAACCTGGGCGACGACATCACCTACTCGGGCACCGTGGCCGCCGCGCTCGAGGCGATCGTGCTCGGCCTGCCGGGCATCGCGGTCTCGCAGCAGTCGACGAGCCGGGAGCTGGACTTCCGCACGGGCTCGAGGTTCGACTTCTCGGTGGCGGCGACCTTCACCGCGCGCCTGGTCGCCGAGCTCCAGAACGTCCCCCTGCCCGACGGGACGCTGCTCAACATCAACGTCCCCGGCGCCGACCCGTCGGGCGTGACGGTGGCGCGGCTGGGCAAACGGGTCTACCGTGACGAGCTGGCGCTCATCGACGAGGATCCCACGCACCCGGTCGGACGGCGCCTGTACCGGATCTACGGCGACGCGACGTACCTGGGCGACGAGACCGGTACCGACCTTGCCGCCGTCGCCGCCGGCCAGATCGCGGTCACCCCGATTCACTTCGATCTCACCGACCGTGGCGGGCTCGACGCGCTCGCGCGGTATGACCTGGCGCGGCTCATCGCTCCCGCCGCTGATGAGGTGACCGACCAATGAGCCCGGCGGCGAGCAACGGCTCCGCCGGGGATCCCGCGGCGCGTGTGGACGAGCTGCGGCGGCTGCTCGAGTACCACGGCCACCGCTACTACGTGCTCGACGACCCCGAGATCGGCGACGACGCCTACGACGCGCTCCTGGACGAGCTGCGCCGCCTGGAGGCCGAGCACCCGGAGCTGCTGACCCCGGACTCCCCGACCCAGCGGATCGGCGGCGAGCCGGTCTCGGACCTGGTCAAGGTCCGCCACCCCGAGCCGATGCTGTCGCTGGCCAACGCGCGCTCGGCCGAGGAGCTGCAGGCATGGATCCAGCGGATGCGCAACCACCTGGCCCGTGAGGGGATCGAGGATCCGGACTTCGAGTTCGTGGCCGAGCCCAAGATCGACGGCCTGGCCATCTCGCTCATCTACCGCGACGGCGTGTTCGAGCGCGGCGCCACCCGCGGCAACGGCGAGGTGGGGGAGGACGTCACCCACAACCTGCGCACGATCGGCTCGATCCCGCTGCGGCTGGAGATGGACGACGAGACGCCGCCGGCGCTGCTGGAGGTGCGCGGCGAGGTCTACATGTCGCTGCCGGACTTCACGGCCCTCAACGAGCGCCGCGCCGAGGCCGGCCTCTCGACGTTCATGAACCCGCGCAACTCGGCGGCGGGCACGATCCGCCAGCTCGACCCCAAGCTCGCCGCCGACCGCCCGCTGTCGCTGTGGTGCTACGCCATCGGGGTCACGGAGGGCCTGTCCTTCGACGCCCATTGGGAGGCGCTGGAGTGGCTGCGCGCCCACCGGTTCCCGGTCAACCCCGACGTGCGCAAGCTGACCGACGAGCGGGAGGTCATCGCGCAATGCGAATCGTGGGAGCGCCGGCGCGGCTCGCTGGACTTCGAGATCGACGGGGTCGTGGTCAAGGTCAACCAGTTCGCGCTGCAGCGGCGGCTGGGCGTCGTCGGCCGTGACCCGCGGTGGGCCATCGCCTGGAAGTTCCCGCCGACGACCGCGGTCACCCGCCTGCTCGAGATCCGCTGGAACCCGGGCAAGTTCGGCGATCTGCACCCCTACGCGGTCGTCGAGCCCGTGCACGTCTCCGGCGTGACCATCAAGCAGGCCACGCTGCACAACGAGGAGGACATCGCGCGCAAGGACATCCGCCCGGGGGAGGACGTGATCGTCCTGCGTGCCGGCGACGTCATCCCGCAGGTGCTCTCGCCGGCGCCCCACGTCGCCGAGCACGAAGACCGCCCGTCGCCGCCGCGGCCACCCGAACGCTGCCCGGTGTGCGACACCCCTACCGTCAAGCCCGAGGACTCGGTGTTCACCCGCTGCCCCAACCGCGACTGCCCGGGGCGCCGCTGGCAGCTGCTCACGTTCTTCGAGACCGTGCTGGACATCGACGGCCTGGGGGAGAAGCAGGTGTCGCTGTTCATGGACCTCGGCTGGGTCCGCACGGCGGCCGACTTCTATGACCTGACCGCCGAGCAGATCGCCGAGCAACCCGGCTTCGGGAAGGTGTCGGCCGAGAAGCTCGTGGCCGCCATCGCCAAGTCCAAGGAGATGCCGTTCGGCCGCGTGCTGGTGGCGCTTGGGATCGAGGAGGTCGGTGGCGTCACCGGACGCAACCTCGCCGCTCAATTCCGATCCATCGACGCTCTGCTCGCCGCCAGCGCCGAGGCCATCGAGGAAACCCCTGGCGTGGGGCCGAAGATGGCCGCCACCATCCATGAGCAGCTCCACGACCCGGTCATGGAGCAGCTGATTGCCGATCTGCGCGAGCGGGGGCTTCAATTTGAGCAGGAGGGCCCGCCCCCCGGCGAGGGGCCCCTGGCCGGCAAGACGCTGGTGCTCACCGGGACCCTGCCGGAGCTCACGCGCGAGCAGGCCACCGAGCGGATCGTCGCCGCCGGCGGCCGCGTCACCGGCTCGGTGTCGCGCAAGACAGACTGGGTCGTTGCCGGCGAGAGCGCCGGTTCCAAGCTCGCCCAGGCCGAGAAGCTCGGGGTCGCCGTGCTCGACGAGCCCGGCCTGCTGGGACTGCTGGGCGGCTGAAGGCTCAGCCGCTGTACTTCGCCAGTGCCACCTGCATCCGGTCCTGGATCGGGTGCGCGTAGTCCGGCACGATGCCGTTCATCATCAGCGCGTAGGCGAGCGTGTGGCCGTCCGTGGCGCGGCAGTAGCCCACGACGTTGGAGACGTCGTGCAGCGTGCCGGTCTTGCCCCGGCATCGTCCCTGCGCGTAGGTGTGGCGCATCTCGTCCTGCAGCGTGCCCGTCTCACCGGCCACGGCCAGCGAGGAGGTGAACTGGGAGTTCGACGCCATGTTGCGCAGCAGGGTCACCACCTCGATGGGGGTCGTCAGGTCGGAGCGCGACAGACCCGACCCGTCGTTGAGACGGGGGTGGATGTTGAAGCTCGAGGCCATCTGGGCGTTGACCACGGCGGCGCCGGCGGCGGTCGTCCCGCCCGAGCCGAACTGCGCGCCCAGGTCCTTGAGGAGCATCTCGGCGAAGAAGTTGTCCGACGGGGTGTTGGTCAGCGACACGAGAGTGGCCATGGGCGGGGAGTGCACGCTGGCCAGCGTCGTGGCGCCCGACGGCGTGCGGCCGGCGGTCACCTTGACGTGGCGCGGAACCCTCACGCCGGCGGCCTTCAGGGCAGCGACGAGCTGCTGCCCGGCCTGCACGGCGGGGTGCTTGAAGTACACGGTGCCGATGGAGTTCGCCCAGCCGCGGTTGAAGGCGAGCGCGCTGAGCTCGCCTTCGGTGTCGATCGAGGGCTGGTTGCCAGTGGCGGGCGTGCCCCGGTCGGAGTCGAACATGGTCTCGTCGGCGACCACGTTGCCATTCAGCTGCGTGACGCCGGTCGCGCTCTGAAACGCGGACACCAGCGCCTGGATCGTCGCGCCGGTCCCGTAGTTGGCGGTGTCGAACGTGGCCGAGCCGAACGTCGGATCCCCACCGCCGCGCAGGTACAGGGTGCCGGTGAAGGTGTCGCCCAACTGGGTGCCCTGCCCCAGCATCGATGTCGTGAGGGTGGCGCCGGGGCCGAAGCGCTGCAGCACCGTGGTCGTCGTGTAGAGCTTCTCCACCGAGGCCGGCAGCCGGCCCGTGGCGGCGTTCTTGGAGTACAGGGTCCGGTTGGCCGTCAGGTCCACGACGTAGGCGCCGCTGAAGCGGCCGGCCTTCCGCATCCCGAGGTTGAGGCTCCCGTCCAGCTGGCGGTTCGCCTTCGCCGTGGCCGCGCTGGTCGGGCCCGGAGCCGGAGTGGGGGACGAGGCCGGAGTGCCCCCGCCGCCACCGCCCACGCCCGCCCCGCCGCCTCCCTGGCCTGATGCCACCGGCGCGGCGGCCAGGGCAAGCGCCACGACCGCGGCGAGCAGAGGGGGTGCTGACCGCATCGACTATGTGTAACCCATCGTGCGGCGCAAAGCTGCGGTCCTGCGGCGGCGTTGTGCCGCCGAGTGCGGGTGGGCGGGACCCGGACCACTAGAATCCGGACCGAATGGGCAAGGTTGTCAAGCTGGATGCGTCGACCGACCGCTCACCGACCCCGGGGGCCCGCACACGTGCGGGCAAGCCGGCGCGTCGGCGCCGCTCGAAGACCGCGCTGGTCCTCGGTGGAGGCGGCTTCACGGGCGGCGTCTATGAGATCGGGGCGCTCCGGGCGCTCGATCTGCTGTCGGTCAACCGGACCGTGAACCAGTTCGACGTCTATGTCGGCACCAGCGCGGGCTCCTTCGTCGCCGCTGCGGTGGCCAACGGGGTCACCCCGGAGGAGATGATGCGGGTCATCGTCCAGCAGGTGCCGACGCCGTTCCCGGACGCTCGGATCGGTTCGCTGCTCAAGCCCAACTACCGCGAGTTCGTCACCCGGGGACTGATGTTCCCGTTGCGCCTGGCCCATCTGCTGGGCACACTGGGCCGCGACCTGCGCCAGGTTTCGGCCGTGGACATCGTGCTCGCGCTGGCCGAGGCGCTCCCCACCGGCCTGTATTCGGGCGAGGGGATCGAGCGCTACGTGAAGCGAATCCTCTCCGACCCCGACCGGACCAATGACTTCCGGAAGCTCGCCGGCGAGCTCTATCTCGCCGCCACCGACCTGGACACCTGCGAACGGGTGGTGTTCGGCTCCGAGGGGTTTGACGACGTCCCCATCTCCCGCGCCGTGAGCGCGTCGAGCGCTCTGCCCATGGTCTACAAGCCGGTCAAGATCGGGGACCGCGAGTACGTGGACGGGGGAATCGTCTCCACCACCAACCTGGACATCGCGGTGGAGGCGGGGGCCAAGCTGATCGTCGTGGTCAACCCGCTGGTCCCCTACACCAACGATTTCGAGGCCCGGATCCCCACCCTCACCGGCTCGCGTGCTCGCCGGGTGTCGGACATGGGGTTCCCGCACATCGGCTACCAGGCGTTCAAGCTGCTCGCGCACCAGCGCCTGCACGAGCTGGCCCGCCGCTGGGAGGAGCGCTACCCGGGGGTCGACATCATCCTCATCGAGCCCGACGCGGGCGACGAACTGATGTTCCAGACCAGCGTGATGAACTACACCTCACGGGTCGCCATCGCTCGCCACGGGTTCCAGTCAGTGACGCTGAAGCTGGCCAACGACTACCCGCGCTTCAAGCGGATCTGCGCGCGTCACGGCATCAACATCTCGGCCACGCGCGTGAGGACGGTGGTCAAGCACTTCCACGCCGAGCGCGAATCCACGCGCGCCTGGCGCAAGATCCTGGAGCAGACGACCTCGACCCTGCTGCGTCAATCCGCTCAATGACGACGACACATGGAACAGAGTGCGGACTCGCGACCTGCGCACACCCGCGCTGCCGTGGCGCTCGGCCCGGCGACTCCGGCGGCCCCCGGGCCGTTGTTCGGTTGAGGAGAGAGCTAGGCGCTCGCGGCTTGGACCTGCGACTGCGTGGAGAGCGTCGTCTCGCGCAGGCTAGAGAGGAAAAGAGTCTTGTCGATCCGACCGTTGAAGATCGGGACGCCCAACTCGCAACACTTGGCGATGACATCGCGCCGGTCCAACCCGGCTTCATGCGCCAGCTCGGTGGGCGTCAGGTGATTGGCCATCGGTCTTCGCTCCTTTTGCCGTTCACTACATGACCACAAGTATGCATCGTGGCCCGGACGCTGGCAATGCCGATGGACGAAAATACCTCCGCTCGCTCCGCGAATTTCCCCCGCAATTGCAGTGGTTTATGAAGTTTTACTTTGGGGCACCATTCAATAGAGCCATCAGGGAGGTGCTTGAATGAACACAATCGTTCAGTCGAGTGCCCGTGATGGCGCTCACCAATCGTCCGAAATACACGAGCAAGGTTCGCCATGACGCTCACGATGAGCAGGACCTCCAGGCCCCTGGTGTGCAGCGAGCAGGAGCTCGTGGCCGCCACCCGCGCGGGGGATGACCGCGCCTTCGAGGAGCTGTACGCCCGCTACCGCGAGCGCATCTTCTCGTTCATCCTCAGCAAGGTCCACGATCATGGTCGCGCCGAGGACATCGCCCAAGAGGTGTTCATGTCGGCGCTGCGGCGCCTGCGCGGCACCGACCAGGCGATCGCGTTCAAGCCGTGGCTCTACGAGATCGCCAAGAACGCGTGCATTGACGAGTTTCGCCGCGGCAGCCGCGCGCGCGAGGTGCCGCTGGAGTCCGACGGCGAGTTCGTGGTCGATAGCCAGAACGCCTCGCCCTCGTCCGTGCCCACGCCGCTGGCCGCCGTCGAGAGCAAACAGCGCCTGAATGACCTGCGCGGCGCCTTCGGCGGGCTGTCCGCCAATCATCACCAGCTGCTGGTGATGCGCGAGTTCGAGGGCCTGTCCTACGACGAGATCGGCTCGCGCCTGGACATGACCCGCCAGATGGTCGAGAGCAGCCTGTTCCGGGCGCGTCGAAAGCTCAGCGAGGAGTACGAGGAGCTCGCCAGTGGCAGGCGCTGCGAGCAGATCCAGACCGCCATCGAGGGCGGGCGGCTGCGCACGGTGACCTCGCTCGGGCTTCGCGACCGTCGCCGCTTCGCCCGCCACCTCTCCCACTGTCAGCTCTGCCGGCATGCCGCGCTGATGGCCGGGGTCGATGAGGCCCTGGTCAGGCCGCGCAGCATCGCGGCGAAGATCGCGGCGCTGCTCCCGTTCCCGGTGTGGCGGCTGTTCGGGCGCTCCCGCGGCGCCAAGGCGGCCTCCGCCAACGGCTCCCACCACGTCGCGGGCGCCGGCTCCGCCGGCCTGGCGAAGTCCGCCGGCTCGGCGATCACACTCGGCCAGGCGGCCGCCACCGTGGCGGTGGTGGTCGCGGGCGCGGGCGGAGGTCTGGCGGTCACCGGGCTCGCCTCCGGTGGCCACGCGCCCCCGCCGGCTGTGCACCGCTCAGCGCATCACGCTGCCGCCGCCTCCGGCGCGTCCGGTGTCACGTCCGCGACCGCCGCCAAGGCGAGACGCGGACGCACTTCGCCGGCGGCCAAGACGGCCGGCTTCTCCGCGCCGCGGACAGCTACCGCTCAGCGCGGCGGCACGCGCAGACAGCGCGGCTCAACGCCCGGAGCGCCCGGCTCGGGCACGTCGGGCGGCGGCTCCGGATCGTCCTCGTCACCGGGTCAGGCCACGGGCGGCGGCTCGACTCCTGCCAGCACGGCGACCAAGGCGGTCAACGGCGCCGCGAAGACCGTCAACGGCGCCACCAAGACCGTCAACGGGGTGACCAGCGGGCTCGGCAAGACGGTCAACGGGGTGACCAGCGGGGTCGGCAAGACGGTCAACGGTGTGGTCGGCGGTGCGGGCAAGACGGTCAACGGTGTGGTCGGCGGTGCGGGCAAGACGGTCAACGGTGTGGTCGGCGGTGCGGGCAACACGGTCAACGGTGTGGTCAGCGGCGTCGGCAAGACGGTCAACGGCGTGGCGCAGGCCACCGGCGCGGGGACGGGTCCCGTGGGACAGGCCGTCGGCAACGCGACCAGTGGAGTCACGCAGACGGTCGGCGGCGTGACCAACGGCGTGTCCAACACGGTCGGTGGGGTCACCAACGGTGTCTCCAAGACCGTTGGCGGCATCACCGGCGGCCTGACCGGCGCCGTGGGCGGATCGTCCTCCTCTTCGCCGCCTGCCCCGTCAGGCTCCAATCCTCTGGCGCCGGCGGCATCCGGGGCCACGAGCACCGTCTCCGGCGCGACCCAGCCCGTGAAGTCCGGCGTCCAGCAGGTCGGCTCACTCCTGGGCCACTAGCCTCTGGGCGGACCTGCCCGCCGCGCGCGGACCGGACCCGCGCGGCGAGCGCTGCCTGTGGGATACTGGAATCGTCTTCGGGGCGTGGCGCAGCCTGGTAGCGCGCACCGTTCGGGTCGGTGAGGTCCCCGGTTCAAATCCGGGCGCCCCGATATCAGGAAAGCCCTGCTAAGGCGGGGCTTTCTGCTTCTCAGGAGTCGCTCCGACTCGGTCTGCGGGGCCGATTCAGCGGGCTTCCTGCCCATTCGCTGCCCAAACGTGGCCCTCGACGAGCGCCTTGAGCCGCTCGCGCTCCTCCTCGCTGCGGCGCATCGCGTGCGAGTAGACCCGCAGCGTGAAGGCCGGGTCGGTGTGCCCGAGCTGCTGCATCACGTACGTCGGGTCCTTGCCGATCGCGACCAGGATCGAGGCGAACGTGTGCCGCAGCTTGTGCGGGGTGATCCCGAGCGGCAGCGGCTGTAGGCCGCGCTCCTCGACCAGCCGGTTCGCGTGGGTCACCACGGCGTCGACGACGTCCTGGCGCAGGTTGTGCCGCGAGCGCGGCTTGCCGGTCGAGGTCACGAACACGGGGTCGTCGGGCCCGGTGCGCTCGCTCGCGGCCTTGTGCTCGGTCAGGATCTCCCGCAGCAGCGGCAGCATGTCGACCTCGCGCATGCCGGCGTCGGTCTTGTCGCGGCCGACCTCGAACCGTCCGTTGGCGAGGTCGACGTCGCGCCACAGCATCGCGCCGGTTGCCGAGGCCCGGCCGCCGCCCAGCAGCAGCGTGGCGATCGCTGCGCGCCGGCCGGTCGTCTGGACCGGCTGGCGCTGCGTCCAGGTGCGGCCACGGCGGTCGCTGACGTCCATGACGGCGTCGCCGCGGTCGAGCTCGCCGGCGGCCTCGAGCAGGATCGCGATCTGCTCGGCGCTGTCCAGGTGCACCGGGCGCGGCTTCGAGACCTTCAGACGGCGGCGCTTGCCGACCGCCGGATTGCTCGTCGATGATGGCCGTGGTCGACAGCGACCGCGAGGATCTGCGTCAGCAGATCGATGTGCATGTTGATCGAGCGAGCCGAGAGCGGCCGCGCTCGGCGCCGGTAGCTGCGTCCGAGGCGATCGACGTAGGACACCATCATCGGCGTCCCGTTCTCAGCGGCCGCGGTGATCTCGGCCGCCTCGCGCACCTTGCTCTGGCGGTAGCGATCGACCTCGGCGACCGTGATCTCGCGAGAGGTGGTGGTCCTTGAAGAACGGCAGCAGATGGTTGGTGAGGTCGTTTCGGTAGTGGTTGGCCGTGTTCGGCTCGACCTCCAGCTCCTTGGTGGCGAACCATTCGGACGCGAACTCGTGGAAGGTCGGGTCGACGTCTTCGCCGGCGTCGGATCCGGGTCGGGGGGTCGCCAGGTGCCGAGATCGACGTCGCGAAGCACGACCGCGAGCTCGCGCTCCGCCATCGCGAGGGTCCAGCCGTCCTCGGGCCGACCGAGCGTGAGGAACTGGCGCTTGCCGTACGCGCGGAAGCGAAGCGCGAAGCAGGGGTGGGTCTCTGTCGGCTTGACGACTTGTCCAGTTGCGGGGCGGGCCATCGGCTTCCGGATCGGGTCAGCGAGGTTGCCGATCAGTATGCAGGCTCTGTCTTGTCACGGCGCTTGAATGAGGTCGACGCGGGACGGCGCTACCTCGCTGGCTTCGCCCATACGGGCCGCAGCCGTCCGAGGTGGGCCTGCGCCTCGCCGCCGAGGGGACGCCGCGTCCGGCGCCGTTCGGGCGGGGGTCGATCTAGGTCTCGACCGAGCGCACATGCAGCAGCGGGCACCCGTCGCAGTACGACCGGCCCGCTGGCGCCGGCGCCGGGGCTGGGGATTGGCTCCGGGCAGCGGTGCGGTCGCCGGCTTGTCGACCTTCTCGAGCCGCTCGGCGACGCGCGCGGGCGAGAACGCCGAGTCGTGGTCGAGG
Source organism: uncultured Solirubrobacterales bacterium (assembly GCA_963831845.1). Classification (GTDB taxonomy): domain Bacteria; phylum Actinomycetota; class Thermoleophilia; order Solirubrobacterales; family Solirubrobacteraceae; genus Palsa-465. The sequence continues at coordinate 22,099 of CAWHRT010000016.1, read as the reverse complement.
GCCTGAGCCGAGCCGCACGGCGCCGAGCTCGCCGGCGTGCTCGTAGACCCAGGAGCGCGTCTTGCCGTGGAGTCGCGCGATCTCAGCGGCGTCGACGAGCGGCTCGGCTCGCGCGACGGCGCCAGGCCGCTCAACCGCACGGCGAGTCGATCGGCGAGCAGGTCGGCGAGTCGGTCGAGCGCATCGTCGTCGTAATCGGCCGGGTCTCGGCGGGCGGATGTGGCGGTCGCGGCGGTGATGCTGGTCCTCATCGCTCTCGGGTGCTGAGGTATTGGACCGTGAGGCGCGAGTCACGTCGCGACGCGGGCAGCGTCTGGGTGTAGCGGAGTCATCGCGCCCGGGTGGCACGATCCTGGCATGCACCATCTTGACAGGTCCGCGAGCTCGGGGCGGCGTGATGGCCGGTAGATCGATCGCCAATCGCTCCGAGACGGTCACCGTGCCGACACCGAGGGGACCGGTCGAGGTCGTGCGCCAGCAGTGGCGCTCGCAGCGTCCGGGGAGTCGGTGGAACTGGGAATGGCTGGCGCGTCGCGCCGGCCAGCGCGACTGGCGGCAGGGCTCGACGGCCCGCGAAGCGATCCGCCAAGCGGTGCTTCTGGCGCCCGGCAAGCAGCCGAAGTGGCTGCTGGACGCCGCAGCTCGCGCAAGCGCGGAGCTGGAGGACCTGTGATCGTCCGGGCACACCGGGTGAACTATGCGCGGCGCCAGCAGTACCGCCGGCTCTCGCGCGCCGGCGAAGCGGGGATCGGGGCCGTCGGCACCGCGCTCCTTGGCCTGTGGGCCGCCAGCGTGAGTGCGGCTCTCGTCGCCGTGTGCCTGCTCATCGTCGCCGCTGCGCTCGGCCTGTGCGCGCGCCACTGGCTCTCGCTCGCTCGCCGGAGTCGGGTCGGGGCCCGCTCTGAGGACGCCGTCCAGCGCGCGCTGGCACCGCTGCAGGCGGAGGGCTGGCGGCTGCGGCATTCGCTGCCGTGGCAGGGTCGGGGAGACATCGACTCGGTGGCGATCGCGCCCAGCGGGATCGCCATCGCGATCGAGACCAAGACCAGGACGTACGACGCGTCGCCATCTCGCTCGGGTGCGCGAGCAGGCGGCGTGGCTGTCGCGGCGCCGGCGAAGATGGGCACGCAACGGCGCCCTTGGCGTCATGTGCCTCGTCCGTGCGCGGGGCGTCGAGCGCGTCGAGCACGACGTTCTGGTGGTCTCGATCGACCGCTTGACGCATGTCCTTCGCGTCGCGGCGGGGATGCGCCCGGGAGCGCCTTCGAGCGGCTGATCGGAGTCTGCGACGTGATCGCGAGCGTGGCGAGCATGCGCGCCGACTCGCCTGGCGGCCAGTGCCTGCTCATGGGCAAAGGGATCGTGCGCCAAGCAGCTGATCCAGCCCGATCGGTGTGAGCCCTCGGTCGCCAACTCGATCGCAGGGCGACCGCCTGCTCCACGACCGAAGCGATCGTGGCGACGCGTCCGGGCGGGCGCGGGCTCACGTGAACCAGCGCGCGCGACTCCATGAGCTAGACCATGGCGTTTGCATAGGCAGCGCCGGTCAGAGGTCCGTGCATCGGGCTTCCCTGAGATCCGCGCTAACCAGGGAAGGTGCTGGCCGCGCTCGGATTACCGACGCGTTGCCAAAGCAGGTCAGGGTCTCGCACCTCGGTGACGCGTTTCTGGGCGACAAACGTGGGCTGCCGGGTCAGATTGCGGTGATGACGAGTAACTCGGCGAGCTCGGTGCCGACGTTGGCAACGGCCCTCGGTGGCCGCCCTGCTCGGCAGGCTCCGTGTATCGGCGTCATGCAAGCCCGTCGAGCCGTCGGCGAACTGCACGAGCACGCGACCGCCTCGAGCGACGACCGCTGTGTTTTCTGGTAGCGCCTCGTCTGGAGCCCAGGCCTCGGCGGCACGCAGAATCACGAGCAACATCCTGCTGGTTTGTGACGCCGAGGCGTGCGCCCGATGTCGTACACGCTCGGCTTGCCGGCGTAGCAGGTCGTGTCAAGGACCGGCCAGCCATCGCCGCTGTGAGTGCCCGTATCTACGACGCAGGTCATGCGGCAGCGAGCTGCGCGTATAGAGCAGTGACGTCGTCTGAGAGCCTCGACTTCACCGAGCGGGTGAGGTCGTCGGCGAGGACCTCGAAGTCGCCGGCGAGGATTGCGTCGGCGACCTGGACCGCGACATCTCGCGGGTCGGCTTTGGGGACGTCGAGCTTGGCTGTCATGTCGGTGTCCATGTAGCCGACGTGCAGGGCGGTCACGATCGTGCCCTGGTCACGAAGTGCGAGGCGGAGCGCGTTCGTCGCGGACCATCCCGCCGACTTGGAGATCTCATAGCCGCGGCCGAACGAGACCCACGACAGTCCCGAGAGCACGTTGACCATCGAGCTCTGCGGATGGTCGGCGAGGACTGGCGCGAAGGCGCGCGCGACGCGGATGATCCCGAACAGGTTGGTCTCGAGTTCGTCGCGGATGTCGGACAGTGGCGCCTCGAGTACCGGCGTGGTCAGTTGGATGCCGGCGTTGTTGACGAGGATCGAGACGTCGGTCGCCGTCTGTGCTGCTGCGGCCACGGAGGTGTCGTCGGTGACGTCGAGGATCAGTGGCACGATCCGGTCGTCGTCGCGTTGCGGATGCCCTGAGCGCGAGGTGGCGTACACCTTGGCGGCTCCGCGCTCGAGCAGTTCGTCGACGAGCGCGCGGCCGAACCCGCGGTTGCCGCCGGTGACCAGGGCAGCGGCTCCCTCGATCGGTGTGCCGGCTGGTGTGGTGGTGGACATGAGGTGGCCTTTCGTTTGCTCTGTGGTGGGTTATGGACGGCTTATCGCGAGCGTGGTCGTGGCGTGGCCGACGAGCTGGCCGCGGTCGTCGCGGGCGTGCGCTTCGGCGAACGCGACGCGACCTCCGATCCGCAGGACGCGCCCGCGGACCTCGATCCGGTCGCCGGCCCGTAGCGGTGCCAGGAAGCTGACCTTCAGCTCGATCGAGGAGAACCCGGCGCCGGCGGGGAGCAGACTGTGCACGGCGCATCCGGCGGCGGTGTCGAGCAGTGTGCACAGGAGTCCGCCGTGGACGATGCCCATCGGGTTATAGGTGGACTCGTCGGGGGTGCAGGAGAACAGCGCCTCGCCATCGCCGACCGCGAGCAGCTCGGCGCCGACGAGTGCTGCCATCGGTGGTGGCGGGAGCTCGCCGGCGATGATCGCTTGAAGGAACTCGCGTCCGGACCGGCCGGCGGTGGCGGCGCGCAGCTCGGCGGGGTCCTGCCAGGACACGAGCTTGCTGCGGTCGGCCGGTGTGGTGCTGGGCTGGAGCTTGGTGGCGGTCATCGCGAGCGCTCCAGCTCGATCGTGTTGATGTCGATCATGTTCGCCGCGACGGTCTGGCTGGCGATTCCGTCGGCGTCGCGCACGGTCGTCAACGGAACTTGGCGGTTCGGTCGGGTGCGCCAGGCTTGGAGCGCGACGACGAGGGCGATCGCGGCGACGGCGCTGCCGAAGATCTCGAAGGTGGACTGCAGCGAGATGTGGGTGACGAGCACGCCGGCGAGGACGGCGGGCACCGATAGCGACGCGTAGGCGGCGACGTAGAAGGCGGCCATGACGGCGGCGCGGTGCTCGGGCGGGATGGCCGCGACCAGAGCGCGTAGACCGCCGAGGAACGCGGCGCCGAAGCCGGCTCCGCCGACGATCGACCCGACCAGGTAGGTTGCGCTGGAGCCGGTCGCGGCGGCGAGGACGATCATGACCATGCCCGCGGCGAGCGCGATCGACCCGGTGCTCGCGGCGACCCACGGGGCGCTCCGGACGGTCAGGAGCTGGGCGAGGGTCGCCGAGCCGGCGAGCGCCACGATCCCGATTCCGGAGACGATCACATCGGTCGAGTGGAAGAGGTGCAGGGCGAGCTGGGGCCCGAGCGAGAAGAACAGCGCGCCGATCGACCAGGAGGAGAGCACGGCCAAGCCGGCGAGCGCGAACTGTCGGCGGACCACCGAAGGGACCTTCGGAAGCTGGACGGTCAGCCGGAAGCCCGAGCGCTCGTGCACGGGCTCGGGCATCCAGTAGGCGCCGGTGAACGCGATCGCGGCGAGGACCAGCAAGAGGGCGTAGGGCAGAACGCGCGGTTCCCACCCGATCGCGACGAGCGAGGAGGAGACGAGGATCCCGAGACCGATCCCGGCAGTGGCGGCCGTGGCGTTGGTGAGCCCGACACCGGTCGGATCGCGGCGCGGATGCAGGTCCAGCAGCGCCGCGCTGGCGGCGCTGAGCGCCGCCCCGGTAGAAACACCCTGGATCCCGCGCGCCACGAACAGCCAGGCCGCCGAGTCGGCGAGGATGAACAGGACCGATGCCGCCATCAGCCCGCCGAGCGCGACGAGCAGCACCGGCCGACGCCCGACGTCGTCGGAGACGGCCCCGACGAGCAGCAGGCTGGCCAGCACCCCGAAGGCGTACGTCGCGTAGATCAGGGTCAGCGTCAGCGGCGAGAAGTGCCACAGCACGCTGTAGGCGTGATAGAGCGGCGACGGCGTGATCGAGGCGAACAGGCCGAGGCCGATCACACTCGCAGCGAGCGCATAGGCGACCCGGTTCGGCAACGTGCGTCGTCGCTGCGCCGGAGGCGGAACCAGGTGGAGCGGTGGCCGGGAGGTGACATCGGTCTGGGCGTTGACGGCGGACATGGCTGCCTCCAGTGAGTTGCGTCACAAAACTGTCTCGCGACGGTAGCACACTCAGTTTCGTGACGCAACTAACTCTGGCTACGATCAGGCCATGCTGCGAAACGACTACGAGGGACAGGACTGCTCGATTGCGCGGGCGCTGGAGATCGTCGGGGAGCGCTGGACGCTTCTGATCATCCGCGACGCGTTCCTCGGGCTGCGTCGCTTCGACCAGTTCCAGGAAAGCCTCGGGATCGCCCGCAACGTCCTCACCGACCGACTCAACCGGCTCGTCGAGGAGGGCATCCTCGATCGCGTCCGCTACAGCGAGCGCCCCGAGCGCCACGAATACCGCCTCACCGCGAAAGGCCGCGACCTCACGATCACGCTCGCCGGCCTGCGCCAATGGGGCGACAAGTACCTAAGCGAAAAGCCGCCCCGCATCACCCGGCGCAAGACCGACAAGCAGCCCGTCGTCGCCGCCTACGTCCTGCAGGGCGCCGATGTCGTAGGCCCTAACGAGATCGAATCAGTCCCCGGTCCGGGGCTCAAGACAAGCTCAGAGGCCGTCGACTCGACCGCCGAGCCGGTGCTCGCAGCGATCGGAAAGCGCGGCGAGCGAGCGTGAGGAAGCTGAGCCACACCAGCTCGAGTTCGTCCCCCTCGCTCACGACGTCGCCGAACCTACGCGACGACTCCACGAACGCCCCGCTTTTGCGTCAGAGCTCCAGCGGGTCGTCGTAACCGCGCCAGCGAACGCGTCAGAGGCGGACGCCGACGAAGGAGCCGGCGCCCAGCGCGCGCTCTGTGGCCTCGAAAGTCCCGAGCACAGCATGCTCCCTCAATCCGCACGTGCAGCCGCACGACGCCAGCGCGTTCGCGGCGAATTGCCGACGAGCCCCCTCGAGCTGATGTGAGCTCGGCTTCAGGCGGCGGCCGATATCGCGGCCGGGACCCGGAGATCGTTGCTCAGTCCGGCCAGCTCGGTCCTTAGGAGCCCGACGAGCGGCGAGTCACCAAGCTGTTCCTCGAGCATCCCCAGGCAGTGCCGGTAGTGAGCTAGCCGCCGCGGTCGAAACAGTGATTTCTCGAGTTGCTCGTGGCGCCGAGTTGCGGTCGATATCGCCGCCCGGAGCTCGCGAACCTTCGAGACTTTGTCGGCGGCGAAGATCATCAACGCCTCGGTCCCGGCGACCGCGGCCTGGTGGCGGAGCGCCGCCTTTCGTTGCGCGTACCCGACGATTCGCTCGTCGTCGCTGACAGCGCGGACAAGGCTCGCGACACGTGAGCCGAAGCTCGTTCTGAGCTCGCCGACGCTGACAGCGGTCTTCTCGAGCACGTCGTGAAGGACGCCGGCGGCGATGACGTGGTCCGGCGCGCCGGCGCGGTACAGCAGCCAGCCTACCTCCAGCGGGTGCTCGATGAACGCGGCGCCATCGCTGCTGCGGCGCTGCCCCGCGTGCTGTCTCTCTGCGTACTCGAGCGCGACTCGAGTCTTTGGAAGGCGCGGTACCACATCGCCTAGCCGTCGTCTACCGGTCACCGGGCGAAAGCCTACGACAACCGCCCAAACTGCGAGTAAATCTTGCCCCCGGCGGAGCCGAACCCCCGGCGATCAGGCTGCCCGGCTTCCCGAGCTGAGCAGGACGCGACCCCCGCACTACTTGAGATGACCTTCGCGCTCGGAAAAGCAGGTCCGCACCGCGGGGCTCTTGTCCGGTTACCCGAGCAGGGCTGAGCCGGGGAAGCCGCCCACGGCGTGCAGCTCGTAGGTGAAGATGCCGGCTTTCACTCCTGGGTCCTCGTTCATGATCTCGGTGGCCCTATCCGGGGGGACACTGAAGATCCCGAAGCCGGCCCATTCGCTGTCGTCGAGCGCCGGACAGACGATCGGCATCAGTCTGGCCTCTCGGAGGGCGAAGTTCCGCCGCCCGTGCTCCCAGACGACGGCATCAGCCTCCGGCCGGCGGTACTTGGAGGTCTTGCGCAGCAACATGAGTGTGTACGTCTGAGTCTTCGCCAGCCCGGCGCGCATGACCTCGTCGGTGATCGTCGGTAGGTCTAGCCCCAGCGCTTCGTCGTCGGCCAGCGGCACGGCTGTCGTTTCGCCGCCGCTCACTGGACGGCTCCTTTCGAGAGTCCGACGACGTGTCCCTCGGGGTCGGTGAAGAACGCGAACGTCAGCCCGAACTGCTCGATCTCGGTCGGCGGCACGATCGTCTGCCCGCCGAGTCGCTCGGCCTTCTGCAGGTACCGAGCGGGGTCTTCGACCTCGACGTAGAACGTCACCTGTCCTTTACCGCCGTCCTGCGCCGGGCCGATCCCGCCGCCGATGCCGTTCTCGGCGGCCGTGACCAGGCCGTAGCCCGAGTCGTCGCCGGCGTCTTGGATCTGCCAGTCGAACAGCTCGCCGTAGAACTGCTGGAGCGCGGCGCCGTCCTTGCCGGTCACCTCAAACCATGCCACTGCGGGGGTTGCCATTGTCTTTCCTCTCGGTCGTCGTGGTGTCGTGTTTGCGGTCAGCCGGTCGGAGCGTTGACTCGCTCTGCGAACCAGCTCAGCACTTCCTTCCAGCCTGTCGAGTAGCCGGCCAGGAACTCCTCGGCCCCGGGTCCGAGCCGCTCGAAGCCGGCCTGCTGCAGCGTTACGCGCGTCTCCTCACCCTCCGGTGTGAAGGTCACTTCGAGATCGGTCGTCACGCCTTCCGGCCAGCCCACCTGCGTCCAACTCAGCGCCAGCCGCCGGCCCGGCTCCCAAGCGGTGACGCGGCCGACCTCGTAGCCCGTCTCGGTCTCGAGGTCGTAGACCTCGATGAAGCGCCCGCCGACGCCGGGCTCGATCCGCACCGACAGGCCGCGGTCGGCGTCGTTCCAGTACGGCGTGTCTCGCCGCCACCAGAGACCGATCTCCTCGGTGAAGATCCGAAACGCGTCGTCCGGCGAGGCGTCGACGGTGACGTGGGCGGTTGCGGCGGGGAGTGTCGGCAACGTGTTCCTTTCGGCGTGGCGCTTGTACGACGCGAGGACGGTGTCCCACCATTCTCGGCTCGACGGTCCGGGTGCCCATGGCGCCGGCGGCCGTCTTCCGTTGCGGGATCTCATGTCGTCGGTGCGTTCCCCCTGGATCGCAGGGCGACGTAGTCCTTGAACGAGTCGAGCTGCTGCTGCCAGTGCTTGCTGATCTCGCCGATCCAGCCGGTGAGAAGCTCGAGTCGCTGAAGCTCCAGGGTGTATAGACGCACGCGATCATCGTCCGGCACCCGCTGCGCAGTGATCAGTCCGGCATCGCGCAGCACCCGCAGATGGCGGCTGACGGCCGGGTTAGCGATCGGGAACTCGCGGTGGATCTCGCTCGCGGTCCGCGGTGCCTCTCCGAGGAGCTCCACGATCCGACGTCGGGTCGGGTCCGCGAGCGCCGCCAGCAGCTGGTCGGTGGCCGGGGCGTCTATATCGGATGCAGTTACGGGCATTACTTCGAAAGTTTGATACTTATCATCTACGGTATATATCAAGGTCAACGTGTAGGTGTCAATCCGTCATCGATTGCAACGGTCACGCCCGTCTTCCCCGCAGTCCGCGCTTTGCGGGCCTCGGGTCCGACAGGCTTGGGTTCGCGCGGCGCGAGCGATGCAAGGTCAGGCGGCGCGCGTGTCTTGCGGCTCTAGCCAGATCTCGTTCGTATGGTCTGCGGCTACTGACCGGTTTGCTTGATAGCCGAAAGGTGGCGTGACCGACGGCTTGCTCACGAGCCGGCGATGCCCGGTAGCGGCGCGGGCTGACTCACCCCGCTCCGCCGCCGCCCGACGAGGGCGCTCCCCTGAAGCGCCACGACGACGATCACGACCCCCCACAGAACCGCCGCGTAGGCGAAGTACCAAAGGGGCTCCTGGGCCGGCGTGGCCGCTGGCGCGCCCAGGACCACCAGGAACCCCGTCGAGGACGCGTGCAGCAACTGGGCCGCGCGCACGCTGCCGGTGTTCGTGTAAACCCACGCGATCAGAACGCGCAGCGCCGCGATCATCGCGACGAACGCGGCGAAGAACGCCGGCCAGTAACGGCCGTGGGGGCTGGCCGCCCCGAGCGAATCAACGACCGGGAAATGCCACAGCCCCCAAAGCACCCCGAGCAGCAGCGCCCCACGCAGCGCCCCGAACCTGTCCCGCATCCGCGGATACGCGAAGCCCGTCCAACCGAGCTCCTCGAAGAATCCGGCAAACGCCCCAGCCGCGAACCCGAACACCAGGAATCCCGGCGCGAAGTTCCCGGAGGCCACGGCCTGCAGCCCGACCAGGATCCCGACAATCGCGACCGGAGGCAGCGCCGGCACAAGCAACCAGCGCCGCTCGACCGGCAGAGCGAGGCGCGAGCGCAGCTCGCCGATGCCGCCGGCACCCTCGGTGGCTGCCGTCAGGCCGATCCCGATCGCCCCAACTCCGACGACCATCATCGGGAACATCGCCAGCGACGCGCCCGGCCGGCGAGTGCCAGCGTGAAGGCTCGGGAGTCCGACAACGATCAGCGCGAAACCCGAGAGCGCGAACGCAAGCGCGAAATAGCTGAGCAGCGGCGACCGGCGGACGAGACCTACCAGAGGCGCCTGCCCACGCTCAAGTTGCAGATCCGAACTCACGGTTCAGCCCGAAGCTGTTCGTGAGCGGGCTGCGCCGTGAGACGCTCGCCGTCGTGGGGCTCGGCGGAGTAGGCGTAGGGGTGGTGGAACGCGTCGAGAGCGCGGTGGCCGTGGCGGACTTCAAGCTCGAATGTCTCGCCCGTCTTGGTGTCGTTGACCGCTACCGAGACGTGGCCGTCGAGGGGGTGCCAGAGCAGCTGGACGTGGATGCCGTCGCTGATGCGGCTGTCCAGTTCGCGCGGCGCCGCTGCGATGCGGTAGTCGTCGGGGTCAGGGGAGGTTGCGCGGATCAATGTTGGCTCCTTCGGTTGGTCGTCTCTATGCCCGTCTGAAGTGATTCCAGTCTGATCAGGCTTACGTCGTGCCTCGGAGGGCGTCGGTTGGTGAGAGGCGGGCGGCGCGTACGGCGGGGTAGAGGCCCGCGAGCAGTCCGAAGGTGAGGGCGGCTGCGAGCGCGCCCGCGAACAGCGTCGGCGGGATCGCGGTGCTCCAGTGCCGGGCATGGGCGTAACCGGCGGTGACGAGGATGCCGGCGAGGATGCCGGCGGCGGCGCCGAGCGCTGAGAGGATCAGCGCCTCGGCTGTGAATTGGATCGCGATGTGGCGCCGGGTGGCGCCGAGCGCACGACGTAGGCCGATCTCTCTACGTCGCTGGATGACGGCCATCACCATGACGTTGGCGATCCCGACCGCGCCGACGATGAGCGCGATCGCGCCGAGGCTGAGCAGCAGTGTGTTGTAGGCGCCCTTGGCGGCGATCTGGGCGGCGAGTGCGTCGGACGGACGCGAGACGTTCACGTCCTGTGGGTTCGCTGGGTTGGCGGACCGGGCGAGCACGTCGCGGACGGCCAGCGTTTGGTTGGGGTCGGTGCGGACGTAGATGGTTGTCGGGTGCGTGTCGGTGGCGAGGAACCGGCGCGCGGCCGGGATCCCGACGAGCGCGGCCTGGTCGAGCTCGGGCGCGAGCGCGACAGGCCTGAGGATCCCGATCACGGTGAACCCCCGCCGCCCGATCCAGACCGCCACCGGCGGGTTGAGCCGGTCGATCCCGAGCGTGTGTGCGGCACCGGCACCGAGCACGACAGTCGGGTATCGGGCCGTGGCGGCGTTCAGCCAGCGGCCGTGGGCGAGCTGCGCGTCGAGCGCACCTGGCAGGTCGAGGCCGGCTCCGAGGACGATGATCCCGCCGGTGAGGTAGGCGGGGACCTTGTCGGTGCGGCGCACGGTGGCCGTCGTGGTGACGGTCTCGGTGACGTGGCGGACGGGCGGGATCAGGGCGACCATGCTCGTCGCGCGGCGCGGTAGCGCGTTTTGGGTGGGGTCGAGAAAGTTGCTGCCGGGCTGGACGGTGAGTAGGTCGGTGCCGAGACGGTCAAGCTGGGCGACCAGATTGGCTTTGGACGATTCGGAGACGCCGACGATCGCCACGAGCGCGGCGATGCCGACGGCGATCCCGAGGACAGCGAGCGCCGCCCGCAGCCGCCCGGTGCGCAGTCCGGCCAGTCCGATTCTCGCCGCGTCCGCCGCGAGTAGGCGCGAGCGCGGTGTGCGTCGGTCATCCATGGTTCCTCCCAGCGGTGACCGTCGTCTGATCGGCGATCACGGTGCCATCGCGCAGCTCGATCATCCGAGGCGCGGCGGCGGCGATATCGCGGTCGTGGGTGATCATCGCGATCGTGACGCCGCCTTCGTTGAGCGCGACGAGGAGCTCGAGGATCGCGTCGCTCGAGCGGCTGTCGAGGTTCCCAGTCGGCTCGTCGGCGAGCACGAGCGTCGGATCGGCGACGATCGCGCGGGCGATCGCGACGCGCTGGCGCTCGCCGCCTGACAGCTGCGACGGGGTGTGCGCCGTCCGCGCCGCGAGCCCGACCTGGTCGAGCGCTTCGCGCGCGCGCCGGAGTCGCTCGCGGCGCGCGACGCCGCAGTACAAGAGCCCGTCGGCGACGTTCTCCAGCGCGCTCGCGCCCGCGATCAGCACGTAGTCCTGGAAGACGAATCCGAGCTGGTGGGCGCGCAGCGACGACAGCGCCGGATCGCTCAGCGTGGACGTTGGCGTCCCGGCGATCCTCACCGTGCCCGCGCTCGGTCGCAGGAGCGCTCCCATCACGTGCAGCAGCGTCGTCTTGCCCGACCCCGACGCTCCGACGATCGAGACGAGCTCGCCATCGTCGATCGCGAGGCTGACATCTCGCAGCGCGTCGACGGGCGATTCGCTCCCGTAGCGCTTGTGCACGCCGCAGAGCTCGATCGCCGCGCTCATGAGGCCGGCACCTGCACGCGCATCCCGGGCCGCAGCCGCGATGATGTGACCTGTACCCGGCCGCCGTCGAACACGCCGGGTGTGACCGCGATCAGCGTTCCGGTGCCGTGGTCCTCGACCGCGACGGCGTAGCCGCCGGTGGCCAGTGCGAGCAGCGAGCCGATCGGGACCGCGAGCACATCGTGGCGGACCGTGTCGGTGATCCCGACCTGCACCGGAACCTGGGCGAGCCCGCGAGCATCACCGGGACGACCGAGCGAGATCGTCACCGGCACCGTCGCCGACGGTCCCGAGCTGCCCTGCGCGGAGCCGGCGCCCTGTCCCGAGGCGCCTGCGCTAGCGGGCGTCGAGCTGCCCGCGGGTGCCTGCGCGCTCGCGGCGGCGGTCGCCGCCCCGATCTGGCTCACCGCTCCGGCAGTGATTTGCCCGTCCGGGAGTTGGATCTGCACCCGGTCGCCGATGTGCACGAGCTGTCGCAGGGACGGGTCGAGCGGGACGCTGACCACGAGACCGGTCGAGCTCAGGTCGAGCACTGCCGTCCCCGGTTGCGCCGGCGCACCGGGCAGCGCCCGCTGCGCCGTCACGCGCACCGGACCGGGCAGGAACGCGACCGACCCGAACGGCAGCACGCCGGTCTGCGGTACCCCCCTCGCGTGTTGCCACTGCTCGACCGCGACCGCGGTCGCCCAATCAAAGTCATCGTTGATCGTGAGCGCCCCGTAGGCGGTGAAGCCGAGCGCGATCAGGTTCTGCTTGAGCTGGCGGACGTCGGCCCCGTCGGCGACCCCGAGCTCGAGCGTTCGCCACGCCGCTTGCGCGCCGAACAGCAGCAGCACCGGTTGACCGTCGATCCGGTAGAGCACCTGACCGCGACCGATCACAGTGCCCGGCGCACGCAGCTCGCTCAGCGTCCCTGACGATTGCTGGGCGGTCCCGGCCGACTGCTGCACCACGAGCGTGTACGAGCCCGCGGGCTCGAGCGTCCCGGAGACCTGCTGGCGCGAGGCCAGCGTCGTTCGGACAACGGCCGCGGTCGCGGTCGCGGTCGTCGGACGACCCGACGAGGTCGCCGCTCCGCCGCCCGACTCCAGCGCGAGCGTTGTGATCGCGACGCCGGCGGCGAGCGCGCCGGCGATCATGGTTGTGCGCCGGGAGGTCATCGTCCGCTCGGCGTCACGATCAGGTGCCAGCCGCTGGGCGGGAACAGCGAGTTGCATGCCGCGTTCGCCCGCGCTTCTGTCGCCGGCGTGCCCGCATCGGCGCTCTTGACGTGAAACTCGCCCTGGGCGTTCGGGTCAGGCCAGCGCGGGAAACCGTGCGTCCGCATGCAGGCGGCGACCCGCAACAGCGCCTGGATCGCCGAGGCGCTCTCGGTCGCGTGAGTCGAGCCGGAACCGTCGATCGCGTTGAGCTGCCTAGCGCACGCGGATGCCACCTCCGGCGTCAGGTTGGGTGCACCGCCAGGCAGGGTCACCTGGCCATCAGCGCCGAGCACCGGATCAGGGACACCCGGCATGCCATGCCGGCGCGCGCACGCGACCGCCGCCCGCGCTGCCGCCAAACCGCCGGACGACGCGCTCGACGGGGTGCGAGTGCTGCCGGGCAGGCTCGGCACAGTCTGAGTCTGGCTCGATCCGCACGCGGCGAGCGCGACCACGGACAACACGGATACTGGAATTAGTCGAAGCGAACGGCTCATCAGGCTCCTCTCATCTCGGGTGAGACGAAGCTACGCTCGGGCGTCGCCCCCGTCGTCGGCGGCGCGGCCGATTTCGATGCGACCGCCGACTGACGATTCGGCCGCGATCCGTACGCGCGTCCGTCTGGGGATGTACGCGCGTCCGTCTGAAGGCCGACGACCGCGCCCGGCGATCGGCGTACATTCAGCCCGTGTCACTCCTGCAACGGTTGATCGATCGAGCCCGCTCGCTGGATCCGCGGGCGATCGACGCCGGGCTTGCGCTCGGGCTCACGGCCTGGGCGCTCACCGTGCCGGGGGCGCTGAGCGACCCAGCGCGGGCGCTCGTGCTGCTGGCGATGACGATCGCGATCGCGTGGCGTCGCCGGGCGCCGGAGGCGGTCCTGGTCGTCGAGATCGCAGGCCTGGCGCTCGTGCCGCGCGACCTGGCGGCGCCTCAGGCGATCGCCCTTTTCGTCGCCGCCTTTTCGGCGGCGCTGTACAGCCGCAGGCGGCTGCTCGTCCCCGCCTTGCTGCTCGGTGCCGCTACGACCGCGTCGGCGTTGGCTGGTGCGCTTCCGGTCGCCCGCTGGCTGCTGCCGTTCCTACTGATGGGGCTCGTGTGGCTAGCGGGCAGCGCGCTGCGCCGGCGGGAGCTGCGGGCCGAAGCTTGGGCCGACCGCGCCGAGCGCCTCGAGCGTGAACAGGAGGCGTCACTGCGCGCCGAGCGCGCGAGAATCGCGCGCGAACTGCACGACGTCGTCACCCACTCGGTCAGCGTGATGGTGCTCCAAACCGGCGCCGCGCGACAGATCATGAGCAAGGACGAGCGCCGCTCGCAGACGCTGCTCGAGTCAGTAGAGAAGAGCGGACGCTCGGCGCTCGAGGAGCTCCGGCACATGCTCGGTCTCCTCTCAGACGACGATGTCGACGCGCCACTGGCGCCGCAGCCGGGAGTGACCGAGATCCCGGCGCTGATCGAGCACGTCCAGCAGACCGGCCTCGAGGTAGAGCTGTGTATTGAGGGTCAACCGCGCGCCTTGTCCGGCGGCGTCGCGGTCGCGGCCTACCGGATCGTCCAGGAAGCACTCACAAACGTGCTCAAACACGCCGGCGGCGCGCCGACCCGCGTCGTCGTGCGCTGGGCTGAGGGCGCGCTCGAGCTCGAGATTCTCGACCGCGGACCGCGGAACGACGTCGGTCAGCGCGATGCCGTCGCTGGCCGCGGGCTGGCGGGGATGCGCGAGCGGGCCGGAATGTACGGTGGCACCCTCCAAGCACGTCCGGGGCCCGACGGTGGTTACGAGGTCCGCGCCCGCATACCGCTCGAACCGGGCGCAGCAGCATGAGCCGGCGCGTGCTGATCGCCGACGACGACGCGCTCGCACGCGCTGCGCTGCGGACGATCTTCGACGCCCACGACGACCTCGACCTGATCGCCGAGGCAGAAGATGGTCTGCAAGCAGTCGAGCACGCCGGGCGCCTGCATCCCGACGTCGTGCTGCTCGACATCCGCATGCCGAACCTCGACGGACTCGAAGCCGCGCGCCAGATACTCACCTCAAGCTCTAACCAAGCTCAGGTGATCATGCTCACCACCTTCGACCTCGACGAATACGTCTACGACGCACTCAAGGTCGGCGCGAGCGGCTTCCTGCGCAAGGACGCACCGCCCGAGCGGCTGCTCGCATTCGTGCGCTCAGCCGGCGACGGAGACGCGCTGCTCGACCCGACGATCACCCGCCGGCTGATCGAGCGCTACGCCCGACCGCACACGCGCGCGACCGGCCAGCTCGCCGACCTCACCCCGCGCGAACTGGAAGTCCTCACCC
The DNA here is from genome assembly GCA_963831845.1 of uncultured Solirubrobacterales bacterium. Lineage (GTDB taxonomy): Bacteria > Actinomycetota > Thermoleophilia > Solirubrobacterales > Solirubrobacteraceae > Palsa-465. The sequence continues at coordinate 7,045 of CAWHRT010000016.1, read as the reverse complement.
AAGTCGCCCGCGGCCGCAGCAACGCCGAAATCGCCGCTGACATGTACCTCAGCGAAGCCACCGTCAAGACCCACGTCAGCCGAATGCTCGCGAAACTCGACCTGCGAGACCGCGTCCAAGCAGTCGTGCTCGCCTACGAAGAAGGACTCGTCGAACCAGGCGCCACCGATCGATGAGCCCACCCGTCAAACCGAGGTACGCACCCCCGCTCGCCGCCACACGCCTGCTCGTCCCCAGCCTGGAACGGATCGCCACCAATTGTGAGACGACCGCTCACCGACATGGCAGGAACTGGCCTGTATCACCAGACAGCCGGAAGCGGCCAGCCCGTTCTACTGCTTCACCCCGGGTTCGCCGACAGCCGTATCTGGGACCCCCAGTGGCCGCTGTACAGCCAACACTTCCACCTCGTCCGGTGCGACATGCGTGGCTTCGGCCGCTCGCCGATCCGCTCGATGCCCATCACCTACGCACTCGACGTTGCCGCCCTGCTCGACGAGCTCGACATCTCCCACGCCGCGATCGTCGGCTGCTCACTTAGCGTCCGAATCGACCTCGCTCCCGCAGCTGAGGACCAGGAGGAGCTCGGCGTGCATGCCTTGAGAGTGCCGCTCGCTCGCGGGAGCAGTCACGATCTCGGTGTCGCCGCCTTTGCGGAGACTGCCGCTGCCGGACCAAGCTCAGTCACGCGATCACCCGACGCTCGCGTGGCTGCTCTCGGTTTCCGGCGGCAGCGCTGAGCTGCTCAAGCGGCAGATGCGAGAGGTCGCCAAGGCGATCGCGCGACGCAACCCGCCGGAAGGCTCAAAGCGATCCCCGGGTCGGTAGAGCCGCCCAGCGGGCGAGCGGCTCAGCGGCGGCGAAAGCCGCGGTCAGGCGCGGGATCGAGCGGGCTTGGCGGCAGACCGAGCGGTGGATTCTCGAGGTTGTACTCCGAGGGCGCGATGTCGTTGGGCGCATCGGGATGGAACAGCGACGCGAGCAGCTGCGCCTGCCCCCGGCCGACACCAAGCTCGCCCATCCCGCCGTTGTACATCTGGATGCCGGCCGACTCACAGTGCACGTAGAGGCGGCTGAGCTCCTGCAGGCGGCCGACCCGGCAGGGCTTGATATTCACGATCCGCACCGCGATGGGGGTCGCGTCGAGCGACTCGACGCTGGTGATCGGCGCATCGTAGGAGACCCGATCGGCGATCGGCGTGAGCATCGCGAGCACCGCCGGGAGATCGTGCGGATCCTCGAAGACGACCTCGGCGAACGTCGCGAGCGTGCGTTCGTACATCGCCACGAGCGCCGCGTCGTCCGCGACCTCGAGGCCGTACTGACCCTTGAAGTCGATCGTCGTGACGCCCTCGACGGCCGCGATGCGGTCCATGATCCCCTGCGTCCACGACGGCACGACATCGAGCTTGAAACCGACCGTCGGATGCATCGCCCGCCGGATGGCGACCTTGTCGATGTCCGGTGGATCGCCGAGCCCGAACGAATTGATGAACCTCACCGGCCGCGGCGTGCGAGCGAGAACCTCAGGCAGGCTCGTGCTCGACTGCCGCAGCGCGAGGTCGAGCGCCGCGGACTCGAACGTCCACCGCCGCCAGTTGCGCTGCAGCTCATACTCGGGCGGCTCCGGCCACATCTCGATCGCGTCGAGGTGAGCGAGGAACTCCGCGAGCGTCACCCACGTGCCAGTCAGCGGGAAGTCGCTCGCCCGCAGGCTCTCCTGGGCATCGGCCATGCCGACCTGTTCGCCGACGCCTTCCTCGCCCCGGCCGCGAAGCCGCAGCTGCGTCGTTGAGAAATCCTCGCGCCCGGTCGGGCCGCTCGGCACGAGCGCCTCGAACGAGGACGACTCGATCGCGATCGGCAGGTCCTTGACGGCAGTCCAGAGGTCGGTCACGAGCAGGCCGCATAGGTCTACCAGCAGACCCGGCAGATCAGCGTCCCCGCCCACAGCAGGCAGCTCCGCCTCCGTTCGAATGTCGCCAACGCGATCGCACGGGCGACCGCCTGCTCCACGACCGAAGCGACCGTGGCGACACCTTCCGGCGGGCGCGCGCTCACGTGAACCAGCGCGCGCGACTCAACGAGCTAGACGAGGGCCTTGCATAGGTGTAGTTCCTGAGTAGGTTGGTCTATCCGGGCCTCCTTGGAGGCTGAGAGCTGCCAAGCACCTCAGTCCCACCAAGGAGGACACCGGATGCATCTGCACGCTAACGCGGCGCTCAGTCTGAAAGGCCGTCGGGAGCTCTGTCGGGTTGTGGTTGAGCGGGAGCGGACGCTGGCGGCGGCGGCCGAGGCCGCCGGCGTCAGCGTCCGCTGCGCGCGCAAGTGGGTGGGTCGCTACCGCGAGGAAGGGGAGGGCGGTCTGCGTGATCGGTCCTCGGCGCCGCATCGGATCCCGCACCGGACCGGTGAGCAGCGGGTCGCGGCGATCGCGGCGCTGCGGCGGGTGCGGTTCACCGGCCCCGAGATCGCCGAGATCCTGGACATGCCGCTGTCGACTGTGTCGGGGATCCTGACGCGGATCGGGATGGGCAAGCTCGGACGTCTCGGCCTGGAACCCGCGGTCCGCTACGAGCGCGAACGACCGGGGGAGCTGATCCATATCGACATCAAGCGGCTGGGACGGATCCAGGGCGGCGCCGGCTGCCGCTTCACCGGACCGGCCGCCCGGAGCCTGCGGCCCACCCGCAAGGACCCGCTCGGCGTCAGGCGCCAGACCGCGGGCTGGGAGTGCGTGCACATCGCCATCGATGACTGCACGCGCCTGGCCTACGCCGAGGTCCTGCCCGACCAGAGCCGGCGGACCGTCATCGGGTTTCTCAGACGCGCTGTCGCGTTCTACGCCCGCTACGGCATCACCGTGCAGCGGGTCCTGACCGATAACGGCGGCGCCTACCGCTCCACCATGCACGGCGCCGCGTGCCGCACCCTCGGGATCCGCCACCTGCGCACCCGCGCCTACCGACCCCAGACTAACGGCAAAGCCGAACGATTCATCCGCACCCTCCTGGGCGGCTGGGCCTACGGCGCGATCTACCGTGAGCGCCCCCCAGATCTGCGCGGGTGAGTGCGGGAGGTCGATCTTCGCGGCGAGCACAAGGTCAGCACTCGTGAAGAAGCTCGCGTCCGCCGTCGTGATCGACTCGGCTGCCGGTGTCCAGTTCGCCGCGGTCATCCTCCCTGTCCCTCTCGCCGAGTGGTGGGCCCGCGCGGGGGGCCGGTCGTTCGCGTTTGTGTCAGTCAGATGGTGGGATGGTGTGGTTGGCGCGGATCAGGTTGTCCGGATCGACCGTCGCCTTGACGGCGCGCAGGCGCTCGAACGCCGGCGCCGTCCAAAGGGTGTCCATCGGCCTGGGGGTGTCGGCGAAGTTGAGGGACATGTGCTTTGCGGTCCACGGGCCCATTGCTTGCTTCACCGTCGCGATCTGGGCGCGTACGACATCCTGGAGCTCCAGGGTGGGGGTCGCGCCGACTGCGGACATGACGTAGCTCGCCTCGATCGAGGAGAGCGCGCCGTTCGCTGGCCGGTCTCGACCGAGCTCCCCCTCGAGGTGGCGGACCTCGACGGACAGGAGGGGGAACGCGGCCTCGTCGCCGGCGGCGTTGACGAGCGCATCGATCGCGACGGGCGGGAGCTCGGCCAGGGTCAGGCCATCACCGACGACTGGGACCGGGTGCTCGGGCTCCAGGAAGAGATCGAGCAGCGCCGCCGCCGGAACCATCTGGATCGTGTCGTTGACTGGTCCTAGAGCGCGCAGGGAGGCGAGTAGCTCATCTGCCGTGGCCGGGTCGCCGAGGTGGACGGCCTCGACGACGACGAACGACTTGCCGCGCACCGGTTCGGGGATCTCGCGAAGCGGTGGCAGGTTCAGCAACCGCCCGGCCGTCGTGAGCTCGTCGGGCGGCTCCGCCCGCGTCAGGTCCGCCCAAGCGTGGAGCACCTCGCCGGCGCGTTCGATCGGATACCACAGGATGCCCGCGAACACGTGGGTGCACGGGACGAGCTCCAACTCGATCGCTGTGACAATCCCGAAGCTGCCACCACCGCCGCGCACCGCCCAGAACAGGTCGGGCTCGTGGTCGCGGTCGGCGCGCACCAGGCTCCCGTCGGCGGTCACGAGCTCGATCGCCCGAACGTTATTGGCGGCAAGACCGTGCTTGCGGCCGAGGAAGCTCAGTCCGCCGCCGAGCGTGTAGCCGACGACACCCACGTCCGGGGAGGAGCCGGTCAGCGCAGTGAGCCCGTGCCGCGCCGCGGCCCGGACGACCTCACTCGCCAACACGCCAGCCTCGACCCGGGCGACGCGCTCGACCGAGTCGATCGCGAGACCGCGCATCCGCTCGGTCTTGAGCAGAATCGCGTCGCCCAGCGGTCCAAGCGCGGCGGCCCCGTGTCCCGTTGCCTGGGGGGCTATCCGCTGCCCCCACTCAGCGGCAAACAGGACCGCAGCGGCGACGTCCTGCGCGGACTCCGGAAACACAACGGCCGCCGGGTCCTGGTCGATTGCCAGGTTCCAGGGGCGCCGCGCCGCATCGAAGCGCCCATGCTCGGGGGTCATGATCTTGCCTGCCAGTGCCGGCGCAAGCCGGCTCGGCCGACGGGCTGCTCGGCAAACGTGTTCATGTCAACCTCCTTCCGTTTCGTGGATTGCTGAGGAACTTGTCGGTGAGCAGCTCAGAGGCTGCGTAGAAGGCGGCGGCCGAGCCTGCGGCGGCGAGATACCGGCCGGCCAGCGGACCCCGTCGCATCCATGCCGCCCTCGGAAGGCCGGTCGCGGGCGCGCTAGCTGCTGCTGTCGGTTGTTGCGGCATTCGAAACTCCTTCCCGCCCGTCGTCGATGCGTCAGCGATTGCAGGATCCGCCCTCGCGATGCGAGTGCACATCACACGTTTGATGCGGTTTCGGCCCCCGGCCGGCAGGTGTCAGGGTCGGTCTCACCTGCACTCGCCGCGTCGGCGGGCGGGAGTGCTAACTGGCAAAGCGTTCGGAGCGCTCGGGACTCCCGGGGCCGATCGTCCGGTTGACGCGATCACCGCTCACCCGGCGGTCACCGACGATGTGCCCATCCGAGCTTCACAACGACCAGCCAGAGGCATCCGGGTGGACGCTGTCAGGCGTCGAACTAGGCGAGGGCGGGTACGGCGCCGATCTGCTGGAAGAACTCGAGGGTGTTGAGCTCGTCCCAATGCTCGACCAGCTGGCCGTCGGAAACGCGCCACACGTCGATCGAGTGCAACTCGACCTCTGCCGCGCTTGCCGGGACGCCGAGGAACTCGCCGGTGTGGCGGCCACGGTATGTGTAGCGCCCGACGAGGCTGTCGCCGGCCTCGAGTACGTCGTCCACCTCGACTCGAAAGCCCTCGAACGCGTCGATGAACCCCGCGAACATGGCGACTGAGCCGTCTTTGCCCGGCGCCGTGTAGCGGTTGTGGTTGACGTAGGCGGGGTGCAGCAGCTCGGCAAATCCTGAGAGATCGTGGTCGGTGAGGGTCTGCGCGAAGCGCTCTGCGAGCTGACGGTTGGAAGCCATCGATGTCCTCCTTCTAGGAGTCGAGCAGGGAAACAGCCGGCGTCCACGTGGGCGCGAATTGCCGCTGTGCGCTGACTGACTCTCGTCGACTGGTTGGCAAGGAGTCGCAGCTTGCGCCCTCGCGATGCGAGCGCACATCGCACGTTTGATGCGGTTTCGGCCCTGCCGTCGGTGTCAGCGCTCGTACACGCCGGCACTCGGCGACTGCTGGTGCGGGCGATAGCTGGCAAAGCGGTTAGAGCGCACCGGACGCCCCGGGGCCGATCGTCCTTCCCTGCAACGACCGCTCACCCGGCCGTCACGACGACGTACCGTGCAATCCCCACGGCGGGATCCGTCCCGAAGCGCGAGCACGACGCTCAGCGACCCCGTTGGATGGCGCTCGCACAGGCGAAGCAGGCGCTCTCCCAACGGCGAGAATCAGGGTCGCGAGGGGTTGGCGCGGCAGACCTGCTCTTGTGGCGCCCGCGCTTCGCAGTCACGGCGTGATCACGATCTTGCCGTGGACATGGCGTCCGGCCTGGAGCGTCACGGCGTCACGGATCTGCTCCATCGGGAACCTCGCGGCGATCGGCACGGCGATCCCGCCGGCGAGGATCGCGTCCGTGATGCGCTTCATGGCGTCCGGGGTCGCGTCGATGGCGCCGGTCGCGCGCACGCCACCGGGCGGGTTGGGTATTGCGGCGATGGTGGAGATCCGCTGGGGGGGGGCACGCCGAGTGCGAGCGCGGTCTCGGCCGTCTCGGTCCCGAATAGGTCGGTTGCCGCGGTCACGCCATCGGGAGCCAGGGCCCGCACCCGGTCGGCCAGTCCGGGGCCGTATGCCACCGGCTCGGCGCCGCGTTGGCGCAGGAACTCGAACGTGCTCTCGGAGGCGGTACAAATCACTCGGGCACCCGCGAGCTTCGCGAGCGGCACGGCGAAGGCGCCGACGCCGCCGGCGGCACCGCCGATCAGGACGGTATCGCCGGCCCGCGGGTCGATCGCCGCCACGGCGGCGGCGGCGGTCAGGCCGGCCACCGGAAGCGTGCTCGCCACCTCGTCGCTTATGCCCTCCGGCGTATGCCAGACCGGATCGAGAGAGCGAATCGACCACCACGAACTCCGCGACGGCTCTTGCCATCGCACCGCCGTAGACGCGGTCGCCCACAGCAAAACCCGTGACGCCGTCGCCGACCTCGTCGACAACGCCTGCGAAGTCGAACCCGAAGCCGGACGGCACGGTGATGCCGAACCGTGCCGCCGCCTCGGGACGCGAGGAGATGCCCCAGTCCATCGGGAAAGAGCCCGGCAGCGCCCACACGCACGCGGACCTGGCCCCGGCCGGCGTGCGGCTCCGGAACGTCGCGCAACTCCAGTGCCCCGGGACCTCCGAATTTTTCATACACGACGGCTCGGCTCATGACGGACCTCGACCGACAAAGTGACAGTACGGTTGCGTCTCACGCCAGCCGGTGAGGAGGCCCCGCACTCCGCGGCCCACCTGGCAGCACTCGATCAGGAGGAGATCG
>CAWHRT010000015.1:0-204059 GCA_963831845.1 uncultured Solirubrobacterales bacterium | reverse complement strand
ATGCAGGACTTATGTTGGGGTCGTCATGCTCAGGTCAGGTTATGCGCGTCCTGATCGCCGAAGATGAGCAGAGGCTCGCTGATGCGATCGCGCGCGGGCTGCGCCGCGAGGGGATGGCGGTCGACCTCGCGCCTGACGGGACCGACGCGCTGGTCAAAGCGCGCGTCGTCCGCTACGACGTGCTGGTGCTCGACCGCGATCTTCCGGGCGTCCACGGCGACGACGTGTGCCGCACGATCAGGGGAGAGCGCCCGGAGACGGGGATCCTGATGCTGACTGCGGCGGGCACGCTCGAGGATCTGGTCGAGGGGCTGTCGCTGGGCGCCGACGACTACCTCCCCAAGCCGTTTCGGTTCGCCGAGCTGGTCGCCCGGATCCACGCGCTGGCTCGGCGCTCGGCGCCCAGCCGCCCGCCGGTCCTGGACCACGGTGACATCGAGCTCGACCCTGCCCGGCGGCTGGTGACCCGCGCCGGACGCCAGGTCGATCTCGCCCGCAAGGAGTTCGCGGTGCTCGAGGTGCTGATGGGCGCCGACGGGGCGACGGTCTCGGCCGAGGAGTTGCTCGAGCGCGTTTGGGACGAGCACATCGACCCGTTCACGAACGTGGTGCGGATGACGATCATGACGCTGCGGCGTAAGCTGGGCGATCCACAAATGGTGGAGACCGTGATCGGCGTCGGTTACAGGATGAAGTGATGGGTTGGGCATGGCGGCGTTCGCGCGCCGCAGAGCGCAGATTCCACGGCCCCGCGCCGACGATCCGCCTGCGGCTGACCGTGCTCTACGGGCTGGTGTTCCTGATCACCGGCGCGGTGCTGCTGACGATCGGTTACCTGCTGGTCCGCCACGACATCGACGGGCAGCCGTTCCGGATGCGCTTCCGCGGGATCAGCCTGCCGCCGGCGCTGCTGCCGCAGTTCGGCTCGACGCCGCGCGACTTCGCGCTCGCCCGTGAGGTCCACGACCAGCTCGTCAACGACGCTCTGCACAAGCTGCTGGTCGAGTACCTGTTCGCGCTCGGCCTGATGACGATGGTGTCCGTTGGCGCCGGCTGGCTGCTGGCCGGCCGCGCGCTGCGCCCGCTGCGCGACATCACCGCGACGGCGCGCCGGGTGTCGGGGGAGAACCTCGGCGAGCGGATCAGCCTGACCGGCCCCAACGACGAGCTCAAGGAGCTGGCCGACACGTTCGACGGGATGCTTGGGAGGCTCGACGCGGCATTTGAGAGCCAACGCCATTTCGTCGCCAACGCGTCGCACGAGCTGCGCACGCCGTTGGCGATCATGCGCACCGAGGTGGACGTCGCGATGGCCGACCCGGACGCCAGCACCGACGAGCTGCGGCGCATGGGGGAGGCGGTCCGGGAGACGATCGACCGCTGCGAGCGCCTGATCGAGAGCCTGCTGATGCTCGCCCGCAGCGAGGCCGCGACCGGCCGCGACGAGCCCGTCGACCTCGCGGCGCTGGCCGGCGACTGCATCACCGATCTGCTGGCACGCTCCCAGGACGCCGAGGTCAGCGTGCAGGACGACCTCGAGCCGGCCTGGGTGCGCGGCGAGCCGGGGTTGCTCGAGCGGATGATCGCCAACCTGCTCGACAACGGCATCCAGCACAACGAGCGCGGCGGTTTCCTGCGGGTCGCGACCCGCACGCGGACGTCGGGCGTCGAGCTCGTGGTCCGCAACGGAGGCCCCCGGATCGATCCGGAGGAGGCCCGCATGCTGACCGAGCCCTTCCGCCGCCTGGACCGCTCCTACCGCGGTTTCGGGCTGGGACTGTCGATCGTGCGTTCGGTCGCCCAGGTACACGGCGGCACCACCGAGATCGTCGCCCCGGATGCCGGCGGACTCGAGGTCCGGATCCATCTTCCGGCGCTTTCGGCCGAGTTCGAGGCCCCCGTGGCGCCGGTTGCCTCGATTCTTACGAAACGCTGACGTTCCAGGGCTTTCGGCTTACGCGAACCTGACGAAGGCGGCGGTAGAACCGTGGCACCCCACGAGTTCCAGGAGATCCGTTGCCGAAGTTCTTTCACCCTCACAGGCGCAGCCGCCGCATGCCAGTGGCCAGCCTCGCCGTCATCGTCGCGCTCGCCGTCGGGCTGAGCGCCTGCGGGTCCTCCTCCAGCTCGTCGTCGTCGACGGCGGCTGCGTCGGCGAACTCCGCGACCGCGCAGCAGGCGCGGCTGAACCTGGCCAAGTGCTTCCGGGCCCACGGCCTCAACGTGCCCGATCCGTCGAGCAACGGCGGCCCGGCGGCCGGCGGCTCGCTGTTTAGGACGTTGCGCAACTACTCCCAGGCGCAGGTCACCGCCGCCCGCAAGGCCTGCCAGCAGTACTTCGCGCAGGCGTTCCCGCGGGCCAACATCAGCCCGCAGCAGCGAGCGCAGTTGCAGCAGCAGCTCGTCAAGTTCGCGCAGTGCATGCGCTCCCACGGCGTCAACGTCCCCGACCCGACGTTCAACAACAACGGCACCCCCGGCGGCGGTGGCGGTGGCGGCGGCGGTGGCTTTGGCTTCGGCGGCGGCTTCCGCTCGGGCGAGCGCAACAGCCCGGCGTTCCAGTCCGCGCTGAAGGCCTGCCAGAGCCTGCGCCCGCAGTTCGGCCGCGGCGGTCCGGGCGGCGGCGGGGCTGCGGGGTCCGGTGCGGGCACCGGCACGGGCGGTTCGACCAGTGACTAGCACCAGGCGCCGGGTGGCCGCCGCGGTCGGCGCGATCGTAGTCGTCGGCGGCGCCACCGGGGTGATCCTCGCCACCAGCCTGACCGGCTCCACCCAGGCGGCCAGCCAGCCGGCCAAGGCCAGCGGCTCGTCCACCGTCCAGCGCCGCGACCTGGTCGAGACCGACACCGAGTCGGGAACGCTCAGCTACGCCGATCCACAGACGGTGTTCAACCGCATCAGCGGCACCGTCACCTCGCTGCCCGCGGTCGGTCAGGTGATCAAGGCCGGCGGGACCCTGTACCGCGTCGACGGTGCGCCGGTGGTCCTGTTCAACGGCAGCGTGCCCGCGTATCGCGACCTGTCCGCCGGCGACACGGCCGGGGCGGACGTCAAGGAGCTCAAGCAGAACCTGAAGGCGCTCGGGTTCGACCCCGATCACGAGATCACCGTCAACGACACGTTCGACGCGGCGACCACGGCGGCGGTGGAGCGCTGGCAGCAGTCGGTCGGCGAGACCCAGACCGGGACGATCTCGCTGGGCGAGGTCGTGTTTCTGCCCGGGTCCCAGCGGATCACCACCGTGGATGCGGTCCTCGGATCCAACGGTGGCTCCGGCGCATCCGGCGCCGCGGGATCTGGGACCGCCGCCTCGACGTCGACGACGCCGGTGTCGCACGCTGAGTTCGTGGACCTGACGACCTCACCCTCCGGCGTCTCGGACGGCTCCTGGTCCAAGCAGGGCTCCTCCGCAGATCGCAAGCCACCGACGTGTCCGGCAGGCGAGGGCACCGGCAAGCCCAACGCCGACCAGAGCAGCGACAAGCCTCCGGCGTGCAAGCCGGGGTCCGGCTCGGGATCGGGCTCCGGAAACGGCGCCGGCCAGACCACGCAGGGCCAGCCCACCGGGCAGACGCTGGCGGCGCTGCTGGCGCTGCTCAAGGCCCAGACGCTCGAGCTCCAGCATTCCCACACGGCCGGCGGCTCGACCTCGGCTCCGACCTCCGGTGGCCGGGCCGGTGGGACAACCACGGCCCAGGCCGGAAGCGGCCGTGGCGGCGGTGGCGGCTTCGCGGAGGGCGGTTCCGCGAGCGCCGCCACCGCCGGATCTGGTTCGCGCTCCGGCGGCGGTTTCTCCGGGGGCTCGGGCGGCTCGGGTGGCTCCGGAGGCTCGGGCGGCTCCGGGGGCGGGTCGTCGACGGGTTCGGCGCGCGCGCGGGCGCCGCGAGCGCTGCGGGCGCGAGCGCGCAGCCGATCCTGCAGACGACGTCGACGAAGCTGGTCGTGACCGTCGACCTCGACGCGACGATGCAGTCCGAGGCCGTCGTACACGAACCGGTCACCGTCGAGATGCCCGACGGCAGCACGGTCGACGGGCGGATCACCGAGGTCAGCCCGGTCGCCCAGAGCACCAGCTCGTCCTCGTCGTCGAGCAGCTCTGCCGGCGGCGGCGCCAGCAGCAGCGCAGGCGGAAGCGGCGGCGGCTCGAGCTCGCCGTCGGCAACCGTGCCGGTGACGATCACGTTGACCGGGCACCGCCACGTCGCCGGCCTGGACCAGGCCGCGGTCAGCGTCAACTTCGAGCAGCAGAAGGCCTCCAACGTGCTGTCGGTGCCGGTGACCGCGCTGCTGGCGACCGCGGGCGGCGGCTACGCGGTGCAGGAGGCGGCGCCGACGCACCGGCTGATTCCGGTGACGCCCGGGTTGTTCGCGGCCGGCTACGTCCAGATCTCGGGATCGGGCGTGTTCTCCGGCCTGCAGGTGACCGACTCTCAGGGATGAGCGCACAGGCCACCGTCGCGCTGCGGCTCGGCGACGTGATCAAGGAGTACCCGGGCGGCGTCCATGCCCTGCGCGGCGTCAGCGTCGAGATCTCCCCGGCCGAGCAGGTCGCGGTCGTCGGCCCTTCGGGCTCGGGCAAGACCACGATGTTGACCGTGCTCGGCACGCTCGAGCGGCCGTCCAGCGGGGAGGTCGAGGTCGCCGGCCGCGACGTGGTCAAGGCGTCGGACGTCGAGCTCGCGGGGCTGCGCGCCCACCAGATCGGGTTCGTGTTCCAGGGCTTTCATCTTCAGGAGTCGATGACCGCCGTCGACAACGTCGCCAACGGCATGCTCTACACCGGCGCCGCGGCTCGCGAACGCCGGGAGGCGGCACGTGTTGCGCTCGAGCGCGTCGGCCTCGGCCACCGTATGAGCCACCGACCGGCGCAGCTGTCGGGCGGCGAACGCCAGCGGGTCGCGATCGCCCGGGCGATCGCCAAGCGGCCGGTGATCATCCTCGCCGACGAGCCGACCGGGAACCTCGACTCCAAGTCCGGTGAGGAGGTCATGACGCTCCTGCGAGAGCTGTCGGCCGACGGCGCCACGCTGGCGCTGATCACCCACGACCCGCAGATCGCCGCGCAGTTTCCGCGGCAGATCCAGATGCGGGACGGCGAGATCGTGGGGGACGAGCGGCGATGAGCGAGTCCACCGCACGGATGCCGCGGCGCGAGCTGCTGCCGGTCGCGCTGGCCGGGCTGCGGACCCGGCGCCTGCGGGCCGCCCTGTCGGCGCTGGGAATCGCGATCGGGATCGGGGCGATGGTCGCGGTCGTGGGTGTGTCGGCCTCCAGCCAGGCCAATCTGCTGTCGACGATCGACAAGCTCGGCACCAACCTGCTGACCGCCACCCCGGGCCAGACGTTCCTGGGGGCCAACGAGGTGCTCCCCGACACGGCGCTGCCGATGATCAACCACATGTCCTCGGTGCAGCGGGAGTCGGCGGTCTATCAGGTGTCCAGCGCGACCGTGCGCCGGACGCCGTACGTCCCGGCCGAAGAGACCGGGGGGATCGGCATCGACGCCACCGACCCCGGGCTACTGGGCACCGTGGGGGGCGAGCTCGCGACCGGCCAGTTCCTCAACACGGCCAACGAGAAGTACCCCACGGTCGTGCTCGGCGCCCAGGCGGCGAACACGCTGCAGATCCGCAACGTGACCGGGCACATCCAGGTGTTCCTCGGCAACACCTGGTTCAACGTGATCGGCGTGATGAAGCCGGTGGTCCTCGATCCCAGCCTCGACGGCACCGCGTTCATCGGGCTGCCCGTGGCGCAGCGGCTGTTCCAGACTCAGCCCAACGCGTCGGAGGTCTACGTGCGCGCCGACGTCGACCAGGTCGACCAGGTCTCGAACCTGCTCGCGCCCACGATCGACCCGCAGAATCCCGACGGCGTCCAGGTCAGCCGGCCGTCGGACGTGCTCGAGGCCAGGGCCGCGGCCCAGGGCCAGTTCACGACATTGCTGCTCGGGCTCGGAGCGGTGGCGCTGCTCGTCGGCGCGATCGGGATCGCCAACATCATGGTGATCTCGGTGCTCGAGCGCCGCGGCGAGATCGGCCTGCGCCGTGCTCTCGGCGCGACCCGCCGCAACATCCGCTCCCAGTTCTTGACCGAATCCGCCCTGCTGGCGGCGCTGGGCGGGATCGCCGGGCTGCTGCTCGGCGCCCTGGCCACGTGGGGCTACGCGATCGTCCAGCACCAGCCGCTGGTCGTGCCGTTGTACGCGCTGATCGCCGCCCCCGCCGCCGGTCTGGTGATCGGCATGGTCGCCGGGCTGTACCCCGCGGCCAAGGCGGCGAGGCTGAGCCCGACCGAAGCGTTGCGCGCGGCTTAAGACGTGATTACCAGGGCGTCCTTTTACGGAGAGTTGACACGCTCCGGCATAGTCTCGCTTCATGTCGAAGGGCGCCAGGGCTCGAAGGCGTCGGACGTCGGGATCAGGCATTCCCCGCGCCCTCCTGAGCGTGTCGTCGCCACTCAGGTGCCCATCGATTGCGACGAAGTGCGCCTCGTCGCTAGCGGGAGCCTCCCGCACCTAGAGGATCCGGCGGCGGCTCGGGCCGCGACTCCCGCCCGCGCCGCTCGCCGGTCCTCCATTTCTCCACGATCGCCGCGATCACGAACGCCGCGGCGGCGAAGCCGATGATCGCGCTGCTCGGCGGCAGCGATGCGACCGCGTAGCTGAGCGCGAGTCCGGCCCACGTGGCCAGGACCGCGATCAGGCCCGACAGGCCGATCCCGGCGTACGGGTTTGAGACGAGCTTGTGCGCGGCGCCCGCCGGCGCGCTCAGCAGCCCCAGCACCAGCAGCGCGCCCGACGGCCTGGGTGCCCTCGGCGGTGACCACCGCGACCGCGAGCAGGATCCCGACGCCCAGCAGCCTGACGGGCACGCCGCGAGCCGCCGCCTGCACCGAGTCGAGCGTGCTGAGCAGCAGTGGCCGCGCGGCGATCGCGACCGCCACGGTCACGGCGAGCGCGATCGCCGCGCTCAGCCGGGACGCGCCCGCGCTCAGCGAGTAGATCGAGCCGAACAACGCGTTGGCGGCGCTGATCCCGGCGCCGCCCGCCGAGCTCGTCGACAGCAGCGTCAGCAGCAGGATCCCGATCCCCAGGATCCACGCGAACACCGTCCCGATCACCGCGTCGTCGGCGCGGCCGCGCCGGCCCAGCGCCGCCATCGCCGCGGCCACGGCGAGCGTCAGCCCGAACAACCCGACGCGCTCGTCGAGCCCGACCACCGCGGCGCCGATCGCCCCCACGAACGCCACGTGGCTGAGCGCGTCCCCGGCGAACAGCTGGGCGCGGGCGACCACAAACCAGCCCACGCAGCCGCTGGCCAGCGCGATGAACGTGCCGGCCAGGTAGGCGTTGCGGATGAACTCGTGGGCGAACATCAGCTGCGTCTCGTGAGGGTCCAGCGAGTGGTCCGCACCGCCACGTACAGGCCGAACGCGAACGTCGTGGTGTAGAAGCCGACCGGATAGATCGAGAAGTACGCGACCCCGAGCCCCAGCCACACGACCAGCAGCGCGAACGCCACACTCAGCGCCAGCCCGGCCAGCGGGCGCGTGGTGATCAGCTGGGCGGTCGCCGGCGGGGCCACCAGCACCGCGAACACGAGCAGCGCCCCCGTGATCTGGCTCGTGGCCGCGACCGCCAGCCCCAGGATCAACAGGAACGCGACGTCGAGGATCGCCACCGGCACGCCGCTGGCGCGGGCCACATCGCGGTCGAGCGTCGAGAACAACAGCGGGCGTGCCCCGAACGCGAGCACGCCCAGGGTCGCCACCGCCACGATCAGCAGCGTCAGCACCTGGCCGGTGGTGACCCCGAGGAACGTCCCGAACAGGAGCGTCTCGGTGCCCGAGAGGATCTCGTGGTTGAGCGACAGGAACAGGTAGCCCGCGGCCAGTCCGACCGTCTGCACGGTCCCGATCAGGGCGGTCTCGGCCCCGAACCCGCGGGTTGGCGCGCGGCTGGTCCGTCCCATCGCCAGCGCCGCCGCGCCGCACGCCAGGTAGTAGCCCAGCGCGGTCGGCAGCCCCGCCAGCGCCGCCCCGGTCGCGCCCGGGAACGCCATCACCGACAGCGTGTGGCCGGCGAAGCTCTGGCGCCGCAGCACCATGTACCAGCCGACGACGGCGGCCAGGACCGCGACGATCGTCCCGGCCTCCAGCGCGTTGACCATGAACGGGAACGCGAACAGCTGCCGCACGTCGGCGACGAGGTCGAGCGACAGATGGGGGTTCTGGACCGGCGCCACTAGTGGTCGTCGCCGTCGTGGCGGTGGCCGTGGTAGTGCGGGGCCTCGGGGAGCCCGACGACGACCAGTCGGCCGTCGCTGGTCCGGAGCACCTCGATCGGCGCTCCGTACAGGCTGGTCAGCTTCGGCGCGGTGATCACCTCTTGCACGCGTGCCCGCGAGCGCGCGGCCGCCGGCCAGGTAGACGACCCGATCGAGGTGGCCGAGCAGCGGGTTGACGTCGTGGGCGACGAGCAGCACCGAGATCCCCTCGGCGTGGGAGATACGGCCGATCAGCGCGGCGACCGAGACCTGGTTGGGCAGGTCGAGGCTGTCCAGCGGCTCGTCGAGGATCAGCAGCTCGGGGTGGCGGACGAGCGCCTGGGCGATCAGCAGCCGCTGCTGCTCGCCGCCGGAGAGCTCGCCGATCGGCCGGCGCGCGTACGCGCCGGCTCCGACCAGGTCGATCACCTCCTCGACGCGGGCGCGCTCGCCGCGGCGGCGAGCCAGCGCGGTGGGGGACAGGGGGATCGGCACGCCCCAGCGGGCGCCGTCGACGCCGAGCCTCACGAGATCGATCCCGCGCAGTCGCGTCGTGCGGTCAAAGCCGCGGCGCTGGGGCAGGTAGCCGATCCGCGGGCGCGCCTGAGGCGGCGAGCCGCCGAGCACGGTGCAGCTGCCCGACGCCAGCGGCACCAGGCCGAGGATCGCCCGCATCAGCGTCGACTTGCCGGCCCCGTTGGGGCCGAGCACCGCGAGGAACTCGCCGCGCCCGACGGTCAGGTCGACGCCCGCGAAGATCGGGCGCCCGCCGAGCCGGACCTCGGCCTCGCGTAGCTCAACGACCGGTGGCGGCATGCAGCGCCTGCTCGATCCGCCGCAGCTGCGCCACCTGCCATTGCTCGAAGCTCGCGCCGGCGGGGGTCAGGGTTTCGGTTATCGTCGCGACCGGAATCCGGTGCTCGCGGGCGAGCGCGTTGAGCCGCTGGACCGCCGGCGTCGCGTTCTGGGAGTTGTAGACCCACACCTTGACCTCGCCGTCGCGCAACTGGCGCTGGGTCGTGAGCGTGTCCTGGGCGGTGACCTCGGTTCCCTCGCTGATCGCCTTCATGAAGCTGTAGGGCGTGACCAGCTTCAGGCCGAGCGCGGGCGCCTGCAGCGCGAAGATGCTCTCCGAGGCGCCCACCGGAGTTCCGGCGAAGCGGCGCTTGATCTGCGCGATCAGCTGGTGGTAGCCGGCCAGGTCCTTGGTCTCGAACGCCTTGCGCCGCTGCGTCGAAGTAGGCGGCGTCCTTGGGGTCGAGCTTGCGCAGGTCGGCGGTGATCGCGTTGGCGACGCGCCTCGACCTCGGCCGGGTCATACCAGCGGTGGGGGTTATCGCCGTCCTTGAGGCCGAACAGGTCCCCGACGGTGAGCACGGTCCTGCCCGACGTCGGGTTGGCGGCGATCAGCTTCGGCGCCCACGGGTCGTAGCCGACGCCGTTGACGATCGCCAGCTGCGAGGTGGCCAGCGTGCGCGCGTCCTGGGCGGTCGGCTCGTAGGAGTGGGGATCCTCGGCCGGGTTGGAGATGATGCTCTGCACGCTCGCCTTGTCGCCGCCCAGCTGCGCGGCGATGCTGCCCCAGAAGTTCTCCGCGGCCACGATCCGGACGGCCCCGGAGTCGCCGGTCGCGGTTGCTCCGCAGCCGGCGATCGCCAGCGCTCCGAGGATCGCCAGCAGCGCGAGCAGGCGAGATGGGCGGATCCGGCGCGGCACGGGCCTCAGCCTACCATGAAATGGGATTGGGTCTCATTCTTGTTCTAGGGGCATGCGCGCTAGTCTTGGATCCGATGGCGTCGACCGACTGGAGTGAGCATGTCCACACGGTGCTGTCGCGGGAGGGCCTCAAGCGCGGGGGCGCGCGCGAGCGCGTGATCGAGCTGCTGGCCGACCAGTCCTGCGCGCTCAGCGCGGTCGAGATCGAGGACTCGCTGCGGTCCCGGGGGCACCCGGCCGGCCGGGCCAGCATCTACCGCGTGCTCGAGCTGCTGGTCGAGCACGGGCTGGTCGAGCGCGTGGACGTCGGCGACGGGCAGGCTCGGTTCGAGCCCGCCGACCCGAGCGGCGACCACCATCACCACCTGGTATGCGACCGGTGCGGCCGGCTCGTGGCGTTCGACGACCCCGGGCTCGAGCGGGCGATCGACAGCCTGTCGGAGCGGCTCGGGGTCAGGATCGAGAGCCACGACGTGCTGCTGCGCGGCGCCTGCGCGCGCTGCGGTTGACCTGACCGGCTACCAGGTGTCGATCTGCGGGCGCCGCTTGCCCGGGCTGTCCCACCACCGCCCGGTTGACTCGTCGAACAGGGTCGAGATCCAGCGGCGGCTGTCGGCCGGATCGATCACGTCGTCGATCTCTCCGTAGGACGCCATGTTGATGCCCTCGCCGCGCTCGTACGCGGCGGCCACGGCGGCGTCAAACGCCCGCTCGCGCGCGGCCGGGTCGGGGATCGCCTCGAGCTCGCGTCGCATGCCCAGGCGCACGGCGCCCTCGAGTCCCATCCCGCCGAACTCGGAGCTGGGCCAGCCGACGCAGAACAGCGGCGCCTTGAACCCGCCGGCGGCCATCGCCTGGGCGCCGAGGCCGTAGCCCTTGCGCAGCACGATCGTGCCGGTGGGGACGCTCAGGTTCGCGCCGGTCACGAACATCCGGGCGAAGTGGCGGACGGTGGCGGTCCGCTCGGCGGCGGGGCCGACCATGAATCCGGGCGTGTCGCACAGGAACAGGATCGGCAGCGAGAACGCGTCGCACATCTGCATGAACCGCGCGGCCTTGTCGGCACCGTGGGCGTCGATCGCGCCGCCGAGATGGGTGGGATCGTTGGCGACCACGCCCAGCGGCTTCCCGTTCTGGCGGGCGAGCGCGGTCACGATCCCCAGCCCGAACCCGCGGCGGAGCTCGAGCACGTCGTCGAGCAGCGCGTCGATCACCGCGCGCACGTCGTAGATCCGCTTGCGGTTGGTCGGGATCAGGTCGCGGAGCGTGGTCTGATCGCGCGGCGGGGCCGGGTCGACCGGGCCACGGAAGTACGACAGGTAGCGCTTGGCGGCGTCGACCGACTCGGCGTCGTCGGCCACGCGCAGGTCGACGACCCCGTTGGCGTACTGGACGTCGATCGGTCCGACCTCGCCGGGCTCGAACACGCCGAGGCCGCCGCCCTCGATCATCGCCGGGCCGCCCATTCCGATGCTCGAGTCCTCGGTCGCGATCACCACGTCGCAGCAACCGAGCAGCGCGGCGTTGCCGGCGAAGCAGTACCCGGACGCGATCCCGACCAGCGGGACCAGTCCGCTGAGCTGCGCAAACAGGTTGAACGCGCGGCAGTCCAGTCCCGCGACGTGTGGCCAGTCGACGTCGCCGGGCCGGCCGCCGCCGCCCTCGGCGAACAGCACCACGGGCAGGCGGCGGCGCTGGGCGACCTCGAACAGGCGGTCCTTCTTGAGGTGGTTGCGCATGCCCTGGGTGCCCGCGAGCACGGTGTAGTCGTAGGACATGACCACGGCGGGCCGGGACTCGATCTCGCCGACGCCGGCGACGAGCCCGTCCGCGGGGGTCCGCTCGATCAGCTCCTGCCTGTCGCGGCGGCGCTCCTGGGCGGCGAAGATCAGCGGCCCGTACTCGACGAACGTGCCGCGGTCGACGAGGTCGTCGAGGTTCTCGCGGGCGGTGCGGTGCCCGCGCTCGTGGCGCTTGGCCACGGCCTCGGGGCGGGCCGCGTCGAGCCCGAGCGCGTGGCGGGCCCGGACCGCGGCGAGGTCCTCGCGCTCCTGACGGGCGGCGGGCTCGGTCTGGGGTGCCGGGCCGTTGTCGCCGGGGCCGGCCCGGCCGGCATCGAGGATCGCCAGCAGCTGGCCCTCGGTCACCGTGTCGCCGACGGCGACGTCGACCCGCCGCACCACGCCGCCCTGCTCGGCGATCACCTCGTGCTCCATCTTCATCGCCTCGAGCACGATCACCGCGGCGCCGGCCGGCACCGGCTCGTCGGCCTGGTGGGCGATCGCGATCACGGTCGCGTCGAACGGCGCGACCACCTCGAGCTGCTGCGGATCCGGCATCGGCGCAGAGCTTGTCAGCCGAGCGCGCGCACCGCCTCGAGGATCTCCTCGGGCGAGGCGTTGTCGCTGGCGTCCTGCGCCATGTGCGACCAGGCGACGGTCCCGTCGGGCGCGATCAGCATCGCCCCGCCGAGCTGCGCGGGGTGGCCGATCGTCTTGGACTGGACGCGGCCGGTCCTCGCGCGTCGTCGCGAGCGACTTGGCGACGACCTTAGGGCCGAGCAGCTCGCCGAGCGTGGCCACCTTCGCGCCGGCGGCCTTGTAGCTGGCGCGGCGCTCGTCGGCGAGCACGGTCAGCTCGATCCCCTGGCGGCGGCGAAAGTGCGCCGCGTGGCGCGGGGTCAGCTGGCCGATCAGCACCAGGTTGACGCCCGCCGCTTCGAACTGCTCGCGGGCGCGATGCAACTGCACCGCGTGGGCCTTGCAATAAATTCAGCCGTAATGGCGTAGCCAGACCAGCACCGCCGGGCGGTCGCGCCACAGGTCGCCGAGCCGGGTCTCGTGGCCGTCCTGGTCGGGGAGCGTGATGTCGGCGAGCGCGTCGGCGCTGGCCGGCGGGCGCGGTCTGCTGCTTGGTGGACGACATGCCGAGCATTCGCCGGGCGAGGCTACTACGAAATACTCTCGGCGATGACAGACCCCGAGGTTCTCTGGACGCCGTCGCCCGAGCGGGTGCAGCGCGCGACGCTGACGCGCTATCAGGCGCTGGGTGGAGGAGACGCACGGACTGCGGTTCGAGCGCTACGAGGACCTGTGGCGCTGGTCGGTGGAGAACATCGACGCGTTCTGGTCCTCGATCGTCGAGTACTTCGATCTGCGGCTCGGAGGCTCGCCGCCGGGCGTGCTCGGCAGCCGCTCGATGCCCGGCGCGGAGTGGTTCCCGGGTGCGCTGGTCAACTACTCCGAGCACGTGTTCGCAGACAAGCCCGACGACGGGCTGGCGATCCAGCACGCCTCCGAGCTGCGGCCGCTGTCGTCGTGGACATGGGGCGAGCTGCGCGCGCAGACGGCGGCGATTGCGGCGGGGCTGCGCGCACTGGGCGTCTCCGAGGGCGACCGCGTGGCGGCGTACATGCCGAACATCCCCGAGACCGTGGCCGCGGTGCTCGCCTGCGCGTCGCTCGGGGCGATCTGGACCTCGGCGGCGCCCGAGTTCGGCGCCCGGAGCGTGATCGACCGCTTTGCCCAGATCGAGCCGAAGGTGCTGCTGGCGATCGACGGCTACCGCTACGGGGGCCGCGACTTCGACCGCAGCAAGGTCGTCGAGGAGATCGCCGGGTCGATCCCGTCGCTCGAGCGCGTGGTGTCGTTCGGCTATCTGTCGGGCTCGGGCTGGGCGGATGGGTTCCTCGGGTCCGGCTCCGAGCTCGAGTTCACCCAGGTGCCGTTCGGGCACCCGATCTGGGTGCTCTACAGCTCGGGCACGACCGGGCTGCCCAAGCCGATCGTCCACAGCCAGGGCGGGATCCTGCTCGAGCAGGTGAAGGTGTCCAACCTCCACGTCGACGCCCAGGCCGGCGACCGCGTGTTCTGGTTCTCGACGACCGGCTGGATGATGTGGAACTTCGTGGTCGGGATGCTGTTGACCGACGCGTCGATCGTGCTCTACGACGGCAACCCGGGCTACCCGGACCTGGGCACCCTGTGGCAGCTGGCGGCCGACACCGAGATGACCACGTTCGGGACCAGCGCTGCGTTCATCTCGTCGTGCATGAAGGCCGGCGTCGAGCCGCGGGACGGCCGCGACCTGAGCTCGCTGCGGGCGGTCGGCTCGACGGGCTCGCCGCTGTCGGAGGACGGCTTCAGGTGGATCTACGACCAGCCTCGGCTCCGAGACGTGGCTGTTCTCGACCTCGGGCGGCACCGACATGTGCACGGCGTTCGTGGGCGGCGTGCCGACGCTGCCGGTGTACATGGGCGAGCTGCAGGCGCGGTCGCTCGGCGCCGCGGTCGACTCGTGGGACCCCGACGGCAAGCCGCTGGTCGACGAGGTGGGGGAGCTGGTGATCACCCAGCCGATGCCCTCGATGCCGATCTTCCTGTGGGGCGACGAGGACGGATCGCGGCTGCGCGAGAGCTACTTCGACTTCTACCCGGGCGTGTGGCGCCACGGGGACTGGATCAAGATCACCCCGCGCGGGACGGCCGTGATCTACGGACGCTCTGACTCGACGATCAACCGCGGCGGCGTGCGGATGGGGACGGCCGAGATCTACAGCGCGGTGCTGTCGCTCGACGACGTCGTCGACGCGCTGGTGATCGACGTGCCCCGGGAGGGGACGGACGGGTGGATGCCGCTGTTCGTGGTCTTGCGGGAGGGCGAGTCGCTCGACGACTCGCTGATCGCCGAGATCCGGCGCCGGGTGCGCGAGGACTGCTCGCCGCGCCACGTGCCCGACGAGGTCCGCCAGATCGCCGAGGTGCCCCGGACGCTGTCGGGCAAGGTGCTCGAGGTGCCCGTGAAGCGGATCCTGATGGGCACGCCCGTCGACCAGGCCGCCAGCCGCGAGTCGCTCGCGAACCCCGCGGCCCTCGACTACTTCGTAGACCTCCAGAGTCCTAAGGGGGCGATTCCGGGCGCCGACGAGGATCTGTGATGAATATGGTCTGGTATTGCGACCTTTTTCATCACGGAGCCGACCGTGGATGAGAGGCGGCTGGCCTCATTGGCGCGGCGCCAGCGCGGCTACGTCACCCGCCAGCAGCTCCTGGACCTGGGGTTCGGACCTGGGGCGATCAAGTACCGCGTCGCCAAAGGCACCCTGATCGTCGTCTATGCGGGCGTCTACGCCGTCGGCCACGCGCCCGTCTCGAGCCCCGACCGCGCCTACGCCGCGGTCCTGGCGTGCGGCCCCGGCGCGGTCCTCAGCCACGGGACCGCCGCGTCGCTGTGGGGCGTGGACAAGCGCTGGCGGACCCCGTTCGAGGTCACGGTCCCGTCCGCCCGTCGACGCACCGGAATCCGGATCCACCGGACCAAGCTGCATCGACGAGACATCCGCCGCCACGACGGCATCCGCGTGACCAGCCCGGCCCGGACGGTCCTGGACATCGCGCCGCGTCTCACCGACCGGGCGCTCACTCGCGCCGTCAACGACCTGCGGATCGCCCGGCACCTGCGCGCCACCGACCTCCAGGACCTCATCGACCGATGTCCCAGACACCACGGCGCCCCGCGCCTGAGAGCGCTCGTCGACCCGCACCGCGGCCCGACCCGCTCCGAGCTCGAGGACGCCTTCCAGGACCTGACCGAGCGCTACGGACTGCCGCCCGCGCTGATCAACGCCCGCGTCGCCGGCTACGAGGTCGACGTCCTGTTCCCGGAGGAGAAGGTGATCGTCGAGCTCGACGGCTACGAGTTCCACGGCACCCGAGAGGCCTTCGAGGACGACCGCGAGCGGGACGCCGCCACGCTCCAGGCGGGTTTCGCGACCGTCCGGCTGACCTGGCAGCGGATGCAGGACCGCCGGGCGCGCGAGGCCGCCCGGCTGCACAGCATCCTGGCCGCGCGCCGCGCCGCCTGAAGTCGAAGAACTTCTTATGGTTCTCTCACGCTCCGCTGGAAGCATGCTCGATCACGGGCGCCTGCCCGCATTCGGGGCGCCCGGCCAACTGCAGGAGAGTCCACGATTCACTCAGGGTTCAAGCGCAAGCTCGCGATCGCAACGGTCGCTGCCGCCGCCGCCGCGTTCGCCGGTGGCGCATACGCCTCCACCAAGGACCCCGCCGGAGGCTCGCGGCAGGCGTTTCTCTCAGACGTCGCCAAGCGGCTGCACGTCACGCCTGCCCAGCTCGACTCGGCGCTGAAGGGTGCGGCTCTCGACGAGCTCTCCGCCGCCGTCAAGGAGGGCCGGATCACCCAGGCTCAGGCCAACGCGCTCAAGCAGCGGATCCAGAAGGCGGGCGCACCGGCCCCGCTTCCGCTCGGCCCGGGCCCCGGCCCCGGAGCCGCACACTTCGGGCGCCCGCACTTCGGCGGACACCGGATCATCCACGCCGGGATCGACGCCGCCGCCAAGTACCTGGGCCTGACCGACGCCCAGCTGCGCACGCAGCTTCAGTCCGGCAAGTCGCTCGCCGACATCGCCAAGGCCCAGCACAAGTCGACGTCCGGCCTCGAGCAGGCGCTGACCGCGGCGGTCAAGACCCGCCTCGACAAGGCGGTCGCCAACAAGCGGATCACGGCGGCCCAGGAGCAGAAGATCCTCAGCCGCGTGTCCGCCGGGATCAAGGACCTGATCAACGCCACCCCGCCGGCCAAGGGCAAGCTTCCGCGCATGGGCCACCCTGGCTTCGGGTATCACCGGTTCGGCGGCCGCTTCGCGCCGACGGGCCCGCCGCCCAGGCGCCAAGGGCGGTCCCGCGACGTACCCGACGGCGCCGCCGCCCGCCGGCCCGACGGCCTGAGCCCCGGGCGTCCTGCCGAAAACTTACGCCGCTCTCATCGAGCTCTCACTGGTTTCTCAAGGATGCCTGCTGTAGTGGGACGCACCGGAAAACGAGATTTACGTCCATTAGGAGTAGCCGAAACATGAGTCGCATAGGCCGTCTGGTTCCAATCATCGGAGGAGCCATTGCTGGTGGGGCCATCGCCCTGGTTGTGGCCAGTGGCAGCTCCGGTACCCACACCGTCACCACGACCGTCGCGCAGCCGCAGAGCCAGAACTCGACGGTCCCGACCTCGCTGAGCGCCACCAAGGGGCTCACGATCAATCAGATCTACCGCGCCGCCAGCCCCGGCGTCGTCGACATCACCGTCACCGAGCAGCAGCAGAGCGGCGGGTTTGGGTTCGGCGGCAGCGGCGGCCAGCAGCAGCAGGCCACCGGCGAGGGCGCCGGCGTCGTGTACGACACGAAGGGCAACATCCTCACCGACGAGCACGTCGTCTCCGGCGCGACCTCGGTGAAGGTCCACTTCCAGAACGGCCAGACAGCCAGCGCCAAGGTCGTCGGCACCGACCCGTCGACCGACGTCGCCGTGATCCACGTCGACGTGCCGGCCTCGCAGCTGCACCCGATCCAGTTCTCCGACTCCTCGCAGGCCCAGGTCGGTGACCCGGTGGTCGCGATCGGCAGCCCGTTCAGCCTTCCTGAGACGACCACCTCGGGCATCGTGAGCGCGGTCGGCCGCAGCATCACCGCGCCGAACAACTTCACGATCACCGGCGCGATCCAGACCGACGCGGCGATCAACCCCGGCAACTCGGGCGGCCCGCTGCTCGACGCCGCCGGCCACGTGCTCGGCCTCAACGACCAGATCCAGACCAACTCCGGCTCCAACGCCGGCGTCGGGTTCGCGATCCCGTCCAACACGGTCGCCCGGATCGCCAACGACATCATCTCCGGCAACCCGGTGAAGCACTCCTACGTCGGCGTCGAGCTGAACGGCAACTCGATGAACGGCGCGCAGATCACCTCCGTCCAGCCCAACTCCCCGGGCCAGTCGGCCGGCCTGCAGGCCAACGACGTGATCACCGCGGTCAACGGCAAGAACGTCAACAGCACGCAGGGCTTCATCGACAGCGTCGACAACTACGCCCCCGGGCAGACGATCACGATCACCGTGAAGCGCTCAGGTCAGAGCCACAACCTCCAGCTGAAGCTCGGGTCGCGGCCGCAGTCCGCTTCCTCCAGCGGAGGCTGAGCCTCCCACATACACCTCCGGTGCTTCAGGCCGCCAGGCGCGTTTCACGCCCTGGCGGCCTGAGCAATTCTGCTGCGGTGATTGGCCAGCGCCCGGACGAGTAGGAACACCGACACGAAGCTGATCAGCAACGGGCCCATCAGCCCGGCGCCGAGCGCCCGCTGCAGCCAGTAGGCACCCGCGCCGAGCGCCGCCGCCGCCGGCAGCGTCAGCGCCCAGGCGATCACGATGTTGCCCGCGACGCCCCAGCGGACGGCCGACAGCCGGGTCGCGGCGCCGGCGCCGACGACGCCGCCCGAGATCACTTGCGTCGAGGACAGCGGGTAGCCGAAGTGCGAGGAAACGAGCACGACCGCGGCGCCCGCGCCCTGACACGCGAAGCCCTGCGCCGGGTCCATGCGGATGATCCGCGAGCCGACCGTGCGGATGATCCGCCAGCCGCCGGCGTACGTGCCCAGGGCGATCGCCGTCGCGGAGACGACCACCACCCACGCCGGGACCTGGAAGTGGTCGGAGCTGATGCTGCCGTGGGCGACCAGCGCCAGGCTGATCACGCCCATCGTCTTCTGGGCGTCGTTGGTCCCGTGGGACAGCGCGAGCAGCGACCCGGACACGATCTGCCCCGAGCGAAACCCGCGGGTGACCGGCCCGGGCCGGCGGCGACCCACCAGCCGGTAGATCGCCACGATCGCCACGCCTGCCAGCACGAACGCCGCCACGGGCGCGACCAGGGCCGGGATCACCACCTTGGTGATCACCGCCAGGCTCTGGACGCCGGCGCCGCCGACCGCGGCCAGCATCGCCCCGACGACGCCGCCGATCAGCGCGTGCGAGGAGCTCGACGGGAGCCCGAACGACCACGTCACCAGGTTCCACGACGATCGCGCCCACGAGCCCCGCGAACGCGATCGTTTCGGTGATCTGTGCCGGCTCGATGATCCCGGTGGCGACCGTCGCCGCCACCTTCAGCGAGATGAATGCGCCGGCGAAGTTCAGCACCGCCGCGACCAGCACCGCGGTGCGCGGCGACATCGCCTTGGTGGAGATCGACGACGCCACGACGCTGGCGGTGTCGTGGAAGCCGTTGGTGAAGTCGAACACCAGCGCTCCCGCGACCACGAGCACCAGCAGAGCGTCGCTGTGCATTCCCCCCTTGCCCCTGACCCGGCCGGTGCTAGCTCGGCACCGTGGCCGCTTGGGCGAAGGCTCTCTCCATGAGCTCACGATGCACCGAGCGCGTCCCGCCCTGGCGCCTTGTCCACTGGCCGTCGGGGCCGAGCGTCCACGCGAACGTGTCGTCGGCCAGGCAACGCTCGAGCGTGTCGTCGAGGTCGGCCCGCAGCTCGGGGCCGTCCACCGGCGTGAGCAGCTCGACGCGCGTATCGAGGTTGCGCGGCATCAGGTCGGCCGAGCCGATGTAGTAGCTGCTCTCGTCGCCGTAGTGGAAGGTGTAGATCCGGGAGTGCTCGAGGAACCGGCCCACCACCGAGACCACGCTGATCGTCTCGCTCACGCCCTTGACGCCGGGGAGCAGGCAGCAGATCCCGCGCACGTTGAGGTCGATCGGGACGCCGGCCTGCGAGGCGCGGTACAGAGCCTCGATACAGCGCCGGTCGACCAGCGAGTTCATCTTCATCACGATCCGCGCCGGCTTGCCCTCGCGGTGGGCGGTGACGGTGCGCTCGATCTCCTCGATCAGCGGGCCGCGCATCGAGCCGGGCGCGACCAGCACCTTGCGCTGGCGCTCGGGGTGCGAGTAGCCGGTCAGCGTGTTGAACAGGTTGGCGACTTCCTGCCCGAGCTCGCGGTCGGTCGTGAACAGGCCGAAGTCCTCGTACAGCCGGGCGTTCTTGGCGTGGAAGTTGCCCGTCCCGATCATCACGTAATGGCGCACTCCGCGGCGCTCGCGGCGGACCACGAGGATCGCCTTGGCGTGTGTCTTGAGGCCGGGGATGCCGTGGACGACGTGTGCCCCGACCTCTTCCAGGGCGCGCGACCAGCGGATGTTCGGGCGCTCGTCGAAGCGGGCCTTGAGCTCCACCATGCAGACCGCCTGCTTGCCCTTCTCGGCGGCCTCGATCAGCGACGGGACCAGCGCCGAGTCGTCGGAGGTCCGGTACACGGTCATCTTGATCGCGAGCACGTCGGGGTCGTCGACGGCCTGCTGGACGAACCGCTCCACGCTGGTGGCGAACGAGTGGTACGGATAGTGGACGAGCACGTCACCGGCGCGCATCGCCGCCAGCACGTCCGGCTTGTCCTCTCCGCCGGGGCCCGGGGTGAACGCGGGATGGGTGAGCGGCGTCCACGGCAGCTGCCGGAGGTCCGTGTGCCCGTCGATCCCGGCGATCTGCCACAGGTCGCTCATGTCGAGCAGGCCCTCGACGTCGTACACCTGCTCTTCGGTGACGGTGAGCCACTCGATCAGGTGCGAGCGGAGCGTTGGGTCCATCGAGGCACCGACCTCGAGCCGGACGACCTCGCCGAAGCGACGGCGGCGCAGCTCCGCCTCGACCGCCTGCAACAGGTCGTCGGCCTCGTCGGATACCTCGAAGTCGGCGTCGCGGGTGACCCGGAACAGATCCCAGGTGACGATGTCCATCCCCGGAAACAGCGCGTCGAGGTTGTCGGCGATGATGTCCTCGAGCGGCACGAACGTGTCCTTGGAGATCTCGAAGAAGCGAGGGAGGACCTCCTTGGGCACCTTCACGCGCGCGAACACCTCGGTGTCGAGCTCGGGGTCGTGGAGGCGAACGATCAGGCTCAGCGACAGGTTCGAGATGTACGGGAACGGCCTGCCGGGGCCGATCGCCAGCGGCGTCAGCACCGGGAAGATCTCCTCGCGGAACAGGCGCGCGGTCACCCGGTCGGGATCCTCGGCCTCGTCGATCCCGAGGATCCTGATGCCGTGCTCGGCCAGCTCCGGGCGCACGCGCTCGGAGAACTCGCGGGCCTGGCGACGATCCTGCTCGCGCACGGTCTCGTGGATCTCCTCGAGCATCTGGGTCGGTGACAGGCCGTCGGGTCCGCGCGAGTCGATCCGGGCGTCGACCTGGTCGTGGACGCCAGCGACGCGGACCATGAAGAACTCGTCGAGGTTGGTGGTGAAGATCGCCAGGAACTTGCAGCGCTCGATCAGGGGCAGCGACTCGTCCTGGGCCAGCTGCAGCACGCGATCGTTGAACTGCAGCCACGAGAGTTCGCGGTTGAGGTACAGAGCGGGGTCCGACAGCTCCTCGACCGGCCCGGCGAGCTGGCCGTCAGTGGGCGCGGGCGCCGGGGCAGTCGTCGCGACCGCGCCGGCGGCCTGCGCCTCGACGGTCTCGGACGGGGAGTTCTCGGTCATGCAGTCGGCACCTCCGCGAAAGCGATCGCCGCCAGCTCGGAGGGGCGCAGGAGCGAGATCAGCTCGCCCTTGTTGATCCCCGCCAGGCCACCCTTGCGCATTCGCGCCTGGGCGCCGGTGAGGTCGTGGAGCAGCAGCGAGAAGGACGGGTCGTGGCCGACCAGCAGCACGTCGTCGAAGCCGGCCGTCAGCTCGTGGACGTCGAACGGCTCGCCGGCCAACCTCGGCTCGGCGATGAGCTCGACGCCGAGCGGCTCACAGGCGCGCTGGGCGGTCTGCACTGCGCGCAGCTTGGGGCTGGTCAGGCACACGTCGATGTGCGTGCCCAACCGCGCCAGCGCAATACCGGCCGCATCGGCCTGGCGTGCTCCCCGCTCGGTCAGCGGGCGCCCATCGTCGGCCCCGCCGTCGACCGCTTCAGCATGTCTGAGCAACCACAGCATGGCCTAACTCTACGCGCCGTGACCGGCAGGGGCGATCTCGATGGACTCATCGCGCGGAACCTATGACGCCTCCCACCCGGCGTTGTGACGTTTTCGTTATCCGATCACCAGCCGACGTCCGAACACCCGACGGAAAGCATCACCGTCGCCGTAGCGCTCGACGCTCCAGCGCGGCAGCGTGAGGTCGCCGGACGCCTCCAGGTGCAGGTCGAAGCCGCCGCCGTTGCCGCGTAGCGACGCCTGGTTGACCGACTGGTCGCGCCCCCGCTCGAGGTGCTCGGCGAGGCGCAGGATCACCGCGCAGCGGTCGAGCAACTGCTCGTCGCCGTCCTGGGCGAGCGGCGCCATCTCGCCGAGCTTCGGCGTGCCCTTACGGTGGTAACGCGCGATCTGCGCGATCAGCGCCCGTTCGCGCGGATCGAAGCCGGGCAGCTCGGCGCTGACGATCAGGTAGTAGGAGTGCTTGTGGTGGTCGTCGTAGGAGATCGTCATCCCCACGTCGTGGAGCATCGACGCCGCCCACAGCAGCTCGCGCTCTCCCGGCCTGGGCTCGAACATGCCGCCGTCGGCGAGCGAGTCGAACATCTGCAGTGCCAGCCGGGCGACGTGCTCGACGTGGGCCATGTCCGACTCGTACTGGATCGCCAGGTTGCGCACCGCGGCTTCGCGCACGTCGGGCAGCAGCGGATCCTCGCCGGCGAGCAGCACCCGCTCGAGGAACACGCCGTCGCGGAGGCTGGCCTCGGTGACCTCGATGCCGTGAAAGCCGCCGACCTCGAGCACGGTCTCGATCGCCAGCGCGGACGCGAGGATGATGTCCCCGCGACCGGGCTTGATCCCCGGCACCTGGCCGCGCTCGGCGACCGGCATCGAGGCGAGCGTCGTGACCAGTTCGCCGAGACGCCTGCGGGTGATCAGGACGCCCTGGACGCCGATGTCGAGGTGGTCGATCATCGGCTGTGAGGCGGCGGCGAGGTTGCGGACGGCGCCGCCGATCCCCACCAACCTGTCGCCCGACTGCGGCAGCCAGGGGGCGTCTTTCAGAGTCGCGCGCACGTGCGCGCGGACTCGTTGCAGCTCCTTGCGCTTGGCTGGCCCGGACCCAGGGAGGAATTGCTCGGTGAGCCTGACCGCGCCCAGCCGGAACGAGCTCAGCTCGTGTGCCCGGCGGTCGGCCACCCGGATCAGCTGCATGCTGCCGCCGCCGATCTCGAGCACCGCGCCGTCGGTCATCGTCGACGTGTTGACGGCGGCCACGTAGCCGAGCCGGGCCTCGTCCTCGGAGGGCAGCACCTCGATCGTGAGGCCGGTCGCCTCCTGGGCGGCGCGGACGAACTCGCGTCCGTTGTCGGCGTCGCGGATCGCGCTGGTGGCGACCGTGTACACGTCCTCGGCGCCGATGTGGTTGGCGGCGCAGAAGCGCCCGAACACCCCGAGCGTCTCCAGCCCGCGGTCCATCGCCTCGTCCGACAGCCGACCGGTGGCCCCGAGGCCGGCGCCGATCCTCACGGTCTCATACAGCTCGTCGGTGCGCTTCCACCAGGATTTGGACCCCACCCCCCCGTATGTGAACACCACCAGACGCCACGAGTTCGAGCCGAGGTCGACCACGGCGACCTGGCGGTTGGAGTGCTCGGCGTCCCACCCCGCTCTGGTCGATCGCCAGCTCACACGTGAATCATGGGGTCCGCGCCGGACGCGAGACGGCCAACCTGTGAACGAGCGGTTACCGGTGGCCCACGACGAGGCCGCAACCCTCCAAACTGCGCGCTTTTATACCCGCTGAAGCGGGCTCAGCGGTCGACTTCCTCGGGGAGCTCGTACCAGCGCTTACGCTCGCCGACCCGGGCGCGCAGCCGCCAGCCGCGGCTCTTGGGCCGGGCCTCGATCTCCGCCAGCAGCTGGTCGATGCGGCTCGTGATCCGCTGAGCGCCGTCCGCGGGGAGGTCGTAGTCGCCCGCGAGCTCGCGGCAGCGCTCGAGGTTGGCGGTGATCGTCCGCCACAGCCCCCAGTCGCTGCCGCACAGCTCGGCGATCCGGGCACCGTTGATCGAGTCGCCGTCACGATCGGCGACCTCGTGGCCGTAGAACAGCAGCACGGTGTCGCGCACGTCCTTCTCGTTGAGCTCGACGATCTGGAGCTTGGTCAGCACCAGCTCGGCGAGCGGGACGGTCTGCTCGCCGGGCGCCAGGCGGTTGCCGAACGGGATCTCGTGGCACATCCGGAACGAGCCGATGAACACGTCGACCTGGCGCCCGTGCTGCTGGTCGTAGAACAGCAGCCGGTCGCGTCCGTTCATCGCGTTGAAGGCGACCGCCGGCTCATAGCCCTGGCCGCTGAGCAGCTTGGCGACCCCCGAGCTGGCGCCCTTGGGCGCCGCGAAGTCGATGTCCTTGTACTCGCGATCGAGCGAGGGGGGACGTCTGAGGCCTTGAGACGGACGGCGACGCCGCCGAGCAGCGCGAGCGTGGTGCCGTTACCGCTCGCGGCGTCGAGCAGGCGCTCTGCCTCCTCGACGATGCCCGGGAGAATCGCCGACATCGCCCATATATATCAGTCGGCTATCAGCCATGGTGCCGGGAGGTCCCGTGCACGCTGGGGTTCCCGACCGTGCGGCTCGCGGTTGTCAACGGACTGTCAACGAGATCCACCCGCGAGCGCGGCCGCCATGCTATCGGCAGCCTCTTCGTCGCTGCGCGGCAGGAGGTGCGAGTACGTGCCCAGAAGCGTTTTCGGGTCATCTCCGAGGCGCGCCGCAACCACGTGTAGCGGTATGCCGCTGGTCAGCATGATCGTCGCCGCGGTGTGTCGGAGAACGTGGATTGAGCCCACGGGGATCTGCGCCGCCCTCCGGTGTCGGAGGAAGTGTTCGCTCAGCCGCTGCGGCCGGATCGGCGCTCCGAGCTCGTCCGCGAACACAAGGTCGTGATCCCTGTAGGCGGGACCGGCCATGTTGCGCTCAAGCATCTGGACATCGCGATGGCGGGCGAGCGCGTCCACCGTGTCGCCGTCGAGCGCGATCGTCCTCTCGCCGCGCACGGACTTTGGCGCTCCGAACGAGCAGGAGTGACGTTCTCCACAGTGCTCGCACTCGGCGGGGTGCGTTATGAGCTGTTGCTCAACTCGGATCCGGCCGATATCAAGCTCGAGGAGGGCGAGGTAACGCGCGAGGGCGCGATCCTGCGTTCGGAGACCCGCGACTCGCTGTGGCTGGAGTGGAGCGTCCCGGAGGGCGAAGACATCAACGATATGGCGGTCGTGAAGGCAGCGAACCCGCGGAGCGCGATCACCGAGAGATGCTGGCCGAGCATCGTCGGGTGCTGCACGAGAACCCGTTCCGGCGACTCCACTGCAACCAGCATCTCGCTGGGATCGACGCGTTCATCAGCGCCGATGTGTGGGACGCGTGCGGCGGCGAGGTAGACATTCCTCCGGGCTCACGGGTGGTGGTCGCGGTTGACGCCGGTATCCGCCGGGACTCGACCGCAGTCGTGACCGTCCGCAAGGACGAGAATGGGATCTACCACGCTGGTTTCCAGGTTTGGACGCCGACGCGTGACCGCGAGGTGTGGTTGGAGGACGTCGAGGAGCACATCATCGCGTTGTGCGAACGATTCGATGTCGCCTGGGTCGCGTACGACAAGCATTTGTTCATCGGCAGCGCGCAGAGGCTCGAGGAGGCGGGCGCTCCGATGATCGAGTTCCCGCAGAACCCCACGAAGATGGTCCCCGCAACGCGCTTGCTTTACGAGGTGATCGTCGGAGGACGTCTCAGACATGGCGGCGACCCGATCGCGCGGTCGCATGCGCTCGCGGCAGTGGTCGCGGAGACGGAGATGGGGATCCGAATCAGGAAGACACCGAGCCGCGACCGGATCGACAGTCTGATTGCGTTGGCGATGGCGATCAGCATCGCGGACGCGACACCCAAGCCGCGCGAAAGCGTCTACGCACAGCGCTTCCGCGGCGGTGAATCGATGTTTGGCGGAGCGTGATGATATGAGCAGAGGGACGCGACGTGACTGGTGGGAAGACGCCGGCGAGAGCCGTCATCGGCATGCGAGCGCACGGGCCAGCCGCTCCGTGTATGAGGACCTGGCGCGTCCGCCGCGGACAAGTGGAGTCGCGGACGAGTGGCGTCCTGTCGGCGAGCTTGACCGGTCCGGGAATTGGACAGAGCCGATGTCGGGCGGGGCGTGGCGCAGAAGGGTTACAGGATGGGTTCCGTTCGCCGAGTTCTTGAGAGGAGATTTCGACTATGACTGAGCAAGAGCTATGGGAGCGCCTTGCGGAGCAGCTGGCGCAAGTTGACCCGTCCGAGTCGTTGTCGGGCGGGTGGCACGAGGTCGAGGATCCTGAGTTCCTCATGCTCCTGGTGAACGCTCTTCGGCTCGACACAAACGACATGGTGGCCGACGTCATGCGTCACCCGCATTATCCGGGTCGCAATCTTCGGTGTGATGCGTATTGGTGCGAAGCGCCGTTGTGGGACCGCTGCAAGCACGAGGAGGACGGCCGCTGCCCATACCTCTATGAGCCGACGAGCGGCACATGAACCGCGACGTCTACGCCGAAGAGCGCCGACACCCACAGCTTGCCCTTCCAGGCTGCACGTTGAGCCGCTTGACGCAACAGGGCGTCCAGACGCACAGCCGGTCATGCCCGGCGATGTCCCTACGCGCCACCGTCGGAGCGGTGGTCCTCAGGTCGAGCTGCGGAACGTGGCGTTGGGCGTGAGCGATCCGTCGCTGCCGGAACGTTTCGCGGTTCATGTCCAGTTCCGCGCGCCCGGCCACCGTCCGTTGCATCCGGCGGCCCTGCCACACGCACAGGTGCAGCGAGGCGACGAACGCGACGATCGCGATCACCACCACCGCCAGGATCACCCACCAGTAGCGGGCGACGGCCGTCACGGCGACGGCCGTCAGGATGAATCCCCCGGCGAAGCGGAGAGCCTTGTCAATGTGTCCCCCACTGCTTGTCCATCCCTCTCTGATTGTCGAGCGGCACCCTCTCTGCCACCCCTCCCGTGTCCACGGTCGCTCTCCTCCTCTATCCATCCTCTCCTCCATCCGGCGAGACCGGCCCGCCTGAATGCTGGATCCACACCAGGCACACGGCGATCAGCACGAACAGCACCCCGAGACCCACGTACGCGCCGGTCATTCGACCGTCATCCAGTAGACCGCGTTCTGCGTCTGGCCGACGGTGCGCCAGCAGGCGTAGTACACGCCGACGTCACCCTCCCCGCTGAACGGCGTCCGGCAGCGCCACCACCGCCCGCCGCCGACCGCGCAGCGCGGGCTGATCCCCGCGCACAGCCACATCACCGCGTCGGCCCGGCGGCACGACAGCGCCGGTCGCGTTCGGGTCGTGGTGAAGCGCGGCGCGGCCGCGACCAGCACGTCGCGGGCGTGCAGCACCGCCCCGTGCCCGTAGTTCAACGCGACCGGCGGGCAGCGACGCTCCTGGGTGGCGCCCCGAGCCCGAGCACCGGCACCCGGCGCGAGCGCCAATGTCCCCACCGCGACCATCCCCGTGGCGAACAGGACCGCCAGCCGCCTCACAGCAACATCCCCCGGTCATAGCCATCCTGTACCACCGACTCGCGCGCCACGGCGACGCGGTCGCCGGCGAGACACTCACAAGCTGGCGGCGCCGCGCCGCTGCCGAACTCCTCCACGGCGCGGGCGTGGCCGTACTCGCCGATGCGGTCGAGCTCGTGGAGCAGGCGGTCGTTCGCGCGCCTGTCCCCAGGCGCCTTGTTCTCAGACATTCGTCCGTCCTTTCGTTGCCTTGATTGGGGTTCTGGTACGGCCGTTCCGTAGTCGCGGGGCACCGTCAGTCGTCTATCTCGCCCTGCATCACTTGCAGCACTCTCCGAATCGCAGCGAGCCGCCGCTGAAGCTCCCGCGGCGCTTCGCGTTTGGTCAAGAGCACGATTTCCACCCCGTCTTTGGTTCGCAGCGCGACTGCCGTGCGGTGCCGGGTGGTCAAGGCGTTCAGCGCTCCGGCCATCAGCATTCCCTCGGCTGCGCCCTCGATCCCAAAGCCGCCCCCGATGAATCTGCCGTTCGTGGTGCTTCCGCCAATTTCCAGGGTGGTGAGGTTGCGATACGGGACGTCGAACGAGTATTAATTAAAAATATTTTAAATTTATATTTATTAATTTATTTTATATTAAATTTTTAAATAAAATATAATTATTTTTATTTTTAATTTTATATATTTTATAAATTATTATAAATAAATATTTTAAATATAATATATAAATTTATATATATATATAATTAATTATAATTTATATTTAAAAATTATTTTAATAATTTTTAAATTTTATTTTTCTAGCGCCCGCCACCCCGGCGTTTGCGTTTGCCGCTCGCGCCGGGCTTGGGTGGTTTCGACGGGCGCGACCCGCGCGTCGGCCGCGGCCGCACCGCGCCGGCGCTGCTGGATCCGGATCGCCGCTCCGATCGCGGCGCCGAACGGGATCGCCGCGATGTACCAGGGGTTGACCAGCAGCGCCACGGCGACGCCGAGCATCGCCAGCCAGATCGCCGGCCGCCAGTCCTTCCAGTCGCCCCTCACGCCTGGCTCACCCGACCGCCACGCTCGGGTCGGCCGCGACGCGGCGCTGGATCGAGGCGACCGCACGGAACGCCTCCTTCAGGTGGCTGCGGGTGAGCGCGGAGAGCCCGGCGGGGTCGACGTAGTCGTCGGGCGTGTGACCGGCTCGCAGCTGCTTGACCTGGTGTTCGAGCCGCAGCGCTGCGATCAGCTCGAACGCGTCCTCGAGCGTGTGCGCGTCGTCGGCGGGCAGCGTGCCGACCGTGGCCGCGGACCGCAGCCGCTCGATCGTCGAGGCGGTGGTGACGCCCGCCGCCATTCCGGCCCAGCGGGCCAGGTCGACGATCGGCAGCGCGCCGCCGTGCTTGAGGTCGAGCCGTCCGCGGTGCTCGCCGCTGTGCTCGACGACCAGGCCGCGCAGGAAGCCGGTCGGCGGGCGATGCGACAGCGCGAACCGGGCGAGCAGCCGCAGCAGCACCGGGTTGAGCTCGCCGGGCCGGAACGTGTCGGCCACGGGCGTGCCGGTGTGGACGCCCCACACCGGGCGGCTGTCGACGAGCACCGACGCCAGCACCAGCGCCTTCTCCTGGGTGGGGTCGGCGATCCAGCTGCGGGCCGCGCGCTGCCAGGAGTCCAGCGAGCGTACGAACGTCGGGTTCGACGCGGTCGCCCCGTGCGGGTCCGGGCTCAGGCCGCAGCGCTCCAGGCTGCCCACCACGTCGGAGGCGAGCGCCTGCAGGTCCGGGCGGACCGCCCGCTCGTCGACCGCGCCGAACCACACGAGCGCGCTGTCGACGTCCGAGCTCGGCAGCATCTCGCGTCGCGCCTGGCTTCCCAGTGCCAGCCAGGCGAACGACGCGGCCGGAGCTCCGAGCCGCCCCACGGCCAGCTCGAGCAGCCGGCGCGTGAGCGCGTCGACGACGACCGAGTAGACGGCGGTCACGTTGGTCGCCGCGACGCGCGCGTCGTGCATCGCGATCACCATCGGGCGCAGCTCGCGGGACGCGCTGACGAGCTCGTCGGCGGTCTGGGCGGTGGCGATCCGCTCGCGCAAGAAGAACGACGAGCGCGTGTGCGCCGCGACCAGGTCGAGATCCTCGACGACCCCGAGCACCTTGCCCGTGCCGGTCACCACCGGCAGGTGGCGAAAGCCGCGGTCGAGCATCTCGAGCAGCACGTCGCCGCCGAGCCGGTCCGGCGCGCACGTGTAGGCGGGCGCCGACATCGCGGCCGATACCGGGGCGTCGCCGGCCAGACCCGACGCGACCACGCGGCTGCGCAGGTCGCGGTCGGTCAGGATCCCGAGCGAGCCGTCGCCGACCCGCACGACCGCGCACGTCGCCCGCTCAGTGGTCATGCTCTCGGCGACCTCGCGGATCGGCGTGTCGGGCTCGCACGCGATCCACCCCGAGCGCATCAGCGCCACCACCGGCTGGAGGGCGGGATCGCGCGGCGGCTCGCGGTCGGCGAGCGCGAGCTCGCCGGCGTGCTCGAGCAGCGAGCGCGCGACGTAGCGCATCCCGGCCGGGTCGGCCAGCAGGTCATGGGCGACCTCGGCGTCGATCCGGTAGCAGACGCTGTCTTGCGCAGCGCGAGCCTCGAATCCCGCCGGCAGTCCGGACAGCATCGAGGCGTGACCGAGCAGCTCGCCCTTGCCGATGAGGTCCAGCAGCTGGCCGTCGTGGATGATCTCGATCGCCCCGCTGCGCACCACTCGGAGGTGGCGCACCGGCTCGGCGCCCTGGACGATGATCGTGTCGCCGGCCGGGTGCACCTCGACCTGCACCGTCTCGGCGACGCGCTGCACCCGATCGACGTCGAGCGCGTCGAACGGCGGATACGACAGCAGGAAGCGGGTGACCTCGAGCGGCGCGGTCTGCGTCGCGCTCAAGCCGTCGCCGGCGGGGCTACTGTCTCCACGCCCTCCTGGGCGTCCTCCTTGAGCATGTCCGAGCACTTCTCACCGATCATCATCGTGCTGATGCACGGGTTGATCGCCGGCAGGAACGGAAGGATAGAGCCGTCGGCGATCCGCAGGCCACGGACGCCGCGCACCCGCAGCCGCGGGTCCACGACCGCCATCGGGTCGGAGTCCGGTCCCATCTTTGCCGTGCACGCCGGGTGGTAGACGGTGTTGTGCGTCTTGTGCATGTAGTCGATCAGGTCGTCGTCGGTCTGGGCGTCGGGGCCGGGCGCGAGCTCCGCCCCGGCCCACTCGGCCATCGGCGACTGCGAGACGATCTGGCGCGCCAGCCGCATGCCGAACGCCATCACGCGCTCGTCGTGCCCGTCGGGGTCGGTGAAGTAGCGCGGATCGACGCGGGCGCGATCGCGATAGTCGCGCGAGCGCAGCCGTACCGTCCCTCGCGAACGGCCCCGGCACACGTTCGGGGTCAGGCAGAAGCCGTTCTCGGTCGTGGGGTAGCCCCACCGCGCCGTGTTCATGTCGAACGGCACCGAGCCGTAGTGCATCATCAGGTCGGGCCGGTCCAGACCCTCCTCGGACGTCGCGAACAGGCCGATCTCCCAAAACTGCGTCGAGTGGCGGATCATCGGCTTCTTGGCGTCCCACTGGACGATGCCCTCGACATGGTCGTCGAGGTTGGAGCCGACGCCGGGGGAGTCGACGAGCGTCTCGATCCCGAACTCCTGCAGGTGCTCGCCGGGCCCGACGCCCGACAGCATCAGCAGCTTCGGGGTGTCGATCGCCCCGGAGCTGAGGATCACCTCGCGGCGGGCCTTGACCGAGGCCTGGGTCAGCAGGTCCGGGGTCAGGTACTCGACCGCGGTCGCGCGCCCGTCCTCGATCGCGACCCGCTTGACCCAGCAGTGGGTGCGGATCTCGAGGTTGGGACGGCTGTCGAGGATCGGGTGCAGGTACGCGTGCGAAGACGACATCCGCGTGTTGTCGGCCGACGCGTTGATCTGGAACCAGCCCGCTCCGGTGGTGACCGTGTGGCCCTCGTTGAAGCGGCTGGTCGGCAGCCCCGCCAGGGCGGCGGCCTCCAGCAGCGCGGCGCCGCACGGATCGTCTGGCGGCACCGTGCGGATGTTCACCGGGCCCTCGCGGCCGTGGTGGTCTCCCGGACCGTCGTTGGTCTCCAGCCGCCTGATCAGCGGCCAGCAGTCCGCCGAGCTCCAGCCCTCGCAACCCATCGCCTGCCACTCGTCCAGGTCCTCCTTCGGCGTCCAGAACGCGATGCAGGAGTTATGCGACGAGCAGCCGCCCAGCACCTTGGCGCGGGCGTGCCGGAGGAAACTGTTGCCCTTCTCCTGAGGCTCGACAAGGTAGTCCCAGTCGTAGCCCGAGTCGAGCAGGAACATCCAGTCCTCCAGGCGCAGGATCGCCGGATCGTCGACGTCTGACGATCCGGCCTCCAGCAGGCACACGCTGACCGAGGGGTCCTCGGATAGCCTGGCCGCGACGACGCACCCGGCGGTGCCGCCGCCGGCGACCACATAGTCGAATTCGCCCGCGTCGATCACGGCGCCACGTCTCCCAGCGTCGGCTCCGCGATCGTGGGCACGTCGGCCCGGTGTTCGGCGAGCACCTCCGGACCCTTCTTGGCCTGGACTCCGAAGTAGTAGATCGAGCCGACGATCACCACCAGCCCGATGAACAAGACCGGTGACCACTGCCAGTACCAGTGGGGCGTACCGAGCGCGTTGTAAACCGAGTTGCGCGGCCAGGCGATGTTGACGGCCACGAGCGCGCCGTAGGCGACGGCGGCGATGTTCACCGGAAGCCCCCAGCGTCCGAGCGAGAAGAACGGCCCATGGTCCGGCCGGGGCCAGTCACCCCGAAAACGGCGGATCAGCATCGGCACCGTCACTCCGAGGTAGGCGAGGTAGAACATGATGATCGCGATCGATGTGATCACAAGGAATGCGTTCTGATTGCCGACGTTGATCCCCATCAGCACCAGCGCCAGGATCCCCGTCACCAGCGCCGGGACGATCGGCACCCGGCGCGAACCGGAAACGCGGGCGACCGCCCGCCCGGCCGGCAATCGGTTGTCGCGGGCCATCGAGAACAGCATCCGGATCGTGGCTGCCTGGACCGCCAGGCAGCACACCAGGATCGCGAGCGCCGTGTCGGCGAGGAACACGTTCCCGGTGGTGTTGCCGAACGCGTTCTTGATCACGTAGGGCAGGCCGAGCAGTCCGATGTTCTTGTCCGCGATGTTCTTGTTGGACATGATGCCCAGCAGGATCACCAGGCCGCCGATCGTGGCCGCGGCTGCGATCGCGCGGATGATCGCCGGAGGGGCGTGCTTGCGCGGGTTGTTGGTCTCCTCGGCGAGCGTCCCTGCGGTATCGAACCCGTACATCACGTACGCGCTCAGCAGTCCGCCGATCAACAGCGCCCCGAAGTAGCCCCAGGAATGGCCGGCACCGTACCCGTGGGAGTGGGCGATGACCGACGGCGGCTGGTGCAGGTGGAACAGCAGCAGGATGATCAGCAGCGTCGAGCCAACGAGCTCGGCGGCGACGCCGATGTTGTTGATGCGCGCCATCAGCTTGACGCCGAGCATGTTGATCGTGGTCGTGATCACGACCAGGATCGCCCCGAGCAACAGCGCGTTGCGCGCGCCGCCCGAGGTCAGGAACGTCCCGGCGTCGGC
The DNA here is from genome assembly GCA_963831845.1 of uncultured Solirubrobacterales bacterium. Taxonomy (GTDB): domain Bacteria; phylum Actinomycetota; class Thermoleophilia; order Solirubrobacterales; family Solirubrobacteraceae; genus Palsa-465. The sequence goes on along the minus strand of CAWHRT010000015.1, from coordinate 171,111 downwards.
GGAGCTGCCGAAGAACTGCAGGTTGGTGGTGATCTGCGGCAGCACGACCTGCCAGTCGACGGCCACCGCGGCGATCGTGACGATCGCGCCGACGATGTAGATCCAGCCGGTCATCCACGACGTGTAGCCGCTGGAGACCTGCTTGGACCACTGGTAGACCGAGCCCGCGATCGGATACTGCGCGGCCATCTCCATGAAGCACAGCGCGACCAGGATCTGACCGCCGACCACCACCGGCCACGTCCACCACACTCCCGGCCCGGCGTTCAGGTACCCGAAGCTGAACAGCGCGGTCACGCCGGTGAGAATCGAGATGTAGCTGAAGCCGGCCGCGAACGAGGAGAAGCTCCCCAGCGACCGGTCGAGCTCCTGCTTGTAGCCGAAGCTGGCGAGCTCGCTGCTGTCCGCGGCCCTTCTTCTCGCGGAGACTCTACGGCTGCCATCGATCAACCTCCCCGGTCCGCGCATCTGCGCAGTTAGTGCAATACGAATCCCAGCGGCGCGTGAGGCTGCGCCGCGCACTCGTGAAAATCCGTTGACCCTCTCCCAACCGGGCTGTTATATATCAGTTGTCTAACTGTGTCAACGCGGTCGGGACAGGCGTTGCAGCCGCGGGCCGGCCGGGGGAGCTGAGGCGATGGCGACAAGCACCGTGCAGCAGATGTTCGTCGGTGGCGATTGGCGGTCGAGCGCCAGCGGCGAGACGTTCGACGCGACCAGTCCGGCGACCGGCAAGCGGATCGGGTCCGTGCCGCAGGGTGACCGTGACGACGCGCGAGCGGCGATCGCGGCCGCGCGCGAGGCCCACGACGGCTGGGCGCGGCTGACCGCGTTCGAGCGCGCCGCCAAGATGGAGGCGGTCGCCGAGGTGATCCAGTCGCGCCGCGACGAGCTGGCCCGGACGCTGACCACCGACCAGGGCAAGCCGCTACACGCGGAGGCCTACGACGAGGTCGACGAACTGCTCGAGTACTGGCACATGGCCGGCGAGGACGCCAAGCGCCTGGGCGGCGAGTTGCCCAACTCGTTCTCGCCCGGCAAGCGGGTGATGTTGGTGCGCCGCCCGCGCGGCGTGGTCGGGGTGATCAGCCCGTGGAACTGGCCCTACACGATGCCCGCCGAGCTGATCGCTCCGGCGCTGGCCTGCGGCAACGCGGTCGTGTGGACGCCCGCGCCGTCGACCGCCCTGTGCGCGGTCGCGCTGGCGCAGTGCATCGCCGACGCCGACCTGCCGCCGGGGGTGTTCAACCTGGTGACCGGACCCGGGGCGGTGGTCGGCGACGAGATCGCCCGCAACCCCGGGACCGACGGGGTCGGCTTCATCGGCTCGACCGTGACCGGCCGGCTGGTCGCCCAGGCCGCCGCCGGCAAGGCGGCGCTGCTCGAGATGGGCGGCAACGGGCCGCTGGTGGTGATGGACGACGCCGACCTCGAGGCCGCGGCCGACGCGACGCTGACCGCCTGCTACCTGTGTGCCGGGCAGAGCTGCACCGCCGGCGAGCGGATCCTCGTGCACCGCGCCGTGCACGACGAGTACGTCGAGCTGCTGGCACGAAGGGTGACCGAGCGGATCCTGCTCGGCGATCCGTTCGACGACGCCACCACGATGGGTCCCCTGAACAACGAGCCGGTCGCGCAGAAGATGGACGAGCACGTCGAGGACGCGGTCAAGCGCGGCGCCGACCTGGTCAGCGGCGGCGAGCGCGCGAGCGGCTTTCCGACCGACCTGTACTGGCAGCCGACCGTGCTGGCCAATGTCCCCTCCGACGCGCGCGTGGCCGTCGAGGAGACGTTCGGTCCGATCGCGCCGGTGGTGGCGATCGGCTCGCTCGAGGACGCGATCACACTGACCAACGCCTCGCCCTACGGGCTGTTGTCGGCGATCTTCACCGCCGACCTCAACGCGGGGCTGGAGTTCGCCGACCGGGTCCGGACCGGCTGGGTGAACATCAACGAGTCCAGCAACTACTGGGAGTCGCACCTCCCGTTCGGCGGCCGCGCGGGCTCGGACAGCGGCATCGGCCGCGTCGGCGGCGCGCACGTGATGCACTCGTTCACCGAGCTGCAGACGGTGGTGCTCACGCCCCACGGCCGCCGCTGATCAGAGGACCGTGCGGATCTCCCGCTCGAACGTGATCACGTGCTCGCAGATGATGTCCCGTGCGCGCTCGGCTTGCCCCGCGGCGATCGCGTGGAGCACGTCGTCGTGCTCGTGCACGCGCGCGAACATGTGCGGGAGGCGGTCGATCACCATGTACCAGATGCGGACCGAGAGGTTGAGGTAGCGGCCCAGCGTCTCCTCGAGGTACGGGTTGCCGGCGCAGCTGTGGATGAACCGGTGCACCCGCAGATCCAGCGCCATCAGCGCGGCGCCGTCGTCGGAGCCCTGGCTGTGGGAAAGCTCGCCGAGGATCGCGTCGAGCTCGGCGCGCTGGGCGTCGGTGATCCGCTCGGCCGCGCGGTAGGCGGCGTGACCCTCGAGCACCGTGCGCACGTCGCAGATGTGGGTCAGGTCGGTGATGTTGATGTCCGAGGCGAACGTGCCGCGGCGCGGGAACACCGTGACCAGGTTCTCCAGCGCCAGGCGCTTGACGGCTTCCCGGACCGGCGTGCGGCCCATCGCCAGCTCCTCGCCCAGCCGGTCTTCGTCGATCGGGGCGCCGGGTGGGATCTGCAGCGTGATGATCCGGTCGCGCAGCTGGATGTAGGCGCGGTCCGCAAGCAGCTCCCGCCGTCCTCGTGCCGGCGCCGCCGCCTCCGGCTTGGAGACGGTGCGGCGGGGTCGTTCAGAGGGCTCCACGGACACGGCGCACCCTATGCAGCCTGACCGCAGTGCCCTGAATTGCGACTCACACGCCCGCCTGATATATGAGTCATAGACTAGGGAGCCTACCAACGGAGAGCCGGCCATGACCAGAGAAGTCGACGCGATCATCATCGGTGCTGGCGTGATCGGAGCGTCGATCTCGTTCGAGCTCTCCAAGCGCGGATACAGCACGCTGAACATCGACCGGCTGCCGGCCGCCGGGTACGGGCCGACGAGCAACTCGTGCTCGATCGTGCGCGCCCACTACTCCTCGCGCGACGGCGTGGCGATGGCCCACGAGGGCTTCTTCTACTGGCAGGACTGGCCCCAGTACGTCGGCGACGCAGACGAGTCGGGGCTGGCCCGGTACATGCAGTCGGGCACGGTCCTGCTCGGCAGCGGCACCGGCCACCACGAGAAGGTGCTCAAGCACTACCGCGACCTCGGCGTCGAGCACGAGCTGTGGGACAACGACGAGCTGCGGCGGCGGATCCCGATCTACGACACGGGTGCGTTCTGGCCACCCAAGCGCCCCGACGACCCGCACTTCTGGGACCAGGCCGGCGGCGAGCTCGAGGGCGCGATCTACACCCCCGGATCGGGCTACGTCAACGACCCGCAGCTGGCCACTCACAATCTCCAGCGGGCGACCGAGCGCAACGGCGGCGAGTACCTGTTCCGGGCCGAGGTGGCGGAGATCCGCCGCGACAACGGGCGCGTCCGCGGGGTCACGCTCGACCGACGGTCACCAGATCGACGCGCGGGTCGTGGTCAACGTGGCCGGTCCGCACTCGTTCGTGATCAACCGGATGGCCGGGGTCGAGGACACGATGAACGTCAAGACCCGGCCGCTGCGCCACGAGGTCCACCACGTGCCCGCTCCGCCGGACTTCGACTTCGAGGCCGATGGGTTTCACACCTCCGACGGCGACACCGGGATCTACTTCCGCCCGGAGTCGGGCAACCACATCCTGATCGGCTCCGAGGACCCCGATTGCGATCCGCGGATGTGGATCGACGACCCCGACGAGTACGACCGCAACGTCACCGAGGCCCAGTGGGAGGCGCAGGTCTACCGGCTGGCGCGGAGGATCCCGACGCTGCGGATCCCGCACGAACGCCGGGGGGTCGTCGACCTCTACGACGTCTCCGACGATTGGATCCCGATCTACGACCGCTCCGACCTCGACGGCTTCTACATGGCGATCGGGACCAGCGGCAACCAGTTCAAGAACGCGCCGGTGGTCGGCCACCTGATGGCCGAGCTGATCGACAAGGTCCAGAACGGCCACGATCACGACGCCGACCCGGTCACCGTCAAGTCGGTCTACACCGGCGTCGAGCTGGACTCCGGGTTCTACTCGCGGCTGCGCGAGGTCAACCCGGACTCGAGCTTCTCGGTCAACGGCTGACCCTGGGAGGGGCGGACGCGGCCGCCGAGGGAGGGGGGTGGACGTGAAACGTCCCGCATGAGGACGTTTCACGTCCACCCATTGGCGGCTGAGCCTAGTCGCCGAGCTCGGTCGCGCCGCCGCACCACGAACTCCTCGAGCTCGGCGCGCACCGCGTCGTCGATCGCCGGCTGCTCGTAGTTCTCGAGCGTCGTCCGCCACAGCTCGCCGGCGCGGGCGGTCGTGTCGCGCGCGCCGCGCTTGGTCCAGCGGTCGAAGTTCTCCGTCGAGGACAGCAGCGGGCGGTAGAAGCACTCGCGAAACCGCTCGAGCGTGTGGGCGGCGCCGAGGAAGTGCCCGCCGGGCCCGACCTCGGTGTGGGCGTCGAACGCGAGGCTGGCCTCGTCGATCTCGAGCGGCGTGAACTCGTGGCGCAGCTCGCGCAGCAGCTCGACGTCGACGATGAACTTCTCATAGCACGACACGAGCCCGCCCTCGAGCCAGCCGGCCGAGTGCATCACGAAGTTGGTGCCGGCCAGGAACGTCGGCAGCAGCGTCATCAGCGACTCATACGCCGCCTGGGCGTCGACGGTCTGGGAGGCGTTGAGCGCGCCGCCGCCGCGCCACGGCAGCCCGAAGTGGCGCGCGATCTGCCCGGTACAGAGCACGCCCATCGCCGACTCGGGCGTGCCGAACGACGGTGAGCCCGACTGCATGTCGGTGTTCGACAAAAACGACCCGAACACGACCGGCGTGCCCGGGCGGATCAGCTGCGACAGGGCGATCCCGGCGAGCCCCTCGGCGATCTGCTGGACCAGCGTCGCCGGCAGCGACACCGGCGACATCGCGCCCATCAGCAGGAACGGCGAGATCACCACCGCCTGGCCGGCCTTGCAGTACTCGACCATCGCGGCCAGCATGCGGTCGTCGTAGCGAAGCGGGGAGTTGACGTTGATCAGCGAGATCGAGACCGGCGCGCGCTCGATCGCCTCGCGACCCCCGAACAGGATCTCGCCCATCCGGATCGTGTCGGCCGCGTTCGGGCCCGACGTGACCGAGCCCATGTAGGGCTTGTCCGACAGCGTCTGCAGCGCGAACACCATGTCGAGGTGGCGCGAGTCCAGCGGCCGGTCCTCGGGCTCGCAGATCGTCCCACCGGGGGAGTCGAGCTCTCCGAACGTCTGCGCCAGCCGGACCAGGTTCTCGAAGTCGGCCATCTTGGCGTCGCGGCGGACGTCGCCCTCGCGGATGAACGGGCAGCCGTACACCGGTGCGAACACCATGTGGTCGCCGCCGATGTGGGCCGTGTTGGCGGGGTTGCGGGCCTGCAGCTCGAATTCACGGGGCGCCTTGGCGACCTGCTCGAGGATGAACTCGGGATCGAAGATCACGCGGTTCTCGTCCTCGACCTGCTGGCCGGCGGCGCGCAGCAGCTCGACCGCCTCGGGCAGCAGGAACTCGATCCCGAGCTCGGAGACGATCCGGCGCCAGCCCTTGTCGAGCACCTGCATGGCGTCCTCGCTGAGGACCTCGTATCGGGGCATGGCGTTGACGAACACGGCGGCCTCCTCGGAATCGGGCTTGACGTGCGGCGAGTGGCGCTTACTATATTCGCCGTGGAACAAGAGTTCCAAGTTCGTGGAAATGGCGCTCCGGCGCACGGCGTCGCCGCCGTCGACCGCGGCGCGGAGCTGCTCGTGCGCGTGCTCGAGAGCGAGGAGCCGATCGCGCTCGGGGAGCTCGCCGCCGCCAGCGGGATCCCGAAGAGCACGGCCTCGCGCCTGCTGACCGCGCTGCAACGCCGCGGGCTGATCGAGCAGGACGGCCAGCGCGGGCGCCTGCGCCCCGGTCCGGCGATCCTGCGCGTGGCCGAGCGCAGCATGCTCGAGCGCAACGTGGTCGAGCTGGCGCGCCCGTCGCTCGACGCGCTCGGGGAGCAGACCGGCGAGACGATCAACCTGGCGGTCACCGGCAGCCAGGGCGTCGAGCACGTGGCCCAGGTCGAGAGCCGCCACTTCCTCGGCGCCGGCCAGTGGCTGGGCCGCGCGGTCGACTACCACTGCACCGCCAACGGCAAGGTGTTCCTGGCCTTCGAGCGGGCGCCGATGCCGGCGTCGCCGCTGACGCGCTACACGCCGGCGACGATCACCGATCCTGCGCTGCTCCGCGTCGAGCTCGAGACCGTCCGCCGGCACGGGTTCGCGACCGCGGTCGACGAGCTCGAGACCGGGCTGGCGGCGATCGCCTCGCCGGTCCGCGGCGCCCGCGGCGATGTGGTTGCGGCGATCAGCGTCTCGGGCGCCACGCTGCGGATGACGCCGCGGCGGATCCGCGAGCTTCGGACGATCCTGACCGATGAGGCGCACGCGCTCGGCCGCCGCCTCGGACACAGCGACAAGGAGCACGCAGCATGACCGATGAGGAAATCCTCCAGCTGCTCTACGAGGAGACGCTGGTCGGCAACGCCCCCGCCGTCAAAGACGGCGTCAACGATGGCCTCGAGCAGGGGCTCGCCCCCGAGCGGATGCTCTACGACGGGCTGATCCCATCGCTGGAGGAGGTGGGCGCGCGGTTCGAGCGCGGCGACTACTTCGTGCCGGAGATGCTGATCGCGGCCCGGGCGATGCAGGGCGCGCTGGACATCCTGCGGCCGCTGCTGGCCGAGACCGGGACGGCCACGGTCGGGACGTTCCTGATGGGCACCGTCAAGGGCGACGTCCACGACATCGGCAAGAACCTCTGCAACATCATGCTCGAGGGCGCCGGCTTCACCGTGATCGACCTCGGTGTCAACGTCGCGCCCGAGAAGTTCATCGAGCAGATCGAGGAGCACGAGCCCGACATCGTCGGCTTCTCCGCGTTCCTGACCACGACGATGCCGATGTTCAAGGCCAACATCAACGCGCTGGAGAAGGCCGGGCTGCGCGACGAGGTGATCGTGATGGTCGGCGGCGCCCCGGTCACGCAGGAGTACGCCGACGCGGTCGGCGCCGACGGCTACTCGGCCGACGCGTCCTCGGCGGTCAAGAAGGCCAAGGAGCTGATCGAGCTGCGCCGGGAGAAGGTACCCGCGTGAAGGCCTCCCAGGTCGTCGCCGCCGCCGAGCACGCGGTCAAGGGCCCGATCTGGGGCTGCCAGATGTGCGGCCAGTGCGTGCTGCACTCGACCGGGCTGACCTGCCCGATGACGTGCCCGAAGACTCTGCGCAACGGCCCGTGCGGCGGCGTGCGCGCCAACGGGCACTGCGAGGTCAACCCCGAGATGCGGTGCGTGTGGCTGAAGGCCTACGAGCGCTCCGAGCAGCTGCCGGTGTGGCGGGGCCACATCGATCACCTGCGGCCGCCCGTCGACAACAGCCTGAAGGGCACCTCGTCGTGGATCAACCTGATCACCGGCCGCGACCGCAAGACGCCGGGCGGCTGGGCGGCGGATCCGCATGTCGAACCTTGAGCGCAAGCTCGACGCCGGGGAGTTCGTGGTCACCGCGGAGCTGCCGGTGATCGACGGCGGCGGCGTTCCCGAGATCATCCGCCAGCTGGCGCCGATGAAGGCCTACGTGGACGCGTTCAACGCGACCGACAACCCCTCGGCGCACGCCCGCTGCTCGCCGCTGGCGGTGTCGATCGGGATGCTCCAGGCCGGCGTCGAGCCGGTCATGCAGCTGACCTGCCGCGACCGCAACCGGCTCGCGCTCCAGTCCGAGCTGCTCGGGGCGGCGATGCACGGGATCGAGAACATCTGCTGCCTGACGGGCGACGACGTCACCGCCGGCGACGAGCCCGAGGCGCGCCGCGTGTTCGATCTCGACGGCCCCCAGCTGGTAGCGCTGACCACGACGATGAACGAGGGGCGCCACCTGTCCGGGCGGCCGATCGTCCCGCGGCCGCACTTCCTGGTGGGCGCGGTCGAGAACCCGGGCGCACCCCCGTTCGAAGTCCGCGTCCGCCGCGCCGCCAAGAAGGCTCAGGCCGGCGCCCGCTTCCTGCAGCTGCAGCTCTGCTACCGGCCCGAGCTGCTCGAGCGGTTCATGCGCGCCGCGGCCGACACCGGGCTGAGCGAGCGGATCGCGATGATCCCCTCGATCTGCATCCTGCGCAGCGTCGGCGGGATGCGGTTCGTGGCCTCGAGCGTCCCCGGGATCGACGTCCCGCCGGAGGTCGTCGCGCGCGTCGAGAACGCCGCCGACGCCGAGGCCGAGTGCTTCGAGATCGCCTATGAGCTCGCCGTCCACGCGCTCTCCCAGCCGGGCGTGGCGGGCCTTCACTTCATCTCGTTCCGCAAGGACGCCGGCATCGCCAAGCTCTGCACACGTCTGGGCATCCCGCCCCGAGTCGAAAGGGAATCCAATGGATACAGTGCTTCGCTCGCGATCTGAGACGGTCACGATCGGGCGCGAGCAGCCGTTCTGCATCATCGGCGAGCGGATCAATCCGACCGGTCGCAAGAAGTTCGCCGAGGAGCTCCGCGGCGGCGACCTGTCGACCGTCACGGTCGACGCGCAGGCTCAGGTGCAGGCCGGCGCCGACATGCTCGACATCAACGCCGGGATCCCGCTGGTCGACGAGCCCGAGCTGATCAAGAGCATGTTGCGGACCGCCCAGGACGCGGTCGACGCTCCGATCTGCATCGATTCCTCGGTGATCGAGGCGCTCGAGGCGGGACTGTCGGTGTACGACGGCCGGGCGCTCGTCAACTCGGTGACGGCCGAGGACGAGCGGCTCGAGGAGATCCTGCCGCTGGTCGCGCGCCACGGCGCCGCGGTGATCGGGCTGGCCAACGACGAGACCGGGATCCCCGAGACTCCGCAGCAGCGGCTCGACCTCGCCCGCAAGATCGTCTCGGCCGCGGGCGACCACGGGATCGCCCCCGAGGACGTGGTGATCGACCCGCTGGCGATGACGGTCGGCGCCGACACCGAGGCCGTGACCACGACGCTGACCACGATCCGGCTGATCGCCGACGAGCTCGGCGTGAACATGTGCCTGGGCGCCTCCAACGTGTCGTTCGGGCTGCCGCGGCGGCCGGTTCTGAACGCGGCGTTCCTGCCGATGGCGATGGCCGCCGGGCTGACCAGCGCGATCATGTCGGTGGCGCCGGAGTGCATCGGTTCGGTCCGGGCGGCGGACCTGCTGCTCGGCCACGACCCCTGGGGTGGGCGCTGGATCGCCGCCCACCGGGCGCGGCAGGCGGCGCTCGCCGAGCAGGAGGCCGCGGCGACCGCATGAGCCGTCCGGCCCCCCAGCGGCGCGGCTCCGAGCGCGACGACCTGTCCGCCCCGGCGCAGGCCGCACACGACGGCGCCGACCGCGTCCGGCTGCGGTTCCTGCCCGACGGGGCCGAGGTTCGGGTCCCCAGCGGCACGCCCGTGTTCGACGCCGCCAGCTGGAACGGGATCGCGATCGACTCGACCTGCGGCGGCCACGGCACCTGTAAGAAGTGCAAGGTCCGGATCCTGTCCGGCGACGTCCCCGTCGGCCCGCTGGACCCACGCGCGTTCAGCGCCCAGGAGCTGCGCGAGGGGTGGCGGCTCGCCTGTCGGGCCGGCGCGCGGGACGATCTCGTGGTCGAGGTGCCGCCGCTGCAGACGCGCCCGAAGGCGGCGCTGGCCGGCGTCGGGCGCCACGTGATCCTGCGCCCATCGGTGCAGAAGCGCCACCTGGTGCTGGAAGAGCCGTCGATGGAGGATCAGCGCTCCGACGTCCAGCGCGTGCTCGACGCGATCGACGACCTCGAGCCGACGATCTCGATCGAGCTGCTGCGCGAGCTCGGCGGGATCCTGCGGGCCGCGAACTTCGACGTGACCGCGGTCGTCTGCGACGAGGAGCTGATCGAGCTGGAGCCGGGCGACACCACCGACCGGCGGTTTGCGATCTCGTTCGACCTCGGCACCACCACCGTGGTGGCGACGCTGCTCGACCTCGACAGTGGCCAGCCGCTGGCGGTCCGCTCGATCCTGAACCGCCAGCAGCCCTACGGCGCCGACGTGATCACCCGGATCTCGGCAACGATGATGGACGACCAGGCGCTCCCCGCGTTGCGCGAGCGCGCGCACGAGACGCTGTCGGAGCTGACCGAGGAGGTGTGCGCCGAGGGCGGCGTCGATCCGCGCGAGGTCTACGAGATCACCGCCTGCGGCAACGTGACGATGATGCACCTGGCGCTGGGAATCGACCCGGAGCCGCTGTCGATGGCGCCGTTCGTGGTCTCCGCGCACACGCTGCCGCCGGTCAACGCCCGCGAGTTCGGGGTGACGATCCATCCCCGCGCGCCCGCGTTCGTGTTCCCGTCGCTCGGCGCCTACGTCGGCGGCGACATCGTCGCCGGGATGCTCGCCACCGGACTGACCCGCGACCGCCGGCTGCGGCTGTTCATCGACGTCGGGACCAACAGCGAGATCGCGCTCGGCTCCAGCGACCGCGTGGTGGCCACCGCCGCGCCCGCCGGCCCGGCGTTCGAGGCCGCCCAGATCAAGTGCGGGATGCGCGCGGCCGACGGCGCGATCGAGGGCATCAAGATCGACGGCGACTCGCTCGAGCTCGAGGTGATCGGCGACGTCGAGCCCGCCGGCCTGTGCGGCTCGGGACTCGTCGACGCCGTCTCCGAGCTGGTCAGCAACGGGCTGCTCGACCACTCCGGGCGGTTCATCCCCGACGAGGACGCCGCCGAGCAGCACCCCGGGCTGGCGCCGCGGCTGTCGATGATCGGCCAGGAGCGGGTGTTCGTGCTGCACTGGCGCGGCGAGCCGGGTCGAGACCCGGAGTCGTCGGTGTTCCTGTCCCAGCGCGACGTGCGCGAGCTCCAGTTCGCCAAGGCGTCGATCGCCACCGGGTGGCAGATCCTCATGCGCGAGCTGGGGATCGAGCCCGGCGACATCGCCCAGGTGCTGCTCGCCGGCAGCTTCGGCTCCTACCTGACGCCGCTGAGCGCGGTGCGGATCGGGCTGGTGCCGAGGCTGGCGCTGCCGCGGATCGTGTCGGCCGGCAACGTCGCGGGGGAGGGCGCCAAGATCGCGGCGCTGAGCCTGCGGGAGCGCGCCGAGGCCCACTCGATCCTGCGCGAGGTCGAGTACGTGGAACTGTCGGGCCGGTCTGACTTCAACGACATGTTCATCGACCAGCTGGCGTTCCCGGGATGAGCACCGGCGTGATCGCCTGCGGCGCGCTGGCCGCCGACGTCCGGCGGATCGCGACGCGAGCTCGAGCGACTGATCACCTCCCGGCGACGTCCTGCATCGCGACGTTCCACGCCGACACGCTGACCACCGGCGAGGCGCCGTGTAGGTCCGAGCTGCCGGTAGGACGCCTGCAGCGTCTCGGACTCGCCCGGCCACAGCGTCACGTCGTTGTCTGACCAGAACACCGGCAGCACCTCGTCGTCGCCGCCCGCGGGCCGGCCCGACGCGCTCCCGCGGCGGATGTCGGCGCGCAGGAAGAACGCGACCGTCGGCTTGTTCGAGGTGTTGGTGATCGTCACCGTCGTGGACGCCCGGCCGCCCGACCGCGACGGTCGTGTGGGCGCGGGACGCTCACGCGCGCGGGCGCGAGGCTCTGCAGCTGGCTGAGGTTGGCGAACTGAGACATCGTCGCCTGCGGGTTGCCGATCGTCTTGTCCCAGTTGACCTCGTCCTGCTGGGTCGACAGCCAGTAGACGTTGCGGTCGACGACCGCGCCGTGGCGCCGCAGCAGCAGCTCGACGAAGTACGTCTTCGGCGTCGCCGGCGGCGTCGTGGCCGCCGGGACCGACGGGTGCAGCACGTCGGTGGCGACGCCCTGGCCGGCCACCGACACCCCGCGCGCGGTCTGGTCGTCGAGCAGCTTGCCGTCGACGCCGTAGACCTTGGCCTGGACCGACAGGCCGTCCCGATCGCGCGTTGCCGAGGTTGTCCACCGACACGCTGCCGTCGTCGTAGGCGTAGAGCACGTGCAGCGGCTCGTTGGCCTTCTTGGCGCCGAAGTAGCTGCCGGCCTGGTCGAAGTCGTGGTTGTAGAGGTCCCACAACAGCGTCGGCCAGCCCTTGTTCAGCTGCCAGTAGACGATCCCGGTCGAGGGTGCGTCCTGCTTGGTCGAGTGGTCGATGTAGGCCTCGAACTCGGCGCGCTGGGTCTCGTAGTTCTGGACCTGGGCCTCCTCCACGTACTGGTCCAGGCTCGACCACGAGCCGTAGCGGTTGCTGATCGCGGTGTCGAGGTCGTGCAGCGTCCCGAACGAGTAGCCGCCGTTGTCGGGGCCCGGGAGGTCGGGCTCGTAGTTGGCGTGGTACTGGTTGTAGTCCGGGTTCTGCCACAGCATCTGCTGCTCGAACGGCGACATGAACCGCCGGATCGAGTCGAGCGTCGGGACCGTGTGACCGTTGCCGGCCTCGCTGTCGAACGCCCACGCGCCGCCCACGTTGGTCCGGCTCGAGTCGCCCGGGTCGTAGTGCGAGGTGTCGTACCAGTAGCTCGGCGGAACCCAGTCGTACGGGCCCTCCTTCTCGCCCGACGGGCCGAGCTGCGGGCTCGACTTGTACTCGGCGGAGGCGATCAGCGGATCCTGGAAGTCGGCCTGCTGGAAGCCCTGGATCGAGACGGCCTCCTGGCGCCGGGTCGGCTGGTTGTCGCTCCAGCTGAAGTTCAGGACGCTGGGGTGGTTGCGCAGGTTCTGGCCGATCGTGAGCGCCGACAGCTGCAGCACCGCGAAGTCGTGATTGCTGGTCAGGCCGCTGTCCTGGAGCTGCCAGGCGTCGCAGCACTGGAACCCGGCGTCGACCAGCACCCCGGCGCGGTCCATCTGCTCGTAGAAGTCGTCGGGCATCTGCTTGCCCTCGGTGCGGATCCCGTTGAGCCCGAGGTTCTTGATCATCGCGATCTGGTCGGCGGTGTCGGCCGAGGAGTAGCGCAGGAACAGGTCCTCGGACCAGCCGCCGCCGCGGAACACGAACGGCATGCCGTTGACCAGGAACTGGCGCGAGCCCTGCGGCGCGATCGGCGACGGCCCGACCAGGCGCGTGGTGATCGTGCGGATCCCGAACGTCTCCGACTCGGAGTCCGGCGCGCTGCCGCGCTGGTGACAGCTCGATGTCGCAGGTCGTAGAGCGGCTGGGCGCCCATCCCGTAGGGCCACCACACATCGCGGGTGGTCGATCAGCAGCGTCGGGTCGTCGCTGCGGCGAGAACGACACGGTCTGCGTCGCTCCGGGCGCCACGGTCACCGAGCGGTGGACGTGGATCGGGCGCCCGGACGGCGCGTCGACGGTCGCCGACAGCGACGCCGGTCTGGGCGGTGGTGGCGTGGTTGGTCACGTCGGCCTTCACGCGTCAGCGACGAGCTCGACAGGTCCGAGGCGTTGTCCTGCACGACGTGCGCGTCGCTCAGCGCCAGCGGGCCCGAGGTGTGGAGCTGGATCGGGAACTGGATGCCGGTGTTGTTGTCCGGCGGGATCTGCGTCCAGTCGACGTTGTCGAGCGTGAACATCGTGCTCGGGTCGTTCGGGTACACCTCGAGCGCGAGCGTGTTGGCGCCGTGGTGCAGCAGCCCGCGTGACGTCGAACGTGTAGCGGGTGTAGTCGCCCTGGACCGTGTCGCGGGTCGCGACCTCGTGGCCGTTGACCCAGACGTCGGCCTCGCCAACGACGCCGTTGACGATCAGCTGTCGCGTGCTGGCCGCGTGGCCAGTCGGAGCGGAAGTCGGTGCGGAACCACCACGGCACCGAGAACTGCGGGATCGTCTCCGGCCCGACCGAGTCCATGTAGCCGAAGCAGTCCTTCATGTTGGTCGAGAAGAACACGTTCGGGCAGTGGCCGGTCTGGACGAGCGCGTTGACCTCGGTGCCGACGGCGCCGCCGTCGTCGGGGCGGACGTGGAGCCACGACCCGGTCGCGAACCCCGGCGCCGAGATCTGCGCTCCGGCCTGGGTGGCCTGGGCGCTGCTCTGCACCTGCCACCCGCCCAGGCCGACGGTGGTGGTGCGGGCCGACGCGGCGGATGCGCCGAGCGCGGCCATTGCGACCGCAGCAAGCAGCGCGGGCACGACCCGACGGACGGTGACCTTGACCACTGGTAACTCCCTCCCTCTGCGCCGCACAGGCTCGGCTCGGGCAAGATTCGCTCACCAGCCCGGCGAGCGACGCCTCGATCGAGCACTGCCGACATGGACGACAATTTGTTTGACGCCTCTACAAATGCGACCCTATCGCCCGTTTCATCAGCGGTCAAGCGCAACCCTGTTTATCTGACCGTCGGCTGAATGAGCACATGAGCGCCGCATCGGACCGCAAGCCGAACCTGCTGCGAGAGCTGTCAGAGCAGGAGGTGCTCGACGCGATCTTCCACGCGGGCCCGATCACGCGGCCACAGATCGCCGAGCGGGCCGGCCTCTCCAAGGCCACCGTGGGCGCCGCCGTCGAGCGGCTCCAGCGCGCCGGGATAATCCAGACGGCCGGCCCACTGCACGGGCGGCCGGGCCGCAGCCCGCTGGCCTACGAGGTGCGCGGCAACGCCGGGTTCGTGCTCGGGATCGACATCGGCGGCAACAACATCCGTGCCGGAACCGCCGACATCTTCGGCGCGCCGATCGCCGACGAGCAGCATCCCACCAGCCGCGACGGGGCCCGGGCGGTGTCGGCCCAGGTGATGGAGATCGCCGGGCGAGTCGTCGACCGGGCACGGGCCAGCCACGAGCGGTTGCTGTCGGCGGCGGTGTCCACGCCCGGGATCGTCGACCAGGTCAGCCACCGGGTCACCGGGCTGGCCTACAACATCAGCCCCGACGGGGGTCTGGACCCGCTGTCCGCGCTGCGCGGGCGCTTCGACGTGCCCGTGCAGATCGATAACAACGTCAACCTCGCCGCGCTCGGCGAGTCGTGGGAGGGGATCGCCCACGGCGTCTCGACGTTCGCGTTCATCTCGGTCGGCGCCGGAGTGGGGATGGGGCTGGTCGTCGACGGCGAGCTCGTACGCGGCGCCCACGGGGGCGCCGGCGAGATCGGGTATCTGCCGATCAGCCACGATCCCTACGACGAGCGACACCGCCTTCACGGCGGGCTCGAGGACGAGATCGGCGCGGCCGGGATCCGCTCGGCGCTGGCCGCGCGCCGGTCGCGCGGCGGGCGCGCGGAGACCGGGACCGAGCCGAGCTCGGCGCAGGAGGTGTTCGCGCTGGCGCAACGCGGCGACGCCGACGCCCGCGAGGTCGTCGACGGCGTCGCCCGGCGGCTGGGGGCGGCGATCGCCAGCGTGATCGCGGTGGTCGACCCCGAGCTGGTCGTGCTCGGCGGCGGGATCGGCTCCAACCCGTCGCTGCTGGGGCCGGTCCGGGGCACGGTCGCGGAGCTGGTGCCGCTGACCGCGCGAATCGAGACCAGCCGGCTGGGCGACCAGGCGGCGCTTCACGGAGCGGTGGCGGCGGCGCTGCGCGAGGCGCGCGAGCAGCTACTTACGCGCGCAGCGCGCTGAGCAGCGACACCCCGACGATCACGCTGATCACGCCCGCGAGCTGGATCCGGCTGAGCCGCTCGCCGAACAGCACATACGCGCCGATCGCCGCCAGCGTGGCGAACTGCGACGACAGCACCGAGGCCACGGCGATCCCGTCCCGCGACCCGGCGCTGTAGGAGTAGAACCCGAGCACCTCGCAGATCCCCGCCACCACGACCAGCGGCAGCGCCCGGCGCGTAAGTCGCAGGCGGCCGGCGAGCGCCAGCGGAAGCGCCAGTACGACCGTGCCGATCACCCGGGCCGAGAGCACCACCCAGGCGGAGGGCAGCACCGCCGCGGCCCGGCCGGTCGCGTAAAGGCTCGCGCCGAACACCGAGGCCGCCGCCACCCCGAACGCGACCGCGACCAGATGGCGCTCGCTGCGGTGCGCGGATCCCTTCTCCGGCGGCACCGACACGAGGCACACGCCGATCGACGAGATCGCCAGCGCGATGCCGACGCCCGGCGACAGGCTCTCTCCCGCCAGCAGCGCGATCACCGCGGCGATCGCGCCCTCGGTCGAGATCAGCGGCGCCACCAGCACCACCTGGCCGATCCGCATCCCCATGTACGCCAAGCCGAGGCCGGCGACGTTGCCCGCGCCCGAGATCACCAGCCAGGTGAGCGACTCGGCGCCGAGGTGCGGGACCCCCTCGGCGGCAGCGATCGGAACGGTGAGTACGAGTCCGACGACCATCACCCACGCGACCACCGACCAGGGATCGATCATCCGGCTCGACCGCGACGAGCACAGCGTCGAAATCGCCCACGCCAGGGCAGCCCCCAGCCCGCCGAGGATGGCGATCATCGCGGGGCGACGCCGGCGTGCAAGAGTGACTCAGCTCGCGATGCGGTCGCCGCTGTCGGGATCGAACAGGTGGATCCGCGACGTGTCCATCCACAGCTCGGCCTGCTTGCCCTCGCCGATCCGGCTCGAGGCGTCCAGCCGCGCCACAACGTCCATCGCATCGGGGATCGCGGCGTCGTCTGACTCCGCGGCGGCGGCCTGGACCTCGCGGACGTGGGGGTGGTCGAACGTCCCCTGGCCGTTCTGGTCGCCGAGCGTGAGGTGGGCGTAGACGTCCGAGCCGGTGGACTCGAGCACGTCGACCAGCGCGCTGACGCGCATCCCGTGGCCGCGCTCGGTCGCCAGCGTGGCGTCCTCGAAGTCCTCGGGCCGGATCCCCACCAGCACCTTGCCCTGGCGGTCGGGGGCGCGGAAGCCTCCGTTGTGGCCGTCCGACAGCGGCACGGTCGCCAGCGGGAAGCGCAGCGAACCGTCGGCGATCTCGCCCGGCATGAAGTTCATCGCGGGCGCGCCGATGAAGCCGGCCACGAACACGTTGCGCGGCCGGTTGTAGAGGTCGTCGGGCGTCCCCACCTGGAGCAGCACGCCGTGGCGCATCACGGCGAGGCGGTCGCCCAGCGTCATCGCCTCGGTCTGGTCGTGGGTGACGTACACCGTGGTGGTGTTCAGTCGGCGCTGGATCCGCAGGATCTCCGCGCGGGTCTGGATCCGCAGCTTGGCGTCGAGGTTGGAGAGCGGCTCGTCCATCAGGAACGCGGTGGGGTCGCGGACGATCGCGCGGCCCATCGCCACGCGTTGGCGCTGGCCCCCCGACAGGTTCGCCGGCTTGCGGTCCAGCTGGTCGGAGATCCCCAGCAGCCCGGCCGCCTCGTCCACGCGACGTCGGATCTCGTCGCCCGGGACGCCGGCGCGCTTGAGCGCGAAGCCCATGTTCTTGGCCACGGTCATGTGTGGGTACAGCGCGTAGTTCTG
Source organism: uncultured Solirubrobacterales bacterium (assembly GCA_963831845.1). Classification (GTDB taxonomy): domain Bacteria; phylum Actinomycetota; class Thermoleophilia; order Solirubrobacterales; family Solirubrobacteraceae; genus Palsa-465. The sequence goes on along the minus strand of CAWHRT010000015.1, from coordinate 153,679 downwards.
GAAGACCATCGCGATGTCGCGGTTGCGCGGGGTGAGGTCGTTGACGACGCGGTCGCCGATCAGGATCTCCCCGGCGGTGATCGCCTCCAGGCCGGCGATCATCCGCAGCAGCGTGGTCTTGCCGCAGCCCGACGGACCGACCAGGATCATGAACTCGCCGTCGGCGATCTCCAGGTCGAGGTCCCGCACGGCCACGGTCCCGTCGCGGTAGCGCTTGGTCACGGACTTGATTGCGATTGCGGCCATTTCGCCTCCTCCCTGAGCCAGTGGGTCTCGGGGAGACCCACTATGTCGTCACCGGTCGCATCGCGACCACATTCTTCCGTGCGTCGGCGACACCGCCCTGGGAGAGCAGCTGTGCGCGCACGGCCTGCAGGGCCACCGCGATCGCTCCCTGCAGTGCCGCGCGGTCGCCCAGCAGGCTCGTCTCGATCCGCGCGGTGATCGGTACCAGCGCTGCGGCGGCGCCGCGCACGGGGCGCAGCAGCAGCGGGTTGGACCCGATCCCGCCGCCGAGCACGACCAGCTCGGGATCGAGGATCGCGCACACGGTGGCGATCGCCGCGCCGAGCCGCGAGGCGACGTGGTCGACGACCTCGCGGGCGATGGCGTCACCGGAGGCGGCGAGCTCGAACACCTCGTGGGCAGAGGAGATTCCGCCGCCGTCCTCGTCTCGGCTGCCGTCTCGGCGGGTCTTGAACGCGGTCAGGATCCCCGATGCGGCGACCTCGTCCTCGAGCCCCCCGTGGAGGCGGTGGCGCGGGTCGAACGGGTCGCCGACCAGCGGCAGGTAGCCGATCTCGCCGGCGGCGCCGTGGGCGCCGCGCACGAGCTCTTCGTCGATGATCACGCCCATCCCGATCCCGGCGCCGATCCCGATGTAGACCACGGTCGAGATCCCCCGCGCCAGCCCGAACCACTTCTCGCCGACGGCGGCCAGGTTGACGTTGTTGTCGATCAGCACGGGCAGGTCGAAGCGGTCGCGGATCACCTCGAGCGGGTCAAAGCCGCCGTCCGGGGTGACGTTGTAGGCCAGCGAGGTGACCCGGCCGCTACTGCGGTCGATCACGCCCGGCGCCGAGATCCCGAGCGCCAGGGGGCGGCCGTGAGTGCCGCCGGCCCGGTCGATCACCTCGCTGATCATCTCGAGTACCTGGACGCCGACGGCGCGGCTGCCGTCCTTGGTGGTCGGCTGCTGCAGATCGCAGATCGGCTCGCCGAATAGGTCGGCGGCGGCGACCCGGACATTGGTTCCGCCGATGTCGCCGCCGAGCACGAACCCGGCTCGGTTGGAGACGACGTAGGCCACCGGCTTGCGGCCGCGGGGCCCGGAGCGGGTGCCGGCGGCGCGCACCAGGCCTGCCTGTTCCAGCCGCGACACGGCTGCCGAGACGGTCGGCTTGGACAGCGTCGTGGCCGAGGCGATCTCGGGACGGGTGATCGGTCCCTCGCGGAAGATCGTCTCGAGCACCGCCTGCTCGCCGAGCTCGCGGAGCATGCCCAGCCGCGAGTCAGAACGCTGCATCCAAGCCCGTCCCCGCCCCGATTGGTGACCGTCTTCTGACACAGTCGTTAGGTTCCTTTACGAATGCGTTTACCCGCTTGACGGCCAAGAATAGGGACAGTAGGGTTTTTCCGGCAAGCTTCTTACAAAAGTTTCAGCTCTGCCTGTCTTGGAGGAGGAACGCATGGGCCTGGACGAGTCGCACACCGAGGGGCGGAACTACACGCGCCGCAAGTTCATCACGGCGGGTGTCAGCACGAGCGCCGCTCTGTATCTGGCCGCCTGCGGCGGCTCCAGCTCGGGCTCGAGCTCGTCGAGCTCGTCGGGCGCATCCACCGGAGCCTCGAACGGACCGGTCACGCTCAACAACCTGTTCCAGCAGCAGGCGGGGTACAGCGCCTCCGACGTCGCCGGGATGACCAAGGCGTTCGAGCAGGCCCACCCGAACATCAAGGTCAACAACACGCTGGTCGCCTACGAGGCGCTGCACGACAAGATCGTCTCGGCGGCGCCGGCCGGGACCTACGACGTGGTGCTCGGCGACGTGATCTGGCCGGCGGAGTTCGGCTCCAAGGGGATCGTCAAGGACATCTCGAGCCTGGTCAGCTCGTTGCCGACCAACGAGATCTTCCCCGGCGCCCTGGTGATGGCCCGGTTCAACAACAAGTACTACGGAATGCCGTGGATCCTCGACACGAAGTACATGTACGCCAACGGGACGATGCTGAAGAAGGCCGGTGTCTCGGCGAGCGACCTGCAGACCTGGGACGGCGTCGTGACCGCGCTCAAGCAGGTCAAGGCGAAGGGCCTGGTCAAGTACCCGTGGCTGGGCAGCTGGGCCCAGGCCGAGGCGGTCATTTGCGACTACGCGCAGCTGCTCGGGGCATTCGGCGGCCAGTTCCTGGACGCTTCTGGGAAGCCTGCGTTCCAGTCCGGAGGCGGCCTGAAGGCACTCGAGTTCATGAAGATGCTGCTCGACGAGAAGCTGGCCGATCCAGCGTCGACCAGCTCGCTCGAGGCGGACGTGCTCAAGGCGTTCGCGCAGGGACACATCGCGATGAACCTGAACTGGACGTTCCAGCTGGCCGGGGCGCTCGACCCCTCGCAGAGCACGGTGTCCAAGGACGACGTGACGATCCTGCACACGCCGCAGGGCACCGCGGGCAAGGTCGCCCCGGGCTGCAACGGGGGCCAGCCGGTGATGATCACGACTGGCTCAAAGCACCCAACCGAGGCGTGGGAGTTCATCAAGTTCATCACGAGCCAGACCACCCAGAACGGGTACGTGAAGGACTCGCTGCCGATCTGGTCGGCGTCCTACACCGATCCGGCCGTGGTCAAGGACGCCGGCAAGCAGCTCGTCTCGGTCGCCAAGACCCAGCTTCCGAACATGATCCTGCGCCCGCAGGTGACCAACTACAACTCGGCCTCGCAGACGCTGCAGGTCGAGATCCAGAACGCCCTGCTGGGCAAGAAGAGCCCCCAGGACGCACTGAACTCGGCGGCGTCGAAGTTCACCGCGCAGGCGCCAGCGTGATCGACGACCACCGCGGTTGATGGCAAGCGGGGCGTCAGCGGAGGCGCCGGGCCTGGCCACCCGCGTGAGCGGGACCAGCTGGCGCGCGCGTACGCGCGAAGGGCGGTTCGCCCTGGCGCTGCTGGCGCCGAGCATCATCGTCGTCTTCGGGATCGTGATCTACCCGATCGCGCGGACGATCTACACGTCGCTGTACGCGGTCGACTCGCCGTTCCCGGGGCACTACCCGTGGGTCGGGCTGCGCAACTACACGTTCGCCTTCGGCCAGAGCGACTTCTGGTCGGCCGTGGTGCGGACCGCGTACTTCACGTTCGTGTCGACCGGCCGCGGAGCTCGCTGTTCGGGATCGGCGATCGCGCTGCTGCTGTACGCGCCGCTGCGGGGCCGCTGGCTGTTTCGCACGATCGTGGTGCTGCCGTGGGCGCTGCCGACGATCGTCAACGGCGCGATGTGGCGCTACTTCTTCAACGCCCAGTACGGGGTCGTCAACGCCGCGCTGACCCAGCTCGGCCTGCAGAACTCCTACCACGCGTTCTTTTCCTCGCCGTTCGGCGCGCTCAACATCGTCGTGCTCGCCGACGTGTGGAAGAACACCTCGCTGGTCGCGTTCTTCCTGCTCGCCGGGCTGACCACGATTCCGAGCGACCTGTACGAAGCCGCGCGAGTCGACGGCTACGGGCGCTGGGGAGCGTTCGTGCACATCACGCTGCCGCTGCTGCGCCCGGTGATCGTGGTCGTGCTGGTGCTGCGCACGATCGAGGCCTTCAAGGTGTTCGACATCATCTACGTGATGACCGGCGGGGGGCCGGCCAACGGAACCCAGAGCATCGCCTTCTACGCCTACCAGCGGGCGTTCTCGGATGAGTTCTTCGGGTACGGATCGGCGCTGTCGGTCCTGATCGTGCTGTTCATCCTCGGCTTCGCGATCGTGTACATCCGGCTGCTGCGCTCCGACGCGTACGGCACCTCATGACCGGGTGCAACTGACATGCAGGACTCCAGGCGCTTCCGGATCTTCATCCACCTGGCGGCGATCCTCGTGTCGCTGATCTTCCTGGCGCCGTTCATCTGGCTGTTGATCGCCAGCGTGTCCTCGCAGGCGGCGCTGCTAAAGATCCCGCTGCAGTGGATCCCCAGCCACGTCTCGTTCGAGCGCTACCACCAGATCTTCAGCTCGCCGCAAGGGACGATCTTCGGCAACTTCCGCGCCTCGCTGCTCAACAGCCTGATCATCGCCAGCGCCACCGTCGCGATCTCGATCACAGTCGGGGTGTTCGGCGCCTACGCGTTCGCTCGGTTGCGGTTCCGCGGCCAGCGCGCGTCGCTGCTGCTGTTCCTGTCCACCTACATGGTGCCGCCGATCGCGCTGGTGATCCCGCTGTACCTGATCATGGTCAGCCTGCACCTGCTCAACACGCGGTTGGGGCTGATCATCGTGTACTGCACGTTCGCCACGCCGTTCGTGCTGTGGATCATGGGCAACTACTTCCAGACGATCCCCCGTGACCTCGAGGACGCCGCGCGGATCGACGGGTGCAGCCGGATCGGCGCGCTGTTCAGGGTGATCCTGCCGCTGGCCCGGCCCGGGCTGCTGTCGACGATGCTGTTCGCGTTCCTGATCGCCTGGGACGAGTTCCTGTACGCGCTGATCTTCACCTCGACCAACGCGTCCAAGACGATCCCGGTGGCGATCGCGGAGTTCACCGGCCGCTACACGACCGACTTCGGCCTGCAGGCGGCCGGTGGGATCCTCGCGGCAGTGCCGCCAGTCCTGATCGCCGTGGTCTTCCAGCGCTACATCGTCGGCGGATTGTCGTCGGGGGCAGTGAAGGGATGAGCACGGCGGCCTTCCGGGAGGCGATCTTCCGCCAGCCCGAGAACCTGCGGGCGGCGGCCGGTGCGTTCGCCGACGCGATCGCCGAGGTCGACATCCGCGCGCTCTGCGGCGGCACCGTGGTGCTCAGCGGCATCGGGGCGAGCGCGCACGCTTTGATACCGGCGACGCGCGAGCTGCGCGCCGCGGGCCGACGGGCGTTCGCGGTGTCGGCGGCCGAGCTTGGCGACGACAGCGCCGCGCGGCTCGGGGACGCGTTCGTGATGGTCTCGCAGTCGGGTGCGAGCGTCGAGACGGTTGCCGCGCTCGAGCACATTGGCCGGGCGCCGGTGGTCGCGATCAGCTCCAACGGCGACAGCCCGCTGGCGCGCGCGGCCGACGTGTGGCTGCCGCTGGGGCCGCTGCCCGACACGCCCGTGGCCACGCTGTCCTATACGGCCACCTTGCAGGCGCTGGGGATGCTGTGCGACGCGCTGCTCGGCACGCCGCGGCGGGAGTCGGCCTGGGACCGGCTGCCTGATTTGGCGAGCGGCGTGATCGAGCGTGGGGACGGCGGCGCCGCGGCGCTGGCTGAACGGTTCGCGGCAGTGCGGGCGCTCGACGCCGTCGGCGGCGGCCCGGCGCACGCGTCGGCCGGCGAGACCGCGCTGCTGGCGCGCGAGGCGCTGCGGCTGCCGGCGACGGGGATGGAGACGCGCGAGTACCTCCACGGGCCGCTAGAGGCGGTGACCCCGGAGTTCGGCTGCGTCGTGTTCGGGCGCGATCGCGAGCAGGGCTTGGCGGCCGAGCTGGGCTCGTTCGGCGCGACCGTCGCGCTGATCAGCGACACCGCGCCGCCCCGCGTCGAGGGCGTGCAGGTGATCGGAGTGCCCGAGGTCACGCGCCTGGCCGCGCCGATCCTGCAGATCCTCCCGGGGCAACTGCTCGTCGAGCACACCGCCCGGCTGCGCGGCCTGGAGATCCGCGAGCTCACCCGCCACCAGCGGGACACCAAGGTCGCTTGATGGATCGGGAGGCGAGTGATGAGCGGGGGTCGTCGTCCCCTGCGGTGACCGTGATCGGGTGCGTGCAGGCCGACGTGCTGATGAGCCCGGTGACCGAGCTGCCGGCGCCCGGCGGCACCTCGCTGACCGACCAGATGAACATGCGGACCGGCGGGGCGGGTGCCAACGCGGCACTCGCGTCCGCCGAGGCCGGGCTCTCGGTGCGGCTGATCGGCTGCGTCGGCGACGACCAGATCGGGCGCTGGATGCAGGAGCAGCTCGAGCCGTTCGGGCTGGCCGGTGAGCTGGTCGTGGTGGGGCACGAGGCCAGCGGGCTGACGGTCGCGCTCGAGTCCCCGGCGCGCGACCGCACGTTCCTCACCTATCTCGGCGTCAACGCCGTGTGGGAGCCGTCGATGGTCCCCGCCGACGCGCTGGAATGTGACCACCTGCTGTTCTGCGACTACTTCGTCGCGCCCGGGCTGCAGGGCGAGGCCGGCCGGGGGCTGCTCGATGCCGCCCGCGCCGCCGGCGCGCGGACATACTTCGACACCGCTTGGGATCCCGACAACTTCGCGCCCAAGACCCGGGCGCAGCTGCGCGCGTTGCTGGCGTCGGTCGACGTGTTCCTGCCCAACGAGGCCGAGGCGTGCGCGATCGCCGGCGTGCCGGTCGGCGACGCGCTCGGCGCCGCGCGTTCGCTGCAGGACGCTTCTGGAGGGTGGGTGGTGGTGAAGCTCGGAGCGCGCGGGTGCCTTGCGGTCGGCCCCGGCGGCGCGGAGCTGTCGGTCCCGGCGCCGGCAACCGCGGTGACCGACACGACCGGCGCGGGCGACGCGTTCAACGCCGGGTTGATCCGCGCACTCGCGGACGAGCTGGCGTGGCCCGACGCGCTGGCCGCGGCGGCGCGGTTCGCCTCCGAGCTGATCTCGCGGCCGTCGGGCGACCGCCACCGGGTCAGCGTGCCCGGCGACGGCGTCAGCGACTAGTCATTCGTCGACTCGTCGAGCAGCGTCGCCACGTCGATCACCCGGAGCTGCTCGCCGGCTCCCTGGACGCCGTCGTCGAGCATCACGGTGCAGTACGGACACGCCACCGCGAGCGTGCCGGCGCCGGTATCGGCCGCCTCGCGGACACGCTCCTCGTTGATCGGCTTGCCGCGCTCCTCCATCCACATGTGCGCGCCGCCGGCGCCGCAGCAGAACGTCTGCTTGCCCGAGCGCTTCATCTCGACCGGCGCGCCGACCGCGGCGACGAGCTCGCGCGGGGCCTCGAGCACGTCGTTGTGGCGGGCCAGGTAGCAGGAGTCGTGGTAGGTGATGCTGAGGCTGTCGTCGCGCGCCGGCCGCAGGCGGCCCTCCTTGACCAGCCGCGACAGCAGCTCGGAGTGATGGATCACCTCGTAGCTGCCGCCGAAGTCCGGGTACTCGTTGGCCAGCGTGTTGAAGCAGTGGGGGCAGTTGGCGATGATCTTGGTCACGCCCGCGTCGTTGAGCGTCTGCACGTTGCGCTCGGCGAACGCCTGGAACACGTACTCGTTGCCCATCCGCCGGGCCGGGTCGCCGGTGCAGCTCTCGCGGGGTCCGAGGATCGCGAACTCGACGTCGGCCTTCTGTAGCAGCCGGGCGGTGGCCTGCGCCGTCCGCCGGGCGCGCTCGTCGAACGACGACGCGCAACCAACCCAGTACAGGTACTCGGGCGCCGGATCGCCGGGCTCCAGCAGCCTGACCCCGAGCTCGGCCGTCCAGTCGGCGCGCTCGGACTGCGGCTTGCCCCAGGGGTTGGAGGCGCGCTCGACGTCGCGGAGCATCGGCTCGGCCTCGGACGGGAAGCTCGACTCGACCATCACCAGGTGCCGGCGCAGGTCGACGATGTGGTCGACGTGCTCGATCGACACCGGGCAGGCCTCCACGCAGGCACCGCAGGTGACGCAGTCCCACACGGACTCCTCGGGGACCGCGCCCGGGACCAGCGCCGCCTCCTCCTGGGCGAGCACGTAGTCGCGCAGGCCCATGATCACGAGCTTGGGCGACAACGTCTTGTCGGTGCCCCACGCCGGGCAGGCGTCCTGGCAGCGGCCGCACTCGGTGCACGAGTAGGTGTCGAGCACCTGCTTCCAGGTCAGGTCGGCGGCGGTGCCGGCGCCGAACCGGAGCTCCTCCTCTTCTACCGAGTCGTCGTCGAACCGCAGCGGCTCCAGCCGGCCGCCCGAGCGGGTGCGCCCGAACCACACGTTGATCGCCGCGGTCGCGATATGCAGATGCTTGGAGCGCGGCAGGTAGGCCAGGAACGTGAGGATCGTCAGCACGTGCGCCCACACGAACACGCGCTCGAGCACGCGGGTGGCCTGGTTGTCGCCGAACAGGTGCGACAGCGCGTTGGAGACCGGCGTCCACGCTTGCGGCCACTCGTTGAGGCCGAGCGCGATCCGCGTGGCGTGCCACAGCAGCAGCGTGATCACGATCGTCGCGATCAGGGCCAGGATCAGGTCGGCCTCGCCGAGGTGGCTGCCCTCGAACCGGCGCGGGCGCTGGACCTTGCGGATGTACAAGGCCGCCAGCACGCCGATCAGCACCAGCACGCAGAACAGGTCGACCATCGCCGCGTACCACCCCTGGTGGCCCAGCCAGGGGAGCGTGGCGTCCTTGTCGACGACACCGATCAGCGCGATCAGGATCGTCGGCGCGAGCACCAGGAAGCCCCAGAAGATGAACGCGTGCATCAGCCCGGGACCGAACCGCTGGAGCAGCTTGCGCTGGCCGAGCACGATCGTCGCCTCGTGGCGGGCGCGGACGTCGATGTCGCCGGTGCGGGCGGTGGGCTGCGCCTGACGGGCGATCCCGACCAGGTGGGTGACCCGGCGTGTGAACAGCGTGCCGCTGGAGCCGATCGCGGCGGCGAGCGCGACGGCGGCGGCGGGCGAGACTATGTGCCCCTCGCCTTCCTGACCTCGGCGCTGATCGCCGGCAGGATCTCGTGGAGGTCGCCGATCACCGCGTAGTCGGCGCTGGCGAAGATCGACGCCTCGCCGTCCTCGTTGATCGCCAGCAGCTTCTTGGCGCCCTTGCAGCCGGCCATGTGCTGGGTGGCGCCGCTGATCCCGCAGGCGATGTAGATCTCCGGCGAGATCTTCGTGCCGGTCTGGCCGACCTGGTCGGTGTGCGGGCGCCAGCCGGCGCTGGTCACCGCGCGCGAGCACCCGACGGCGCCGCCGAGCAGCTCGGCGAGCTCCTCCACGATCGCAAAGCCCTCGGCCGAGCCGACGCCGCGGCCGCCGGAGACGACCACGTCGGCGTCGGCGAGCGATACGCCGGCGGAGGTCGCCTGCTTTCGCTCGGTGAGTCGTGCGGTGGCGGGAGCTTCGAGCGCGGCCTGATCGACTGCAATCGTCTCGACGTCGGCGATCGGGGCCGCCGCGACGGCGTGGGGAGCGCCGGTGAGCAGCAACGGAGAGCCGTGCACGCGGGCCTCCTCGAGCAGGCTGCCGCCCCAGCGGATCCGGGTCACGGTGGCGGGGTCGCCGGGCGCGACCGACGTGCAGTTCGCGGCCATCGGGAGGTCGAGCACGGCTGCCACGTGGGCCAGCAGCTCGTTGCCGCGGTCGGTCCCGGGGGCGACCACCGCGGTGGGCGTGCGGCTCTGGATCGCCCCGGCGAGCGTCCGGCCCCAGGCCGCGGGCGCGTAGCCGTCGCCCGCGATCGCGATCGCGGCCACGTCGGAATCGATCGTCTGGGCCAGCGCGAGCGCCTGCTGGGAGAGCTCGTCGGCCGGATCCTCGATGTAGGCCAGCACGGTCACAGCACGCCCACCTCCCGGAGCACCTCGACCACCGCGGGCGCGGCGTCGGGGCCGTTGCCCAGCACCCGGGCCTGCTTGGCGGTTCCGGCCGGGAGCTTCAGTTTGACCAGCTCGAGTCGCGGGTCGGCTCGGGTCGGCGTGATCGTCTGGAGCGGCTTGCGCTTGGCGCGCAGCCGGCCGGGGACCGAGGGGTAGCGGGGGAGGTTGATGCCCTCCTTGACGGTCACCACCGCGGGCATCGGGGCCTCGTAGACGTCGCGGCCGCCGGGCACCTCCTGCTCGCAGCGGACGGTGGCGCCGTCGACCTCGATCGCCTTGATCCCGGTCACGCAGGGGAGGCCGAGCGCGTGCGCGACGCGGATCGCCACCTGGTAGTTGCCGGCGTCGGCGGACTCGTTGCCGAACAGGATCAGGTCCGGGGAGTCGGGCTGCTGCTGTACGGCGTCGACGATCGCTGCCGCGGTGGCCTGCGGGTCCCACTCGCTGCCGTCCGTCACCAGGTGGATCGCGCTGTCGACGCCGATCGCCATCAGGTCACGCAGCTGCTCCTCGGCCTCGGGCGGGCCGAGCGTGAGCACCGCGCTGGTGCCGCCGTGGCGCTCGATCAGACGCACCGCCTCCTCGGCGCCGCACTCCTCGTGCGGGCTGACCGTGAACCCGAGGTGGCGCGTCTGGATCGCGCGCTCGTCGTCGGTGAGCGTGATCTTGCCGCCGGTCAGGGGGACGCGCTTGACGCAGACGAGGACGTTCATGGCTTCCTGGTCACGGCTTCCTGGTCACGAGCGGACGCGCGTGTTGTCGGGGTCAAAGACCGGCGTCGAGTCGTTGCACTGGACCGTCACCGGGTAGCGCTCGCCCATGTACTGGACCGCGAGCTGCTCGCCGACGTTGGCGTGCTCGGGCGGCAGGTAGCTCATCAGGATGTGCTTGCCGAGCGACGGTCCGGCGCCGGCGCTGGTCACGTAGGAGCGTCGGCCCTTGGCGTCCGTGAGGGGCTTTCCCTCGCGGGTGAGGATCGGCTCGTGGCCGAGCATGTAGCGCTTGACGCCCGACTTCGAGGTGTGGTCGTCGACGGTCAGCGTGCACAGGATCGCCGCCGGGTCCGCGGCGCGGTGGGAGACGTGCGCCTCCTTGCCGATGAAGTCCTGGTCCTTGACCCTGCCCCACGCCATCCCGGCCTCGACCACGTTGTACTCGCCCTCGAGCTCGGCGCCGTAGGCGCGGTAGCACTTCTCCAGCCGCCCGGTGGTCCCGTACACGCCGATCCCCACCGGCCGCATCCCGTGCGGTCCGCCCGCCTCGACGAGCACGTCCCACAGCCGCGCGCCCTGCTCGATCGGCACGTACAGCTCCCAGCCGAGGTCCCCGACGTAGGAGATGCGCGAGGCCATCACCGGGATCGTGTCGACCTCGATCGTCTTGGCGGTGGCGAACGGGAAGCCCTCGTGCGAGACGTCGTCGGACGTGACGCGCTCGAGGATGTCGCGCGCCCGCGGACCCCACAGACCCAGGGTGCACCAGGCGCTGGTCAGGTCCTGGACCTGCGCCGACCCGTCCTCGGGCAGGTGCTCGGCGAACCACTTCAGGTCCGACATCCCGTAGGCGCCGCCGGTCACGACCCGGAACGTGTCATCGTCCAGGCGCATGATCGTGAGGTCCTGCCGGAAGCCGCCGGTCGGGGTCAGCAGCGGGGTGTAGACGACGCGGCCGTGGGCGACGTCCATCTGGCGCATCGCCACGCGCTGGACCACGTCGAGCGCTCCGGGGCCGGTGACGTCGAACACCGCGAACGCCGACAGGTCGACGATCCCGGCACGGTCGCGCATCGACAGGTGCTCGGCGTTGATGATCGGCGACCACCAGCGCGAGTCCCACTCGGCCTCGCGGCGGGTCACGCGGTCGCCGTACTCCGCCAGCAGGGACGCGTTTGACTCATACCACTGCGGGCGCTCCCAGCCGGCGGCCTCGAAGAACACCGCGCCGTGTGCCTGCTCGCGCTCGTAGAACGGCGACAGCCGGACCCGGCGGTTGGACTCCCACTGCTCGCCCGGATGGACGATCCCGTACATCTTGTTGAAGCTCTCGGAGGCGCGAGCGACGACGTGGCCGGTGGCCTTCTGGTGGGAGTACAGGCGCGCGATGTTGGAGTCGTAGACGTCGATCTCGGATTCCCCCTCGACGATCATCTCGGCGACGGTCTTGCCGACGCCGGGGCCCTCCTTGATCCACACCGCGGCCGCCGACCACAGGCCCTTGACCTCCTGGGTCTCGCCGAGCAGCGGCATCCCGTCGCCGGTGACCGACAGCAGGCCGTTGATCGCGTACTTCACCCCGACCGACTCGTCGCCGACGATCTCGGGCATCAACTCGAGTGCGAGCTCGAGTTGGGGTTCGAAGTCGTCCTGGGTGAACGGCAGCTCGGTCGGGGTCAGCGCCGCCTCGTCGATCGAGGGAATGTCGGCCGGGGCGACCACGATCGGGCGGTGCGCGTAGGAGCCGATCTCCAGCCCCGTGCCCTCCTGGCGCTCGTACATGTTCTCGTCCATGTCGCGGACGATCGGGAACTCGATCATCCCCTTGGCCTCGGCGAATCGGGGCGCGGGGCCGATGTCGATCATCTGGTGGACCATCGGCGTGAGTGGGATCGAGGCGCCCGCCATCCGCGCGATCAGCGGGCTCCACACGCCGCAGCAGATCACCACGGTCGCGGCGTCGAGGTCGCCGCGGCTGGTGTGTACGCGCTGCACGCGGCCGCCGGACACGTCGAAGCCGAGCACGTCGGTGTTGGCCGAGACGTTGAGCCCGGCCTCGACCGCCCGCTCGCGCATGATCGTCCCGGCCCGAAGCGAGTCCACGACGCCGGCGCTGGGCGTGTAGAAGCCGCCCATGACCAGCGATTCGTCGATGAACGGCACCAGCCGTTTGACCTCGGCGGGCGTGATCAGCGAGACCGGCTCGACGCCCCAGGCCACGGCCGAGACCATCCGCCGGTCGAACTCCTGCATCCGCTCCTCGGTGCGGGCGATCTCGATCCCGCCGCTCTCCACGAAAACGCCCAGCTCGACGTACTGGCGCACGCTCTCGAGCGTCAGCTGGGTCATCTCCTTGGAGTGGTCGACCGGGAAGATGAAGTTCGACGCATGGCCGGTCGAGCCGCCCGGGTTCGGGAGCGGGCCCTTGTCGACCAGCGTGATGTCGGTGACGCCGAGCCGGGTGAGGTGGTAGGCGACGCTGTTGCCGACGATCCCGGCGCCGATCACGACGATGGGCTGGCGGGCGAAGCTCATGTCGGCAACTGATATATCAGATGGCGTTCACAGGCGCGAGGCGACTTCGCGGTTCGTGTCGGCGGCACGCCGGAGCAGGCCAACGTCCCACTCGAGCCGTCTGGGGTCCACCGAGGGACGTTTGCCACGTGGGGCGTGACGAACGTCCCAGGGTCGGCGGGAGAAGCCTCGATTGGGACGTTAAGCACGCGGCCCGCGCGCGCCGCGCCCGCGCTCGCTCGTGCCCCCGCGGGTGCGACCGGCGGCCGCTGACGCGCGGACTGCGGCTCGCCGGCGCTGCACCACGACCGCGCCCACCGCGAGCAGGATCAGCAGGATCGGGATCCCGAAGATGATCACCGGCGAGGCGCCGCCTCCGCCCGAGCTCGAGGACGACGTCCCCGACCCGCCCGTGGTCGACTTGCCGTTGGCCTTGGCGATCCGGTCGACGGCCTGGACCGCGGCGGCCGCGAGGCCGTTGGACTTCTGAGCCTTGTCGATCTTCAACCCGTCGACCGCGCTGGTCGGCCCCGCATGGACCAGTCCGAACCCGTTGGGCATCACCACCAGCAGCGGCTGGGGCTTGGAGAACGAGATCTCGCGGTCGAGGAACTCGGCGTACTGCTGGGGCTTGCCGAAGATGCTCGGCAGCGCCCCGAGATCGACCGGGCTCTGGATGATCGCGACCTTCAGGTTCATCCCGTTGGCTTTCAGCCCGCCCAGCTTCTGTTCGAGCTGGCGCCGCAGCGCCGCCGACACCGCAGGCTGGTACGGGTAGAAGACCTGGCTGCCGAGCAGGATGTCGCTGGCCGGGTCGGCGTCAGCCGCCGCCGGTCCCGCGGTCAGCAGCGGCAGCGCGAGCGCGAGCATTACCGCCAGCGGCCACAGCCGGCGCGGGATCCTGCTACTGAGCGTGCTCGCGCTCACCTGGCGAGGACGCTAGATGATTGAGCCCGAATTGTCGTATCCGTCTGCACGCGTCTCGCGGCACCGGATCGCCACCCACCAAAGGGGGCCCGTGGCTCCGCCACTGTGCCCCCTCTTGTGTGCGTCGCCCGGCACTCCCGAGCCACGCACATCCGAACCCACCAATTCGAGCTCAATCATCTACTTCAGCGCCGACTGCAGCGCCTGTCGCACTTCGTTGATCCCGAACGCCCCCTCCAGCCGCGACGTGATCACGCCCTGGCGGTTGATCGTGAACAACCACGGCTCGGTCTGCAGATGGAACGCCTTGAGCTGGGGGCGGAGTCCCTTCGTCGGCTGGTTGCCGACGTAGACCTCCTGGTGGATGAAGTCGATCTTGCCGGCGAACTGCTTCTGGAGCGAGACGGCGATGTCGGTGACCGGCCCGCAGACCTTCGAGATGCACAGCTGCGGGGTGGAGAACAGCAGCGCCACCGGGCGTTTGCCGAGCACCTGGTTCAGCGACACCGAATGCATGTTCTCGGCGGGCAGCCGGGTGGTGAGCAGCGCCGTGTCGCCATGCACGCTCGCCAGCGTGTCGGTGGCGACCGACGGCGGGCGCTGGCCGACGTTGGGGATCGGCGAGGACTTCGCGACCGCAACCTCACCGGGCGAGCCGACCAGGCCCTTGGGGGTCTTGGTCAGCGCCAGCACCGTGTAGGTCCCGGCGTGCGGCAGCGGGATCTGGGCCGAGTAGATCGCCTGGATCCCGCCGGGGCCGGCGTTCTGCTTGCTGCGGTACTGCGGCGCCACGACCATCGGGTCGGCCGGAGCCAGGAACGGCCCTTGCGCCGGGCTCTTCGGGTTCTTGGCCACGTAGATCGCGGTCGGTGCGTAGACGAACCCGCCGTTGCTCGTGTTGACCGCGAACGCCACCCGTCGCGTACCGGGCGTGAACGTCCCGGTGGCGCCGCCGAACTGCGCCGCGGACTTGACCTGCGCGCCGAGCTGGGTCAGCGAGCGCCCGTGCGCGGGCGGGAAGTCGCCGACGGCGGGGTGCTCGGCGGCCGCCAGGTTGGCGATCGCGGTCTGCGCGGCGTTGGCCTGGGCGCGTTTCGTGGCGGCGGCCTGGGAGCTCGTGCTCGTCGTCTTCGACGTCGTCGAGCTGCTGCTCGAGGATCCGCAGCCGGCGACCGCCAGCGCGACCGCGCCGAGCAACACCAGGACACGTGGGGGCAGTGAAGTCATGTGGTTGATGATGTCCAAAGGCGCGGATCCGTTCCCCGGCGGCCCGAATGCCTGTCCGTGGCGGCCCAGATGCGCCTCTACCTGTTTGTAGCGGACCCGTGGCCCATTCCCCGCTGTTTGCACGTAAAGATCCTGTTACCGGAGACCGCCTCCGGACGTCCGTTTGGACCGTGGGTTAGAGTGCGCCGCATGGCGGCCGACTCCAGCGACACGCACAGCCAGGCGCAGGCTCCGCAGCGTTCGCAGACCCGGCTCCGGGTAGCGGTCATCGACCGGGATCCGGGGTTCATGCAAGTGCTGGCAAACCGGCTCGAAACGCTCCGCTGGGATCACCGAGCGCTGGCGAGCCCCGTGACCACCGAAGTGCTCGTGGCGATGCGCCTCAACGCGCTCGTCGTCGACGTAGCCATGCTCGGTCCCGGCAGCTGGGAGTACCTCGAGCGAGTGTGCTCGCGACTCCCCGGGCTGTCGGTGATCGTCTGCACCGGTCCGTCGTCGGTGGTCCAGCGGGTGCGGGGCCTCAGGCTCGGCGCCGACGCCTGGATCACCAAGCCGTGCCATCCCGAAGAGCTGATCTGCGTGATCGAGGCTGCGGTCCGGCGCCATCGGCGCAACGAGATGCCCGTGATGGAGTCCGCCGTCAAAGTCGGCGAGATCACGATCCGTCCGGATCTCTACCAGGCCTACAGCGAGACCACGAGCCTCGAGCTCACCGCGCGTGAGTTCGAGATCCTGAACCTGCTCGCGCAGTCAGACCGGGTGCTGCGCCGGGAGGAGATCTACGAGCGAGTCTGGGGCTACGCGATGGCTCACGGCGATCGCTCGGTCGACGTGTTCGTACGCAAGCTGCGCCAGAAGCTGCGCGTGGCGTCGCCGCAATGGAACTACATCCACACGCATTTCGGCGTCGGTTACCGTTTCGCTCCCGAGAGCGACGGCCCCGCTCCGGTGGCCACCCCGGACCTGGTCGACGCTCAATCCGAGCTCGATCCCGCGCTCGCCGGCTGACCCCCGGCTCCGACCACACGGGCCGCCCGAGTTGCGGCCGATCACAGGTTGTTCACATCGACGTTACGAGTCGGTAACGCGTCTGCCGCTACGCGTCGGGAGCATTGACCCATGGCGGCGACCGTCGATAGGGCGTTTCGCGAGGTGATCGAGGTCGGGCCACTCGAGATCCTGCCCGAGGAGCATCTCGCGCGCGCACACGGACGGGCACTGATGCTGTCGATCCGGGAGTTGCGGCTGCTCACCGAGCTGGCGCGGAGGGCTGACCGGATCATGGCGCGCGAGGAGCTGTTCCAGCTCGTGTGGGGCCGGGAGATGCGCGCCGGGGACCGGTCGGTTGACGTATACGTGCGCAAGCTGCGGGTGAAGCTCGAAGAGGCGCTGCCGGGGTGGCGCTTCATCCACACGCACTTCGGTTTCGGCTACCGGCTATCGGCCGAACCCGAACAAACCCGAAACGAACGGTTCACAACCGATTAACAATTGAGACTCCGGTTCCGCCGAGACTCTGGCGCATACCTAGTTAAGGAGAAGAACCAGTGAGAAGACGTAGTCTTGGCGCGGTCGCGATGGCGATCGTCGCGGCGATCGTGATCGCCGCATGCGGATCGAGTTCGAACAGCTCGAGCGCTCCGGCGCCGTCGGGCGGCTCGAGCTCCTCGAGCTCGTCCGGATCGTCGGGCTCGAGCGGCAGCGGCTCCGGCACGATCAACGGCGCCGGCTCGACGTTTGCGGCCCCGATCTACCAGCAGTGGGGCTCGTCGCTCAAGGGCCAGGGCCTCACCGTGAACTTCAACGCGGTCGGCTCGGGCGCGGGTATCGCGCAGCTGCAGTCGGGCACCGTCGACTTCGCGGGCAGCGACCCGGCGGAGAAGCCCGACGAGGTCTCTCAGGGCAAGGGCCCGGTCGCGATGTTCCCGATCGGCTTCGGCGCGGTCACGGTCTCCTACAACCTGTCCGGGGTCAAGAGCGGGATCAAGCTCGACGGCAAGACGCTCGCCGACATCTTCCAGGGCACGGTCAAGACCTGGGACGACCCCGAGATCAAGGCGCTGAACCCGGGCCTGAGCCTGCCGAGCACGAACATCACGGTCGTTCACCGTTCTGACTCGTCCGGCACGACCGCCGCGTTCACCACGTACCTGTCGGCCAACAGCCCCGCGTGGACCCAGGCCGCGGGCCAGCCCGACAAGATCGTCAAGTGGCCGACCGGGACCGGCGCCAAGGGCAACTCCGGCGTCGCCGCGGCCGTCAAGCAGACCGACGGCGCCGTCGGCTACGTCGAGCAGGCGTACGCGCTGCAGAACGGCTTCACGTACGCCTCGCTGAAGAACAGCTCCGGCAAGTACCTTGCGCCGACGCTGGCCGCGACCTCGGCGGCGGCCGAGGGGATCAAGGTCCCGAAGAACCTGGCGATCAGCACGATCAACTCGCCCAATGCGGCGGCATACCCGATCGTGTCCCAGACGTTCCTGATCGCCTACCAGGACATGTGCAAGGCGGGCGTCTCCCAGGGCGCGGCGTCAGGCGTGAAGAAGTTCTTCACGTATGGCCTCGGCGCCGGTCAGTCGGTGCTCAAGCAGCTGTTCTACGCCCCGCTGCCCGCGAGCCTGCTGTCGAAGGCCAAGGCGCAGCTGGACACGCTGACCTGCAACGGATCGCCGCTCTCGTAGCGGTTCGCAGGTGGAAGCAAGCGTCACATCGGTCCACGGCGGCCGCTCGATCCTCGAGCGGTCGCCGCTGCACCGCCTCCCCGACCGGCTGCTGCAGTTCGGGCTGAGCGCGCTCGCGGTGGGCGTGCTGATCCTGATCGGGTACTTCTTCGTGCGCCTGATCGGCCAGTCGGCGACGGCGTTCAGCCACGTCGGCTTCCTGAACTTCTTCGCTCGCGAGAACTGGGACGTGTCCCAGCTCCAGCAGCACGCGGCGTGCGCGACCAACGCCAACGCCGGCTGCTCGTTCGGGGCGTGGGCGCTGGTGCTGGGGACGCTGATCACGTCGGCGATCGCGCTGATCATCGGGGTGCCGGTGGCCCTGGCCACGGCGCTGTTCCTCACCGAGTTGTGCCCCCGTCGGGCGCGCGGACCGCTGTCGATCGTGGTCGACCTGCTGGCGGCGGTGCCGTCGGTGGTGTACGGGCTGTGGGGCGTGTTCGTGCTGATCCCGCGCCTCAAGCCCTTCCAGCAGTGGCTCTCGAACACGTTCTCGTTCCTGCCGTTCGTCGGCGGCTCGGTCGCGGGCCCGAGCTACTTCATCGCCGGGCTGATCCTGGCGATCATGATCCTGCCGATCGTCTCGGCGATCTCCCGCGAGGTGATCTCCACGGTGCCGTCCGAGCACAAGGAGGCAGCGCTCGCGCTCGGGGCGACCCGCTGGGAGATGATCCGGATCGCGGTGCTGCCGTACTCCCGCGCCGGGATCACCGGCGGGGCGATGCTCGGCTTGGGCCGGGCGATCGGCGAGACGATCGCGGTCGTGCTGGTGATCGGCGACTCGCCGAAGCTGACCGACTCGCTGTTCGCCCAGGGCTACACGCTCGCGGCGGTGATCGCCAATGAGTTCGGCGAGGCGGCGTCGACGCCGGTCTACCGCTCGGCGCTGTTCGCCGCCGGGCTGATCCTGTTCGTGCTGACGCTGCTGGTCAACATCATCGCCCGGCGGTTCGTGGTCAGATCGGCGGGCGGCAAGCGTCCCGCCGGCGACGCGATGGCCGGCGGCGTCACCGTCACGGACCCGGCACCGGCATGACCACGCTGCCCATGATCAGTGCCCGGCGCCGTCGCACCGACGTGATCATGCGCTGGCTGATGGGCGCGGCCACGCTGGTTGCGCTGGTGCCGCTCGTGCTGGTGCTCTACTACCTGTTCCACAAGGGCCTGAGCGCGTGGAGCGGCGACTTCTTCACGACCGACCCCAACGGCAACTTCCTCGGCTACCCGGGAGGCGTCCGCAGCGCGATCCTCGGCACGATCGAGATCGTCGCGCTGGCGTCGCTGATCTCGATCCCGATCGGGATCGGGGTGGCGCTGTACCTGACCGAGTACGGCAAGGACTCGTGGTTCGCCAACGTCGTCCGCTACTTCGTCGACGTGATGACCGGCGTCCCGTCGATCGTGTTCGGCCTGTTCATCTACATCGTGCTGGTGCTGGGCCGGGTCGGCGGCACGTTCACCGCGTGGAAGGGGTCGATCGCGCTCGCCCTGCTGATGCTGCCGGTGGTCGTCCGCTCGTCGGAGGTCGTGCTGCTGCTGGTGCCGGAGAGCCTGCGCGAGGCGGCGCTGGCGCTCGGCGCCCCGCGCTGGCGGGTGGTCACGCGGGTGGTCCTGCCGACGTCGCTGTCGGGCTTGGTCACCGGCGGCCTGCTCGCGGTGGCCCGCGGTGCGGGGGAGACGGCGCCGCTGCTGTTCACGGTTGCGGTGGCCGAGTCGCTGACGTTCAACCTGGGTCAGACGATGAACACGCTTCCGATCCAGATCTACAACGACATCCAGTCGCCGCGTAGCGAAGTGGTCACACGAGCTTGGGGCGCCGCGCTTACGCTGGTGCTGATGATCCTGATCCTCAACCTCGTCGCACGCGCTGCTTCGAGAAGGAGCCGCCTGGCATGATGGAGCCGGAAATCACCAAGGACCCGAGTCCTCCCGAAGTGTCCCCCGCCGAACAGCCCTCAGAGCACCCGCCCGATCAGTCGCCGCCGGCGCAGCCGCCGGCGTCCGCGCACCCAGGCGACGGCCGAGCCCGACGCGCAGCCCGCTGCCGACGCGCAAGCGCCAGGCCCATTCGGTGCTGGTGTCCGACCTGCACGCCTATTACGGCTCGCTGGAGTCAATCAAGGGCATCAGCATCAATTTCCCGGCCAACGAGGTCACCGCGCTGATCGGGCCCTCGGGCTCGGGCAAGTCGACCGTCGTGCGCTGCATCAACCGCATGCACGAGGAGATCCCGGGGGCGCGCGCGGAGGGCAGCGTCAAGCTCGACGACCTCGACGTGTACGACCCCAAGGTCGATGTCACGGCGGTTCGCCGCGCGATCGGGATGGTGTTCCAGAAGCCCAACCCGTTCCCGACGATGTCGATCTTCGACAACGTCGCCGCGGGCCTGCGGCTGACCGGCACCAAGCGCGACAACCTGCGCGAGGTCGTGCACCAGTCGCTGCGCTCGGTCGGTCTGTGGGGCGAGGTCAAGAACCGCCTGTCGGAGCCCGGGATCGGGCTCTCGGGCGGCCAGCAGCAGCGCCTGTGCATCGCCCGGACGATCGCGGTCGAGCCGGAGGTGATCCTGATGGACGAGCCGGCCTCGGCGCTGGACCCGGTCTCGACGCTGAAGATCGAGGAGCTGGTCGAGGAGCTCAAGCAGCGCTACACGATCGTGATCGTGACCCACAACATGCAGCAGGCGGCGCGGATCGCGGACACGACCGCGTTCATGCTCGAGGGGGAGCTGATCGAGCACGGCCCGACCAACGACATCTTCACCAACCCCAACGACGAACGCACGGAACGCTATGTCACGGGCAAGTTCGGATAGGGGTGTAGCGACATGCAGGAAACCCGTCACGCCTTCCGCGAAGCGCTCAAGGAGCTAGAAGACCAGGCGCTGGGCGGCCTCGACCTGGTGATCGGTCAGCTCGACCGCGCGCTCGAGTCGGTCAGCTACCAGGATGTCGAGCTCGCCGGGATGGTCGTCGCCGACGACGACCGGATCGACGGCCGCTATCTGGAGGTCCACCAGGGGATCCTTTCGCTGCTGGCGCGCCAGGCCCCGGTGGCCACCGACCTGCGGATCGTCGCGGCGCTGCTGCAGGTGATCCGCTGCGTCGAGCGGATGGGCGACCAGTGCGTCAACATCGCCAAGCTGGTGCCGCTGTCGGGTCACGAGCCGCCGAAGGACAAGGACATCCTCGACGCGATCGAGCGGATGGGTCAATACGCGCGCTCCCAGGTCTCCGAGGCCAAGGAGGCGTTCGCCTCGCGCAACGTCGACCTGGCCCAGGACCTGGTCCGCCAGGACGCCGAGATCAACCGCCTGAACCGTGAGATCTTCAGGCGCGCGGTCGACGTCGGCGACAACCCCGAGGTGCGCGAGTGGGCGATGTTCATGATCCTGGTCGCCCGGTGCCTGGAGCGGGTCGGCGACAACACCGTCGACATCGCCGAACAGACGGTGTTCGTCGTCACCGGCCTGTTCCGCGAGTTCGACGACGCCTCGACGCCGTCCGAGACGACGCCCGCCGGCTAGCTTCCGCCCGCCGCCCGCCGGTCCAACTCCCGTCCCTGGGGCGAAGCGCGCGTCGGCGAGCTTGTCCTAAGGGCCAAAGACCCGGACGGGCGCCGGCCGTACCTTGCGCGCATGTGTGGGCGCCCTCCTCAGATCGTGGCGTTTGGCGGTGGTGGATTCTCGATGGAGTGGGGAAACACGCTGCTCGACGAGTACGTGCTGTCGCTGACCGGGGTACAGAGGCCGCGGGTCTGCTTCCTGCCGACCGCGAGCGGTGACGCCGACCACTACGTGGTCCGCTTCTACCGGGCGTTCTCCTCCGCCCGCTGCGAGCCTTCGCACATCTCGCTGTTTCGCCGCGAGACCGGGGTCGGCGACCCGCTGGCGCACCTGCTCGCCCAGGACCTGGTGTACGTCGGCGGCGGCAGCCTGGTGTCGCTGCTGGGCACCTGGCGCGCCCACGGGATCGACCTCGCCCTGCGCGAGGCGTGGCGGGCGGGAGTGGTCATGTGCGGGGGCTCCGCCGGTTCCCTGTGCTGGTTCTCGCACGCGGTCTCGGGCTTCCACGAGGGGCCGGCGCGCCGGATCGAGGCGCTCGGCTTCCTGCCGTGGAGCAACGCCGTCCACTACAACGAGGAACGCGGGCGCCGCGACGCGTTCCGGGAAGCGATCGCCGATGGGATGCCGGCGGGCTACGGCGCCGGCGACGCCGCCGCGCTGCACTTCGTGGGGACCGAGCTCGAGCGCGTTGTGTCCTCGCGCCCGGAGGCGCGGGCGTTCTACGTGTCGGCCGATGCCAAGCGGGGGGCGCGCGAGCGCAAGCTGGCGGTGAGTTATCTTGGATCCGTGGCCGAATCCAACGCCATCGCAGCTTGAGTTCCGAGCCCGGCGGCCGGATCCTCGCCATGGGCGGCGGCGGGTTCACGATGGACGAGCGCTCGCCCGCGCTCGACGCGCTGGTGCTGGAGCTGACCGGCAAGACCGTGCCGAAGCTCTGCTTCCTGCCGACCGCCAGCGGCGACCCGCGCGATCAGATCACGCGGTTTCACGAGCGCTTTGGCGACTGGCCGTGCGAGCCCACGATCCTGTCGCTGTTCCACCTCGGCCGCGACCGCATCGACCCGATCGCGCATCTGCGCCAGCAGGACGCGATCTACGTCGGCGGCGGCTCGATGCGCAACATGCTGGCGATCTGGCGCGAGCACGGGGTCGACGCCGCGATGCGGTCGGCGTGGCGGTCAGGGGTGGTGCTGGCCGGCCTGAGCGCCGGCGCGATGTGCTGGTTTAGAGGCGGGGTCAGCATGAGCGGCGGTGCGCCCGCGCCGGTGTCCGGGCTCGGGCTGCTCGAGGGCAGCCTGTCGGTGCACATGGACAGCGAGCCCGAGCGGCTGCCGGTGCTCCGCGAGGCGATCGCGGCGGGCGTGCTGCCAGGCGGTTACGCGGCCGACGACGGCGCGGCGCTGGTGTTCTCAGGCTTGCGGCTGGAGGAGTGCGTCGCCTCGCACCCAGGGGCGCGGGTGCTGCGGATCGAGCCCGACGGCGACGGCGGTGTTCGCGAGACGTCGCTGCCGGTCAGGCTGGTGGCCGACGCGGACGGCCGGGAGCCGGAGCTGCTCGACGCGTTCGGCGTCAGCGAGCTAAGGGCGCTGCGCCACCGCGGCAGCCGCTGGGACTGACCCGCGCCGCCCGGGAGAGCGGTCGCCGCGTGGGTCGCGGCGCATTATGCTCACCGCCACGGTGGCAACCCAGAAGTCCAAGCGTAAGAAGCGGCGCAACCCGGAGACGGCTCCCCGCGCCGTGCCCTCCCAGCGGCGCGAGCAACGCTCCGGCCGACTGCCCGCGCCCGCCACGCCGCCCACCGCACAGCGCCGGGCCCGCAACCCGGTCGGGACCTACGGCGAGCGGCCCGAGGGCCCGTTTGGCGGGCTGCCGATCTCCGAGATCGCGATCTTCGCCGGGGCGGTCGGCCTGATCGTCGGTCTGATTCAGCACGGCGGACCGGCGCTGATCGCCGGGATCGTGGTCTGCGCGCTGGGCGTGTTCGAGATCACCGGCCGCGAGCACTTCTCCGGATACCGCTCGCACACGATCCTGCTCGCGGCGCTCCCGGCGGTCGCGGCCGAGGTGGCGTTCGTGGCGATCTTCGGCGAGCCGAGCCCGAGGCTGCTGCTGGTGGCGGTGATCGTGCCGGTCTACGCGGTGCTGTTCTGGCCGTTGCGCAACGCGTTCACGAGGGCGAGACAGAAGCGCCTTGCTCGTCCGCCGGCGCCCTGAGCGGATCGTACGGCGCGTCCTGCGCCGCCACCACCGGGAGCTTGATCGTGAACACCGCGCCGCCGCCGGGAGCGTTGGCGGCGTCGACGTCGCCGCCGTGCTGGACGGCCACCTGACGTACGATCGCCAGGCCCAGTCCGGTGCCCTGGCGGCCGCGGCTGTTGGCGCCGCGGTAGAAGCGGTCGAACACGTACGGGAGGTCGGTCTCGTCGATCCCGGTGCCGTGATCGCGGACGCGCAGGCCGTCGCGGTCGACCGTGACCTCCACGACCCCGTCGGGCGGCGAGTGGCGGGCAGCGTTGTCGATCAGGTTGTTGGCGACGCGGCCGAGCCGCTCCGGGACGCCCTGGACGATCACGGGGGTCAGCGAGGACTCGAAGTGGATCCCCGGGTGGTTACGCCGCGCGCGGGTGAGCGACTCCTCCAGCACGCGGTCCAGCCGCACGTCCTCGTCGAGCTCAACCGGCAGGTCGCCACGCGCGAGCTCGATCAGGTCGCCGATCAGCGCGCTCAGCTCCTCGGTCTGCTCGACCACGTCGTCGAGCAGCCGGCGCCGGTCGGCCTCGTCGAGCCGGTCTTGCTCGAGCAGCACCTCGATGTTCGTGCGCAGGCTGGTGATCGGCGTGCGCAGCTCGTGGGAGGCGTCGGCGACCAGCTGTCGCTGGGCGCGGACGGAATCGTCGAGCTCGTCGCGCGAGCCCTGCAGGCGTTCGAGCATCGCGTTGAAGCGCCTCGCCAGCTGGCCGACCTCGTCGTCGGTGTGGACGTGGATGCGGCTCGTGAGGTCCTCGGTCTCGGAGATGTGCTCGGCGGTCCGGGCGACCTCGGCCAGCGGGGCCAGCACCCGGCGCGCGGCCAGGCGTCCGAGCACGAATGCGAGCGCGACGCCGCCGGCGCACAGCAGCACGAGGACCAGCCGCAGGTTCGACAGGACGTTGTCGACGCCGTTGAGCGGCCGGGCCAGCTGGAGCGCGACCGGCTGTCCGGCGAACTCCACGCCCGGCGCGGCGAACACGATCTCCCGCAGATGGCTGCCGTGGATCCGCAGATCGGTGAGATACGGCTTGGCATCGCCGGTGGCGACCTTCCCCGCCTCGGGGCTGTTGGGGAACGTCATCCCGCCCTCGCGGACCTGGCTTCCATCGGGGAGCGCCACCTGGAAGTACGGAGCCGGTCCGCCCGCGCTCGCCGGCAGCCCCGGGAGCTGCTGGGCCAGCGAGTCGTAGTGCCCCTCCTGGATCGCGGCCGCCTGGGCCTTGAGCTCGTTGTCGACCTCGCCGCGCAGCTGGTGGCGCACGACCCAGTAGCAGATCGCCGCGACGAGGATGATCGCGACGGCGACGACGGCGGCGGCGACATACGAGAGCCTGCGGCGTAGCGACATACCGCCTGCCCCGAGTCTCAATCCCTCAGCACGTAGCCGACGCCCCTGACCGTGTGCAGGAGCCGCGGCTCGTCGCCGGCCTCGGTCTTACGGCGCAGGTAGCCCATGTACACGCCCAGCGCGTTGGAGGTCGGCCCGAAGTCGTATCCCCAGACGTGCTCGAAGATCGTCGAGCGGGTGAGCACCTGGCGGGGGTGGCGCATGAACAGCTCGAGCAGCAGGAACTCGGTCTTGGAGAGCTCGATCACCCGGTCGCCGCGCTTGACCTCGTGGGCGATCGGGTCGAGCACGAGGTCGCCGTAGGACAGCACCTCGCCGTCGGCGCCGTCGCCGGAGCGCCGCAGCAGCGCCCGTAGCCGCGCCTGCAGCTCGCGCAGTGCGAACGGCTTGACCAGGTAATCGTCAGCGCCGACATCCAGGCCCTCGACGCGGTCGTCGATCGCGTCGCGCGCGGTCAGCATCAGGATCGGCGTTCGATCGCCCGCCTTGCGCATCCGCCGGCACACTTCGAGCCCGTCGAGCCGCGGCATCATCACGTCGAGGATGATCGCGTCGGCGGGCGATCGGGCCTGGGCGTCGAGCGCCTCCTCGCCGTCCTGCGCGAGCTCGACGTCGTAGCTGTCCAGTCGCAGCGCGCGCTCGAGCGCCCGCCTGACGGCGGGCTCGTCGTCGACTACGAGGACACGAGCCATACGTAAAAGTTTGGCGGTTGCACGTAAAAGTTGCTGAAGAAGGCGATCGCGTTGGTTTGGGTCGACTCCGCGCAACTAGCGTACTTCCACCACCAGCGGCCGATGGGCCATCATCACCGGCATGTCCCTGAGCCGCTACCGGTCAAAGCGCGACTTCGCCGAGACCCCCGAGCCGTCCGGGCAGGCGGCCTCCCCCAGTGGCGACGGCGACGGGCGGTTCGTGGTCCAGCAGCACGACGCCACCCGGCTGCACTGGGATCTGCGTCTCGAGCACGACGGCGCGCTGGCGTCGTGGGCGATCCCGAACGGGATTCCCGCCGATCCGGCCGACAACCGGCTCGCGGTCCGCACCGAGGACCACCCGCTCGAGTACATCGACTTCCACGGCGAGATCCCCAAGGGGCAGTACGGCGCCGGCACGATGACGATCTGGGACACCGGCACGTATGAGCTGCACAAGTGGGAGCCGCGCAAGGTCGAGGTCACGTTCCACGGGGAGCGGCTCAACGGCCGCTACGGGCTGTTCCCGATCGGACGCGACGATTCGGCCAAGCAGGACTGGATGATCCACCGGATGGATCCGCCCGACGATCCCGACCGGGTGCCGATGCCCGAGCGGATCGTGCCGATGATGGCGCGGGCGGGCGACACGCTGCCCAAACCCGAGCGCGGATGGTCGTTCGAGGTCAAGTGGGACGGCGTGCGGGCGATCGCCTACGTGCAGCCCGGACGGTTGCGCCTGGAGAGCCGCAACCTCAACGAGATCACCGCCGCCTACCCGGAGGTCCGGGGCCTGGTCACCCAGCTGGGGATGCACGAGGCGGTGCTCGACGGGGAGATCGTCGCGTTCGACGACGCCGGGAGGCCGAGCTTCGAGCTTCTCCAGCGGCGCATGCACGTGACCTCGCCGAACTCGATCCGCCGGCTGGCGTCGAGCACTCCGGTGGTCTACGCGATCTTCGACCTGCTCTATCTCGACGGCCATTCGCTGATGGAGCGGCCCTACCGGGAGCGCCGCGAGGCGCTCGAGGAGCTCGAGCTCGGCGGCGCGGCGTGGCGGGTGCCGGCCGCGCATCCCGACCACGGCTCGCGGCTGCTCGAGGCAACCCGGGCCCAGGGGCTGGAGGGGGTCATCGCCAAGCGCCTGAACTCGCGGTATGAGCCCGGCAAGCGCAACGGCGCCTGGCTGAAGATCAAGCACACCCAGCGCCAGGAGCTCGTAATCGGGGGGTGGATCCCGGGGGAGGGGCGCCGCAGCAAGCGGATCGGGGCGTTGCTGATGGGCTACTACCGCGACGGCGAGTTCGTCTACGCGGGGCGGGTGGGGACTGGGTTCACCGAGCGCACGCTGGGCGAGTTGAGCCGCCGGCTCGAGCCGCTGCGCCGGGCCGACAGACCGTTCGACGTGGCGCCGAAGCTGCCGCGCGAGGCGGTGTTCGTCGAGCCCGAGGTGGTCGCCGAGGTCGAGTTCCGCGAGTGGACCTCCGACGGCGTGATGCGTGCGCCGTCGTTCAAGGGCTTTCGCGACGACAAGTCCGCCCGGGAGGTTGTGCTCGAGAGCTCCGGCGGCGAGCACGAGGACTCCGCCGGGGACGCGTCGAGCGGGCCCGACCGCGAGGCCGGGGTGCCGCCCGACTCGCCCGAGGCGCTGTTCGACGAGGTGCAGCGACTGCCGCAGGGCTCGCTGTCGGTGGTGGTCGATGGCCGCACGCTGAAGATCACCAACTGGGACAAGGTGCTGTACCCCGAGACCGGCTTCACCAAGGGTGACCTGATCGCCTACTACGCGCGGATCGCGCCGGCGGTGCTGCCGCACCTGCGCGACCGTCCGCTGACGCTCAAGCGCTATCCCAACGGCGTCGAGGCCAAGTACTTCTACGAGAAGCAGTCGCCCTCGCACCGTCCCGAGTGGGTGCAGACCGTGAGCGTCGGCGGAGTCGACTACACGCTGGCCCAGGACCGGGCGACGCTGGTGTGGCTGGGCAACCTGGCCGACATCGAGCTGCACACGTCGCTGGCGCTCGCGCCGGCGCCTGAGCAGCCGACGATGCTCGTGTTCGACCTCGACCCGGGCGCGCCGGCGGGGATCGTCGAGTGCTGCCGGGTCGGCCTGGTGTTGCGCGGTCTGTTCGAGCAGATCGGCCTGGAGAGCTTCGCCAAGACTTCGGGCTCCAAGGGCATGCAGGTGTACCTGCCGCTCAACACGCCGACCGACTACGGCCAGACCAAGCCGTTCGCGCGCAAGATCGCGGAGCTGCTCGAGCAGCGGATGCCCGAGCTCGTCGTCTCGCGCATGACCAAGCGCCTGCGGTCGGGCAAGGTGCTGGTCGACTGGAGCCAGAACGACGACCACAAGACGACCGTGACCGTGTACTCGGTTCGCGCGCGGGAACGTCCCACGGTGTCGACGCCGGTCGCCTGGGAGGAGGTCAGTGGCTGTCTGGAGGACGGCGACCCCGAGCTGCTCACGTTCGACACCGAGCAGGTGCTCGAGCGCGCCGCCGACCAGGGCGACCTGTTCGCGCCGCTGGTGAGCCTGCGCCAGAAGCTCCCGGCGGCCGGGTAGGACGGGTGTCCGGTTGCACCCGCGTGCTCAGCCTGATCGCGGTCGCCGTGGTCGGCACCGGGCTGGCCGGCTGCAACGGCACGTCGTCGCTGGGTCACGAGTCGAAGTCGACGACCGCGACCACCGGCGCCCACACCACCGACCCGGGGGCGTATCTGGGCGCGCTGCGCCACGAGCAGACCAGGCTCGCCGTCGCCGAGCGGGCAATCCCCACCCGCCCGCGGACGCCGGCGCAGCTGTCGCGGTCGATCGGGCTGCTGGGGTCGGCGATCGACCGCCTGGGAGACGATCTGGCCGCGATCAAGCCGCCCGACGCGGTCGCCGCAGAGCACGCCCGGCTGGTGTCGATCGTGCGCGCCTACGGGGCCAGTCTCGATCGCGCAGCGCGGGTGGCGGTCGCTCCCGGAGGCGAGCTGCGAGCCGGGAATATGCTGGTCTCGGCCACCAACCAGGCGAGCTCGAAGTTCACCTCAACCGTGTCCAGCATCCACGCAAAGCTCGGGCAATAAGCAGCAAACCGTCACCCGCTTGGCTGTCGGCTACCGGCCTCTCTAGGATGATGACCGGGATGGATCAGATCACGTTGCGAAACCGTCTGCTCGTCGCTACCGGGATGTGGCGAGAGGCGACCGGAGAACCGCTGCCCAAGCTGGCGCCGGGCGATCCGGCCGACCAGATTGAGAGCTTCGAGCTCAAGCTGGTCAACCGGTTGTGGGAGACCGCGACGCCCGAGAACGCCCGAGACGTGGCCGACCGCACCTGGGATCTCGTCCATGATCGAGACGACGGCGATCCCGTCAAGCAGCGCGTCGTGGAATGCCACCAGGCGCTGGCGCGGATGACCCGGCTGGGGGACTAGCCTTCGCCCCGGGGGCCTTGGCGGGCGGCATCGGCGGCAACCGGGGCATGCACCATCAGCGCCACTACACACTCGAGCAGGCCAGCGCGGTCCGCGGCTGGGTCGCCGACCGCGTCCGCTGGATCCGCGAGGCCCAGGTCGAGCTGGTCAGGCTCGGGGACCGCGTGCGCGAGGGCCTGTCGTGCCTGGACCCCGCCCTCGGCGGTTCGTATCCGGGGCGCGAGGTGGCCGCGGCGCTGGTCGAGCTCAGCCGCGCCTTCAACGAACTCGAGGCGGTCGACGTGGTCGTGCGAGACGTCGACCGTGGCCTGATCGACTTCCCGGCGCTGCGCGACGGCGAGGAGATCTACCTGTGCTGGTTGCTCGACGAGGAGGAGATCGCGTACTGGCACGAGCCCGACGCGGGGTTCGCCGGACGCCAGCCGCTGTAGTCCGGCCGCGCCGGCGCCGCGGCCGGCTAGGCGACCGACGGCGTGACGGGCTCGGGGCGCGCCAGCGGGTTGCGGGTCAGGCCCGCGGCCGCGTAGGCGTCGGCTTCGTCGAGCGTCTCGCGGTCGAGCAGCGCCGCGACCAGGGAGTCGAGGTTGTCGCGGTGGCTGCGCAGTAGGTCTGAGACCTCGGCGTGGGCGGACTCGACGATCCGCCTGACCTCCTCGTCGACCAGCCGCTGGGTCGCCTCGGAGGTCTCCGACGCGCCGGGCAGCAGCGGTCCCATGCCGTCGCGCGGGAGCACCGCGATCGGTCCGATCGCCCGGCTCATGCCCCAGCGGCCGACCATGTGGCGGGCGATCTGGGTGAGCTGCTGGATGTCGGACTCGGCGCCCGTGGTCAGGTCGCCGAGCACGATCTCCTCGGCGGCGCGGCCGCCGAGCGCGACCTTGATCACCGCCAGCAGGTACTCCTGGTCGAAGTTGAAGCGGTCGGCGTCGGGCGCCGAGAAGGTCACGCCGAGCGCCTGGCCGCGGGGGATGATCGAGACCTTGCGGACCGGGTCGGCGCTGCGAGTCAGCATCCCCACGATCGCGTGGCCGGCCTCGTGGTAGGCGGTGCGCCGGCGGTCGTCCTCGGACAGCATCACCTTGCGCTCGGCGCCGAGCACGATCCGCTCGAGCGCGTCGGACAGGTCCTGGGGGGCCACCTGGCGGTGGCTTCTCTTCGCCGCCAGCAGCGCCGCCTCGTTGACGAGGTTGGCCAGATCGGCGCCGACCATTCCGGGCGTCGAGGCGGCCAGCGAGCCGAGGTCGACGCTCGGCGACAGTGGCACCGAGCGGGTGTGGACCTGGAGGATCGCCTCGCGACCGGCACGATCGGGCGGCTGCACCGACACCCGCCGGTCGAAGCGTCCGGGCCGCAGCAGCGCCGGGTCGAGGACCTCGGAGCGGTTGGTGGCGGCGAGCACGATCACGCCGCTGCGGGCGGAGAACCCGTCCATCTCGGTGAGGATCTGGTTCAGCGTCTGCTCGCGTTCGTCGTGGCCGCCAGAGATGTTGGGCCCGCCCGCCGAGCGCGAGCGGCCGATCGCGTCGAGCTCGTCGATGAAGATGATCGCGGGGGCGGCGGCCTTGGCCTGCTGGAACAGGTCGCGCACGCGCGAGGCGCCGACGCCGACGATCATCTCGACGAACTCCGACGCCGACATCTGGAAGAACGGGACCCCGGCCTCGCCGGCCACCGCCCGCGCCAGCAGCGTCTTGCCGGTGCCGGGCGCGCCGCTCAGCAGCACGCCGCGGGGGATGCGGCCTCCGAGCTTGAGGTACTTGTCGGGGTTCTTCAGGAAGTCGACGATCTCGGTCAGCTCTTCCTTGGCCTCGTCGATCCCGGCGACGTCGGAGAACGTGACCTGCTGCTCGTCGGCCTCGACGCGGCGGGCGCGCGAGCGCCCGAACGACATCAGCCCGCCGGCGCCGCCGCCGCCGCTCGCGGCGCGGCGCATCAGGAAGATGAACAGCGCCACCAGCAGGATCGTGGGACCGAACCCGAAGATCAGGCTGGTCAAGAACGACGGCCCGGAGTCGGGCGACTTGGCGTCGATCGTGACGTTGTGGTCCTGCAGCAGCTTCGACAGCGCCGTGTTGTCGGCGAACGACGGGACCTGGGTGGAGAAGTTGACCGTTGCGGTGGCGTTCTTATCGCCGGCCGGGTACGTGACCTTCTTGCCGAACTCGCCCTGGATCGAGTCGCCGGTGGAGGAGATCTCCTTGACGTTGTTGTTCTGGACCTGGGTCAGGAACGTCGGGCTGTAGGGGATCCGGACGCGGGCGTTGGGCTTGAGCGCCTGCGAGGAGATCCACAGGTTCAGCCCGAGCAGCACGACCACCAGCCCGACGATCCACCAGCGGGACGTCCGCCGCGTGCGCTGCGGCGGATTCGGCTTCTGTCCGCGGCCGTCCGGGGCGGGGGTCACCTTCCAGCCCGGCAGCGGCGGGCTCGGGGATTTAGGTCTTTCCCTCTGCGGTGCGTCGCGCTGAGCAGGCTGGTCGCTCATATCACTGATTGTGGCAAGCGTGCATAAGTAGCTCGGAAGACCTGCTGCGGGCGCGCTCAGATCGTCTCCAGCCGCGTCCGGAACGAGTCCGACCCCTCGACGCTAGCCCCAGCGGCCCAGGCGCGGTCGGCCAGCCAGCGGTCCGAGGTGACGACCCGGACGGCGCCGGGGTTGGCGTCGGCGCGCAGGCGCCTGACGATCTCGTCGTCGGCGGCATTGCGCTTCGGCTTGGGGGCGTGGGCGACGTCGATCACGGTCGAGCGAATCGGGGGAGAGGGCGGGCGCTCGAACACGACCGTGACCTCCTCGTCGTCGTTGGCCGCCCACCGCTCGAGCTGATCGACGAGACGCAGCATCGCCGCGTCACGGTCCTTCCACCAGGCATCGGGTCGGGTCCCGATCACGTTCATGCCATCGACCAACCAGCGCATGCTTTTCAGGGTAGTGCGGGGGTCGGGAGAGCCGTTCCAGTTCACGGGCGCACGCGCGAGGGGCCCAGCGCGGCGGACCGCCAGCCCGCGGATGGCGGGCGGCGAAATCGCGTGCATAACGTCCCACTCGAACGCTCTGGGCGCGAGCGTGGGACGTTCGCCGCGTGGGACGTGATCAACGCCCCAGGCTGACCCGCGAAGGCCTCGCGTGGGGCGTTAAGCACGTCGCCGCCCAGGCCGGGCGAGATCGAGGTCCGCTACTCGTCGGTCCCGGGCGCGCGCCGGTCGCGCTTGCGCGCCGACTGGCGGCGCTTGTCATCCAGGCGGCGCTGCTCGGAGGTCGCCGTCGGGCGCGTGGCCCGGCGCGGCCGGGGCACCGCTAGCGCTGCGGTCAGCCGGCCCTGCAGGCGCTCGAGCGCGAGCTCGCGGTTGCGGGCCTGGCTGCGCTCGTCCTGGGCGACGGCGACCACGCGCGGGCCTAGCCGTGAGATCACCCGCCGCTTCTGCTCGTCGCTCAGCGCACTCGATTCGGCTACCTCGAACACCGCCTCGATCCGCGAGGCGGTGACGTTCGCGTGCTGACCTCCCGGACCCGACGACCGGGACGCCCGGAGTTCGATTTCGCGCAGCGGGATCGAGGCGCCGCGACCAACTGGCATCGGGTCTTGCATGGGGTAAGCATGCAGACTATGGCCCGGCGCGCCAAGCTTCCCGCTGCTCGATACCCGTGATACCTTCCCGGCCGTAAGGCCGTTCGAAAGGTCGGGCGGTGACAGCTGGTGCAGGTGCGCGGGGTTACGTGAGAACAGATCCTCCGGCAGCAGCACTGCAAGCTACGGAGGAGTTTCTCCAGATGCCAACCGGAACAGTCAAGTGGTTCAGCGACGAGAAGGGGTTCGGCTTCATCACGCCCGATGAGGGCAGCCGGGACCTGTTCGTCCACCACTCCAACATCAACGTAGACGGCTACCGCTCACTCGCCGAGGGCGCCAAGGTGTCCTACGAGGAGGAAGCCGGGCCGAAGGGTCCGAAGGCCATCAACGTCGAGAAGCTCTAATCACCGCGGGCACGCCAGCGCAGTATCCGGGGGGTACCGGAGGAGAGCGCGCCCGACCCTGATCCGAGCCACGCACGGCTAGGATCGCGCCGATGGCGGATTGGGTCACGATCTCGTCGCTGGCGACGGCCGGCGGCACGCTGGTGCTCGCGGTCGCGACGTTCAGCGCGGTCAAGTCGGCGAACCGTGCCGCGCGCGTCGCGGAGCGGACGCTGATGGCCGGTTTGCGGCCGGTGCTGGTCCCTTCCCGGGACGACGATCCCAACGAGTCGGTCCGCTTCGGTGACGCGGTGACGCTCGTCGTCGGAGGCCACGCCGGCTCGCTCGAGGTCCACAACGACCGCGTGTACGTGGCGATGGCGCTGCGCAACGGCGGCAGCGGCCTGGCGATCATCCACGGCTGGCGCGCGGAGGTGTCCGAGCGGACCGGCAGCGAGGCGCCGCCGCTGGCCGCCTTTCGCCGCCAACAGCGGGACCTGTACATCCCGGCCGGCGACACCGGCTTCTGGCAGGGCGCCGTGCGCGAGCGCAGCGATCCCTACCACGAGCTGCTGCGTACGGCGGCGAGCGCGCGGGAGCGGGTTCTCGTCGACGTGCTCTACGGCGACTACGAGGGCGGCCAGCGCACGATTGCCCGGTTCGGCCTGAGCCCCACCGAGCCCAGCGACGGCCGGCGCGCCGAGGTGGTCCGCTACTGGAACGTCGACATCGACGATCCCCGCGGACGCTGACGTCACACAAGTGCCCGTCCCCCAACCTCTTTACAATTGATTTCTGGGTGACTCAGGCGCTGATGCCACGGACTACATGACCAAGGCAATCGAGGAGCGCGAGCGGGTAGTGGTCCGTTTCGCGGGGGACTCCGGCGACGGAATGCAGCTCGCCGGGAGCCGGTTCACCGACGCGACCGCAGTGGTCGGCAACGACCTCGCCACGCTGCCCAACTTCCCGGCCGAGATCCGCGCGCCCGCGGGCACGCTGGCCGGGGTGTCGGCGTTCCAGATCCACTTCGCCTCGCGCGACATCCTGACGCCGGGCGACGCGCCCAACGTGCTGGTCGCGATGAACCCGGCGGCGCTGAAGGCGAACCTGCCCGAGCTCGAGCGCGGCGCGACGATCATCGTCAACGAGGACGCGTTCACCAAGCGCAACCTCGAGAAGGCCGGGTACGCCGACAATCCGCTCGAGGGCGGCTCGCTGTCGGCCTACCGGGTGCACCGGATCCCGATGACCACGCTGACGACCAAGGCGGTCGAGGGGATCGATGAGGCGTCCACGCGCGACGCCGGCCGCGCCAAGAACCTGTTCGCGCTGGGCGTGCTGTCGTGGCTGTACGGACGGCCGACCGACGTCACCCAGAAGTGGATCGAGCAGAAGTTCTCGCGGCGGCCCGCCGTGGCCCAGGCCAACCTGGCCGCGTTCAACGCCGGCTGGTCGTTCGGCGAGACGACCGAGCTGCTCGACGTCCAGTATCGGGTCAACCGGGCCACCGACGTCACTCCGGGGACCTACCGCAACGTCAACGGCACCACCGCGCTGTCGCTCGGGCTGATCGCCGCGAGCGTGCGCAGCAAGCTGCCGCTGCTGCTGGCCAGCTATCCGATCACGCCCGCCTCCGAGCTCCTGCACGAGCTCTCGCGACACACCGACTTCGGCGTGCGCACGATCCAGGCCGAGGACGAGATCGCCGCCGCCGGGATGGCCCTGGGCGCGGCGTTCGGCGGCCGGATCGGCGTTACCGCCACCAGCGGCCCGGGCATGGACCTCAAGGCCGAGACGATCGGCCTGGCGGTGATGCTCGAGCTGCCGATGGTGATCGTCGACGTGCAGCGCGCCGGGCCGTCGACCGGGATGCCGACCAAGACCGAGCAGTCCGACCTGCTGATGGCGCTGTACGGCCGCCACGGCGAGTCGCCGCTGCCGGTGATCGCCCCGAGCACCCCGGGCGGGTGCTTCGATGCGGGGTTCGAGGCGGTGTCGATCGCGATCCGCTACCGGACGCCGGTGATCCTGCTGTCGGACACGTTCCTGGCCTCCTCGTCGGAGCCGTGGATGGTGCCGTCGGTGGGTGACCTGCCGGCGATCGACCCCGGCTTTGCCACCGTCGAGGATCACGGCGCCGAGGACTTCCTTCCCTACAGCCGCGACGAGGACTACGCGCGGCCGTGGGCGGTTCCGGGCACGGCCGGTCTCCAGCACCGGATCGGCGGGCTGGAGAAGACCGACGGCTCGGGCAACATCTCCTATGACGGCGCCAACCATCAGCGGATGACCGACCTGCGCGCCGCCAAGGTCGCCGGGATCGAGGTGCCGCCGCTGGTCGTCGACTCCGAGCCCGGAGCGTCGCTGCTGGTGCTCGGCTGGGGCTCCAGCGAGGGCGCGATCCGCGCCGGCGTGCGCCGCGCCCGCCTGGAGGGACACAAGGTCGCGTCCGCGCAGCTGCGCCACCTCAGCCCGCTCCCGGAGAACACCGGCGACGTGCTGCGCTCGTTTGACCGGGTGCTGGTCCCCGAGCTCAACTCGGGCCAGCTGGCCCAGATCCTGCGCGCCAGGTACCTGGTCGACGTCGAGTCGTTCACGAAGGTGCAGGGCCTGCCGCTGTACGCGTCAGAGATCGAACGCGAGATCGAGGAGCGCCAGTGAGCGTCGTCACCAACGGACATGCCAACGGCGGCGGCGAGCCGCTGACCAAGGCGGACTTCCAATCCGATCAGGAGACGCGGTGGTGCCCCGGTTGCGGGGATTACGCGGTGCTGGCGGCGGTCCAGCAGTTCATGCCCGAGCTCGAGATCCCGCCGGAGCGGATCGTGTTCATCACCGGGATCGGATGCGCCGGGCGGTTCTCGTACTACATGAACACGTACGGGATGCACGGCATCCACGGGCGCGCGCCCGCGCTCGCCACCGGGCTGGCCTCAACCCGTCCAGACCTGTCGATCTGGGTAGTCAGTGGCGACGGCGACGCGCTGTCGATCGGCGGCAACCACTTGATCCACGCGCTGCGCCGCAACGTCCCGGTCAAGATCCTGCTGTTCAACAACCAGATCTACGGGCTCACCAAGGGCCAGGCGTCGCCGACCTCCGAGCTCGGCAAGATCACCAAGTCGACGCCGTTCGGGGTCGCCGATTACCCGTTCAACCCGGTTGCGCTCGCGCTCGGCGCCGAGGCTTCGTTCGTGGCCCGGACGATCGACCGCGACCGCAAGCACCTCACCGAGGTGCTCCGCGCCGCCGCCACCCACGAGGGCGCGTCGCTGGTCGAGATCTACCAGAACTGCCCGGTGTTCAACGACGGCGCGTTCGCGGCGTTGACCGAGAAGGACGTCAAGGACGCCAACCAGATCCGCCTTCAGGGCGGCAAGCCGATCCGGTTCGGCGTCGACGGCGAGCGCGGCGTCGCGCGGGCCCCCGACGGCGGCCTGGAGATCGTGCCCGTGGCCGACGTCGGCGAGGACGCGCTGATCGTGCACGACCCGCATCGTGCCGACCCCGGGCTGGCGTTCTCGCTGGCCCGGCTCGCCGAGGACCCCACCGGGCCGACGCCGATCGGCATCTTCCGCGACGTCGAGCGACCGGTGTTCGGTCGCACCGCGCCGGCCGCCGAGCCCGCCAGCGGGCAGGAGCTGTCAGAGCTGCTGCTCGGCGGCGACAGCTGGACCGTCGCCTGATCCCGGCCACCGGCCCGAAGTAACCTCAGGGGTAATGCGCGCCCCCGATCTCGAGCTCCTGTGGTGGGAGGGGTGTCCGTCGACCGAGCGGGCCCTCGCCGAGCTGCGCGAGGCCCTGAGCGACGTCGGCCTCGATCAGGCCGATGTCCGCATCACGGAGATCGAGACCGACGACCAGGCCAGCCAGGCGGGCTTTCGCGGCTCGCCGACGATCCTGGTCGACGGCGTCGACATCGCGGGCGCGAACCCCGACGACCACGTCGGGCTCGGCTGCCGGGTCTATCGCCGCCGCGATGGCCGGATCAGCCCGACCCCGGACCCCGAAGATCTGCGCGACGCGCTACGGCGAGCCGCCCGAAGCGAGAAGGAGCCAACCAGATGACGCTTGCGATCGGAGACAACGCGCCCAAGTTCGACCTGCCGGACACCGACGGGACGAGCTGGTCGTCGACCGACGGTGGGAGCCCCACCGTCGTCGTGTTCACCTGCAACCACTGCCCGTACGCACTCGCCTGGCACGACCGCATCGCCCAGGCGGCGCGCGACTACGCCGACCGCGACGTGCGCTTCCTGGCGATCAACTCCAACGACGCCACGCGCCACCCCAACGACTCCTACGAGGCGATGCGCGAGCGCGTGGCCTCTGAGGACTGGCCGATGCCCTACCTCCACGACGCCGACCAGGACGTGGCGCGCGCGTACGGCGCCAAGACCACTCCCGACGTGTTCGTGCTCGACGGCGCCGGCCGCCTGCGCTACCGCGGCGCGCCCGACTCCGACTACGAGGACCCGGACCAGCGGGCGGCGTGGGTGCGAGACGCGCTGGATGCGGTGCTCGCGGGCCAGGAGCCCAGCCAGGCCGAGACCAAGCCGGTCGGCTGCTCGATCAAGTGGAAGCCGTAGACCGGGCGGGCGACATGGTTAGCGCCCCACCCGAGGTCTTCGCGGGTTAGCTTGGGCCGTTGATCACGCCCCACGTGGCGAACGTCCCACACTGACGCCCAGAGAGCTCGAGTGGGACGTTGTGCACGCGGCTGCGCCCGCCATCTGCCCACCCGCACCACCCTCCCAGACCAACCAAGCAGAGCGGTCATCCGCACCGCTCAGGCGACGTGGCCGTCGGCGGGCTCCAGTGGAAATCCTTCCGCGGCCCAGTCCTGCAATCCGCCTGTCAGGTTGTGGGCGTCATAACCAGCGCCGCGAAACGCCTCGGTGGCCATCGCCGAGCGGCTTCCGCTGCGGCAGTAGAACACGACGGGACGGTCACGGTCGATCGTCTCGGCGGCGGCGGCCAGCTCGGCGAGCCCGATCAGCCGTCCACCGGCGATTCTTCCGGCCTCGTGCTCGTAGTCCTCGCGGACGTCGATCAGCTGGATCCCGCCCTGCTCGAGCAGCCGGGCGACCTCCTGGGGCGTGTAATCGGAGTCCATGCAGCGAGCGTAGCGAAGGGCCTTATGACCACCGGGTGGCATCCGTCGCGCAGTTCCGATAGATTGCCGCGCGAGAAAAGACCCAGCCGAATCCCTGGCCGCCATGCGAACCAGGGAACGGGGAACCCAAGGGAGCCTTCCCCCCAAAGGCTCCAGGGGCGAGTCGCCGGAACGCCGGCGTAGCGCACTCTTTCAGCGCGAGCCCGACAGCTAACCCCGTAGGCGCGAGAAAGAGAAGGGGTTAGTGTTGGCATATCAGTACCGTGCACGCGTAGTCCGTTCTGCGGGTATCTGCGCTGCAGTCGCATCATTGGCCTTTGCCGCCTCGGCCAATGCCGCCAGTGGCGGTGGCGGACTCAGTGGTGGCACGTCGGCGTCCGCCGGCAGTGTCGTTGACAGCTACCACTACATCGGCGACTCCAAGCACCTCGGAGATCGCATGCTGCGCCCCGGGATGAGGGGCCACGATGTCCGCGTCCTCCAGGACTACCTGACGCTGGCCGGGTTCCCGACCACGATCGACGGTTCGTTCGGCGCGGGTACGAAGCGCAACGTGATCAAGTTCCAGCGCCAGCAGCACATGCCGGCCAACGGTGTCGTGACCTACACGGTCAACACCAAGCTGCGCTCGATCGTGGCCACGGCCACGCCGTCGACGACTACGCCTGGCAGTCGCGCTCGGCTGAACAGCAACGGCCTGGTCAGCGCGCCCGCGAACGCGCCCACGCAGATCAAGTCGATCATCGCGGCCGCGAACCGGATTGCGCACACTCCCTACGTCTGGGGCGGTGGCCACGCCAGCTGGAACGCCAGCGGCTATGACTGCTCCGGTTCGGTCAGCTACGCGCTCCACGGCGGCGGGCTGCTGTCCAGCCCGATGGTCTCGGGCTCGTTCGAGTCCTACGGCGCCGCCGGTGCCGGCCGCTGGATCACGATCTGGGCCAACGGCGGCCACGTGTACATGCAGGTCGCGGGCCTGTACTTCGACACCGGCGCCCAGAGCAGCTCCAACGGCAACGACCGCTGGTCCACACGGCGCGCCTCGCCGTCCAGCGGCTTCGTCGTCCGTCACCCCACGGGTTGGTAGACGGAGGTTCTGGCCAACCACTCGGAGCGACGAGATGAATGCATGCGGGAGGTACCTCGGCCGGGTCTCCCGCGCATTCCACATTCGTAGTAGATCCGCGGTCGGGATCCTGCGCAAAGCCGCGCCCGAGCGGTTCTGCGGTCGCGCATGGGGAGAGGCTTGCCTCGTGCTGAAGGGAATCGGCCGGGTGCCGCTTCGGATCGCGCTGACGAGCGTCGCGGCGCTGGCGCTGATGTGCGCCCCGTCGGTGGCGCGGACCTTCTACGTGGCCCCCCACGGATCCGACCACGGCGCCGGCCGCAGCCCGCGGCACCCCTGGCGCACGATGTTCCGCGTCAACAAGGCGCACCTGAAGCCGGGCGACACCGTGCTGTTCAAGGGCGGCTCGAGCTTCGGCGACGACACGCTGATGCCGGGGTGGGGGCTGCACGTCTCCGGCAGCAAGGTCGCCCCGGTCACGTTCGGCTCCTACGGCGGCGGCCAGGCCGTCCTGCCCAAGGGAATCTGGATCAAGGGCGAGACCCGGCTGGTGTTCGACAACCTGCACGTCGGGCCGTCACAGGGGATCAACGGGACCGGCAGCTACATCGCGGTCGAGCACTGCACGTTCGCGAACCTCAACGGCGGGGTCAAGATCGCCGTCAACGCGATCGGCTCGCACTGGGTGATCGGCGGCAACCACATCAGCCGCACCGGCGACTCGGGGATGCTTCTACGCGGCGACCACTTCCTCGTCGCCGGGAACACGATCACGCGCACCGGCCTGGACGGGTCGATCGGCTACGGCGCCCACGGCATCTACCTGAAGGCCAGCGATTCAACCGTCACCGGCAACCGGATCGTCCACTTCCACGACAACGGCATCTCGGTCCGCTACCGCAACAGCGTCGTCACCAACAACTACATCGCCGACGGCCGCTTCGGGATCGCCTGGTTCCAGTACGACCATCACACTGGGACCAGCCGTTGGACCGGCAACACGATCGTCGGCTCGCAGACCGCGGGCATCTACGTGTCGCCGGGCGACATCGGCGGCGCCACCGACGAGAACTTCGTGATCAGCCACAACAAGATCTACCGGCCGGCCGGGCGCGGCGCCCACGTCGCCCGCGACTGGCGCCCGATCAGCCTCAGCCACAACCGGGCGCACTACTCGGTCAGCGAGAACAGCGTTATCCGTTAGCTGCCTGGTTCGGCGGGGTCCACTAGGACAGGCGCTCGATCAGCATCGCCTGGCCCATCCCGCCGGCGACGCACATCGACTCGATCCCGTAGGTCCCGTCCAGCGCTCGCAGACCGTTGATCAGCGTGGTCATGATCCGCGCGCCGGTCATCCCGAACGGATGCCCCAGCGCGATCGCCCCGCCGAACGGGTTGAGCTTCTCGTCGGAGATCCCGAGCTCCTGCTTGCAGGGGACGATCTGGGCCGCGAATGCCTCGTTGATCTCGACGATGTCGACGTCGTCGATCGTCATCCCGGTCTGCTCCAGCAGCGCCCGGACCGCGGGGATCGGCCCGAGCCCCATGATCTCGGGGCGGATCGCCGCCACGGTGGAGGCGACGATCCGGGCCATCGGCTTGCAGCCCAATGCCTTGGCCTTGTCCTCGGACATCACCAGCACGGCTGCGGCGCCGTCGTTGAGCGGGCAGGCGTTGCCCGCGGTCACGGTCCCGTCGGGGCGGAACGCGGGCTTGAGCTTTGCCAGCACGTCCATCGTCGTCCCCGGGCGGGGGCCATCGTCGCGGGAGACGACCGTATCGGGCACGTCGATCTCGTTGCCCTCGCGGTCGACGTCCTTATGCGCCGGCACCGGGACGGGCACGATCTCGGGGTCGAAGTGGCCCGAGTCGCGGGCGTCGACGGCGCGGTTCTGTGACACCACCGCCCACTCGTCCTGCTGCTCGCGGGTGACGTGGCAGCGCTCGGCCACGTTCTCGGCGGTGAGCCCCATCGGGATGTAGACGTCGTAGGCCGAGCCGTTGGAGCCGTTGAGCATCGGGTGCTTGGCCTCGTCCATCATCCCGGCGCCGAGCCCGGCGCGCGAGACCGCCTCGACCCCGGCCGCGATGTACTGGTCGCCCTCGCCGGCCTTGACCGCGTGGAACGCCATCCTGATCGTCTGCAGCGACGAGGCGCAGAAGCGGTTGACCGTGCACCCGGGGACGTGGTGGTCCAGCCCGGCGATCAGCGAGGCGTTGCGGCCGACGTTGTAGCCCTGCTCGCCGACGCCCGAGGCGGCGCCCATCATCACATCGGCCGTCTGGGAGAAGTCGACGTCGGGGTTTCGCTCGATCAAGGCGCGAATCGGCAGCGCCGCCAGGTCGTCGGCCCGAACGGTCTTCAGCGAGCCCTTGCCCGCGCGTCCGATCGGGGTGCGGATCGCGTCGACGATCACCGCTTCAGGCATCAGTCTGCTCCTCTCCGGTCGTCTACAAGCCGAGCCGGCGTACGCCCTTCTCGTCCCAGCCGAGATGGTGGGCGAGCTCGTGGCGCACGGTCCGGGTGACCTGCGCCTTGAGCAGGTCGGGATCGTCGCCGAAGTCGCGCACGAGCGTGTCGCGGAAGATCACGATCCGGTCGTGGAAGTAGTCCTGGGCGACCGTGTCGCCCTGGTAGAGCCCGTAGGCTCGCTGCCGCCGCCCGCCGTCGGACACGACGATCGCCACGTGCTCGAGCGCGCGGTGGAAATCGAGCGGGAGGTCGTCGATCGCCGAGCGCACGATCGCCTGGAAGTCCTCCTCGTTGTGGGGATCGATCAGGTCGTCGTCCTCGGGCTCGTACTCGGGCGTCTCGTCCCACGCGTCCTGGGCGGCGAGCCGCTCGGCCCGCCGAACGATCGCCTCGAACTCATCCTCTGACTCGGGCTCGTGCCAGCCGGCCATGCGGATCATTGCCAACACCACCGCGCCGCCGATGATCACCGCGCCCGCGCCGAACACCGCAAGTCCCTGCAGCAGCCGCAACGGGAACGAGTCGCTGAACCCGAAGATCAGGCTGACCGCGCCGAGGCCCACGGTCATCGCGGCCAGCGCGGAGAGCAGAATCCGGCGTACGGTGGGCGGTCCTCCGGGCATCTTCGTCTACCTCAGCGTCCGCGCGATCACGAGACGCTGGATCTCGTTGGTCCCCTCGTAGATCTGGGTGATCTTGGCGTCCCTCATCATGCGCTCGACCGGATACTCCTTCACATAACCGTAGCCACCCAGGATCTGCACGGCCTCGACGGTCACGCTCATGGCCGTGTCAGAGCAGAACAGCTTGGCCATCGCGGAGTATTTGCCGACGTCGGGGTCGCCGCGATCGATCTTGGCGCAGGCCTGGTACAGGAGCTCGCGCGCGGCGGCGCACTGGGTCTCCATGTCGGCGAGCTTGAACTGGATCGCCTGGAAGGAGGCGATCGGCTTGCCGAACTGCCGGCGTTCCTGCGCGTAGGCGGCGGCGTAGTCGGTGGCGCCCTGGGCGATCCCCAGCGCCTGCGCGGCGACGCCCAGCCGGGAGCGATCCAGCGTCGCCATCGCGACCTTGAAGCCCTCGT
The DNA here is from genome assembly GCA_963831845.1 of uncultured Solirubrobacterales bacterium. Classification (GTDB taxonomy): domain Bacteria; phylum Actinomycetota; class Thermoleophilia; order Solirubrobacterales; family Solirubrobacteraceae; genus Palsa-465. The sequence goes on along the minus strand of CAWHRT010000015.1, from coordinate 110,909 downwards.
TGACCTCGCCGATCACGTTCTCCTGGGGCACGCGGACGCCGTCGAAGATCGGCTGGCCGGTCGGCGAGCCGCGGATCCCGAGCTTGTGCTCGAGCTTGCCGACGCTGAAGCCGGGCCGGTCGGCCTCGACGACGAACGCGGTGATCCCGCGCGAGTGGCCGGCATCGGGGTCGGTGACCGCGAACACGACGTAGAAATCGGCCACGCCGAGGTTGGTGATCCAGTTCTTGGTGCCGGTGATCACCCACTCGTCGCCGTCGCGCCGGGCGCGAGTCAGCATCCCGCCCGGGTCAGAGCCCGCCTCGGGCTCCGACAGCGCGAACGCCGGCGACCACTCGCCGCTGGCGCAGCGGGGGAGGAAGCGCTGCTTGAGCTCGTCGGCGCCGAACAGCTTGATCGGCAGCGTGCCCAGCTCCTGGATCATCAGGATCAGCGCGGTCGAGGCGCAGGCCTTGGCGATCTCCTCGACCGCCATGTTCAGCATCAGCGTGCCGGTACCGGTCCCGCCGTGCTCGATCTCGAACGGGAGTCCGAGGATGTCCTGCTCGGAGAGCAGCCGGCGGAGATCGTGGGGGTACTCGGCCCGCTCGTCGATCTCGGCCGCCCGCGGTGCGATCCGCTCGCGCGCGATCTGGCGGATCGTGTCCCGGAAATCGAGGTGGTCTCGGGGGATCGTGTACAGCTCGGCCAGCGCGGACATTTGATACTGATCCTACGCGAGCGAGAACGGCGGGGCACGCCGGTCAGGGTCCGCAGGGATTTTCCTACGGGCGCTTAGCGTGGCGGCATCCGCAACGCGCCGTCGAGCCGGATCACCTCTCCGTTGAGCATCTCGTTCTCGATGATGTGGGCGGCGAGCGCGGCGTACTCGTCGGGGCGTCCGAGCCGCTGTGGGAACGGGACGGCCGCACCGAGCGCGTCGCGCGTCTCCTGCGACAGCCCGCCGAGCAGCGGCGTGTCGAACGTGCCCGGCGCGATCGTGCACACGCGGATGCCGACCGCGGCCAGGTCCCGCGCCGCCGGCAGCGTCATCCCGACGATCGCGCCCTTGGAGGCGGAGTAGGCGATCTGGCCGATCTGCCCGTCGTAAGCGGCGATCGAGGCGGTGTTGACGCACACCCCGCGCTCGCCGGAGGCCGACTGCTCGCCGGCCATCATCGCCTCGGCGGCGAGCCGCAGCACGTTGAAGCTTCCGATCAGGTTGACCGAGATCACCTGCTCGAACGGCTCGAGCGCGTGCGCCCCGCGCCGGCCGGCGACCCGCTCGGCCCAGCCGATCCCCGCGCAGCAGACCGCGATCCTCAGCCCACCGGGCAGCGCGGCTGCTGCGGTCACGGCCGCCGACACCGCTTCGGGGTCTCGCACGTCGGCGCGCACGAACGAGACCTCGTCCCCGAGCTCGTCGGCGAGCGCCTGGCCGCGTTGCGCGTTCAGATCGGCGATCACGATCCGGGCGCCACGGGCGTGCAGCTCGCGCACGGTCGCCTCGCCAAGGCCCGAGGCGCCGCCGGCGACGACCGCGGCGCTGCCGTCGATCCGCATCGCCTCGGGAACCCCAGTCCTACGCGGCGCGGGCGGCCAACGACAGCGCGAACCGGGCGTTGCGGTCGGTGTACCAGCCGCGCAGCGACAGTCCCGCGGCCTCGAAGTCGTCGCGCACGCGCGCACGAGTGAACTTGGCGCTGATCTCGGTCCGTAGCTCCTCGCCGTGGGCGAATTCGACCCGCAGCCCGAGGTCGCCGATCAGCACCGAGCACGGCCGCAGCGCCCGCAGGCGCATCTCGATCCACTCGTGCCGGCGGTCGAAGAACGCGATGTGCTCGAACGCGTCGGGCTCGAAGTCGGCGTCGAGCTCGCGGTTGATCACGTGCAGGACGTTGCGGTTGAACTCGGCGGTGACGCCCTGGGGGTCGTCGTAGGCGGCCTCGATCTCGGCCGGGTCCTTGACCAGGTCGGTGCCGAGCAGCAGGCGGTCCCCGGGGCCGAGCAGGGCGCCGATCTTCCGGAGCATCCGCCTGCGGGTGCCCGGCGGGAAGTTCCCGATCGTGCCGCCCAGCAGGGCCACCAGCCGGGGCTCGTCGCCGCCGGGCGGGACGCGGTCGAGGTGGCGCTCGAAGTCGCCGACGACGCCGTGTACGTGCAGGCCGTCGTACTCGTCGACGAGCTGCTGGGCGGCGTCGCGGACGACCTGCTCGGAGACGTCGAACGGGACGTAGCGGCGCAGCGTTCCCGCCTCGGCCATCGCGTCGAGCAGGATCCGCGCCTTATCGGCCGAGCCCGAGCCGAGCTCGACCAGCTCGCCGGCGCCCGTCTCGCTCACGATCTCGCCGGCGCGCAGCTCGAGGATCTCGCGCTCGCTGCGCGTCGGATAGTACTCGGGCAGCTCGCAGATCTGCTCGAACAGCTCGGACCCGCGGGCGTCGTAGAAGTGCTTGGGCGGGAGCTCCTTGAACGGGCGGGTGAGCCCGTCGAGCACGTCGTTGGCGAGGTTGCGGTCCTCGATCTCCGACAGCCACGACTCGATCCGGATCTCGGCGGTGTCGAGCAGCGCTCTCACGTCAGGTCGCTCGCGATCCGCAGGCCCGAGAAGATCTGGCGGCGCTGCGGGTAGTCCCAGTTGCGGAAGGTCGGGGTGGCGACGCGGCCGCGCGTGGCCCAGGAGCCGCCGCGCAGAACCCTGTAGCCGTGGCCGTAGAACACCTCGGAGTACTCCTTGTACGGGTATGCGATGAAGCCCGGGTAGCCGTCGAGCTCGCTCGAGGTCCACTCCCACACGTCCCCGATCATCCCCAGACACCCGTAGGGCGACTCGCCGGCGGGGTGGGCGCTGACCGGAACGGTCCCGCGACCCCGCTGGTCGACGTTGGCGTGGACGCCGGGCACCGGCGCCTCTTCGCCCCACGGATACGCACGTGCCCGCCCCTGCTGCTGGTCCCAGGTCGCCGCCTTCTCCCACTCGAATTCGGTGGGGAGCCGGACGCCGTGCGCGCGGGTGAAGGCGTCGGCCTCGAACCAGGAGACGTGGACGACGGGCCGGTTCGGATCGAGCGGTTGGAGTGATCCGAGACGCCACTCGGCGCTGAGGTCCGCCGTCCATCCCTGAGGTCTTGTGATGTCGTACTGCTCCTTCCACGACCAGCCTTCATCGGTCCACCACTCGCGGCGCTCGTAGCCGCCTCCCTCGACGAACGTGAGGTAGGTGGCGTTCGTGATCGGCGCCTTGCCGATCAGGTAGCCGCGGATGTCGGTGCGGTGCAGCGGCCGCTCGTTGTCGTAGGCGAAGCCCTCCTCGGTGGCGCCGATCGTGCACTCGCCCGCCGGGATCTCGATCAGCTCGAGCCCGTTGGGGGTCGGGGCGTGCAGCGACGGGAAGTGCTGCTCGGCCGCCGGCTCGTAGTCGCGCAGGCACGCCAGCTCGAGCGTCTGCAGCATCGTCTCGTTGTGCTGGTGCTCGTGGCGCAGGACCATCTCGTGGATGCGGCCGTTGCCGACCCCGCGCTCGTCGATCACCTCGAGCATGCGCAAGCGAACCTGGTCGAGGTAGTCGCGCGCGGCGTCCGGCCCCAGGAACGGGAGCTCGCCGCGGCCGGCGCGGGGTGTCTCGAAGGCGTCGTAGACGTCGGCCAGGTCGTCGCGGAGCATCGGCTGGTCGCCGTAGCGATGGACCAGCCACAGATCCTCGAACGCGGCGATATGCCCGAGGTCCCAGACCAGCGGGCTCATCAGCGTGGAGTGGACCCGCTCGAGGTCCTCGTCGGAGACCGACGAGACCAGTGCGAGGGTCCGCTCCCGGGCCTCGGCGAAGGCGTCGATGGCATCCGCGGCCGTGACGCTGGCCACCGCTGGGCTCGGAAAGCTCATCGCCTCGATTGTTGCATCCTCGGTCGCCCGGCTTCGCCGGTTCCCGGGATCCCCCATGGGTATGGGATCTCCGCTTTTCGGTCAGCGCGTGGCGTAGCGCAGGAACAGCGTTCCCTCGTGCTCGACCACCCAGCGCAGGTCGAGCTCGAGCAGCTCGGGGAGCTCTGGGCCGCTGGTGATCGTCGGCCCCGTGCCGCCGCCGGCCAGCTTCGGCGAGATCGTCAAGAACAGCTCGTCGACGAGGCCCTCGTGCAGCAACGCCCCGAACACCGTTGGGCCGCCCTCGCATAGGAGCAGCCTCACGCCGTGCTCCGCCCTCAGGTGGTGCAGGGCGGTGGTCATCGTCACCTGCTCGGGGTCGAGGCGGACGACCTCGACCTCGGCCGCGCAGGCCGACGTGTCGAGCGCGCGCGCGGTGAACACCACGACCCTGGCCTCGGGGTCGGCGAACAGCGGGATGTCGATCGGGACGGCGCCGCTGCGCGATATCACGCCCGCGATCGGCTCCGGGCGCAGGCCCGCGGCCACCCGGCGCTCGCGGCGCTCGGGATCGCGAGTGATCCGACCGTAGCGCTCGGTGCGCAGCGTCCCGGTGCCGGCCATCACGGCGTCGACACGCTCGCGCAGCCCGTGGAAGAACTCGCGGTCCCCCGGATCGCTGATCGGCCCCGAGCGCCCGTCGAACGCGGCGCGGCCGTCGGCGGTGGCGATGAAGTTGACGATCGTGTACGGGCGGTCGGTGGCGGGGACCGTGGTCGGGTCGATCGCCTGCAGCAGTTCGCCGGCCGTGGTCGTCCGGTACTCGGGGAGCAGCTGTCGCAACTCGATCGTGGGGCCGGCGGACACGAGCGACGACGCTACCAACCGCGGGAGGCAGGCCCTACTTATGGCGACGACCACTAGGCTGCGCACCGATGGACTTCAGGCGGCTGGCCCGCGGGGAGCTGATCGCGGCGGCGGGAGGGATCCTCCTGGCAGCGTCGCTGTTTTTGGAGTGGTACCGGCTGGGCAACGCCAACGCGGTGCTCAACGACTGCCGGGGGCCCGATGGGTCGTGCACGGGCTGGGAGTCGCTGACGGTCCTGCGCGTGCTGTTGCTGATCGCGGCGGTGGCGCCGCTGATCTTGGCCTGGGTCATCGTCCGCGGGCACGCGCTGTCGTGGCCGCGCGGGGAGCTGACCGCGGTGGTCGCGCTGGTGGCGCTGACGTTGACGCTGTTCCGCGGGGTGATCGACCGGCCAGGGTCGCCGTCGGGCCAGATCAGCCTCGGCTACGGCTGGTGGATCGGATTGCTGGGCGCGGTCCTGATCCTGGTCGGCTCGGTGTCGCGCGCGCAGGAGAGCGCGGGCCGGCGCAAGCCGCCCGGCGTGCTCTGAGCGCCGGTTGCGCGGGTGCGGATAGGCTGCGCCGATGAACGACCGGCAACCAGACGACAGGCCCGACCGCAACCTCGCGCTCGAGCTGGTTCGCGTCACCGAGGCGGCCGCGCTGGCGGCGGCGCGAATGGTCGGGCGCGGGGACAAGGAGGGGGCCGACCAGGCGGCCGTCGACGGCATGCGCAACGTCCTGGACTCGGTCTCGATGGACGGCGTGGTCGTGATCGGGGAAGGCGAGAAGGACGAGGCGCCGATGCTGTTCAACGGCGAGCGGATCGGCGACGGCACGCCCCCCGAGGTCGACGTCGCGGTCGATCCGCTCGAGGGCACGCGGCTGACCGCGCTCGGGATGCCGAGCGCGCTGGCGGTGATCGCGCTGGCCGAGCGCGGCACGATGTTCGACCCGGGCCCGTGCGTGTACATGGAGAAGATCGCCGGCGGTCCGGAGATCGCGGACCTGCTCGACCTCGACCGGCCGCTGCCCGAGACGCTCGCGCTGGTGGCCGAGCGCAAGCAGACGGACATTCGCGACGTGATGGTGGTGATGCTCGACCGCGAGCGCCACCACGAGGCGATGGCCCAGGTCCGCGAGGCCGGCGCCAGGGTGCGGCTGATTCTCGACGGCGACGTTTCGGCGGCGCTGCTCGCGGTCAGCGAGAACTCGCCGGTGGACCTCCTGTGGGGAATCGGCGGGACGCCCGAGGGCGTGATCTCGGCGGCGGCGATCAAGTGCATCGGCGGCCAGCTGCTCGGGCGCCTGTGGCCGCGCGACGACGACGAGCGATCCGCCGCCGAGCGGGCCGGCTACGACCTGGCGAAGGTGCTCAACTGCGACGACCTGGTCGCCGGCGAGGACGTGTTCTTCTCGGCGACCGGCGTGACCGACGGCGACGTGCTGCAGGGCGTGCGCTACCAGGGCGGGCGCGGGGCCACGACGGAGTCGCTGGTGATGCGGTCGCGCTCGGGCACCGTCCGGCGCGTCTCGGCGCGCCACGACCGGGGCAAGCTGCGGGCGCTCACGGGCGAGCGCTACGGCTGACGGCCTCGACCGGCTCGGGCTGCGCCGGCGCGGATACCGTCGACAGCCGGCCGACCTTCGAGCGGGCCAGGTCGAGGTTGCCCAGCGACCGCAGGAACGCGTGCGTGACCAGCACGTGGATCGCCGACTGGGTGGCCTCGTACACCGGGGTGCTGAACCCCGCGGCGATCGCCGGGTAGAAGTTCGCGACTTCGACCTGGATGTGCAGCGTGGCGTCGGGACGCGAGACGTCGTCGGGCACCCGGCGGACGTCGAGCGACAAGAAGCCGCAGCCGCGGCCGGCGCGGGCCACCAGCAGTCCTCCCTGGATCAGCCAGCGGACGTTGCCGTGGCCGTCGTCGGTCGAGTACTCAGGCGCCTTGAAGCGCAGCAGCGTCAGCGGCCGGGCCACGAGCACGACCGAGCGCTCGTCGTTGCCATATTTCACGCGGATCAGGCCGAGCGTGACGCGCGTCAGAAAGCGCCAGTACGTGCGGGCCAGGTTCTCGAGGTTCCCGGCGGTCCAGATCCGATCGAGATCCGCTCGCGCCAGGGTGAGATCCGCCGACTGGACCGAGCGCACGGCGCCGTCGGCGGCGATCACCGTCGAGGTGCGCGGCGAGACTCTGACCCGCGCCGGCATCCGTCGCCGGCGTCGCCGGCGGGCGAACAGCAGCGCGGCGATCGAGGCGAGCAGCGCGGCGAGGGCGTTCACTGAGCCAATTGTGCCTGTATCAGCTGGGCAGGGGTTCCAGCCGCACCGTGGTTCCGGCGGGCGCGTCGCCGTCGCCCGGGCCGATCAGCGCGAGCGCGTCGGCGCCAAGCAGCGAGGTCATGATGTGCGACGCCTGGGGGCCGTTGGGGATCGCCACGACGGCGCCGTCGTCGCGCTGCAGTCTCACCCGGATCGCCATCTCGCGACTGGAGTTGCGCTTGATTGGGACGCCGAGCACGGCCTCGGTCTCGATCACGTGCTCGCCGGCGGCGCCCTGGAGCGCGGCCAGCGCCGGGCGGGCGAACAGTGAGAACGTCACGAACGCCGACACCGGGTTGCCGGGGAGCCCGAACACGAGCTTGCCGCCCGAGGCGGTGCCGAACCAGGTCGGCTTGCCCGGCTGCAGCGACACGCCCCAGAACACCTCGGTGACGCCGAGTGCGGCCAGCGCCGGCTTGACGTGGTCGTGCGGGCCGACCGACACGCCCCCGGAGACGACCACCACGTCGGAGTGCTCGAGCGCCGCGGCCAGCGCGTGCTCGGTGGCGGCGCGGTCGTCGCGCAAGCGCGCCGCGGGCGGGGCGACGGCGCCGGCGCGCGTGGCCAGCGACACCAGCATCGGGGCGTTGGAGTTGTGGATCTCGCCGGGGCCGAGCGGCTCGCCGGGGGCCTTGAGCTCGTCGCCGGTGCAGAGCACCTGGACCACCGGCCGCCGGGCCACCAGCAGGCGGCCCATCCCGGCCGCGACCGCAGCGCCGAGTTCGCCGGCGTGCAGCGTGGTGCCGGCAGGCAGGACCTCGGTGCCGGCGCGCATGTCCTCGCCGGCATGGCGGATGTTCTCGTCTTCGGCGACGGGCGCGGTGAGCGTGACCGTGCCCTCGCCGGCGTCGGTGTCCTCCTGGCGGATCACGGCGGTGGCTCCGGCCGGCACGGCGGCGCCGGTCGAGATCCGGATCGCCTCGCCGTCGTTCAGCGCGCCTGCACTGGGGGTACCGGCGCGCGACTCGCCGATCACGTTCAGCGTGCGGCCGCCGGGGCCAGCCTTGATCGCGTAGCCGTCCATCGCCGAGCACGGGAACGGCGGCACGTCGCCCGCGGCGCGGACCTCCTCGGCGAGCACCCGGTCAAGCGCGTCGCCCACCTCGACCTGCTCGTGATCCAGCGGCTCGACGTGCTCGAGCACGAGCTCGCGGGCGCGGGCGATCGAGATCAGCGGCTGGGCCATACCTACATTGTGGCTGCTCGGCGCGGCCGTGCCGCGGGGTCACGCTCGGCCCGAGGCGCAGCGCGCCGCTCAGCGGCGCCGCGAGTCGGTGATCGACGCGGGAACCGGGGGCAGCGACACGGCGCCGATCTTGCTGATGCCGCCGAGGCCGAGCTTCTTGGCAGCGGCGATCGAGATGTCGAAGTCGGCGCCGTGGGCGTAGGGGCCGCGGTCGATCACCGGCACGACGAGCGTGCGGCCGTGGTAGTAGAGCGCGACCTTCGCGCCGCAGGGCAGGGTGCGGTTGGCGGTGCCGATGATCGACGGCCTGAACGTCTGGCCGCAGGCCGTCTTGTGTCCGTTGACGGTGCGGCCGCCCTCCTGGGTGGCCAGCGCGTAGCGGTAGACCGTGACGGTGATCGCGGGGGAGGTCGCCTTGGCGGGGGCGCCGACGCCGCTCTCCAGCACCGCGCGGAACTCGAACTGGCCGATGTGGTTGGCGCGCCACACGACCGTCCAGGTGCCGCCGGCGCCGACGGTGGCGTGGGCGGTGGGCGCCCAGCCCCACTCGGTCTGGTGGCCGAGGCGCTCGATCTCGACGATGTCGCCGGCGTGGGCGCCCGGGGCCGTGCCGGTGAACGTGACCTTGCCGCGCAGGAAGCCCGACGCGCGCGAGGACACGCTGATCCCGTCGGCCGTGGCGGTGACCGCGCTGTTACCCGAGCTGACCGTCGCGCTGGGCACGGAGCGCGGGGTGGCGGTGGTCTTCGCCGGCGCCTTGCCGGCGCCCACGCCGGCGCCGCCGGTCCCGTGGGCGGGAGTGGCCAGCGCGGAAGGCGAGACCGCGAGCGCCAGCGTGAAGGCGCTCAGGGCAGCGACGACGTAGACATGAGCGCGACGAATCGCGATCGGGGGCGGTCCTCTCGAATTGGGTGTCGGTGCCTACGGGGTGAGCTGACGGGCTCGCGCCTGGCCGGCGCTACGGTCCTTTACGGGGCCGATTCGCCCCTGCGGATGGGGCGTCCGCAAGTGGTTCCCCCGCCGACCGTCCGACGGACGGACGATCGCTCGGCGTGAACGGCGCGGGAGTATATGAGAACTGGGCGGAGGGTGCGCGGCTGACGGGGATCTTGCGTCCGATTCCACGACCCGAGGTCGCGCGTGCGCGATGATGTGAAACGCGATGAGCGACGAGCCGAAATCAGAGGTTCTCAGCGGGCTTCCGCGGCGCCGGCCGCACCGGCGCAGCGACAAGCGCGACGCGCCGCAGGCTCGTCGGGCGATCGTGTCGAGCCGGACGTCACGGTCGGAGCCCAAGCGCCTGCGTCAGCCCGCCCAGCCGGAGGGGACGCCGGCGGCGCCGCGGGCGTCCGAGCCGGCGCGGGCGCGCTCGTTCTCGTCGGCGAGCGGCGCCGAGATTCTCGGGACCGCGGTGCAGGCGGCCGCCGAGCTCGCCGAGATCGGGCTGTCGGCCGGCGCTCGCGCACTGCGCAACGCGGTCTCGCGGCTTCCCCGTCCGTAGGGAATTTGGGCCGCGGGCGAAATTCGGCGCGAAACTGAAACTGCTCGGCCCGTTCTACGTATTGCTAAGAATCAGATGAGCGCCGAGACGTCGGCGCCGGCCCGAATTGCCTGCGATCGAGGTCGCACGGCGCGCCCCAGGGCCGATTGACTTCAAAAAATATAGCGCCTATACTCGAAAGTACATGGTTGAGTAGCGGGCGTGCGCCGTTGATGGCTGCGCCCGCTTCGTAGTCCTCCGTGCCGGGAAGTCCCCAGCTACCGGTGCATACGACGGAAACGGAATGAGATGTCAGTAGCGGAACTGCAGGAACTCGAAGAGATCAAAGGGCTGGTGACTCGGGGGCAGCAGCTCGGCGTTCTGACCTACGCCGACATTGCCACCGCGGTGTCCGAGCTCGATCTCGACGAGGCCGACGTCGAGGACCTACACGGCTTCCTCGAGCGAGCCGAGATCGAGCTCGTCGAAGAGCTTGATCCGGCGATCGCCGCCGCAGAACTGGAGCGTGCGCCTGACCGCCGGGGCCGGCGCAAGCCCAAGACTGCGCTCGATCTCAAGCCGGACATGACGACCGATTCCCTTCAGCTGTTTTTGAAGGACATCGGCAAGGTGCGCCTCCTGACCGCGCAGGAGGAAGTCGATCTCGCCAAGCGGATCGAGCGGGGCGACCTTGACGCCAAGCAGAAGATGGTCGAGTCGAACCTCCGGCTGGTCGTCTCGATCGCGAAGAACTACCGCAACCAGGGGCTTCCGTTCCTCGACCTGATCCAGGAAGGGACGCTGGGCCTCGTCCGCGCCGCGGAGAAGTTCGACTACCGCAAGGGGTTCAAGTTCTCGACCTATGCGACCTGGTGGATCCGACAGGCGATTGCTCGCGCGCTGGCCGACAAGGCCCGCACCATCCGGATCCCCGTCCACGTGGTCGAGAAGCTCAACAAGATCGGGCGGGCCGAGCGCAAGCTCGTCACCGAGCTCGGTCGTGAGCCGACCGCCGAGGAGATCGCCGAGGTCACGGGGATCGAGCCCGAGGAGGTCGAGTCGATCAAGCGCTCCGCGCAGGCGCCGGTTTCGCTGGAGAAGCCGGTGGGGGACGAGGAGGAGTCCGAGTTCGGGCAGTTCATCGCCGACGAGCGGGCCGAGTCCCCGTACGAGCGGGCGGCCGAGATCCTCACCAAGGAGGCGCTCCGCGAGGCACTGGAGAACCTGAGCTACCGCGAGCGCCGCGTGCTCGAGCTCCGTTACGGCCTCGGCGGGGAGCACCCGCGGACGCTGGACGAGGTGGGCCGGACGTTCAACGTCACCCGCGAGCGGATTCGTCAGATCGAGAACCAGTCCCTGAAGAAGCTTCAGTCTCTCGCCGAGGCGCAGAAGCTCCGGGACGTCGCCTAGCGGCGTCTGGTCTTGACGACGGCCGTCGGCGTCGACTCGCCGGCGGCCGTTCGTCGTTAAGGCGTCGCCGGGCCGAGCCGGGTGCATATCGCGTCAAATCCGCCGCCGATCCCGAGGCTTGCGCTGCGCACCGTATGCGTGCCCCACACGTCAAGCCTCCGGATGCCGGGTTTTGTCGTGTTATTCACTTCAGTTCGTGAAGCATTGCGCTAGTATGGGGATTGATGGCTACGAATGACACTTGTCCGGTCTGTCGCACCGCCGATGTGGTGTGCGGCAAATGGACGCTGCTGGTGATCCGCGACCTGGCCGAGGGCCGGTCTCGCTTCTGCGAGCTGGAGCGCTCGCTGCAGGGCATCAGCCCTCGCACTCTCTCGCTGCGCCTGCGTGGGCTCGAGGAGGAGGGGATCGTGGAGCGCCAGACCTTCCCCGAGGTCCCGCCGCGGGTCGAGTACGCGCTCACCGAGAAGGGCCGCGCGCTCGTGCCACTGATCGAGGACATGCGCACCTACGGGCTCAAGTGGCTGCTCGGCAGCGACTGCGACGACGAGGCCGCCTCGGCCGACGAGCGCGAGCCGGTCGCCGCCGGCGTCTGATCTAACCGCCGTGCGCATCGCGCTGGCCGCGGACGAGCTGACCGGGGTCGCTGACGGGCTGCCGGACGAGCTGCGTCGCCGCGGCCATGAGCCGATCCTGCACGGCGCCTACGACGAGCAGCAACGCCCCGACTGGGCGTGGGCCAGCGAGGCCGCGGCGCGCGATGTAGTCGACGGCCGCGCCGACCAGGCGATCGTCGCCTGCTGGACCGGCACCGGTGCCTCGATCGCCGCCAACAAGGTCCCGGGCGTCCGCGCGGCCCTGTGCGCGGACGCGCCGACCGCCGACGGGGCGCGGCGGTGGAACGACGCCAACGTGCTCGCGCTCAGCCTTCGCGCCACCTCGCAGGCCCAGCTCGAAGAGATTCTCGACGCCTGGTTCTCGGGCAGCCCCAGCGAGGATCGCGACGACGTCGACAACGTCGAGCATCTCGCCGAGATAGAGCGATCTAGCTAGAGACGACGAACGTGCCGCTGCCGACCACGCGGCCGTAGCGCCCGGCCGACCGTTCGCCGTACCCGGGCCAGACGAACCACTTGTAGCGGCCCGGGCGCAGCTGGTAGTGATGGCCGTCGAACCGCCAGCGGCGCTTGAGCTGGAGGCTGGTGGCTTCCGGCCAGGTGCTCATCAGCTTGCGGCCCCGGAACAGCTGGACGTTGTAGTAGGTGGCACGCCGCACCGACGTCCAGGTCAGCAGCGGCGGTGCCGACAACCGCGCGCCGTCACCGGGCGAGATCAGGTGCGGCCCGGCCGTGAGCCGGATGACGCGCGTGGACTCGTTGCCGGCCTGGTCGGTTGCGGTGATCGTGTAGCGGTAGCGCTTGCCGTTGCCGACGCGGTTGTCGCGGAACGCCCCGGCCTTGCCGCGGTAGACGACGCTGCTGTCGGCGCCGCGGCGGCCCGGCTTGCGGGCGACCTCAATCGAGGCCAGCGGCGCGACGTCGGTGCCCGTCTTCCAGTACAGCGCGGTGAACCCGTCGCCGGTCCCGGCTGACACCGACAGCGACGGCGCGGTTGCGTCGTAGTGCAGCGGCACCGCCATCCGCGCGACGTTGCCGGCGCGGTCGACGCAGCTGCCGACGACCGACGCCGAGGCGCTGCTCGGGGCGGCGTAGGCGATGTTCGTGCAGCCGCTGACCCCCGAGGTTGCGTCCGTTCCGGCGAACGCGAACGTGACCGGGTGGGTGTACCAGCCGTCGTGGTCGGGCGGGCGGGATGCCAGCGCCGAGGTGATCGTCGGTGGCGTGGCGTCGTAGTGGACCGGGACGCTCGCGCCGGCGACCTTGCCGGCGTTGTCGATGCAGGTCCCCGCGACGCTCGTGCTGAGCGTGTCGGGGCCGGCGTAGGTGCTCGCCGCCGTGCACGCGGCAATGCCCGAGAAGGCGCTGCCGCGGAACGAGACCGAGAACGGGTGGTTGTACCAGCCGTTCGAGTCGGGTGGGCGGGATGGAGTCGCGGACGGCCGTCGGATTCGACGCCTCGACGTGGAGCGTGTACGTGCTCGAGCTCGTCGTCCGTGCCCCAAGTCGCGGCGCACGAGACCTTCTGATCGGTGTCCGACGTGAACTGAGTCTTGATGCCCAGCGCGCAGGTCGCGCTGTCGGTGGTGGCGTCGCCTGCCACACGACCGAAACGGGGCCTGCGATACCAGCTGCCGTTGCAGGTCTGCGCCGATCCCCCGCTTGTACACGTGGCGCTGATGTCATTAGCCGACGCCGGTGCCGACACTTATCAGGAGCACTCCAACCGCCACGACGGCCCCGACCAACGCGAGTCGGTGCCTCCGGCGCATCAAGCCGATCGCCCCTGCCAGTCGTCGTGCAACCGCGTGAGCCGCCGCAGCAGCGCCAGGCTCGCCACCACCAGCGTCCCCAGCGCGAGCGCGCTCAGCAGCAGCAGCACCCCATCCGGGCGGGCGGCCTTCGTCGCCGCCACCGCCTCCAACGGGAGCCGCGGGAGCTCGCGCGGGTCGAGCATCGACAGCACCAACGGCTTGACCGCCGGCGTCGTGCGATGCTCGGGAGTGGGCTTGCGCCTGTCCGCGTGACGGGCAGCCGGACGGTGGCGCCCGCGCGTGGTGGCGGCCACGGCTCGAGCCGGAGAGTCGGCGGTCACGTGCGGCGTCGGTCGGGTCGCCGGGAGCTTGCCCGTCGTCCGGACCGGTGACGACGTCGCCGGCTGCGACGGCTCGCTCGTGCTCGGCGCCGAGGTGACCGTGGGCGAGACCGCAACCGGGTCGCCGGTGGATGGGTGCGAGGTCACGGTCGTGTGCGGCGTGGACGAGAACGTCGATGCCTGCGGGGTGGGGTCAGGCGACGGTGCGGCGGCCCTCATCGGAGCGGCCTTCTGAGGTTGCGGCTCGGCGCTGGGCGAACCGGCGAGCGCGGCCGCCGGCGCGCCGAGCGTCAGGGCGACTGCGCCCATCGCGACGATGGCTCTACGACGGTGCATGCGACTGACGCTCAACCTTCCACTACCCCCGGTCCGTCGCGCTCCGAGCACTCCGCTCCACGCGACGGCCTACGTGTCGATGCCTAGGGCGGACGATACGCCTCTTTGTTGTGCGCTTCAACCGATCCGCCGCCGCCATGCCACCCCGCCCGCCAGCAGAGCGATCAGCGCGAACGCGGCCAGTCCGATCGCGACACCCTCGTCAGCGCCGTCATCGACCGGAGCCGCGCCGATCACGGCGGTGCCTGCCGACTTCGTCGCGCCGCGGTGGGCACGTGACGAGCGCTCGTGGCCGGCAGCGCGGGTCGGGCCGACGGCGTACGAGCTCGAGGTCACGATCTGCTGGGCGAACGACCGAACCCCGACCGGCGACGTCGAGGCCGCCGATCCCGGGGCGCCCGGAGCCGGCACCCGCGGCGCGCGGCTCGAGCGGTGCGCCGGCGGCGCCGTCTCGGTAACACTCCAACCGGTCGCCGAGAGCGTCTCCGACCACGCTCCCGACGTCACCGATCCCGAAACGACGCCGCCGACATCGATCGCCGACCGAACCGGGGTCGGGGCGCGGCCGCCGGCCGTCGACGGAGAAGCTGACAGCGGTGGCGCGACCGCGGGCAGCGTGCCAGCCACCCCCGGCGGCGCAGCCGGATCGGACGGCACCGGCTCGGAGGGCGCGGACGGCCCGGGGTCCGAGGGCTGCACTGGGTCCGACGGCTGCGCCGGGGGTGGGGGCGAAGGAGCGGGAAGCCCGACGAGTACGTCATCGCTCGATGCGGACTGGTCTTGGGTGGCGTCCCAGCACCACATCAGGCATCCGATCTGTAGCTGCCAGATCAGCTGATCGGTCACGTTGACGACGCCCGATGCGGTCGCGGTCGCGACGGTCGAGGCCGAGGGGGCCACCTCGACCGTGGCGTTGGACTGGGTCGCGAGCTGGTACTGCGAAGTGCCGTGGCAGTAGAACAGGCAGCCGATCTGGATCTGCGCGATCGCTTGTGTGGTCCCGTTGGCGATGAGGTCCGCGGGCAGCGCCTGAATCGTCAGGTTCGTCTGAGCGGCGCCCTGCGTCTGCGAGTCCGGGCCGGCCGATCCGATCTGGAGCTGCGAGGAGGTCTGCGATGCCGTGTTCTGGATCGCTCCAGTGACCGGCGTCGGATGGACCGAGTTGGCCATGCCGAGGGCGAGCATCAGCTCCGACAGCTCGTGGGGTCCAAGCTGGGCTCCCGAGCCCTTGGACGTTGTCCC
Organism: uncultured Solirubrobacterales bacterium; assembly: GCA_963831845.1. Classification (GTDB taxonomy): domain Bacteria; phylum Actinomycetota; class Thermoleophilia; order Solirubrobacterales; family Solirubrobacteraceae; genus Palsa-465. The sequence goes on along the minus strand of CAWHRT010000015.1, from coordinate 95,534 downwards.
GAAGCAGGCGCTGACGCAGCCGACCTGGACCTGCTTGATCCGGCTGCTCGACGGCGCCGACTTCGGCACCGACACCGGTGCCGGGTGCGGGGCGCCGCTGACCGCCTGGACCGTCTGATTCTGCTGCGACGCAACTTGGGTCTGGCTGCCGCCCTCGCAGTGCGACAGGCAGCCCGAGACCTGCACCTGCTCGATCACCTGGGTCGTGTTGTTGGCCACGGGCGCCGCGGGCGGATCGGCCGGGACCGCGGGGACCGGAGGCGGCGCCGGAGGCACCGGGGCAGTCGGCGGGGCCGGCGGCGGGGATGGTGGCGGGGGAGGAGCCGCAGTCGCCGGAGCGTCTGGCGGATCGGTGCTCTGGCCGGTCGTCTGGACGGTCTCGGTCGAGCTCGTGCCGGTGGTATCTGTGCTCGCGGGAGGGCTGATATCAGAGCCCGTCTGCGCCGGTGCGGCGGGCGGATCTCCAGGGGTGGCGGGGAGATTCGCCGCGGCGATCTGCGATACCACGCTCGCCGGGCCCGCCGCCCAGGCCTGCCCCGTCACGAACGCCAGCAAGGCGATCGCCAGGATCGCGGTGACCAGCAGGGAGTGGCGGAGAGGTCGCATCGCGTGGATCAATCGGAGCCGGCCGGCCCCGGCAGGCCCCACGAGGGGGCCAGCCGGGGCATCCGGTCCGGGCAGGTCAGCTCGATGACTGGTTCTGCCCTCCGCTCTGGTCGGTGAAGGCCAGATTGCCGGCGGCGCTGAGCGCGCCGTTGGTGGCCGTCTGGTTGGCGCTGTTACTGCCTCCGTAGATGGAGCCGCCCGCGATGTTCACCGGAACGTTGGCGTTGACCGCGTTCTGGTTGGCGTCGGCCTTCGACGCTGCCAGCTGGGCGGTCAGCGACGTCTGGCTCGAGAGCTGGGCCTGACCCGCGCCGCCGCAGCCGATCAGGCAGCTGGAGCCGGCCGATTGGGTCTGGTTGTTGCTCTGGTCGGTGTTGGCCAGGTTGCCGGCCAGGCTGGCCGCGCCGTTGGTGGCCGTCTGGTTGGCGCTGTTGTCGCCACCGTGGATGTCACCGCCGGCGATGTTGACCGGAACGTTGGCGTTGACCGCGTTCTGGTTGGCGTCAGCGCTGGAGAGAGCCGCCTGCAAGGTGGCCGCCTCCTGGCTGGAGAGCTGGGCCTGGCCCGCGCCGCCGCAGCCGATCAGGCAGCTGGAGCCGGCGGACTGGGTCTGGTTGTTGCTCTGGTCGGTGTTGGCCAGATTGCCGGCGGCGCTGAGGGCGCCGTTGGTGGCGGTCTGGTTGGCGCTGTTGTCGCCGCCCGAGACGTCACCGCCGGCGATGTTGACCGGAACGTTGGCGTTGACCGCGTTCTGGTTGGCGTCGGCCTTCGACGCCGCCAGCTGGGCGGTCAGCGACTTCTGGGCCGAGAGCTGGGCCTGGCCCGCGCCGCCGCAGCCGATCAGGCAGCTGGAGCCGGCGGACTGGGTCTGGTTGTTGCTCTGGTCGGTGTTGGCCAGATTGCCGGCGGCGCTGAGCGCGCCGTTGGTGGCCGTCTGGTTGGCGCTGTTGTCACCACCGTGGATGTCGCCACCGGCGACGTTCACGGGAGTGTTGGCGTTGGTCGCGTTCTGCTCGGCCTTGGCCTTGGAGGCCGCCAGCTGGGCGGTCAGCGACTTCTGCGCCGACAGCTGCGCCTGACCGGCGCCCCCGGAACCGATCGACGGGCCCGAGCCCGCTGACTGGGTCTGGTTGTTGTTCTGGTGCGTGCCGGCTGCGTTTCCGGCTGCACTCAGGGCGCCGTTGGTGGCGGTCTGGTTGGCGCTGTTGTCGCCGCCCGAGATGTCGCCACCGGCGACGTTGACCGGAGCGTTGGCGTTGGTCGCGTTCTGCTCCGCCTTGGCCTTGGACGCCGCCAGCTGCGCGGTGGCCGCCGCCTGCTCAGATGCCTGAGCCTGGCCGGCCCCGCCGGACCCGTATGACGGGGCGGAGTGCGGCTTGTACGCCGATCCCACGCCCGAGCCCGCCGACTGGGTCTGGTTGTTGTTCTGGTGCGTGCCGGCTGCGTTTCCGGCCGCGCTCAGGGCGCCGTTGGTGGCGGTCTGGTTGGCGCTGTTGTCGCCGCCCGAGATGTCGCCACCGGCGACGTTGACCGGAGCGTTCGCGTTGGTCGCGTTCTGGTTGGCCTTTGCGGCCGACAGGGCCGCCTGCAGCGTTGCCGCGGCCTGCTTTGACTGCTGTGCCTGTCCGGAGCCTCCAGACCCCGAGTTGGCCATCGCCGACGCCGGCATTGCCAGCGCAACGATCGTCACAGCAGCACTGAGCACTTTAGATCTCATTGCTGTGTTTCTCCTTGACTTGAGCTGGTCGCCCGCTCGGGTCGAGCTGGGCGACGGGACTGTCGAAACCGACAGCTCAGCTAGCCAGGGCGTTCGAGCCGCATGGCTCGCAGCGTGGACTGCCAGGGGAAGATGTCGAGCGTGAGCAGTCCGGGCAGGAGCGCTCGCAGCAGCCACAGCCCGGCAAGTCCGAGGATCGCCGCTGCGGCCGCCGACGCTCCCGGCGGCGACGCCCGAAGGGGTGCCCTCCGACCCGCCGGGCGCGACGGCCGCCGTCGCGGGGGCTGCCCAGCCGATCGGGCCGGCGACCTCGACACGTCCGGTCCGCGCGACGGCGCGCGGCCGATCGCGTCCGGCGCTGAGGTGGCCCGCTACAGGCCCGGGCGATCGCGCTGCACCCGTCGCGGGCGGCGCCGTCGCGCCCGGCGGTACTCCGGTGGCCGGGGGCGACACGGACAAGTTCGAAAGGTGCTCTCCCGCGACCGCTGCGCCGCCAACCGCCGCGCCCAGCAGGTGGGCGCTCGCCGGGCCGCGGGTCCTAGAGGCATGCCCCGCGCCGGGTGCGCCAGGAGCCGTCGTGCGCCCGATGACCGCCGCTGCGCGACGGAGCGACCACCGTCACCGAGGTGCCGGTGCGCGCGAGCCCAACCGGATCGGCCACGATCGCCTTGACCCGGGACGGCAGCGGCGAGCGGGCGACGTCGGGCGTGTGGCCGATGGCGGCGGAGACGGTCGTCTCGACGCGGCGCACGATTGTGTCGGCGATCGGCTCTGACCGCGTGGCCGACTGTGGGACGGAGCCGGTGGACGCTGCCGGTGGCGACGCCGGCGAGGCAGTCGATGCGCCGGAGCCGGAGCCGGTGCCCGTCGGCGGCGAGCTTGCCGGCGACCCCGACGTGACCTTCTGGGCGATCGCCTGGACGCTGGCGACGGCGTCGGCCGCCGGCTGAGCCGCGGGCACCGCGGCGGCCACATGTGCGGTCGTGGACGAGGCGATCGAACGGGCGGCCGACGCGGCCGTCGTCGCGCTCGCGGGCACGGCGGGCACCGCGGGGACGGCGACCTTGGCCACGCCTGCTACGTCCGCGCTTGCGGCCTGGGCGATTCCGGGGATGGCGAGCAACAGGAGCGTCAGCGTCACCGTGGACGCCAGCACACCCCAATGCCCCCATAGCTTTCGCGTTCTACGACAAGCCATAAAACTGCTTCCTGTCCCTCCTTATTGCCAGGATCGGGCCCGCCCATCCCCGCTAAAAGTGACATTTGTCGTGCTATCCCTGTTAGCTTCCGGGGTGATACTGGTCCACATGGGGGTGTGGCAGTGATGGGGATCAAGGAGCAATCCCGGCAGGTTCTGATCGACCGGCACATGCCGCTGGTGCGGTCGGTGGCGCGCCGCTACGCCGGCCGCGGCGAGGAGCTCGACGATCTGGTCCAGGTCGGCGCCGTCGGTCTCGTCCGGGCCTCCGGCCGCTTCGACCCGGATCGCGGGGTCGCGTTCGCGACGTTCGTGACTCCTGCGATCGAGGGCGAGATCCGCCGCCACCTGATCGATCGGGCGCCCGCGGTGCGGATTCCGCGCGACGTCGCGCGGATGGGCTTCAGGCTCCGGCGGCGCCAGGGTGAGCTCGCCGCCAAGCTTGGCCGGTTCCCGACCACCGAGGAACTCGCCACCGCGCTCGACGCCGACCTGCCGCAGGTCGAGCGGGCGCTGGCCGCCCAGCGCGCCACGGACTCGGCAAAGCAGCCGACGGCTGACGGAGCGCTCGAGGGCACCGACCCGGCCCATCCGCTCGCCGACAGCGACGACCGGATGCTGCTCGCCGGAAGCCTCCGCGCGCTCGACGACCGCGAGCGGCGGATCGTGTTCCTGCGCTTCCACGCCGACATGACCGAGCGCGAGATCGGTCGTGCGGTCGGGCTCTCCCAGGCGCACGTGTCGCGGCTGCTCGAAGGCGCCCTCTGCAAGCTCCGCGCGGAGCTCGACGGAAATGACGCTGATATCACTCCGGAAGCGGTGATATCGCCCGTTATTCCCCCGCGATCGCCCGGAAAAGCGGCGAACGCCAAGGGCACGGCCGTGAAAGCTCGCGCGACCAGGCAGGCGAACTCTAGAATCGCCGCCGTGGGCGCAGACCAGGAGAGTCACGCGACTCGACCGGGCAAGCAGAAGGCCGGCTCGACCTACAGCGGCCGCTTCCTGGTGCGGATGCCCAGCGAGCTCCACGAGCAGCTGGCCCGCGCCGCCGAGCGCCAGGACGTCAGCCTCAACCGCTACGTGACCGACGCGCTGGCGACATCGCTGACGCCGCCGGCGGCCGAGCCGGCCGAAGCGCTGACGCCCGACGAGACGGACCTCACCCCGGAGCCAACGGCCCCGGACCCCAGCGCCGTGGAGCCCAAGCAGCCGCCGTCGCCCGGGGTGCTGAGGGTCGCGCTGGCGACCAACCTGGCGGTGGTCGTGCTCGCCGGCGTGGTCGCCGTGGTGCTGCTCGTGCTGGCGCTGCAACGCGGCATCTGAGCGCTGCAAGTTCGCGTTCGCGCAGCAGGAGCGGACCGGCCGGAGACGAAACGGCCCGCGTGCACAACCCAACGCTTCAGGCGGCGCTCGAGGCGTTCGCCGCAGACGCCGCCGGCCAGCTGTCGATGGAGACCGCACGCGGGGCGGAGGTCCCGTTCGAGGTCGTCGAGGAGCCCGGCGCCAGGGCATCGCTGTACTGCTACCGGCCGCTGACCGGCGCGTTCATCCGTGAGCGGGTCGGGCTGCTGTCGCGCCTGCCGACGTACACGCCGGCGGCCCGGGCGCTGGCGAGCCTCGACGGGGTGGACGCGTACCTGAGCCAGCGCGGCGAGCCGCGGATTCCTGGCGAGCCCCGCGAGCGGGCCGACGCGGCGCTGCGGTCGTTCCTCTCGCAGGTGTTCGCCGACCGCAGCGAGTTCGACTTCGATCCCGAGCGGTTCGAGCTCGCCTACGCCGAGCTCGAGCGGGCGCTGTATGAGGGCCGCTGCGTGGCCACCGTGATCGCGCCGTTGCTCGGCCTGGCGCTCGAGCACTCGACGCAGGAGCTGCCGATCGGCGAGGGTCTGGCGCTGGTTCGCGGCGACGCGCTCCCCGACGCGCCGGCCGAGGCGGTGTGGGGGGACGGCGAGGAGCCGCACGTGCTCGCGGTGCTGACGGTCGCCGAGGAGCGCGGCGCGCGATCGCCGGTGTCCAGCGCCCGGATCCGCTTCCGCCGGACGCTCACCGCGCTGCGCCTGTTCGAGCGCGGCGGCTACGCGCTGGGGCCACTGGCCTGGACGCGGACCGACGCCGGACCGTGGCGCCCGGTCCCGCTCGGGAGCAGCGGCCGGCCGCGGTTCGTGACGTTCATCTCGGCCGAGCACGAGGACGAGCTGCGGGCGTTCTGCAACCTGATCGCTCGGCGCACCCCCGGGCGCGGCGAGGTCGCGTGGGCGCTGTCGCGGTTCGAGATGGGCTGCGAGCGGCTGGCGCCGTTCGAGGCGCTGACCGACTACCTGCTGGCGCTCAGGGCGCTGCTCGAGTCCGAGGGTCCAGAGAGCGGGCTGCTCGCCAAGCGGCTGGCGGCGCTCTGCGCGACGCCCGAGTACCAGGCTGAGCTGGCCCAGCGCGCGACGCGCGGGATCGCGTTGGAGCGCGCGGCGATCGCCGGCACGGCGCTCGCGGAGCCCGGGCTGGACGCACTCGTCGATGAGCTGTCCGAGCACCTGCGGGCGCTGCTGCGAGACGTCCTGTGCGGCCACCTGGACGCCGACCTGCAGGCGGTCGCGGACGCGATTCTGGCTGATGCGGCCGAATCGGGGCTCGAGGCCGAGTCCGCGCCCGAGCCGCTAGCCTTCCGGGAAGACCGCTCCCTACTCGGTCCCGTACGCGGGGCCGGGAGTGTCTAGCCGCCAGGCGACGACATGTAAGACCTGGTGCTTTTATGTAGTTAGGGGGAGCGCGATCTTCAGTAAACGAGCGGGCGAAAGCCCGCTCGTTCTGGTTAACACGCCGTCCGGAGATATGCTGGCCCGATGGCGAGCACCACCCGGCCGGCGATCGCACCGAACGTGCATCCGCGCTGCATCAACACCCCTAGCCGCAACGAGGACGGCTTCGAGGAGCTCTGCCACCTCGTGTCCGAGCAGGACCCCGACACGGCGCTGTGCGGCAAGGACGTCACCGGGTACCCGTGGAACCCGCCGTGGCCGCGGTGCGAGGCATGCCTCGCGGTCTCCCGCGGCGAGATGAGCTGATCACCCGCGCTTACGCCGACCGCTGATGTTCCACGTCGAGCTGCGCCAGTTCCTGCACGTCGCCCGTGTCTTCAACCTCACGCGCGAGGAGCTCGACGCCCGGATCCTGCACCCGTGGGTCAACGGCGACTCGATCGCGCTCCAGGACCGCAGCTGGTCGGCTGAGAAGTCCAAGCTGACGATCGTCGAGGGGCCCGAGCTCGATGCCGGCGACCTCGGCCTCGGGCGCGGCTGGGGCAACGCCGTCCGCGAGGGTCAGGACGTGACCGCGGCGCTGGTCGGAGAGGCGCAGCGCCAGGTCGGACCGTCGCCTGCCGACGAGCTCAAGGACGACATCCTCGCGGCCGCGCAGCTGTCGCCGCTGCCGTTGCGCGCGGTCGTCGAGCTGGTCGCCGTCCGCAACCCGCAGCGGCGCCCGAGCGAGCTGGTGGCCGTCACCGAGCAGGCGGTGTGGGAGCTGCTTCACCACGGCAGCCTGGCGATGTTCCGCGGAGACCGGCCCGTCGACCGCGACCACTGGCAGCAGGTGCTGCTGTCGTGGCCGAGCTGGATCGACGCCGGCCCGAGCGAGGTGACCGTGTCCGCGCCCGGGGACCTGGTCTCGGGCGTGCACGAGGCGCCCCCGCGGCGCCGCGTCCTCGTCCCGCGCAGCGCGTGCCGTCGCCTGCCCTCCCGACCACTGGGCCTCTCGGTGCCACGACTCCTGCGCTAGGCCACGACCTGCTCGATCAGCGCCTCGCGCTCGGCGCGTGCGGCGAACAGGTAGCGGTGCACCCGCAACAGGCCCTCGACGTCGTGGACGTCGTCGTCGAGCTGGGGCACGAGCAGCCGCGGATGATCGCCGAGCTCGCGGGCGAGCCGGGCGATGTTGCCGTGGTCGCGGCGGGCCAGCACGTGGTAGTCGAGGAAGTTGGCGGCGACCTTGGTGGCCAGCTCGGCGTTGAGCCGGCGCGCGAGCGCGGGCCCCACGTGCTTGGGCTCGGTGTCGCCGAGCAGGTCATGGTGGACGCGGTTGACGACCACGCCGGCGAACGGCAGCTGGCTGTGCTGCAGCGTGCGACGGAACCAGATCGCCTCGTCGATCGGCTCGCGCTGCGCGGAGGTCACCAGCAGGAACGCGGTCGTGCGGGCCCGCAGCAGCTTCTGCACCTGCGCCGCTCGCTCGCTGAAGTCGTCGGTCATGTCCCCCAGCAGCGAGAAGAACGTGCTCAGGTCGGTCAGCAGGTCCACTCCGGTCACGCGCCGCAGCGCCGACAGCAGCGGCGAGGCGCCCCGCCCGAGCACGCGCATTCCTAATCCGGTGGGACGCACGAACGCCTTCACGCCACGCCCGTCGAGGAACGAGGTCAGCCGCCCCGGCGCGTCGAGGAAGTCGACCGCGTTGCGCGACGGCGGCGTGTCGAGCACCAGCAGGTCGAAGTCGCCGGCCTGGGCGAGGTCGTACAGCTTGGCCACCGCGGTGAACTCCTGGGAGCCCGAGACCGCGGTCGACAGCTCGCGGTAGACGCGGTTGGCCTTGATCTCCTGGGCCTTGGCCGGGTCCGGCGCGATCCGCTCGATCAGCTCGTCGAACGTGCGCTTGGGGTCGAGCATCATCGCCCACAGCTCGCCGGAGATCTCGAGCCCCGATGTGGCCAGCCGTTCGGGCTCGACCCGCCGTGGCTCGTTCTGGAGCTCCTCGAGCCCGAGCGCGTTGGCCAGCCGCTGGGCGGGATCGATCGTGACCACCGCGACCTTCGCCCCGCGCGCGGCCATCCCCAGCGCGATCGCCGCCGAGGTCGTCGTCTTACCCACGCCGCCGGATCCGGCGCAGACGCACACACGCTTGCCGTCGAGCAGCTCGGCGACGCTCACGCGGGTGAGTCTAGGCTAGGACGACGCGCCCGCTGCCAGCGCAGCCGAGGAGTCAGCGTTGGCGTGACCGGCCGGGGAGGTGCCCCCGGGCGACGCGAGCACCCGCAACGCGTCCTCGGGCACGTGCACGCACACCGGCGTTCCCTGGCTGTGGCCCTCGTCGCTGCCGGTGTTGGCGACCGAGACCTGGATCACCGCGCCGATCGGCAGCCGCACGATCACCTGGCGGCTGGCGCCGACATACACGGTGCGCTCGACCATCCCGACCAGGCAGTTGTCGCGCTCGGACCCGTGGGCGAGCAGCTCCAGGCGCTCGGGCCGGGCCACCACCCGGACCGGCCCCCGCGCCGCGACGTCCCCGCAGCGGGCCCGCAACGTCGCCTCGCCGATCTTGATCGTGCACTCGCCCGAGCCCCAGCCCACCGGCTCGCCGTCCATCATGTTCGAGACCCCGAGGAAGTCCGCGACGAACACGCTCGCCGGGTCCTCATAGACCGCCTCCGGGTCGCCGATCTGCTCGATCCGCCCCTCGTTCATCACGGCGACGCGGTCGCTCATGCTGAGCGCCTCCTCCTGGTCGTGGGTGACGAACACGAACGTGATCCCGACCTCTTCCTGCAGCGCCTTGAGCTCGATCCGCAGCTGCTTGCGGATCTTGGCGTCGAGCGCGCCCAGCGGCTCGTCGAGCAGCAGCACCGCCGGGCGCAGGACCAGCGCCCGGGCCAGCGCCACCCGCTGCTGCTGGCCGCCGGACAGCTGCCGCGGCTGGCGGCTGCCGAGCTCGCCGAGCTCGACGAGCTCGAGCGACTCGTGCACGCGCCGGCGGACCTCGTCGCGCGCGACCTTGCGGCGGCGCAGCCCGAACGCGATGTTGTCGAACACGTTGAGGTGGGGGAACAGCGCATAGTTCTGGAACACCGTGTGCACGTTGCGCTCGTGCGGCGGCACCGAGCTCACGTCGGAGCCATCGAGCACGATCTCGCCCGAGGTCGGCCGCTCGAAGCCGGCGATCATCCGCAGCGTCGTCGTCTTGCCGCAGCCCGACGGGCCCAGCAGCGAGAAGAACTCCCCGCCCTCGATCATGGCGTTGATCCCGTCGACGGCGACGTGCTCGTCGAACCGCTTGGTCAATCCGATCAGCTGAACCTGTCCACCGGCCATCACGCAGTCTCCAATCCAGAAAGCTCCCGCATCGCCGAGGCGTTCCCGGTGGACGCGCGTCGACCGAACAATGTGTAGAGCAGGTACGCGATCCCGATCCCGGCCAGCGTCGTCAAGACCAGCACGGTGGCCAGCGCGTTCAGCGCCGGCGTGGTCGTGCCGCCGCGGGCGTTGGCGTAGAGGAACATCGGGATCGTCGTCGTCGACGAGTTCGAGGACATGTACTGGGTGACGACGAAGTCGTCGATCGACAGCGCGAACACGATCAGCATGCTGGCCAGGATCGCCGGCAGGAGCAGCGGTAGCAGCACCAGCCGCAGGGCCTCGAGCGGCGTCGCGCCGAGATCGCGGGCGGCCTCCTCGTACTCCGAGCCGATCGTGGCCAGCCGCGCCCGGACGATCACCACCACGTAGGACAGCGAGAACGTGACCTGGCCGATCACCTGCGCCGGGGTTCCGAGATGCACGAGCGTGAACGGGAGCAGCGCCAGCTGCGTGAACACCAGCAGCAGCGACGTGGCCATCACGATCTCGGGCGTGACCAGCGGCACCAGCATCAGCCCGTTGGCGAACCCCGAGCCCCGGCCGCGCCAGCGGGCCAGCCCGAGCGCCAGCAGCACGCCGAGCGGCACGGCGATCAGCATGTCGAGCGCCGCCAGCTCGAGGCTGTGCACGAGCGCGTGGACGTAGTCGGGGTCGTGGAAGATCGACAGGCTCGGGTCGCCCCACCACCAGCGGATCGAGAAGCCCTGCCAGACGCTGCGCGAGCGCCCGTTGTTGAACGAGAACAGCATCGCGATCGCGACCGGCACCAGCGCCCAGATCACGTACAGCCACGTGAGCGCGACCATGAACCGGGGCCGGCCCCAGGGGTTGCGCAGCCGCCCCGGCAGCAGGTGGCGCCGGGGCGCCGGCTGCGAGGGCGCCGCGGACTCGATCGCCGCCGCGGGCGCACGCGTTGCGGTCACGCGAATCTCCGGGCGTCGCGGGTGGTCTGGAACACGTAATAGAGCATCCCGATCGACAGGATCACCATCAGCACGATCACCAGCGACGCCCCAAGATTCTTCTGGGGGCCGCCCTGGATGAACAGGTTGATCTCGTTGCCGAGCATGTTCGTCCGCGGCGAGGCCGAGATCAGGTCGTTGGTGTAGTAGTCGCCGAACATCGGCAGCACCACCAGCGCCGAGCCCGCGAGGACGGCCGGACGGCTGAGCGGCAGGGTCACCCGCCGCCACGCCTGAAACGGAGTCGCGCCGAGGTCGCGGGCGGCCTCGATCTGACTGCGGTCGATCCGGTCAAGCCCGGCGAACACCGGCAGGATGAAGTACGGGATGTAGCCGTACACGAGCGCCACGATCACCGAGTAGGCATTGCCGTTCAGCCAGTTGGGCGGGTGCGCGATGCCCAGGTCCATCAGGATCTTGTTGACGTAGCCGTCGGTCGACAGCAGCCCGATCCAGGCCAGCATCCGCAGCAGGTAGCTGACCCAGAACGGGATCACCAGCAGCACGATCAGCAGCGTCTTGGTGCGCTTGGCGTGGCGGGCCACGTAGTAGGCGACGGGGTAGCCGATCGCGAAGCAGAGCCCGAGCGCGACGCCCACGTACACGAGCGTGTTGCGCACCGCCGGCCAGTACTCGCCGCCCGGGATCGCCCCCGAGAACGCCTTGGACAGGTAGCCCGGGTTCCAGGTGGTGGGGTCCCACGCGGGGACCGGGCTGAGCAGCAGGTTGACCCGGCCCGTCGCCATCGCGAGCACCGCGTAGGCGGGGACGACGACGAACAGCAGCAGCCAGACGATCCCCGGCAGCGCGAACGCGCGCCAGTAGCGGCCGCTGCCGGCGCGGTCGTTCATGCCGACTTCACCGCCGCCCACATGTTCTCCCAGAGCACCTCGCCCTGCTGGCTGAGCGGGCCCTGCACGAGCCCGTTCTTGAACTGCGCCTCGCGGATGATCGTCGACTTCAGGTTCGGGACGATCACGCCCTTGGAGACCAGCGCCTCCGGCGTCATCGCGTTGATCGGCTGCTGGTAGTAGGTGAAGTTGAAGTTGGTGAACACCTGCTTGGTGTCGAGCAGGTGATTGAGGAACAGGTGAGCGAGCACCGGGTTCTTGGCGCCCTTGACGACGGCGAACGTGTCGTTGTTGATCGGCCCGCGCCCGTCGGTCGGCCACCAGTAGCGGAACACCGACGGCTTGGTCCCCTTGGGCGCGTAGTACGGCGTCGAGGCCATGTCGCCCGACCACGCCTGGTGCAGCCACAGCGAGCCGTCGGCGAGGTGCTGGTACTCGTTGGTGTCGAACTTCAGGTTGGCGGAGTTGACCAGCTGCCACCAGCGCGTCCTTGGACGCGTTGAGCTGCTTCTCGTTCTCGGTGTTGACGTCGGTGACGCCGTTGTGGAGCAGCCCCATCGCCAACCCCTCGTGCTGGTCGTCGAGCAGCCCGACCTTGCCCGAGATCTTCGGGCCCTCCTGCCACAGCGCGCTCCACGGGTTCGACAGCTTCGCCGGGTCAAAGCCGGGCAGCTTGTCCGCGCGCCAGCCGATCCCGGTCGTGTAGATCGTGTACGGGACCGTGTAGCGACTGCCGACGTCGTACCACGGGCTCTGCAGCGACGGCCACACGTTGGCCTTCAGGTTGGGGATGTAGCTGAGGTTCAGCGGCTGCAGCACCTTGCCGACCACCAGCCGCTCGAGGAACACGAGCTCGGGCACGAACACGTCGAACTGGACGCTCCCGCTGGAGATCTTCGAGATCGCCTCGTCGATCGTGGTGAACGTGCTGATCTGGACCTTGACGTCGTACTTCTTCTCGAACGCCTTGACGACGTCGGTGTTGATGTACTGGTCCCAGTTGTAGAACTGCAGCGGCCCTTTCTCGGGCGCCATCCCCGAGGCGATCGCCTTGTTGCCGGCGTAGATCGGCAGCGTCACCGGGTTGTCCGGGCGGGCCAGCGCCAGCCCGCCGGGGCCCTGCGGGGCCGCCCCGCCGCCACCGGTGGCGACTGGCTCGGTGCTTCCGCAGGCCGCCAGCAGGCCCGGGATCGACAGGCCCGCGGCGACGCCCGCCGCGCGCTTGATGAACGTCCTGCGGCTGGTGCCGTTGGCGGTGTGCAAATCATGAGTGCGATCGGGAGTCATCCCTGGTCTCCTCTCTGAAGCGGCCTCTCGTCGCCGTTGTCGCGGCGGAGCGTGCAACCCAGCTCCGACGAGGCGAGCGCGAGACACCGGTCGATCATTCGCTCGGCGGTCACGTCCGGCTGACCGAGCGTCACCTGCACGCCGAGCCCATCCATCAGTCCGCTCAGCGCGAGCGCGAAGTCATCGGGGTCCGCGTCGCCGTTGAATTCCCCCGACGCCTGTCCGGCGCGAACGATGTCGGCGATCAGGTCACGCTGGCGGCGGTCAAGCCTGAAGTAGGTCGAGCGCACGTTCTCGTCGCGGCGGGCGCGTACCCACATCTCCATCCACAGCGTCCAGTCGGTCAGGCCCGCCGGTCCCAGGCTGGTCTCGGTCACCAGGTGCACGAGCTTGTCGGCCGCGCTGTGCTGGCGCGCCTGGCCCTCGGTGACCCGCGCGTAGAAGTCGCGGTCGGTCTGGTCGACGGCCTCCTCGAGCAGCCGGTCCTTGGACTCGAAGTAGTAGAGGATCGTCGGCGAGCTGGTGCCGGCCCGCTCGGCGACGTCGCCGATCCGGGTGTCGAACAGGCCGCGCTCGTACAGCACCTCGGCGGCCGCTGCGATGATCTGCGGCTTGCGCAGATGTTCGATTTTCGGTCGAGGGCTCACGCTCCCGCCTGTCACTCTCTCTCCGACGAATCCACTTCCACAGACCCAGGACGAATTCGTATACTGAACGACGAGTCAGGAAACTAGCGCCGTCTGGTTACTGCTGTCAAGTGCCTGCCGGACGAGAGAGGGTGAGATTTGATCGACGTCGCTGTCGTGGGAGCCGGTTTGGGTGGCCTGTCGGCGGCGCGGGACCTCGCCCGTGCCGGCGCTGACGTGGTCGTGCTCGAGGCGCGCGATCGGCCCGGCGGGCGCGTCGAGGCGGTGACGCTCCCGGACGGGCGCACGGCGCAGGCCGGGGGCGAGGTGTTCGGCCACGGGCACCACGCCTACCGTGAGCTCGTCGAGGAGCTCGGGCTGACGATCGAGGAGAGCTACGTCGCCGACCCGGGCGAGATGACCTGGGGATTGCTCGAGGGCGTCCACGTCGGCGACGAGCCGCCGTGGATGACGCGCCGATGAGCTCGCCGACGCCGACCGGGTGCAGCACGAGTTCGCGCTGCTGGCGGCCTCGGTCGATCCCGACGACCCGTGGTCGCACCCGAACGCGGCCGGCCTCGACGGCCTCAGCCTCGGCGAATGGCTGCGCGAGCAGCGGGCGTTGCCCGCGGTCCGCCGGCGTCACGAGCTGGCGTCGCTGTCGCTGGCCTGCGACTCGCCGGAGCGCACGTCGCTGCTCTCGGATCTGCGCAAGCACGCAGCGCTCGGAGGCGATCACTTCTACGACCTCGACCAGTGGGAGGGCCTGCGCGTGGCCGAGGGGTCAGCGTCGGTCGCGCTGCGGATGGCGTCGGAGCTGGGCGAGCGCGTGCGCTATGAGGCGGTCGTCCGGAAGCTTGCGGTCTCGCCGGGCCGGGTCCGGGTGACGCTCGCGGACGGCGAGCTGATCGAGGCCGAGGCGGTCGTCTGCGCGATCCCGGCCGGGCCGCTGCGTGAGCTCCAGATCAGCGGCGTCAGCGACGCGCGGCTGCGCTCGCTGGGCGCCCAGCGCCACGCGCTCGCGGCCAAGGTCGTGGCCGCCTACGACGAGCCGTTCTGGCAGCGCAACGGCCAGAACGGTCTGGCCGAGACCGAGTGGCTGTTCGGCTCGACCTGGCCACAGGGCCCCGGCGTGCTGTCGATGCTGGTCGGGCCCGAGCGGTTCTCGGCGTTCGTCGCCGCCCCGGCGCCGGCCCGCAGCCAGGCGGTGATCGACGGGCTGGTGGCGCTCTACGGCGAGCCCGCGCGGCTGCCGCTGTCGATGCTCGAGCGTCCGTGGGGCGCCGACCCGTTCACCCGCGGCTACATCACCAGCTGGGCGCCCGGCGACGTCGGCCGCGTCGGCCCGCTGCACGGCACCCACGAGCCGCCGTTCTACGTCGCCGGGTCAGACCACTGGGTGGCCGGCTACATGGAGGGCGCGGTGCGCACCGGCCGCTCGGCGGCTCGGTCGGCGCTGGGTATCGGCTCGGCGGTCTGATCCACCAGCTGCTCGCCCAGCCCGAGGTCGCGCGCCAGCGCCGAGCCGACGGAGCGGCGGGCGCGCTCGAGCCCAATCGCTGAGTCGCCGATCAGCGTCCGGACGCCGTATCCGTCCAGCAGCGCCAGCACCCGGTCGGTCACCTCGTCGGGATCGACGCGCTGAAACTCGCCGCTCTCCACGCCGGCGGCGATCTCGTCGGCGAACCAGGTGTGCAGCCGCGCGTAGAGCTCCTCGGCGACCGGCCGCAGCTCCGGCGCGCGCGCCGCGCGCAGCCACAGCTCGACCCACAGCACCCAATCCTCGCGCAGCGCCTCGGAGTGCGGCAGGCACTGGTCGATCATCGACTGCAGGCGCTCGGCCTGCGAGCTGACCGGCAGCTCCCCGCTCGAGATCCGCGCGTCGCCGGCGTGCGCGTAGGAGTAGTCCAGCGCCTCGGCCAGGAGCGCGTCGCGGCTGGCGAAGTGGTAGTGCACCAGCGACGTCGAGACGCCGGCGTCCATCGCGATCCGCGCGATCCGGACGCCGTCGATCCCCTCGACGGCGATCTGCCTGACGGCGGCCGCGAGGATCCGCTCGCGGGCGCTGCCGCGGCTGTCGGCGCTCATACCTCGATACTAGGCCCGTCGAACCCTCTAGGGCTCAGGTCGGCGCGCACGCGGTCGGCGAACCAGGCCACCGCGTCCTCCCGCCGCGACAGCGGACCGCACTCGTACCCGCGGGTCTGCAGACCCTGCTGGACGTTGTCGACGAGATCGATGTCCTCGTCGAGCACGAGGTTGTTGAGCTTCTGGTTGAGCCATTGGGCGGCCTTGGTGCGCGGGTCGGCGCCGTGCGTCCGGTAGGCGCCGAACACGTCGCGGGTGCGGGCCACTCCGTCCGGGTTCATCTGCCATGTGTTCACCTGGTCGGGATACAGGTCGATCGTCGTGTTCGGGTAGATGAACACGTAGCGCCACACGCGCAGGTCCTCCTCGGTCAGCCCGGGCATCGTGGTCACGAGCTTGGAGTACATGCGCTCGAGTCGGTTGCTGCTGGGCTTGTCGCGCATCGGGGCCTCGAACCACACGTAGTGCGGGTGGACCTCGACGTCGTAGCGCTTGTAGTCGAGCATCCGCATCAGCCCCGGGTGGGCGATCGGGATGTGGTAGCCCTCGATGTAGTTGTCGGCGACGACCTTCCAGTTGGCCGGCTGGGTCCCGTTGCCGGGGGCAAATGACTCGAGCGTCGGGACCCGGTAGCGCTCCAGCCGCTCGGGGAGGTCGCCGAGCAGGTCGGCCAGCGGCGTGGCGTGCGGGTCGATGTTGAAGAACACGAGTCCGCAGAACTCCTCGACACGCACCGGCAGCAGCCCGAGCGTGGACTTGTCGAGCCGCTCGCCGAAGGCGAGCCCCTCGGGGACGCCGATCAGGCTCCCGTCGAAGCGGTAGGTCCAGCCGTGATAGCGGCAGCGGATCGCCCCCTTGCACTGGCCGTCGCCGCTGAGCAGTCGGGAGCCCCGGTGCCGGCAGATGTTGCGGTAGGCCCGCAGCTCGCCGTTCTCGTCGCGGACGACCAGCACCGGTTGCGTGCCCGCCGTGGCGGTGATGTAGCTGCCGGGGCCGGGCAGGGCGCCGACGTGGCCGGCGAGCTGCCAGGTCCGCTCGAAGATCAGCTCCTGCTCGGCCGCGGCCACCTCGGGATCGGTGTATAGACGTGGGCTGAGCGCGCGGAACGACAGGTCCTCGGGGGACAGTGGCGTCGACGGCGGGACCTCCCGGTGGCCGTTGACGGGCTGGCCCTGCGTTCCCGGCGCGGTGCTCGATTCCATGTCCCTCTCCGATTCCTGACTTTGTGATCAGTTGCTGTTAGTCTACCGCGCATGGTCAAGCGCGTGTCGTGGCTGTCGATCACGCCCGAGCCCGAACGCGAGCTTCCCCAGGCCGTCGCGACGCTTCGCCACGGCCATCGTCCGCCGCCCGGCGCGGTCGAGTCCGAGCGCCAGCGGATCGAGCAGCTGGTGCTGCACGGCCGCCAGCGCGAGTGGCTGACCTACCTGCACGGCGTCATCGGGCTGATCGAGCGCGCACTGCCGGGGGACGACCCGGAGCTGGCCCGCGCTCGCACGCGCGCGACCGCGGTGCTGGCCAACCACCACAACCTGCTGCTGGCGCTGCCCGGGCGCGCAGCGGAGCGAACCGCAGCGGACCGGGCGCGGCTCTCGGAGCTCGTCGAGGACCACAACCACCACGAATCTCTCAAAGGAAGCCAATGAGCACGACGACATCCCCCACGACCGGCGGACTCGAGTTGACCACCGACCAGCTCGCACTGCAGCAGCGAGCACGCGAGTTCGTCGAGCACGTGCTGATGCCGCTCGAGCTCGAGGCGGAGGAGCGCGGCGGCGAGCTGCCCGATCGCACCGTCGACGAGATCAAGCGCGAGGCGATCGCCGCGCGGCTCAACGGCGGCCGGTTCGCCCCGGAGTACGGCGGACAGGGCTGGTCGATGCTCGAGTGGTTCGTGGTCAACGAGCAGTTCGGCCGCGTCACCAACGGTCTGCACTGGCACGTCCCCAGCGCCTACAACGTGCTGATGCAGGGCACGCCCGATCAGATCGAGCGCTACCTGCTGCCGGCGCTGCGCGGCGAGGGCGGCGACGCCTACGCGGTGACCGAGGCCGAGGCCGGCTCGGACCCGGGCGGGATCGCCAGCACCGCGGTGGCCACCGACGGCGGCTGGCGAATCAACGGCGAGAAGTGGTTCGTGACCTCGGGCGACGTCGCGCGCGTGCTGATCGTGATGGCCAACGTCGTCGACGGCTCCGACCGCCTGCCGACGCTGTTCCTGGTCGAGCCGAGCGCGTCCGGCGTCGAGTACATCGACAACCCGAAGTTCACCCACAACTACCCCCACGGCCATCCGACGATCCGCTTCACCGACGTCGAGGTCGGCGCCGACGCGGCGATCGGCGGGATCGGCGAGGGCGAGGCGCTGCAGCGCGCGTGGTTCACCGAGGAGCGGCTGGGGATCGCGACCCACGGCCTCGGCGCGATGTGGCGGCTGCTCGACGAGACCACCGACTGGGCGCTTCACCGGATCCAGGGCGGCACCCGGATCATGGACTACCAGGGGGTCTCGTTCCCGCTCGCCGACTCGGCGACGGACGCCGCCGTGGGCCGGCTGCTGGCGCTGCAGGTGGCCGGGATGATCGACGCCGGCGCCGACCTCAAGCTGATCCACGCGAAGGCGTCGATGGCCAAGCTGTTCGTCTCCGAGGCCGCCGGCCGCTGCGCCGACCGCGCCGTGCAGACGTTCGGCGGGCGCGGCTACATGCGCTCCAACGTCGCCGAGCGCTTCCAGCGCGAGCTGCGGGTCGATCGGATCTGGGAGGGGACCAGCGAGATCCAGCGCCTGATCATCGCCCGCGCGCTCGAGCGCCGCGGGGTCGAGGCGACGATCCATTGAGCGGCGAGGACGGAGCGCCCGGCTACCGGCTGGACCGGCTGCTGCGGCCGCGATCGGTCGCGGTCGTCGGCGCCACCGACCGGCGCGGCAGCTACGGCGCGCAGGCGCTTATCAACCTCGACGCGATCGGCTACGCAGGACAGGTGTGGGGCGTCAACCCGAACCGCGACGAGGCGCTGGGTCGCCCCTGCGTGCCGTCGATCGCCGACCTGCCCGAGCCCGTCGACGCGGTCGTGGTCGCGATCCCGGCGGCGGCGGTGCCGGACGCGATCGACCAGGCCGGTGCCCACGGGTGCGGCGGCGCGGTCGTGTTCAGCGCCGGCTTTGCCGAGGTCGCCGACGGCGTGGCGCTGCAGGAGCAGCTGGTCGAGGCGTCCCGCCGCCATGGGCTGCCGGTGTGCGGCCCCAACTGCAACGGGATCGTCGCCACGCACTCGCGCACCGCGCTGTGGGGCGACGCGCTCGCTGCCTCCGAGCCCGGGGCGGTGGCGCTGATCTCCCAGAGCGGCAACGTCGCCGTCAACGCGCTCGGCACCCGCCGCGGGCTGCGGTTTCACACCGTGGTCGCGAGCGGCAACCAGGCGGTGCTCTCGGCCGCCGACTATCTCGAGCTGCTGGCCGGCGAGGAGGGGTTGCGCGCGATCGCGCTGTACCTCGAGGACGACGGCGGCCCGCGGCTGTGCCAGGGGCTGGCCGCGTGCGCCGACGCCGGCGTCGCGGTCGTGGTGCTGAAGGTCGGAAGCTCCCCGGCCGGGGCGCGCGCGGCCGCCGCGCACAGCGCCGCGCTGGCGGGCGACCAGCGGATCTTCCGCAGCCTGATCGAGGAGGCCGGCGCCGTCTGGGCGCAGGACGTGCACGAGCTGCTCGAGCTCGCCAAGACGCTGGCCGTGCCGCGGCGCGCTCCGGCGCAGCGGCGGGCTGGCGATCGTGACCTGCTCGGGCGGGGATTCCGCGCAGGGCGCCGACGAGGCCTCCCGGGCCGGGCTCGGACTGCCCGCGTTCTCCGAGCAGACCGCGGCGCGGCTGGCCGAGCTGCTGCCGTCGGCGGCGACGGTCGCCAACCCGCTCGACTACACCGCGATGATCTGGGGCGACGCCCGCGCGCTGAGCGAGCTCGTGACCACGGTCGGCTCGGACCCGTCGATCGACCAGGTGCTGGTGTTCTACGACACGCCCGCCGGGATGGCGGGCGCGGTCGACGAGTCGTGGGCTGCCGTCCGCGACGGGATCATCGCCGGCGCGGCGGCCAGCCCCGCGCCGACGATGGTTGCGGCGACGCTGCCCGAGCTGCTCGACGACGACGCCGCGTGGCGGTTCGCCCAGGCCGGGGTCCCGGCCGCCGCCGGACTGCGCACCGGGATCGCGTGTGCGGCGGCGATGCGGCTGTCGCCGGGCGACCCCGCCCGCCTGCGGGCGATCGGGGCGGTGGCGGGGCGGGTCGCCTCCGACGGCGAGACCGAATGGCTCAGCGAGCACGAGTCGAAGCAGCTGCTGCGCGCCGGCGGCGTCGACGTCGTCGAGGGGCGGATCGTGATCGACGCCGACGACGCGGTGGCGGCGCTCGGCGAGCTGGGCGGCCCGATCGCGCTGAAGCTGAGCTCGGCGGCGGTCCAGCACAAGTCCGAGCTCGGCGGCGTCGAGCTCGGCCTGGCGGGCGCAGCGCGAGGTGCGCGAGGCGTTCGCGCGGATCGGAGCGCTGGCTGCCGATCACGGCGGCGAGGTGCTGGCCGAGCGGATGGCGGCGCCGGGGGTCGAGCTGCTCGTCGCGGCGCGGACCGACGCGATCGTGCCCGCGCTGGTGATCGGCCTCGGCGGGATCTGGACGGAGCTGCTCGACGACGTGGCGATCGTGCCGCTGCCGGCCGACGCCGATCGGATCGAGCGGGCGCTGCGGTCGCTGCGCGGCGCGCCGGTGCTCGCGGGCGGCCGCGGGCGCGCGGCGTGCGACGTGGCCGCGGCGGCGCGGCTTGGCCAGCGGGTCGGCGAGCTGCTGCTCGAGCGGTCGCTCGAGCTGATCGAGCTCAACCCCGTGCTCGTGTCTTGCTCGGGAGCGGTGGTGGCAGATGCGGCGATCCGCTCGCGACCGCCGGTGACGGCCGTTCGCGCGGCGGTCGGCGAGGCGGCGCGGGCGTGTACGACGTAGTCGTCGTCGGCGGTGGCTTCGCCGGCGTCACCGCGGCCCGCGAGGCGGCGCTGCGGGGCCGGTCAGTCGTTCTGATCGAGGCCCGCGACCGGCTCGGGGGCCGGACCTGGAGATCGGACTGGGGGCCGGCGGCGGTCGAGTACGGCGGCGCCTGGGTGCACTGGCACCAGCCGCACACGTTCTCAGAGCTGACCCGCGCGGGCCTGTCGGTGCTGCTCTCAGACGACGCCGAGGTGGCCGCCTGGTACGTCGGCGCCGAGCGCCGCCAGGCGACGATCGCCGAGCGCGACGAGATCGCGCGACGCGGCTGGGACCGGTTCGTCGACGGCGTGCGCACGGCGCTGCCCAAGCCCCACGACCCGCTGTTCGCGATCGATGAGCTCGCTCGCTTTGACCGGCTGTCGATCGCGCAGCGCCTGGATGAGCTCGAGCTCTCGCCCGAGGAGCGCGACGTGCTGACCGCCGAGCTCGAGTCGCTCGCCCACGCGCCGCTGACCGACGCCGGCGCGGTCTCGGTGCTGCGCTGGCACGCGCTGTCGGGCTACAGCCTGGAGCTCACGCAGTTCACCGGCGGCCGGGTGACGATCGCCGGCGGGACGCGCGCGCTGCTGTCAGTCGATCGCGTCGGGGGCGCCGGTCGAGCATCGGCTCGGCGCCGCCGGCGGCGACGGTCAGCCGGCGAAATGGCCACGTCGAGGTCGAGACCCGCGACGGCGCGGTGGTCGCTGCGCGCGCGGGCGTGGTGGCGGTGCCGCTCAACGCGCTCGGGTCGATCCAGTTCTCGCCGGGGCTGTCGGAGGACAAGCTCGAGGCGATCGCGCTCGGCCAGGCCTCGCGCGGGATCAAGATCTTCATACACGCGCGCGGGGAGCCCGTGTGGCAGAACGCGATCCGGCCCGGTCACCCGTTCGGCTACCTGGACACCGAGGAGCACTACGACGACGGGACACAGCTGCTGATCGGGTTCGGGATCGACGCCGAGCGCTGCGACGCCACCGACCTGGGGGCCGTCCAGCGACAGCTCGACGAGATCCTGCCCGGCTACGAGGTGCTCGCCGCCACCGCCCACGACTGGCTCGCCGACGAGCACTCCCGTGGCACCTGGGCGATCCACCGCCCGGGGTGGTACGAGCACCACCACGCCGCGATGCAGAGCCCCGAGGGGCGAGTGGTCCTGGCTGGATCGGACATCGCCGACGGCTGGTCGGGGTTCATCGACGGGGCGATCGAGTCGGGCCTGCGGGCCGGAAGCCGGGCGGCGGCGCTGGCCGGCCGTTGACCGGCGCTCCGTTGCGCGACTGCGCCCCGGTGAGCCCGGCCTCGAGGTCGTTGGCCAGCAGCTCCAGCTCGGCCAGCCCGAGCTGCTCGGCGAACACGTAGGGGAGGTCGACGATCGGGGTGTCGAGCTCCTCGCCCAGGCGGCCGCGCTGCTGGCGCTGCGAAGCCGCCCGCGCGTGCTCCGACAGCGCCGCCTTCAGCGCCGAGCGGATCAGCGGCGACCGGGTACGCGGCAGCGCCGCGTCGAGTTCGGCCACCTCGGCGGCGTCGAAGCGCTCGCGGTACAGCGCGTTGACGACCGCCAGGTCGAGCGCCATCTCGTCGCGCGCGAGCGCGTCGCGCAGCGCGATCGTCTCGTTGACCGCCATCTCCTCGGGCGTGGCGACCGCGACCACGCCGGTGAACTGGCGGTTGGCGATCGAGTCGGCGATCCGCGCCGCCTGGCGAGCGATCGGGCCGGCGAGCGCGATGTCGGCGAACGTCTGAGGGGTGCGGAGGATGCCCACGCCGTGCCCGGTGGCCGGGGCGTCGACCACCACGAAGTCATACGGGGCGGCGCCGCTGGTCCGGCGCTCGAGCTGCGCCAGCTCCCACACCTTGCCCATGCTGAGCAGCTCGCGCATCCCCGGCGTGGCCATCGCGAACGCCTGGAACAACCGGCTGGATCCGAGCATCTGCCCCACCGAGCCGGTCTTGACGCGCAGGTACTCCTCCATCGCCAGCTGTGAGTCGATCGAGATCGTGAACAGCCCCGGCGCCAGCTCGATCTCCTCGAACCGCTCGCCCTGCTGATGAAACGTGCGCTGGACGCGTTCCTGGCTGGCCAGCTCGGCCACGATCGTGCGCTGGCCGCGCCGGGCCGCGAGCATGCCCAGCGCGATCGCCACCGTCGATTTTCCGACGCCGCCCTTGCCGGTCACGAACACCAGGCGTCGGTCCAGGAGGTCACGCACGAGATCTCAAGTTACCGTGGCGGGGCCGGGTGATGCCGCGACTGTCCATCAGTGGCGTCCACCAGTTGACCGACAGCGCGGAGGATTCCCGCTGATCGCTGCGAATACAGGCGCGTGATGAGTTCGAGCCCGAAGGTGATCACGTTCGCCAACCAGAAGGGCGGCGTCGCCAAGACGACGACCACGCTGAACCTCGCCGTGGCGTTCGTCGAGGAGGGGCACCGGGTGCTGTGCACCGACATGGACCCGCAGGGGAACCTGACGATGTCGCAGGGGATCGACCCCGACACGCTCGACAAGTCGATGTACGACGTTCTGGTGCATAAAATCTCGATCCGTGAGGTGATCCGCAAGCGCGAGGTCGACGTGGCCTGCGCCTCGATTGATCTCGCCGGGGCCGAGATCGCGATGTCGACGATGATCGGTCGCGAGCGCGTGCTGGAGAAGGCGCTCACGGAGGTCGCCGAGGACTACGACTTCGTGTTCATCGACACGCCGCCCAGCCTCGGGCTGCTGACGATCAACGCGCTGACGGCCTCAGACAAGGTGATCGTCCCCGTGCAGTGCGAATATCTGTCGATGCGCGGGCTGATCCAGCTCCAGAACACGCTGGCGATGGTCCGGGAGAACCTGAACCCGGACGTCGAGATCGAGGGGATCCTGCCGACGCTCGTCGACACTCGGACGCTGCACGCCAAGGAGGCAATCGAGCTGCTGGAGGAGAACTTCGGAGACCGGGTGTTTGCGTCGAGGATCCGTAAGACCGTGCGATTCGCCGAGGCTCCTGTGAAAGGAATGTCCGTGCTGAAGTACGATCCCGACGGTCTGGCAGCACACGCCTACCGGCAGCTCGCTAAGGAGGTCCTCTCAAATGCCAAACGCTAAGCGCGCCAGCATGCGCGAGGGACCGCTCACCGCCCTGTTTCGTAAGACGGCGGAGGACACCGGCGCTTCCGATCAAGAGCCCGCGTCCGACCAGCCCGCCGAGAGCTCGCAGCCGCCGGCCGCCGAGCGCGCACCGGCACGGCCGACCAGCCGTCCGCCCCGACCCAGCCCGAGGTCGCGCAGGCCGACGTTCCCGAGCGTCACGTCCCGTCGCCGCAGGAGCGCCTGCGCAACGCGTTCTCGGCGGACATCCCCGAGAACGTGATGAGTCCGAGGCCACCCGCCGCCGACCCAGAGCCTGAGCCCGACGTGTACGCCCGCCCGGACGCGATCCAGCCGCCGGCGCCGCAGGTCGGCGGCCCATTGCTGCGCGTCGTCGGCGTCGGGGGGGCCGGCGTCAACGCGGTCAACCGGATGGTCGAGGCCGAGATCACGGGCGTCGAGTTCCTCGCGATCAACACCGACCTGCAGTCGCTGCAGCAGTCGGCCGCCCACGAGACGCTCCACATCGGCGACTCGATCACCCGGGGCCTCGGCTCCGGGTCAAACCCGGATCTCGGTCGTCAGGCCGCGCGCGAGGAGTACGACCGCATCAAGGCGATGCTGCGCGGCTCGGACATGATCTTCATCGCCGCCGGCGCGGGCGGAGGTACCGGCACCGGCGCCGCTCCGGTCGTCGCCCAGATCGCCCGCGAGATCGGCGCGCTGACCGTGGGGATCGTCACCCGGCCGTTCCAGTTCGAGGGCTCCCGGCGCCGTGCCCAGGCCGAGGCCGGGATCGAGGCGCTGGCCGACGAGGTCGACACGCTGATCGTCGTCCCCAACAACCGTCTGCTGACCGTGCTCGAGCGCAACACCTCGATGGTCGAGGCGTTCCGCGTCGCCGACGACGTGCTGCGTCAGGGCGTGCAGGGGATCTCCGACCTGGTCACGCTCCCGGGGCTGATCAACCTCGACTTCGCCGACGTCCGCACGATCATGGCGGGCGCCGGCAACGCGCTGCTGGGCATCGGCATGGGCGTCGGCGACCGCCGCGCGATCGACGCCTCCGAGCAGGCCGTGTCGTCGCCGCTGCTGGAGACCAGCATGGAGGGCGCGCGCTCGATCCTGCTGTCGATCACCGGCGGGCGCGACCTGTCGCTGTGGGAAGTCAACGAGGCCGCCAAGGCCGTGGCCGAGGCGGCGCACCCGGACGCCAACATCATCTTCGGCGCGATGCTCGACGAGAAGCTCGACGACCAGGTGTGGGTCACGGTCGTGGCCACCGGTTACGACGGGCAGCGTCGTCGCGAGGGCGAGCGCCCCGGGTTCGGGGTCAACGAGCGCCTGCCGAGTGAGAGCCTGCGTGAGCCCCGCGGCGAGCCGCGGGTGAGCCGCATGCGCGACCGCCGTCCGGCGCGGTCGCCGGTCGAGCTCGACGTCCCAGAGTTCATCCCCAGGAGATAGACCTCCCCGTGGCCGGGCCCCAGCTCGGCGTCATCGCTGCGGGCCATCCGCTGACCGCCCGCACCGGGGCCGACGTGTTGCGCGAGGGGGGCAACGCCGTCGACGCCGCGCTCGGGGCGATGCTGGCGTCGTTCTCGTGCGAGCCGCTGCTGACCGGGCTGGGCGCGGGCGGCTACATGCTGGTCGTCGGACCCGACGGCCGGCCGTCGCTGCTGGACTTCTTCGTCGAGGCGCCGGGACGGGGCGCCGATCCGGCCGCCCGGTCCGAGCTCGTCCCGATCGACGTGTCGTTCGGCGATGCCGACCAGGTGTTCAACATCGGCGCCGCGTCGGTCGGCGCCTACGGCGTGCCGGCCGGGCTGTGCGAGGCCTCGGCGCGGTTCGGGCGGGTGCCCCTGAGCGAGCTGGTCGCGCCGGCCGCGCGGCTGGCCCGTGACGGCGTCGAGCTCAACCCGGCGCAGGCGTACGTGGTCGAGATCCTCGCCGGGATCGTCACCTCCACCCCGGAGTGCCGCGAGCTGTTCGCCCCCGGTGGGCGGGTGCTGCGCGCCGGGGAGCGGGTGCGCCAGCCGGAGCTCGCCGACGCGATCGAGCGGCTTGCGGCCGAGGGGTCGGCCGCGTTCTACACGGGCGACATCGCGGCCGCGATCATCGACTGGCTGAGCACCCGCGGCGCGATGCTGACCGCCGCTGACCTGGGCGCCTACGAGGTGGTCGACCGCGAGCCGGTGCGGGTGGCGTACCGCGGGCGCGAGGTGCTGACCAACGCGCCGCCCTCGGCCGGGGGGATCCTGATCGCGCGGGCGCTGGCGATGCTCGACGCGGAACCCGGCCCGCCCCGCCCGCCCGGCGTCGAGCAGATCGTCGAGGTGATGGAGCGCACCCAGCGCGAGCGCACCCCGGAGTTCCTCGAGGGGCTGGACGACCCCGAGTTCGTGCGGCGGTTCCTGGCCGGCGCCGGCCGGCTGGGGTCGACCACGCACATCGCCGTGCTCGACCGCGAGGGGTGGGCGTGCTCGGTCACGTGCTCAAACGGCGAGGGTTCGGGGATCGTCGTCCCGGGGACCGGCGTGCACCTGAACAACATGCTCGGCGAGCAGGACCTCAACCCGCTCGGCTTTCACCGCCATCCCCCGGGGCGGCGGCTGCCGAGCATGATGGCGCCGACGATCCTGATGCGCGACGGGACGCCCGAGCTGGCGGTGGGGAGCGCCGGTTCCAACCGGATCCGCTCGGCGATTCTGCAGACGATCATCCGGGTGGTCGACGAGGGGTTGCGGGCCGGGGACGCGGTCCGCGCTCCGCGGGTGCACTGGGAGGACGACGTCGTCTACGTCGAGCCGGGGATCGATACCGCGCCGCTCGATGCCGATGGGCGCGAGATCGCCCGGTTCCGCGATCTCAACCTGTTCTTCGGGGGCGCCCAGGCGGCCGAGCGCGACCGTCAGGGGTGCTTCTGGGGCGGCGGCGATCCGCGTCGCGGGGGTGCCGCGGTGGTGGTGGTCTGAGGCTGGCCAGCCCCTTCGGTCTAGGTGACCGCGAAGCCGATCGTCAGCGCGGTCCCGGCGACCACGCAGTAGATCGCAAACGGCGTCAGCGTGTTGGTCTCGAAGAACCGCATCAGGAAGCGGATCGACAGGAACGCGCTCCCCGCCGCGCACAGCGCGGCCACGAGCGCCGGACCGCGGACGCCGTCGCCGTCGTGGCCGAACAGCTCGGGGAGCTTGAGCACCGCCGCCGCGCCGATGATCGGCGTGGCCAGCAGGAACCCGAAGCGGGCGGCGTCGCGGTTGTTCAGGCCGGCGAGCAAGCCGCCGCCCATCGTCACCCCGGAGCGGGAGATGCCGGGGATCAGCGCCAGCGCCTGGGCACACCCGACGCCGGCGGCCTGGCGGAAGCTCATCCGGTGGGCGATTCGGAAGTCCTCGTCGGCCTCGGCCTCGGGCGCGTCGGGGGAGCGGCGGCGCAGGCGCTCGGCGCCGAACAGCAGCAGGCCGTTGACGATCAGGAACACCGCCGCGTACTCGGGCGAGGCGAACAGCTTGCGCAGCGGCCGCTCGAGCGCCAGGCCGAGGATCCCGGCCGGGATCGTGCCGGCGATCAGCAGCCAGGCCAGGCGCGCGTCGGCGTCGGACGGGATCGATCCCGCGGTCGCGGATCGTGCGGAAGAACCCCTTGACGATCCGGACCCAGTCATTCCAGAAGAAGCCCAGCAGCACCAGCGCGGTGGCCAGGTGGACGGCGACCAGAAACGTCAGGAAGAACGTGTCGTTCTGATGAATGTCCCAGCCGAACAGGCGCGGAGCGATCACCGCGTGCCCGAGACTGGAGATCGGAAACAGCTCGGACACCCCTTGAAGCAGCCCGAGCACGATGGCCTGGAAGTAGGAAATCGGATGCATGGCAGGTCACTCGTCACGTCCGAGGGTCCGTCCTCGACGTCCGAGCTTGGGGGCATGTTAGCCGCGCCACGCGGCCCCGACGCGTGATCCGGCACGATGGGGGGAGATGACCGCGTACTGGATTCGGATCGGCCTGGCCGCGCTCGCGGCCGGAGCGGCGTGCGCCTCGATCGCCGGCTGCGGGCTCGACATGGCCTCGCCCGATCTGTTTGTGCTGCACCGCACCGGCCAGGGCTCGAGGCTGACGCTGCTGGTCAACGACAGCGGCACGGTCCGGTGCAACGGGAGCAAGCCCAAGTCGCTGTCGGACCCGCTGCTGCTCGACGCCCGCGATCTCGCCAAGGACCTCGACGGCGACGTCACCGACAACCTGAAGTTCACCCGCCCGGCGAAGGTGTTCACCTACCGCGTGCAGCTGCAGGACGGGACGCTTACGTTCAGCGACGTGGCGGCGACGAACCGTAAGCACCCCGAGCTCGCCCGGGCGGTGCTGTTCGCGGCCCAGGTCGCTCAGGGACCCTGCGGGCTGACGGGCTGACCGGGACCGGCGGCGCCGGCCGCACCGCGGAGCTCAGCGCAGCCGCACGCGGCCGTTGGACCGCGCCCGGGCCTGAGCGCGGTCGACGAAATCCAGGCGCTTGATCGCGGCCCGGAACAGCCTCGTGACCAGCCGCAGCCGCGCGTTCTCCGAGCGCAGGTCGAGCAGTCCCTGCTTGGCGTCGAGCCCGAAGTCGACGGTCGCCGCCATCGCATACGCGCTCATCTCGGCGAGCTCGTCGGCCTCGGGGTCGCGGTCGGTGGCGCGCCTGACGAGGTCGCCGTAGGCCTCGTGGGCGGCGTCGGAGAGCTCGGGGTCGACCTCCTCGTCGCGGTCGTCGAGAAACTCGACGACCCCCGCCGGATAGGGCAGGTGGCCCTGGCGCTCGAGCACCCGGAACGGCCGCGTCCCACGCGTGGCAAGTTTCATCTGGCCGTCCTCCATCTGCTCGAGCACCTCGGAGATCTCGCACGCGCACCCGATCTCCCGCAACCCGTCGT
Source organism: uncultured Solirubrobacterales bacterium (assembly GCA_963831845.1). GTDB lineage: Bacteria > Actinomycetota > Thermoleophilia > Solirubrobacterales > Solirubrobacteraceae > Palsa-465. Next base: position 67,096 of record CAWHRT010000015.1, on the reverse strand, counting down.
CGGCCAGCCACAGGATCCCGAACTCGCGCTCGTTGCGGATGCACTCGTTCATCATCGTCTTGTAGCGCTGCTCGAAGATGTGCAGCGGGATCAGCTCGTGGGGGAGCGCGACGAGCTCCAGCGGGAACAGCGGGAATTCGCTGACTACCTGGTCGGGCACCCCCAGGAGTTTATGGCCGGGCCCTCGATCAGCTCCCGTACGTCGACAGCGACGTGGAACCGGACGTGCCGCCGGTCGACCAAGTCGCGGGCAGCGCCGTCAGGTTGTGCTTCGAGCTGGTCTCCGACGATCCGCCTGAAGCTGCGTCGCGGAAGCCGAGCTTGCCGCCGCCGCTGGGCCCCAGCACCGCGATCCAGTAGCGCTGCCCGGCGGTTAGCGCCGCTGCCGGGACGTCGGCGTAGTTCCAGCTCCCCGGCGTCAGGTTGCTGATCGTGACCTGCTCCAGGAGCGCCTTCGGGTGACCGGACTTGTTCGAATAGATCCCGACGACTGCTTGGGTGGCGGTCGAGCTCGGATCGACGTACAGGTGCAGGCGCGTGAGCTGCCCGGACGATCCCGCCTTGGTCGAGAACGCCTCGGCGGTGCCGGCGGTGTCCGAATCGACCGTGGCGGCCACATCGGCGTCGCCGACCAGCGGCGGGGCATAGACCGTGACCGAGCCGGCGGCGGTGCCGCTCGGCGACCAGTCCGCGAGCAGTTGGCCGGTGGCGATGTCGAACCGGGAGACGTGCGTGGCGCCGCTGCGGTCCGCACCACAGCACAGCCAGACGGAGCTGCCGTCGGGGTCGAGGCTGAGCGTGCGCAGAGCGTCCGAATCGGTCGGCGGCGTGTACTTCTGCAGGATCGTCTGTCCCGACGTGTCGTACAGCTGGGCGTAGGAATCGTCGAGCGCGATCACCCGTCCGTCGGGCAGCACGCGCACGTCGTCGACGAAGCTGTCGCCGTTGAACGGCGTCTCAGCGGTGCTCGTGCACGCGTTGAGCCGCCTGATCATGCTGTTCGGAGCGCCCCAGCTCCCGTAGTAGATCGAGCACTCGTCCGCCCCGAGGTCGATCGCCAGCGAGTGGAACTCACGATCGGTGATCCCGAACGTCTGCAAGACGTTGCCGTTGATGTCGTACTTGGTGATCGAGTACGGGATCGAGTTCAGCGATCCAGTGCTGACGTACACATGGCCCAGGGCGTCAGCCACGCAGCGCTCCGGCGTGATCGCGATCGACGACCACTTCGACTTCTGGAGCTTCCCCGAGCTGTTGAACAACCCCACTCCCGGGGCGATCAGGTGCGCTCCCGACGGGTCAAAGCAGATCGGACCGGCCCCGGTGGTGCCGGCCAGCGTCTGCACCAGCTGTCCGCTGGGCGAGTACTCCTGGACGGCCCCGCTGCCGGTGAGGAACACGTCACCACGCTGGAACGGCGTGGCCGACGCCGCGTGGGCCCGGACCTTGTGGGCCGCCCGCGCGTGAATCGCCCGCGCGTGGGTCGCGCGCGCCAGCGCTGCGCTGAGGCGGGCGTCCTCGCGCTGGTGGCGGGCCAGCTTCAGCTGGCGCTCGGCTCGCTCCGTGTGCCGCTGGCTGCGGGCCTGAGCCGGGCCTGCGATCAATGCCGCTGTAAGCAGGAAGGTGGCGGTGACGGCGAGACGCGTCGCCCACGATCGATGCCGCGATCCGTGCGATCGCCGCCGGGCTGCAGAAACCATGAGCTACTCCTCCTTGGCACCGTGTCTGCGCCGAGCCATGCGCCCCCAAAAACTGCCCCCGGCACGCCCCAGCTGGGCGCGCTTGTCGCAGATCCAACGGATCCGGCGACTGATTACTTACGGGCGGTCAGCAGCAGGTTGTAAAAGATCGCCGGCGGCAGCCGCGACTCGAGCACGTGGCTGTCGAGCTGCTGCAGCGCCAGGTAGCCGCCGAACGCGTAGCGGCGCCACAGCATCGGCACCTCGTCGGGCTCGGCGGTGGCCTCGAGCGCGCGGTTGAACCACCCGAACCAGTTCGCCACCAGCTCCTCGCCGCGGACCGTGACCTGCTCGAACCCCGCGCGCCGGGCGTGGCGCTCGAGGTCGCCGGGAGCGAACGCATGGATGTCGACGTACGGCTCCAGCGCGTGGTCTCGCCGTCGGGCGTCGGGTGAGTCGGGTGTTTGCGCATCGGGCGCGCGCCCCGCCCGCAGCAGCGTCCGCCACACCGGCGCCACCAGCACCGCGGTGCGCTTGGGGATCGACGCCAGCCGGTCGCCGAACCGCGACGGCTCGCCGGCGAACGCGATCCTCCCGCCTGGGCGCAGCACCCGGTGAAACTCGTCGAACGCCCGGCGCAGGTCGGGCAGGTGGTGCAGCACGGCGTGGCCGAGCACCAGGTCGAAGCTCGAGTCCGCGAACGGGAGCGACTCGGCGTCGGCGCGCGCCGCCTTGACCGGCACCCCCAGCCGGTCGGCGTTGGCCCGCAGCGTGCTCACCATCCCCGGGGAGATGTCGGTGCACGTGGCCTCGCGCACGGCGCCGGCCTGGAGCAGATTCAGGCTGAAGTAACCGGTCCCGGCGCCGATTTCGAGCGACCGGTCGTACCCGCGGTCGAGCTCTGAACCCAGCAGCTTGCGCATCTTGCCGAGCACCTGCGCCTGACCGATACCCCCGAAGTCGATCCCCCACTTGGTGTCGTAGCTCGACGCGGCGGCGTCGTGATAACGCGTGTTGACATCGCGGATCTCCTCCGCGGTCCGGACGGCCTCCATGGCCGGCGGACATTACCCTGTCGGCCCTTGTACGTTCAGCGCAATCAGCCCGCCGGGGTGCCGCCGCTGGAGCTGACGGGCGAGCGCACGCTTCCCGACGTGCCGGCCGAGAACTACTGGTTTCGCCGGCACCTGGCGGTCTACGAGTGGATCGGCGCGCGGGTGATCGGCGAGCGCGTGCTCGACATGGCCTGCGGCGAGGGATACGGCTCCGAGGTGCTGTCGCGGTCGGCCGCGTCGGTGCTCGGCGTCGACGCCAACCCCGAGGCGTTCGAGCATGCCCGGCTGCGCTACGTGCGCTCGAACCTGCGCTTCGAGCGCGGGATGGTCGAGCTCCACGGTGAGGCCGGAGCCTACGACGCGGTCGTGTTCCTGCAGACGATCGAGCACGTCAACGACCCGGTCGGAGTGCTCGAGCACTTCCGCTCGCTGCTGGCGCCCGGCGGCACCGCGTACGTTTCGACCCCGAACGTGCTCACGCTCGCTCCGCCGGGCGCGGACAAGTCGGCGAACCCGTGGCACATCCGCGAGTACCGGGCCGCCGACTTCGCGGAGCTGTGCGCGACCGTGTTCGGACAGGTCGAGCTCCTCGGCCTGTTTCACGCCCGCAAGCTCGCGCTCCACGCCCGCGCGCTCGCGCTCGGCTGGGACTCGGTCCACTCCCGGCTGCGGCTGACCAAGCCGTTCTACGACCGGTTCACGCCCGCGATCGCGACCAGCGACTTCGCGCTGCGGCCCGACGGGCTCGACGGCGCGCTCGACTTTCTGGCCGTCTGCCGGCCATGAACGCGGTCGGATCGCAGGCCCGAATTTTCAAGTTCTCCGTGCGCTTATCCAGCATCTGTAGGCTCACTTGTCAGGACGGGATTGCGGTCGCCGCGGGGGCACCGCTAGTGAGGGCAACCGACGTGGCAATCAGCCACAGAGGAGAAGGCGCACATGTACGTAGTTATTAGAAGCTATTCCGGCCAGGGCAGCTCGGAGTTGTTCGATGCCCTCGTTGAGAGGGAGGAGGAGGTCAAGGCGATCATCACCAGCGTGCCGGGGTTCAGCGCCTACGCCGCGTTCCGCACCGCGGATGGTGGGCAGACCGTGACCGTCTGTCAGGACAAGGCCGGCACCGATGAATCCACGCGGCGTGCCGCCGAGTGGGTCAAGGAGAACATCGGCGTGACTGTCGATTCGCCGACGGTTACCGAGGGCAGCACGATCCTCGCCTTCTAGCAGTTCGATAATTGGCTCCGCTTCCCCTCTAATTTCAAGCAGCGCAAGCGCGAGTCGGCGGATACCGTCCCGCCTATGAGGCCCCACGGCGAGCTGGCGCTCGTCCTGCACACGCACATGCCCTACGTCGAGGGCTTCGGCACGTGGCCGTTCGGCGAGGAGTGGCTGTGGGAGGCGATCGCCGGCTGCTACGTGCCGCTGCTCGACGTGCTCGGCCGGGCGCCGATCACGCTGTCGCTGACCCCGGTCCTGTGCGACCAGCTGGAGGCGCCCGGGGCGATCCAGCGCTGCCTCGAGTTCCTGCGCGAGATCCGGCCCGAGTCCCACCGCCGCGACGCGGTCCACTACCGGCGAGAGGGCCAGCCCGGGCTCGTGGCCGAGGTGCGAGCGCTCGGCGGCCGAGTACGCGGCCGCGGCCGATCGGCTGGCCGCGCTGCCCGGCGGCCTGCTCGGCGCCCTGGGCGAGCACGTCAGCTGGACGTCGTCGGCGACCCACGCGGTGCTGCCGCTGCTGGCCACCGAGGCGGGCGTCGAGCTGCAGGTGCAGACCGGGCTGGCCTCGCATCGCCGCCGGTTCGGGGACTGGGGCGGCGGCTTCTGGCTGCCCGAGTGCGCGTACGCGCCGTGGCTCGACTACGCGCTCGAGGAGGCCGGCGTGCGCGCCACCTGCGTCGAGCTGACCGCGGCGTTCGGTCTCGGCGACGACCGGCACCTGCGGCCGATCGCCACCGACGAGGGACCGGTGCTGTGGCCGCTTGACCGCGAGATCGTGGCGCTCGTGTGGGGCGAGGGCGGGTACCCGGCGAGCTCCGCCTACCGCGACTACTACCACCGCACCGCCCACGACCACCGCCTGTGGCGAAACGACGGCGCCCCCTACGATCCGGACGCGGCGCGTGCCTTGGTCGCCGAGCACGCCCGCGAGTTCGTCGCCGCGGGTGCTGGAGCGGGTGGCGGACGGCGGGGTGTGCGTGTGCGCGGTCGACACCGAACTGCTCGGTCATTGGTGGTACGAGGGGGTGGCGTGGCTGCGTGCGGTGCTCGACGAGGCGGCGCGCCAAGAGCTGAAGCTGACCACGCTCGACGACGCGCTCGATCGTCACGAGCCGGTGCCCGCCCCGGCACACGCCCTCGGGATCAGCAGCTGGGGGAGGGGTGAGGACCTGCGCACCTGGAGCGGCCCCGCGGTCGCCGACCTCGCCTGGCAGCTTCGCAGCGCCGAGCTGCGCACGTTCGCCGCCGGCGGCCGGCCGAGCGACCGCGCGCTGCGCGAGCTGCTGGCGCTGCAGTCCAGCGACTGGGCGTTCCTGGCCACCATGGGAACGGCCGGGGAGTACCCGCGCGAGCGGGCCGCGGGTCACGCCGAGGCGCTCGCCGCCGCGCTGTCTGTCGACGCGCCGCTCGAACCCGGGCTGCGGAACCTGGCGCCCGATCTGCGCGGCTGGCTCGGCTAGCAAGCGCGTGCATTACACGTCAAATCCGCCGCGAAACTCGAGGCGTGCCGTGTACTGCACGCATACGGTGCACAGCGCGGCAAGCCTCGCCGTGAGCGGCGGATTTGACGCGATTTGCACGGCGGACCCGCCTCACCCGGACCCGCCTCACCCCGGACCCGCCTCACCCGGACCCGCCGACCCGCGACCCGAAGCCCGTACGCCCGCGCCCCGAACCGCAGCTAAGCCCAGCGGAAGGTCCGGGGCGCTCCGCGCATCCGGATCAGCCGGGCCGGGATCCCGCCGACCACGGCGTTGGCGGCCACGTCGGCGGTGACGACGGCGCTGGTCCCGATCACCGCGTTGTCGCCGACCGTGATCCCGCGCAACAGGCAGGCCCCGTATCCGATCCACACGTTGTGGCCGATGTTGACGTCGCGCTTGTAGATCCCCTGCTCGCGGATCGGCCGCTCGACCTCAACCACGCCGTGGTCGAAGTCGATCATCATCACCCGGTCGGCGATGATGCACTCGCGCCCGATCGAGACGTGCTGGTAGGCGGAGATCGTGCACTCCTGGCCGAGCACCGACTTGGCGCCGATCGAGACCGTGCCCTCGTGCGCGCGGACCTTGCAGCCGTGCCCGAGCCACGACCAGCGCCCGAGCTCGACGCTGGCGTTGCGGCCGATCTCGAACTTGACGCCGGGGCAGACGAAGCACAGCCCGTCGGTCCGAAGCCGCCCGCGCCAGCGCAGCTTCAGCCACGCCCAGCGCGCGATCAGCGGCACGTACCCGGCGCGCAGCATGTGGTGATCGCGGGCGAAACGCAGGAACGTCAGCAGGCCGCCCCGCAGCGGCGGCGGTGGCTCGCGCACGACCTGCGGGATCGACGGAGGGGTCTCGAGCGTCGGGGACGCCACGGCCCCGGATCGTAATGATCGGCCGCGCGGTGCAGCAAATCCCAGCCGGGCGGCAGCGTCGCGGCGCCGTCGTGCTGGCATGATGGCTCGGCTGATGGAAACCACCGAGCGATCCCTCGCGCAGCGGCTGCTGGACGGCGACAAGCGCGCGCTGGCGCGCGCGATCACGCTCGTCGAAAACGACGATCCCGCCGGCTGGGAGCTCGTACGAGAGGTCTATCCGAAGACCGGCAGAGCGGCCGTGATCGGTTTCACCGGGCCGCCGGGCGTCGGCAAGTCGACGCTGCTGGCGGCGCTGACCAAGCTCCGGCGCGCGCGCGAGCAGACGATCGCCGTGCTCTCGATCGACCCGTCGTCGCCGTTCACCAAGGGCGCGCTGCTGGGCGACCGGATTCGGTTGACCGAGCACTTTCTCGACCCCGGCGTGTTCATACGTTCGATGGCCAGCCGCGGCGCACTCGGTGGGCTGAGCGAGGCGACGCTCCAGGCGGCGCTGCTGATGGACGCCTCCGGCCGCGACCTGGTGCTGCTCGAGACCGTCGGCGTCGGGCAGGCCGAGGTCGACGTGATCGACCACGCCGACACGGTCGTGCTGGTGCTGATGCCCGGCTCGGGCGACTCGATCCAGGCGCTGAAGGCCGGCGTGATGGAGATCCCCGACGTGATCGTGATCAACAAGGCCGACCACCCGCTCACCGACACGATGGTCCGCGAGATCAAGGGCGTACTGGCGCTCGGGCCGCGGGGTGGCTGGGAGGTGCCGATCGTCCGCACCGAGGCGGTCCGCGACGAGGGGATCGAGGAGCTGTCGGACAAGCTCGACGAGCACCGCGCCTACATCGAGACCGAGGGCACGCTGTCGCAGCGCCGGCGCCGCAACCTGATGAACGAGGTGCTGGGACTGGCGGCGTTCCGGATGCGCCGCGAGCTCGAGGCGTCGGTGCAGCAGGACTCAGAGGTCCAGGAGCTGCTCGACCGCGTCGTCTCGCGCGAGCTTGACCCCGCCACCGCGGCGGGGATAATTCTGCAACGCGCGGCCAACGGACGGACCGAGTGATGAGCGCAACCAGGGGCTGTAGCGAGTGGCAGATGTCCTGACGGGCCCGTTCGCGGTCGCGGCGATCGTCGTCGCCGTGGCGGGGATCTCCAAGCTCCGCGCGCCCGCGGTGGCGACGGCGGCCCTGCACGAGCTGGGCCTGCCGAGCGCGTCCTGGATCGTCCGGCTGCTGGGCGCCGCCGAGGTGGCGCTGGGCGTCTGGTGCCTGATCGATCCCGGGGTAGTCGCCGCGGCGGCGCTGGGCTGCTGTTACCTGGCGTTCGCCCTGACCGCGCTGGCACTGGCTCGCCGCCGGGCGGCGTGCGGGTGCTTCGGCGAGCACCAGCAGCCGGCCTCGCTCGGGCAGTCGGCGATCAGCGGCGCGCTGGCGGCGGTCTGCGTCGTGGCCGCGGTGGCCGGCCCGCACGACGCCGGCTGGGTCCTATCGCGGCCCGTCGGGCAGGCGGCGGTGCTGGCGCTGGGCATCGCCGGCTGCGCGTACGCGACCGTGCTCGCCTACACCCAGCTGCCCGCGGCCTGGGGAGCGTGGAGCGCGCGATGAGCGGCCTGCACCCCGCCGAGCGGCTGGTCGTCGGCGATCGGCCGGATGCTCGACCGCCGGGTCACCCGTCGCAGCGCGCTGTCGAAGGCAACGCTGGCCGGTTCGGCGTTCGCGGTCGCTCCCGCGCGCTACCTGATCCGGCCGGGGACCGCGTGGGCGGTGATCGGCCCCGGCGACTGCCGCAAGCATCAGAAGTGCCGGGACGGCTACACGGCGTTCTGCTGCGAGATCGAGCGCGGCCGCAACGACTGCCCGGCGGGCACGTACGTGGCCGGCTGGTGGAAGTGCACCGCCTATCAGGGACGCGGCCTGTGCGCGGACGAGGGCGTCCGCTACTACATCGACTGCAATCGGATTCCGGGACACGTGTTTCCGGGTGGCTGTCAGTGCGCCCGCGGCGACTGCAACCGCCGCTGCGTCGACTGCAACCACTTCCGCTACGGCCAGTGCAACACGCAGGTCTCGGGGACCACCGAGGTGGTCTGCCGGCTGGTGATCTGCCACCACCCCGCGTCGGTCGCGGGCCTGAACTGCAACGCCACCGAGAAGGTCGACGACAACACCTGCAAGCACGAGGCCGGATGCCTCGAGGGGCTCGCTGTCCAACTGCCGGGAGGAGCGGGCGCATGATGGTCGCCCTGGTGTCGGTCGAGACCGTGCTGCTGGTATTGCTGGTGATCCTCGTCGCCGGGCTGCTGCGCAGCCACGCAGCGATCATGCGCCGGCTCGGCCCGGGCGACGAGCCGCTCGCCCCGGTGCCGCCGGTGCCGGTCACGCAGGCGCCCGCGGCCACTTCGGGCGTGACCGGCGAGGCGCCGACGCTGACGGGCGTGACCGCGGGGGGCGACGCCGTCGCGCTGGCGTTCACCGCGGGCGCCCCGACGCTGCTGGCGTTCCTGACCAGCGGCTGCTCGAGCTGCTCGGAGTTCTGGGGCTCGCTCGGCGAGCGCCGGCTCCCGGCCGGCGTGCGCACGGTGATCGTCGCCCACGGCCCCGACCGCGAGCGCCCGGCCAAGCTCCGCGAGCTCGCGCCCGCCGGGATCCCGGTGGTGATGTCGTCGCAGGCGTGGTCGGACTACGAGATCCCGGGCTCGCCGTATTTCGTGCTGGTCGACGGCGGCGTGCTCGGCGAGGGCGTCGCCACCACGTGGCACGCGCTGGCCTCGCTCGTCGGCGACGCGCTCGAGGACCAGCGCGAGGCCGTCGGCCGGGACGGCGGTGAGCAGCGGACCGCGCGGATCGACGACACGCTCGCGGCGGCCGGCATCGGCCCCGGTCACCCCAGCCTGTACCCGGACCGGCCGCCCCGCCCGTGACCGGTCTGCTGGTCCTCGGGTGCGGCGCGGCGGTCGTCGCCGCGCTGCGCGCCGCCTGGTCGCCCTGAGGCGAGTCGATGCTGGCGAGCATCACCCCGCTCGGCGAGCGGGGCCGCAACGCTCACTGGTCGGTCACCGTCGTCGCCTTCGCCGTCGGTGCGACCGCGGCCGGGGCGGCGCTCGGAGCGGCGCTCGCCGGCGCTCGGGCAGCTGCTCGTTCCCGGCGCCGGCGGCGCCCGCTGGCGCCTGGTCGTGCTCGCCGCCGCGCTGGTGGCGGCGATCGCGCTCGACCTCGGCAGCCGCGCCGTGCCCGGCCCGCACCGGCAGGTCAACGAGCGCTGGCTGGACGAGTACCGCGGCTGGGTGTACGGGCTCGGTTTCGGGATCCAGCTGGGGCTGGGTGTCACCACCGTGGTCTCCAGCGCCGCCACCTACGTGGCGCTGCTGGCCGCGTTCCTGGCCCCGAACGTCGCCGGCGGCGCGGTGATCATGGGCTGCTTCGGCGCGGTCCGCGGCCTGACGCTGCTGGCCGGGGCGAGGATCGCAACGCCGCCCCAGCTGCTGGCCCTGCACCGCCGGCTGGCGCGATCGCGCGAGCGCGCGGTGTGGGCGGGGGCCGGCGTGCTCGCGGCCGTCGTGGTGGCCGCGCTCGCGGCGGGCGTGACGTGATCATCGAGGCGCACGGGCTGTCGGTCGAGCTTCCGCGCGGCTGGAGCGGGCGCGTGTTCGCGGCGCCGAGCGGGGTCGCCACCCTCCACGCCGGCAGCTTTCAGCTGGCGCTCGACGACGGCGAGTTCGGCGACGCCAGCACCGGGTCGATGCCCGAGGTGGCCGCGTTCCTGGCGCTGACCGAGTACGCGGCCGGCGAAGGGCTGAAGCCGGGGGAGGGCCTGTTCGCGCCGCGTCGGATCCCGTTGCCGCTGGACCCGACGAGCTTCGGGGAGCGGCGATTGGCGCACCGCCGGCCCGGCCAGGTCGGGACCCAGCACTTCTTCACCACGGCCGGTCGGCCGTTCTGCATGTATGCGGTGGTCGCCGGGCCGCGCACGGCACGGCGAGGTCAGCTGCTCGCGCTCGACCGGACGCTGCGCTCGCTCCGGGTCGCCCCCGCCGGCGTTAGCCGCGCGGGCGTTAGGTGACCGGCGTCAGCTGCCCGTGGTAGCGGGCGGCGTCGTGGCCGAGCACCGCGACGCACGGCGTCAGGTTGACGCGCGTGCGGTTCTGGTAGGTCGCGTTGATCCGGGTCGCGATCGCGACCGCGCCGAGGTACGACGCCTGCGTGACCCGGACGGTGATCGTGAACGGGATCTTCTGCCCTCGGGGATACACCTTGCCGGCACACCGCAGCGGGGAGTAGAAGCTGGTGTTGCCGGCGTAGCGCCCCGGTCCGCGCCGGCGCAGGACGAGCACGTCGCTGCCGGTGGCGCGCCCCCGGGAGAGGCCGACCGCCGGGCACGGCCCGACCGGGCACCCCGAGGTGAACGTCCAGGTCCGCTGCACGACCTGTCCCCGGCGCTCGCCGCGCACGTTGACGGCGACCGTGACCCGCCCGGCCAGCTGGAACGTTCCCTGGAGGCGGGCGACGCCGACCGGGGCCGGCGGTGCGGGCTGGGCTGCCGCGACGCCGGCGCCGACGGCCCCGCCCGACGCGAGCGCCGCAGCGGTCGCCGCGGCGACGACGACCCTCGATGTCCGGAGTCCGAGCATCGGCGGACGCCCTAGGTGCCCAACGCGCGGGCGATCACCATCTCCTGGATCTCGTCGGTGCCCTCGCCGATCGTCAGGACCTTCGCGTCGCGGTAGAAGCGGCACACCGGGTACTCCTCGATGTAGCCGTAACCGCCGTGGATCTGCACGGCCTCGTCGGCGGCGTGGACGGCGAGCCGCCCGCTCTTGAGCTTCGCCTGCGCGGCGGTCAGCGTGAAGTTCTGCCCGCGGTCCTTGAGCCACGCCGCCTTATGGACGAGCAATCGGGTCGCCTCGATCTCCGTCGACAGGTCGGCGAGCTTGGACTGGATCGCCTGAAACCGCGAGATCGGCTGGCCGAACGCGCGGCGCTCCCGAGCGTACGCCAGCGCTTCGTCGAGCGCGCCCTGGGCGAGCCCGACTCCCATCGCCGCCACCCCGATCCGGCCGATGTCGAGCACGTGCAGGAACTGGCGCAGCCCCGCGCCGCGCCGGCCGACCAGGTTCTCCTCGGGCACGCGGCAGTCGGCGAACGACAGTGGGCGGGTGTCCGAGGCGTTCCAGCCCATCTTGCGGTACGGCTGGCCGGGCTCGTAGCCCGGCGTCCCGTTCGGGACCAGCAGGTTGGAGATCTCACGATCGCCGCCGGCCGCGCTGCCGCCCGTGACCGCCGTGATCACCACCACGCCGGAGATGTCGGTGCCCGCGTTGGTGATGAACTGCTTGGACCCGTTGATCACCCAGTCGCCGTCCTCCAGCGCGGCACGGGTCTGGGTGTTGCCCGCGTCGGACCCCGCCTCGGGCTCGGTCAGCCCGAACGCGCCGAGCCGCTCCCCGCTGCACAGGATCGGCATCCACTCGCGCTTCTGCTGCTCGGAGCCGAACACGTAGATCGGCTGGGTCCCCAGCGACGTGTGCGCGCACACCGTGATCGCCACCGACGAGTCGATGCGCGCCAGCTCCTCGACCGCGAGCGCGTAGGCCAGTGAGTCGCCGCCGGCGCCGCCGTACTCCTCGGGGAACGGGATCCCCATCAGGTCGAGCTCGCCCAGGCGCCTGACGATCTCGTACGGGAACGCCTTGGTACGGTCGAGCTCTTCGGCAACCGGGGCGATCTCCTGCAGGGAGAACTCGCGCACGGTGTCGCGGAGCAGTCGGTGGTCGTCTGAGAGCTCGAACTCCACTCGCGACGCTACTCAGGCCTGCGCGCCACCTCGACGAGCAGGCGCACTCCGAAGCCGTTGGCCTGCTTGTCGAAGTAGGGGCGCTGCACGTCCCAGGCGGTGCCGGCGATGTCGAGGTGGGCCCACGGCACGTCGCCGGCGAAGTGGTGCAGCAGCTCGGCGGCGGTGATCGCGCTGGCCTCCCGGCGGGCCGCCAGGTTGGTCAGCTGGGCGAACTGGCCCTTGACCAGCTCGGCGTAGTCGGGGTGCAGCGGGAGCCTCCACACCAGCTCGCCGGTGTCGCGTCCGGCTTCCTCGACGTGGGCGGCCCACGCGTCGTCGTTGCTGATCAGGCCCGCGTAGGCGCGGCCGAGTGCGACCACGACGCCGCCGGTCAGCGTGGCGATGTCGACCAGCTTGTCGGCGCCCTCGCGGCGCGCGTAGGTGATGCAGTCCGACAGCACCAGCCGGCCCTCGGCGTCGGTGTTGTTGACCTCGATCGTGGTCCCGTCGAGCGCGTGCACGATGTCGCCGGGCTTGACCGCGCCGCCGTCGACCATGTTCTCGGTCGCGCCGATCAGGCCCATCACCCGCGCCGGCGCCTGCAGTTCGGCCAGCGCCGCGACCGCCTCGATCACCGCGGCGCCGCCGCACATATCGAACTTCATCTCCTGCATCCCCGACGAGGGCTTGATCGAGATCCCGCCGGAGTCGAACGTCACCGCCTTGCCGATCAGCGCGACCAATGGCGCCCCCTCCGACCCGGGGCCCGCGTAGTCGAGGCGGATCAGCCGGGCGCTCTGGACCGAGCCCTGGGCGACGGCGGCGAACGCGCCCATCCCGATCGAGCGGATCTCGTCCTCGTCGAGCACCGTGGCCTCGATCCCGAGCCGCTCGGCGGTCTGCTGGGCGTAGTCGGCGAGCGCCGCCGGCGACAGGTCGTTGGACGGCGTGTTGCCGAGATCGCGCGCCCGGTTCTGCGCGGCGACGATGACCGCAGCCACGCGGACGGGCTCGGAGACGTCCTGGTGGGCGCTCAGCAGCAGCCGCTGCACGCTGCGGTCGGGCCCGTCGTCGTCGGGCTTGTAACGGTCGAACCGGTAGGCCCGGAGCACCGTGCCCTCGACCAACCCGGCGACGATCTCGTCGCCGACGTGGTGAGGGACCTCCCAGCACAGCGTCTCGGTGCCGAGCTCGGCCGCGCGGTCGTGGGCGACGCCGGCGGCGATCCGGGCACGCTCGGCGTCGAACTCGGTGCGATCGCCGAGGCCGATCAGGATGTACCGGCGACCGTCGGCGTGCGTTACCGCCAGGCGCTTGAACTTGCGCTGCCCCTCGCCGCTGTCGAGCAGCGCCTCGAGCGTGCCGCCGGGGAGATCGTGAGCGACGCCCTCGTCCTCGAACACGCCGACGACGACCGTGTCGGCACCGGTCTCGGGGGGATTCTGGGTGGTGGCCTGCACCTCCACGGCCGGGACCCTAGCAACGCCCCCGCCACTAGGATTGATTCAGTCGTCGCCGCATTCGAGCCCCGCCCACGACTCCGGAGATCCAAGCACCGATGCCCAAGACCGTGATCCTGTCAGCCGCCCGCACTCCGATCGGAAAGCTCGGCGGCGGCTTGGCGAGCCTCGACGCCACGGAGCTGGGCGGCACCGCGATCAAGGCCGCGCTCGAGCGCGCCGAGGTGGCGCCGGCCGACGTGCAGCACGTGGTGATGGGCCAGGTGCTGCAGGCCGGCCAGGGCCAGATCCCGTCGCGCCAGGCCCAGATCCACGGCGGGATTCCGAAGGAGATCCCGTCCGAGACGATCAACAAGGTCTGCGCGTCGGGGATCCGCGCTGCCGGGCTGCTCGACTCCGCGATCCGCGCCGGCGACGTCGAGGTCGGCGTCGGCGGCGGCATGGAGTCGATGTCGAGCTCACCGTACCTCCTCAAGGAGGCCCGCTTCGGCTTCCGGATGGGCGACGGCAAGGCGCTGGACGCGATGATCCACGACGGCCTGACCAACCCGTTCTCCGGCAAGCACATGGCCCAGGAGGCCAGCGAGGTCGCCACCGAGCTCGAGCTCACGCGCCCCGACATGGACCGCTGGGCGCTGCGCTCGCACCAGCTGGCGATCAAGGCCACCGACGAGGGACGCCTTCCCGAGGAGATCGTGCCGGTGACGATCTCGTCCCGCAAGGGCGACACGGTCGTCGAGATCGACGAGGCGCCGCGCCGCGACACGTCGCTCGAGGTGCTCGCCAAGCTGCCCTCGATCTTCGTCAAGGACGGCTCCCACACGGCCGGCAACTCACCCGGCGTCAACGACGGAGCAGGCGCGGTCGTCGTCGCCAGCGACGAGTGGGCCAAGCGCAACGGCAAGACCGTGCTGGCCACGATCGTCAGCCAGGCCGCCGTCGCCGACGACTTTGCCTACCTCGCCCGGACGCCCGCCAACGCCGCCAAGCAGGCGCTCGACAAGGCCGGGCTGAACGCGCAGGACATCGACCTGTGGGAGATCAACGAGGCGTTCGCCTCGGTCACGCTGAACTCGATCCGGATGCTCGGGATCGACGAGGACAGAGTCAACGTCAACGGCGGTGCGGTCGCTATCGGCCACCCGATCGGCGCGTCCGGCGCGCGGATCCTGGGCGCGCTGGTGCTCGAGCTCCGCCGCCGGGGCGGCGGCCTCGGCTGCGCCGCGATCTGCTCGGGCGGCGGGCAGGGCGACGCCTTGATCGTCGAGGTGAATGGGGGCTGACAGCCCCCAGCCGCGCGGCGCGGCCTTCTTCGATCTCGACCGGACGCTGATGGAGGGCTCCTCGGCCTTCCAGTTCGGGCGCGCCGCCTACCGGGCCGGATTGCTGGGGCGCCGGCAGCTGCTCGCCGACGGCTGGGCCAACCTCCGTTTCCGTCTGCGCGGCGCCACCGACGAGGACACCCGTGCGCTGCTGGACCGTGTGTCGGAGTCGCTGCGCGGGATCCGCGTGCGGGACATCGAGCGGCTCGGTCCCGACGTGCTGACGGGCGTGCTGCCGCGAATCTATCCGCAGCTGCTCGCGGTCGCCCACGAGCACCAGGACGCCGGACGGCTCGTGTACATCGTGACCGCGGCCTCGCAGGACCTCGCCCGGCTGCTGGCCACCGTGCTCGCGCTCGATGGCGCGATCGGCTCGCAGTTCTCCGAAGCGGTCGACGGGGTGTTCACCGGTCGGCCCGCCGGGGTGTTCATCTACGGCGAGGCGAAGGCGCGGGCGATCGAGGAGCTCGCCCGCCGCGAGCACATCGACCTGGCCGCGTCATACGCGTACTCGGACTCGGCGTCGGACCTGCCGATGCTGCGGGCGGTGGGCAATCCGATCGCGGTCAACCCCGACAAGCGGCTCGCCGCGATCGCCCGGGAAGAGGGCTGGGAGATGCTGCGGTTCGAGCGGCTCAGCCGACGGCTGAAGGCGTCGGTCGCGATCGCCGGAGCGGCGGTGGGCGGCGGGGTGGGGAGCGCGGCGCTGATCGCCCGCCGGCGGCGGCCCGGGCGCTGATCGCACGCCGGCGGCGGCCCGGGCGCTGATCGCCGCCGGCGACGCCGGGCGCTGACCGGCCGCGGTCGTCAGCCCGCCCTGAAGCTGACCGCCCCGAGCCCGATGAACGTCGTCTTGCCGGCCACATAGACGACCGCGCAGTCCGTCGAGCGGACCGCGACCCCGGCGGCGGTGCCGCCGTCGCCGTAGGCCGGGAAGTCGGCGATCCCGCCGGTCGGGCAGTACGCCTGCGGCAGGAAGAACATCACCGCGTCGGTGCCCGTGGTGGTGCGCTTGACGTCGCCCTGGAGGTGGACGGTGCCGAACGGGTCCTTGTAGAAGCCGGCCGGGGTGAAGCCCGGGCCGACGTTGCTCCACTGCGGGTCAAACACCGGCTGGCCCGCCGCGCCGATCAGCCTGACCGGCTCGGCCTGGGCGATCCCGGGATTCGGGTAGACGCCGGTCAACTGACCGCCGGCGCGGCCCATCGGCGGGGCGGCGCCGGCCACCACCGCCCGGGAGGCCGAGGTGGCCTGCGGGACCGTGCCGAGCTTCTTCAGGTTGATGTCGGCGCCGGTCAGCGACTTGTTCTTGACGCCGGCGCTGTTGATCGCTCCGGTCTTGATCTTGCTGCGCGTCACCGAGCCGTTGCGCAGCTGCTTGGTACCGACGCTGTTAGCCGGGAGCCGTATCGCCGCGTAGCCGGTGCCGCCCAGCGCGACGATCAACGCGATCACTGCGACGACCAACGCGGGGCTGGGACGCCCGATCCGCACCCTCACCGGTATGCACTCCTTGCACCCATCTATTCCGCCTGGTATCGCACGCCCGCCGGCCGAACGGAGCCGTGCTGGTGGCAAATGTAGCGATTGGGCAGGTGTCCCGGGACACCGCCGGCCTAGACGTAGACTTGGACGCTATGGCAACGCGGTCGCGGTTGACTGGGGTGGAGCGGTGGGAGCGGGAGACGTTCTCGCGGTTGCCGGAGCGCGATGCGCCGTTTTCGACGATGTCGGGGGAGCCGGTCCGGCCGTTGTATACGGAGGAGGATCTGCCGGGGGGGATTGGCGGGTCGGATGATCCGGTGGGGTTCCCGGGCGAGTTTCCGTTTACGCGTGGGGTGTATGGGTCGATGTATCGGGGGCGGTTGTGGACGATGCGGCAGTTCGCGGGGTTCGGGACGGCGGCGGAGACCAACCGGCGGTTTCGGTATTTGCTGGCGCAGGGGCAGACGGGGCTCTCGACGGCGTTTGACATGCCGTCGTTGATGGGGCATGACTCCGATCATCCGCGGTCTGAGGGGGAGGTCGGTCGTGAGGGGGTGGCGGTCGACTCGTTGTCGGATATGGAGTTGTTGTTTGACGGGATTCCGTTGGATCGGGTGAGCGTGTCGATGACGATCAACGCGCCGGCGGCGATCATGCTGGCGTTGTATGTGGTCGCGGCGGAGCGGCGGGGGATCGGTCCCGAGCGGTTGGCGGGGACGATTCAGACCGACATCCTGAAGGAGTACATCGCGCAGAAGGAGTGGTGTTTCCCGGTGGATCCGGCGATGCGGCTGGTGGGGGACATGATCGAGTGGTGCGCGCGGGAGATGCCGCGGTGGCATCCGGTTTCGATCAGCGGCTATCACATTCGCGAGGCGGGGTCGACGGCGGCGCAGGAGCTGGCGTTCACTTTGAAGGACGGGCTGACGTATGTGGAGCAGGCGGTGGCGCGGGGGTTGGATGTCGATGAGTTCGCGCCGCGGTTGAGCTTCTTCTTCAATGCGCATATCGATTTCTTTGAGGAGATCGCGAAGTACCGCGCGGCGCGGCGGATCTGGGCGCGGGAGCTGCGCGACACGTTCGGGGCGCGCGATCAGCGGTCGTGGTTGATGCGGTTTCATACGCAGACGGCGGGGGTGTCGCTGACCGCTCAGCAGCCGCTGAACAACATCGTGCGGACCGCGATCGAGGCGCTGGCCGGGGTGCTGGGGGGTACGCAGTCGCTGCACACCAACAGCTTTGATGAGGCGTTGGCGTTGCCGACCGAGGAGGCGGTGCGGGTGGCGCTGCGGACCCAGCAGATCATCGCTGAGGAGACCGGCGTGACGAACACGATCGATCCGTTGGGCGGCAGTTATTTCATCGAGGCGCTGACCGATCGCATGGAAGCGCAGGCGTATGAGTACTTCGCGAAGATCGACGAGCTGGGCGGGATGGTCGAGGCGGTCAAGCGCGGGTTTCCCCAGCGCGAGATCGCCGACGCCGCGTTTACCTACCAGCGCGAGGTCGAGACCGGGGTGCGCAAGATCGTCGGGGTCAACGCCTACACCGAGGGCGGCGACGAACACACCCCGATCCTGCGGATCGACCCCAACTTCGAGACCGACCAGGTCCGCCGCGTCCAGCAGGTGCGCGAACGCCGCGACCCCGAGCCCGTCGCCGCCGCGCTGGCCGCGATCCAGGCCGCCGCCCAAGACCCCGCCGAGAACCTGATGCCCTACCTGCTCGACGCCGCACGAGCCGACGTCACCGAGGGCGAGATGGTGCAATGCCTGCAGAAGGTCTTCGGCACGTATGCCGAGACCCCGGCGTTCTGACCGCAGTCGGCGGTCGGGCGCCGGAACCGACCCGGGAAGGTTTGGCCGGCTTTCCGCGTCGGCGTCGGTTAAGGGCCTGCGGGCCCACGGAGAGAACCACCACCGGAGGTAGCAACATGCGCAAGCTGGCCGGCGTATTGGTCGTCGCCGCAGTGCTCGCGGTCCCCGCCGTATCGGCCCTCGGCGCGACGCCGACGCAGAAAGCAAACGTCGTGAACTTCGCCTTCAAGCCGAAGAAGCTGTCGATCAAGAAGGGCACGAAGGTGACCTGGACCTTCAAGTCGGTCGGGATCAAGCACAACGTGACCGTGAAGAACGGACCGGTCAAGTTCCACTCGGCCAACAAGTCGAGCGGCACGTACTCGTTCACGTTCAAAAAGAAGGGCACGTACCACCTGATGTGCACGATCCACCCGTTCATGACGGAGACGGTCACCGTCAAGTAGGCGGTCGGTCGGGTCCGGACCTGGGCGCGAGCTACCGGCCGCGCCCAGGCCCAAACCCATAGAATCGGGCGCCCGCGCCGATCTCGTCGCCCACGCGCGACGGCGCATACCTTTTCGATGGCGCCCTCCACAGAGAAGAAGATTCGCGTCGTCGTCGCGAAGCCGGGCCTAGACGGCCACGACCGCGGCGCCAAGATCATCGCGCGCGCGTTGCGCGACGCCGGGATGGAGGTGATCTACACGGGTCTGCACCAGACGCCCGAGCAGATCGTCGAGACCGTGATCCAGGAGGACGCCGACGCGGTCGGCCTGTCGATCCTCTCCGGCGCCCACATGACGCTGGTGCCCAAGATCGTCGAGCTGCTCAGGCAGGAGGGGGCCGACGACGTGATCGTCACCGTCGGCGGGACGATCCCCGACGACGACGTTCAGGAGCTCAAGCAGCTCGGCGTCGCCGAGGTGTTCACCCCCGGCGCCCCACCCAGCAGGCCGTCGACTTCATCCGCGCCGCCGTACGGGCGTGAGACTGCCCGGCGCAGGCTGAACCCAGCACCACTTTCTCACCCGATTGACTCGTCAGTCAACCGGTAATATCTCGCTGCGATTTGAATCCCTTAGGAGGCCTGACTTGAAGATTTGCGTCCTGGTCAAAGAGGTCCCGGACGCCGCCGTCGAGAAGCGCATCGACCCGTCGACGGGGCGCATGGACCGTTCAGGGGAGAAGAACCTCAACCCCTACGACACGCATGCGATCGAGGCGGCGATGCAGCTGCGCGAGGGCGGCGCCGTGGAGGTCGACGAGATCGTGGCCGTGACGATGGGCCCCGAGTCGGCCGTCCGCGCGCTGCACAAGGCGGTGTCGCTCGGCGCCGACCGCTCGATGCACCTGTCCGACGACGCGCTCGCGGGCTCCGACGTGGCCGCGACCGGCTACGCGCTGGCCAAGGCGCTCGAGAAGGAGTCTCCCGACCTGGTCCTGCTCGGCCAGCAGTCCGACGACGGCGAGTGCTACACGATCGGCGCGGTCGTCGCCGACCACCTGAAGATGCCGTCGCTCACCCAGGTGATCAAGATCGACGTCGACTCCGAGGCGCTGCGCTGCGAGCGCCAGGCCGAGTACGGCTACGACACCGTCCAGGTCTCGCTGCCCGCCGTGATCTCGGTCGGCGACGCGATCAACGAGCCGCGCTACCCGTCGCTGAAGGCGATCATGGGCGCCCGCAAGAAGCCGCTCGAGGCCGTCGCCGCCGGCGACGTCGGGATCGACGCGTCGCTGGTCGGCGAGGACGGCTCGCGCGTCCAGTGCGGCGAGTTCAAGGACCCGCCCGCCAAGGCCGCCGGCCAGATCATCGAGGACGAGGACACCAACGAGACCGTCGAGAAGATCGTCGCCTGGCTCGACGAAAGGAAGCTGATCTAGTGCGCCGCATCTCCGAAAGGAAGCTCTAATGCCGGACATCCTCACCTACGTCCTCCACTACGAGGGCGCGCTCAACAAGAACTCGCTGGGCGCCGTCTCCGAGGGCGCCGCGCGCGCGGCGGAGATCGGCGGCGAGTGCCACGCGGTCGTGGTCGGCGGCGACGACCTCACCGACGAGCTCTGCCAGACGCTCGGCGCGTACGGCGCCACCAAGGTGTTCCGGGCCCAGGGCCCCGAGGGCCTCGCCCAGCCGGTGGTCGACGTGATGGCCAAGGTGATCGACGACCACGGCCACTCCTACGCGCTGTTCGGCGGCGGCCTGCTCGGGTTCGAGATCGGCGCCGGACTCGCGGCCCGCAAGCAGGCGGGCGTGACGATGGAGGTCACCGCGGTCCGCGCGCAGGACGGCAAGCTCGTGGCCGAGCGGCCGATCCTCCAGGACTCGAAGATCTCGGTCTCGCATTACCGCGGCGACCTCGGGATCATCATCGGCCGGATCAACGCGTTCGAGACCGTCAGCCGGGACGGCGGCGTCGGCCGAGGTCGTCGACGTCGACGTCGAGTACTCCCCGTGGTCCAACCAGGCCACGATGGTCCAGCGCGGCGAGCAGCGCGGCGCGGACGTCGACATCGAGGGCGCCGACGTGCTGGTCGCCGGCGGCCGCGGCCTGGGCAAGGCGGAGGGCTTCCAGCTCGCCGAGGCGCTTGCGGCCGCGTTCGGCGGCAACACCGCGGTGGCCGCGACCCGAGCGGTCGTCGACGCCGGCTGGTACCCGTACGCCGCGCAGATCGGCCAGACCGGCAAGACCGTGTCGCCGAAGCTCTACCTCGCGGCCGGGATCTCGGGCGCGATCCAGCACAAGGTCGGAATGCAGTCCTCGGAGAACATCGTCGCGATCAACAAGGACTCCAACGCGCCGATCTTCGAGTTCTCCGACCTCGGGATCGTCGGCGACCTGAACAAGATCCTGCCCAAGCTGACCGAGGCGATCAAGGCCAAGAAGGGCTCCTGAGCCCGCGATGTCCACTCACAACGGTCGCCATCCCGCCCCCAGCGAGTTCCCGCCCCCGGTCGACTCGACCGGCGAGTTCATCAAGCGCGAGCTCGACGACGAGGACGAGCGGATCGAGGTAGGGGTGGCGATCGTCGGCGGCGGGCCCGCGGGCCTGGCCTGCGCCAACCGGCTGCTGGCGCTGCTGGAGGACGAGCCCGAGCTGATGGAGCGCCTCGGCGAGGTGCCGGTGGCGGTGATCGAGAAGGGCAAGGCCTGCGGCGCTCACAACCTGAGCGGCGCGATGATGCGCCCGTCCGGGCCTCAAGGAGCTGTTCCCCGACCTCGACCCGTCCGACTGGCCGACCTACGGAACCGTCTCCAAGGACTCGGTCTACTGGATGCTCAGCTCGGGCGCGGCGCTGCCGCTGAAGCCGACGCCGCCGCCGTTCCGCAACCACGGCAACTACATGGTCAGCGTCGCCGAGCTGTCGCGGTGGCTGGCCAACAAGGCCGAGGAGGCCGGCGCCTACATCCTCACCGAGACCAGCGCTCAGCAGTTGCTGGTCGAGCGACGGCGCGGTCAAGGGCATCCGCTCGGGCGACAAGGGCCGCGGCAAGGACGGCGAGCCGCTGGGCAACTTCGAGCCCGGCGCCGACGTGACGGCGCGCGCGACCGTGCTCGCCGAGGGCACCTGGGGTCACCTGACCGGCGCGGCGATCAAGGAGTTCAGCCTCGCCGAGCACCGCGAGCCGCAGGTGTGGGCGCTCGGCGTCAAGGAGGTCTGGGAGGTCGCCAAGCCGCTGGACCGCGTGATCCACACGCTCGGCTGGCCGCTTCGCTACGGCGCCAAGTGGAACGAGTTCGGCGGCTCCTGGATCTACCCGATGGGCCCCGACCGGGTGTCGATCGGGTTCGTGCTCGGGCTCGACTACACCGACGCGACGCTCTCCGGGCACGACGTGCTGCAGCTGTTCAAGACCTCAAAGCTCGTGCGCGGGATCCTCGAGGGCGGCAAGCGCGTCGCCTGGGGCGCCAAGGCGATCCCCGAGGGCGGCTACTGGGCGATGCCCAAGCCCTCGGCGCCGGGCGTGCTGATCTGCGGCGACGGCGCCGGCATGGTCAACGTGCCGATCCTCAAGGGGATCCACTACGCGATCCACTCGGGCATCTACGCCGCCGAGACGATCTTCGCGCAGCTCAAGGCCGGCGGCACCGACTATCTCCGCGCTATGACCGCCGCGTCGAGGACTCGGTGATCGGCAAGGAGCTGTACCGCTCGCGCAACATGAAGCAGCCGTTCGCCAAGGGCTTCTTCGTCGGCGGCGCGATCACCAACGCGATGGTCGTCAGCGGTGGCCGGTTCCCCGGCGGTCGCTGGGAGAACCACCGCGACGCCGAGGCGCCGATGACCGTCGGCGACAAGCGCGAGACTACCCCAAGCCCGACGGCAAGTACACGTTCGACAAGCTCTCGTCGGTGTTCGTCGTCCGGCAACGCCACCCGCGACGACGCGCCCAACCACATCCGCGTACAGCAGAACGTCCCGCGCGAGATCGCCGAGACGTGGCGGTGGATGTGCCCGGCGGGCGTGTACGAGATCCCCGACGACGCGCCCGCGGAAGGGCCCGTCGACGTGATCGTCAACTACACCAACTGCGTGCAGTGCGGCGCGATCACCGCCAAGGGCGGCCGGCTGACCCCGCCCGAGGGCGGCGACGGGCCGCTGTACACGATCACCTGACGCCCGATCGCTTGCCCGGCGTCCCGCGCTCCGGGAAACTTCGGCGGCACCAGCGTGTTTCACAGGTATGAAGCGCCTCACCCTACTCGCGTTCTGCTTGCTCGCGATCGGCCTGATCGCGGCCTCGAGCGTCGGCGCCGCCGCCCCCCGGGCACGCTTGCGCGCGCCCGTCTGCGTGACCGCGCTGGACCCGCCCGCGAGGGCGATTTCGATCACGGCCACGATGCGGCCGATGACGGGCACGACCAAGTTGCAGGTGAAATTCGACCTCACCAGCCGGGTCAACAGCTCGCGGCCCTACACCCGGGTGCGCGGCGGTGACCTCAGCACGTGGGTCACGCCCAAGGACCCCACGCTCGGCCAGCACCCCGACGACGTCTGGAACGTGATCAAGCAGGTCGTCGACCTCAAGGCACCCGCCACCTATCGCTTCAAGGTCTCCTTCCGGTGGCTCGGCGCGCACGGCAAGCTGCTCGGCACCGCGGTCAAGACCAGCTCGACGTGCTACCAGCCCGAGCTGCGCCCCGACCTCCAGGTCAAGACGATCGGCGTCCAGGCGGTCGACGGCCGTCCCAGCGTCGACGAGTACATCGCGCTGATCCGCAACGCCGGCGCCACCGCCACCGGGCCGTTCGACGTCCAGTTCACCGACGGGGCCGTGGTCAAGACCCACAGCGTCGACGATCTCGCCCCCCACGCCTCGATCAAGCAGCACTTCATCGGTCCGTCGTGCGGCACCGGCACGGCCAACGTCACCGCCGATCCGGGCAACCAGGTCGACGATCTCAACCGCGCCAACAACTCGCTCAACGTGGTCTGTTCGGGCACGGCCAGCAAGGGCTCGCGGCTCCACGCCACCGTCTCTCGATGAAGCGGCGCATCGCTACACTCAGTAGTCCAATGAGAGCCGACATTCATCCCGAATACGTAGACGCGCACGTCCGCTGCACGTGCGGCAACGAGTTCATGACGCGCTCGACGCAGGACGAGATCCACGTCGAGATCTGCTCGGCCTGCCACCCGTTCTACACCGGCAAGCAGAAGCTTGTCGACACCGGTGGCCGGGTTGAGCGCTTCCAGCGTCGTGTAGCCAAGGGCCGACGCGCAGCGCGCACCGCGACCCCAACGGGCGCCTAGTCCGAGTGCATTCGATGCGGGGCGGCGAGGGACGCCTGACCGCCTCGCGCGATGCGCCGGTGGGCGGCCAGGCCGTCCTCGAGGGCGTGATGATGCGCGGGATCTCGACCTGGTCGGTCGGGGTCCGCAAGCCCACGGAGGAGGAGGGCGAGCTAGGGCCGATCGCGGTCCAGACGTTCCCGTTCGTCTCCTGGACCAAGCGCCACCAGATCTATCGCTGGCCGGTGATCCGCGGCGTCGTCGCGCTGGCCGAGTCGCTCGCGATCGGCCTGCGCGCGCTCGGGATCTCGGCCAACGCCCAGCTCCCCGAGGACGAGCAGCAGATCTCCAGCGGCGCCTGGGCGGGGACCGTCGTGTTCTCGCTGATCTTCGCGATCGGGCTGTTCTTCGTGGTGCCGGTCGGGGTCACGAGCCTGATCAAGAACCAGCTCGGGTCCTCGCTGCTGTTCTGGGCGGTCGAGGGGGTGCTGCGCACCGTCGATCTTCCTCGGCTACCTGTGGCTGCTGTCGCGGATCCCGGATCTGAAGCGGGTGTTCGAGTACCACGGCGCCGAGCACAAGACGATCTCCTGCTACGAGGCCGAGGACGAGCTCGTGCCCGAGCGCGCGGCGCTGTACTCGCGGCTGCACCCGCGCTGCGGGACCAGCTTCCTGCTGATCGTGATGATCCTGGCGATCTTCGTGTTCGCCCCGATCGGCCTGCCCGCCTGGTGGATCCTGGTGATCACCCGGATCGTCGGCGTCCCGGTGATCGCCGGGCTGTCGTTCGAGGTGATCAAGTGGGCCGGACGCAACCGTCGTCGCCGCTGGGTCCAGGCGATCATGTGGCCGGGTATGCAGCTGCAGCGGCTGACCACCCGCGAGCCCGACCTCGACCAGCTCGCGGTCGCGATTGCGGCGATGCAGGCCGTGCTCGCGATGCAGAAGCCGGGCGAGGCCACCGCCGAGGACATGCTCGGCGTCGAAGTCGTCGCGTAGCGGCGCCGCCGCCCGCGGGCGCGCCGCCCGGCCTAAACTCGAAGTAGATGATTCTCGACCTCGTCGACCAGATCGAGGCCCGCTTCGACGGCCTCCAGACGGAGCTTTCGGACCCGGACGTGATCTCCGACCGGGCCCGGTTCACGGCTGCCAGCAGGGCCTACCGCGAGCTCGAGCCCGCCGCCAAGCTGGCGAGCGAGTACCGGCGCGCCGTCGACGACTTCGAGGGCGCCCGCGAGCTGCTCGCCGAGGACGGCGACGACCCCGAGCTGCGCGCGCTGCTGGAGAGCTCGCGCGAGCAGATCGACTCGCTGGAGGAGGAGATCCGCCTGGCGATGGTCGAGCGCGACCCCAACGACGACAAGAACGTGATCGTCGAGATCCGGCCCGGCGCCGGCGGCGACGAGGCCGGGCTGTGGGCCGGCGACCTGTACCGGATGCTGACCCGCTACGCCGAGCGCCGCGGGTTCACGGTCGAGCCGCTGTCGATCGGCGAAGGCACCTACACGTTCGCGATCAAGGGCGACGGCGCCTACTCGGTGTTCAAGTTCGAGGGCGGCACCCATCGCGTCCAGCGAGTCCCCGAGACCGAGTCCCAGGGCCGGATCCACACCTCGACGGCGACGGTCGCGGTGCTCCCCGAGGCCGAGGACGTCGAGGTCGCAGTCGACCCCAACGACCTGCAGATCGACGTGTACCGCAGCTCGGGTCCCGGCGGCCAGTCGGTCAACACGACCGACTCGGCGGTCCGGATCACCCACAAGCCGACCGGGATCGTCGTCTCGATGCAGGACGAGAAGTCCCAGCTGCAGAACCGCGAGCGCGCGATGCGCGTGCTCCGCGCGCGGCTGTACGAGCGGGCGCTGGCCGAGCAGCAGGCCGAGGTCGCGGCGTCGCGCCAGGCGCAGGTCGGCAGCGGCGAGCGTGCCGAGAAGATCCGCACCTACAACTTCCAGGAGAAGCGCGTCAAGGACCACCGGATCAACCTGCTGGTCCACAACCTCGACGCGATCCTGATGGGCGACCTCGACGAGCTGACCGCCGCGCTCCAGGACGACGAGAAGCGACGCCGCCTGGAGGAGCGCGCGGTTGCCTGAGGCGTCGCTCGCGCCGCGCGTGAGCGACGCCGTCGCCGCGGGAACGGCGACGCTGGCCGCGGCGGGCGTCGACACCCCGCGGCTCGACGCCGAGCTGCTGCTGGGCTCGGCGCTCGGGGTCGACCGCGCGCGCTTGCTGATCGACGGTAGCGACGCGGTGCCCGAGGCGGCGCGGGCGCGGTACGACGAGCTGCTGGCGCGGCGGGCGGCGCGCGAGCCGGTGGCCTACATCCTCGGGCGCAAGGACTTCCGCAGGGTCTCGCTGGCGGTCGATCCGCGGGTGCTGATCCCGCGGCCGGAGACCGAGCTGCTGGTCGAGGTCGGGCTGTCGCTGGGGCGCGGAGCCCGGGTGGTCGACGTCGGCACCGGGAGCGGGGCGGTCGCGCTGGCGCTGAAAGACGAGCGGCCCGATCTGGACGTCTGGGGAATCGATTTGAGTACAGGTGCGGTCGCGGTGGCGCGGGACAACGCGTCGCGTCTGGGGCTCGACGCTCGCTTTGTCGTCGGGGACCTGCTGGACGGGGTCGAGGTCGGGTTCGACGCGGTGCTGGCGAACCTGCCCTACGTCGCCGACGGTGCGGCGTTGGCCCCGGAGATCGCGCGGTACGAGCCCGCGGGCGCGCTGTTCGCGGGTCCCGATGGGCTCGACGTGATCCGGCGGCTGGTCGGGATGCTCGACGGAGTCAACCGTGGTGGCGCTCGAGGTCGGGCTACGACCAGGCCGACGCGGTCGCGGCGCTGGTCGGGGCGGCCGGGTTTGGCTCGGTGCAACGCCTGCGCGACCTCGCCGGGCACGAGCGCGTGGTGGTCGGTCGCCGGTGAGCCAGGCCGAGGGGTTCGAGCGCTGCATGTCGGTCGGCGGGGTTGCGGTGTTCCCGGCCGACACCGTCTACGGGCTGGCCTGCGACCCGTCCAACCGCCTGGCGGTCGAGCGCCTGTATCGGTTCAAGCGCCGCAGCCTGGCCAAGCCGTCGGCGGTGATGTTCTTCGACCTGTCGCTGGCGTTCGATGCGCTGCCGGAGCTGGGGCCGGCCACTCGCGACGCGCTGGGCAAGCTCCTGCCCGGCCCGATCGGCGTGCTGGTGCCCAACCCCGGCGAGCGGTTCGCGCTGGCGTGCGGCGACGATCCCGGGACGCTCGGCCTGCGGGTGATCCACTCCGAGGTGCTCGACGGCGTCAAGTGGCCGGTGCTGCAGTCCAGCGCCAACCAGGCCGGCGGCGCCGACCCGCGGCGCTTGGACGAGGTGCCCGAGCCAATCCGCCGTCGGAGCCGACCTGGTGATCGACGGTGGCGAGCTTCCCGGGACGTCGTCGACGGTGATCGACCTGCGCGGGTTCGAGGACGACGGCAGCTGGTCGGTGGTGCGGGAGGGGGCGGTCAGTGAGGCCGCGATCGCGCCGTTGCTGCCGGGGCAGTTCCACTTCGACCCCTCGTCCTACATGGAGATGATCACCTCGGAGATGCCCGGCTACGCGCGGCTGCAGCGTGAGCTCGCCGAGGCGGCGGGCTCCGGCGCTCGGAGCGTGCTCGAGCTCGGGACGGGCACGGGGGAGACCGCCCGGCGGCTGCTCGACGCGAATCCCCACGCGTTCCTGGTCGGCGTCGACGCGAGCGCGGCGATGCTCGAGGTGGCGCGCGACGCGCTTCCCCGGGGGCGCTTTGACCTGCGCGTCGGCCCGATCGAGGGCGATCTCCCCGAGGGGCCGTTCGACCTGGTGGCGAGCGCGCTGTGCGTCCACCACCTCGACGGGCCCGAGAAGGCCGCGCTGTTCTTCCGCGTGCACGGGGCGCTGCGCCCGGGCGGGCGGTTCGTGCTGGCCGATGTGGTCGTCCCCGAAGACCCCGCCGAGGCGACGACGCCGCTGACGCCCGGGTTCGACCGGCCCAGCCCGCTGGCCGACCAGCTGCGTTGGCTGGAGGAGGCGGGGTTCGACGCCACCGTCCGGTGGACGTCGGGCGACCTCGCGGTGGTCGTGGCCGTCGCCCCGGCCTGACGCCCGACCCGATTGCTATCGTCGCGCACCGTGAGCGTGGACCTCCCTCCTGACTTCATGAACCGGCCCTTGGCCGAGGTCGACCCGGAGATCGCCCAGGTGCTCGCGCTCGAGCTCGAGCGCCAGCAGAACACGCTCGAGATGATCGCCTCGGAGAACTTCGTCCCGGTGTCGGTGCTCGAGGCCCAGGGCTCGGTGCTCACCAACAAGTACGCCGAGGGTTACCCGGGCAAGCGCTACTACGGCGGCTGCGAGAACGTCGACGTCGCCGAGCAGCTGGCGATCGACCGTGCCAACGAGTTGTTCGGCTCCGAGCACGCCAACGTCCAGCCCCACGCCGGCGCGCAGGCCAACACGGCCGTCTACCACGCGTTGCTGAACCCGGGCGAGTCGCTGATGGGGCTCGAGCTGTCCCACGGCGGCCACCTCACCCACGGGATGCGGATCAACGTGTCCGGCAAGCTCTACGAGATCATCCCGTACCACGTCGATCGCGAGACCAGCCGGATCGACATGGACGAGGTCGAGCGGATCGCCCGCGAGCGGCGGCCGAAGATGATCCTCGCCGGCTGGTCGGCGTACCCGCGGATCCTCGACTTCGAGCGCTTCCGCGCGATCGCCGACGAGATCGGCGCCTACCTGGTCGTCGACATGGCTCACTTCGCGGGGCTCGTCGCCGCCGGGTTGCACCCCAACCCGGTGCCCTACGCCGACGTGGTCACGACCACGATCCACAAGACGATCGGCGGCGGCCGCGGCGGCATGATCCTGTGCCGCGAGGAGTACGCCAAGAAGATCGACTCGGCCGTGTTCCCCGGCCAGCAGGGCGGCCCGCTCGAGCACGTGATCGCGGCCAAGGCCGTGGCCCTGCGGATCGCCCAGTCCGAGCCCTTCCGCGAGCGCCAGGAGCGGACCGTCGCCGGCGCCAAGGCCGTCGCCGCCGAGCTGCTGTCGGCCGGGCGCGGCGTCAGCGTGCTGACCGGCGGCACCGATGTGCACCTGTTGCTGTGTGACCTGCGCGACTCAGAGCTCGACGGCAAGCAGGCCGAGGACCGCCTCGCCGCCGTCGGGATCACGGTCAACCGCAACGCGGTCCCGTTCGATCCCCGCCCGCCCGCGGTCTCGTCCGGCCTGCGGATCGGGACCCCTGCACTCGCCACCCGCGGCCTGCAGGTCGAGGACTTCACCGAGATCGGCCGGATCATCGCCGCCGCGCTGACCACCGACGACTTCGAGGCCCGGCGCGGCGAGCTCGCCGACCGCGCCGCGGCGATCGCCGAGCGCTACCCGCTGTACCCGGGCCTGTCGGCCCCCGCAGCCGTTCCAAGTCTGTAACGGCACAGCATCAATTCGGTGCCTTTCCGGGGCGGGGCGGTTTCCCGGGTGGATACTCGCGATCGTGGCGAGCGAATTACCTGCATTTCACGACAGTCGCAGCGAAATCCGTCAGGTCTGCCGCGAACTCGTTGACATACATGCAGTTCGCGCCAGGGCCGGCGTATGCGGGATCGAGTGACGTGAAATGCATGCCCGTGAACACGCGATCGGGGAGATCGCGGCCCGCCAGGACAATGTCATCACCTCCGACCAACTCGCCGCACTCGGCGCTAGGCCGCGGAGCGATCGCCCACCGGCTTGCGATCGGTCGCTGGCAGCGCCTCCACAACGGGGTCTATCTCATTGGCTCGGCGCCGGCCACCGCGATGGCGAGGGCACGGGCCGCGATCTATGCCTGCGGCGAGGACGCGGTGCTCAGCCACCACACGGCCGCGGCGTTGCATGACCTGATCCCGGCCGATGAAGCCGCCGAAGTACACGTCACGGTCGCGGGCCGGAATCCGGGCACCCGCGACGGGCTGATCGTCCACCGCGTCGCCGAGCTCCCGCCCGACGAGCGCGCGATTCGACATGAACTCCCGGTCACGTCTGCAGCGCGGACCGTGTGCGACATCGCTGCGACCGCCGGCCCGCGCGAGATCGAGCGGCTCCTCGCCGAGGGCCGCGTCCAGGCGTGGTGCGCGACCGCGATCTGCTTCGGGCGGTCGATCGAGTGCCCGACGCGTCGCGGGTCATCGGTGCTGCGAGCGCTCCTGCGGCCGAGCGTGAGTCCGGCTACACGCGCTCAGAGGCCGAGCGTCGGATGCTCAAGCTCACGCGCGCCGCCGGCCTGCCGCGTCCAATGCTGAACGAGCCGCTGCTCGGCTACGTGGTCGACTTCCTGTGGCCCACGGAGCGGCTCGTCGTCGAGGTTGACGGCTTCGGGGCGCACGGCCACCGACAGAAGTTCGAGAGCGACCGCCGCCGCGACCAGCAGCTGGTGGCGGCGGGCTACCGGGTGGTCCGGGTGACCTGGATCCAGCTTCGCGACGAGCCGATCGCGGTAATCACGAGCATCGCCCAGGCGCTCGCGATCGCGTCCCGTGCAACCGCCTGACCACCCCGGCTGCCATCCTTCGCTCGGACGATGCGCTGGGACGCCGTGTTCGCATTCTTTGTCGCGTTGGCGGTCACCACGCTGCTGACGCCGCTCGCCGCGCGCTTTGCCAGGCGCGTCGGTGCCGTGTCCAAGATCAGCGACCGCGGCCTCGGCACGCGCGAGACGCCGCTGCTGGGTGGGCTGGCGATTCTCGCCGGGGTGCTGGTGGCCGCGATCATCTGGATGCCGGCGACGTTCAGGCTGCCGCGGATCGTTGGCGGCACGGCGCAGGGCGAGGTGCACACCTGGTGGGTGCTCGCCGGCGCCTGCCTGATCGCGATCGTCGGCGGGATCGACGACGCCCTCGAGCTCCGGCCCCAGTGGAAGCTGCTCGGCCAGGTCGCCGCCGCGATCATCGCAGTCGAGGCCGGCGTGGTCGTCACCGACGTGACCGTCCCGTTCGTGGGCGCGCTCCAGTTCCCCAACACCGGCGGGGTGCTGACCGTGATCTGGCTGGTGGGGTTGATGAACGTCGTCAACTTCTCCGACGGGGTCGACGGGCTCGCGGCCGGGCTGTGCACGATCGACGGGATCGCGTTCGCGGTGATCGCGTTCGACCTCGGCGTCGCCCCCGCCGGCGTGCTCGCGGCGCTGACCGCGGGCGCGGCGCTCGGCTTCCTGTTCCACAATTTCCACCCCGCCTCGGTGTTCATGGGCGACTCCGGGGCCAACCTGCTCGGCTACCTGCTCGGGGTGGCAGCTGTCATCGGGTCGCTGAAGACCAACGCGGTGGTGGCGTTGGTGGTGCCGCTGTTCATTCTTGCGGTGCCGTTCCTCGACACCGGGTTCGTCGTCGCCAAGCGGCTGAAGTACCGGCGCAAGCCCTGGAGCGCCGACGCCAACCACTTCCACCACCGAATGGCGAGGATCGGCTTCAGCCAGCGCAAGACCGTCCTGTACCTGTACGCGTGGTCGGTGATCCTGGCCGGCGCGGCGGTGTCGCTGCGGTTCGTGCCCTACCACCACGATCACCCGAACCGCTTCAGCCTCGGCTGGTCGGTGGTGATGATCGCGATCGCGGTGATCGCGATCGCCTCCAGCATCTATCTGATCTACGTGCTGGAGATCCTCAAGTTCCGCAGTCGCCGCTCGCGCGAGATCAAGCAGAGCGATCCGGACACCAGCGAGCACGAGATCGACGAGCAGGTCCGCAAGGACGTCGAGACGGGCGACTTCGAGCGGGTGGGGTAGCGGGCCTCCATGCGGAGGACCACTAACTGAGCGCGCTCACCCGCACCGAGCGGGCGGCGATGGCCGTCATCGTCGTCCTCACGATCGCCGCGGGCGTGACCCGGTATGCGAGTGGGGTCAACGACATCGTCGCGTTCGTGTTCGCGACGCTCGCGCTGGCCGGGCTGGCGTGGGTGGTGTCGTTCGCCACCGAGCAGGTCGGCGCGCGGTTCGGCGCCGCGATCACCGGCTTCATGCAGTCGACGCTCGGCAACCTGCCCGAGTTCTTCGTGGTGATCTTCGCGCTCAATGCCGGCCAGAAGGTGGTCGCCGAGACCGCGATCATCGGGTCGATCCTGGTCAACGCGCTACTGGTGCTCGGGCTGGTGATCGTGGCCGGCGCCTGGAAGGACCGCACCGGCGTGATGCGCTTCAACCCGCACCTTCCGAACGACACGGCGACGCTGCTGCTGATGTCGACGTTCATCATCGTGCTGGTCGGGCTGGCCAACCTCGCCCACGACCCCGCCAGTCATCACACCCGCACGATCTCGATCATCGGCGCGGTCGCGATGCTGCTCGTCTACGGCCTGTGGGCGCGCCAGTACCTGAGCTCGCCCGACCCTCCCGACGAGGAGGCCGAGGTGCCGCGGTTGTCGACCCGCACGGCGGTGATCCTGCTCGCGGTCGGCGGGCTCGGCTCGGCGTTCGTGTCGGATTGGTTCGTGCACGCGCTGGAGCCCACGATCCACAAGCTGCACATCTCCCAAGCGTTCGCCGGCCTGGTGATCGTGGCGATCGCCGGCAACGCGGTCGAGCACGCGGTCGGCGTCGTGCTCGCCTACAAGGGCCATGCCGAGCTGGCGATCGCCGTCGTCAAGAACTCGGTGGGGCAGATCGCGGCCTTCCTGTACCCGCTGCTGGTGCTGGCCTCGCTGCTGACGGCCACATCGCTGACGTTCGCGCTCCCCGGGGTCTACATCGGCGCGCTGTTCGCCACCGCCGTGATCATCTGGCAGGTCACCTACGACGGGGAGGCGACGGCGTTCGAGGGCGCCGCGCTGGTGGCGGCGTTCGTGATCCTCGCGACCGTCGCGGCGTTCGAAGGTTGAGCCTGCAACTTCTCGAAATCTGTGCTATCTTACGTTTAACGTAAGAATCAAATTGAGCGCCCGAGAGGAAGATCGCCCTGACAACCGCCCAAGCAAAGTCCCCCAGATTCACATCACGCGTCGGCGTCAACCACGATCACGACTCCTACAAGTGGTGGGCGTTGTCGTGTACGAGCCTGGGGATGTTGCTGGCGACGATCAACTCGGGCACGCTGATCATCGCGCTGCCCGACCTCGAGCGCAGCCTCCACACGGGCCTGCTGGAACTGGTGTGGGTGATCCTCGTCTACATGATCGCCTCGACCGTGCTGGTGCTGAGCGCCGGCCGTCTGTCCGATCAGTTCGGGCGTAAGAAGGCGTATATCGGCGGCTTCATCCTGTTCGCGCTCGCGTCGCTCGGCGCCGGCTTCGCGGGCAACGGCACGGAGCTGATCCTGTGGCGGATCCTGCAGGGGGTCGGCGGCTCGTTCCTGTTCGCCAACGCGGCCGCGATCGTCACCGATGCGTTCCCGCGCAACCAGCTGGGGCTCGCGATGGGCACCAACACGATGGTCGCCGCGGTTGGGCTGGTGATCGGCCCGGTGCTCGGCGGCGCGCTCGTCGCGATCTCGTGGCACTGGGTGTTCTGGTTCAACGTCCCGTTCGCGCTGCTGGGCAGCGCGTGGGCGTGGCTGGTCCTGCGTGAGCTGAGCGGACGCTCCGAGGACCGGCGCTTCGACGCGCTCGGCACGCTCACGTTCCTGATCGGCCTCACCGGGCTCGTGCTCGGGGTCTCCAAGGGCGGCATCTCGGGCTGGACCGAGCCGCTGGTGATCGGCAGCCTCGCCGCCGCCGCGGTATTCCTGCCGGCGTTCGTGCTGATCGAGAGCCGTTCCCCGGCTCCGATGCTCGACCTCTCGATTTTCCAGAACCGGCTGTTCTCGGCGGCCGCCGCGGCCGCGTTCATCAACGGACTCTCCAGGTTCGCGCTGATGTTCGTGTTCGTGTTCTACTTCCAGGGGGTCCAGGGCAACTCGCCGATCCTCGCCGGGATCAAGCTCGCGCCGCTGGCCGTCGGCATGCTGATCTCCTCGCCGCTGGCGGGGATCTGGGCTGACCGCCGCGGATCGCGGATGATGGCGGTGATGGGGATGGTGGTCTCGGCCATTGGCCTGGCGCTGATGACGACCCTGCAGCGCGACACCGCATACCTGCCCGCCGGCGCCTACATGTTCGTCGTCGGGATCGGCTCCGGGATGTTCAACTCGCCCAACACGGCAGCGATGATGGGCACCGTCCCGGTCCACCGCCGCGGCATCGCCGCGGGCGCCCGGGTGTTGGTGCAGAACACCGGCGCGGTGCTCTCGATCGCGTTCGTGCTCGCGGTGGTGACCTCATCGGTCCCGACCAACGTCCTGTTCAGCATCTTCTCCGGTCTGGCCAACCACATCTCGACCGCCCAGCTGGACCCGTTCATCTCCAACATGCACACCGCGCTGTGGTGCCTGTCGGGGATCTCGCTGCTCGGTGCGTTCGTGGCCGCGGCTCGCCCCAAGCACGTCCAGGACGAGGGCGAGACGGCCGAGGACAAGCCCGAGCGGTCCGCATCCGAGGAGCTGCAGCCGGCGTGAGCGCGGTAGCCAACCGAGCCCTGCGGATTGGCGAGGTCGCCGAGCTCACCGGCACGACGCCGCGCACGATCCGCTACTACGAGGAGATCGGGCTGCTGCCCGACGGCGACCGGGCCCAGGGCAAGCACCGCTCCTACACCGAGGCCGACGTCGAGCGCGTGAGCGAGATCATCCGGCTGCGCGATCTGCTCGGGCTGTCGCTCGAGCAGCTGTCGCAGCTGCTCGCGGCCGAGAGCGCTCGCGCCGAGCTGCGCCGCGAGTACGCCCAGACCGACGACGCGGCCGCGCGGGCCCGGATCCTCGACGAGGCGCTCGGCCACATCGCCACCCAGCTGTCGCTGGTGAGGGAGCGCCGCCGCGAGCTCGAACAGCTCGAGCGCGAGCTCGTGGACAAGCGGCGCTCGATCTCCAAGCGACTGGCGGAGCTCGGCGAGTGAACCTTGCCCCCGCGGGGGTTGACCGGCGGGCGATGGCGACGCTGTCGGCCGGTCATCTGTTCACCGACATCGCGCAGGGGTCGATCCCGGCGCTGCTGCCGTTCCTGATCGTCAAGGACCACCTCAACTACGCGTCGGTGTCGGCGCTGGTGCTCGCCGCGACGATCTCCTCGTCGGTGATCCAGCCGGCGTTCGGGCACATCTCCGACCGCCGCTCGCTGCCGTGGCTGATGCCGCTGGGCCCCGCGCTCGGCGGGCTCGGCGTGGCGCTCGCCGGGCTGGCGCCGACGTATCCGCTGACGTTCGCCGCGGTCGTGCTCAGCGGGTTCGGCGTGGCGGCGTTTCATCCGGAGGGCTCGCGCTTTGCCAACTACGTGTCGGGTGCCCGTCGCGCCAGCGGGATGAGCCTGTTCAGCGTCGGCGGCAACGTCGGGTTCGCGCTGGGGCCGGTGCTGGTCACGCCGCTGGTGCTCTTGTTCGGGCTGCACGGCACCGTGTTCGTGCTGATCCCGACGTGGGTGATGGCCGGCGTGCTGGTGCACGAGCTCCCGCGCCTGAAGCCATTCCGGACCGACGTCGTGGGCGGTCGCGTCAGCGACTCCGACGAGCCCGAGCACTGGGGACCGTTCGCGGTGCTGGCGACGGTGATCGCGTTGCGCTCGTTCGTCTACTTCGGGCTGGTCACGTTCATCCCGCTGTACTACGTCGCCAACCTGCACACCGGCAAGGCGTTTGGCAACCTCGCGCTGTCGGCGATGCTGCTCGGCGGCGCGGTCGGCACCCTGATCGGGGGCCCGCTGGCCGACCGGT
This sequence comes from uncultured Solirubrobacterales bacterium, assembly GCA_963831845.1. GTDB lineage: Bacteria > Actinomycetota > Thermoleophilia > Solirubrobacterales > Solirubrobacteraceae > Palsa-465. Next base: position 31,510 of record CAWHRT010000015.1, on the reverse strand, counting down.
TCGGCCGCCGGACGGTGCTGATCGGATCGATGCTGTCGCTGCCGCCGCTGGTCGTCGGGTTCCTGTTGTCGGGCCCGGTGCTCGCGGTCGCTTTCGCGGCCCTGGCGGGCGCGGCCACGATCGCGACGTTTGCGGTCACGATCGTGATGGGACAGGAGTACCTGCCGGGGCGGCTCGGGGTCGCTGCCGGGGTCACGATCGGGCTGTCGATCGGGCTCGGGGGAGTCGGCGCGCCGCTGCTCGGGATCCTCGCGGACGCCGACGGCCTGCACGTCGTGTTCGTGACGATCGCGGCGCTGCCGGTGCTCGCGTTGGGCCTGGTCCTGCTGCTTCCGCGAAGCGTTCCCAAGACCGCCGTGGTGCGCGTGCAGACGCCCCAGCACGCGGCGCCGGCGGGCACCGAGCGAGTGCCCGCAACCAGCGCACACTGAGGACCCCTTACCCGCTACCCTTGGCGGGGCCGAGCCGGCCCCGTCGCGTGGGCCGGCAAGTGCGTTTTCGCACGATTCGCGCGGGGATCATGTTTGCCCCTGCGACGGTAGGGTTACGCCCGCCTGACCTCTTCTGGGCTTGAAAAGCTTTCATCAACATGACGAACAGTCGTCCCTCGATCACCGGCAGGGACGTCGCCGGCGCCGGAGTCTTCCTGCTGACGGTCAACCTCGTGTGCGCGGGCATCGGTGCGGGCCTCGGCGCGCTGATCGGCGCGACGATCCCGCTGCTGCTAGCCGGCTTCTTCATCGGGTTCTTCCTGGGGATCTACCTTGTCTCTAGGCGCTTCCACGACGTTTGAGCCCCACATGCCGCTGCTGCGCTACTTCGACGTGGTGGTGATCGTGGTCGCGGCTCCGATCATGTTGCTGATCGGCGTGCCGGCGGCCGGATACGCGCTCGGCGCCGGCGCTTGGATCGTGCTGCGCGCAGTCGGGATCGTGGTCGACCACGCCGCCGGCTCGGTGCCCGAGAACTCCCAGCAGGCCGCGATCCGGCTCGGCTACATGCTCGGCCGCTTGTTCCTGCTCGCGCTCGCGGTGATCCTGGCTCGCCAGGGGTGGGGTCGCGACGCCGGCCTCACCGCACTGGCGGTGATCGTGTTCGCGTTCACCGTGCAGTTGGCGATCGCCCCGTTCAGCCGCCCGAGGTCGCGATGAGTAAGACCGGGAAGCTCCTGTGGGCGATCTTCGGCATCTACATCGGCGGGCTGATCCTGCTGATCCTGATCTTCGGGATCAACACGCACACGAACAATGAGTTCCAGCCCCAGAACGAGTTCAAGCTGATCAACTGGGTCCACCTCGGGGTGTTCAGCATCAACCGGGCGGTGGTGTACCTGTTCCTCGCGTCGCTGCTGACGATCTTCACGACGCTGTGGATCTCGCGGCGGATGCACGCCCGCCCCAACCGGGTGCAGACCGGGGTCGAGGTCCTGTTCTCGCTGATGCGCGACAACATCACCCGCGGGAACATGGAGGACTCGGAGGCGGCGAAGTGGTTCCCGTACCTGGGGGCGCTGTTCCTGTTCATCTGGTACTGCAACCTGATCGGCTACCTGCCGCTGCCGACGAACTCCGAGCACAAGTTCGACCTGTTCGGCGCCCAGATCCCGTCGTTCGCGCTGTACGCCGCGACCGCGAACGTATCGGTGCCGCTCGTGCTCGCGTTGGTGTCGTTCATCGCCTTCAACTTCGAGGGCGTCCGGGTGCACGGCCCGATCGGCTATGTGAAGAGCCTGATCCCGTCTGGGATCTCGGGGCCGATCCTGATCCTGATCGCCCCGCTCGAGGTGGTCTCGGTGTTCATGCGGCTGATCTCGCTGACCGTTCGATTGTTCGCCAACATCCTCGCCGGGCACATGATCATCCTGTTCATGGCCGGCGGGCTCGCCGTGATCCTCGGCGCAAGCTGGCTCGGCTGGTTCACGCTCCCGTTCGGGATCGCGATCTACCTGTTCGAGCTGGGGCTGGTCGCCACGCTGCAGGCGTTCATCTTCGCCACGCTGTCCGCGATCTACCTCGGTGGCGCCGTCTCTCACCACTAACCCAAAGGAGTTCGTAGTGCTCACCCCCATGTTGCATACCGCGGCCGGCGTCAGTGCCGGTCTTGGAATCGGGATCGGCGGCGGCCTGGGCGCACTTGGCGCCGGCGTCGGCATCGGGATCATCTTCGGAAAGGTGATCGAGGCCGTCACGCGCCAGCCCGAGATGCGCGACGAGATCACCAGCATCCAGTGGCTGGGATTCGCCCTTACCGAGGCGGTCTTCTTCTACGGGTTGGTCGCCGGCCTGCTCTCCTGGGTCTTGAAGTAGTCAGATGGCGATTACTGCTTCCAGCGGCGGCTTCCTGATCACCCCGAACGTCGGGCTGATGATCTGGACGCTGCTCCTTTTCGGGATCTCCATGTACGTCCTCTACAAGCTGGCGTTCCCCCGGATCGCCGAGGCGCTCGACCGCCGGCAGAAGGCGATCGAGGAGTCGATCGACGCCGCCGACCGTACCCGCCGCGAGGCCGACGAGATCCTCGCCGAGTACCGCGAGCGCCTGCGCGAGGCCCGCGGCCAGGCCGACCAGATCATCGAGCGCTCCCGCAAGGCCGCGGAGGCCCATGAGCGCCAGGCCAAGGAGGACGCGCTGGCCACGCGCGAGCAGTTGATGGAGCAGACGCGCCGCGACATCGAGACCGAGACCCGCCGGGCGGTCCAGGAGATCCGCGGCGAGGTCGCGCAGCTCACGGTCGAGGCGACCGAGAAGCTCACCCGCAAGTCGCTGACCGAGGACGATCAGCGCCGGCTGCTCGAGGATGCGCTGGGCGAGCTCGACTTCAGCGCGCTGGCCCCCGAAGCGGCGGAGCGGTGAGGAAATCCTGAGATGGAAGAGATCGGCGAGGTCTACGCGCGGTCGTTGTTCGAAGTCGCCAAGGAGCGCGATGTGCTCGACGACGTCCACGACCAGCTCGGGCAGTTCGCCGACGCGCTGGACGCCAACCGTGACCTGTCGGTCTTCCTGTTCTCGCCTTACTTCTCGACCGAGGAGAAGAAGGACGGGCTCAAGCGAGTGGTGACGGGCATCGATCCGGTGTTCGAGAACTTCCTCGAGGCGCTGATCGAGCGTCACCGGACGCCGGCGATCTTCCGGATCCGGAGTCGCTTCGAGGAGCTGTGGGACGACGAAAAGCAGCTGCTGCCGGTCCAGGTCACCAGCGCGGTCGAGCTCGACCCGGGGACGGTGGAATCGATCGGATCGCGCATCCGCGAGCAGACCGGCCGCACCGTCGAGCTCTCCAGCAAGGTCGATCCGGAGATCCTGGGCGGCATCGTGTTGCGAGTCGGCAACTTCGTGCTGGACGCCTCGATCCGGAACAGGCTCAACCAACTTCGCAAGCAAGTCGCACGGGCGTAGGGCCGGCGCATCAAGGAGCTACTGAATGCAGATCCATCCAGACGAGATCACCTCCATCCTCAAGAGCCGAATCGAGGGGCTGGACACCTCCGAGGCCGACCTCACCGAGGTGGGGACCGTGCTGTCGGTCGCCGACGGCATCTGCCGGATCCACGGCCTCGAGAACTGCATGTCGTTTGAGCTGCTCGAGCTGCCCCACGACGTCACCGCCCTGGCGCTGAACCTCGAGTCCGACAACGTCGGCGCGGTGCTGTTCGGCGAGTGGGAGAAGATCAGTGAGGGCGACACCGTGCGCCGCACCAAGCGCCTGCTCGACATCCCTGTCGGTGAGGGCCTGCTGGGCCGGATCGTCGACCCGCTCGGCAACCCGCTCGACGGCAAGGGCGAGATCGAGTCCACCGAGACCCGCCCGGCCGAGCACAAGGCTCCCGGCGTGGTCCAGCGCCAGCCGGTGGTCGAGCCGATGCTCACCGGGCTGAAGGCGATCGACTCGATGATCCCGATCGGCCGAGGGCAGCGCGAGCTGATCATCGGCGACCGCCAGACGGGCAAGACCGCGATCGCGATCGACACGATCATCAACAATCGCCACCGCGACCTGATCTGCGTGTACGTCGCGATCGGCCAGCGCAAGGCCAGCGTCGTGCAGCTGGCGCAGACGCTCGAGGAAGCGGGCGCGCTGGACAACACGATCATCGTGATGGCGGCGGCCGACGAGGCGGCCCCGATCAAGTTCCTGGCCCCGTACGCGGGCTGTGCGATGGGTGAGTACTTCCTCTACAACGGCAAGGCCGCGCTGGCGATCTACGACGACCTCACCAAGCACGCCTACGCCTACCGCCAGATGTCGCTGCTGCTGCGCCGTCCGCCCGGACGCGAGGCCTACCCCGGCGACGTCTTCTACCTGCACTCGCGGCTGCTGGAGCGGGCCGTGAAGCTCGCCGACGACCTGGTCGACCCGGTGTCGGGCGAGAAGCGCCCGGGCGGCGGCTCGCTGACCGCGCTGCCGGTGATCGAGACCCAGGCGGGCGACGTGTCGGCCTACATCCCGACGAACGTGATCTCGATCACCGACGGGCAGATCTTCCTTGAGCCCAAGCTGTTCTACTCGGGCGTGCGGCCGGCGATCAACGTCGGGATCTCGGTCTCCCGAGTGGGCGGCAACGCGCAGATCCGGCCGATGCGGCGGGTGGCCGGCCGGCTGAAGCTGGAGCTCTCCCAGTACCGCGAGCTCGAGGCGTTCTCACAATTCGGCTCCGAGCTCGACCAGGAGACCCAGCGCACCCTGGCCCGCGGCGAGCGCCTGGTCAAGACGCTCAACCAGGCTGAGCGCCAGCCGATCGCGGTCGAGGACCAGGTGATCCAGATCTTCGCCGCGACCAACGGCTACCTGGACCGGATCTCGGTCGACAAGGTCGAGAAGTTCCTCGCCGACGTGACCGACTCCGTGCGCGGCAACGAGCCCGAGCTGCTCCACAAGATCGCCGACGGCGACTGGAGCGACGAGACGCAGGCGGAGGTCGACGCGGCGGTCGCCCAGTTCGCCGACGACTTCGGGTACGACCTCGACGAGGAGGGACACCCGATCGACACCAGCGACATCCCCGAGCCGTCGCCGAGCGACAGCTCGAGCGAGTCGCAGTCCGACGAGGAACAGGAGCAGGCGGCCTAAGCGACCGCCCGACCAGCGATGCCCACCCAGCGCGACGTTCGCAACCGCATCGGCGCGGTCAAGAACATCCAGAAGATCACCCGGGCGATGGAGATGGTGGCCGCCGCCCGGCTGCGCCGCGCCGAGCAGCGGATCGAGGCGCTGCGTCCCTACGCCGATGCGATCCGGAGGATGACCCGCCAGGCGGCCGAGGCCGCCGGCGACGTGCCCCGGCTGCCGATCCTCGCCGAGCGCGAGCAGGTCAACAAGGTCGGCCTGCTGCTGGTCGCCGGTGACCGGGGCCTGGCCGGCGCGTTTAACTCGAACATCGTCCGCCGCGGCGTCGCGGCGGCCCGCGAGCACGAGGCCGAGGGCCGCACTCCGGTGTACTTCGCCTCCGGCCGGCGCCCCGCCTCGTCGCTGGCGTTCCGGGGCATGGAGCCCGCCGAGCGCTTCACCGGATTCAGCGACCGCCCGTCCTACAGCGATGCGCGCACGATCGCCGAGCGCCTGATGGCCGCCTACGTCGACGGCGAGGTCGACGAGGTCGAGATCTTCTACAACGGCTACATCTCCCCGATCTCCCAGGTGGTTCGCCGCGAGACGCTGCTGCCGCTGCAGCATGCGACGATCCTGGAGGAGGGAGAGGAAGGGGACGAGGGGGCCGGCGAGTCGACCGAGAAGCAGCCCGGGCACCGCGCGCTGGTCGACTACGAGCCCGAACCGGAGGAGATCCTCCAGCGACTGGTGCCCGACTACGTGGAGATCTCGATCTTCCGCGCGCTGCTGGAGTCAACGGCATCCGAGCACGGCTCGAGGATGACCGCGATGCGCAACGCGTCGGAGAACGCGACCACCCTGATCGAGGACCTGACGCTGGAGATGAACCGGGCGCGTCAGGCCGAGATCACGCAGGAGATCTTGGAAGTCGTCGGCGGAGCGGAAGGGCTTACCGGCTAACGAGTGCGTCCCCGTGACCACCGCGGGAACCACTAACCTAGGAGACACATGTCAGCCACAGTAGAGACCCAATCCGACGAGGCGCAGCGCACCGAAAACATCGGCCGAATCGAAGAGGTCCAGGGCGTCGTGATCGAGGCCGTGTTCCCCGACAAGCTGCCGGAGATCAACCACGCGATCCGGATCAAGCGACCCGAGGCGGCACGCGCGGAAGAGGACATCGATCCGGCCGCCTCGGTCGACGAATATCTCGTGTGCGAGGTGCAGCAGCATCTCGGCGACGACCGCGTCCGCGCGGTCGCGATGGACACCACCGACGGTCTTGCCCGCGGAGCCGAAGTGATCGACACCGGCGGCCCGATCACGGTCCCGGTGGGGACCAGGACGCTCGGGCGGATCTTCAACGTGCTCGGCGAGCTGATCGACCTGGGCGAGCCGCTCCCCGACGACACCGAGCGCTGGCCGATCCATCGCGAGGCCCCGACGATCGAGGCGCTGACCCCGACCACGGAGATGTTCGAGACCGGGATCAAGGTGATCGACCTGCTCGCGCCCTACGCCAAGGGCGGCAAGGTCGGCCTGTTCGGCGGCGCCGGCGTCGGCAAGACCGTGATCATCCAGGAGCTGATTCATAACCTCGCCCAGGAGCACGGCGGCCTGTCCGCATTCTGCGGCGTCGGCGAGCGCTCTCGCGAGGGCAACGACCTGTGGCTCGAGATGAAGGAATCGGGCGTGCTCGAGAAGACGATGCTCGTGTTCGGGCAGATGAACGAGCCCCCCGGAGCGCGCATGCGCGTGGCCCTGTCCGGCCTGACGATGGCGGAGTACTTCCGCGATCACGAGGGCCAGGACGTGCTGCTGTTCATCGACAACATCTTCCGGTTCGTCCAGGCCGGCTCAGAGGTATCGGCGCTGTTGGGGCGGATGCCCTCGCAGGTGGGATACCAGCCGACGCTGGAGTCCGAGATGGGCCAGTTGCAGGAGCGGATCACCTCGACCCGCAACGGCTCGGTGACCTCGATCCAGGCGATCTACGTGCCGGCCGACGACCTCACCGACCCGGCCCCGGCTTCGGCGTTCGCGCACCTGAACGCGACCACGACGCTGTCGCGGTCGATCGCGGAGAAGGGGATCTACCCGGCGGTCGACCCGCTGGACTCGACTTCGACGATCCTCAAGGCCGAGATCCTCGGCGAGGAGCACTTCGCGGTCGCCAACCAGGTCAAGGAAGTGCTCCAGCGCTACCGCGACCTGCAGGACATCATCGCGATCCTCGGGATCGAGGAGCTGTCCGACGACGACCGCCTGACGGTCAACCGGGCGCGCAAGCTCGAGCGCTTCCTGTCGCAGCCGTTCAACGTGGCCGAGCAGTTCACCGGCGTCCCCGGCGTGTTCGTGCCCGTGGAGGAGTCAATCCGCGGCTTCAAGGAGATCCTCGAGGGCAAGCACGACGACATCCCGGAGCGGGCGTTCTTCCTCAAGGGCACGATCGACGACGTCGTCAGGGATGCCCGCGGTGAGCAGGAGGAGGACACCAAGGCCGAGGAACAGGGCCAGAGCGAGGGCGAAGGCGAGGAAGCGGGCCAGAGCGAGGGCGAAGGCGAATCCAGTGGCGAGGAGCAGACGACGGATGAATAACCTCGCCGGGCCTACCTCGGGCTGATGGCCCACCAGAAATTCCCGGTGGAGGTCCTCACCCCGGAGGGCGAGGTCTTCAGCGACGAAGTCGAGATGATCTCGACGCGCACAACCGTGGGCTCGATCGGAATCCTCGCCAACCACGCGCCGCTGCTGGCGATGCTGGACCCGACCGAGCTGCGTCTGTACAAGACCGAGTCCGAGGTGGTCAGGTTCGCCCAGGCCGAGGGCTACATGCAGATCGCCGACAACCACGCGCTGATCCTGGTCGAGGAGGCGCACCAGCCGAGCGAGCTCAACGCCTCCGAGCTGCGCGACCGGTTGCGCGAGGTCGAGCGCAACCTGGAGTCCGCCGAGGCAGACAGTGAGCGCCGGCGGGTGGCCGAGCGCGACAAGCTGCGGCTGGAGCGATTCCTCGTCATCGCCGAGGGGTCGTAGTCCCCTCGGGTCGGATGGTCGACGAACGAATTCTGGCCGAGCGGCTGATCTCGTACGACACCTCGCGGGCCGAGGACCTCGTGGCGGCCGCAGGATTTGTCAAGGGGTGGCTCGAATCCCGTGACATCGAGGTCGCGCACCACGATCACCACGGGCTGCCCGTATTGGTGGCGGAGGTCGGTCCCACCCGCCAGGAGGCCCCCTGCGTGGTGCTGCACGGCCATCTCGACGTCGTCCCCGGGCGTCCCGAGCAATTCCAGCCCCGCGTCGAGGACGACAAGCTGATCGGCCGTGGCGCCTACGACATGAAGGGCGGCCTGGCCGGGATGATGTGCGCGCTCAAGGACGCCGAGCGCCAGGATCGGGTGCGGGTGCGCCTGATCTGCGTCCCCGACGAGGAGTCCGAGGAGCTCGACGAGCGCGCCACCGAGGTCGCCGTCAAGCGCGGGCTGGGCGGCGATTTCGCGATCACCGGCGAGCCGACCGACCTGCACATCGGGGTCGAGGCCAAGGGCGTGCTGGCGATCCGGGTCGAGGTCCACGGCCGCTCGGCCCACAGCTCGACGCCGTGGCTGGGCGACAACGCCGTGCTCAAGGCGGTCGACGTGTTCCGCGCGATCGAGTCGCTGCCGTTCAGTCGCAAGTCCTCGGAGATGTTCGACCGCCCGTCGATCAACCTGGGTCGAATCCACGGTGGCGACGCGATCAACAAGGTGCCCGACGAGTGCACGATGGCCGTCGATGTCCGCTATCTGCCCGGCCAGGACCCCGCCGAGATCCTCGACGAGATCCGCTCGATTCCCGAAATCGACGTGACCCGGACGTTCATCTGGCCGCCGGTGTCGGTGGCCCGCGACGATCCGTACGTGCAGGCGCTGCGCGAGGCCGTCGGGCGCTCGACCCGCGGCGAGGCGCTGAGCGTCGGCCGCGACGGCGCGTCGGACGCGGCCTCGTTCCTTGGCGCCGGAATTCCGGCCGTCGAGTTCGGCCCCGAGGGCGGCGGCCACCACGGCCCCGACGAGTGGGTCTCGGTGGCATCGCTGGCCCGCTACCGGCGGGCGCTGAGCGACTTCGTCCGTGAGCTGCCGATCTGGCTGGCCGGCGGCGCCGACGGCGCGCGCCCGCTCGGTGCTCTGAAGGCGATCGAGGGAGGCCGCGCGTGAGGCGGCTGATCCCCAAGTCGCGCGCCGGCTCGCTGGTCCGGTTCGCGGTCGCCGGCGTGATCGTGGTCGCGTTCACCGCGACCACCACCGCGGTGGCCGGGCTGTTGCAGTTCAAGCAGTTCGTCGCCGACATCTCGCTGACGCCGCCGATCGCGCACGCCAACGTCCAGGTCCCGCACCCCGGGCACCCCCAGACGATCCTGATCATCGGCTCCGACCACCGTGCCCACGAGCCATTCAAGTCGTCCAACACCGACACGATGATGCTGATGCGGATCGACGCCAAGTCCTCGACGATCAACGTGCTGTCGGTCCCGCGCGACCTGAAGGTGCAGATCCCCGAGGGCGGCACGATGGTCACCTCGAAGATCAACGCCGCCTATTCGCAGGGCGGGCCGAACTTGCTGGTCAAGGTGCTCAAGCAGCAGGTGTTCCCCGGCCTGGAGATCAACCACATCGTCGACATCAACTTCGGCGGCTTCGAGTCCGTGGTCGATGCGATCGGCTGCGTCTACACCGACGTGGACCACCGCTACTACAACAACACCGCGCTGACTGACTACTCGAGCATCGACCTGCAGCCGGGCTATCAGCGGTTGTGCGGCGCCGACGCGCTGTCGTTCGTGCGCTTCCGCCACACCGACTCCGACATCGTCCGCAACGCGCGCCAGCAGGACTTCCTGCGCTGGGCCAAGGCTCAGTTCAACGTCGGCCAGCTGTTCTCCCAGCGCGACAGGTTCCTGAAGATCTTCGGCAAGCACACCCAGACCGACCCCGACCTGCACTCGCTCGACGGGCTGATCAACCTGTTCAACCTGGTCGCGTTCTCTTCCGGCCACTCGATCAAGCAGGTGGAGTTCCCGGCCGAGTTCCTGCCCTGCGGCGGTGGCGTCACCACCGCGACGGGAACCGTGGTGGGCGCGGTCCCGTGCTACGTGACCGCAAACGGGGGCGCCGAGCAGGCGGCCTATCGGTCGTTCATGAAGCCGACCGCGGGCGGTGGCGCCAAGAAGGCCAACAAGCCGCGCAAGCCGCATAAGCCGATATCGATCGCCGGCGCCAAGGTGACCAGTGACGACGCCGACGGACAGGCGCAGGCGGCCGCGCTGGGCCCGCACAAGCTCGCGATCTACTACCCGAGGGTGATCGCCAACAACTCCAAGTACTGCACGAATGGGACCTGCACGATCGGCCCGCTCGCGAACTCGTACCCGCGCTTCTACCGGATCCGCAGTAAGGACGGCGCCCACCTGCCCGCTTACCGGATGACGCTGCAGGTCGACAACCAGCTCGGTCAGTACTACGGGGTCCAGGGGACCACCTGGCTGAAGGCGCCGATCCTCGCCGACCCGGGCGGCAACCGGACGATCAACGGCAAGCACCTGATGCTCTACTTCGCCGGCAGCAAGCTGGCGATGGTGGCATGGAAGACCGGCGGCGCCGTGTACTGGATCTCGAACACGCTCACCCAGAACCTGTCCAACTCGCAGATGCTCGCGATCGCGTCGTCGTTCACGCGGGCCAAGTAGCGGTCGGACACTAGATTCCGCCCCGGAGTACCCTCGCCGCTGATGAGCAACGGACGCGAACCGATCGCGGTGATCGGCACCGGATACGTGGGGCTGGTCACGGCCGCCGGCTTTGCCGAGCTCGGCAGCGATGTGTGGTGCGTCGACGTGGACGCCGACAAGATCGAGCGGCTGAAGCGGGGCGAGATCCCGATCTACGAGCCCGGATTGGCCGAGGCGGTCGTGCGCAACCGCGAGCGGCTGCACTTCGGCACGGAGATCGCCCCCGCGCTCGAGCACGCACGGCTGCTGTTCGTGGCCGTGGGCACCCCGCCGACCTATTCCGGCGACGCCGACCTGTCGGCCGTGCACTCGGTGGTCGACTCGATGCCGGCGTCCGAGCAGCACGCACTGGTGATGAAGTCGACGGTGCCAGTCGGCACCGGCGCGTCGATCAGGCGCACGTTCCGTGAGCAGGGCAAGCAGACGTTCGCGTACGTGTCCTGCCCGGAGTTCCTCAAGGAGGGGGCGGCGCTGACGGACTTCCTCGAGCCCGACCGCGTGGTGGTGGGCGACGACGGCGACTGGGCGGGCGACGCGGTGGTCGAGCTGTACGCGCCGCTGAACGCGCCGCTGGTGCGCACCGACGTGGCCAGCGCAGAGATGATCAAGCTCGCCGCCAACGCGTTCCTCGCCACCAAGATCTCGTTCATCAACGAGATCGCCAACGTCTGCGAGGAGACCGGCGCCGACGTGCTCGAGGTGGCGCGCGGGATGGGGCTGGACCGGCGGATCGGTACCCACTTCCTCAAGCCCGGGATCGGGTTCGGGGGGTCCTGCTTCCCGAAGGACGTATCCGCGCTCAAGCAGCTCGCGGGGAACTCCGGATACCACTTCCAGTTGCTGACCGCGGTGATCGAGGTCAACGAGCTGCAGAAGCGACGCGTGATCGGCAAGCTCCAGAAGCACCTGGGGTCGCTGGTCGGCAAGACCGTCGCGCTCCTGGGGCTGGCGTTCAAGGCGCAGACCGACGACATGCGCGAGGCGTCCTCACTGGTGCTGGCGGCGCGGCTACAGGCCGACGGCGCTCGCGTTCGGGCGTATGACCCCGTCGCCGAGAGCGAGGCCCGCAAGCTGATGATCGGTGTCGAGTTCGCCGACTCGGCGCTCGGGGCGCTCGAGGGAGCCGACGCGTGCATCGTGGTCACCGAGTGGCCGGAGTTCGCGCGAGCTCGACTGGAACGCCGCGGCGGCGGCGATGCGGGGCCGGACCGTGATCGACGGGCGCAACTTCGTCGACCGCGAGCAAGTCAAGGCATCCGGGTTCGCCTACGAGGGGATCGGACGATGACCCTCCTGGTGGACCCGCTCCCATGCAGGCGCTGATCCTGTCGGGCGGACAGGGCACCCGCCTGCGCCCGCTGACATCGACGATCCCCAAGCCGGTGGTGCCGCTGGTCGGCCGTCCGCTGATCTCCTACATGCTCGAGTGGTTGCGGGGGCACGGCGTCGACGACGTGATCCTGTCCTGCGGGTTCATGGCCGACGGCGTCCGTGACGTGCTCGGCGACGGGTCGTCGCTGGGGATCCGGCTGCGCTACGTGGAGGAGCCGCGGCCGCTGGGCACCGGCGGCGCGCTGAAGTACGCCGAAGAGCTGCTCGACGAGCGCTTCTTCATGCTCAACGGCGACATCCTCACCGACATCGACCTGACCGACGAGCTGGCCCAGCACGAGCGGACCGGGGCCCGTGCGACGCTGGCGCTGATCCCGGTCGAGGACCCCTCGGCCTACGGGCTGGTCCGCCGCAACCCCGACTGCTCGGTCTCGGAGTTCGTCGAGAAGCCCGGTCCGGAGCAGATCGACACCGACCTGATCAACGCGGGGGCGTACGTGCTCGAGCGCGAGCTGCTCGCTGAGATGGGACCGGCCGGCTCGAACATCTCGATGGAGCGCGAGGTGTTCCCGGAGCTGATCGGCAACGGCTTGTTCGGCTACGAGGCCGAGGGCTACTGGCTCGACATCGGCACGCCCGAGCGCTACCTGCAGGGCACCTACGACATCCTCGAGGGCAACGTCAAGACCGAGCTGGGGCGGCGCCTGAGCGAATCCGGGCTGGTGATGCTCGAGGCGGGCAGCGTGTTAGGGCGCGTGGTCGCGCCGGCGATCGTCGGCGCCGGCTGCGAGGTCGCCGCCGGGGCGATCGTGGGCGGGCGCACCGTGCTCGGCCACGGCGTCACGGTTGGGGCCGGCAGCCATGTGGAGGGCTCGGTGCTGCTCGACGGCGCCCGAGTCGGCGCCCGGGCCACGGTTCGCGGGGCGATCATCGGTGCGGGCGCCGAGGTCGGCGATCACTGCCACATCGAGGACCGGGTGGTCCTGGGCGAGGGCGTCAGCGTCGGACCGGACAACGTGCTGGCGGCCGGGGCGCGTATCTTCCCCGGCGTCGAGCTGCCAGAGGGAGCGATCAAATTTTGACGAGTAGCCCGGATCTGACCCGCGAAGCGGTCGGCGCGATCGACCAATCGGGCCAGATCGAGGACATCCTTGCTCTGCCGGACCACCTGCGCGACGCACTGTGGCGCGTGGAGTCGGCCAACCTGCAACCCGAGGACACCCCGGGCGGGCTGGTCGTCGCCGGCATGGGCGGGTCGGCCGTCGGCGGCGCGCTGGCGCGCGCCGCGCTCGGCGACCGCGCCTCACGTCCGATCACGCTGGCCCGCGACTACGCGCTCCCGGCCTGGACGACCCCCGACACCACCGTCCTGTGCGCGAGCTACTCGGGCGACACCGAGGAGACGCTGGCCGCCTACGAGGCCGCCGGCGCGCTCGGGGCGCGCCGGATCGTGGCCACCACCGGCGGCGAGCTGGCCAGCGCCGCGCGCTCCGACGGGATCCCGGTGGTCCCGGTGCCGGGCGCGTTCCAGCCCCGCGTGGCCGTCGGGTACTCGCTGGTGATCGCGCTCGAAGTCGCCGCCCTGTGCGGCGCCGGCGACCGCCTCCACGCCGAGATCGACGTGGCCGCGGCCCACGCCGAGCGGCTTGCGGCCGAGTGGGGTCCCGATGGCCCCGAGGACTCGTTGCCCAAGCAGCTGGCGCGCGCCGTGCACGGCACCGTGCCCCAGATCGCCGGCGCCGGACTGACCGCGCCGATCGCCTACCGCTGGAAGACCCAGATCAACGAGAACGCCAAGACGCCGGCGTTCGCCGGCGAGCTGCCCGAGCTCGACCACAACGAGATCGCCGGCTGGGCCGGCGCCGCGGAGCTCGGTCGGTTCAGCGCGGTGTTTCTCGACGACTCCGACCTGCACCCGCGCACTCGCCAGCGGATCGAGCTCGCCCGCGGGCTGATTCAGGGCGACGCGGCCGCCACGTTCCGGATCGAGACGATCGGCGAGACCCGGACGGACCGGCTCACCTCACTGGTGCTGCTGGGCGATCTCGTGTCGGTCTATCTTGCGGTGCTGCGCGGGATCGATCCCACCCCGGTGGTGATGATCGAGCGCCTCAAGGGCGCTCTGGCTCACGGGTAGCGGCCGGGCCCTAGTCGGCTCCACCAGGTGCAGAACCGACCGACGAGGTAGGCGCGGGTTGCGCGGATGGCAGGCGAAACCGCGTGCACAACGTCCCACTGGAGCGGTCTGGGCGCGAGTGTGGGACGTTCGCCACGTGGGGGTGATTAACGCCCCGCGCTGACCCGCGAAGACCTCGATTGGGACGTTAGGAGGCGGGCGTCTCGCGACGGATCGCGATGCCGCGCTTCTCGTACAGGCGCTGGTCGGCGACGGCGAGCAGCTCGTTGAACGTCTCGCCGTCCTCCGGGAAGGCGGCGATGCCGATCGTCAGGTCCCAGGGGGTGCCGATCCCGAGCTCGGCGTGGCGTCCGGGAAGCATCGACTGGATCCGGCTGGTGACGGCCTCGGCGCCCTCGGCGGACTGCTCGACGAGCAGCAGGCCGAGCTCGTCGCCGCCCAGGCGGCCGACGACGTCGTCGGCGCGGGCGGAGTCGCGCAGCAGGCTCGACACGCCCTTGAGCAGGTCGTCGCCGGCCAGGTGGCCCTCGGTGTCGTTGACGGCCTTCAGTCCACGGACGTCGGCGTAGGCGAGCACGAACGGGCGGTCGTAGCGGCGGGCGCGGGCGAGCTCGCGCTCGACGGCCTCGGTGAAGCCGCGCCGGTTCAGGACGCCGGTGAGCGGGTCGGTGAGCGCCGCGGCGCTGACCGCGGCCATCGCGCTGGCCTGACGGCGGTTGCGGCGGCTGGAGCGGAAGGCCGCGCCGGCGGCTGCGGTCGCGACGACCGCAAGCGCGCCGAGGGCGAGCCAGATGTACCACGGGATCTTGTTGATGTAGATGGCAGCCGCGTTGGCGATGCCGGCGAACGGCTGGCCGACGAACGACGGGAGCGACACCGAACTGGAATGGTGGGTGGTCGCCCGGCTCTTGGCCTTGTCCTCGGCCTGGGCGCGAGCGCTCTCGGTGGCGCCGTTGCCCGCCAGGCCGATGCTCGAGGTCGCCGGGGTGAGCGTGCCGAGTCCGCTGGCGTTGCCGGCGGCGGCCGCGGCGGTCGTGGCGGTTGCGCCTGCGGTCGAGCCGGTCGCGAAGCCCGGGGTCAAGCTCAGCCCGGTCCCGTTCGGGGTGCTGCCGGTGACGGAGCTGGCGCGCGGATCGGCGTGGTGGTGAAGTCGAAGCCCGGGGTCGAGCCGTTCCGCGGAATCGTGATCGGGGGAGTCTGGCCGGCCGTACCGGGGGGCGGGTTGACGCCACCCTGCTGCGGGGCCGGGGAGCCGGTGGTGGGGCTGATGCCGCCGCCGGTGCCGTTCGACAGGCCGCCCGAGCTGGTGCCGAGCCCGCCGTTGCCGCTCCCGACGGCGCCTTGCGGCGCGCCCGGGATGCCCTGGCCGCCGTCGCCGGGAGTGCCCTGAGGGGAGCCGGGAATGCCGCCGCCGGTGCACGGGGTGGTGGGAGTCTCGGGGGTCTGGTCGCCGCCGCCGTTGGAGGCGCCCGGGTCGACCGGGGTGCCGGTGTCGGTCGGCGGGGTGACGGTGGTGCCGTCGCCGGTGGAGTCGGGGGGCGTGCAGCCCTGGCCCGATCCGTCGCCGGTGCCGGTGCCGGGGCCCGCTCCGTCGTCGGTGCCGGTGCCGGTGCAGGGGTCGGTCGGGCCGGTGGTCGGAGTCGTGGTCGGGTCGGTGGGGGCCACCGTCGGATCAGTCGGGGTCGCGGGCGGGGTCGGGCAGCCGGTGCCCTGGCCCGATCCGTCGCCGGTGCCGGTGCCGGGGCCCGCTCCGTCGTCGGTGCCGGTGCCGGTACAGGGGTCGGTCGGGCCCGTGGTCGGTGCCGCGGTGGGGTCAGTCGGTGCCGCCATCGGGTCGGTCGCGGTCGGGGTCGGGCACCCGGTGCCCTGGTCGCCCCGGTGCCAGGTGCCCGGTGCCGGTGCCGGTGCCCGGGTCGGTGCCGGTGCCCTGGTCGCCCTGGTCCGGGACGGTGTTGCTCTGGCCGTTGTTGCCGGTGCCGGTGCCCGTGTCGCCAGTCCCCGTGCCGGTGTCGCCGGTACCCGTGGTCCCGGTGTCGCCCGACCCGGTGCCCGTTCCCGTCCCGGTCCCCTGGTCGCCGCCGCAGGTCGGAGTACCCGGCGCGGGATCGCTCACCGGAGTGGTCGAGGTGCCGGTCGGGTCGGTCGCGCCCGGGCAGTCCGCGCTCTGCACCGAGACGCTCGCGCCGGTCCAGGCGCCGAGCTGGGCGCTGACGGCGGCGCTGTCGGCGGCGTCGGTGTCAGCCGCGGCCGCGACGTTGTGGTGGGCCCGCACCTGCGAGCGGTGGGCCGCGTGAGAACGAGATTGCGAGGACGAGCCGGCGGCGTGGCCGGCATGGGACACGTGCGACGCGTGGCTGGGCTGAGCCGGCGCGGAGGTGTGGGTGGCGGCGGGCGCTGCGGCGGCGTGGTGGACCGGCTGGGCGGAGCTCGCGTAGCTGGCGGTCGCGGCCGCGTGTACGACCGTGGTGTGAGAGCTGTAGCCGCTCGACACCGCGTGGTGTGAGACGGAGGCGTGCGAGACCTGCGAGCTGTACGAGTGGGAGGCGCCTGAGCTGATGTGAGCGGACCCGTGCGGGTGGACCACGATCACGTGGGCCTTGGCCGGGTGCACGGCCGACCAGGCCTCACCGCGGCCGCTGGCGCCGGCCACTCCGAAGATGGCGACGCCGAACGCGCTCATCACCACGATGGAGCAGACCCACTTGCTGCGCTCAATGATCATGTCTCGGCACCGCGTCACGGCTGTTTCGGCTCCATTCCCGGATCCTCCGGGGATACGGCCACGCCCAGCTCAAGGCTATCCCGCGAGTTGAGTCGTTCACCGGCCGCTGGACGAATCTCGTAGTTCCATTTCGGCATTTCCGGCCCGGACCTTGAGGGTTTCGCGAGAAATTTCTTCAGGGCGGTTTATGTTCCCGAAACCTTGACACGGTCGTGATAAGGTTGCCTTTCCGATGCACGGTTTGACGATCAACGAGGCGGCGCAGACGACCGGCTGGTCGGCGCGAATGCTCCGCTACGTGGAGCGCACGGGGCTCGTCAGCCCGGGGCGCTCGGCGTCGGGCTACCGCCTGTACGGGCCGGCCGAGCTGCAGCGCCTGCGGACGCTGAAGGAGCTGCTCAACCGGTTCGAGCTCGGGCTCTCCGACGTGGCCTTCGCCGCGCGGATCCAGAACGATCAGGAGCTTCGCCAGGCCGTATCCGGATGGCTCGCCAGCGAGGCCCGCCGGCCCGACGACGTCGAGGACGACGACTGGCTGCGCTTCGAGCAGGCCAAGCATCAGAAGCTGCTGGCCGCCGCCTGACGGCGGCTGCCGATAACCCGACAACACGCACGACAGTGGAGAGCCCATGAGCACGACCGCCGCCAAGATCGACTTCAAGGTCGCCGACCTCGCGCTCGCCGAGTTCGGCCGCAAGGAGATCCAGCTCGCCGAGCACGAGATGCCGGGGCTGATGTCCACCCGGCGCGAGTACGCCGACAGCCAGCCGCTGGCCGGGGCCCGGATCACCGGCTCGCTGCACATGACCGTGCAGACCGCGGTGCTGATCGAGACGCTGGTGGCGCTCGGCGCCGAGGTCCGCTGGGCCTCCTGCAACATCTTCTCCACCCAGGACCACGCCGCCGCCGCGGTCGTGGTCGGGCCCGGCGGCACGCCTGAGGAGCCCCGCGGCGTCCCGGTGTTCGCGTGGAAGGGCGAGACGCTCGAGGAGTACTGGTGGTGCACCGAGCAGGCGCTCAGCTGGCCGGAGGGCGGGCCGAACATGATCCTCGACGACGGCGGCGACGCCACGCTGCTCGTTCACAAGGGCGTCGAGTACGAGGCCGCGGGCGCGGTCCCCGACCCCTCGACCGCCGACTCCGAGGAGTTCGAGATCGTGCTGGCGTCGCTGCAGCGCGCGTTCGAGCAGGACCCGCAGCGCTGGACCAAGGTCGCCGCCGAGATCAAGGGCGTGACCGAGGAGACCACCACGGGCGTCCACCGGCTCTACCAGTTCGCCGAGCAGGGGCAGCTGCTGTTCCCCGCGATCAACGTCAACGACTCCGTCACGAAGTCGAAGTTCGACAACAAGTACGGCTGCCGCCACTCGCTGATCGACGGGATCAACCGGGGCACCGACGTGCTGATCGGCGGCAAGGTCGCGGTCATCTGCGGCTACGGCGACGTCGGCAAGGGCTGCGCCGAGTCGCTGCGCGGCCAGGGCGCCCGCGTGGTGATCACCGAGATCGACCCGATCTGCGCGCTGCAGGCGGCGATGGACGGCTACCAGGTGGCTCGCCTCGAGGACGTGGTGCAGACCGCCGACATCTTCATCACCGCGACCGGCAACAAGGACGTGATCACCGCCGAGCACATGGCGCGGATGAAGCACCAGGCGATCGTCGGGAACATCGGCCACTTCGACAACGAGATCGACATGGCCGGCCTGGGCCGGATCGACGGGGTCAAGCGGATCCAGATCAAGCCGCAGGTCGACGAGTGGGCGTTCCCCGACGGGCACGCGATCATCGTGCTGTCCGAGGGGCGGCTGCTGAACCTCGGCAACGCCACCGGCCACCCGAGCTTCGTGATGTCGAACTCCTTCACCAACCAGGTGATCGCGCAGATCGAGCTGTTCGGTTCCAACGACGAGTACGACAAGCAGGTCTACACGCTGTCCAAGCACCTCGACGAGAAGGTCGCGCGCCTGCACCTGGACGCGCTCGGTGTCCGGCTCACCGAGCTGACCCCGGACCAGGCCGCCTACCTCGGCATCCCGGTCGAGGGCCCGTACAAGTCCGACCACTACCGCTACTAACCGGGGCACCACCCGAAGGGTTCACGGAGGGCCGATGAGCTCGACGTCGATCCCGCCCCATGACGTCGCCGATCTGGGCCTGGCCGAGGAGGGTCAGGCCAGGATCGAGTGGGCCGGCGAGCAGATGCCGGTCCTCGGCCAGATCCGCGAGCGGTTCGCGCGCGAGCAGCCGCTGAAGGGCGTCCGGGTGGCGGCCTGCCTGCACGTCACCGCCGAGACCGCGAACCTGATCCTCACGCTCCAGGCGGGCGGCGCCTCGACCGCGCTGTGCTCGGCCAACCCGCTGTCCACCCAGGACGACGTGGCCTCCGCGCTGGTGATCGAGCACGGCGTCGAGGTCCGGGCGCTGCACGGCGAGGACCTCGACACCTACGCCGAGCATGTGCGCGCGCTCGTAACGGGCCCCGAGGGCGGCCCGGACATCACGATCGACGACGGCGCCGACCTGCTGGTCACCGCGCACGAGCTCGGCGGCGACGCGGTCACGGGGTTGATCGGCGGCACCGAGGAGACGACCACCGGGCTGGTGCGGCTGCGGCGGCTGCAGGACGAGGGGCGGTTGGCCTGTCCGGTGCTCGCGGTCAACGAGGCCCGCGCCGAGCGGGCGCTCAACGACCGCCACGGGACCGGCCAGTCGGCGCTCGACGGGATCATCCGCGCCAGCCACGTGCTGCTGGCGGGCCACACGGTCGTGGTCGTCGGCTACGGATGGGCCGGTCAGGGGATCGCCGAGCGCGCCCGCGGCGCGGGTGCCGCGGTGATCGTCTGCGAGATCGACCCGCTGCGGGCGCTGGAGGCACGGATGGCCGGCTACGAGGTGATGCCGGCGCTCGACGCCGCCGCGCGGGGGGACATCTTCGTGACCGTCACCGGCTCCCGGCGGGTCCTGCGCGGCGAGCACTTCGAGCGGATGAAGGACGGGGCGCTGCTGGCCAACGCCGGGCATTTCGACGTCGAGATCGACCTCGACGAGCTGCGCGCGCTGGCGACCGGCGTCGAGACGGTCCGGCCGCTGGTCGATCAGTACCGGCTCGGCGACGGTCGGCGGCTGAACCTGCTGGCCCGGGGGAGGGTCGTCAATCTGGCGGCGGCCGAGGGTCACCCCGCGGCCGTGATGGACGTCTCGTTCGCGCTGCAGGCGCTGTGCGTCGAGGAGCTCGTCCGCCGCCGCGGCGAGTTGGAGGCCGGGGTGCTTCCGGTGCCGGCCTCGATCGATCGCGAGGTCGCGCGGCTGAAGCTGGCGGCGCTCGGGGTGGGGATCGACGAGCCCACGCCCGAGCAGGCGCACTACCGCGAGTCCTGGACCTGAGATCCCGCTCCGCCTCCGCCTCTGACGAGGATCCCAGCATGCCCTCCAGTAACAGCGCCGCCCGCGGGGGAATCGACCTCGGGGGGACCAAGATCGAGGCCGTGATCGTCAACTCCCAGAACAAGGTCCTGGCCTCGGCCCGCCGGCCGACCCCGACCGAGGGAGGTCCCGAGGACGTCGCCGAGCAGATGATCGAGGCGGTCCGCGAGGCGGCGTCGGCCGCGGAGCTCGAGACGTCGGCGCTGCGCGGCGTCGGCGTCGGCTCTCCAGGCGTGATCGACGCGGAAACCGGGGCGGTCTCGACCGCCCGCAACCTGCCCGATTGGGAGGGAAGCTTCGGCCTCGGCGATGTGCTGTCCAAGGGGCTGGGCACGCCGGTGTTCGTCGGCAACGACGTCCAGGTGGCGACCGACGCGGAGTTCAAGCTCGGCGCCGGCAAGCCATACAAGTCGCTGCTCGGCGTGTTCTGGGGAACCGGCGTCGGCGGTGGCCTGGTGCTCAACGGCAAGCCGTGGATCGGCCGCGGGGGCGCCGGCGAGATCGGCCACATGGTGGTCAAGATCGGCGGCGCGAGGTGCCCGTGCGGGCGCCGCGGGTGCATGGAGGCCTACGCCGGCCGCGCCGCGATGGAGGCGCGCGCGCGCAAGCGCGCCGACGAGGGCCGCAAGACCGACCTGTTCAAGCTGATGAAGGAGCACAAGCGCACGCGGCTGACCAGCTCGATCTGGGCGCGGGCGCTCGACCAGGATGACAAGCTCGCCACCGAGCTGATCGACGAGGCCGTCGAGGCGCTCGGCGCCGGTGTCGCGTCGGCGGTGAACCTGCTCGACGTCGAGGCCGTGATCATCGGCGGCGGGCTCGGCGTGCGGTTCGGCGACCCGATGGCCGAGCGGATCGCGCGAGGCGATGCACCCGCATCTGTTCCACGACTCCGAGCCGCCGGACGTGCACGTGGCCGCGCTGGGCGACCTCGGCGGCGCGATCGGGGCCGCTCTGCAGGCGCTGCGGCGCCCTCGCGTCGCGAGCTGACCGGCGCAATCAGCGTTAACGTCGGCTAAACAAGCGTCCGTAGCGCGCGGACGCCTGCTCTGGCAGGATGGTGGCGGGCGCCGAAAACGAGACGTCGTACGGGAGAGGGTTTCAAATTAGGCCTTTCGCGCAGAACTGCACGAGCGCCAAGGACGGACGTCGCGCATGACCGTCCCGCGGCACATATAGACGGGATCTCGCGCCGGGCATGATCGCGCGCGTCGCTGCGGTCGCCTCGCTCGCCGGCGCGGTGATTCTCGTCGTGCTGCTGTTGCTCGGGAACGGTCCCGACTACACGCTGCGGCGCAATTCCAGGACTCCGGGGGCCTGGTGACGGGCGACGACGTGATGATCGGTCCGGCCAAGGTCGGCTCGGTGCAGTCGATCGGCCTGTCGCCCAACGGCCTGGCCGAGGTGAAGTTCAGCGTCGATACGCCGATGCACGAGGGCACGGTGGTCCGGATCTACGAGAACTCGCTGTCGGGGATCGCCAACCGCTACGTCGTCCTCGAGCCCGGTCCCGCCGACGCGCCGCAGATCCACGACGGCGCCACGATCCCCCGTAACCACACGTACTCGTTCGTCAGCCTCGACCAGCTGTTCAACACGCTGACGCCGAAGACGCGAACCGGTCTGCGCAACTTCATCCAGGGCGAGGCCGCGAGCATCTCCGGAAAGGCGCCGCAGGCCAATCAGACGCTCCAGTACTTCGCCCCGGCGCTCGTCGAGCACCACCGACGTCACCGGCGAGCTCGCGCGCAACGAGCCGCTGTTCGACAGCCTGCTCGTCCAGGGCGCGCAGACGATGCGGGCACTGGGCGCGCGTACCGACCCAGCTGACCGAGCTGGTGGCGAACACGAACACGACGACCGCAGCGATCGCCAGCCAGAGCCAGAACCTCGAGCAGACGCTGCGTCAGCTGGGGCCGACGCTGACCCACTCGACCGCGACATTCGCCGGCCTGCGCTCGACGCTCGACGTGCTGCAGCCGCTGGTGGTCAAGTCGATCCCCAACTCGCGCCATCTCGCCCAGTTCGTCCAGCAGCTGGGCAAGTTCACCACGGCATCGATCCCCACCACGAAGAGCCTCAACGCGCTGATCCGCAACCCCACCGGCAACGGCGATCTGATCACGCTGCTGAAGGCGACGCCGGGCCTGGCAAACATCGCCGAGTCGGCATTCCCGCGGATGATCAAGGAGTTCAACGACTCTCAGCCGCAGGTCGACTACTTCCGCGAGTACACACCTGACGTCGTCGCCGCGCTCGGCGATCTGGGGCAGACGGGCGGCTACTTCGACGCCAACGGCCACTACGCCCGCACGCAGCCGTTCTTCGGCGCTTTCGGGGTGGACGCGGCCAATCAGCTGACCGACCGTCCGCCGTCGCAACGCTTCGAGGGCCTGCACGTGGCGAACTCCCGCTGTCCGGGGGCGGCCGTGCAGCCGACGCCCGACGGCTCGTCCCCGTGGCTGGTCCCCGGCTGCAGCAACCTGAGCGTCCCGCCCGGCCCATGAGACGAATCGCAACGATCCTGGGGTTGTGTCGTGCTGCTCAGCGCGGTCACGGCGGTGATCGCCAACTCATCGACGGGCAAGACGCCGATCTACCAGATTCGCGCGATCTTCGACGACGCCGCGTTCGCGGTTCCCGGCGAGGACGTTCGCGTCGCCGGGGCGCCCGTGGGGTCGATCCAGTCGCTGGACGTGTGCACGAACGCGCCTTGCCCCCAGGGCTCGCCGCTGAACAAGGCCGCGGTGACGATCACCGTCGACAACGCGAACTTCACCCCGTTCTACGGCAACGCCCATTGCTCGATCCGGCCCCAGTCGCTGATCGGCGAGAAGTACGTCGACTGCGACCCGGGATCCTCATCGTCGCCGCCCCTGCAGAAGATCTCGAGCGGCGCTGGCAAGGGCTCATACCTGTTGCCGGTGGCGAACACGACCTCGCCGGTCGACACGGACATCGTCCAGGGCATCTCCCAGCAGCCGATCAGGCAGCGGTTCTCGCTGATCCTCGACGAGCTTGGCACAGGCCTAGCGGCGCGCGGTTCTGACCTCAACGCGGTCATCCACCGGGCGAATCCGGCGCTCGGGCAGACCGACAAGGTCCTGCAGGTCCTGGCGCACCAGAACAAGGTGCTGGCGCGACTGGCCACCGAGTCGGATGCGGTGCTGGCGCCGCTGGCCAAAGCCAAGCACCAGCTCGCTGACTTCGTCGTCCAGGCGAACACCACGTCGGTGGCGAGCGCTTCGCGCGCGGCCGATATCTCCCGCTCGTTCCAGCTGTTTCCGACTTTCCTGCGCCAGCTGCGGCCGCTCGTCACCGATCTGGGCAAGCTCGCCGATCAGGGCACGCCGCTGATGAATACGCTGAGGCAGAGCGCCGGCGACGTCTCGCGCCAGTTCCAGAACCTCGCGCCGTTCGCCAACGCCGCCCGGCCGGCGCTGATCGAGCTGGGGAACTCGGCCCAGCAGTCCCAGGCCCCGCTGGTGGCGACGCTGCCGCTGGCGCAGCGCCTGGACCGGTTGGCCACGCAGACCGAGCCGACCGCGAAATCGCTGGACAAGCTGACCTCGAGCCTCGATCAGACGGGCGCGATCGAGTACCTGATGTCGCTGCTGTTCCACGGGGTCAGCGCCACCAACATGTTCGACAGCGACGGCCACCTCGCCCGCAGCGAGCCTCAGGTCGGCTCCTGCTCGTCCTACGACAAGCGCCCGGTGCCGGGTTGCTCGGCGAACTTCGGGGCACTCGCCGCAGCGGCTGGGGCACCGGCCAGGACCTCTGAGACGGTCAGCGCGGACACCGGCCGCTCGGACACCGCCGCTAGCTACCACACGCGGTCCGGCGCAACGCCCGCCAAGTCCGCCAAGGCCGCCAAGGCGTCGGCCCGGAGTCATGCCAGCCGCACCCGGGCGGCAGCCAACGCTGCTGCCGCCCGCGCCGTGCGCGACGCCGTCGCCGGAGTCGACGCCCAGTCCAAGGACGGGTCGGGCAAGACCCTCCAGGGCCTGCTCGGCTACCTGTTCGGAGGCGGCCAATGAGAAACCAGGCCGCCCGTGGCTCGGGGATGCTCAGCAACCCGATCCTGATCGGAGCGCTGACCGTGCTGGTCACGATCATCGCGGTCACGCTCGCCTACCAGGCCAACAACGGGCTGCCGTTCGTGCCCCGGTACACGCTGTATCTGCAGATGGCCAACGCCAGCGAGGTGACCCGCAACGTCGAGGTCCACATGGGCGGTTCGCTGGTGGGTACGGTCACCAAGGTCGACCCCGCGCGCGACGCCGCCGGGACGCCGATCGCGCTGCTCACGCTCAAGCTCAACAAGGACGTCGAGCCGCTCCCGGTCGACTCGAAGTTCAACGTCCGCCTCAAGGGAGCGATCGGGCTCAAGTACCTCGACCTGACCAAGGGCGCCTCGACGCAGACCTACCGGGACGGGTCGACCGTGCCGCTCACCCAGTCGACCTCGGAGGTCGACCTCGATCAGGTCCTGTCGATGTTCGACCCCGCGACCCGCAAGGGCATCCAAGAGTCTACGATCGGTTTCAGCGATGCGCTGGCGTCGCGGGGGAGCGACATCAACGACGCGATCGGAGCGTTCCGGCCGCTGGTCCGCGACCTGCAGCCGGTCGCCCATAACCTCGCCTCGCCGAAGACCGACCTCGGCGGATTCTTCCGAGGGCTCGAGGCGTTCTCGGGCGCGCTGGCGCCGGTGGCCCAGACGCAGGCCGACCTGTACACCAACCTCGACACGACCTTCCGGGCGATCGCCCCGGTCGCCGAGCCGTATCTGCGCGACTGGATCCAGGAGACGCCGCCGACGTTCAGCGCTGTGATTCGAGACAGCCCCGCCGAGCAGGCGTTCCTGCTGAACACTGCCGGGCTGTTCAAGGAGCTGCGGCCCGGGTTCGCCACGTTGAAGCAGAGCGCGCCGGTGCTCGCCGACGCATTCGCCACCGGGACCCAGACGCTGCCTCCGACCAAGGCGCTCGACGCCCGGCTGACCAGCCTGTCCAAGCGGCTCGGGCGCTACGCGCAGACACCGGCGGTCAACCAGGGCCTGGACCGCCTCACGCTGACCGTCCAGAGCCTGCGGTCGCCGCTGGCCTTCCTGACCCCGGTTCAGTCGACCTGCAACTACGTGTCGCTGTTCCTGCGCAACACCGGCAGCCTGCTGTCTGAGAAGTTCGGCAACGGCACCGCGCTGCGCTTCAACGTGGTCGTGATCGACGACGTGCTCGGCGGCGAGGCCGTGCCTTCGAGCAAGCCGTACCTGAAGGAGGTGCCGGCCAGCAGCGCCTCGGGCAACAACGGCGAGAGCGGCCCGCTGCACGTCAACCCGTACCCGTACACGGCCAGCCCCGGGCAGCCGCGGGAGTGCGCGGCGGGCAACGAGCCCTACACCCCCGGCTATCTGATCGGCAACCCGCCCGGCAAGCTCGGCACCCGCACCGAGAAGACGACGAGGCCAAAGCAGTGAGACGCCGGCGCTCGCGCATCTCCAAGTTCGCCGCCGGCGTGATCGGGATCGCGGTGATCGTCATCGCCTGTTACTTCGTGTTCGGCGGCTCCTCGCCGTTCGCGGGCACGCCGTACCAGCTCAAGGCGGTGGTCACGTCCGAAACGCAGCTGCACATCCCCTCGCCGGTGCGGATCGCGGGCGTCGACGTCGGCGAGGTGACGTCGGTCAAGCACATCGGCGGCTCCTCCTCGCAGGCCGGCCTGATCACGATGAGCATCAACTCCAACGGCTTGCCGATCCACGCCAACGCGACGATGAAGATCCGGCCGCGGATCTTCCTCGAGGGCAACTTCTACGTCGACTTGCAGCCGGGTACGCCGTCCGCGCCGCATCTCAAGTCGGGCTCGACGCTCCCGGTGGGGCAGACGGCCGGCCCGGTCCAGCTCGATCGCGTGCTGTCCTCGCTGAACTCCGACACGCGGACGAACCTCGAGACGCTGTTGCGCGGCTTCGGCGCATCGCTGAACGACCAGCCCACCGCCGCGCAGGACGCCACCCAGGACCCGATCGTCCGGGGGCTCACCGGTGGCCAGGCGCTGAACAAGTCGCTGCAGTACTCGCCCGACGCGTTCAAGGCGTCGGCGATCGTCAACGAGGCACTGCTCGGGGTCACACCTCACGACCTCTCCGGGGTCGTTAAGGGCAACGCCGAGGTGTTCAAGGCGCTGGCGGCCAGTGGCGATCAGCTGTCGAGCTTCGTGACGACGTTCAACGCCACGATGGCAGCGCTTTCGGCCCGCCAGCACGAGCTCAGCCAGACGATCGCGTTGCTGCCCCCGTTCCTGACCCGCGCCGAGTCCTCCGACACAGCGCTCGACCGCTCGTTCGGCCCCACCAAGGCGTTCGCCCGGGCGCTGACGCCGGGTATCTCGGAGCTCGGCCCGGCGATCACCGCGGGCCTGCCGTGGCTGGCGCAGGGGACGCTGCTGATGTCGCCGCAGGAGTTGGGCGGCCTGGTCCGCTATCTGACGCCGGCGATCCAGAACACGGGCGCCACGATCGCACCCACCGAGGCGCTGCTCAAGCAGGCCGATCTGCTCACCCGCTGCTTTGACCACAACATCGTGCCCACCGGCAACGAGGTGATCGCCGACCCGCCGATCGGCACCGGCCAACCGGTCTACCGCGAGCTGTTCCAGACCGCCGTGGGCCTCGCCGGCGCGGCCCAGAACTTCGACGGCAACGGCCGCTACGTCCGCGCCAACGCCGGCGGCGGCGACAACCGGGTGGCGACCCCGTCGCTACCGGGCGGCGGCCCCGCATACGGCAACGCGGTGCTGCCGGTGCTCGGGACCCGGCCCGCGTTCGCCAGCACCCCGCCACCGGTTCGGCGCGACGTGGCCTGCTACAAGAATGCCCGCCCGGACCTCAACCGGGTGAAGACGGGGCCGGGTTCGTGAAGCGCGCGATCGCGATCCACCGCCAGGATTTCATCGCGATCCTCGCGTTGGTCGTGTTGGCCCTCGTCGTGGTCGTCTACATCCTCGACCACCAGCCGGCGTTCACGCTCGGCAAGAGCTACTACACGGTCAAGGCGCAGTTCGCCAGCGCAGCCGCGGTCACCTCAGGCCAGGGCCAGTCGGTCGACGTCGCCGGCGTGCAGGTCGGACAGGTCGGCGCGGTCGACCTCGAGGACGGGCGCGCGGTGGTGACGATGAATATCTACAAGAAGTACAAGCCGATCTACCGCAACGCGACCGTGCTGCTGCGCCCGCGCACGCCGCTCAAGGACATGTACCTGTCGCTCGACCCCGGGACCGCGGATGCCGGCAGCGTCCCCGACGGCGGCACGCTCCCGGTCGCGAACACCGCGCCCGACGTCAACGTCGAGGAGATCCTGGCGTCGCTGGACGCCGATACGCGCAACTACCTGGTGCTGCTGCTCGGCGGCGGCGCGCAGCTGTTCCACGACGGCAACGCCAGCGGCGCGGCGCCGAGCACGAGAGCGGTCTCCGATCTGACCGGAACGTTCAAGCGGTTCGCGCCGCTCAACCGGGACACGAAGCGGTTCACCTCGCTGCTGGCACAGCGGACCAAGAACATCCGCAGTTCGATCCACAACCTGCAGGAGGTCTCTCAGGCGCTCGGAGGAGTCGACGGAACGCTGACCTCGTTGATCAACTCGTCCAACCAGAACTTCGCCGCGATCTCCTCGCAGGACCAGAACCTCGAGCAGGCGCTGACGCTGCTCCCGGGGACGTTGCAGCAGACCACCCGGACGCTGGGCAAGGTCCAGGCGTTCGCGAATGCGAGCACGCCGACGCTGAACGCGTTGCTGCCGTTCGCGCACGCGTTCGGACCGGCCCTGTCGGCCAGCACGTCGCTGTTCAAGGCAACCACGCCGGTGATCAAGAACCAGTTGCGGCCGTATTCGGTGGCGGTGCAGCCGGTGGCCAAGGCGCTCGCGCCGGCGGCAGCGAAGCTGCGCGTGGCCACGCCGCCGCTGACCCGGTCGGTGTCGGTGCTGAACTCGCTGTTCAACACGCTGGCCTACCAGCCGCACGGCTCGGAGCAGGGGTACCTGTTCTGGGGTTCATGGCTGAGCCACATCGCCCAGTCGCTCACGAACCTTCAGGACGCGCACGGCTCGATGGTCCGCGGGCTGTTCATGGGCACCTGTGGAGAGCTGCAGCTGTTCGAGGTCGGGCTGGCTAACTCCAACCCGGCGCTGAAGCCGCTGCTGGCGCTGCTCAACGCCCCGGACTGGAGCAAGATCGGCGGCGCGTTCTGCCCCTCGGTGATCCTGCCTTGAACAAGCAAGCCCCCAGCCCCTCTCGGATTCTGATGATGGTCGCATTCGCGGGCTCGTGCGTGGGGCTGCTGCTGTTTCTGTGGATCTCATTCGGTGGGTCGATCCCGCTCGCCGCCCAGGGATACCGGTTGAACGCCCAGTTCAGCGGAGCGGTGCAGCTGGCCCAGCAGTCAGACGTCCGGATCTCCGGCGTGAGCGTCGGCAAGATCGTGTCGGTGTCGCTCGACCGCCACACGGGCCTGACCAAGGCCGTCATGCAGCTCGACAACGCCTACGCCCCCCGGCCCACCGACACGCGGGCGATCCTGCGCCAGAAGTCGCTGCTGGGGGAGACCTACGTGGAGCTCACGCCGGGATCGCAAACCGGACCGAAGATCCCCGACGGCGGGACCATCCCGCGTGCCCAGATCGCTCCGACCGTGCAGCTGGACCAGATCCTGTCGACGTTCGACCCCGCGACCCGGCGGGCGTTCTCGATCTGGCTGCAGCAGGGCGGCCAGGCGCTGACCAACCGCGGACAGCAGTTCAACGCGGCGATCGGACAGCTGTACCCGTTCGCCACCAACGTCGAGGCCGTGCTCAATGTGCTCAACCGTGACGACGCGGCCACCAGCGCGCTGCTGAGCGACGGGGGCAAGGTGTTCGGGGCGCTGGCCCAGTCGCCGACGCAGCTCCAGGGCCTGATCCGTAACTCGAACGCCGTGTTTGCCTCCACCGCCGCGCGAAATCAGGAGCTGGCCGCCGCGATCAAGGCGTTCCCGGCGTTCACGGTTGCCACCCGCGAAACGGTGCAGCGCGTACACGAGTTCGCGAGGGTGGCCAACCCACTGATCAACGAGCTGCGGCCGGCCGCCAAGCAGCTGAACCCGACGCTGAAGCAGACCGTCATACTGGCGCCCGAGCTGCAGACGCTGCTCGAGAACCTGGTCCCGCTCACCGCGGCATCCAAAGCGGGCGTGCCGGCGTTCGAGGAGTTCCTGGACGCGAGCGTCCCCTGGCTCACGCGGCTGAAGCCCTACCTCGGCAACTTCGTCCCGATCTTCAACTACATCAACACCTACCGGCGCGAGCTTGCCGCGTTCTTCGCCAACAGCACCGCGAACACGGAGGCCACATCGCAGAACATCACGCAGACCAAGCTTCTGCACTACCTCCGGATTTCTAATCCGGTCAACCCGGAGGCCTTGTCCGGATATCCGCTGCGGTTGGAGAGCAACCGGGGGAATCCGTACATGGCCCCGGGCGGTTATCAGCAACTTTTGAATGGTTTGCGGGTTTTCGGGGGCTACCTATGCACCTCGAACCCCCAGCCGACGATTGGGCCGACGGTACCCGCTAACCTCGTGCCGATCCTCCAGAACGTCTACTACACCAAGACGCCTGGAGGGCCACCATGCAAGGGACAGAACCCGCTTGGTGTTCAGACAACGGGGCAGCACCAAGCGTTCCCAAGACTCAAAGCACTGCCATGAGCACGGCCGGCGCTGCTCGCAGAACCAGATAAACCGTCCCACACCCAAAGGAGAGTGACTTGAGACGGAAAATAATCATCTTGACGGCGTTGTGCATGCTCGCCGTCGGGGCGACGGCGGCGTACGGAGCTACTGCTGCCAACAACTACTCCGGTACCAGCCAGTCGTTCTCGAAGGGCGCCGGCAGTAGCAAGAAGCCAGTTGGCATCAGCTACAAGCAGACGCTGAACGCGAAGAACAACGACCCCAGCAAGGCCGCTGCGGTGCTCGTCAACATCAAGGTCAAGATCTACGGGCTGAAGTCCAACGCCAAGCAGTTCCCGACCTGCAGCGCAGCGAAGATGGTCATTAAGAAGTCGGACAAGTTCTGCCCGAAGGCGTCGAAGTTCGCCACCGGCCACGTCAATTCGCTGCTCGGCAACCCGACGCTATCGCTCGCGCAGGGCCCGAATGGCCGCACACCCTGCAACCCGGACCTCGACGTGTTCAACGCGGGTCACAACAAGCTGTGGTTCTTCTTCACCACGAAGTCGGCGATTCAGTGCGCCGGCCTGACCACCGGCGCGACCGCGCCATACCCCGGCACGGTCAGCCAGCAGGGCAAGTTCCAGGTCACGAACATCCCCCTGCCCGCTGATATCTCGACCCAGGTTGCGCACCAGACCAACTTCTGGGCTTCGCTGATCCACGAGACCCTGAACTGGTCGAAGGTCTCGATCAAGGTCGAGGGCAAGACGCAGTTCAACACCGTCTCGGTCGGCTGCCAGAAGGGCAAGCGGCCGTGGTCGATCACCTACACCGCGACGACGAACGGTCACGACCGCCAGACCTCGACGGTCAACGGTTCGGCCAAGTGCTAACAGCCTGACCAAGGCTGGAGTCTGAGATGCCACCCCGGAGGCAGTTGCGCGAAGCGCGCCTGCCTCCCGGGGCGGCGCTCAGACGACCTCGTAGCGCTCCTGGCGCTGTTGCTCGCGTTCGGACTCGATGAGCATCTTCACAAACAGCCAGACGAGGGCGATGCCCATCACGATCGATTGCTCGAGCGCCATCGCCAGGCCGGCCAGCGATTGGTCCTCGAGCGGGGTCAGGCCCCAGTAGTGGGGCTTGTGGGCGTAGAACGGATAGATCACATCGGGGGCGAACGCGAGGACGATCCCGAGCAGGCCGACGAGGAGCTTGCCGCCGGTCATGTAGGCCACGGAGCCGAGCCCCGTCAGGCGCTTGCGGCTGCGGATCGGCGACAGCACGTGCCACCAGTAGAGCGTGCCTACGGCAAAGAAACAGGCGTGCTCGAGCACGTGGATGGCCCCGTTGCCCTGCGCTCG